>NZ_VMSG01000030.1 GCF_007713465.1 Pseudomonas sp. H3(2019) | reverse complement strand
GGCCTGCCTAACGGCAGGCCGTTACCGGCCCGCACACAAAAAATCTGACACTCTCCGTCTCGCTGACCAACGCTACCTGTTCGGCAACCGCCTGACACTGTCCGACCTGTTCCTGTTACCCACGCTGATTCGCTTCGAGGCCGTGTATTGCCTGCACTTCAAGGCCAATCTGCGCCCGTTGCAAGACTACCCGGCCCTGTACGACTACCTGCGCCGGATGACCCAACGCGAAGACGTGCGGCGCACCATCGACATGGACCACATCAAGCTGCATTACTACTACTCCCATAACCATATCAACCCGACACGCATCGTTCCCGACGGCCCGCAACTGGCCTGGCTGGCACAACCCGCCTGATCGAATAGACACCCTCGGAGTCCGGGCCCTGCCCGGACTCATATCCTCCGACATCCCCCCTGTATTCTTTCTGTCATACAACTAGAACGAGATAATTAACACCCCCGCTTTTACTTACCCCTCCCTTTCAAAATAACACCAGACAGCGACTTCATGACTCACATGAAAATTCTGAACGGGTACGGGTTAATTAATTCACTAATCAAACTATTTATGATAAAAACCACACACCAGCAGGACGCTGTCTAATGGCTTCATCGAAAGGATTCACTGTTCACTGACATACCCGACTACCCCCCCCACCGATCCCGACCAGAAAACCCTACGCGCATCGGCGTGGTGTTAGCTGCGGACACGAGTGGGAGCCTGAAAACAACAGGCATCCAATGGTGAACTAACACTGTCGAGGAACATGGCCCAATAGCGGATTGGGCCAGGCTGTTACAGGGGCATGGAAGAGCGCCTGCTGCCGTAAACAACAACACTAATCAGTACATATGTACCAGAACAACAACATCAATCAGTACATATGTACCAGAATAAAAATATCAATTAGGACACGCGTACCAGAACAACCAGACCACTCAACAATCCGCCTATCGACTCACGCAGAAAGAAAGGAAAACTTGCATGCGTACTCAAGTAGCCAAACGCAACACCCAACTCTGGAAGTCCGCCGTTGACTTTGTAAAACGTCGGTACATGAAATCCTTCAATGCCACCATCGAGCCATCCCCCGAGTACTTTTTAATCGTATTCGATAACAATGACTCCATTCAGTCGTGTGCCGGTTTCAGTTTCGCCAAGTCAGGTCCTCTATTGTCCGAATGTTATCTGGACTCACCGTCCGAGGAGACGCTGTCGAAAATCACCAACACCCGGATCGAACGCGACTGCATCGTCGAAATCGGCAATACCGCGTCGATCAATTCGGTTGCCGGCCAGACCTTGTTCAACATGCTCTCAATGGTGACCTGGTGCATGGGCGCACGCTACGTGCTGTGCACCTGCACCCCCAAATTGATCAAATCGATGAGCTACTGCAACGTCAAGGTCAACAAGATCTGCGATGCCGACCCGCAACGCATGACCGCCCGAGCGGAAGTCGAATGGGGCTCCTACTACGAGCAGACGCCCATCACCGGCTACATCAAGCTGGGCGAGATGAAGCATCACTATCACGAGACCGTCCTCAAGACCGTTTTCCGGCTCGACGTGCAAAGCGAGCAAGCCGCATGACGCATTTCGTCGAAGACTTACTGGCCCAGGTCCAACGCACACCGGATGCCGTCTGCGTCGTCGATATTCCTTCGGCTGACGACACGGGCGGGCGCCGCCTGACCTACGCCCAGGTGCTGGAGCATGCCCGGCAGCTTGGGCAACACATGAACCGTCAGTTCACCGACGAAAAACGCACCATCGGCATCGTCATGCGCAACAGCAGCGACTGGGTCATCGCCGACTTCGCCTGCCTGCTCTTCGGCTTCACCTCCTTGCCGCTGCCGTTGGGCTTCAGTAAGTACCAGGCCGAACACCTGGCCTTCGAATGCTCGGGCTTCCTGGTCGATGACAAAGGCCGGGAGACGCTGGAAAAGCGCTGGGAAATCGACCTCGACGCCAACCGCCTGGTCCATGTACCCAGCGCACTCGAGACCTCGCTTGCGGTGCCGGCGGACCCGAGCTTCATCGACAGCGCCGATGCCGAATGGACCTGCAAAGTCATCCACACCTCCGGCACCACCAGCAAGCCCAAAGGCGTGAAGCAAAGCCTGGCCGGCCTGAGCGCCGTGCTGCAATCGCTACTCGGCGTGGTCCCGGCCACCTATCAAAAACGCTACCTGTCGGTGGTGCCGCTGAGCCTGTTGATCGAACAGGTCACGGCGGTCTACCTGCCGCTGCTGTCCGGCGGCACCGTGTACTTCCTCGACGAGCACACGCCATTGATCGGCGAGGCTGGCTACGACACCTCGGCGATTCTGGCGCAACTGCTCAGAACCCGGGCGAGCGCGGTGACCGTACCGCCGATAATGCTCGACGTGCTCCTTGACGTTGCCGAGCAAAACACCGACATGGAGCTGCTGTCGTTGCTGCGCAAGGAGTTGTACATCACCGCCGGTGGCGCTCCGATCAGCAGCGAAAAACTGCAGCGTCTGAGCGCGCAGGGTATTCAGGTTCATCAAGGTTACGGACTGAGCGAGAACGGTTCGGTGGTGAGCGTCAACACCCCTGCCAACAGCAAGCTCGGCAGCGTTGGCAAACCTCTGCCGCACGTCCAGGTCCGGGTGACGGATCAGCAACGGGTAGAAATCAAAAGCAGCTCAATGTTCCAGGGCTACTCGTGGGTCGATCCGAGCGCCTGCTCCTTCACCGAGGATGGCTGGCTGCGCACAGGTGATATCGGCGAGTTCGATGACGAGGGTTTCCTGTTCATCACCGGACGCGAGAAAAACATCATCTGCCTGCCCAATGGCCGCAATGTTTCTCCGGAACAAATCGAGCTGGAGTTCAAAGAGCAAGCCGGCGTGAACGATGCGCTGATGTTCATGACTACAGACGGGCAACTGGCGATCGTACTCAGCGTCGGACCGCAATTCGATCACCAGCACACTCAGGACTGGGCGCAACAGCGCTTCTCGGAAGTCGAGCTGCCGCAGGCCATCTGGCCACTGGCGCCGGACGCCCCGCAGCTGCAAAGCCTCTATGCCCTCAATGGCCCGGCCCGTAGAGCCCACGCCACCGTCCTGCATCTTCAGACATGTACTCACTAAAGGATTAGCGACATGACTCAATCGACTTATCAGGCGAGTGTCATCACCGATCGCGCGTATGCCTTGAACGCCGACACTGCGACGGTTTTCGAAGAGCTTTCGAATGCCGGCGTGATTATCTTCCGCAACTGCATCCAGTCGCTGGACGAGTTCGGTACCTTCGTGAAAAAACACAGTTCGCGCCTGAGCCTGGACCCGGGCCGCGTGATCGCCAAAGGCGTCGCACAACTGGTGGACGCCGGCACCGGTGCCGTAGGCCTGCACTGCGAAAACGGCAACGCGCCGATCTGGCCCGACCTGACCTGGTTCTTCTGCGAGATCGCCCCCACCAAAGGTTCGCAAACCACTTTGTGCGATGGGGTGAAGGTCTACCAGGAACTCAGCGAAGAGACCCGTCAGCGCTTCGAGAGCAGCCGTATCCGCTACCGCCGCACGGTGACGGGCGAAAAGTGGCGCAAGATCGTCTGCTACTACAAACCGGAAATCCAGCAGCTGGAAGACGCCAGTTTCGCGCACCTGAACGAGATCATCGGCCAGGACCCCAACACCCGGATGGAGTACAACCCAAGCACCGATTGCGTGGCCTATGCCTACAGCGTCCCGGCGTACCAGACCTCCAGTTTCTGTGAACACCCGGCCTTCGCCAACAGCATTCTCGGACCGTCCTTCAACTACGAAAAACCGGTAATCGATTTCGAGAACGGCGAAGAGATTCCCGCCACCCTGCTGGCGGAAATCACCGAAGTCACCGAACGCAATACGCACACCGTGGGTTGGCAGGACCTGGACCTGGTGATGATCGACAACCGTCGGGTGATGCACGGCCGACAAGCGATCATCGATGACCAGCGGCGCATCTTCAATGCGTTGAGCTATCGGTAATGGCCGCCATGATGAGTCTCCCAGGTCAGACCTGGGCCGTCGAAGGCCAGTACGAAAGTTTCATCGACAACCGCGGCCATCAACTGATTGACCTCAGTGGCGGGTTCGGCCTGCAAGTGCCCGAGGTGGTGCAGGCCGTAAGTCGGCAGGTCGATAAAATCGGCCTGTCCAACCGTGTTCTGTTGTCTGCGCCGTTGATCGAGTTGTGCAAGCAACTCAGCGAGTTCATGCCCGAAGGACTGGAGAACTCGTATGTCTGCAACTCCGGCGACGAAGCGTTTGAAGGTGCGCTGAAACTCGTGCGCTCGATCAACCCCCATCGGCGTACGGTGATCGCCGTGGGGGGCGTAGCGTTCGGCTCGTTGTCTTATGGGCGCTACCTGAGCGCCCCCGAACTTTATCCAGAGTCCGGGGAGTTTTTGGGGATCAAGGTGGTGCATGTCGACTCGGTGCACGACCTGCCGGACATGGCGATCTGGCAGGACTGTTTTGCCTTGTGCTACGGCCCGTTGCGCACGGCCGCCAACGGGCTGCTGGAAGCGGTCGATCCGATGCTGATCGCCAGCCTGGAACGGATCGCCAACAGCCAGCGAGTTGCGACCCTGTTCAACGACGTCGACACCTGTCTGGGCAGCGTCGGGCATCTGCTGTCGCAGAGCCTGTCCGGTGCGCGCCCGGACATCGTTGTCCTGGGCAAAAGCCTCGGCGGCGGCTGCATCCCCATCGGCACCTACACCTGTAGCCATGCGCTGGCCTATAAGGCCTACGGCAAAGTCTCACCGGCCAAACACGGGAGCACCACCGCCGGCAACCCGCCATCGTGCATCGCGGCCCGGACCGCCCTGCACTACGCGCAGGAACACCGGTTGGACCAGCGCAGTCTCGACAACGGCAAGGCGCTGGCCACCGAACTGGCCGACTTCAACGCAAAGGCCATCGGCGGCATCGTCAAGGTACCGCTGGCCAGCACTGAGCAAGCCGTCGAGGCGCAACGGGCGCTGTACGCCGCCGGTGTGCACATTCGCCGGCCAAGCGGGCGCGAACTGCTCTTGCGTTGCCCATTGGTCGCGCGCACGGAGCGCGTTGTCGACGCCGCACGCCTGATAAAAAGGACTTTGCAATATGCTGCTTAACCGCTTGGTGGATGACTGCTACAAACACTGGACGCCCTCGGCGGCCAAGCTTTATCGCATTGCCAATACCGGTATCGAACGCTCTGCCGAAGGGGCGATCGTCACCGACCATCGCGGCACGCACTTCATCGATTGTGCGTGCAGCTATGGAATATTCCTGGTCGGTCACCAGAACCCTCAGGTCAAGTACGCCAGCCAGCGTCAACTGAACCGGATGGCCTGGCAGCCCGAGGGGCTGACCCACAATTCGCAGCACCAACTGAGCGAGACCCTCAAGCGTCTGGCTCCCGGCGAGTGGGGCGATGTGCGCTACACCATGACCGGTGCCGAAGCCATCGAGCAAACCTTGCGCTATGCGCTCAAACGGCAGTTGCCGCGCAAACGGATCGTGGTCATGCGCAATGCCTACCATGGCAAAACCCTGACCACTATGGCGATCCTCGGCCAGCAGTACCAGAGCAACCAGCACGGCCTGAACCGCGTGATGGTCGACTTCATTCCCTACGGCGACTTCGCCGCCCTGGAACACGCCATCACCGACCAGGTGGCGGCGGTCTACATCGAGCCGATCCTCGGCGGCGCCCACCTGACGTTGCCCGAAGCCGGCTACAACACGCGAATCCGCGAGTTGTGCAGCGCCCACGGCTGCCTGATGATCGCCGATGAAATCCAGACGGCATTCGGTCGCTGCGGTAAATGGTTCGCCGTCGATTACGACAACGTGGTGCCTGACATCATGGTGCTGTCCAAGGGCTTGACCGGCGGCTACGCAGCCATCGCGGCGGTAATGTACAGCCGCGCCTTGATCGACCGGCAGCCACTCGACCCTCTTGAAGATCAGGTCTGCGGCCAGGGCGGTTTGCCCTATGCCTGCGAAACGGCCCTGGCCGCAATTCGTGCGATTGAAGAAGGCCAACTGATCGAAAAATCCCAGGCTGCCAGCACACAGTTGTGCCAGGGATTGCAGCTACTGGCCGAAGCCTACCCGCAGATCATCAGCGATGCTCCAGCGATTGGCCTGATGACCGGTTTACGCCTCAAGGGCGCGGTGTGGGAAAACCTGATCAGCATGGAACTGAGCAAACGCGGGGTTCACTCAGGGCACTCGTTGAACGAAAAAGCCTCGGCGCCGGTGTTGCGTTTCTATCCACCGCTGACCATCAGCACCGCGCAAATCAGCCAGGTCCTCAAGGCCCTGGAAGAATCCCTCGAGGCCGTCGCCAGCAAGCCGCGCTGGATGCTCAAACTGATGACGCCGATCATCCGCAACCTCTACCGCATCCCCTACGCCATGACCCCACGGAGTGCAGACCAATGATTCGCGTGGACGATCTTTCCCTGGTAGCTCGGCAAGCGCCTGGAGGCCGCCCTGCCAAAATGGCAGGCGGTGATCCCACTCAGTAACCCTCCCCCACTGACATCGTTGCCGGGGCCATCCCCGGCAGCGCGATCAGTTGCCCCTGATATGCCGCAAATGAGTATCTCGAAGGCTCTTCAAACCGGAGTAATGCGGTAAGCGCAACGGCGGGCATTCATCAGAATGTGCTCCACACGCTCAACCCTGGCTTGCAGAACGTGCTCGAACACATCCAGTTCGGCGCGACAAAAACCCTGACACGCAGCTGCCGCCGCGCAGATCGGACAATGGTTCTCGATAAACATGAAGGCCCCGTCCGGTTGCTCGCTCCATTCGGCCATATAGCCTTCACGGGCACGCAGGGCGGCAAGGCGCTTGACCCGTTCCTGAAGGGTCTCGGCACCGGCCAGCTCTTGCAGGTACAAGGTGCGACTCTGCTGCTCGCGAACATCGATCAGACGATCGATGGCCTCGGGCCCGAAGGTCTCGCGCACGGTCTGCAAGAGCTGCACGGTCAGCTCCGAATGGCTATCGGGAAACCGCGCATGGCCGGCCGCCGTCAGGCGCCAGACCTGCGACGGGCGCCCAACGCCTCGGGCCTCGGACTGGGCCTCCACCAGGCCACTGGCGGCCAGTTTGACGAACTGCTGGCGCGCCGCTTCTCCCGTGGTGCCCAGCGCGCGTCCGGCATCGGCCGCCAGTTGCGGGCCGCGGGTCTTGAGCATGTGAAGCAGTCGGTCGGCAGCCGACATCGACACGTCACTCTGGTTTTCCAAGTGTTTACTTGACAAACAACAGCCCTCACAGCTTCAATATTTAAAGAATTTACTTGGTAAATCTAACCCAAGCCTTGAAAACAGGCAATTGACTCTCGCAATCCACCGGGTCGCGAGTCACAGCAGGAGGTTGTATGTCTACGCAAGGAAGCAGCTGGAGCGATTTACTCTCCGGAAAAAACGCCACGCGATCCATCGCACTGTCAGGAGGCGTTACGCTGCACGCGATCAATATCTACATCGCTACGACTATCCTGCCCTCCGTGGTCAAGGAAATCGGCGGGCTCGACCTGTACGCCTGGAACACCACACTGTTCGTCGTCGCATCCATCCTCGGCTCCGCGCTCACGGCGAAAATCCTGCAACGCACAGGGCCACGCGTTTCCTATGCGATAGCCGCGTTATTTTTCCTCGCTGGCAGCCTCATCTGTGCCCTGGCACCGAGCATGCCGGTGATGCTGGTCGGTCGCGCGGTTCAAGGCCTGGGCGGCGGTTTGATGTTCGCCCTGTGCTACTCGATGATTCAACTGGTGTTCGAAGAGCGCCTCTGGCCTCGGGCCATGGCCCTGGTCTCGGGCATGTGGGGGATCGCCACCCTGATCGGCCCGGCCATCGGCGGCATTTTTGCGGAAATGGATGCCTGGCGTTTAGCCTTTGGTTCGCTGGTCCCGGTGACGCTGGCATACATGCTGCTGACCAGCAGCGTATTGCCCAAACGTGACATGAATCAACCGCCCGTGGGCCGCTTGCCCTTGTTGCAATTGTTCCTGCTGGCTGCGGCGGTGCTCTCGGTATGCATCGGCAGCGCTTCATCGCTTCCGACCTGGAATATGCTGGGCATAGGCCTCTGCCTGCTGCTGGTGTTTTTCCTGGTTCGTCATGAATCCAGCACCCTGACACGCCTGCTGCCCAAGGACGCCTTGCGGCTCAACACCCCACTCTGTGCGCTGTACGCGACCATGGGGTTGTTGGTGGTTGGCATGACCAGCGAAATCTTCGTGCCGTACTTCCTGCAAACCCTGCATGGGCAGACGCCGCTGATTTCCGGCTACCTGGCGGCCCTTATGGCGGCTGGCTGGACGCTGTCCGAAGTGATGAGCTCCGGCTGGCGCGAGCGTGGCGTGCGCCGCGCAATCATCAGTGGCCCGGTGTTCGTACTGGTCGGACTGATCATCCTGGCCGTCGCCATACCATTCGACAGCGGTGGAGACTGGGCGCTGCTCGCGCCGATCTGCATTGCCTTGACCCTGGTGGGATTCGGCATCGGTATCGGCTGGCCACACCTGCTGACCCGAGTCCTGCAAGTGGCCTCGGCCGAAGACCAGGACTCGGCGGCTTCATCCATCACCACCGTACAACTGTTCGCCACCGCACTCGGCGCGGCACTGGCCGGGATGATCGCCAACATGGCCGGGCTCAACGACCCGAGCAATATGGAAGGCACTGCCAACGCAGCGCGCTGGCTGTTTGCGCTGTTTACCATTGCGCCGACTCTGGCGCTGGTGACTGCGGTGCGGTCGGCGCGGATTCGGCCGGGGCTTGCAGCGGCCTAAGCCGTTCCAGCGACAATAAAGACCCGGCATTGGCCAGCGGTCTTTATTTCATTCGGAAAACAAAGCCCCCGTAACGTTTCAGCGACGGGGGCTTTTTCTATGTCTGGCGCAGAGATAGGGACTCGTCCCCAAACTAAACGGGGACAAACGCCTTCTTACTGGGCCAGCGACACCTGACCAGCGCCAAGCTTCAACCCAGCCAAGCGCTTGAGCAGTTCATTGATGTTCTCCCGCGCCGAGCCTTCGTTCGCCAGTCGCAGGCGTTTCACACCGAAGAAGGAGTCGCCGACGCCAGCGGTGAAGGGTGCCTTGACCTTATCGGTCCAGATCACCCGGCCAGTTGCATTCTCTACCAGGCTGTATTCAACCATCGAAGTGACAGTGAAGTTCAGGCCAAACAGCGGCTGGTCGAGACTTACCAGATTGGCGCGAAGGGCGTAGTTTGCCTTGCTGTTCTTACCCAGCAGGCCAGCGTTGCTCAACGATTGCTCGAGCGCCGAACGGAAGTCCGCGCTTTCGATCTGCGAAGTCCACAGCGGGTTGGTCGTGCTGCCGCCGCCGACACTGTCGACTTTCATGTTGTCGCGAAGCGCAACGTCATAGGTTTGTGCTTGCGCGGGATTGACCTGCATATTCTCGATCTTGGCTGATGAAGCACAGCCAGTGAGAACGAGGGCAAACAGGGAGATAGAAAGCAAACGGAGCATGGTCGGTCCTTGATGTCCAGGAGGGGAAGTAACGGTAAACGTTGCATCAGGGTCTGCGAATGAAGACCGGGGTGTCGGCGGCGGTCCCTGAAAACGCGAGTGAGCATGATGGAGCCCAGGAAACGGCTCAAGGCCATCATTAAAGAAAGGCCCCTAAATCGCCTTCAGCGCGCGGCTTATGGTCCGCTCACCGCCCGAACCTGATGCAAGAAGTTCCGCCTGCCCGGCCAGCAGTTGCCCGAGCTTGCGGCCGCTGAACCGGATCTGCGACAGGCTCAGGGCGGTGAACCCGATCATCACCGCCGCCGGCCGTTGCACCTCCTGACAGAATTCGCTGACCGGTTGCAAGACCAGCCCGATGGCGCTGGCACGGCGACAGAAGTCGGACTCGTCGCTGCCCGCAGGCAACTCCAGGACGAAGTGCAGACCGGCATGTTGCCCGGAAACCGAATAACCTCCCGGCGCCTGTTCCGCCAGGCAGGCCAGTAGCGCGTCACGGCGTTCCTGATAGGCCTGGCGCGCCGAGCGCAGGTAACGCACGAATGCCCCGCTCCTCATGTATTCCGCCAGCGCCGCCTGCTCGGTGACCCCAACGGAGCGGCCGGTGGTCTGCAGGGTCGCCAGCAGGCGATTGCGCAACGCCCCGGGGACCAGCATGAAACCGACGCGCAGCCCGGCGAACAGGGTCTTGTTGAAGCTGCCGCAGTAGATCACCCGGTCATCGCGGTCCAGAGCCTTGAGGGCCGCCAGTGGCGCGCTGTTGTAGTTGAATTCGCTGTCGTAGTCGTCCTCCACCACCCAGGCATCGGTCCGGCTGGCCCAGTCCAACAGGGCCAGGCGCCGCGACACCGAGAGGGTCACCCCCAACGGCGACTGGTGCGCGGGCGTGACATAGACCAACCGGGCATCGCCGTGCCGGCGTAGCGCCCCATCGTCGATGCCGTCTTCGAGGACCGGGATATACACCAGCCGCGCTCCGGCCATGGAGAAGATCCTTTTCGCCGACAGGTAGCCCGGATCTTCGACACACACCTTGTCGCCCTGCGTCACCAGGCTGCGGGCCACCAGATCCAGGGAGTGGCGAATGCCCGTGGTCACGATCAGGTCGTCCGGCTTGCAGCGGATGCCACGGTACTTGGCCAGGTAATCGGCAATCTGTTCGCGCAGGGCCTGCATGCCGCCCGGGTCCGGCGAACAGAGCAACTGCGCCGAGGCTTCGGCCATGGCCTTGGCCACCGCCCGCGACCACACGCGAATGGGGAACAGCGCCGGGTCCGCCAGGCGCGCCACGAAGGGCAGCCCCACCCTGACCGCGGTCTCCAGCGTCGGCGGCGGTGCGGCTGGCGTCTGCTGCTCCAGCGCCTGGAGGCCCGCCCGGACCTGCGGCGCGCGGATAAAGAGATCAGGCACCACCGCACTGACCCGGGTCCCCGAGCCCGACACCCGGGTCACGTAACCTTCGCTGCGCAAGCGGTCGAAGACCATTTCCACGGTCCCCCGGGACAGCGACCAGCGCTGCGCCAGGGTTCGCGTAGAGGGCAACTGGCTACCGGCCGGCAGGAGTTTTTCCAGGATTGCGCCGCGCAGTGCCTCATAGGCGCTTTCCTGTTTGGTCAACACCCGGCTGCCATCGCTCAGGCTGCTGGGCTGGGGCAGATCAAGGGGAACGGAAACCTTTCCTCGGCTCATAGTGGTCCAGTCAAAATACTAATTAACGGCTCTCAGAATTAAACCACAAAGCGCCTAACGTCGCGGCCCTGTAATGGATACCCGAGAGCGACATGGCTTCTACAACACAACACCCCGAATTCACCCTCGCGATCGTTGGCGGCGGTGGCGCCTGCGTAGCATTCCTGCATCATTTCGTCGCGTCGATCAGTGCCGAACAGGCCCAGGGGATGCGCATACAGGTCTTCGAACCACGCAACAGCGTCGGCCCGGGCCTGGCTTACCACCCGGATGTCGACTCGCTGCTGCTCAACCGCGTGGCGGAAACCATGTCAGTGTGCGCCCGGGATTTTTCCACCTTCACTGCCTGGTTGCGCTGGAAGGCCCACCACGCCGAAGAACTCAAGGCCGTTTCCAATACCGACCTGGCGGAAGCCTTCGTGCCACGCGCAATATTCGGGCGTTTTCTCAGCGATTTCTTCGCCGAGACCTGCGCCATTGCCCGTCGCAAGCACCTGCAGATCGAGGTGGTGCAGGCCCGTGTCACGGCGATCGACAAGGACTGCCGCTACCACCTGAGCGCCGCCGGCTCGACCCATATCGCCGACCGTGTGGTGCTCGCCGTGGGCAATACCGGTCCACGGGATCATTACGGACTGGACGATCATTACCGCTTTATCCGCAGCCCCTACCCCATCAGCGAACAGATCGCCCCGACCCTGATCGGCCAGCGCATCTGCGTAATCGGCAGCGGCCTGACCGCGGTGGACGTGGTACTCAGTCTCCAGGCGCTGGGGTTCACCGGCCAGATCGACATGATCTCGCGCAGCGGTCGCCTGCCCTTCGTCCGTGGCTTGCCGGGGCCGCGCCACCCATTGCAGTTCCTCACCCACGCGGCCCTGGAGCAACTGACTCAAGGCGGTGCCCGACAGCTGGCACTGCGCAGCCTGTTACGCCTGCTGCGGGCCGAGCTGCGGGCGATTCGCTGCGACTGGCGAACGCTTTTCCGCTCCGGCAGCACCCCGTTGCAGCACCTGCACGAGGAAGTCGCGGCCGCGACCCAGCGCAGGGACTGGCAGTTGGTCCTCGCCGCCACCAATGAAGTGATCGAGTACGCCTGGAACGCCTTGGACAGCGCCGACCAGCAGACCATCACCCGGCATTTCGCCAAGGACTGGCTGGCCCGTCGTGCGCCCATGCCGCTGGCCAACGCCCTGAAGCTCAAGGCCCTGATCGAAGCCGGCAACCTGCGCCTGCTGGCAGGCGATGTGCGTTTCGAGGGGCTGCATGAAAACCTGATCAAGGCCCATTACGCGGCGACCGCCGAGACCTGCGAATACGACTACGTGGTGAACGCCACCGGCGCGGCCAAATGGGTGGAATGCGAGCAGGACTCCGGCGTGCTCTGGCAGTTGCAGCAGGACGGCCATGCACTACGCGACGAACGAGGCGGCCTGCAAGTCGAGTTTGCCAGTGGCGCACTGCTCGACCGGCACCGACAGCCCGATCCGCACCTGCGCCTGCTGGGCCATATGACCAGCGGCACCTACTTCTTCGTCTCCTCGCTGGAAATGATCACCAAGCGTGCCCGACACATGGCCGAAGACCTGATCCGCGGCCTGCCCTCGCACCTCTCGGCGCCTGCCGCTCCCCTCGCCTCGCCATCGCTCACCCTACGGAGTAACCCATGCCTGTAAAATCTAACCTGGCGCCCTGGATCTGGTCGGCGCTGTTGCTGGTGGTCGTCTGCCTGCCACGCGTCACCATCGACATCTACCTGCCCTCGTTGCCAGCGATGGCCGATGCCCTGCATGCCAGCGATGCCCAACTTCAGCTGACCCTCACCCTGTACATGGTCGGGTACGCCTTTTCGATGCTGATCGGTGGCCCGCTCTGCGATCGTTTTGGCCGGCGGCCAGTGCTGATCGGCGGCACGGCGCTGTACCTGGTGGCGACCTTGGTGTGCGTGCTCGCCCGCAATGTCGAGGTGCTGATCGTCGCCCGGATGCTCCAGGCCCTCGGTGGCTGCTGCGGCACGGTGATCGGCAGGGTCATGGTCCGCGACCGTTTCGACCGCCATGAACAGACTCGTCTGCTCAGCCGGATTTCCATGGGCATGGCCATTTCGCCGATGGTGGCCCCGATTATCGGCAGCCTTATCGAAACCGCCTTCGGCTGGCGTGGGGTGTTTGTGGTCCTGAGCGTGATTGCCGCGCTAACGCTGATCCTGATCAGCCTGCTGCTGCCGGAAACCCGTCCGTCCGCCCAGCCCGATACGCGCCAGCAAGGCACCTTGCGCATTTACGCGCGGCTGCTGCGCGACCGCTATTTCCTGCGCTACTCCCTGGCCATAGGCTGCGTGTACTGCACCTATTTTCCGTTTATCGCCGAGTCCTCGACCCTGCTGCAACGTACCCTGCACCTGTCCTCGATGGAGTATGCCCAAGTGTTCGCCGTGACCGTGGCCGGTTATGTGCTGGGCTCCAATCTGTTCCGCCGCCTGTCCGCCAGACACGACGCCGATTCCCTGATCGGCTACGCCATCGCCCTGAACCTGGTGGGCTCGTCGCTACTGATCATGGCCACCCGGCTCTGGCCCGAGGCGCTGCTGTCGATCGTCTGCCCGATGCTGCTGATCATGCTCTCGGTGGGTATCGCCATCCCGGCCTGCCAGCTGGCGGTACTGCAACCCTTCTCGGCCATTGCCGGCACCGCATCCGGGTTGTTTTTCTTTATCCAGATGGCCATGACCGCGGTGTGCGGCTTCGTCACCGGCAAACTTTCGGATGGCAGCGTCTACCCGATGATGGTCATGACCTCGATCTTCAGCATCAGCTTCTGCCTGGTCTGGCTGCTGTTCAAATCAGAGACTGCCCCGCTGGAGGAGGCGCTGGGCGAACGCTGAAGCGGCGCACCATGAACGGCTTTTTGCGGCACGCTGCAGCCTGAACCGGCGCCGGGCGTGAGGCAAACAAAACGCCAGAAACGAAAAAGCCCCCGTAACTTTTCAGCTACGGGGGCTTTTCCTATGTAATGGCGGAGAGATAGGGATTCGAACCCTAGGTACCGGTGAAGGTACAACGGATTTCGAATCCGTCCCATTCGGCCACTCTGGCATCTCTCCAACGGCGCGCATCATAACAGCACATTCACCGGAAGCGAACCCCCTGAGTGAAAATTTTTCCGTGCTATCAGATGCTTGCGTCGATTACAGCGGAACGCCGAGGCGGTTGGCGACTTCTTCGTAGGCTTCGATAACATCACCGAGGCCCTGACGGAAGCGGTCCTTGTCCATTTTCTTGCCGGTGGCCTTGTCCCACAGACGGCAGCCATCCGGGCTGAACTCGTCGCCCAAGACGATGGTGCCGTCGTGGAACACGCCGAACTCGAGTTTGAAGTCGACCAGCAGCAGGCCAGCGTCGTCGAACAGTTTGCTCAGGACTTCGTTGACCTTGAGCGACAGTTCTTTCATGCGAACCAGTTGCTCGGCGGTGCCCCAACCGAACGCCACGACGTGGGATTCGTTGATGAACGGGTCGCCCTTGGCGTCGTCCTTCAGGAACAGTTCGAAGGTGTAAGGGTTGAGCTTCATGCCCTCTTCGACGCCCAGACGCTTGACCAGGCTGCCAGCAGCGTAGTTACGCACGACGCACTCGACCGGGATCATGTCGAGCTTTTTCACCAGGCACTCGTTGTCGCCCAGCAGTTTGTCGAATTGGGTCGGCACGCCGGCTTCTTCGAGTTTCTGCATGATGAAGGCGTTGAACTTGTTGTTCACCATGCCTTTGCGGTCGAGCTGCTCGATGCGCTTGCCGTCGAACGCCGAGGTGTCGTTGCGAAACAGCAGGATCAAGCGGTCAGCGTCGTCGGTCTTGTAAACCGATTTGGCTTTGCCGCGGTAGAGTTCTTCACGTTTTTCCATGATGGGCTCCGCTTGCTAAGTAGATGGGCTAGGCGATATGTCGCCAGTCGAGCCCTGAATCTTGATCGGCCAATTGCAGCCAGTCCGGGTCGCACCCGAGGGTGTCGACAAAACATTGCCGGGCCAGCTGCGGCAGGTTGTTCTTGCTGCTCAGATGGGCCAGTACCAGGTGTTGCAGGTCCTGCCAGCCCAACTCGGCCACCAGGTTTGCGGCCTGATGGTTGTTCAAATGTCCCAGCTCACCGCCTACCCGCTGCTTGAGAAAGTACGGGTATTGACCGCGGGCCAGCAGGTCGCGGCAGTGATTGGATTCGATCATCAATGCATCGAGATCCCGATAACCGTCCAGCACCGTGGCGCAGTACGAACCGAGGTCCGTCAGCAGGCCGAAACGCCGCGAACCGTCACTGAAGACGTATTGCGTCGGTTCCAGCGCATCGTGGGCCACGGCAATGACGCCGATACTCAACCCGCCAATCTGCAACTGCTCACCACCGGCGACAAAGCCTGCCGGTTCAACCGGCTTGCGCATCCCGCGCAAGGTGCCGCGACTCAGGTAGACAGGAAGATTGTAGCGCCGAGACAGCAAACCCACGCCATGCACGTGGTCGGCATGTTCGTGGGTCACCAGTATCGCGCTCAGCTGCGTCGGGCTTACACCCAGGCGCAGCAGGCGTTTTTCGGTTTCGCGCAAGGAGAAACCACAATCGACCAGGACGTACGTGTCATCACTGGCTATCAGCGTGCCATTTCCTTGGCTACCACTGCCGAGAACGGCGAAACGCATCTGATCAGCCCAGGTTGTCCTGAATCACGCCCAACACTTTGCGCGCCACTTCAGCCGGCGCAACGGTGTTGATGTTCTTCTCGACGGTCACTTGTACGTTCTCGCCAACCTTGCTCAGGCGAACCTGATAACGCTCGGCACGGGCTTCAACTTCTTCCTTGCTCGGCGCGCTGCCGAACAGGTTGCTGAAGAAACCTGGCTTCTGGTCTTTCTTCTCGGCTTTTTCGGAAAGGTTGATGTAATACAGGCCCAGGCTGCGGTTGATGTCTTCAACACGCCATTCGCCCTTCTCCAACGCGCGCCCTACGCTCGACCAGGCACGGTCAAGGTCGGTACCGACGTTGAGCACCGGGTTACCGCTGCCGTCTTCAGCCAGGCTGACACGGTTTGGCGTATCGAAATCACGCGAAGCGAGCATCGAGACCGAACCGCCCTTCTCCGACGTGCGGCTCATGCTGGCGAGCATGTCGTCGATCAGCGCAGCGTCCAGGCCGGTGTTGACCGAACGGTTGGTGAACGCGACATCGGCGGTGCTACCGGCAGGACGCTCGGCGCTGACCACGTAGACTTCACTGGTGTTGCGCTGCACGCCAGGCTCGATGCGCACCCGCACGCGAGTCTGGCTGTCAGAACCAACGCCGGTACTGCTCAGGCGCTTGGCCATCGTCGCGGAAAGCTCGTCAGGACGCTGCCAGGCGGTGGTGAACTCGCCGGTTTGCGGGCGCTGTTGATCCAGACGGAAGCCGTTGTCCTGGAAGAACTGCACAGCCACTGGCCAGACTTCAGCCGGTGGATGCTGGGCCATGACCCAACGCGTATCGCCGCTTTTTTGCAGGCTGTAATCGCTGGCATCGGCAATCGCCGACAACGGCTGCGGACGAGGAACGATGTATTCGCCCTTGAACGTGTCATCGGCGACGTTGCGCGGAATCGGCAGCAACGGGTCCAGGCGCTTGGAGGTATGGACATCCGGCGGCAGTTGCATCGGTGCAGTCTGTTGCGCTTCCAGGTAATCGCTACCACGGTCACGGAAATAACCTTCCGGGCCCCAGATCCATCCGCAGCCACTGGTGCTGGAGATAATCAAGGCAAGTGCGGAAAGTCCGGCCATTCGCTTCATGCGTTGTACTTCCTCAATTAAACCAATACGCCGGACTGGCGCATGGCCTGCCGCAGCGGTTCGTGACAGGCTTCGCTGAGCCAGGTGAGCGGCAGACGGATACCGTCCGGCATCAAGCCCATTTCATGCAGCGCCCATTTCACGGGGATGGGGTTGGATTCGATAAACAGGGTTTTATTGAGCGGCATCAGCTTTTCGTGGATCGCGCGGGCTTTCACGGCGTCGCCATTCAGAGCGGCGATACACAGGTCGGCCATTTCACGCGGTGCAACGTTGGCGGTCACCGAGATATTGCCCTTGCCGCCCAGCAGGATCAGTTCGACTGCGGTGGCGTCGTCACCGGAAATCACCAGGAAGTCCTTGCTGACACCGTCGAGGATGGCCTTGGCGCGCGAAAGATCGCCCGTGGCTTCCTTGATGCCGATGATGTTCTTCACGGTCGACAGGCGGATGACCGTCTCGGCCTGCATGTCGCACGCGGTACGACCCGGCACGTTGTAGAGGATCTGCGGGATGTCGACAGCTTCGGCGATGGTCTTGAAGTGCAGGTACAGGCCTTCTTGCGTCGGCTTGTTGTAGTACGGCGTTACCAGCAGGCACGCATCGGCGCCGGCGGTCTTCGCATTGGTGGTCAGCTCGATCGCTTCGCGCGTCGAATTGGCGCCGGTACCGGCGATCACCGGGATACGACCGTTGACCTGCTTGACTACGCGACGAATCACTTCGATGTGTTCGTTCACGTCAAGGGTCGCAGACTCACCTGTGGTGCCGACCGCCACAATGGCGTGGGTGCCGTTTTGCAGGTGAAAGTCCACCAGTTTGCTCAGGCTGTCCCAGTCAAGACGACCCTGTGCATCCATGGGTGTGACCAGTGCCACCATACTGCCCGCAATCATGCAACCGCTCCTGCCGGAAAAAGAGAACGGTAATGGTACTGGCGCCAAGATGCTTGTACAAGCGAAGTACTGCGCTCGCGCCATTCCCCTGAGCGCCGGTTTTCGCTACCCTTCAGACTTTGATCAGTACCGACAGGCTCGTACGCCGGGTTCCAGCCTCCACTTTCGGCCTCACAAGCCCTGATCCTGCGTTGCCGCCTACCCGATCTCGCCTCACTGGAGCTCGTCGCAACCATCTGGTTCGGGCTTTTTGATTTCGCATCCGGACGCCCACCCCGACGAATCGGCCCTTGATAAGTACCGACCGCTCATCGCTTTAGGAATGCTGCATGTCCACCCCCACAGTTCGCGAACAATTCCTTGTCATCAGTGCCCTCGGCGCCAACCCCATGGAGCTGACTAACGTCCTGTGCCGCGCCAGCCATGAAAACCGCTGTGCCGTGGTCACCTCTCGCCTGACCCGTCATGGCGAGTGCAGTGCGTTGGTCCTCGAGATTTCCGGTAGCTGGGATGCACTGGCGCGCCTTGAAGGCAGCCTGTCGAGCCTCGCCAAAAAGCACGCCTTCACGGTCAACGTGGTACGCAGCGCGGCGCTGGAGAACCGTCCACAGGCCCTGCCGTATGTCGCCTATGTCAGCTCGGCTTACCGCTCGGACATCATCAACGAGCTGTGCCAATTCTTCATGGACCATAACGTCGAGCTCGAAAACCTGACCTGCGACACCTATCAGGCGCCGCAAACCGGCGGCACCATGCTCAACGCCACGTTTACCGTGACGCTACCGGCCGGCGTACAAATCAGCTGGCTGCGCGATCAGTTCCTGGACTTCGCCGACGCGCTGAACCTGGACGCGCTGATCGAACCGTGGCGCCCACAGAATCCAATGTAAGGAAGCTCCCATGGCCGTTGCTATCGACCAACCTGTCACCGACTTCGAAGCGCCTGCCACCAGCGGGCAGACCGTCAGCCTCGCGGCCCTCAAGGGCAAGCAAGTGGTGATCTACTTCTATCCCAAGGACAGTACGCCGGGTTGCACCACCGAAGGTCAGGGCTTTCGCGACCAGTATGCGCAGTTCACCGCCGCCAACACCGAAGTGTTCGGCGTGTCGCGTGACAGCCTGAAATCCCACGAGAACTTCAAGTGTAAACAGGAGTTCCCGTTCGAGCTGATCAGCGACAAGGACGAAGCCATCTGTCAGCTGTTCGACGTGATCAAGCTGAAAAAGCTCTATGGCAAGGAATACATGGGGGTTGATCGCAGCACCTTTCTGATCGACAAGAATGGTGTACTGCGTCAGGAATGGCGTGGTGTGAAGGTGCCAGGGCACGTTGATGCGGTATTGACCGCGGCCCAGGCCTTGAACAAAGCCTGAGCTGTAGGAGCAAGGCTTGCCCGCGATGACGGTGTTCCTGACACACCGCGTCATCGTTCATCGCTAGCAAGCTCTGCTCCTACGGATCAGCGATGGTTACAACAACGGCGCAACAATTGGTTCTTTGCGCGGCCAGGCATCCAGCACCGCCTTGAACAGGGTGGCCAGCGGAATCGCGAAAAACACGCCCCAGAATCCCCACAGTCCACCAAACAACAGCACTGCGCAGATGATCGCTACCGGGTGCAGATTGACCGCCCCCGAAAACAGCAGTGGCACCAGCACATTGCCGTCCAGCACCTGAATGATCCCGTAGACCGCCATCAAGTAGATGAACTGATCGCTCCAGCCCCACTGGAACAAGGCAATCAACAGCACCGGCACGGTCACCACCACCGCCCCGACATACGGTACCACCACCGAAACGCCGACCAACAGCGCCAGCAGTGCCGCGTAATTGAGCCCCAGGGCAACGAAGCCGATGTAGGTCGCCCCGCCGCAAATGACCATTTCCATGACCTTGCCGCGAATGTAATTGGCGATCTGCCGGTTCATTTCTTCGGCAACGCGGGTGATCAGTGCACGCTCGCGCGGCAGATACCCGCGGACCCACTGCCCGATCATCGCCCGGTCCTTGAGGAAGAAAAACACCAGAATCGGCACCAGCACCAGATAGATCATGATGTTCACCAGCAATGGCAAGCTGGACAGCGAGAACGTCAACGCCCACTGACCGAACTTGCCAATCTCGCCACGCGCCACCTCGATGGCCTGCAGCACCTGTTGATCGGACACCAGATGTGGATAGCGCCTGGGCAGCAACAGCAGCAACGACTGCCATTTGGCGAGCATGCCCGGCAGTTCGTTGAACAAGGCAATCAGTTGATGCCAAAGCAACGGCAGCACCACGACCAGAAATAGCAGCAACATGCCCATGAACAACGCGAACACCAGCCCCACCGCGGCAGCACCGGGCAAATGCAGGCGCTCAAGGGTACTGACCAGACCTTGCATCAGATACGCCAACACCATCCCCGCCAATACCGGCGCGAGCATTCCGCCCAGAGTCAGGACCGCGGTGAAGGCCAGAAAGAGCAGCACGGCCAGCACCACGGCCTCCTCATCGGAGAAGTAGCGCTGAATCCAGTCGCGTAACACTTTGAACATCGATATTCCTTAACAATGAACGCCGCAAAATTCAGGCTTTTTTCAGCCAGTAGCGATAAACGCCAGCCTCATCCTCTTCATGAAGCAGCGTATGACCGGCCAAACGGGCAAAGGTGCGGAAGTCGCGCTGTGAACCCGCATCGGTAGCGATGACCTTGAGTACCGCGCCGCTGGGCAGGCGATTGAGCTCCAGCTTGGCCTTGAGCAACGGCAATGGACAGTTCAACCCGCAGGCGTCCAGTTCGGCGTCATGCTCTACAGCGTCGGTCATTGCTTCACTCCGGATAGGTGATTGAGTGATCTAGAATATCTGGTCGCAACGCATGTGTCCGGCTACAGTAAGGTCTTTGTCGACTAAGGCCTCGTGCATGACTTTTCTGCGCCCCACCCTGCTGACGCTCGCTTGCCTGCTAGCCTCACCGGGCTTTGCCGACGACCTGCCGTCACTTGGCGATGCCAGTTCTGCCATCGTATCGCCACAGCAGGAATACCAGTTGGGCCGCGCATGGCTGGCGATGCTGCGCAGCCAGGTGTCACAACTCAACGACCCACTGCTCAAGGATTACGTCGAAACCAGCGTCTATAAACTGGTGGAAACCAGCCAGGTCAACGACCGGCGCCTGGAGTTCATTCTGATCAACAGCCCGCAACTCAACGCCTTCGCCGCACCCGGCGGGATTGTCGGGGTCAACGGCGGCCTGTTTCTGAATGCCCAGACCGAAGGCGAATACGCTTCGGTACTCGCCCATGAATTGGCTCACGTGTCGCAACGCCACTTTGCTCGCGGCGTCGAAGCTTCGCAACGTATGCAAATCCCGATGATGGCCGCTCTGCTCGGCGGGATCATCGTGGCCGCGGCTGGCGCCGGAGACGCCGGTATCGCCGCCATCGCCAGCACCCAGGCAGCGGCCATTCAGGAGCAACTACGCTTCTCCCGGGAGAAGGAGCAGGAGGCCGACCGTATCGGCATGCTCAACCTCGAGAAAGCCGGTTACGACCCGCGCTCGATGCCGACCATGTTCGAACGCCTGATGCGCCAGTACCGTTTCAATGCCAAACCGCCCGAATTTCTGCTGACTCACCCGGTCACCGAATCGCGGATCGCCGACACCCGTAACCGCGCCGAGCAGTTCAAACCGGGCGGCAAGGAAGACAGCCTGACGTATCAACTGATTCGCGCGCGCGTCCAGTTGTTCTACGAAGACAGTCCGGGTCTTGCCGCTAAACGCTTTCGCGCCCAACTCGATGAAAACCCGAAAAGCGACGTAGCACGTTATGGCCTGGCAATCGCCCAGATCAAGGGCAGCCTGTTCAACGACGCCCGCGAGAACCTCAAGCAATTACTGGCCAAGTCGCCTGACGAAATCATCTACAACCTGGCGCAAGTCGATCTGGACATCGCCAACAATCGCCTGCCGGATGCACAGACGCGGGTCGACCGGATGCTCGTGCAGTACCCGCGCAACTATCCGCTGAATCAGGTGCGGGTCGACTTGCTGCTCAAGCAGAACCGCCCGGCCGACGCCGAGAAAGCCCTTGAAGCCCTGCTCAAGAACCGCCCGAACGATCCGGACGTCTGGTACATGGTGGCCGAGACTCGCGGCCTGTCCGGCAACATCATTGGCCTGCATCAGGCCCGCGCCGAGTACTTCGCACTGATTGGCGACTACCGTCAGGCGATCCAGCAACTGGACTTCGCCAAACGCCGCGCAGGCACCAATTTCCCGCTGTCGTCACGCATCGATGCGCGTCAACGGGAGCTGATGGAGCAAGAGCGCCTGGTCAAGGACATGATGGGCTGACGTTTCTTTGCCCCATAAAAAAACGCCTCTTTCGAGGCGTTTTTTTATTCAGTGACTAACCGGTTTACTCGGCCAGTTTGAAGGTAATGAAGCTGGCACGCCCTTGACGCAAGACCCGCATCGATACAGAGCGGTTCTTTGGCAGCGCCTGGGCGATTTCCGTGAACTCCTTGGCGGAACCTATTGCCTGATTGTTCAAATGAGTAATCACGTCACCCGATTGCAGGCCGATCAGGGCGGCAGGACCTTCCTGAACGTCCTTGATCACCACGCCACCCTTGAGGTCGAAGGCTTTTTTCTGCTCATCGCTCAAATCGGCCACGGATACACCCAGTCGATTGCTGCTGCGCTCGACACCAGGCTTGGCAAGGGCATCAAGCTCTTTGCCTTCCTCTGGAATCGCGCCAACCGTCAGATCGACATTTTTACGCTTGCCGTCACGAATCACTTCAAGCTTGGCTTTCTCACCTGCCTTGAGCGCACCCACCAGATGCGGCAGATCCGCTGACATGATGATCGGCTGACCATTCATGCTCAGGATCACGTCACCGACCTGCAAACCACCCTTGGCAGCCGGACCGCCATCCTGGATCTGAGCCACCAGCGCACCGGCCGGCTTCTCCAGGCCAAAGGACTCGGCGAGATCCTTGCTCACTTCCTGGATCACCACACCCAACCAGCCTCGGCTGACTTTGCCACCGCTTTTCAGCTGATTGGAAACATCCATGGCGACATCGATCGGGATCGCGAACGACACGCCCATGAAACCACCGGAACGGGTGTAGATCTGCGAATTGATCCCTACCACTTCGCCCGCCAGGTTGAACAGCGGACCACCCGAGTTACCCGGGTTGATCGGCACGTCGGTCTGGATGAACGGCACATAGTTTTCGTTCGGCAGGCTGCGACCAATGGCACTGACGATGCCCTGGGTCACCGTGTGGTCAAAACCAAACGGAGAACCGATGGCAACAACCCACTGCCCAGCTTTCAGATCCTGGGATTTACCCAATTTGAGCACAGGCAGGCCCTTGCCCTCGACTTTCAGCAATGCCACATCGGAGCGTGGGTCAGTGCCGACCAGCTTGGCTTTAAGCTCACTGCGATCGGCGAGACGCACGATGATTTCATCAGCATCGGCGATCACATGGTTGTTGGTCAGAATGTAGCCATCAGGCGAGATGATGAACCCTGAACCCAGGGATTGCGCTTCACGCTGGCGACCACGAGGCGAGCGCTTCTGTGGCGGCATGCCGCGCTCGAGAAACTCGCGCAGCGCCGGCGGCAAGCCTTCCAGATCCGGAATATCCTGATTGGAGACCTTGCGGTCCGGCAGCTTCTGCGTGGTACTGATGTTTACTACCGCAGGCGAGGCTTGCTCGACCAGTTGCGTAAAATCAGGCAGTTCGGCGGCCTGGGCACTGACTGCCTGACCGAGTACCAATACAACGGCAAAAATGGAGAGGCAGGATTTCAAACGTAGTATCGACATACGGCTCCCGTTACGACGAGCATGGTTAAGCGATATGGAGCAAGGAATACCGGGAAACATGCACCGGTACTTTTGCTCCGGGAACAACAAACAAGGCCAGAGCCGTGGGGCTCTGACCTATAGAAAATTTTTGGAGATTTTGCAAATGGAAATGCTCACCAAACATTTCGACATCTCAATTGTGGAGCGGACAATTGCTGGCCTCCTTCACAACTAACTGGCTGCCTGATAAGCATCACCGGACCTGCTCACTGCTTGGCCGCAGCGGCGTCGGTGCGCATGGAGAGTGCAATGCGCTCAGCAGTTCCGATCGGAATTTCGCCGACTACCGTGACCATCATCTCGCCATCGGGCGTGGTCAGACGTCGCGAAACTGCAACGGTCGGGCCTAGCTGAGTACGCGTATCGGTAACCACTGCGCCATTGAGCGGCTCCAGGAACACCGAAAAACGCGCCAGGCCATCGTCATACATCAAACTGCTGACCTGGACCTTGGTCTCCGGATCCTTGCGGGCGCTACTGCTGCTGAGTTCGAAGCCAGGTGGCAACCAGTCGGAATGCCATACCTGAGCGGCTTTCACCGCTAATGCCTTGTCGCTTTCGAGCGTCACGGCCTTGCACTCGGAGCTTGCTTGCAGATCACGCTCAGCAGGTACTTCAGCCGTATCCAGGCGAGTAAACTGGAAACGCTCCAGCAACTGCCCCTTGTCATTCAACAGCAATGACTTCAACGGCAGGCCGGTTTCGCGGTCCAGGTGCAATTCAAAACCATAACGATGCTGATCACGCGGCGTCAGTGAAACAATGACGGCCGGGCGTCCAGCCACGCGCGACTTGCCGGTGACGGCAAGGTCGTACCAATTCTTGAGCTTTTGTGGATCAAGCGCACGAGCAGAAGAGTCGGGAGTATCCCCCAGCCCCGCTACCAGGCTGCCGCTGACGCATTGAGTATGCCCATCAATACGTACGACTTCCTGAGCAGAACCGTCAAGCTGAAGCAAACGCTCGCGGACTTTGCCATCCTGGACGCGATGCCAGATGTTGTGGGTAGAAAAACTACCGTTACGCTCGTAGACGAAAGTGCCTTGGAAGCTTTGCTGTTGTTCGGCCTGACTCAGGCGGGTCAACCAGTCCTGAGCCTCATCGGCATAGGCTGGAACAACAAACCAGCCAGTAACCAGCAGCGTAAGTAGAGGGATGGCGCGCATGATCCTCCTTAACGGTTTTCCAGGCTTGCCGCACGAGCATAAGGCAGAGCGCTTTCAGTGCCTTTCAGTGCAGCTTGTTGAGCATGTTGGCGCAAGTAGCCTGGCAGACGCTGATCATGCCAGCCCGGCTGACCTTGCAATACGCCGTTGGCCATAGGACCAGTGGCTTCCGAACTCTCATTGTAGCCTGCCAAAACGGCTGGACCTTTTACTTGAGGAACAGCCAGAGCCGGTTGAGTGGAGTGCTGGGCCAATTCGACACCGGCGATCTCATCCTGGTTGTACAGACGCACGCCAGCCAGAACAGCAAGGGTCACCGATGCGGCCACCGCCAGACGACCCACGGTACGCCACGGACCACGAGTGACCTTGACCGGTACGGCTTCGTCAGCCAGGGCAGCAGAAACGGCCGAAGCAAGATCCAGACGTGGGATCAGCAGGTCTTTGTGCATGACTGCCCGAGCGACTTGGTAACGGGCCCAGGTCTCGCGGGTTTCAACATCGTCAAAGGCATTTAATACCCGACGCAATTCCAGTTCGTCCGCTTCGTTATCCATCACTGCGGACAGCGATTCCTGCAGGGCTTCACGACTCATGGCGGTTCCTCTCTTGGCTGTCGCCGCTGTCTCAGCTTTCCTGCAACAACGGCTGCAGGGCTTTATCGATGGCTTCCCGAGCGCGGAAAATCCGGGAGCGCACGGTACCCACCGGACACTGCATGACGCTCGCAATGTCCTCGTAACTCAGACCATCAAACTCACGTAAAGTTAATGCCGTACGTAAATCTTCTGGCAGTTGCTGGATGGTTCGATGGACGGTGCCTTCGATCTCATCACGCAGCAATGCACGTTCCGGCGACTCGAGATCCTTGAGGCCATGATCGCCATCGTAGAACTCTGCATCCTCTGAACTGACATCGCTATCCGGCGGCCGACGGCCGCGTGAAACCAGATAGTTTTTCGCCGTGTTGATGGCGATGCGGTAAAGCCATGTATAAAACGCGCTGTCGCCGCGAAAATTTCCAAGTGCACGGTAGGCCTTGATAAAGGCTTCCTGTGCGACATCCTGGGCTTCATGGGTGTCGTGCACGAAACGCACGATCAACCCGAGAATTTTGTGCTGGTATTTCAGCACTAGCAGATCGAAAGCGCGCTTGTCGCCGCGTTGAACGCGCTCGACCAGCTGCTGATCCTCTTCCTGGGTTAGCATGAACACTCCTCGATAAGCTCGGAGGAGGCTTGCATAACTAATCGATCAGGCTTGCAAACATAGACTCGGGCTTTTCGCAAAAGTTCTCCCCCTCCAAGCAAGTTTCCTGCGCGCTCTGATTTGGCACACACGAAAGACGCAGCACGGGCTGGGCCGGCTACGCGAATAATCTTTTCGTCGAATCCACCCGCAATGACCAAAACACAAATCCTGCGTGAAGCCGACGCTGTTCCTTGTTTCAGGCAACCTTCTATTGAGCTTGGACGCCTGGCAAAGTTCCCAACCTTTTATAGTCGTGCAAAACGAATAATGTATGACCACGCGGCGAAAAACAGCGCTTCATCGGCGATCAGGCTGCCTTATCGTCGACCCCGCGTGTAAATCGTCCTACACAACCATCTGTCTTTTCCGTCACAGTAGTTTCACATTGCCACGTAGGCCCGACTATTGTGCCGATCCACCCCTCTATATACTAGTGCGCTGTGTGGCTGTCTCGACTCGCCGATTCAGGTGTCTTGCGCCAACCCCGACCCGGGTCGCTTTGAGCGGAATCCTGAAATGAGCCAACAGTTTCAACACGATGTTCTGGTAATTGGCAGCGGCGCTGCCGGTTTGAGTCTGGCATTGACCTTGCCCGATCATTTGCGCATTGCCGTACTGAGCAAAGGCAACCTCGCCAACGGTTCGACCTACTGGGCTCAGGGCGGTGTCGCTGCCGTACTGGATGACACCGATACCGTAGAATCCCACGTCGATGACACCCTCAACGCTGGCGGAGGCCTGTGCCACGAAGACGCCGTGCGCTTTACCGTCGAGCATAGCCGCGAAGCCATTCAATGGTTGATCGATCAGGGCGTGCCGTTCACCCGCGATGAACAGTCCGGCACTGAAGACGGTGGTTTCGAGTTTCACCTGACCCGCGAGGGCGGCCACAGTCATCGGCGCATTATTCATGCCGCCGACGCCACAGGCGCGGCGATTTTCAATACCTTGCTTGATCAAGCACGGCAACGGCCGAACATCGAATTGCTGGAGCAACGGGTCGCCGTTGATCTGATCACCGAAAAACGCCTGGGCCTGGAAGGTGATCGCTGCCTTGGTGCCTACGTGCTCAATCGGGGCACCGGTGAAGTCGATACCTATGGCGCGCGGTTCGTGATCCTCGCCTCCGGCGGTGCCGCGAAAGTCTACCTCTACACCAGCAACCCCGACGGCGCTTGTGGCGACGGAATTGCCATGGCCTGGCGTTCGGGCTGCCGGGTGGCGAATCTGGAGTTCAACCAGTTCCACCCCACCTGCCTGTACCACCCACAAGCCAAAAGCTTCCTGATTACCGAAGCCCTGCGCGGTGAAGGTGCACATTTGAAGCTGCCAAACGGCGAACGCTTCATGCAGCGTTTTGACCCGCGCGCCGAACTGGCACCACGGGACATCGTCGCCCGGGCAATCGACCATGAAATGAAGCGCCTGGGTATCGACTGCGTCTATCTGGACATCAGCCATAAACCTGCATCTTTCATCAAGTCGCACTTCCCGACGATGTACGAGCGCTGCCTGGAATTCTCCATAGACATCACCAAACAGCCGATCCCGGTGGTCCCGGCTGCACACTACACCTGCGGTGGCGTCATGGTTGACCAACACGGCCGCACCGACGTGCCTGGCCTGTATGCGATTGGCGAAACCAGCTTCACCGGCCTGCACGGTGCCAACCGCATGGCCAGCAACTCGCTACTGGAATGCTTCGTCTACGCCCGCTCGGCGGCGGCGGACATTCTTGAGCAGTTGCCGCACGTCGCGATTCCAAGCGCCCTGCCCGCCTGGGACGCCAGCCAGGTGACCGATTCCGATGAAGACGTGATCATTGCGCACAACTGGGATGAGCTTCGGCGGTTCATGTGGGACTACGTGGGCATCGTGCGTACCAACAAGCGCCTGCAACGTGCGCAGCATCGCGTGCGCCTGCTGCTGGACGAGATCGACGAGTTCTATAGCAACTACAAGGTCAGCCGGGATCTGATCGAACTGCGCAACCTGGCTCAGGTGGCCGAGCTGATGATTCGCTCAGCCATGGAGCGCAAGGAAAGTCGCGGCCTGCATTACACCCTCGATTACCCGAACATGCTGCCAGAGGCGCTGGACACTATTCTGGTGCCGCCCACCTACGCCGACTGAACTTCAGCCGGACCCGCAGGCGTCGGTGAATATCCGTCGCCTGCGCATCGCGCGGCACACAGATCGCCCGGACCCGCCGCTCGCCGCGCAGACGAAAACGCAACACGACGACCAACGGTAGCGCCAGGCTGTCCGGACGTAATTGCACGGATTGCCAACCCGACAGCTGATTCCACAACTGCCAACCATCAGCGTCCCGGCGCAAGCCACGGAATGCCTGCGGATGCGTCAGCAGAATCTGGCGTGGCAACACCCAAAAACCGTGAGCCACGCACAGCGCAATGCCGAGCAAACAGGCCCATACCGGTATAGAGAGCAGCAACAGCGAACCCAGCGCGAACAGCTGGGCGAGAAGATAAGCCGCCAGCAATTGCCGTGAGGCATGCCAGCGGCATTCATAATGGTTACTTGGGTTGAACACGGTCCAGAATCATGCGAACCATGCGCTGCAGCTCAGGGTCTTCCGATTCGGCGCGTTCCATGAACCAGCCGAACATGTCCTGATCTTCGCATTCGAGCAGTTTGCGGTAGCACTCGCGATCGACATCGTTGAGGTGCGGATAAACCTCTTTGACAAACGGCACGAGCAACACGTCAAGCTCGAGCATGCCGCGACGGCTGTGCCAGTAGAGGCGGTTCAGTTCAACATCTTCGACCATGGAGCGCTCCTCAAATAGAGCGCAAGTATACAGCCCCAATCCCTGTCGAACAGTCGGCTTTGGTCGGGCACCCTCGAACCTTTGTGAACTACCCATTTCAAGGGCGCCCCCTTATGATGTCCTCCAGACTCTTTACCCTGCGATGACCCATGGCCGATTCTGCTTTTTTCTGCACCTTGTCCCATGAAGGCGTGCTCGCCGTTCGCGGCTCCGACGCCAGCAAGTTCCTTCAGGGGCAATTGACCTGCAACCTCAATTACCTGAACGACACCCAGGCCAGTCTCGGTGCGCGCTGCACCCAGAAAGGCCGCATGCAGTCGAGCTTTCGCATCCTGCTGGAAGGTGACGGGGTTCTGTTGGCGATGGCCAGCGAGTTGCTGGAGCCACAGTTGGCGGACCTGAAAAAGTACGCGGTGTTCTCCAAATCCAAATTGACCGACGAAAGTGCCGCCTGGGTTCGCTTCGGCCTGCAGCATTCAGAAGCCGTCCTGTCCGGCCTGGGCCTGGCGCTTCCCCTGGAAGATGGCGCAGTAGCCCGCGCGGGCGGCCTGATTGCCATTCGTGTGTCATCCGATCGCGTCGAACTCTGGGCGGCAGCCAGTCAGGCCGACACCTTGCACAACACGCTGGCCGCGCTGCTGCCTGAAGGCAATCTGAACCAGTGGCTGCTCGGGCAGATCCGCGCCGGCATCGGCCAGGTCATGCCGCAGACCCGCGAGCTGTTCATTCCGCAAATGCTCAATCTGCAAGCGGTGGGCGGCGTGAGCTTCAAGAAAGGTTGCTACACCGGCCAGGAAATCGTCGCGCGCATGCAGTACCTGGGCAAACTCAAGCGTCGGTTGTATCGCCTGCAACTCGACGCCACCGAGCTGCCCGAGCCTGGCACTGCACTGTTTTCCCCAACCCATGGCAGTTCCATTGGTGAAGTAGTGATCGCCGCTCGTGCCGAAAAGAACATCGAGCTGTTGGCGGTGCTGCAAGCCGAAGCCGCGGACAGTGGCGATGTGCATCTTGGTGCCCTGGAGGGCCCGGCCCTGCACCTGCTCGATCTGCCTTACTCACTGGATCGTGATCGCGAGATCCAGCGTTAACTGCAGCATTTTTTTGCAATGCCCTAGAGAAACTAAATGAGCGAGCTGGCGGAAAAGGTCCAACAGGATTTGGTTGAGGCCATCGATAACGATGACCTGGTTCTGCCAACGTTACCGGAAGTGGCCCTGCAGATTCGCAAGGCCGCCGAAGACCCGGAAATCAGCGTCGCCGACCTGAGCAAAGTCATCGGCCGCGACACCGCGTTGTCCGCGCGCTTGATCAAGGTGGTCAACAGTCCGTTGCTGCGTGCCGCTCAGGAAGTGACCGACCTGCACACGGCAATCACCCGACTGGGCATCAATTACAGCAGCAACCTGGCTATCGGTCTGGTCATGGAACAGATTTTCCATGCCCGCTCCGAGGTGGTGGAACAGAAGATGCGCGAAGTCTGGCGCAAGAGCCTGGAAATCGCCGGTGTCAGCTATGCACTGTGCCGCACTCATACCCAATTGAAACCGGATCAGGCGGCTCTTGGCGGGCTTGTGCATCAGATCGGTGTGCTGCCGATTCTGACCTATGCCGAAGACCACTACGAGCTGCTGTCAGATCCGGTCAGCCTCAACCATGTGATCGAACACATTCATCCGCTGCTCGGTGACAAGCTGCTGCAGGTCTGGGAGTTTCCGGAAATGCTGGTGAAACTGCCGGGGCTGTATCTGGACTTCAAGCGTCAGTCCGAGCAGGTCGATTATGTCGATCTGGTGCAGATCGCCAGCCTGTATTGCCACAAGGACACCGATCATCCGCTGTCCAGAATTGACGTGCTCAACGTGCCAGCATTCAAAAAACTGGGGATTGATCCGGAGAACACGGCAATGTGCAGCGATCTGGATGAATCACGATCGATGTTCTACTGATCAAGAGACTGCATCGCCCCCATCGCGAGCAGGCTCGCTCCCACATTTGAACTGTGGTGATCACAAACAGCATGCACACAGAATACTCAGTGTGGGAGCGAGCCTGCTCGCGATGAGGCCAATACGAGCACTACAAAACTACCCGGCGATAAAACTTACGCGAACCTTCAACCCGGCCTGTGCGCCATCGTGCAGGCTGATCTGGGCCAGATGGGCGCGGCAGATTTCACCGACAATCGCCAGGCCCAGGCCTGATCCCGCCACCTGCTGATTCCGCCGGTAGAAGCGTTCGAACACCCGGTCGCGCTCCTCAAGCGGAATCCCCGGCCCATCATCCTCGACCTCCAGCACCGCGGGCGCACTGACGCGCAAAATCACGTTGCCGCCCGGAGGCGTGTGAGCCAAGGCGTTATCCACCAGATTGCTCAACAGCTCATTCAACAGTGTTGGCTCGCCGCGCAGCCATACCGGTTCCTCAGCCTCCAACGCCAACGCGACGCCCCGCGCGTGGGCCAACGGCGCCATGGCCATGCCCAACTCGCGAGCCAGTTGACTCAGATCGAGCAACTGCGCACCACCCTCGGCAATCGCCCGCGCGCCGTTCTCGACGCGCGCAAGCGAGAGCAATTGATTCGCCAGATGAGTCAGCCGATCAGTGCCCTGAGCGGCGCTCTCCAATGTATTTCGCCAAGTCTCGGGCTCACTCGCCCGCAACCCTAATTCGAGCCTTGCCTTGAGGGCCGCCAACGGCGTTCGCAACTCATGGGCCGCATCGGCGATGAACTGCGCCTGACGTTCGAACTGCCCGCGCAAGCGTTCGGTAAAGTGGTTAAGCGCGCGTACCAGCGGCCACAATTCGCGTTGCACTTCCACCAGCGGCAAAGACCGAAGATCATCCGACTGCCGCTCCTCTACCACCGTGCGCAAACGCTCGAGCGGGCGCAATGCCGCGCTCACCGCAAACCACACCAGCAGCAACGCCCCTCCGGCCAGCATGCCCAGACGCAGCAAGGTATCGGTCATCAGGCTGCGAGCCATGCGAACACGGGCCTCGTCGGTTTCCGCCACGCGGATTTCCGCCATGCCATTCATGTTCGGTTCGGTCACCGGCTTGAGCAGGCTCACTACCCTCACGTTCTGCCCTTGGTAAATGGCGTCATAGAACCTCGCCAGCGCTGGATAATCGTCGGTTCGCGGCGTGCCTGGCGGTGGTCCGGGCAGGTTTTCGTAACCGGAAATCAGCTGCTGATGGATGTCGTTGACCTGGTAGTAAATGCGTCCGGCGCTGTCGTAGGCAAACGTGTCCAGCGCCACATAAGGCACATCGGCGCTAAGGCTGCCATCGCGCTGGGAAAGCCCGGCGGCGATGGTTCGCGCCGAGGCCAGCAAGGTCCGGTCATACGCCGTGTCGGCCGCTTCGCGACCGTTCCAGTAGGCGCTCAAACCGCTGGCGATCATCAGCACCACCAGCAGCAGTGCGAGGTTCCACAGTAACCGCCAGCGCAAACTGCCGGGCTTATGCATCGCGGGTTTCCAGCAGGTAACCGAGCCCCCTGAAGGTCACGATTGCCACCGCATGGCCGTCGAGTTTCTTGCGCAAACGGTGGACGTAGATTTCGATGGCGTCAGGGCTGGCCTCTTCGTCCAGACCAAACACCTGGGAGGCAAGCTGCTCCTTGCTCATCACCCGCCCAGGGCGCGCGATCAACGCTTCGAGCACCGCTTGTTCGCGAGAAGTCAGGGTCAGCAGCTCATCGCCGAGGGTGAAGCGCCGAGTGTCCAGGTCATACACCAACACGCCGCAGCGTTGCTGACGCTCGCCGCCGAGTACGCTGCGCCGCAACAGCGCCTTGACTCGCGCTTCCAGCTCGGTCAGCTCAAAGGGTTTGGCCAGGTAGTCGTCGGCGCCAAGGTTGAGCCCGTGAACCCGATCCTTGACGTCGCTGCGGGCCGTCAGCATCAGCACCGGCAGGTTCTTGCCACGGCTGCGCAAACGCGCCAGCACCTCGAAACCGTCCATGCGCGGCAGGCCGACATCAAGGATCGCCACCGCGTACTCCTCGCTGTTCAAGGCCAGGTCGGCGGCCACCCCATCATGCAGCACATCGACGGTCAAGCCGGTGCTCTTGAGCGCTTGGGCGACACTTTCGGCCAGCTGAAGATGGTCTTCGACGAGAAGAACACGCATGGATTTTTACCTCGTTCGGGGGATGGTCGACGCCATTCTTTGGCGCCGAGTTTACAGCCGCATCCGCCGCTGTGAAGCCCGAAAAACGTGAAAGTCTGTTGAAAGGTTCGTGAAAGGTTGGATCGTTAGAGTCCCGTCAGGGACCGTCTCGACTGCTGTACACAGGCCGTCGAGATCCGAAAGATGCCTCGAAGCGTTTTCGCCAATAAAAACAATAATTATGGAGATCCACATGAACCCATCACTGCGTAAATTCGCCCTGGCGGCCAGCTGCCTGCTGTTTGCCAGCCCACTGCTGGCGGACGTCGCCAGCGAGCCCAAGCGCCCGGAATGCATCGCACCGGCATCCCCGGGCGGTGGCTTCGACCTGACCTGCAAACTGGCGCAAAGCGCGCTGGTGAACGAAAAAATCCTGACCAAACCGATGCGCGTGACCTACATGCCCGGCGGTGTCGGCGCGGTAGCCTACAATGCCGTCGTCGCCCAGCGACCTGCGGACGCCGGTACCCTGGTGGCCTGGTCCAGCGGCTCGCTGCTGAACCTGGCCCAAGGCAAGTTCGGTCGCTTCGATGAAAGTGCCGTGCGCTGGCTGGCAGCGGTGGGCACCAGCTACGGTGCGATCGCGGTGAAAAGCGATTCGCCCTACAAGAACCTCGACGACCTGGTTCAGGCGCTGAAGAAAGACCCGAGCAAAGTAGTGATCGGCTCCGGTGGCACGGTGGGCAGTCAGGACTGGATGCAAACCGCGCTGATCGCCAAGGCCGCCGGGATCAATCCGCGTGACCTGCGCTACGTCGCCCTCGAAGGCGGCGGTGAAATCGCTACCGCACTGCTCGGTGGTCACATTCAGGTCGGCAGCACCGACATCTCCGACTCGATGCCGCACATCCAGAGCGGTGACATGCGCCTGCTGGCCGTGTTCGCCAACGAGCGTCTGGACGAGCCGGAAATGAAGGACATTCCGACCGCCAAAGAGCAAGGCTACGACATCGTCTGGCCAGTGGTTCGGGGGTTCTACCTTGGGCCAAAAGTCAGCGATGCGGAATACGCCTGGTGGAAAAACGCCTTCGACAAACTGCTGGCCTCGGAGGACTTCGCCAAGCTGCGCGATCAGCGTGAACTGTTCCCGTTCGCCATGACCGGACCAGAGCTGGACACCTACGTGAAGAAGCAGGTAGCGGACTACAAACTGCTGGCCAAAGAGTTCGGCCTGATTCAGTAATCGCCTCTGTCTCGCGGCCATCCCCTTGCGCATCAAAGGGGTGGCCCAGGAGTTTGTCATGCTCTTACAACGTATTTTTGCCGCGTTGCTGCTGCTCGCCTGTCTCGGCCTGGCGCTGATGGCGTGGCCGTACCAGGCGGCTTTTTCCTATGAACCCGTCGGACCAAGAGCCTTCCCGCTGTTGATGCTCGGTTTGATGAGCGCGGCGCTGCTGTACATGGTGTTTCGCCCTGCGCCGATCAAACACAGCGAAGACGAGCCGCCACTGGACCGCGAAACCCTGACCAAGATCGGCATCTGTGTCGTTCTGCTGCTGGTGTTCGCCGGAACCTTCGAACCACTGGGTTTCATTGTTTCCAGCATTCTCATTGGTGTACCGATGGCGCGCCTGTATGGCGGGCGCTGGTTGCCCAGCGTGGTGATCATCAGCTTGATGAGCGTCGGTCTGTACATGCTGTTCGACCGGTTGATGGACGTGCCGCTGCCGTTGGGTCTGCTCGACGTTCTGGAGAACTGATATGGATACCCTTAACTACCTTGGCCAGGGTTTCGGCGTCGCACTGACCCCTTACAACCTGGTCACCGCGTTGTGCGGCACCCTGATCGGCACCGTGGTCGGCTTGTTGCCGGGCCTGGGGCCGATCAACGGCGTGGCGTTGTTGATTCCGATTGCGTTCGCCCTTGGCCTGCCACCAGAGTCCGCGTTGATTCTGTTGGCTGCCGTCTACCTGGGCTGCGAATACGGCGGACGGATCAGTTCGATTCTGTTGAACATTCCGGGCGAAGCATCCACGGTCATGACCACCCTCGATGGCTACCCGATGGCCCGCCAGGGCATGGCCGGGGTGGCGCTGTCGTTGTCGGCCTGGAGTTCATTCATCGGTGCCTTCATCGCCACCTGCGGCATGGTGCTGTTCGCCCCGCTGCTGGCGAAATGGGCCATTGCCTTCGGCCCTGCGGAATACTTCGTGCTGATGGTCTTCGCGATTGTCTGCCTCGGTGGCATGGCCGGTGATCGACCGCTGAAAACCTTTATTGCCGCGCTGATCGGGTTGTTTCTGTCGTGCGTCGGGATCGATGCCAACAGCGGCGTCTACCGTTTCACCGGAGACAACATCCACCTCACCGACGGTATTCAATTCGTGGTGTTGGTACTGGGCCTGTTCTCCATCAGCGAAATCCTGTTGCTGCTGGAAAAAACCCATCACGGTCAGGAAGCCGTGAAAGCCACCGGGCGGATGATGTTCAACTTCAAGGAAGCCGCCTCGGTGTTCGTGGTGAATATCCGTTGCGGCGTTCTGGGGTTCATCATGGGCGTGTTGCCGGGTGCCGGCGCGACGCTGGCCAGTGCCGTCGCCTACATGACCGAGAAACGTATTGCCGGTGCCAGCGGCACCTTCGGCCAGGGAGACAAACGTGGCCTCGCGGCACCGGAAACCGCCATCGGCGGTGCTGCCTGCGGCGCGCTGGTGCCGATGCTGACCCTCGGCGTACCGGGTTCAGGCACCACGGCGGTGATGATCGGCGCCCTGTCGCTGTACAACATCACCCCCGGCCCGCTGCTGTTCCAACAGCAACCGGACATTGTCTGGGGCCTGATCGCTTCGTTGTTCGTCGCCAACGTCATGCTGGTGATCCTCAACATCCCGATGATCCGCCTCTTCACCCGCATCCTTGCCGTGCCGAACTGGGCACTGGTGCCGGTGATCGCAATCATTACCGGGATCGGCGTCTACGCCGTGCACGCGACGACCTTCGACCTGTTCCTGATGATCGGTATCGGTATCTTCGGCTACATCCTGCGCAAGCTGGATTTCCCGTTGTCACCGGTCCTGCTGGGTTTCATTCTTGGCGGGTTGATGGAGCAGAACCTGCGACGTGCGCTGTCGATTTCCAACGGTGCGCTGGATATCCTCTGGTCGAGCCCCATCACCTTCGGTTGCTGGGTACTGACCGCGATCATGTTGCTGATGCCGATCCTGCGCATCTGGCGCAAACGCTCGATGGCCCGGCGCGCTATCGCCTGAGGCGATCGAGTCGAACCTATCGCAGGCAAGCCTCGCTCCGTAGGCGCGGGGCTTGCCTGCAAAGACGAATTCAGACCGGAGGCAACCGCCACTCGATCGGCGTCTCGCCATTCTGTTCAAGAAACTTGTTGGCGCGGCTGAAATGCCCGCAACCGAGGAATCCGCGGTAAGCCGACAGCGGCGACGGGTGCACCGAGGTCAACACCAGATGTTTGGTGGCATCGATCAGTTTCTGTTTGCTCTGCGCGTGAGCGCCCCATAGCAAAAACACCAGATGGGGCTGATGCTCGCTGACCACCTCGATAATCCGATCGGTAAAGTGCTGCCAGCCCTTGCCCGCATGGGCGTTGGCATTGGCCCGCTCCACGGTCATGGTGGTGTTGAGCATCAGTACGCCCTGGTCGGCCCAGCTTTGCAGGTAACCGTGGTTCGGGATGTCGATGTTCAGGTCGCGCTTCAACTCTTTATAGATGTTCACCAGCGACGGTGGCGCCGGCACACCCGGTTGCACCGAGAAGCACAAGCCATGAGCCTGACCCGGGCCGTGGTACGGGTCCTGGCCGAGGATCACCACTTTGACCTTGTCCAGCGGCGTGGAGTTGAGGGCGTTGAAGATCATCGGCCCCGGCGGATAGATTTCCTTGCCTGCGGCGTTTTCCTGCCGCAGAAACTCGCGCAACTCAGCCATGTAAGGCTGGTCGAATTCGGCACGCAGTGCTTCCTTCCAGCTCGGTTCGAGTTTGATACGGTCTTCAACAGTCATGGTTACACCCGAGAATTCAATGGGGCGAACCCTAGGAAAGCCCACCGCGCTTGTCAATTGATCTGACGCAGATCCAGCACTTTCTCGTACAGCGATCATACTGAACGTTCAATTCAGTCATCGAGGTCAAAATGAATCTGCACTTCGAAGAACTCACCGGCACGGACGGCGCACGCATCGGTATCGCCAGCCTGGATGCCGAAAAATCCCTGAACGCCCTCTCGCTGCCGATGATCAGAGCCTTGAGCGATCAACTGGAGGACTGGGCCAAAGAGCCGCAGATTGTCTGTGTGCTGTTACGCGGCAACGGTGCCAAGGCGTTTTGCGCCGGCGGTGAAGTACGCAGTCTGGTAGAAGCCTGTCGGGCCCATCCCGGTGAAGTACCGCCCTTGGCCGCGCAATTTTTCTCGGCGGAATATCGCCTTGATTTTCGTTTGCACACCTACCCTAAACCGCTGATCTGCTGGGGCCACGGTTACGTCCTCGGTGGCGGCCTGGGGTTGCTGCAAGGCGCAAGCATCCGCATCGTCACCCCGAGCAGCCGCCTGGCCATGCCTGAAATCAGTATCGGCCTGTACCCGGATGTTGGCGCCAGTTGGTTTTTGTCACGACTGCCCGGCAAGCTCGGCCTGTTTCTTGGCTTGACCGGCGCGCAGATAAACGCACGCGACGCCATTGATCTGGACCTGGCTGACCGCTTCTTGCTGGATGAACAGCAGGAAGAGCTCATCGAAGGTCTGCTGCAATTGAACTGGCAGGAACAGACGCCCATGCAGCTCAACAGCCTGCTCAAGGCCTTGCAGCAAGAAGCCGTCGGGCAAATGCCCGAGGCGCAATGGTTGCCACGACGCCAGCAGATTGATGAGTTGCTGGATGTCAGCGATGTACGTTGTGCCTGGCGTGCCATCAGCCTGTTGCGCGATCACCGCGACTTGCTGCTGGCCCGTGCGGCGAAAACCTTGCACGAGGGCTGCCCGCTGACCGCCTATCTGGTCTGGGAGCAAATCCAGCGTGCTCGGCACCTGTCATTGGCCGAGGTCTTCCAGATGGAATACACCATGAGCCTGAATTGCTGTCGGCACCCGGAATTCAGCGAAGGTGTTCGTGCGCGTTTGATCGACAAGGACCAGAAGCCGCATTGGCATTGGCCGGACATCAACACGATTCCTGAGGCGGTGGTCCAGGCGCATTTTCATAAGGCCTGGGAAGGTCGACATCCGCTGGCGGATTTGTCGGGTTACTGAAATTTCAGGCATAAAAAAGCGGCGCTGAATGCGCCGCTTGTTCGTTGGAAGGCCTAGCGGTGGCCGTCCCAATTACGGCGGCCATCGCGGCCATCGCGACCATCACGGTCACCCTGTCTGTCGTGATCACGCCCGTCACGATGACCCCGATCATCCCATTCCCGGCGGCCATGGCCACCCTCCTCGCGATGACCCCAGCCATGGCGGTCGCGGTCATCCCAGCCACGGCTCTGGTAAACGCGGTACTCGACTCGCGGTGGTGCCTGGTAATAACGCGGCGCTGGCTGGTAGTAGCGCGGCGGCGAGTAGTAACGCACAGGCGGTGCGGAATAATAGGGTCCACCGCCGTAGTAATAAGCCGGTGCCGGCGAGGTGTAGACCTGAGGGCCGTAATTACCGGGACCTTCGTCGTAATAGGGAACACAAGCAGAAAGCGTCAAACCCAATGAAGCGATAAGAAGAAGTCGGCGATACATGGCGGCCTCCTGGACCGCGAATGAGCCATACCAGCGACGCTGGTCAGCGGCAGCCAATTCATCTGACTGACGAAATATCTGACAGCAAAATCGGAATCTGGTGCGATTCAGAAACAAATTTAAACACGTAGCCGATAACGCTTCTCGAGCGCCGATTAGCCTGCATAAAAAACGGCGCTTCCTTCACCAGAAAGCGCCGCGCAATTAGAAAAACCCAACACGATCAAAGCGGCCCGACTCGCCACCGTTTCAGTGATGCCCGTGATACCCCCCACCACCGTGATAACGCCCCCCATAACCACCGTGGTAATAACCATGGTAACCACCATAATAATAGCGGGGGCCATAGTAGAGACCACAACAGTAGTAAGGCGCATAGTAACCGCCGTAGTAATACGGTACCGGTGCCGTGTACACCGCAGGACCGTAATAGCCTGGATCGACATAGTAATAACAGGCAGAAAGACTCAAACCCAGCAACGCACCAAGCAAGATTCGACGATACATGGCGGCCTCCTGGACCGCAGACAGCGCGTACCAGCAACGCTGGTCGGCGTCAGTCGGAACACTGAGCGGCTGACATCTATTAAGACTCTGAAACAACCGCCAAGTGCCTCACCGCGCACGCCTTCAGATCGACGGCCAGACCACCCGCCTGCACAGCCTGCTGTTACGCTCCACACAGACCATGTACCGTGCCCAATCAACCGTCATCGAACCTGCACAGAAGTGCCCCATTCCAGCCATGAAAAAACCTGACCTCTGCCCGGCCTGCGGCGCCAGCAACGATTGCAGCCTGGCCGACCCGCGAACCGCCGACCAGGCCTGCTGGTGCTACGCCGTGGCTATCGACCCGGCAGTGCTGCTGGCGTTGCCCGCCGAACTGCGCGACCAGTCGTGCCTGTGCCCACGCTGCGCGCAGGTCGAGTCGCAGCTGCAAGCAGCCCTATAGGGTAAGATGCGCGCCCTTTTCCGATCTGCCGACCGTCATGCGCGTTGACCGCTTCCTCAGCAACCTGCCTCGCTTCAACCGTAAACAGGTGCGCCTGCTATTGGTCGAACGGCGGATCAAGGTCGACGGGCAGATCGTCAGCGATCCGCATTGTGAAGTGCGCGAGTTCAGCCGTGTCGAGTGCGACGACGAAGTACTGCAAGCCGGCAAACCACCGCGCTACTTCATGCTGCACAAACCGCCGGGCTGTGTCAGCGCCACTCGCGACCCGGAACACCCGACCGTCCTCGACCTGATCCTTGAACCTGACAAGGACGACCTGCACATCGCCGGGCGACTGGACTTCAACACCACCGGGCTGATGCTGATCACCAACGACGGCTCCTGGTCGCGGCGCCTGACCCAACCGCAGACCAAGCTGCCAAAGGTCTACTACGTCGAAACCGAACAACCCATCACCGATGAATACGCACAGACCTTCGCCAAAGGCCTGTACTTCGCCTTTGAGGATCTCACCACCCAGCCTGCCGACCTGGTGCTGCTGGGCGAAAAATCTGCACGGTTGAGCATCGTCGAGGGCCGCTATCACCAGGTGAAACGGATGTTCGGCCACTTCGATAACAAGGTCTTGCGCCTGCACCGCGAGCGCATGGGGCCGCTGGTACTCGATGACACATTGAGTCCGGGCGAGTACCGTCCGCTGAGCGCCAGAGAGATCCAGCTGATCTGAAGCAAGCGACCGCTGAGCAGAAGTTGTCGAACAATTTACGAACTGCACTTGCGCGATGGCCACTCCCCTGCTTGAATCAGGACGTCGGCCCAAATGTGACCGGCAAGTCATAACATACTTCTAAGAAACTTTTTGTCGGCAGAGCGCCTCGCAGATTTCACCTCTCCCGACAGACTGCCCGCCAATAACAATACCCGTCGACCAGCCTTCACCGGATCGACATGGGCTCAAAAAATTCCAGGCGTATGCCTACCTGTCACAAAGCTCGTGCAATCTCATTGCGCGCATACCCGCTTGCCAGGAGTCTTATGACATGAGGCCAGAAATCGCTGTGCTGGATATACAAGGTCAGTACCGGGTTTACACGGAGTTCTATCGCGCAGACGCCGCAGAGAAGACCATCATTCTGGTCAACGGCTCGATGGCCACGACTGCATCGTTTGCACAAACCGTAAAAAACCTGCACCCGCAATTCAACGTGGTGTTGTACGACCAGCCCTACGCGGGCAAGTCAAAGGCCCACAATCGGCATGAGCAAATGCTCACCAAGGAAGTCGAAGGGCAGATCCTCCTTGAGCTGATCGACCATTTTGCCGCAGAACACGTGATGTCATTCTCGTGGGGTGGCTCCGCTACGTTGATCGCTTTGGCACAACGCCCGCGCCGGATCGAGAAAGCTGTGATCAGCTCGTTCTCGCCGATAGTCAACGAGCACATGCGCGATTATCTGGAGCGCGGTGTCGACTACCTCGGCAACCTTGATGGCGACCGTGTCGGCCACCTGGTCAACAACACCATCGGCAAACACCTGCCGACGCTGTTCAAGCGCTTCAATTATCGTCACGTCAGCAGCCTGGCCGAGCATGAATACGGGCAGATGCACTTCCACATCAGCGATCTGCTCAACAGCGATCGCCAGTGCTACCTCAAGGCCGCCAAGCATATCGACGTACCGGTGTTGTTCATGAACGGTGAATGGGACGAGTACACCGCCGCCGACGATGCCCGACTGTTCGCCAGCCATGTGCAACACAGCACATTCAGCACCATCCGGGCCACCGGGCACTTTCTCGACATGGAGCACAAAGCCGCCTGCCGAGACAGCCGTCATGCACTGATGGGGTTCCTGAAACCGGCTCATCATGAAGGCCGAACGCGTTCCCACTTCACCCAGGACCACCATGCATTGGCCATTTGAAACAGCGTCCTCGCGAGCAACCTCGTCTTCCTGACTACACGCATTACCTGTAGGTACGAGGCTTGCCCGCGACAGACCGCAATACGCTTTCAAACCCGGTGTACCGCCGCCATCGCCAGCGCTGAGCCCAGCTGCCGACGAGGCATTGCCTTGCCTGCAAAAAACCACGTAACCGCAGATTCGCCAAAGAAAAACTTCAAATCCAGCGCCACATCTGGTACAAAGTCAGCCGCTCTGAGCGGGTGTCGTATAATGGCATTACTCCAGCTTCCCAAGCTGATAACGAGGGTTCGATTCCCTTCACCCGCTCCAATCAGATTTCAGTCTCACGTCGTTTTTTGACGGGGATGCAGGTAAAGAAAAAACCGGCCTTGATGGCCGGTTTTTTTGTTTCTGGGGTTTGGTGGAATCGGGCTCTGAGGCATCCCCCCTTTCGTCCGTTGCCCGCTGATCGATGATTAAGTGCTCTCGGGGCGTTAGCGACTACCCTGAAGTCTGTTAGCGTTTTTTTCTGAAAACACGGATTTATTATCAAATTTCATCAAGCGTTAGCATTTTCATATCCGCGAAAATTAGCGTTTTCGCACGGGACTCGCAGCAACTTCATCTTCAATGAATACGAGGACGCGCGCTTTGCCTGGCGCTATCTCGATCTGACCGAACACGTCCTGTACACCGCACGTGTCGTCGAGCACACGATTCGAAAGGGAATGGCGGATGAAGCCAGAGTACTGGTGATCTTTCAGCGAGCTCAGAACCGGCTGAAAGAAGTACTGAAAATGCCGGACCAGGATGCGAACCGCATCATCCGTTCCATCAAGGAGAACGGCTGGGTGGTGTCCGGCAAGCTAATGAAAGGCTACCCGCAGCTTGAAGATGAGCGCATGGCAGAACGCGTTGTGGAGGCCGTGCGTTTTGCGTTTGAGGATCGTGAGATGGAGGGCGGCGAAGAGTGATTCTACGGCGCGGCGGATTAATGCCAGCCAAATTCAGTGTCAACCACCCATTGACTGGTGGCACAAAGAAGCCAATTTCCGAAAAGGCAATGTCCCACACGACACTGGGAATTGTCCGTACACTTGCGCATTGCTGTGCATTTGCAACGAGGCCTATAGTCGAGCCGGCGCCAAAATGGCGCTTCGGGTTTGGCGACTCGATGCCAATGTACAAAAGCCTCCGATCAGTTTTCGGAGCGCTTTAAAGCACTTAGCTGCCTGCATTTTGGTAGCTGTGCGCGGGAGATCTTCGGGTCTGCCGGGTTGTCCATTGTCCGGTTCGCCAACCTGCGTACAGCTGCCACCCTTTTCGTTTGGCGACGATTGAGTGGTAGACCTCTTATCTCAATGGAGCTCTACTCATGAATGAATATATGGCTTTAACCAGCAACGCCGACGACCTACCCTCCCTGTTCGTCAACACCACTCAACCGCTGCATTCACTGCTCAGCACGGCCAGTTACAGAATCCGAGCCGTGACGCAGATTCTGGAAAACCTCGCGATGCGGGGTGACATCACCACTGACTCGGTCATTCTCAGCGACTTCGCATTGCTCTGCTGCATACCTTTGCGCGACGGTTGCGATGTGCTGGATGTGATTGCGCGACGTATGGATGCAGAACCGTCCTGACGTCACAAGGGGGCGCCATTTCGGCGCCCCCTCCAGGTCTTGACAGCGAAAACCACGCATGATAGCGAGTGCTATACTTCTTTCGAATTGCATGAAGTCTGCAACGTCCCCCACGGGTACAGATACCGACTGCAAATCTCAGTTAACGGCTGCCGGACAGAGGAGGTCTACAGCAAACACGAGATGGGAGGTGTGGTATGAATCGGCACTATTACATCAGTGACAATCTCGACGATCTTGAAACTGTTGAAAATGAATTGGAAGCCAACGGCATCAATACCGAACAAATTCATGTGCTCAGTGAAGAGGTTGCTGATGTTGAAGAACATCACCTCCACGAAGTTAACTCGTTAATGAAACAGGATACTGTTCACTCTGGCGAGATTGGTGCGGCGGTCGGTGTGCCACTCGCGGCACTGGTCCTTGGCGGCGCCTATTGGCTGGGGTGGACCCAATCCGTCGCAGGCTGGATGCCTTTCATCTTCCTGGCCGTTGTTATAGTGGGCTTCAGCATCTGGGAAGGTGGTTTTTTTGGTATCCAGGTGCCGAACACTCACTTCCGCAGTTTTAAACAGGTGGTCGATGAGGGCAAACATATCTTCTTCGTGGATGTTGAGCCGGATCAGGAATCGGTACTGGACCGGGTGATCGAACATCATCCAAGACTGAAGATCGCCGGCACGGGAACGGCAGCCCCTCACTGGACAGTAGCCTGGCAGCACAAATGGCATCAGTTCAAGCGAGTGATATCGGGTTAGCCCCTGGAGGCTTGAGGCCATCCGGAAGTGCCATCCGGACGTCGCTTATTGGCCGAAGAAAATCACCCGACTGAGGAACACATAGTCTGCCTCGGTGGCCATCAGTCCGACGAGCACCAGTAAACACAACGGTGGCACCAATATGGCGTAGACCATGGCCAACCGTTCCCAGGCCATGTGCATGAAGATGGAGACAATTAAACCTGCCTTCAACAACATGAGCGTGATGATCAGGGACCACCGGAGGTAGCCCTGGAAGTGAAAATAGTCGACAAGATACGACAGCGTGCTGAGGACGAATAACAGCCCCCAGATTTTCAGGTACAAACTGATTGGATGTTGCTGCCCCTGAGTATGCGCCATCATCAGTGCTCCTCTTCAGAACCTGTTCACGACCTACCATAAATAGAAGAAAGCAAAAATAAACACCCACACCAGGTCCACGAAGTGCCAGTAAAGCCCGGCTATCTCGACGATCTGATAGTTTCCGGAGCGCTCATAATCTCCGCGCAATACCTTCAGCGCCACAATGCTGAGGTAGATGACGCCGACTGACACATGCAGCCCGTGGAAACCGGTAATCATGAAAAAGCTGGCGCCGAATTGCGCCGCCCCCATGGGGTTCCCCCAGGGACGCACCCCTTCTGCGATGAGCTTGCTCCATTCAAATGCCTGCATGCTGACGAAGGTCACACCGAAGGCTGCGGTCGCCAGCATCAGGGCAGCGGTTTTCGCGCGATCGCGGCGATAGGCGAAATTGACTGCCATGGCCATGGTGCCGCTGCTACTGATCAGCACAAAGGTCATGATGGCGATCAGAATAAGCGGGATTTCTCTACCGCCGATCGTCAATGCGAACACTTCACTGGGGTTCGGCCAGGCGCTGGTGATCGTCATGCGTACCGACATGTAGCCGGTTAAAAAGCAGGTAAATACAAACGTATCGCTGAGCAGGAATATCCACATCATCGCCTTGCCCCAAGGCACCTGCCTGAAAGCCTCTCTGTCCGAGGCCCAGTCGTTGGCGATGCCCTGCCATCCCGTTGCAGGCGGCGAGCTGGGTGGGTTGGATGAACTGGACTCGACTGGGGCTAGCGGGGGCGATGCCATGGTTTTTCACCTCAGGCCGCAGAATCTGGCAATGGCTTCATAGGTTGCCGGCGTACTGGTCAGCAGAGCGAATAGCACGAACCAAAGACCCAGTAAGTAATGCCAATAGGTGGCACAGAGCTCTACGCTGGCGCTGAGTTGCGGCAACGGTATGTGATGCAGGAATTTAGCGACGGTTCTGCTCCAGGCGATCAGTCCGCCCAGCAGGTGGAACCCATGCAGGCCGGTCAACAGGTAAAAGAAACTATTGGCCGGATTGCTGGCGACAAAGTAGCCCCAGGCGACAAACTGCTGCCAGACCCAGAGTTGTCCCGTCAGAAAGGCAACTGCAAATACGCCCCCTAATGCAAAACCAATGACCGTTGCGTCCAGTCGACCCTGTCGGGCGGCCATACGCGACCACTGCAGTGCGATGCAGCTGAATACCAGAAAAGCCGAATTCAGCCATAGCTGCCATAGATTGGCTAACGGCGCCAAGGGCTCCGTCAGAGGTTGCCAGTCGGCCATTTGCGAGCGCTCGATAAAGGCGACCAGGAAGAGAAAGAATAACGAGCTCACTACGGCCAGAAACAAGCGCAGGCCGACCCTTGCGTTTTGGATTCTATCGGCAGCCTCGGCAGCCTGAATATCCTCAGGACCACCACTCCAACTACCGCCGGGGTCAGCACCGTCGGCGTTTCTCAATAGCAGCCCGTTCATGTTTTAACGTCCGCAATCCTGGCTCCTGCACTGAGTTGCCGCATCTGCTCCAGCTCCTCGTCGGAGACCGTTTGCGGAACGAAATCCTGGTCTATTCCCGGCATGCTGTAGTCGTAGGCCCAGCGATGCGCGACCGGCAGCTTCGCGCCCCAGTTACCGTGTACCGGCGGGGTGTCCGGCGTTTGCCATTCCAGACTGGCTGCGCCCCAGGGGTTACTGCCTGCGGGCTTGCCTTTGAAAGTGCTCCAGGCCAGGTTGAACAGGAACAGCAGTTGGGAAACGCCGACGATCAATGCGACCACCGTAATGAAAGAATTCAATTCTTGCGCCGACTGCGGGATGAACGCGTAGTTGTCATAGGCGTAGTAGCGGCGTGGCATGCCCTGGAAACCCAGGTAGTGCATGGGAAAGAAGATCGCGTAGGTGCCGAGAAAGGTAATCCAGAAATGCAGCTTGCCGAGGGTGTCGTTCGTCATGCGCCCGGTGACTTTCGGGAACCAATGATAGATGCCGCCGAACACCACCAGTACCGGTGCGACACCCATGACCATATGAAAATGGGCCACGACGAAATAGGTGTCCGAGAGCGGAATGTCCACGATCACATTACCGAGAAACAACCCCGTCAGACCGCCGACCAGAAAGGTGACGATAAAGGCCAGGGCAAACAGCATCGGTACGGTCAGATGAATGTCGCCCCGCCACAGGGTCAGAATCCAGTTGTAGACTTTCAGTGCGGTCGGCACCGCGATGATCAAGGTGGTGGTGGCGAAGAAAAAGCCAAAGTACGGGTTCATTCCGCTGACATACATATGGTGTGCCCAGACCACAAAACTGAGTACGCCAATCGCAATAATGGCCCACACCATCATTCGGTAGCCGAAGATACCTTTACGCGCATGCGTGCTGATCAAGTCGGAGACCAGACCAAACGCCGGGAGAGCAACGATATAGACTTCCGGGTGGCCGAAGAACCAGAACAGATGCTGGAATAATATCGGGCTGCCACCTTGGTGATCGAGCTGCTGCCCCAGCGAGATGATTGCCGGCATAAAGAAGCTGGTGCCCAACAGCTTGTCGAACAGCGTCATGATCGCACTGACAAACAACGCCGGGAACGCCAGCAAGGCCATAATCGAGGCCATGAAGATTCCCCATACGGAGAGCGGCATGCGAAACAAGGTCATGCCGTGCGTGCGTGCCTGCAACACCGTGGTGACGTAGTTCAACCCGCCCATGGTGGTTGCGACGATAAAAATCGCCAGTGACACGAGCATCAGCACGATGCCCCAGTCGGTTCCCGGTGTCCCCTTGGTAATGGACTGCGGCGGATAAAGCGTCCAACCCGCACCCGTGGGGCCGCCCGGGACAAAGAAAGCGGCGAGCAACACCAGAACCGCCAGCAGGTAAGTCCAGTAACTCAGCATGTTGACGTAGGGGAAGACCATGTCCCGGGCGCCCACCATCAGCGGGATCAGATAGTTGCCGAAGCCACCCAGAAACAAGGCTGTCAGCAAGTAAATGACCATGATCATCCCGTGCATGGTCATCGCCTGATAGTAAGTACTGGCGTCCATGAATCCCAAACTACCGGGGAAGCCTATCTGCAAGCGCATCAAATCGGACAACACCACGGCGATGATGCCCACGAATATAGCCGTCAAGGAATACTGAATGGCGATGACCTTGTGGTCCTGACTCCAGATATATTTGGTCAGGAAACTTTTGGGCTCGTGCAGTGCTTCTGTTTCGGCTTGCTCCGCATAGGCCATCACGTCATCCTCCTACTGAAGTTTCGGTGTATTGCTGGCTGCTTACGGCTGCTTTCCTGGCCCCGCCTTGCTCGCATCAGCGTCGGCATTCGCTTTGGACTTGATAAAAGCGATCAGTGCGCTCAACTCCTTATCACTCGGCGTAAAGGTAGGCATGATGGGCGCATAGCCCTTGACGATTTTGGCATTAGGCTTAAGAACCGATTCTTTTATATAGTCCTCATCGACCTTTATCCTCGTACCGTCCTCAAGGGTTTCTGTCTTGCCATACAGGCCCTGCCAGCTGGGGCCGACGCCCTTGCTGCCATCAACACTGTGGCAGGCCAGACAGCCGAACGACTTGGCCAGCTGCTGTCCTTGCGCCACCAAGTCTTCAACTGCGGCAGAAAGCTCATCGCCTTGGCGCGCGGTACCCAGTGATTTGATCAGGGTAACGAGAGCACCCAGTTCATCTTCATTGAGAGTATAGGCCACCATGACCGGCGGGTAGCCCTGTACCCGTCGGGCTTTCGGATCGAGGATCGCCGCTTTCAGGTAGGCCTCATCGACCTGCACACTGGTGCCATCGGCGAGCTGTTCGGCGCGGCCATACAACCCTTTCCAACCCGGGCCGAGACTGGCACTGCCATCCTGGCTATGGCAGGCGCTGCAGCCGTACTTCTCGACCAACAGCCGGCCTTTTTCCAGCATGCTGTCCCGACTGGGCTTGGCCGCTGCCGCTAATGTCTGCGCAAAAGTCGGTTGGCTGCTCAGCCATTGATCGAAGGCGTTTTGTTCTACCACGATCATATGACCGCGCATGTTGTAATGCCCTACGCCACAATATTCAGCGCACAGAATTTCATATTCCCCGGTTTTAGTCGGCGTAAACCAAAAGTACGACACCATCCCCGGCACCATGTCCATCTTGCCGCGCATTTGCGGTACATCGAAATCGTGCAGCACATCTTTGGAACGCAGTAAAACTTTTACCGGCTGATCAAGCGGCAGGCGAACTTCATTGTTTAGTATTAGCACATCGTCCTGCCCTGCAGGATCCTTGGGATCAAGACCGAAGGGGTTAGTGGAATCAACAAACTTAATATCCGACTTGCCCAGTTTCCCGTCCCGACCGGGAAAACGAAAGGCCCACTGCCACTGCTGGGCGAGCACTTCAAGTTCATAAGCTTGTTTTGGCACTCGGACAAAATCACTGTAAACAACCAGACCTGGCGCCAACATCGCGGCAATACCGACCGAAGTAACAATAATTAACCATGACTCCAACTTCTTATTTCCTGGCTGGTAAGCCGCCCTGGCGCCCTCCTTGTGACGATAACGCATCACCGCGACCGCCATAAATACTGTGACGGCGATGAAAAATATTCCGCTGATGATCAGGGTGATGAACTGGGTGGTGTCTATTGACCCCCAGTTGGAAGCGGCCGGTGTCGCATGCCAAGGTGCCAGAATATTGAACAACACTGATGCAACAACGATTAGAATCAAGATAATTGCTATTGCCATTTTCTCTTCATCCTGTTCCTGTCACTCGTTGGTTATGCAACAGCATCGCCACTTAACCGCATCATCACATCAACATACATCTAACGCACCAGCAAGGTAGACAAGCACCCCTGCTGCTGACGGTAGAGTCAGCAAGAAGTATAGTGCATGAACGAAACAAGCGCTTTTCCTGAAGAACCTGATGTTCGAAGATTACAACTCCATCATTAAGTTAATTATTTAAATCCATTCACCCCCTATAACTATAGATACTCAGCATCACGTCCCCCGGTACTCAATTGGGCATAGCGACTTGTTTCCGATCAGTCAAAATAATCAGAGTCGAGCCCGCCCCATCCCAAGCGAGGCCCGCTTGCCAGCTATACTCAATTTCTGATCAGGGACGGCAGAGATCGGCCAGAAGCGGCCCGAGCTACAGAGTCCCGCAGTCCACAATGGAGGTTCCGTCATGAGTGCCTTGACGATCGAAGGCTGGTGCAAAATCAGCGGCGACCAAAAGTCCACCCCGGTGGGAGAAGTCCATTTTAACGTCGATGGCCCCCTCCATCTGCGCCTGGAGGAAGCTGAAGGGCGCCTGCAGAAGACCCTTGAGCCTGAAGCCATGGTCGATGTCGACATGAGTTCAATGGATTTGATCATGCCAGAGGAATACGGCCCCTTGTCCGACTGCCAAATGCGCGTCTATTTGCAACATGGGCGCGGTCAGTTCCATCTGGTCGGACATCGAGCAAGCGATGGAAGCTTGATCTATACCAACGCGGTATTGATTGATCAGCTGCTTGAGTAGCGACTACGTGATTCTCGGCCTCGGTTTTTCTCTGCGGGGGGAGCGCGGTGTCGAAAACTCACCTTTTAAACAGAAGATGCAGAGACAAGAAAGCCGGTCCTCAGTGACCGGTTTTTTACGCCCGTCGTTCAGCAACATCACACGTTGCCCTGGCGTTGAAGGAATCAGAAACACTCCAGCGCTGCTCCCGGACACCGTGTCCTGCGGTGGTTCCTACACTGTTCCCTACCACTCATCCATTCTGTCGCCACCAGCGGTGGTTATAGTGTTGATAATTTATTTTCAGTAGGTATAGTAACCACCTACACAGCACAGGGAAGTGATGTGAATAGCCGATATTTGATAACCCAAATCGTCGCAGACGGCTGGTATCTGGTACGGGTCAGAGGCAGTCACCACCACTTCAAGCATCCAACGAAGCCTGGTCTGGTCACCGTCCCGCACCCTAAAAAGGATTTACTGACCAAGACAGCCGTCAGCATTCTGCAACAGGCCCTGCTGTATTGAATCGGCGCACAGCACCCAGAGGACAACGAACATGCTTTACTCAATTGCGATTTCAATGGGCGATAACGAACACGCCTGGGGCGTGGAAGTGCCGGATATTCCGGGCTGCTTCTCGGCCGGCGAGGACCTGGACGATGCGATCGCCATGGCGCGCGAAGCCATCGAAGGCCACTTCGAGATACTCGCCGAAGACGGCTCGGCGATTCCGCCCGCCAACAAAGTCACCGTGCATGCAGCCAATCCGCAGTACGCCGGCGTTACCTGGGCATTGGTGGACATCGATGTCACCAAGTACCTGGGCAAGGCGCAGAAACTCAACATCACCCTGCCCGGCTATCTGCTGACCCGTATCGACGAATACGTGCTGCATCACCCGGAAGAAAAAAGCCGTTCCGGCTTCCTGGCCTCGGCGGCGTTGAAAGTGTTGCAGCAGGGCTGAGGGCAACAGCTTCAGGCCCGATGCAACAACGGCCTTTAGCGGGTCGCCACAATGAATAAACGCGGGAACGGCAGCAACACCGAACCATCGGCCTGTACCGGGAAGAATGGCTCTAACGCAGCCAGATATTGCTCGAGGTACTGAGCTTTTTCCGCCTCGTCGAGCGGTTCAAGAAACGGCCGCAAACCGCTGCCCTTGAACCACTCGACCACGGCCGCAGGACCGCCCTCCAGCGGGTGATGGTAGGTGGTGCGCCACACATCGACGCGCGAGGCGCACGAACACAGCATCCGGTAGTAGGTATTGGCATCGTCCAGGGTCGTCCGTTGCCCGGCGATGTCCGCCAGCTTGCTGGCCCAAGGCCCCTTACTGGCGACTTCACGCATCATCCGATGCGACGGTTGATCGAGGTTGTCAGGCATTTGAATCGCCAGGCTGCCACCCGGTGCGAGCTTGGACACCAGCGACGGCAATAGCGTGGCGTGGTCAGGCAACCACTGGAACACCGCGTTGGCGAAGATCACATCGAACGGGCCGGGCTCGCTCCAGGCGGCGATATCGGCAGTGTCGAAGCGTACGTCCGGCAAGCGTTTACGGGCGGCGTCAATCATGTCGGCCGAGCTGTCCAGTCCACGCACCGCGGCATTGGCAAAGCGCTGCACGAGCAATTCGGTAGAGTTGCCGGGGCCGCAGCCGATGTCGATCACCGAATGCGCATCGGTGTTCGGGATAGCCGCCAGCAAATCGCGCGCCGGGCGCGTGCGCTCATCTTCGAAAGCCACATACTGTTTGGCAGACCAGCTCATCGCGGACTCCTGTAACGGATCAGGACATGAGCGACGCGCTAGACTCTGCGTTTCGCTCGTGGGGCGCCAGTAAGCGACGGACCCGCCAAGTTCGTCAAGATCCGGTGGGTGGGTGATGTGGTGAAGGTGGTTACGCCGATGTCCGGTAGACCTGGTCGGTAACGCCTCCGGCCATCCTTCCGACGAGAGCACGGCAGCTGCTACGAAATCAGTGTCAACGCTGCGAAATCGTGACCACAACACAATAAAAAAGCGACCTGAGAAGGTCGCTCTTTTTGATTCGGCGAAACGCTGGCTCTAGTGGGCCCAGCCCCCGCCTTGCCAATGCCAGCCATCGTTGCGCGGTTCCCAATGCGGGTGCACGTAACGATAGCCTCGGCGTTCCGGTTCCCAGTGCCCGCGAACGGCGACATAACGCCCGCCTTCCCAGCGCCAGTAACCGCGCGACCAGACATAACCCGGCCGGCCCGCGGGCTCCACTTCGATCACCTGGACCGGTGGTGGCTGCGGTGCGATGACTTCGACGTACTCGCGTGGCGGCGGACGCCGGTCATGAACCACCCGCTCCTGTACGCAACCGGAGGCCGCGATGACCACTGCTACCAATGCCGCGTAACGTAACAACATGCTGCCTCCTGAGGCTCATCGGCCAATAGAGTAACCCCGTAAAACCATGCCCCCTTTACCGCCGCGCTCCTGCTTGGCGTATGAATATTTGTACCAGCAGATATCTGTCTAATACCTGAACCCACCCACAGGAACTGTGTAAAGAAAAGTTGACCTTCCACAGCTCGCAGAACCTGCAAGAAAAAGTGCAACGTCTTCTTTGTCGAGCTGTTCTAGATGTACGTTATTCAGCATAGCGTCAGCTGCACGGGTGGAAACTACACTGGCTGCTGTCGACGTCTCTCTTGATACTCGGGAACCTCCTACATGCACATGCCACATGCCGTTTTTCGCCCGTTGTGCCTGTCGGTCTGCTTGTTGTTCCCCACACTGGCCTCGGCCGGTACACCCGCCGCGCTCAATCCGAGCGACATTGCCTGGCTGCGCCGCGATGGCTTCGATCTGGATGCCGCCAACCTGGCGCGCTTGCGCAGCATGGGACGCGAGGGCCTGCTTCAAGCCCAATTGGCCGACCGCATCAATGACCCGCTGCCACCGGCAATCAACGCGCTGTTGCACAGTTATCCGGTATTGAGCACATCACCCGAATCCTTGTTGCTGGCATTCAAGAGCCAGCAAGAACAGCTCAAGGCCATGCCCGAAGGCGACGCCAAAAACGCCGCGAAAAAAGACGCACAACAACAAGCCAACGAACTCGCAGAACAAGCGCGTGAAGCCGTGCTGTTGCGTGCGGTGTATGGGCCCAATCAGCTCAAAGAGCAATTGGTGGGTTTCTGGCTCAACCACTTCAGCGTGTTTCAGGGCAAAGGTCGCATACGGGTGCTGACGGCGGACTACGCAGAACATGCAATCCGCCCACACGCACTGGGTAAGTTCAAGGACCTGGTGATGGCCACCCTCAAGAGTCCGGCGATGCTTGAGTTCCTGGACAACGCGCAAAATGCCCGGGGCAAGGTCAACGAGAACTACGCCCGCGAATTGATGGAGCTGCACACCCTGGGCGTCGGCTCAGGCTATACCCAGCAAGACGTGCAGCAACTGGCGTTGATTCTGACCGGCGCCGGGCTGATGCCGCTCGATGGTCGTACGCAAAAGTTTGCTCCTCGGTTACAGCCCTTGGTGGTGCGCGAAGGGCTGTTCGAATTCAATCCTCGTCGTCACGACTTTAGCGACAAGGTACTGCTCGGCCATCCGATCAGGGGCAGCGGCTTTGACGAGATCCGTCAGGCCGTGGAGTTGATCACCCGGCAGAAAGCCTGTGCGCATTTTGTCTCGCAACGGCTGGCCGAATACTTTGTTGCCGATCAGCCGTCGCCTGCGCTGGTGGAACGGATGACCAAGACCTTCCAGGACAGCGACGGCGATATCGCCCAAGTGATGCGTACGTTGTTCGAATCGAAAGAGTTGCTGCAAAGCGCTGGCACCAGGTTCAAGGACCCGATGCAGTTTGTGGTGTCGGCGGTGCGGCTGGCCTATGACGGTAAGCCGCTGGCCAACGCCAGGCCGATGATCAATTGGCTCAATCAGTTGGGACAACCAGTATTCGGTCGCGTGACACCGGACGGCTGGCCTCTGGAATCCAGCGGTTGGTCGAGCTCAGGGCAGATGTCAAAACGCTTCGAAATCGCCCGGGCAATCGGACGCGGGGATAACCGATTGTTTACCCCGCAAGGTAGCAACCTGCCCGGCCCCGGGTTTCCGATGATCACCACACCATTGTTCTACGAGGCCATCTCCCCACACCTTGCAGCAGCGACCCTTGGCGCGCTGAACAAGGCCGTGTCGCCTCAGGAATGGAACACCTTTTTGCTCGCCTCACCTGACTTCAATAACCGCTAAGTTGCGTAATGAGGTGCCGCCATGAATCGTCGAGAACTGCTGATTGCCGCTGCGGCAGCCGCGACGCTGCCGTCGTTGTCGTTCAGTGCAAAGCTGTTCGCCGCCCCCGTTTCGGCACCGCGCTTTCTGATCGTTTTTCTGCGCGGCGGCTACGACTGCAACAACCTGCTGGTGCCCTGTTCCAGCGACTTTTACTACGAGTCGCGTCCGACTCTCGCCATTGCCCGCCCGGACACGCATAACCCCAACAGCGCCATTGCGCTGGACAGCCATTGGGGCCTGAACCCGGTTTTACGTGATTCGATCTATCCGTTGTGGCAACGCAAGCAGATCGCCTTCGTGCCGTTCGCCGGGACCGATGACTTGTCCCGCAGTCACTTCGAAACCCAGGACAACATCGAGTCTGGCGAACCGAGCCAACAGCGTAACCGTTACGACTCGGGCTTTCTTGCGCGCTTGTCGCGTCAGGTGCCGAACAGTGCGCCCATTGCCTTCACCGATGCTTTACCCCTGAGTTTTCAGGGCGGCAACGCCATCCCTAACATCTCGTTGCGTGGTGCCTCGAAACCGGCCTTCGATGCTCGGCAATCGGCGATTCTTTCGTCAATGTACCAAAACACACCTTATGCCGCCTCCGCAGCCGGTGGCCTTGAACTTCGCCAGCAGGTGTCAAAGGATCTGCAAGAAGAGATGGTCAAGGCCAATCGTGGTGCGCCGAATGCGCAGAACTTTGCGGCCCAGACCCGGCGCATGGCGACGCTGATGCGCGACCAGTACCGACTGGGTTTCGTCGATGTCGGCGGCTGGGATACCCACGTCAATCAAGGCAGCACCAGTGGCCAACTGGCCAACAACCTGGCCAACCTCGGAGAAGGGCTGGTCGCCTATGCCCAGGCGCTGGGGGATGAATGGAGCAACACCACCGTGGTGGTGGTCTCGGAGTTCGGCCGCACCTTTCGTGAAAACGGCGCCAGGGGCACCGACCACGGGCATGGCACGGTGTACTGGGTACTTGGCGGCAACGTTCGCGGTGGACGCATCGTGGGTGAACAGGTGGCGGTCAACCCACAAAGCCTGCTGCAAAACCGCGATTACCCGGTGCTCAACAATTATCGGAACCTGCTCGGTGGTTTACTTGGCAGGACGTGGGGCTTATCCGCTTCGCAGTTGCAGAACGTATTTCCCGGTGCGCGTCCGGACGCATTGCAGTTGCTCTGATCGGCGTAAGAAATATGCACCGCATTACGTTAAAAGACCTCAAGGCGCTGATGGTCGCAAGCTCCGGACTCAAGGCCATCAGCCAGGGTCGAACATCGGCGCAAGGCCTGCTCAAAACCATCGATGGTCAATTCTCCGACACCCTGGAAGTGAGGCTGCCGGGATCGGTAATCGTTGCTCAATGGCACATAATTTAGAGGGAAATCAACGCTTGGAAAACGTTCTGGATCGCCATTTCCTTATCGCCAAATCATCGGAAATCAGAAGCAAAACGACCGTTCGTCGAACGAAGCCCCATCTGTTTTGACAGCTTAAGACGGGCATCTATATTCCAGACGCGGCCTGTTGGAAGGAACCCGGGCCGGTCACTTTTATAGGCAAGGAGCCAGGCCAGCTCGTACCCTGTGATCGGTGGGTTCCCCGTAATAGCGCGCTTAACAACAGTCGCAAGACAATCAAGCGTTGTTGTGTCTGGTAGATGCCAGGCGCTCACTATGAACAAGGAGCTTTACTATGTCTCGAGTCACGGATGTGCTTGTTTCGATCGACACCGAATCCATTCTGAAAAACTACCCGAACATCAGCAAAAACCCTGCTGCGCCAACAATGATCGATGTCAATCACGTGTACATGGTCACCAACCGGGACAACGTGATCAATGGCCAGGCCGGTGGCGAACTCAATTTGAAAGCCTCGGTCGGTGACCTGATTCGCTGGCGCGAAACCAGCCTGTCGCAGAGCTTCGAAAAATCGGTGATTTTCTACAAGTTCATTGGCAACGCGGGCAATGAGCTGATTTCGACACCGGCCATGCGCAAAGCCACTGCGAGTGTTGCCGTGCCAAACGCCAGCAACCCCTCGGTGCCTAGCTGCCAGAAAGTCGATAACTATTACTGGTCTTCGGAAACCCTTGCCACCGGCAGCGTGACCTATCACTTCAACTTCCTGATCGTGGATCGGGACTGCCAGATTGTAGGTTGCTGCTCGTGGGATCCGTTCATCACCATCCGTAACTGATCTGGACGGCCCCTTGGCGACAAGGGGCTTTCCCCTCTGCCTCGCGCCCCGACTGGAACTGGATGTCTTGCGTAAGCCGCAGCGGTGCGCCGCGATCCACCCACATCATGAAAGGAAGCCGTGATGTCCACAGATACCAGCGCAAACCCGTCATCCATCGCTGAGCAGGCAACCAATGTGTTGCTGATTGTCGACGCCGAAACCCTGCTCACCCGCTACCCCGAACCGAGCCTCGACCCGCAGCAACCGACCGTGATCGAGGACGGCTTCATTTTCACCTTTGGCGCGTCCCCGGGAACAACGCCAACGTCCAAGAGCACTTGCCTTGAACTACCCGCAAGTTCAACCAAAACCTTCCACATCCGTGGCCGAACCGTCGGCCTGCACGCCGAGCACAGCGTGGTGTTTTACAACCTGACCGTGGGCGACGCCGGGGTGTTCTCAAAACCACATCTAGTGGTGCACAACGGCCAGACCTTGGCCGCCCCAAATCCCGAATCCCCCACCGAACCACTCCCGGTGAAAGCCGATGATCACTACTGGCATTGCCAGCAGCAGAGCACCGGTGTCGAGCAGTGCGAGCTGAGCTTTATGCTGGTGAACAGCAGCTGTGAAGTGCTGGGGTATTTCAGCTGGACGGTTGGGGTGAAGCTGTCGAGCTAAACAAAAAACCGGCCTCAATAGCCGGTTTTCAGTTTTTCCTGCGGTGATCCGTCGTAATACCCATCGTCCGCGTCAACCATCCACCCGACCCGATTGGCTGTTGGCCTGAAGGGCCCTGGCCATTTTCAGGTGATTTTCGAGCTTGGGCAGCGTCTCTGCAGCGAAGGCCTTGAGCTCCGGCACGTCGGTGGTTTGTGCCTCCTGCTTCAACTGTTCGATGGCTTCCTGAGTGGTTTTCACCTGGCTGGCGGCATAGGCCGCGTCAAACGAGTCGCCGTCCTTGACCTCAGGAATCAACGCCTTGGCCTTGCTGGCCAGCTCGTCTCTGGGGGCAACGGGCAGATCGAGTTTCTTGGCGATTTTCTCCAGATGCTGGTTGGCCGTCGTACGGTCGTTGATCACCACAATCGCATAATCCTTGACCTCTTTGGATTCGGTTTTCTGGTGAGCCAGGCGGCTGGCTTCAATCTCGGCCATGCCTTTGGCCGAGGTGTCGTTGATGAATTCGGCTGGCGACTGGGCAAAAGCGCTGCTGGCGCCCAGACCCAGCAACACGGCAAAACTGATGGTCGGTAATCGGCTGGCCATACGTTTCATGGTCACGCCCTCCTGAACAGGCAAATGAGTGCAGCGGGCATCCCCGCCTGACGTCTGAAGTTAAAACGCCACAAAGGTTTAGAAAAGTTGAGCCTGCCGCGACGAACGGTGCCCCGCGCCAAAGTCGAATCAGGCGCGGTCCAGGCGCCCGCTCAAGCGCTTGGCAGCGTACATGGCCTCATCTGCGTGCTTGAACAATTGCTTTTCCTCACTGCCATGCTCGGGGTAAAGCGCGATACCGATGCTCGGCATGATGTTCAGGCTATGGCTGTCCAGACGCATCGGCTGGCCGAGCACCTGACAGATTTTGATCGCCACACGGGCCGCGTCTTCGGCAGCGTGAATGCTGTCGAGCAGGACGACAAACTCATCACCGCCAATGCGCGCCACCGTGTCGGTCTCACGCACGCAGCCTTGCAGTCGATTGGCCACGGCTTGCAGCAACATGTCGCCGACGCCATGGCCATAGGTGTCGTTGACCTGCTTGAAGTGGTCCAGGTCGACGTACAGTAGCGCCATCTGTCCAGAGTCTCTTCTGGCTTTGCCGAGGGCAGCAGTCAGGCGTTCACGCAACAGTTCGCGGTTAGGCAAACGGGTCAACTGGTCGTGCTGCGCCATGAATTGCAGCCGGCAGTGCAACTGCTTGCGCTCAATGGCTGCCGCGAGCTGGGCACAGACGTATTGCAGCAGCTCCTTGTCGCGCTCGGTATAGCGTTCGCCACCGGGTACGCTTTTGACGATCAGTGCACCGATGGTGCCTTTCTGTGAGTTCAGCGGTACGCCCAGCCAGCAGGGTGAATCCTGGCCATTGCCGACCTCGGACAGTCCGGGCATCAAGACAGGTTGGTCAGGCGTCACCAGCACCGGCTGCCCCGTTTGGATCACCTCGGTGCAAAGCCGGCCGGTAACGCTGCACAGCGGATCGCTCTCGTGTTCGTCGACGTGGTAAGGGAAACTCAATTGCTCGCAGTGCTCGTCATAGAGCGCCACCGAGAAGTTCAACGCCGGCAGCCATTCGCCAATCAGTTGATGAACGAGCTTGAACAGCGCCAGCAAATCCTCAGCGGCATGGGCGGCTTCGGAGATCGCGTACAGTGCGGCCTGCCGGGACTCTGCCTGTTTGCGCTCGGTGATGTCACGGGCCACGGCGATACGCAGTTGATCGACTTCAGACCAACGCGCCGACCAGAGAAGATGCACCACCTGACCATCCTTGCGCAGGTAGCGGTTTTCGAAGTTCGGGTTGGGTTGGCCGCGCATGATTTCCCGAGCGGCGTCCAGAGTCCGTTGGCGATCGGCCGGGTGGACCATCTCGATCATCGACTGGCCGATCAGCTCGTCCGGCGTGTAACCGAACACTCGCTCGCTAGCGGCACTGACAAAGACGAAGCGCCCCTGGCTATCGACCGCACACACGACGTCGAGCAAAAGATCGATGTAGCTCGCCAGCGGCGCGGAATTACTGGTGGTCATCAAAGATGGATACTGTCCAAAAGTGCAGCCGTGAGTATCAATCCCTGGACCCGGCATCGCTGAAACGGATGTCCTGATGCTGCTGTCGCAGCCCTGCGCGCAGCCTCAAACTTTATTCGTCAGCCCCCCGGCACCGCGTGCAGCAAGGCGTTGATGGCGAAACCGATGAACATTACCCCGCAAATCCGGGTAATTGCCAGCTCATGACGCTGAACCCGACGAGTGCCCACAATGCCGATCAGAATAGCGTATGCGGCGCTACCGCCAACGAAACTCGGAAAAATCAGCTATGGACATGCCGGGAGTGCGCCCGGTCACGGAGTGAAAAACTTCATCCCGGCATAAGGTCTCTGGCGGCACGCCTCAAGTCGCGACACCAGATCCCCGACATGGAGTTCAAGCTTGTGCCCATCCGGATCCAGGAAATAAAACGACGCGCCTTCGCTGCGATTGTCCCGCCACTCTAAAACACCCACAGCTCGCAGTCGTTGAACCAATACCGGGAAGTCGCTGGCGGCTACGCTGAATGCGTAATGAGTGTAATCGACCGCCGCCTCAGGCTCGCGCAGCGGATCGAGAGACAGGCACAGCCACAACCCCGGCAACGACAGATAGGCGCCGCCGTCCCAGGTGGCGTCGAGGCGCAGTTGCAACAGGCCATGATAGAACGCCACGCTGCGGTCCAGATCAGTGACCGCCAGGGTCAGATGGTTGAGGCCGGAGAGCATCGGTTCAGAGCCCTTTTAACTCTTTCGGAACAACATACCGCTGACCGTCATAACGCAGCGTCGTCAGTACCGTTTTGCCCACTGTATCTTTGGATTCGCATTCGCCATTTTTCACCGAGTCTTGCGAGCCGGTGGTCACCGATTTAACGATCAGGTCGGCGAAGCCGTGGCTGCTGGTTTTGGCTATATCCAGAGTGCGTTTGATGTTCGAGAACTCGCCCGCACAGTTGGTATCCCACTCACCGCCACCGGATTCGATCACCAGCTGCTCCAGGACCGGGCGCAGTGTGTTGCCTTCGCGAACATACAGCGACAGCTGGGACTCGCCGAAAGGATTGGCCCGTGACGAGCCGGTGAAACCTGCCCGCACGCCGAACGCTCGCAGGTCGGAGGTGAGCTTGTAGCGTGCGGTATCGATGCTCAGCCCATCGAACCGGATGGCATCGGAGCTGAACACCGAGGCTTTGGAATAGAGGGCCAGCGGCTTGCCGTCGACGTTGGACACCACCGCCAGTTTCAAGTCGTACATACCCATGCCGTCAGGCTCATCGCTATGAGTCGAGTCCAGCTCAATCTGCGACAGTGCAGTGATGGTCTGGCCGTCATAGGCCGGCCAGTCCTTGCACACCGAATAACCCGGTACACCCTCGGGCAATGGCGGTGTTACACACTCGGCATAGGCCTGGGTCGCGCCCAGCGCACCGCTCATTGCCACACATCCCAACCAGCTGTATTTCAAGGTCATTCCCTGTTCCTTGCGAACGTCATCAATTGATAAAAGATCGGCCGTGCACTATCGCCTGCCCGGTCTGTCGATTCAACCCGTTCAATGCCTGATCGTCGCCATGACGCGAGGGCTGCGATGCCAGGTGCATACATCGAATGACGCTGAGCCTTCTAATATTCCGTATTCTTGGAAAAACTTCAGGTTAATATCCAACGCTTTGACAGCCTCACACGGACCGGGCAGCACTGAAGCAATGACCTTTGGTGCGGACATGGAACCCACGCAGGTCAGCCGTTTTTTGCGAGCTGATCATCGACCTATTGCGCGCTCACAGCCGAAACACCGGCCATTGACGCTCCAGGAAACAGTTCTTGAAAAGCAGTACAACACTCGTCATCACTTGCTCTACGGTTTTTCTCGCGCAGTTGGGCATGAGCATTTATCTCCCGGCCCTGCCGGAGATTGCCCGGTACCTGAACAGCGAGGCTTCGCAGGTTTCCTGGGGGCTGGCGGTGTACCTGATTGGCATGGCGCTGCCCATGTTGTTCTGGGGCAGCCTGAGCCAGCGCATTGGTCGCAAGCCGGTGCTGATCGCGGCGTTAGGCATCTATGGGCTGGGTAATCTGGCCTTGCCCATGGGCACCACCCTGGAGTCATTCCTTGCACTACGGTTGGTTCAGGGTATTGGCGCCAGTGGGATTTCAGTCATGGCCCGAGTGCTGATTCGCGACAGCTTTCGCGGAGATCTGTTAGCCAAGGCACTGTCCTGGATTTCGATTTCCTTTGTGGTTGCATTAGGGATCGGACAATACCTGGGCTCACTGATACAGGTTGCACTGGGCTGGTCAGCCATCTTTTATTTGCTGGGCGGCACGAGCCTGTTGATGGGGATAGTGGTAGTACGGGTCACCTTCCCGACATTGGTAGAAACGAAAAGTCAGTCATCCAGTTGGCCCATTTACTGGCGCATTCTGCGTCATCGGAATTTTCTGCTTCCAGCACTCACCGGTGGTCTCGGTTACGGAGTAATCGTCGCGTTCAACACCGCCGCACCAGCAATTCTGCAAGGTTCATTCAACTGGTCTGCGGTCGAGTACGGCCTCTTGGGATGGCCAATCAGTGCAGCCTATTTTTTCGGGGCGCTGGTGATCAATCGCTACGTCCTGCACACCGGTCAGCACCGGTTGATGAACGCGGGAGTGGGCTTGATGTTGCTCGGCAGCGCGGTCATGTTACTGGGCAGCCTGCAGGCAACTGCACTGGCGCTACTGCTGTGGTTGCCTTACTGCGTTGCGGTGCTCGGCCAATCGCTGATTTATCCCATCAGCCTGTCCCTGGCCAACGATGGCTCGCCGGTCAGTGGTGCTTATGCAATGGCCTTGAGCGGCTTTATCCATCAACTGATGGCCGCCATTATCGGTGGCATCGCCAGCCTGCTGGCCAGCCAGCAGGCTTGGCCGTTGTCATTGTTGTGCAGCCTGTTGGCCCTCGGCGCGATGCTCTGCGTAACGCTTGTGCCGCGTCCCGAAATCATCGAACAAAGCGCCCGGTAACGCCGCCATTCAAAACGCGCTGCGAAAGATCTCCTCGATCTGCCGCTGATCCGCGGCCCGTGGATTGGTCAGGCCGCAGGCGTCTTTCAAGGCGTTGGCGGCGAGGATCGGGATGTCTTGCAGCTTGGCGCCGAGGTCGCGCAAACCGCCGGGAATCTCGACATCCCTGGCCAGCGTGCGGATCGCCGCAATGGCCGCCTGGGCGCCCTCTTCCGGGCTGACGCCACGAGTGTCGGCCCCCAGAGCCTGCGCCACCACGACCAGGCGTTCGGCGCAGACCGCGGCGTTGAAGCTCTGCACGTGCGGCAGCAGTACCGCGTTGCAGACACCGTGGGGCAAGTCATAAAAACCGCCCAATTGGTGCGCCATCGCATGTACAAACCCCAACGAAGCATTGTTGAATGCCATGCCGGCGAGGAACTGCGCATACGCCATGTTTTCCCGGGCGATCATGTCGCTGCCATCGTGTACGGCCAGGCGCAGGTTACGGCTGATCAGCTCGATGGCTTTCAGCGCGCAGGCGTCAGTGATCGGGTTGGCGGCCGTGGAAACGTAGGCTTCGATGGCGTGGGTCAAGGCGTCCATGCCAGTCGCTGCGGTCAGGCCCTTGGGCATGCCCGCCATCAGCGTCGGGTCGTTGACCGACAGCAGTGGCGTTACATTGCGGTCGACGATAGCCATTTTCACGTGGCGCGACTCGTCGGTGATGATGCAGAAGCGGGTCATCTCGCTGGCAGTGCCGGCGGTGGTGTTGATCGCGATCAGCGGCAATTGCGGCTTGGCTGATTGGTCGACGCCTTCGTAATCGGCGATCTTGCCGCCGTTGGTAGCGCACAACGCGATGCCTTTGGCGCAATCGTGGGGCGAGCCGCCGCCCAGGGAAATCACGCAATCACATTGGCTGCGCTGGAGCAGTTCCAGGCCGCTCTCGACGTTGGCGATGCTCGGGTTCGGTTTGGCACCGTCGAAAATCACCGAGTCGATGTCCTGCATCGCCAGTTTTTCAGCAATCAGGGCTGCCACCCCAGCCTTGGCCAATCCTGCGTCCGTTACGATCAAGGCCTTGCGAAAGCCATAGTTGCGAATGGCATTCATGGCTTCGTCGAGGCAACCGGTGCCCATGATGTTCACGGCAGGAATGAAAAACGTGCTGGTCATGACGAGTCCTCTTCGATGGTGCCGAACCGGCCCCCCGATTCAGCGAATGCCCGAAGGATCGACTCATCGGTCACTGTGCATCTTGATCTGGCTCAACACCCGGTCGTGATAAAGTCTGCGCCCTGCACTCCACCTGCTTGAGATGACCGACGCGATGACCGATTTCCAGGAATTTGATGCCCGACTAGAAGACTGGAATGCGTTGCGCGCAACCACCCCGTTCAGCGGCCTGCTGGTGGGCAACGGCGCCAGCCGCGCGGTGTGGGATGACTTTGGTTACGACTCGCTGTTCGAGAACGCCCGCACGGTCGAAGAAAAGCCGTTGAGCCAGTCCGAGCTGAGCGTGTTCGACGCGATGCAAACCCGCAGTTTCGAGCAAGTGCTGAGTGCACTGAAAACCACCAGCCGGGTCAACAAGGCCCTGGCCGTGAGTTCCGCCGCACCGCGCAATCGCTACTACGCGATCAAGGAAGCGCTGATCAATACCGTGCACGCCGTGCATATCCCGTGGCGCCTGGTGCAGGCCTCAAGCCTGGCGGCAATCAATCAGGAGTTGAGCACCTATCCGACAGTGTTTACCACCAACTACGACCTGCTTAATTACTGGGCGATCCAGCACCAAGCCGACGCCATCAGTGACCTGTTTCACGGCACCGAGCCGAGCTTCGACCTGAGCGCCAGCACCGCGGATAAAACCCGCCTGCTCTACCTGCACGGTGGCCTGCACCTGGTGCGCAACCAGGACGGCACCGCACGTAAACTGACCTCGACCGAGGGCACGCTGCTGGGCAGTTTTGCGATCAACAACACGATCAAGACGCTGGACGACGTGCCGCTGTTCGTCAGCGAAGGCAGCAGCGAAGACAAACTCAAGACCATCCGCAGTTCGGATTATCTGTCGTTCTGCTATGACCAGTTACTCAAGCAAAGCAACGCGCTGTGCATCTTCGGCCACAGCCTGGGCAAGCAGGACGCTCACATCGTTCATGCGCTGCGCCAGGCGAAACCGAAAACCGTGGCAGTCTCGATTTACCCGCGCAGCGCGGCGTTCATCCAGAGCCAGAAGCGGCATTACGCGAAGGTGTTTGAAGGGACTGGCGTGGATCTGAGGTTTTTTGATTCGAAGAGCCATGCCTTGGGTAGCCCGAAGCTATCCGTTCCAGTCGAGGTTTAGCGGCGGCGAAGCTGACGCCTTCGCGAGCAAGCTCGCTCCCACGTTGGATTTTCGGTGTATTCAGAAAACCGGCAAGGTTTTGTCCTTGATCACCTTGGTCGGCCCGTTGGCCTTGACGCTGGCGATGCCTTTTTCCAGTGCGGTGTCGGAAGAATAGGCTTCGCTGCTGCCGATGATCTGATGATCGGCAGCCTTGAGATTGAAGTAAGGATGGCCATCCTTGGTGGACTTTTTCTCGTAGCGTTCATCCAGCGGGCTATTGGTCTGAACCGAGGCGATGCCGTCATCGGCGGCGCTGCGTGTGGTGTACAGCTCGCTGGTGAGAATGGTCTCGGCGTTGGCCGCTTTCAGCACAAAGCGAAACTGGCCAGTGATGCTTTTGCTCAATTCGTACCATCCGGACATGCTCGTTCTCCTTGGCGATTGAGAGGTTACGCGCTTCAGAGTAAAGACCAGGCAGCCCTACTTCACCACCGCGCGCACCACTGACAACGCCGGCGTCGTTACCCGGCGCTGACTCAGGTAACGCGTGCAACTGACCCGCAGAAACGAGGCGAAGTTCACCACTTCGCCCCGGTAGTCCATCACCTCTTCATAGAGCTTGGCGATCAACTGGTTGGTGGTCATTCCATCGACTTCGGCGATCTCGCTGAGGATGTCCCAGAACTGGTTCTCCAGCCGCAGCGTGGTCACGACCCCGCAGATGCGCAGCGAGCGCGAGCGTGACTCGTAGAGGATCGGGTCGGCTTTGACGTACAGCTCGCACATGCGCAGGCCTCCGCTTACAAGGTGATTGTGGTGCCCAGCAGACCGAGGAAACCGGCCAGCCAGCTCGGGTGTGCCGGCCAGGCTGGAGCTGTCGCCAGATTGCCCTGAACGTGACCTTGCGTCACCGGAATATCGATGAACGTGCCACCGGCCAAACGTACCTCTGGCGCGCAGGCGGGATAAGCGCTGCATTCGCGGCCTTCAAGAATCCCCGCCGCCGCCAACAATTGCGCACCATGGCAGACCGCCGCAATTGGTTTGCCGGCCTTGTCGAAGGCTTGCACCAGTTGCAGGACTTTTTCGTTCAGGCGCAGGTATTCCGGCGCACGACCACCCGGCACCAGCAAGGCGTCATAGTCCGCCGCATCGACCTTGGCGAAGTCGAAATTCAGCGCGAACAGGTGACCGGGTTTCTCGCTGTAGGTCTGATCGCCTTCAAAGTCATGGATCGCGGTGCGCACGGTCTGCCCGGCGGTTTTGTCCGGACACACCGCGTGCACCGTGTGACCAACCATCAGCAGCGCCTGAAACGGCACCATCACTTCATAGTCTTCGACGTAATCGCCGACCAGCATCAGAATTTTTTTCGCGGCCATGGGGATGACTCCTCTGGTAAAGACTTGGGCAGGCAGGAGTATTCAAGGTAGTCCGAATCCGGTGGGATGGGTAATAACCAGCTACTACGGCATAGTTACCGCGATGGCGATTTCAAACTGTACGGATAACTCTTTGCCTAGCTGTAACAGCGGCATGCCCTGGGTTTATGGCTAGATGAAAGCTCTCCCGCCACTTTCGAATTCTGGTTACCGTTATGTCCTCGCGCGAAAACACCGGCATGGCCCTGGGCCTGCTCGGCGTCGTCATCTTCAGCCTGACCCTGCCCTTCACCCGGATCGTGGTGCAAGAAGTCCATCCGCTGCTCAATGGTCTGGGCCGAGCGTTGTTCGCGGCGATTCCGGCGGCGATGTTGTTGCTCTGGCGGCGGGAGAAATGGCCGACCTGGAAACAGGTCAAAGGCCTGACCCTGGTGATCGCTGGAGTGATTCTCGGCTTCCCGGTGCTTTCGGCCTGGGCCATGCAAACGCTGCCGGCGTCTCATGGCGCGCTGGTCAACGGTTTGCAGCCCTTGTGCGTGGCGCTGTATGCGGCGTGGCTGTCCCATGAACGACCGTCGAAAGCCTTCTGGGCCTGTGCCGCATTGGGCAGCGCGCTGGTTCTGGGTTACGCGTTGATCAGCGGTGCCGGAAGTATCCAGGCCGGTGATTTATTGATGCTCGGGGCAATTGCCATCGGCGGCCTGGGTTACGCCGAAGGTGGCCGGTTGGCCAAGGAGATGGGCGGCTGGCAAGTGATCTGCTGGGCGCTGGTGCTGTCGACACCGTTGTTGATCGGCCCGGTGACGTATCTGGCGCTGCAGCACCAAGGCGAGATTTCGGCGAAAACCTGGTGGGCGTTCGGTTACGTGTCGCTGTTCTCGCAGTTCATCGGTTTCTTCGCCTGGTACGCCGGACTGGCGATGGGTGGCATCGCCCGGGTCAGTCAGATCCAGCTGCTGCAGATCTTCTTCACCATCGCCTTTTCGGCACTGTTTTTTGGTGAACACATCGAACCGATTACCTGGCTGTTTGCGGTCGGGGTGATCATCACCGTGATGCTCGGGCGCAAGACCGCAGTGCGCCCGGCGCAACCAGGCACGTTACCGGCGGGTATTCAGACCAATCTGCTCAAATAAGCAGCCCATCGGCCCGCAGCAACGTTTCCAGACAATGCTCGGTGATGTGGTAAAACGCCTTGAGCTCCTGGATTTTCACCAACAGCTGGGCCGGGTCCACCGGTTCAGCGCGTTTGACCGCCAGGATCATCTTGTTCTTGTTGGTGTGGTCCAGAGAGATGAACTCGAAGACCTTGGTTTCATACCCGCAGGCCTCGAGGAACAACGCGCGCAGGCTGTCGGTGACCATTTCGGCCTGTTGACCGAGGTGCAAACCGTATTGCAGCATCGGCTTGAGCAGCGCCGGGCTCTGGATTTGCAGGCGTATCTGCTTATGGCAGCACGGCGAGCACATGATGATCGCGGCACCGGAGCGGATGCCGGTGTGGATCGCGTAGTCGGTGGCGATGTCACAGGCATGCAGGGCGATCATCACGTCCAGCTCGCTCGGCGCCACGCTGCGCACATCACCACATTTGAATACCAGCCCCGGATGCTCCAGGCGCGTGGCAGCGGTGTTGCACAGGTTGACCATGTCTTCGCGCAACTCGACACCGGTGACCATGCCTTCGGCATGCAAGGTGTTGCGCAGGTAATCGTGAATGGCGAAGGTCAGGTAACCCTTGCCTGAACCGAAGTCCGCCACCCGTACCGGTTTATCCAGCGCCAGCGGTGAAGACGTCAGCGCATGGCTGAAGACTTCGATGAACTTGTTGATCTGCTTCCACTTGCGCGACATCGCCGGAATCAGCTCGTGCTTGCTGTTCGTTACACCGAGATCCGCGAGGAACGGTCGGGTCAGGTCGAGGAAGCGGTTCTTCTCACGGTTGTGCTCGGCGGACGGCACTTCGCGCAGTTGCTGGGGTTTGCTCTTGAACAGCGAGCTCTTGCCCTTCTTGCTGTATTCGAGCTGGGCTTCATCGGTCAGCGCCAGCAGGTGAGCGTTCTTGAAGTCCTGCGGCAACAGCGCAGCAATCGTCGCGATGCCCTCTTCGATCGGAAAATTCTTGGTGATGTCACGCGTCTTGTAGCGATAGACGAAGGACAGGCACGGCTGCTCCTTGACCGTCAGCTGCTTGATGATGATTCGCTGCAAGTCGACTTCAGCGCCGACGTACTTGGCCAGCACCAGTTTGATGAAGGCGTTCTGTGCCAGGCTGGTGCTCAGCAGGTCGATGAATTGCGCGTGATGATCCGGCGTGAGGCTGGCGGGAGTTGCGGTAACAGACATGTAAAAAGCGCCTCGGGCGGTGCGGATCGGGGAGTGACCGGTATTTTAGGGGGGATGGCGCGTCGGGACACGCAGTTATTTACCCAACGGCACAACAGCCCCCAAAAAATCAGCCCAACACCACCAACCGGTTTGGCAACTCATTGCGCACTTGCGTTACCGGCACATGCACCTTGAGCAACTCGCCACAGGCCTCGATGCAGGTGACAAAGCCCTGCAACGTCTGGCCCTGTTTCACCTGTCGGGTGAAGGCCGCGACGATCGGATCCCAGCTTTTGGCAGGCAGCCGCCTGGAAATCCCTTCGTCCACCAGAATCTCCACATAGCGCTCGGCTTCACAGACGAAAATCAGCACGCCGGTGCCGCCGACGGTGTGGTGCAGGTTCTGCTCCAGAAATTGCCGACGCGCCAGGTTCGAGGCGCGCCAATGGCGCACCGACCGCGGGATCAGGTGGGTGGTGATCGACGGAATCCGGAACACCAGGCACAGCACGATAAAACTCACCCACTGCACCAGCAGCAAGCTGTGCATGTTCAGCCAGCCGGTAACGTAGTGCACGATGCCCGGCACGATCAGCGCCAGCAGGCTGGCCCAGAGCAGCGGGATGTACGCGTAGTCGTCGGCCCGGGCCGCGAGCACGGTGACCAGTTCAGCGTCGGTGTCGCGCTCGACACGCGCGATGGCCTCGGCGACTTTGCGCTGTTCGTGTTCCGTCAGTAATGCCATGGTTTTGAATGCTCGCTCATTATTGTTATCACCAGCCGCCCGACGAACCGCCGCCCCCGAAAC
>NZ_VMSG01000002.1 GCF_007713465.1 Pseudomonas sp. H3(2019) | reverse complement strand
CACAGCATCGAGGATCAGGTGATGACTTTGAATGTGGAGTTCATGGAGCGCTTACCATCCTCCTCGCTCAAACAGACCGACAACTGCTGACCTTCCTTGCTGAAGGCGCAATAGGGCAATGCCTGCTGCTTGAGGAAGGCCAGTGGCACGGCTATAAAAAATGCGCTCAACGCTGCGGCAGCCACGGTTTTCCCGAATATTTTCAGCCCGGAGAGTGACGCGTTTCTGGACGCCGTTTTTACCCTGATACGGGCATACAAACCGCTGGCCAGGATCGCTGCGCCGATCAGCATGGCAATCGTGATATCGGCCTGTACGGGGCTGTAAAGCAGATTGCCGTTGGCATCGTCCGGGTAGTTCAATTGCCACCAGCCACCGATACACAGCGGCACAAGCCCGGCGGTGATCCAGGCGAGAATCGACCCCGGCAGCCGTAGCAGGATGGCCACTATCAGGCCGAGGGTGGCAACGGCCCAGCCGCTGAGAAACAGTTGGGTGGACATGGCACCGCCGAACAGGGTACCGCCGACATCCTTGGGCGTCAGAAGGGTCCAGTCGTAGAAAACGATGTGCAGAAGCACAACACCTACGGCAATCCAGCTCATCGGGAAGTAAAGCCATAACCATCGGGTGTTGGAGCGAAGCATTGTCTTACTCATGCTGGGGACGAGAACGTGTCAGAGATGTGCATGAATGAGAGAGGGTGCCAGGCATCAGCACTATCACTGAACGTGTGGCGTTCAGATTCGGAATAACACACATCTTCCTTTTTGTGTTTTGGGCACCAGTCTGCGATGTGCTCTTGCGCATTGTATATGCTTCCTTTGATCCGGTGAGGGGCGAACGCTTGAGAGTGCTTTCAGGTGAGAGGACTTGCAGCTTTCACAGCCCTTTGTCGAGTTGAACTACCATGGTCCATTGTCATGCTCACAGAGCCCTACACGCCTGTTTCCCGTCCTTTGCGGAGTTCATCGTCCAAGGTCCTGGTCGGTGCCAAATCCGCTGCTAACTCACAGTGAAGTCCTTTCCGGCTTAATGAGACGGTCAGTCTGACCGAGAAGCCCTGCAGATTTACGCTTGCAGGGCTTTTCTCGTTTTCAACCCCAGGGAGCATGATTCATTGAAGTTGAGATTGATCTACGCTTAATGCTCTACAAAGAGGGTTGCGTCATGAGCGAAGATCGAGTGGTTGCGCTTGAGATAGCGCTTAAAACGGTAATGGCGGTCGCTGGGCGACAAGGCTTGGAAGCCGACGAGCTGTGCAGGAAGTCAATTGGCGCAATAATTGGCGACCCCGAGTTTAATTGGGTCAAACCCGACCATGCTGAAGACGCCATCGCCGAGATTGAAATGGCTCAAGCCGCCATTGCGCACCGGTCTCTACCCTCGGCGAAATGAGCGGGTGTGGATCGGGCAGAAGTTCGTTTGAGTTGATCGATCATCGTGGTCGGTAGACTGTTTAGCGTCTGCGTGCCGACGATTCCGTCGAACTTGACCTTTGAGCCCGGGCGGCGCGACTCGAAACTGATCGACAGTTATGGCTTATAGCCAAGCCATCACCCCACCATGGCGGGAGCAGGTGCCACGGCGGTGCAGGCTAAAACTGTAGGTATTGTCGCGACACTTGGCGGTTGCACCCTCGGGTGCGCGATTTGATTTTGTGTGGGCGGGGCTGTGTACGGTTTTTCCGTCGCTATTGATGTACGAGCCATGCTCGACCAGTTGCGATTCGTCAGGGTTTACTACTTGAGGATCAGTATCAGATCTTGCGAACGCGGGCTGAAAGATCAAACACGCAGTGAGTGCCAGGTAGACTGGTTTCATTGGGAGATCCATCCGTGGTGTGTGGGCAGAGTCTAGTCTAGTGTAGGATTTTGTCGTTTCTGGGAGTTGTTGTACGCCTCGAAATAACAGGGCAAGCAAGACGTCTTTCCTGACGTGACAAAGCCCAGCACTGGACTGGGCTTTGTTGGTTTTCGGATTCATGCGCGTAACACAGGGCTGCCCTCTACCTTGGCGACAGGGTGAGTGCAGGTGCGCGAGTTTCTGCTAACTGACGGCCTGAAAGGTCTCCTCAGGCTTCTAGGGAGCGCTTGACCGGGAACGCCACGAACGGCTTGATCTCCTTGAGCACGAACATGCTCTGCATCTCCTTGATGCCGGGCAACTGTCGGATGACCGACATCGCGAAGTCGGCAAACGAGTCGAGATCGCGCGCCACTACCTGCAACAGGAAGTCAGCGTCGCCACCGATGCTGTAGCACGCCACCACATCGTCCAACTGCATCACTTCCTGCTCGAACTTCCGGGCCTCGGCTGCGCTGTGATGGTCGATGCTGACCCGGATGAACACCATCACTCCCAGCCCGATCCTGCGTCGGTCGAGCACCGCCCTGTAGCCTTGAATATAGCGGTGTTCTTCCAACTGCCGGACCCTGCGCCAGCAGGGCGAGGCAGACATGCCGATATGGTCGGCCAAGGTCTGGTTGGTGATCCTGCCGTCCTGTTGCAAGGCTGTAAGGATTTTGACATCTGTCAGATTCAGCGTCTGATCGGTCATAAATTCCGCGTCCCTGTGATAAAGAGGTAGATCCTACCAGAATGCATCGACCCGGCAATTAAAATAGAAATTTTTTCCCCGGCTAAAGGGGATAAGATTTTTTCAACTTCTAACGTTGAAGTTGCCACGCTTTAGCCTCTATGCACAAACCGATGCCGGACGCGTCGTTGAATACATAAACCACAGTTGGTTGCTTCCTTTTCCGAAGGACGCGATTGCAGGGTGATAAAGGATTCTTCATCTTGGCAGGTAGTGGATATTGACATTGGTAGTGACACTACGAAGTTTGTCGGGTTGTTCGAAGGTTGGGCTGACTTCGGTGTGACAAAACTTGAAGAACTGAAGGTTTATTGATAGTCGTGGAGGATTCAATGAATTTCGATGCTGCCGTTCACAAATGCGTGATTGTCGTCGACAAAGCACTGGGGCTGGGACATGCGGCCAATGCCGTCAGCGTTATCGGCGTCAGCCTGGGGCGCTCGGTAAAAGGTTTGGTCGGACCTGACATGCAAAGCCGTGACAATGTCAATTACCCCGGCGTCATCTACGCACCGTTGCCGATTCTGCTGTCCACCAATGAGTACTTGCAGGAACTTCAAGAGAAAGCGCTGGTGGATGATGAATTTCACATCATGCCATTCAGCGCCTTGGCACAATCCTGCAAGACGTATCAGGAGTATGAGTCGCGTATCTCCGAGGCCGACAGTTCAGCCATAGAGTTGGTTGCCATCGGCTTGATCGGGCCGAAGAAAAAAATCAGCAAGTTGACCGGTAATCTTTCGCTGTTCAAATGACAAGGCGGTTGTAGTGTACGTTTTGTTCAGCCTGAGATTCTGGAGTTGTCACGTACAGTTCATCAATAACATGCAGTGTTTGAGAAGGGTGGTATCTGCAGCGGGGAGTTGAATTATATTCGGCTTGTGGCGTATTAAAAACATACTCCGTTATGTCAAGGCGTATTCGCATTTTTACTTGGGTAGATAGTCTGTTTTATCCGGCAGTGTCATAGATAACCTGGCTTGCCGGAAGCGGAAAGTGTCGAGCAAGACAATAATAAATTACCTGAGGAGCACGACATGCTCGATTTGACGCAAGTACTTACCTATTCGGCAGCGCTGGGCATCGCGGCCGCCATTCCCGGCCCCGGCATGGCGGCGCTGGTGGCGCGGAGCGTCAGCGGTGGCGCGTTGTCGGGTTTTTGTCTGTTGTTTGGGTTGATCCTCGGCGATCTGACTTACCTGTCATTTGCCGTCTTTGGCCTGGCGATGATCGCCGAGCACTTCAATGCGTTATTCCAGCTGGTACGCTGGGCGGCGGCGCTGTACCTGGGCTATCTGGCCTGGCAGTTCTGGTTCGCCAACCATCAGGCGATCGAAGTCGGCAAACCGGTGAAGAAGAAGGAGTTGCTGTCGGCGGCGATGTCCGGTCTGACCATTACTCTGGGCAACCCGAAGACCATCGCCTTCTATCTGGCGTTGCTGCCGCTGGTGATCAATCTTGAGACGGTCACGTTGCAGACCTGGGGGCTGATGCTGGTGCCACTGACCATTCTGGTTCTGCTGGGTGTTGGCGCACTGTTCATTGTCGGCGCGGTGCGCATCCGGCACCTGCTGTCGAGCCTGCGAGCGCAACAGCGGCTGTTCCGCGGTGCGGCGGCGATCATGGTGGCGGCTGCCGCAGCGATGCTGATTCGTTGAGGCGCTGAGTGACCGTGACTGCACCCTGCATGGAAGTGTTTCGCTTGCGGCGCGGTCACGGCACCGCTCATTGTCGGCGCTTCAGCTCAGAGCTTGTAGCCGATCTGTCGCAACAGGTTTTTGCGCCACAGGATGTCTTCGTCGCCTTCAATGTCCTTGGCGCAAAAACCATCCACTACGCCCAGAATCGCTCGCCCTTGTTCCGTTTCAGCGAGAATGACTTCCGTTGGGTTAGCTGTCGCACAAAAGATATGGCACACCTCAGGAACCATTTTGAGGGCGTTCAACACGTTGAGCGGATAGAAACCGTCGCCGAGGAAAATGATGAAGCTATGGCCTGAGGCGATGGCTTTCGCGTTTTTTTGCGCCAGTTCGATCATCGCGCTGTCGGTGCCGGACCAGCGCACCAGGCATTTGCCGGAGGCTTCACAAAAGGCCAGGCCAAACGTGATGCCCGGAACGCTACTGACTAATGCTTCATGAATGTCCTCGACGGACTTGATGAAGTGCGTCTGCCCAAAAATGAAGTTCGTCGCTTCCGGCTTATCGATTTTCAACGTGATGAGTTGCATCTCAAACGCCTCCTTCCGCGATGTATTATCAGGGCCCGACAACACAACCAAGCATAGTTACTGATTGGTAGTGGCGCCGTCTGCTGTCGATCGCAGCGTCTCATTCAGGTCGACGAACCACTCTTACCTTGCCGCTGTTTCCGCCTCCGCAGAAGAACTGGTCGGCTCCATCCGACTCGAGCCCCGATACGCCGACACCAGACGGCATTTTGAGGCTCTCCAGAACCTCTCCCGTTCGCGGGTCGACTTGCCTCAATTCACTCTCGTCACCTTCCCAGGTGCCGTGCCAGAGTTCTCCGTCGACCCAAGTGACCCCGGTGACGAAACGGTTGGATTCGATGGTGCGCAGAATCGCCCCGGTCCGGGGATCGATCTGATGAATTTTCCGGTCCCGATACTCGCCCACCCAGAGCGTCCCTTCGGCCCATGTGAGCCCTGAGTCGCTGCCACCAGGCGCGGGAATCGTGGCGAGCACGCGACCGGTTTTCGGGTCGATCTTCTGGATGCGATCCTCGGCGATCTGAAACAGGTGCTGACCGTCGAAGGCTGTGCCCGCGTGCGCGGCGACATCGATCGAGCGCAGGGTATTCCCGCTCGCCGGATCGAGGGCGTTCAGTTTGTCTCCGGAAGCGAACCAGACCTGTTGGCCGTCATAGGTGACCCCATGCACATGGTCGACCCCCGGAAAGGGTCCATATTCGCGGATAATTTTGGCTGCTGAGTGTTTCATGTCTTCCACCCTGGTGGTTTGGTCGTGGAGTGATCCTAGTCACTTGGAAGTGGAGCGGGGAGTAACAATGACGTCGCGAAACCCGGCACCGAAGGCGTTATCCAGCGACGCGCTCGCCCGCGACCAAACCACTGGACCTTGCCGGCCGCCGCCAGCGAATCGAGTGCCCGTTGCACGGTGCGCTGGCTGGCGCCAAGTGCCAGCGCCAGGGCTGAACTCGACCACGACTCACCGTCGGCGAGGAAGGCGAGCACCGCCGCCTGCTTCTCTTCGACGGGGCGTGCCAGCACGACGACTTCCGGTGCGTTGCGCGGCACCAGCGCAAAACCGCGCTTTGTTGCGGTCACGCCAGCCACTGTCCGCAGCGCCGCGCGAAGTCGCCCGAGCTCGACGCGCAATCGCGCGCGATGCGACTCATCGTCAAGCTTCAATCGGAAGGCTCGGGCGATAAGCATTTCCCTCGATACGTCGGCGGGCCACGCTTCGCCCAGCGCCCGGGCGAGAGTGAACAGCACTGGGCGCCTTGCGAACGAGACTTGCGCACGTGCGTCACGCACGAGATGACGGCAGGCGTCCACGACGAGCGCCTTTGACGCCAGTAATACTTCAACATCCTCAAGCAGCAGGAACCGTTCCTCGCCACCGGTAATCAGGCGCGCCGCGGGTGTGTCGAGGAGGAGGCGTGCACTGTCGACCTCGGCTGTCAGCGCAGGGATTGCGGCGTGGCCTGCGGCATGCTCGGCCCGAGTGAGCGCCGCCCGTGCCGTCTTCGCCTGCAGGCGGCGCATCGCGATCCCCGCCACGACCAACTCGTGGACAGCCCTCGACGCGGGTGGTAAAGGCGTGGGATCGAGTTTGGCGAGCCTGTGCTCGGCTTCGTCGAGATGACCGATCAGGAGCAGGCGCCGGATTTCGAGATACCGGGCATGCGCGGCGTTCACCCGGTCACCGTGTTCTTCGAGTGTCGTCCGTGCTGCATCGAGTGCTTTCGCAGGCCAGCCAAGGTCGCGCGAAGCGAGCGCAATCTCGGCCTCGGCGACCACGCATCGCGCACGGGCCAAGGCCTCTTTCGGACCGAAGGCACGTGCCGCACTGCGCAACAGAGCCTTCGCGCGAACCAGTTCGCCGAGCTGCGCCATGGCGATGCCGCGTAACGCGAGTGCCGGCGCATCGTCGCGCAAGGCCACCCGGTTCAGTGCGCCGAGGGGATCACCCGCAGCGAGCGCACGCGCCGCGGCCGTCATCAGCGAATCCATCAGAATCGCGCCACAGCTGTCACTCCTACCCTCCGATACCCGCTGCTTAGTCTATCTCACGACTACCAAACAGCCTGGAGGGTAACAAGCGCTGAGTCAGGTCCCGGTCCGCGATCCAGCACCTTGATCGACGGCAAGGGGCGGGTGCGCTAAAGCCATTTCGGGGAAGCTGATTGCGCCGAACAAGAGCAGGTGATTCAGGGGCTGCTGGAAGAGGCGAAAATCGCCAAGGTTGCTGTACACAGTGCAATACAGACGGTCGGTCGATAACGAAGCAGTGGCTTTTGTTCTATCCTGAAATTGAACGCAAACCTCAGGAGGAGGGCTTTATGGCAACCGAAAAGAAACGTGAACAGTACGAAGATTCTGAAGAGGAAAGGCCAGAAGAAGCGACCCCGGAAGAGAATCCACCCGATCCGACGTGGAAGCATCCGGACGACGGCAAAAGCCTTTCGGATCTTGACCAGGAATGGCCGCTTAAACCCTGAGCCATCCGCCTTTTGCACAATGCCCGTGGCCAGTCCCGGGCATTGTGCTGTCATCGTTGTGCTAATCCAATGCCGTCGTGGCCGCTGCGGGTCGTGTGCGTACCAGCACGTTATAGCAAACCCGTGGAATGCCCGGCAGGCGGTTGTCGAGCAACTTGCTCAAGGACTCACCCTGATACAGATAGGCGTCGCCAAAGTCGCTGCCGAGCATCGTCGGATGGGCAACGATTTCCAGTAGTCCGTCTTCCGGTGGCCTGGCGTTGCGCAAGTCCACCGGGGTACAGACGTAGTCCGCCGTGGCACCGGCGAGGCGCTGTAAACGCCGGTTGAGCAAGCTCTTGAATACTCGCTTGGCCAGGCTGAGGTTGTGCCCCAGATTGCGCGCCAGGCGAACGGGGACTCCTTGGCGGGCAGCAAAACGCGCGACGATCTCACCGATCGGCCAGATAGTGTGAACATGCTGGTGGGAATCGAGATGGCTGGGCTGCAGGCCATTGTCCAGGCAGTGCTGCCATTGCGCTTCGAGCTCCTTCAGCACTGCATCGTGTTGCTGGCGGCTGAGCCACAGGCGGTGGCGGGGCAGGTTCAGGTCGAACTCGCCAGCCGTGTCGCAAAAGTTTGGCAGCTCGAGAATCGCCCGGCTCAGGGGCCGGCCGTACGTGAGGTTGAAGTGCAGGCCGACGCGGCCCTTGAGCAGTGGCTGTTGCGCCAGCTCACAGGCCGCTGCGAAGGCCGGCATGTTGGCCATGACGGTAGCGGAGCTGATCACCCCGGCCTGGAAGGCCCGCAGGATGACTGCGTTTTCATTCAGGCTGAGACCGAAATCGTCAGCGTTGACTATGACTTGGCGAGGCATGTTCGTCCTCCATGGGATGTGCAGTGGGCGCGATTTTTTTATTGACGCCGGTCACGACGGGGGAGCGGGCCAAACGTGCGACAGCTGCCGCACGTTTGGCATGCCACTGTTGCAGCCTCGGTTTGATGTGCTGCCAGCCCTCGTCCAGACCCCAGCGAATCCACTCATCAAGCAGCACTCGGCCGTTGCCCAGACCGGCATATTGCGCCAGGAACGCCAAGTTGTAGTCGTTAGAGCCGACCCTGTTCCAGCAAGCCTAGACGATAGCTGATGCAACGCCCGTCAAGTTCCAGCCCGACCACGCGTACCCGCCCTTGGGCGGGGAGGGTGGCTCGATCCTCGTCACGCTATTGCTGCCTCATGTGGACCTGTTCTGGACCCGTGTGCTGAGCGTGGTGATCGGCTTCATCCTGGCTTCGGCGTTCTCGCCATTGTGGTCTACGCTCAAGAACGAGTACCGGGAAACGTCGGGATGATTGCCGGGATGTTCTTCGGTCTGATGTTTGGTTTCGGCGGAAATTGGCCGCCAGGAACCTCGAGGCGATTGCTGTTTGATCGTTTCTTTGGCGTCAAAGGAGAGGGAGTGTTTTCGCCCCGTTTTTATGTGAATCTCTGTGCATGCTACTTGGTCGGAGGGATCCTTATGTTGCGTTTGTTATTGCCTGTGCTCTGCGCGCTGGTGGTCTGGCCCAGCATTACCAGTGCCGACGAAAAAGCCGCGGCTTATCTGCTAAGTCCGGGTGACGTCCTTTCGGTTTCCGTTTGGGGCGAAGAGAAGCTGAAACAGGAGGTGCACGTACTTCCTGATGGCAGCATTACCTTCCCGCTGGCAGGACAAGTCGATGTTGCGGGGCTTGATGCCACTGCAGTCGCAAAGAAAATCGCTGCCAGGCTTAAGGAGTTCATACCCGATCCGAACGTGAGCGTTGTCATCACGAGCACCGCAGGCAATCTCGTCTATGTGCAGGGTAAGGTGCTGAAACCCGGCACCGTACAGATGTCAGGTCCAACTGCAGTGCTGCAAGTATTGAGCATGTCGGGCGGGCTCGACAAATTCGCCGACAAGGAGGACATCAAGGTCGTGCGGCGCAATGGGGCTAAACAAGAGATCCTGCCCGTCCATTACAGCGATTTGATGTCCGGGCGTGACATGTCCACCAATATTCAACTCCAGGCCGGCGATACGCTGGTCGTGCCTTAGCCTTGCGCGAAGCACTAAGGATTATCTTGCCCTTGCTACGAACGGCTGGAGTTGCGACGGCCATCCTGATCTTGCCGTGCTCCGGTGTGGCCTATGCTGCCACTTGGCAATCAGCAATCGTTGTGCCTTCGACTGTCGAGTACGACAGCAACCCGGTGCTTGTTACGGAAAACAAGAAGGGTGTGACTCGTACGATCATCGCCCCCGATTACACGCTTGTCGGTACTTCAGACCGGGATCAGTGGCGGTTCGGTCTTGGCATGAATCTGGTGCGTTCGTCTGATACGTCCATCGTTTCGGACCGCGAAGACCCCAACGTGCAGTTAGGGTGGCAGCGCGAGACCGAGACGGGTGGTTTTGGACTCACGGCGAAGTATATTGAGAGTTCAACGCTTTCCACTGCGGTTCAAGCGACCGGCGTGATTGCCACCACCGATGGTACGCAAAAGCTAACCTCGTTCGGCGGCAACTGGAGTACCGCTCTCAGTGAGCGAACTACCTTGGTTAACGAAACCGACTACACACATGTCACTTACGACATTAATACACTCACCAACTATGACGAGCTATCGAACCGCCTGAGCTTTAACTACGCATGGAGCGAGCGTGTGGAGCTATTCACGCGTTTTGGCGTGAAGCGTTATGAGCCGCAGCAGGGATCTGCGTTGCCTTCCTCAAACAGTTACACCCCCACTGCCGGCTTGAACTTTGAGATCTCCGAGCGGCTCAAGGGGGCGGTTTACGCGGGTGTCAATCAAGTCTCTGGCTCGAACAGCCGCCCCCGTGGCCAAGGCGGTTTTTCGTTGCACTATATCGGTGAGCGTGTTGATACAAGTATCGGCGCCAGTCGTAGCACCGTCGCCAGCGGCGACGGCGGTTTTGTCGAGGTTGATAACCTGAACGGTACATGGAGTTATGCCCTCGACGACACCAGCCGTACCGGTTTTGATGCCTCATGGCAAAAAACCAAAGGGGTAACGCCTAATACCCTGCGCAATGTCGGTGTCTGGTTTAGCCGGGAACTCTCGCCTTTTTGGGTGGCGCGCCTATTCTTCACGTACAAAGAACGCCAGCAAAATGGCTTGCCGGATGCCACCGCAAACGTCGTCGGGTTGACCTTGACCTATAGTCACCCCAACTTCTGAAATTCAGCTGGGTGATAAATATGACCTCTGAATACGAAATGTCGGTCAACGACTACATTGCTGTCATCAAGCACCATGCCTTGCTGTTGATCCTGAGTTTCGCGGTAATACTCGGCCTGAGCGTCGTGGTCGCGATCTCTATCCCGCCCACCTACGAGTCATCTGGCACTATTCTGGTCGAGTCTCAGCAGATTTCGCCAGACCTGGTGGCGGCGAACAACAATACCTTTGCCGATGAGCGCATCGAAGTCATTCGCCAGCGCGTGATGACCCGTGAGCATCTGGAGGCGATCATCGACAAGTACAATCTTTTTGCTTCGCAAAGCAGGCAGTTGAGCGTTTCCGAGAAAATCGATGAAATGCGCAATGCGATTACAGTCTCCTTGGTCAGTGCTGTCGTTAAGGGGCGCGGAGAAGTGACGATTGCTTTCCGTCTTTCCTTTGAGCACCGGCAGCCAGAGATTGCCAACAAAGTGGCCAACGAGCTGGTGACGCTGTTTCTGGATGAAAACATCAAGCAGCGCACCGAGCGCGCCAGTGAAACAACAGAGTTTCTGACGCAGGAGGCGGACAAGCTCAGGGTCGAACTGGAAGCCCTGGAAAACCGCTTGGCAGACTTCAAGCAAGCGCACAGCAACGCGCTTCCCGAGCATCAGGAGTTGCGCATGAATATGTTGTCACGCGCCGAAACCGAGCTCAAAGAGGTCGACCGTGACTACAAAACTGCCCGTGAGGAGTTGCGCTTCAATGAGTTGGAGCTTTCCGCAGCAGCGACCAAGCATGTATCGCCCGGCGCGGGGGTTGATAAACAGCAAGATCTGGGAAGCCTGAAGGCGGAGTACACCCGGTTACTGTCGCTGTATACCGAAGCCCACCCCGATGTGCGTGCCGTCAAACGCAAAATTGCTGCACTTGAGGCTACCAAAGGTGCTGGTGGTGCAGCAGCTTCAGTCAATCTGGACCTTGCCAAGGCTCAGGCCCGGATCGCTGCCGCAGAAACACGTATCAAGTCGCTGGCCGATCAAAAGCAGGAAATACTCAAAAAAATAGCCGACTACGAGGCGCAAATTCTTGAGACGCCGCAAGTCGAGCGCGGCTTGGTCACACTGATGCGTGACTATGAAAACGCTAAAAAGAAATACGAGGAAATACGCACCAAGGAAATGAGTGCGAAAATTTCCGAAAGCCTGGAGCAGGAAAACAAAGCCGAGCGTTTTGTTCTTCTGGAATCGCCATTGATGCCTGAAAAGCCGATACGGCCGAACCGTAAAAAAGTGGTTGCCATGGGCTTCGTTCTCGCTCCGGTGGGCGCTGGCGCATTGGTGATGCTCCTTGAGATGCTGAACCAGCGCGTGCGCGGAGCTGAAGCCTTGGCCAGTGTGCTGGGTAGACGCATATTGGTTGCGATTCCCTACATATACACCAGAGCTGAATTGGCACGCCGTAAGCAGTGGCGAACGCGATTGATCCTCAGTGGAGTCGTGATGATCGTGGTCTTTTTGGTGCTCCTGCATTTCTTCTACATGCCTCTGGACCTTCTGATGTTTAAAGCTCTGGGCCGGTTTGCATAAGGAATATAGCCATGGAAATAATCAAGCCCGATACCGAGAATTCCGAGCAACAGCCTTCGTCAAGTCTCGTGACAATACCAAAAGCCATGACAGTGACCGGGCAGTCTGCAAGTCTGAATGCGCTGAGTTATGTGCAAACCAAAGTTGTACCGCTGCGGCCAGATCATCTCGAGCGCAATCGCATTGTGGCGTACAACAAGAATTCGAATATGGGGGGGGCTTTCGATCTGCTGCGTACGCAAGTTCTGAAAGTCATGGAAGAAAATGGTTGGCGCACGCTTGCTATCACCTCGCCAACTCCAGAGGCAGGCAAGACTGTATTGGCTATCAACCTGGCAATGAGCATCGCCCATCACACCACCAAGACGGCGCTACTGGTGGATTTCGACTTGCGTCGTCCGATGGTGGGTGCCTGCCTGGGTCTGCCGATGGAGAAATCGCTCAATGAATTGCTGGACGATGAAGCGGAACTGCAAGAGGTTCTGGTCAACCCGACCTTGCCGCGCTTTGTAGTCCTGCCGACGCGAGAGCCGATCCCTCTCTCCACCGAGGTGCTGTCATCGCCTACAGTGAGCCATTTGATTGCTGATCTGCGCGAGCGCTACGACTCGCGTATCGTGATTTTCGACTTGCCGCCGTTGTTGAGTTCGGACGATGTTATTACCATCTTGCCTAAATTCGACTGCGTCCTGCTGGTGGTCGCCAACGGCATGAACAGCAAGAAAGAGATCGAGGAAAGCCTTTATCATCTGGGGACAGCCAATCTGATTGGCACGGTACTAAACAAAGCCGAGCGCCCAAGCCGCTCTTATTACTAGAGCGTCACCCTCAGGTGTTCGGCGTTATGCGCCAGCGCCGACTTTCAGTGCCAAGGGTACTTCTGCTCCCAGCTCCAGGCGTGCGCCACTATCTGTTCAAGTGAGGCAAATTGCGGTTGCCAGCCAAGTAATGTGTTGGCCATGCGGGGATCGGCCACAAGGCGTGGCGGATCGCCGACGCGGCGTGGCGCTTCGCTCACGGAGATATCCTGGCCGGTCACGGCGCGTGCAGTGTCTATTACTTGTTGTACTGAGAAACCTTGACCGTTTCCGAGGTTGAAAGCCGTGCTTGCACCACCTGCCAATAAATAATCCACGGCAAGTGCATGAGCTGCAACGAGGTCGACAACGTGGATGTAGTCGCGAATGCAAGTGCCGTCAGGTGTGTCGTAGTCACGGCCATAGACGGTGATGGTTGTGCGCCGACCGGAGGCAGCTTGCAGTATCAGTGGCAGCAGGTGGGTTTCCGGTTCACGGCGTTCACCTAACTGTCCTTCAGGGTCTGCTCCGGCGGCGTTGAAGTAGCGCAGGCAGACCGATTTGAGCCCGTATGCACGGTCGAAATCTTCAAGCATCTGCTCCACCATCCACTTGCTGCGACCATAAGGGTTGATCGCGGCCTTGGGATGCTCTTCGTCGATAGGTACATACACCGGGTCGCCATAGATGGCTGCGCTCGAGGAAAAAATGAAGTTTTTAACCCCGGCACGAACCACGGCTTGTAGCAGCGTAAGGGTTCCAGCCAGGTTGTTTTGGTAATACTTGGCAGGTTCAGTGACGGATTCGCCCACCTGTGTAAATGAGGCGAAGTGGAACACGGCATCAAAGTGCTGTCCCGCAAACAAGACGTCCAGGGCTTGTGCGTCGGCGATGTCCAGTTCGACCAATCTCCCGCCCATCAACGCGCCGCGATGGCCCGTTGAAAAGTTGTCTGCCACCACCAGTTCGTGCCCTGCACGCAGTAGTTGCTTGACCATATGCGAGCCGATATAGCCTGCGCCACCAACAACCAAAAATTTCATCCTGATCTCCTGGAAACTGTTGCTGGGCAAGCGCAGATTTGAACGCCAGTTCGATCCACCTGATCATTACGTTAAAAGACAGGTTAGCTATTGATTCGCCAGCGCGCTGGATGATGCTGTATTGACAGGGCCTGGCTGTGCGTTGCCTGAGGTTGTGGCTGGCGTGACGGCTTTTTTCAAAAACAACCAGTTCGACGCCTGCAAGCCGTCGAACTTGATCGTATAGCGTCCATCAAGGTAGGCGGCGGGTAGCTTCTTCATTTGTCCAGTGATGCTGTGGGTGAACAGTGTCAAGCCTTGTGGCGCCTGGATTGTCAGGGTGCCTTCGAGGGGCTCGACATAAAAAGGTGTTTTGCTGTCGTCTTTGGGGATGGCGCGGGTACCCAGCGAAATCAGTAAATCCTGCGATCGGCCGACAGGCGCGTCGTCCAGGCTTTGCACCACCACACTGGCATTCGCGGTTTTCACTTGAACCTGGATGTTGCCAAGGCTGATCGACTCGCCGCCGATCCAGCCGGTTGCTGCTTGGGTGCGTGGCGTATTGATGGTGTAGATGCCTAGTTTCCAGTTGCGCTTTAACTCGCCAGTGTCTGTCGTGGACTCGCTGGCATTGGCGTCCAGCAGCGACTGGCTGGGGTCATGAAACACCTGTGCATTGCTCGGGATAGCACTCTGTTGCAACCAGGGCAATTGCGGCGTCTGTGGCATGGCAATTTCCAGCTTGCCTTTCTCCATGGCTGTGCGCAGTAGAGCCGCGTTGGCTGGTGTGATGCGTTGGTTGAATAGGGTGCTTGGCGTCGGCGCGAAGACATAGGTCGTTGTTGCTTCGCGAACGTCTGCACGGCGATAAAGCAAGGCGGCGGCGGGCAGGGTGGCCAGCATTGCAGGGTCGTTATAGGCGTGCCAGTTGTCGGCAGTTATCCATTCGCCGGTTAGCGGTTCCTGGCTGTAGGCATATTGCATCAGCGCATCCCAGCCTTGGTGGCTGGCGGTGCCGGCCATATAGAGTGGCAGCGAGTGGCGGTCAGGTGCCGGGAAAGGTTCAGTGTTCCACTCGGTGACGGTCAGGGGTTTGCCTATCACTTGGCCGGCGGCAATCCAGTTCAGTAAACCATCGCTGGTGAGCGGGTTTTTCTCTAGCTGCCCAGGGCCACCGTAGCTATGGACGTCGATCAGGTCGCCGGCGGTAAGGGCCGGTAGGGAGCTTAGGCTGTCGCCGCCCCAGCTACTGGTCGTGGCGATGGGTACCTTCACTCCTGATTCACGTAGGTGCTGAATCATGTCTACGTTGAAACGTCGCTCCAAATCGTTGAGGAACAGCTTGGCGGGGCCTGGCTCCCAGGAGCGCCAGGTCTGGCTTGCAGATAGATTGTGCTGGTTCGCAAAGGCCTCGGCCTCGGCCATGTAGATATGGTTGTGCTTTGGCACTCGTTTGTCTGGTAACAGGGCGTTGCCAAAGTGCTGGGTGACATCGTTTTCGTTGGTAATCAGTACGGCGGCGATCGCCGGATCGTCTTTGTAGGCGAGTCCGGTGTAGGTGTTCACATGGGTCAAATAGGCTTGGGCAAAGCGCTTCATTGCCTGCTGAATGGTGATGTTTACATAGGCATAGCCCTTCAGATCGGCATTGTTCTGCCCATTCTTTGGCATTTCATCGAAGCCATAGATGTTGTCGTTTGCAGTCAAGGCTCGCTCGACGTGCATATCGAGCCATACATAAATGCCCTCGTCTTTGAGGCACTTGATCCACCAGTCGATTTTTTTCAGTGAGTCCGGGCTTAGTTGCTGAGTGTCCTGCGTGAGGTTGCTGTCGCGAAAGATGTTTGGGCTGACCCATGGGGAATCATGGTGGTGCAGTCGTACGAGATTGAAACCGAGTGCCGACAGACGTTTGGCCTGCAGCTTGATTGCATCGTCTGGCGTACGAAACAGCGCATAGGCCGTCAGGTTAGTGCCCCAGAAGCGCGCTGGGGTGTTGTCTGCGAATAACAGTTGCTCGCCGGATACTTTGACGAAGCCGCGCTTGCCTGCAGGTTTTTCGTGAGCGTTAAGAAAGGACAGATCGACCGGCGAGGTTTTCCAGTCGAGCGTGTCACTCGGCCAGCTCCTTGTGTCCGCCAGCCCGAAGCGTTCGTTTGTGGTCGGACCGAGTACCACATCGCCAGATATGCTCAAGGTGGCTTTGAAATTTTGGCGGCCGGGTTTGATCGTGTTCTTGTAAAAAAAAGCACGCACCTGAGATTTATCACCCGGTTCAAAGTACACACTTGCCAGTGCAGGCTCAAAACGCATCTCGATGCGTCGGCTTTGTGTATTCCCCCAGGACCAGCCGCGGTTGTCGGGTAGCAAAGCCGGCTCACCCATTTCTCCATCGTAAAGGGCAGGATCGAACTTGAAGACGATGCCCCCGCCCATCACGTCCGGCTTCATGCTGTGTGCATCCAGGGCAATGTTCCAGGTCAACTTCTGCTCGTCTTCCTTCTGAATCTGCGCAGTCACGTCGAAGTCCAGGTTTTTGTTCTTGCCTGCAAGGGAGTAGCTATAAGCGGTGTTCACCTTGAACGCGGTCGGCAAATCCGTCCATTCCCAGTTGCTCCCCCAGAAGGCGAATGAAGAAGAAACTACAGGGTTGCCACCGCGCGCCAACATTGGCAGACCGCTGCGCTCATCCACGCTGGAGACCCAGTCCGACGCCCAGGTGCTAAACGGCCAAACAGCAAGGAGAACCACTAGCAGCATATGGGCGCGGTGAACAAAAGAGGTCATGAGCGTTACCAGGGTTGAAGGTTGGCGCTCGCGGTGCTTGCAGTCTCAGTGCGCTTGAGCCTGCGCACCATCTGAGCATAGGCCACACCCAGTCCGGCCACCGACCAATACACCACGGGGATCACCGTGATACTGCTAACGGTAACGATGGTCACCAGTATCCCGGCCAGTACCGCCAACAGCGCACGTCCGAGTCGGCGCACCTCATCGTCTTTGTTGGGGACCGAACGCATTGCTCTGCGGATGCTGACCAGCACAGTGGCGAAAAAAACCACGAATAGCGTCAATCCGATCAGGCCGATGTCCAGCGCCAGGGCGATATAGGTATTCACAATATCGATGATGCCCTCGCCCTGAATCATGGACTGCATCTCAGGCGTGTTGCGGTAATCGAAAGAGCCCAGCCAAGGGTTGCGCTGGATGACGATCACTGAGTTATCAATCAAGCGCTGCCGGTACGTGATGTTCTCTACGTCTACCGTACCGATGAACGGTAGTAGATCCAGGATTTTTTGCCCGTCAGGCACGATGGTCAGCAGGGGAAGGGCGAGCACTCCGGCGAGTGCCAGAAGCATCAGGCGTTTGACAGCTGCACGGCCGGTGGCGATGAACACGGTGATCATGACGGCCGTACCGATCCAGGGGCCACGCGACAGCGGTGCAAACAGACCGCCAGCCAGCAAGAGCGCGCCGAGGAATTGCTGCAATCGGCTGCGTACGCTCTCGCGCAAGAACAGGTAAAAGCCGATGGCCACGCTAATGACGTAACCCAGTGCGATTGCCTGGCCGGTGGTGGCGCTGGCGCGTAATGAATCACCACGATTCAAGTAGCTGGACATTTCCCAGTGCATGCCCAGGGCGACAATCAGCGCGTTGTACAGCAGCCAATGGCGGGTAAATTCGACGAGACCAATAAGCGCCAGCACCATGGCGGCGAGTACAAATCCCAACAGAGCATCCTTGAAGTCGCTGAGTTCCTTCAGCGCCCTGCTGGCAACGTAGTAAGGCAAAAAAACGTCTGTAAACAGGTAGAGCGTCTGGCGCAAGGTGTCGGTCAGCGTGGTGTCACGCAGGTAAAGCAGGCTCGTCAGCAAGAGGTAGGCCGCTAGCAGTTTGTCAGACCAGATGCGTCCGAAGCTCAGTGTGCTTGCTTGCCTGCGTAGCATGAAAAAAGCCGGCAACAACAGACACAATGCGAGCAGACGAATATGGTTAAGTGCAAAAAAATAGTTGATCAGGCCGAAGCCGGGAATCTCTGCCGGGGCCGGCGGGATGAGAAACAGCAGAAGGAAAAACAGTGCCAGAGGATTGCGCTCGCGTTGTCGTGCGACGGTCAAAATGATAGCGGCAATGCCCGCGTACACCCAGAAACTGTGCGAGACAAAGGCCAGTAGCGTCAATGCGAACCACAGATTGCGGCGACGAGTGAAGTCGTGGTGTGGGATCAGGTCTACTGCTGGTCGACGCGCAAAGGCAAAAACGATGCCAGCTAAAACTAGAATGACGATTAAAGCGCGAAAGTGCTCAGGCATGGATTCTTGAACTCATGGATTGGTGAGCAACGGCTAGTGAGATGACCAATTGTAGCTATAGTAACGTGCGTACCATTTGAGTTCGGGGTTGATGTCATGCCTCCAATTGATTTATCGCCATCGTTGAGCCTTCGCAGGCGAGCGATATCTGCTGGGGCATGGAATCTGGGTGCGCTTGTTGCCTCTCAAGCAATTCGCTTGGGCGGCAACCTTGTCATGGCCCGTCTGCTGATGCCGGAAATTTTCGGCGTAATGATCATCGCCACCACTGTTTCGGTGGTTCTGCACTTGCTTTCCGATGTCGGTTTGCGCCAGAACATTATCCAGAGCCCGCGTGGCGACGATCCAGTGTTTCTCAATACCGCCTGGACAGTGCAGATCCTGCGTGGCGTTGTCCTTTTTGCTTCGACACTTCTAATCGCAGGCTTCAGCTGGTTTGCGCAAGTCATCAATCTGTGGTCGGCCAATTCCACCTATGCCGCACCGGAGTTGCCGCTGGTGTTGGCCTTTACCGGTTTTACCGCGATCATCTTTGGGTTCCAGTCGACGAAAATCGACTTGGCAGTTCGCGATTTCCAGCAAAAGAAAGTGGTGCTCCTCGACTTTGCGTCCCAGCTTGCAGGCCTGCTGGTGATGCTGGGCATCGGTTACTTCACCAGGTCTGTCTGGTCGCTAGTGATTGCAGGTCTGGTCTCGGCCATGGTCGGCACTGTTATTGGTCATCTATGGTTTCAGGGCCCGCCTAACCGTCTACAGTGGGACCGCTCTGCGCTTGAAGAGTTAGTCGTCTTCGGCCGTTGGATACTGTTGTCTTCGGCAGTGGGAGTATTGGCCATGTATGGTGATCGCATCTGGTTCGGCGGCAGCATGTCGGCCACTGAACTGGGCGTCTACTCCATAGCGGTGCTGATTTTGGGCACTCTTCAAACCGCAGTGCTGAGGTTGGCCGGGGCCGTGGCCCTGCCGGCCTTCAGTGAAGCCTCAAGAAGTAATGACACCGCGCGGCTGCGCGTTTTGTATTACCGCTTCAGATTGATTTTCGATCTTGCTTTGCTGTTTGTCTGTGGACTGTTCTTGACCGTCAGTCCGCTCATCGTTGGTGGGTTATACGATGAGCGTTATGCCGCTGCCGGCACCATGATGGCCATTCTTTCAACTTCTTTTTTCACATTGCGCTACACGGTGGCGCATCAAGTTTGGCTTGCCTTGGGACTCACAAAGTACCAAGCCATGGATAACATTATTCGCATTGTTTCGTTATGGGTGCTACTGCCGCTGCTGCTGGCGATTGGCGGGGTAAAGTATGCGATTTGGGGCGTTGCCCTGCATACGTTCCCTACGCTTATCCTGATTGTTTATGTCAATCGTCAGGTGGGGTTGTTCGATCTCAAGCGTGAACTGGTGGTGCTGCCAATGCTGGCGGTGGGGGCTTTGTGTGGAGAGTTAGCGTTGGGCGTTGCTAAATGGCTTTGATTCGATCTATGTCTCTTGCTGTTTCCAATGCTGTGACAGACCGTCACGATGTGTTGATTGATGGAAATTGCTTGGCTGGAAGTGCATTGAGTTTGAATAGGCTTTCAGCGGTTTTGGAGGTGATCTAATGAAAGTGACTTTTGTGTTGCCGGTGGTGAACATGTCGGGTGGAATTCGCGTCGTTGCAATTTACGCTAAGGCATTGTTTGAAATGGGGCATGATGTAACGCTCGTTTCCCCGCCTGCACCTCCTGTTCCGTTGGATAAGAAGATGAAGAGTTTCATCACGGGTGAGGGGTGGCCGATAAGCGAAAGAAGTCCATCTCATTTAGACGGTCTTGGTCTTGATCACCGGGTGATAGAAAAATATAGGCCTATTGTGGATTCGGATGTTCCAGATGCAGATGTTGTAATTGCAACGTGGTGGGAAACGGCTGAGTGGGTGAGTTCTCTAGGTCAGGCCAAGGGTGTAAAAGTGTATTTTGTGCAGGGGCATGAGGTGTTTCCTTATTGCCCGGTGGATAGGGTTGTGGCGACGTATAAAATGCCTTTGCATAAGATAACCATTTCGAAGTGGTTGGCTGATGTGATGAGCATGTATGGCGATTCTGATGTTAGCTTGGTTGGGAATAGTGTCGATCATCAGCAATTTTTTTCCGCGCCGAGGGGAAAACAGCGTTGCCCAACAATCGGGTTTTTGTATCATGAAGCGCCATTTAAGGGGGTTGATGTTGCACTTCAGGTAGTTTCTTTGCTCGAGAAGAAATTTTCAAAACTTCGAGTTATAGCCTTTGGAAGTGCTCCTCCTAGTGGTCTTTTTAAGCTTCCAGAGAGTCTTGAGTTTTATCTTTCTCCCGATCAACATCGTATTCGTGATTTATATGCTCAATGTGATGTCTGGCTCGCAGCAAGCCGGAGTGAAGAAGGCTTTAATCTGACGGCGATGGAAGCGATGGCATGTAGGGCGCCGGTAGTTTCAACGCGTACTGGCTGGCCGTTAGAGGCAATATCTTGTTTCAAAAACGGCGTACTGGCCGATATTGATGATACTGTTGCCTTGGCTCGTGGTGTTGAATGGCTATTGACTTTAGACGAGTTGGAGTGGCGTGCGGTTTCAGAGATGGCATATCAAACGGTGGTCTCAAGTTCTTGGGAGCACTCTGCAAAATTATTTGAAGCGGCACTTAATAATGCGTGTGTGAGGAATTTGCCTGGATAGCGGTTGTTTTGAGCGGAGCTTGAATGATGTCGATTTATAAATGGTTTTGTAATCCGACGATGAGAGTTCAGCAGTTTCTTGGGGGGCAATCTAATGATTAGTGCCCCTCTTGATGTGTTAGTAGTTAACTACAATACAGCGACTCTGCTGCAGCCCATGTTTAATGCGTTGCGCGAGTCAAATAGTGCGGGTCGAACGCGCTATTTAGTGGTGGACAATGCCTCTGCCGATAATTCACTGGAGTGCCTGGCAACTATTTGTCCAGAGGCATTTCTGCTGGCCAATGAAAATAATGTCGGCTTTGGTCGTGCCAACAATCAATTGGTTGAGCACCTGCAGGGCAAGTACGCGTTGCTTCTCAATACCGATGCCTTTGTTGCTGCTGATACCCTGAGCAAGACCCTCGATTACATGGCGGCTCACCCTGATTGCGGAGTCCTCGGCGTTCGGTTGGTTGGGCGAGAGGGTGATTTGCAACCCTCCTGTCGCTATTTTCCGACGCCGTTGAATGTCTTCCTCTCGCGTACAGGGCTTGAACGCTTTTTCCCTGTGGTGAAGAGGGTCGACGACATGGACTGGGATCATGCCTCGGTCCGTGAGTGCGACTGGGTGCCCGGCTGCTATTACTTGATCCGCCGTGAAGTCATCGATCAGGTTGGCTTGTTCGACCCGCGCTACTTTCTTTACTACGAGGAGGTCGATCACTGCAAACGCGTTAAACAGGCCGGTTGGAAGGTGGTTTATTACCCGCATACCACGGTGGTGCATATCGGCGGTGAAAGTGCCAAATCGGTTGTCGAACTCAATGTGGTCAGTCGACAGATACCCAGGTTACAAATCGAAAGCGAGCTTTTGTACTTTCGCAAGCACCACGGTCTACTGGGTTTGGCCTCACATATGTTACTGGTGAGCCTGGGTGATCTGATTCTGGCGCTCAAGGCTCTATTGAAAGGCCGCGGCCTGGCCGCCATAGGGGCGTGTTGGCAGCATGCTCGTGATACCTGGGCGTTGCTGCGCGATACCCAATTTGCTAGCCGACCAACACGGTAGGTCTACTTATGTTCGAAAATATACGTGCGGACTTGCGTGCATATGCTGGTGATTGGGCTGCTCAGGGGTTCTGGGTGATGCTGGTTTATCGCTTTGGGCGCTGGCGCTACGGTGTGCGCCCGGCATTGTTGCGTAAGTTGCTCTCCTTTATATACAAAGTGCTCTTCAAATTGGTGCAGATCGTGACGGGTGTCGAGCTGCCGTGTGAGGTGGTGATCGGGCGCAACTTCGTCATCGACCATTTCGGCGGAATCGTGATCAGTGGTTATGCTCAGTTCGGCGATGATTGCCGCATCCGCAATGGCGTGGTCGTGGGGCTCAAGAATGTGAATGAGCCGATTGCCCCGGTGATGGGTAACAATGTTGATATCGGTGCCGGGGCCAAGGTGCTGGGCAATATCCGTATTGGTAACAACGTCGTGATTGGTGCCAATGCCGTGGTGCTGACAGATGTACCGGATGACTCGGTGGCAGTGGGCGTGCCTGCGACTATCAAGAAAAGGCAGCGCGCAGAAGCAAGGGAATGCTTATGAACCCTCCGGTGGACGATATCGAGCGGTTTTACATTGCTGGGTGAACTCAATGGCTACTGGTATTGGTGTCGTTGTTATCGGTCGCAATGAAGGCCTGCGGCTTGAGTGTTGCCTGGCTTCGCTGGGCAGTGCGGCGCAGAAGGTTATTTATGTCGACTCTGGATCAACGGATGGTTCAGTCCAGATGGCACGGCGGCTTGGGGTCGAGGTGGTTGAGTTGGATATGTCGATTCCCTTTACGGCTGCACGTGCGCGCAATGAAGGATTTGCCTGCGTGCAACGTTTATTGCCGGCGATGCGTTATGTGCAGTTTGTCGATGGCGATTGCGAGGTTGTCGGTGGTTGGCTGCCCCGGGCGCAGGCCTTTCTTGATGCACAGCCTGAGGTTGCGGTGGTCTGTGGACGGCGCCGTGAACGTTTTCCACAGCGTTCGATTTACAACTTATTGTGTGATCTTGAATGGGATACCCCGATAGGTGAGGCCAAGGCTTGTGGTGGCGATGCGTTGATACGGGCTGACGCCTTCGCCGCAGTGTCTGGTTTTCGAGCGGATCTTATTGCCGGGGAAGAGCCTGAGTTGTGTGTGCGTCTGCGTGCGAATGGATGGAAGGTCTGGCGCCTGGTTGACGAAATGACCTTGCACGATGCGGCCATGACCTGCTTCGGCCAATGGTGGCGGCGTACCCTGCGTGGTGGCTATGCCTTTGCCGAGGGCGCATTTTTGCATGGGGCCGCACCGGAGCAACATTGGCAGCGTGAGTCGCGCCGGGCCTGGCTCTGGGGCTTGGGTGTCCCGCTGGCGACTATGATCGCGAGTTTGATGCTGGGATGGTTTGGGCTGCTTCTGCTGCTGGTCTATCCACTGCAGGTGGTGCGCTTGGCTCGTCGGGGCGATAGATCAGCGCGCGAAAACTGGCTGCAGGCCTTCTTTCTGGTGCTGAGCAAATTTCCCGAGATGCTCGGGCAAGTCAAGTTTCTGTTGAACAGATTTGGCGCCGGCAAGACGGCGTTGATCGAATACAAGTGAGACGTCTATGAATGATTGGCTGATACTAAAAAGCGTGTTTTCTTTACATGCCGGGTATTCCTTTAGAGCGTTGAAAAATAAGCTTGTATTACTGATTTTAGTTGGAAAAAACTGGTCCGAGCTAAAGTTGTTTTTGTGGCGTATGTCGAATGCCCTGGGCAAGACCGGTTTTGAGAAGTTGGGAGGTGATTGTGTGGGTGTTGTTCATTGGCCGTACATCAGTCGATGCTGGAGATCTCAGGATAGACTTGGTGTGTTGGCCTCGCATTACGAAGTCGTTACAAAAAGCTGTCCGCAGCTATTACTTCTGGGACGAAATGACAGCTTGATATTGAGTGACTTGTCGGAGTGCTCTGTTGGTTGTTCCTTGGTTCTAGATCGTCCGGTATGGTTTATGCGTGAAGGGGAGCTGGTGCTGAATTTGTTTCAGGGTGATTTGCGTATTGCATCAATAGCGTTCACCTTGTGTCGCACGGAAGTTGAGTTATGTATTTTTATCGGTGCCGTTCAAGGGATACATAAAGGCGTAGAGAGTGATAGGTCTTTGGATATTTATAGAGCACTGACAAAAGATTTTGAAGGCCTTCGCCCAAGAAGTCTTCTGATCGAAGCCATTAAGTATATTGCAAGAAGTGTTGGTGTTGAAAAGATTTATGCGATAGGGGATGGATATCGTCATCATCGTCATCCGTATTTTGGGGCTGAAAAAGCTCAAAACCTGGCCGCTAATTATGATGTCATATGGTTGGAACATGGAGCGATTCCGTCCGGGCGCGAAGATTTTTTTGAAATTCCCATGGTGTTGTCCAAAAAAGCACTTGATTGTATTCCTTCAAAAAAACGTGCCATGTACCGCAGGCGTTATGAGCTTCTAAATGATATTTTTACAAGAATAGATGGTGTGTTAATGGGCAGTTGTGCAACTAACACAAGCGCTGATTAGGTCGATATTTAACTGTCGGGCCTGGTGGCATGAAACTGCAGTAGTCACTTTTGGTCAGTTGGCGGGTGGCGCTGTTTCAACTATTGATTTGGAAATTTATATAAGGTGCTGGAGCGAAAGTTCCAGGTGGGGCATTGCTCGGATAAAATGCAAGGATCGGAATAAACACCGTGGTGCTTGTTGACGTTCTTGATAATTGTACTACTGTGAAAGTACCTGTAGTAATAATTCACTGCGACGACATCTAAGCTGGTTCCTATGCGTATCGCTTATTTGATCAATCAATACCCCAAGGTCAGCCATAGCTTCATTCGTCGCGAGATTTTGGCGTTAGAGCGCCAGGGCTTTGTGGTGCAGCGCATTGCTCTGCGTGGTTGGGATGCCGAGTTGGTGGATGCCGAGGACGTGTCCGAGCGCAGTAAAACTTTCTATGTGCTGCAGGGCGGAGTCAAAGAGCTGTTAGTGCCTGTGCTGCAGGTACTGCGCGCCCAGCCGCGACGCTTTTTTTCGGCGTTGTGGCTGGCGCTACGTATGAGCCGGCATGCCGATCGGCCCTGGCCGTACCATTTGGTCTATTTGTCCGAGGCATGCCGCCTGCTGTTTTCGTTGCAGGCGTTCGGCGCCGAGCATGTGCATGCGCATTTCGGCACTAACTCAACCGAGGTGGTAATGCTGGCCAATGCACTCGGCGGGCCAGCGTACAGTTTTACGGTGCACGGCCCGGAAGAGTTCGACAAACCGCAGTTTATTCATTTGGGCGAGAAAGTCCGGCGCGCGGCTTTTGTCGCGGCTATCAGCTCTTATGGGCGCAGCCAGCTGTTTCGCTGGGTAGCTCATGCGCACTGGTCAAGGGTAAAGGTGGTGCATTGTGGTCTGGAGCGGGCGTTTCACGATGTACCTGCAGTTGCCGTGCCGTCCGTACCGCGGTTGGTCTGCGTGGGTCGCTTGTGTGAGCAGAAGGGCCAACTGTTGTTGCTTGAGGCCGCCCGTATCCTGGCAGCGCAAGCCGTGGTGTTCGAGATAGTACTGGCCGGCGATGGGGAAATACGTGCGGAAATCGAAGCCCTGATTGCACTGCATGGCTTGCAGGCGCAGGTGCGAATCACTGGCTGGATTAGCAGTGAGCAGGTGCGGGCGGAAATTCTTGCGGCGCGGGCCTTGGTGTTGCCGAGCTTCGCCGAGGGCTTGCCGGTGGTAATTATGGAGGCCATGGCCTTGCGCCGGCCAGTACTGACGACCTATGTGGCGGGCATTCCCGAGTTAGTGCGTCAGGGTGAGAACGGTTGGTTGTTTCCCGCTGGAGCTGTGGATGAGTTGGCGGCGGTGCTGGCGGACTGCCTCGCGCAACCCGTCGAGGTGTTGCAGCGGATGGGCGAGGCGGCTTATCAGAGAGTGCTGGAGCGACACGATATCGATACTGAAGCGGCCAAGTTGGCTAATTTGTTTAGGGCGCAAGCATGATCACGTTACTTGATTGGCTGTTCAGCACACTGCTGGTGCTCATGGTCCTGCCGGTGTTGGTGCTGTTTTTGCAGGTGCTGCTGGCCTGCCTGCCTGTGCGGTTGCGCTCGTCGGCGCAAAGATCGCGGCTGCGGGTGGCGGTGTTGGTACCGGCATACAACGAATCCTCGATGATCGTCGCGACGTTAAATAGCATTCGGCCGCAGTTGCTAGAGGGCGATCGCTTATTGGTGGTGGCGGACAACTGTTCTGACGACACGGCCGCGCTGGCCCGCACGGCGGGAGCCGAGGTGGTGGAGCGCAGCAATGATCAGCAGTGTGGCAAGGGTTATGCGCTGGACTTTGGGGTGCGTCATTTAGCGAGCGATGCGCCGGACGTCATGATCGTTGTCGATGCCGATTGCCAGGTGGGTGAGGGCTCTATTGAGCGTTTGGCAATGTGTTGCATCGACTCAGGGCGGCCAACGCAGGCACTTAATTTAATGCGTGCTCCAGCAGGTTCCGAGCTAAAAGTGCGGTTTGCCGAGTTTGCCTGGCGTGTGAAGAATCTGGTGCGGCCGCAAGGTTGGGCTTGGCTTGGTTTGCCCTGTCAGTTAATGGGTACGGGAATGGCTTTCGTCTGGCGGGATCTGGCTTTGATCGATTTAGCCAGTGGCCACATCGTCGAAGATTTGAAGATGGGCTTCGATTTCTGCCGCAGCGGCAAGCCGCCTTTGTTTTGCCCCGATGCCCTGGTGACCAGTTATTTTCCGCGCAGTGATGAAGGCTTAAGTATCCAGCGTACGCGCTGGGAACATGGTCATCTGGGGGTAATCCTTGGTGATGCGCCAAAGTTGTTTGTAGAGTCGATCAGCCGGCGTAACTGGAACCTCCTGGCTATGACGCTGGATTTATTGGTCCCTCCGTTGGCCTTATTGACTTTAGCGTTGGGGGCTGTTTTTAGTCTGTCATGGTTGGTGTTTATGCTGTGTGGAGCTTTGGCTCCAGCATTAATCGCTTCTGCCGGGGTGGCAATATTGAATGTGACTATTTTGCTGGCATGGAGCCAATTTGGTCGCGAGATTATATCTTTTTCAGCCTTGTTGTATGCGCCGTTCTACGCGGTGAAAAAAATACCCCTGTATCTAGGCTTTTTACTTAAGCGCCAAGTTGAGTGGGTGCGTTCGAAGCGAGATGACAATTAATGCGCGCTTTTGCTTGGCAGCACAACTGGCAAGCGATTATCCAGAAACTCAGGGTGGTCAGTGATCTCGTTGATGAACAGGGATTGATTGATGCTTTATCCAAGCCTGAGGCGACGACAGTACTTGGATTCGTCAATGCCTTTGCCATGAACTTGGTGGCGGGCAACGCCGATTACTATAACGCGCTGTCCGCTGCTGACGTGTTATTACGGGATGGCTCCGGCATGGCTATCCTGTTTCGCCGACTCGGCTTGGTGCCGGGGCTAAATATGAATGGCACGGATTTTATCCCCAAATTACTGGCCGCGTTCAAGGGCCGGCGCGTGGCTTTTTGGGGCACTACAGAGCCCTTTCTAGCGAATGCGGTGCAGCGTAGCGAAGCGGTATTTGCGGTCAATGTAGTTTCTGCTCACCATGGTTTTGCTGAGGTGGATGCCTACATCAACCTTGCCCAGCAACTGCAGCCAGAATTGATTGTGCTGGGCATGGGCATGCCCAGACAAGAAGCCGTTGCTGCCAGGCTGGCTGCCAGCGGCGTGCCATGCCTGATAGTGTGCGGCGGGGCGATCCTGGATTTTCTCGGTGGCAAGGTTGTTCGGGCTCCGCAATGGGTGCGTCGTCTCGGTTGTGAGTGGGTATTCAGGCTGATGTGTGAGCCAAAGCGGTTATTCAGTCGCTATGTGGTTGGTAACCCAATGTTCTTGTTGCGTACGCTGATCTGCAGAGATGTGCCTACATTAAGAAAGTCCTGAAATACATTGCCCGAAGGGGGAGGGCGGTTCGTCCGGCCTCTGCGTTGATGGCGATGCTGCGCGTGCATCTGTTGCAGAACTGGTTCGGTTACAGCGATCCAACCATGGGGAGGCATTGTACGAAAGCACTACCTACACCTTCCGTCGATTGGCAAACACGATAAATCCAAACAACGCGGAAGAAAATAACCAAGCTGCCGCAGGAAGCGGTACCGCACTCCGTTGATTGATATAAGAATTAGCTGTCCCAGCCAGACCTATACCCTGGACATGCCGACCAACCCTGAACTGGCCATTGGCAAGCGCCGCAATCAAACTGTTAAATGAAGAAGTATTGGCGCACGGCCCAAGGAAGTTGACCCACTTGCCGAGAGCGTTGACTCCATTGTTAAGCACTTCCATGGGAGCAATGCTCTGCGTGTGAGAATCACCGGAGAAGTCGGTGTGAAAGCCAATGGCGTTGCCACCCGCGCGCTCTTCGATCAGCATGCTTGGTGGAGGCCCTAAATCCTCGCCAGAGTTGCTCATGCAACTAGGTTTATAGACCAAGCTGGCCGCCTGAGCACTAGAAAAAGTCGCACCACTCAGGAGCATCAATAACAAAACGGAATTAATAAAAAGTGTCGGGTGCATAACATCGCCTCCCTGAGCAGAGGAGTATTCTTTTGTCGGACGAAGGAATCTTTATCAAGTTAAATTGAGCATAGTAGGCACATAGCTGTCGCGTCAATAGTGCGTCATCACGATAAATATAAATAGAAAATCAGTGTAATTTCGTCAAAATAACGTCACGGCAAACACGTCAGTCATCAATCAAGCGGGCTCTATCCGCATGAAATAGCTTCAGGCTTGAGCATCGCCCGCTACAGGGCGGTCTCAAAGACCAAATGCAACACACGCCCCGCACCGCCTTTGGCCTTTCCGCTCAACGTGAAACGGGGCGGCCGCGGATGCTGGAGCGCATACGGAAAACTGACTCTCCCTGCCGATTGAAATTTGATCCAGGGTGCGTTGCTGATACCCAAATTGGCGCTTGATCGCGCGGAATGGGGGCTCGACCTTGACACGAGGAGCGTGGTTCAGATCAAGTCTTCAAGAAGGGAATAGGTCTAGAGTGCGCTCAACCTCATCGGGGTCGATTGTAAAGCCATCGCCCTCTGGCGTTCCCACCACAAAGCCAAAATTCTGGTGATCGCGATCCGTTAAGTACTTGTAATAACAGATGAAACGATTCGGGGGCTGCAGAGCCAGCAATGAGCCACCAGGCTGAAGTACATTGACACCATGTACGAGATGACTCCCCTCGACCCCCACCACGGTTTTTGCTCCAGCGCAGGTCGCTACGATGGTCGGAACATCGGTTTTCGAAGGGTCGAGAATGCGAAAACCTCTGCGGTTATGTAGACGTTCAGCGAGTTCCATTTCATTGTGTAACCGTCGCAATTCACCGTTGCCGCCTCGCAGAATGAAAACTCCGGGGTGAGAGCTATACCTTACGTGTGACAGTAATTTTTCACCCATCGCGCGAAAGCGTAAATGCCTATTTCGATTTTGACTTAGATCATCGAATATCACGAGCTCACGAAAAAACGCATTGCGCAAACGAACCGGTGTTATGCCAAGCCAGTCCTCATATTCGGGAGTCTGGGGAAATAGAGGAGACCTGATGGATGGCGCGGTCGTCACCGGAACTCCTTCGTCGCATGCTAATGGGTAAGTGACACAGTCTTCCATCAGCCAGGAGCCAAACCATTTGTTTCCACCTGCTGTACAGTAAATCGCCCCGCGCTCCATCTCGGTTTCCACGGAGATTTTTGGAAGCCAACCAGATCTAGGAGATAAGCAGGATTTTGCGTTGCCCTTGTAGAGTGTTCCATCTATCAGCCAGACATCTTTAAGCAGGTGGCCCCGTGTTGGACCATGATCAACGCTGCCGATTCCTTCCATTGTACGACGGGGGTGTTCGTAAGGAAAAAAGCGTTCTTCCTCCCATCCTGTCACACGTTCGAGTTGATTGGGCAGGAAAAAAGCCGGTGGAGAAATTGATGTTTCGCCAGGCGCAATAGTCCAGCTTTTCACCGCTGCACTTTGCGGGGTTTCCGCCGGCTTTCGCATAACCCGCGCTCTTACAATATGCCGGTATGCCGCAAGGCTCCATGTTGTCCGGTGACTGCTCGTTAACACGCGTAATTCCGACATATCATGTTCACTCTCATCCGCCTCTACAAAAAACAGTAAATGGCGCAAGCGCCTGAACTGCATTTTTAATATCAGAAAGCTGCTCAGGTAGATATGATTCTCTCCACAATGGGTGGGGATTTCAAATGAGCATAACGACTACGTAACCTGTCGAGAAGAAATTCGCTTGGGCTCTTGGCACAGTAGAGATAAATTTTGTATAGCCCGCCAAACCCCATGTTAATATAACGAGTCGCCACTTCCTCATCGTTTTTCCCGTCCGGCAAGCCAAGATGAAGTGTCAGCTTTTTTCCCTCGACAGCAAATAACGGTGTATGCCAAAGGAGTTGGGCTGCCCCCACCTTGGGTAGTCGGACAAACATATAAGCGTGGTTACCCAGCGTATCAATATCACCGCCACGTCTTCTTTTCCATTCGAGAAGTCCGTCGTCGGGACGGGCCAGGCAAGTACCGATATCATAATAGTCAAAGCCATTATTTATTGCCCACTCAAGCTCCATGAATGTAGTGATCGAGTTGACTTCATTCAGCCTTTTGGTATCTGAAAAAACCGCCTCAGGATAGCCGGCACGTATCATGCTCCAGTAGCGCTTTCCGGCCCGGGTAATTACGCACGCAAGTTGGCATGCAACAATTTCGTCTTCCAGCAGTATTAGATCGAGCCGGCCGAACGTCTTTGCTATCCTTGAAACTTCATGTGTGGCAATTTGCGAGGCGGCAGTGCCATGCCTTGCGATGGCATAGGGTTGAAGCATTTCCCTGTCGGCTCTTTCAATTTCGTCGTCCGTCAGCGCCTGCCTCATTCGGTAGTGCGACTGGTTCTTGCGTATGTTTCGACGTAACTTACTATCGTATCCCGCCGTGATATCGTCAATGGAGCGACCCAGCGGCACGATAGCACTCAGAAAGTGAGGCACATACAACGCGCCCAAAGTTGGCATTTCACTGACCAGAACCGTACGGTTCGATTTATCCGATTCCGATTTGCTGTCGGCCACAGGAGACTCCACCCCCAGGATAACCTTGGCCATCTCCCGCTGTGCTCTTCTTCCCACATAGAGGATGTCGTAAGGACTGTCGTTGCGCAGTTTGAATCTGACAATCTCCCAGCGCCAGAAACAGGCTCGCCCAAGTATGTCTCGCAGCCAGGCTGCAGTTTTTCTTAGCTCAAATCGTATTGAGGGGGATATGAGTTTTCGGATCGGTACCGCTAAATACGCTTTCATTTTCGGCACTCTTTTTCACTTGCCTTCAGACTGGCTAATAGGCTCGCTTGCCGGTGAAGGCAAACAGCGTTCGCAGAAGAATGACGAAATCAAGCCAGAGCGACCAGTTGTTGATGTACTCAATGTCAGACTCAACACGCTGAATCATCTGCTCTATATCTCTCGTTTCACCGCGAAAGCCACGCACCTGAGCCAGGCCTGTGATGCCTGGCTTGATATTGTGACGCGCAAAGTAGTCTGCGATGCCAGGCGAGTACTGCGCATCATGCTGAATAGCATGCGGGCGAGGCCCCACCAGGGACATTTCCCCCATCAAAACGTTGAACAACTGTGGTAGCTCATCCAGGCTAGTTCGCCGAATAAAGGCTCCAACCCTGGTCATGCGCGGATCATTCTTTTCTGCCTGCTTGACGATGCCGTCTTCCGGCTGATGGACGACCATGCTTCTGAACTTCCAGATACGAAAAACTCCACTCCACCCCATGCGCTCCTGTCGAAAGAACACCGGTCCAGGGCTATCGACCTTAATGGCAACCGCTATAGCCACCAGCAAAGGAGCCGCAAGAAGCAAGATGAGAAAAGCCAAGACTTTGTCCTCGAAATTCTTCAGAAACAGACGCATCCCCATCAGCGGAGTTTCAGACAAAGTCAGCACGGGAATACCGGCAATTTCACGAACGCTGTGATTGATCAAGCGCAGTGAAAAAATGTCAGGCACCCAATTAATAGCAATGTGCTTATCAAGCAGCTTTAAGTAAACATCCTTAATGACCTCCGAGCCATCCAGAGGTGTAACGAAATATACGGTACGAATGGAGTGTCGCATGATTAATTTATCAAGGTCGGAAATATTACCCAGTATTGACAAACGTTGCGTGCTTTCTGAGCCCTCCTTCCCCCGATCATCACCCGCCTCAATCAACACACAACCGACCACCCGTTCACCAAGCCAGGGATTATTGCTTATTTTCTGGTGAAGGAAGCTGGCGAGCTCCCCCGAGCCAATAATAAGAGCGGCTTCCAATTGATTCGGGTGGGTCAAGAGTTTCTTTTGCACTTCGAGTGTCGCCAGGTGCAAAAGCAACTGAGCGAAATATCCAACAATAAATAACTGCGCAACCAATAGGCGCGAGTACTGTTCACTTTGTTTGGTCAGAAAGGCCATGACAACGAGAAAGCCAAAAGCCGCAAGCCACGCCTTTAAAAGCTTAAATGCTTTGACGGTAAATCCAACATTGCTTCGGTAAATAGCATAATGGTCGTAGACGACGGCCAACGCCCCAAGCAGCAACAGGAGCATGATGACATAAGCCTGCGTTATAACGCCGATATGATAATCGATCAGATACCATGCGACACCGATCACCGCAACAAAATCGAGACCGGCCTGAATAGCGTTACTGGTACTGCTTCGTCGCTGAAGTATGGAGCGGCTACTGCTGGGTTCGAATATCATCATTAGACCTCATTAAATCGAGAATCCAAAACGCTTATCTATCAAATAATAAAAAGGCAATGAAAATATAATTATTAATTAACTTGTCAGCGTTGAATGATCCATCAGTGGTGCACCGCAGCTTCGATGATTCGCACCACATTGACAGCTCTCCTAGTGCCAGAGCCTTGAGCAAGTCGACCTGAACCATCAGCGCCAGACCCTTCTCGTAATACTTGCTGGCCTTCTCAGCCGGCGAGGAGCAGGCCGCCAAGCCAACAGAACAGACTGCAAGGAGCGCGACCCAGGCGTCTTTGCCAACTTTGCTCAAATACATCTTCATCGAATTCACCCCCTTGGAGGTCAATGCGGAATATGAGCCGCCAGCCGTGACACAGCCAATCTCATAAAATCTTGTAAGCGCTTATCTGCAGCAGTAGGCGCTTCGCAGGCTCTCCACATCCGTCTTGCCACGACGGTAATCCGCGATCACATATTCATCCAGCCCTAGACCGGGGTATAGCCCAGCGTGGACAAACCATGTCAGCAAACTGACATGTTCCTCATGTTGAAAAATGGTCAGGAGTTAGGCGATCAGCCATCAAGTGCCGTCAGACAGCGGCTCTGCCTATGGTTGAGGCGTTTCAGACGCTGTAAAGAAAGCGATAAACGGTCGTAAAGCTTGACTTACAAGTGTTGACAAGATGTAGGTGTGTCATTTTTGAGTCATCTGTTTTTTGACGCTTTTGCACGTTAGATGACATTTCCTGCGCTTTAAGTGCGTGCTGCTAGTGCCAAAAAATGGCCAGTCACTAACTCGCCATACCGATCCTGAGCGAGAGAGGACTCATGACGAGATACCTGAAGGAACTGCTGCTGTTGTCCGGGATTGGCCTCAAGCCGCGTCGGAGTCTGGCAATGCCAGGCTATGCGTTGATAGCGGCGCCGCTGGCCGGCGTGAAGCTGCTGAGCGCAGTGCTGTTTGTGCGGGCCGGTCAGCCTGACGCGGGTGAATGCGCCAATCAGTCACGACATCGTCTGGATCATCGATGAAAGCGTGTTCGGCAACTACCTGGACATCAACATGAGCGCAAGGATATCGACGAATTCGTCCAGTTGACCAGACCAGACCAGACCAGACCGTTCAATCCTGTCCGCTATCCTTGATCTCACCTTCTGTCGAACGAGCGTTCCCATGCTTCAGGTGCACGGCGTGTTCAAGAGCTACGCCACTCCCCAAGGCCCATTGGCGGTGTTGCAGGGTGTCGACTTGCACCTGGCGCAAGGCAGCAGCCTGGCGCTGATGGGCGAATCGGGCAGTGGCAAGAGCACCTTGCTGCATTTGATTGCCGGGCTCGACAAGGTCGATCGCGGCAGCATCCGTATGGGCAATCAGCGCCTCGAGCAGATGAACGAAGGGCAGCTGGCAAATTGGCGGCGTACTGAAATCGGCCTGGTGTTCCAGCAGTACAACCTGATTGGCAGCCTACGGGTCGAGGACAATCTGGCATTCCAGGCACGCTTGGCCGGGCGCCATGACCTGCGTTGGCAGGCGCACCTGGTGGCGCGGCTGGGGCTGGGGGATTTACTCCAACGTTATCCGGAGCAATTGTCCGGTGGCCAGCAGCAACGGGTTGCGCTCGGTCGGGCGCTGGCGTCGCGTCCGCGTCTGCTGTTGGCCGATGAGCCGACCGGCAGTCTCGATGAACACACCAGCGACGAGGTGCTCGACTTGCTGCTGGAGCTGCTCGATGACAGCCCCTGCAGTTTGTTGATGGTCACCCACAGCCCACGGGTCGCCGCACGGCTCGCCGAAAAAGTGCTGTTGCACGGTGGACGCCTGGTCGACGCAGGCCAGCGCTGATATGGACGTTTTGCGTGAAACCTTGCGAGCGCTGCTCAGCCATTGGCGTCAGCACCCGGTGCAGTTTTTCAGTGTGCTGACCGGGCTCTGGCTGGCCACCGGCCTGTTGACCGGGGTGCAGGCGCTGAACAGTCAGGCGCGAGAAAGTTACGCTCGCGCCAGTCAGCTGATTGGCGGTGAACCCCAGGCCAGCCTCAGTGCGCCGAATGGCGCGACCTTCTCTCAGGGAGTGTTCGTCGACCTGCGCCGGGCCGGTTGGCCGGTGTCACCGGTGTTGCAGGCACGAATTCAACTCAAGGGGCGTGAAGACCTGCGCTTGCAGTTGATGGGCATCGAGCCGTTGTCGTTGCCCAGCGGTTCGGCGCTGGCCGGACAACACCTCGACATGGCGCAGATGGTCGATTTTGTCGGCCCGCCGGGCCGTACCTGGATTGCCCCGTCAACCTTGCAGGCGCTCGGTTTGCGTGAGGGCGACCAACCACAAAGCCTGAACGGGCAGACCTTGCCACCGTTGCACAGCCAGGTCGACATGGCCCCCGGCGTGCTGCTGGTGGACATCGGAGTTGCCCAGCGGGTGCTGGGGTTGCCGGCACAGCTGTCGCGCCTGTTGTTGCCCAGGGACTTCGCAGCCACCGAGCCGCAGCTGCCCAGCGAATTGACGGGACAGTTGCAACTCAAGCGCAGCGGCGAGGAGAACAATCTGGCGCGGCTTACCGAGAGCTTTCACCTGAACCTTGATGCGCTGGGGTTTCTGTCGTTTGTGGTCGGCTTGTTTATCGTCCACGCGGCCATCGGCCTGGCGTTGGAGCAACGTCGTGGACTGTTCAGAACCTTGCGCGCCTGTGGGGTCAGCGTGCGGACGCTGATCTTCTGCCTGAGCCTCGAATTGGGTGGGCTGGCACTGCTCGGCGGGTTGGCCGGGGTAGTCAGCGGCTACCTGTTGGCCAGCCTGCTGTTGCCGGACGTTGCCGCCAGCTTGCGTGGTTTGTATGGCGCCGAAGTGGCGGGGCAGTTGAGCCTCAGCCCGCTATGGTGGTTCAGCGGGCTCGGTTTGAGCCTGCTCGGCGCATTGCTGGCCGGGGCGAACAGTTTGCTGCGAGCGGCGCGACTGCCGCTGCTGGCGTTGGCCAACCCGCAAGCCTGGCATCAGGCTCACGCGCGCTGGTTGCGGCGTCAGGGTTGGGTGGCGGCGGTCGTTGCGGCGATCGGCCTGATCGCGTTGCTGTGGGGTGACAGCCTGGCCAGCGGTTTTGTGTTGATGGCCGCGTTGTTGATCGGTACTGCATTGAGTTTGCCGGTGCTGCTCGACGCCGTATTGAATCGACTCGTGGGGCGTAGCCGGTCGGTGCTGGGGCAATGGTTTCTCGCCGATTGCCGTCAGCAACTGCCGGCCCTGAGCCTGGCCTTGATGGCGCTGTTGTTGGCGCTGGCAGCCAACATCGGTGCCGGCAGCATGACCGCCGGTTTTCGTCAGACCTTCAGTGACTGGCTGGAGCAACGGTTGACCGCCGAGCTATACGTCAACCCGCAGAACCCGGCGCAAGCCACCGAACTGCAGCAATGGCTGCCGGAACAAAAACTCAGCGCGGTGTTGCCGAGCTGGCAGGTTGCAGTGTCATTGGAGGGCTGGCCGGCGGACCTTTACGGGGTGATCGACCATCCGACCTATCGCGAGCATTGGCCGTTACTTGAAGCGTTGGGTGAGCGCCCCTGGGATCAGTTGGTGGCGCATGACACGGTGATGCTCAGCGAGCAACTGGCCCGCCGACTCAAGCTGCGGCTCGGTGACCGTCTAAGCATTCCTACACCACAAGGCACATGGTCACCGCAACTGATCGGAATCTATGCCGACTACGGCAACCCCAAGGGGCACTTGCTGGTCAACGCCGAACACCTGTTGCGTTACTGGCCGCAACTGACGCCGAGTCGCTTCAATTTACGTATCGATCCGGCGCAAACCCTCGCGCTGCTGACGGCGCTACAGACGCGCTTTGCCCTGGACGACAGCCGCATCGTTGATCAAGCCCGGCTCAAGGGCTGGTCGACGCAGGTGTTCGAACGGACCTTCGCGGCGACTGCGGCGCTCAACAGCCTGACCCTCGGCGTGGCTGGCGTGGCGCTGTTCATCAGCTTGCTGACCCAGAGTCAGAGCCGTCTCGGGCAACTGGCGCCATTGTGGGCACTGGGCGTGACGCGCCGACAATTGATGCTGCTCAACCTCGGGCAGACCTGGTTGCTGGCACTGCTCACGCTGGTGGTGGCGTTACCCTTGGGATTGGCATTGGCCTGGTGCCTGGACACGGTGATCAACGTTCAGGCGTTTGGCTGGCGCCTGCCGTTGCGGGTGTTCCCGTTGCAACTCGTGGAATTGATGGGGCTGGCGATGTTGGCGACGTTACTGGCCTCGGCCTGGCCATTGTTCAAACTCTATCGTACGCAACCGGCAGACCTGCTGAGGAGCTTTGCCCATGAGGATTAACCGGGCCGTTGGCGTGTTGTTGCTGGCATTGACGGGTTGCGATGACTCATCGACGCACAACGAAAGTTTCGCCGGGCTGGGCAGTGAAGCGGCTTCGTTCCAGCAAGTGACGCCGGGCCGGGTATTCAGCTTCCCGGCAGATCACAGCGCCCATGACGGTTACCGCGTCGAGTGGTGGTACATCACCGCCAACCTCAAGGACCCGCAGGGCCAGGAATTTGGCGTGCAGTGGACGTTGTTTCGCAATGCCCTGAAGGCTGGGCCCGAGCAGCCCGACTGGGCCAGCCAGATCATCTGGCTCGGTCACGCGGCGGTGACCTCGGCGACCGTTCACCACGCCGCCGAGCGTTATGCCCGCGGTGGCGTCGGCCAGGCCGGGGTTCAGAACGTGCCGTTTGCGGCGTGGATCGATGACTGGCGCCTGAGCACTCAAACCGACACCGCCAACCCCTTGGCCGAGATGCAGATGCAGGCCAGCGGCAAGGGCTTCAACTATCGGCTGCGACTCACTTCCAGTCGACCGTTGGTGCTGCAAGGCGAGCAAGGCTTCAGTCAAAAATCCGAACAGGGCCAGGCGTCGTACTACTACAGCCAGCCGTTCTTCCAGGCCAGCGGTAGCCTGGAAATCGACGGAGCAACGTATCAGGTCAGTGGCCCGGCGTGGCTCGACCGTGAGTGGAGCAGCCAGCCGCTGACGGCGAACCAGACCGGTTGGGACTGGTTTTCCCTGCACCTGGACGGTGGCGCGCAGTTGATGCTGTATCGGATGCGGCAAAAGGGAGGAGCGGCATACCTGACTGGCACCTGGATCAACCCGGACGGCAGCGCGGTGCAACTCTCGCGAGACGAGATCAGCCTCACGCCGTTGGCGTCTTCCGAGGTGGCCGGACGGCGTTTACCGACACGCTGGTCGATCAAGGTTCCGCGCAAAGGCCTGGACATCACCAGCAGCGCCTTGAACCCCCGGGCCTGGATGGATTTGCGCATTCCCTACTGGGAGGGGCCGGTGCAGGTGAGCGGCAGCCATGCCGGCAATGGATATCTGGAAATGACCGGGTACTGATCCAGAGCGCCGCCCGGTATCCTTGCGCTCCTGCTCAGGGAGGCAAGGGTGGTTGGACTGGTTTGGTTTTTTTTCGTTACAAACAATTTGGTGGAAACATTGTGTCCAGATTTATTCAGAGTTTGTGAACGGACAGATTGTTTACGTTCCATTAAAATCTCCCCGTTCGCCCAGTGTCGGGGCTCTTTACCGGTGCATGGATTGCCAGGCCATAACACTGGGCGAGCACCTGTCACCAGACGCGATAAACAACATTCCATCGCGCATCTCATCGCACCGATAGCCTTCAAGTAACGCCTCTCGTTAAAAAGCTCCCTGTTCAAGCAATCGGCTGAAGACTTCCAGTTCGGTTTTTTCCAGATCGGATATCACGATAAAACGCATGTGATTGTGTTGCCACGCGACAACGTTGTAACCGCGGATGAACTGGTTTTTCCGGGGCTGATCGGCTTCTGTCGTCGGCACCATGAACACGTTGATGATGTGCTTCGCCCGCCCGTAAGACAGCGCAGCGGTCGTCTGGTGTTGCAGGTAATCCAGGCGCCCGCCGAGTAAAGGAAAACCCTGTGCCGAGAAGTCGAACACCGGTGGCGAAAAGTCCAGCTTGCCGGTAAACCAGGGCTTGACCGTGTGCCGGTCGGACGACACGACATCGTTCAGGTGCTCAGCCATCAGCGAGCGCACATGGCTGGACACCGCTTCCTCCAGCCAGGGTTGCTCAGGCGAAGGCGTGGCCACATACAACGCCAGGGCCATGGCCAGCGCGACCGCGGAAAAAGCCGGTGCCAGCCACTTTTGCGTGGTCTCTCTCAACGCTTGCCAAGGAGAGGTCGGTGACGGGAGATTGACGAAAACCTGTTGAATCAGCGCATCGGGCGCCGCGTAATACGGCGCATAGGCCTTGACGCTGGTGATCAGCCGTTGCATTTCATCATGCACGCGTTGGCAGTCGGCGCAGTGCGACAGGTGCCCGGCAACGTTCGCAGTGGTCGTTGCATCCAGTTCATGGTCCAGGTAGCCATGAATCAATTCGTGGCAGACCGTGCAGTTGATCTCATTCATGGCCTTGCAACTTCAGTAGTTCCAGCTTGAGCATGGCGCGAGCCCTGGCCAGTCTAGACATGACGGTTCCCAGAGGTATGTCGACCACCTTCGCGATGTCCTTGTAAGGCATGTCCTCCAATTCCTTGAGGACGATCATTTCGCGAAAGGCCGGGGGCAGGGCGCGCAGTGCCTGTTGAACCCGTGCGGCGTCTTCGGCCTGCATGGCGAGCAGTTCCGGTGTCTGGCTGTGGCTCAGGGCAAAGTTGTCCTGCGAGATTTCATCGCCGATGGCGACCCAACGATGGCTGGCCGAGCCCTTTAGCCAGTTGTAACTCTCGTTGCGGACGATCGTCAGGAACCAGGCCTTGGCATTGCCATCGGCAAAGCGATGCAGAAATCTAAACGCCTTGAGCGCACTTTCCTGCACCACATCATGTGCCGCGCTGTCACTGCCGGTGAGCCAGCGCGCGAGGTTGTAAGCGGCATCCATATGCGGTGCAAGCAGCTCCTCAAATCGCTTCATAGTGCCCCAGCCTTTGCCCCCTATAACCCGGATTCGCTGCGTTTTATTCCCGGAATGAAAAATGTTTTTTTCCCGGGAATAAAACCCCGACCGGCTCGGTTGTACATCCTGTCAGTTCATCAATGTAGACCGCTACGAGGGCGTTCCCATGAACATTCGTCCGGCATCACATGAAAAACGTACAGATGGCCCCCTGGACCCCGACCGCAGGCACCTGCTCAAGTGCTCGGCGTGGGCGGGTGCCGGTGTCATCTGGGCATTGAGTGGCGGCATTCCCCGAGCGTTCGCCCTGGGCGAAGATGGCCAGGTGAAGGACCCGAAAGCGCTGGACAGCACCTTCCACTTCGTGCAAATCAGCGACTCGCACATCGGTTTCAACAAGGAAGCCAATCCCGAACCGCTGAAGACCTTGCAAGTCGCCATCGACAAAGTCATCGCGCTGCCGAAAAGGCCTTCGCTGATCCTGCACACAGGGGACATCACCCACCTCTCCAAACCGGAGGAATTCGATACTGCCGCGTCTGTGCTCAAAGGCCTGCCTTCAACCGTGCACTACATACCGGGTGAGCACGACACCCTCGATGAGGGCGGTGGCAAGCTCTATCTCGAGCGCTATGGCAAAGGCACCAAAGGCAATGGCTGGTACAGCTTCAACGACCACGGCGTGCACTTCATCGCGCTGGTCAACGTCTTCAACTTCCAGGCGGGCCACGAGGCGACGCTTGGTGCCGAGCAACTGGCCTGGCTGCAGGATGATTTAAAGGCGGTGAGCACCAGCACACCGGTTGTGGTGTTCACCCACATTCCATTGTGGACGATCTATCAGCCGTGGGGCTGGGGCACCGAAGACGGCGATCAGGCCATCGCCATGCTGCGCAAATACGGTTCGGTGACGGTCCTCAATGGCCACATTCATCAGGTCATCCAGAAAGTCGAGGGCAACATCACCTTCCACACCGCACGCGGCACGGCTTACCCGCAACCCGCACCCGGTGTCGGGCCAGCACCGGGACCGATGACCGTGGCAGCCGATCAACTGCGCAACTACCTGGGGATTACCGAGGTCAAGGCGACGCAGGGCGATCATCCGTTGGCATTGATCGATTCAACACTCGTTTAGGGGAGGCGCTGAGATGAAGCATTTACTGCGGGTTCTGGCCTTGGGTTGGCTGATGGTGTCGATTCCGGTGTGGGCAGAAGGGACCAAAATCGATATCAAGGAATTCATGTTTGCTCCCAAGGACGTGACGGTAGCGGTGGGCACCACCGTGACCTGGGTCAACGACGATCAAACGGTCCATACGGTGATGGAAACCCACAAGGTGTTCCACTCACCGGCGCTCGACACCAACGACAAGTTTTCCTATCAGTTCAATACGCCGGGGACCTATGAGTACTACTGTGCACTGCACCCGCAGATGGTTGGTAAGATTATTGTCAGTGGGGCGAAGTGAGAGGAGGGCAGGTGCAACTCAGTGAAAAAAATGGGCGACCCGAGGTAAATGCCCATCAATTAAGCGAACACAAGGTTCGAAACAGCAAAGATCAAATGCGGGAGCGGGCTTGCTCGCGAAGACGGTTTACGACGCGACGAATATGTCGCTCGATATGACGCTTTCGCGAGCAAGCCCGCTCCCACAGTGGACCTGCTTTGTTTTACAGAATGCATTTCGGCCAGCACGGTCAACTGCTGAATCGCCAACGCCACGCTGCGGCGCGAGCCTTCGAGTTCAAAGGCCAGATCGGTGGCCATGGCGTTGAGCGAGGCGAGGGTTTCGGAGGTGTGGATCAGCAGGGTTTCGGTGTCGACGTCGGGGGTGAGGGCGAAGATGGAGCTGATGGGGGCGGGGCGATTGGGGGTGATCTTTTTCATTGGCTTGTTCCTGAAACTGAATCAAGGAAAAGCGCCTGCTTGAATTTAGAGGCGCTTGTGCACCTAGATCTTTTGAAGGGCTTCCACACCCTTGCCACTGATTTTGCAGCGACAGACGAAGGCTATTCGCCTGACCCATTCGGCACAAGTTCACCAAAACCGCTACAGCGTGAAGGAAACTTCCGAAGCCCTATGTATTCAGGCCAAAGAGTCGACGCACCTGCTCGGCATCGGCGTTGCCGTTGTGATCAAACGACAGGAAGTACCGAAGCTGCCAGTGCTGCGTCCTCACCGCGTCTTTCGCGACGGGTTGGACCCACGGCGGATAGACGCGGATAGCGCGCTTTCCGCCTTTCCCGTTGAGCGACAGGATGCCCTTCGAGGCCAATATCTGCGGGTCGAACACAAACTGCCCGCGATGCGTCGCATCGCACACGCTCACCACCACAAAGGCTACGCCATCGGCACTGTCAAGCGGCGCAATGACACTGCCTGGCGTTGGTCGCTTCCATAAGGTAACGAACTGTCCAACCTTGGTCGGCGTGGTCTTCGCCACACGAAAAACAATCGTGCGGCCGTCGAGACCAAAACGCGCGGCACCGTACTCGGTACTCTCGGCTTCGCATAGCGCTGTTTGCGTCACCGTCATGCCAGCGGGTTCATAGACATTCTGGATAGCGGCGACCAGATCGCGTGGAAGAGGAGAAGGGCAGGTGTGGGCCGATTTTGTGGGTGGGGCAGCGAGGTCGGATTTCAACGGGAGGGATCACTGAGCGTCGGGACGGATTCATAGACTAAGGCATCCACGGTAATAAATGTGTCCTGTTGTACCGGTGCTTTGTCGACGTCGGACGCTCATGTAATAGCTGACAACCCTCTCTCGCATGATCCGCCGACTTATCAGGTCAGCCGCGGCAGATTGAGCGCTGCACGGCACTCCTCAATCGACCGCCGCTGCGTATCGGCATACAACGCCAGTTCATCAATAGTCGACCGCCCCAATGCTTTTTCAAACGCTTGCCGATTCGAATGCTCGGCGTAGTGGGTCTGCGCGGCGTCACCCAGGTTCGACTGGAAAATCCCCGCCGCGCTGACCGGCAGAAAGTCTTCGTACACCAGCGGCTCTGCGCGGATGTACCCAGCCTTGAGCAAGTCTTGCAACGACGCTGACCCCAATTCGTCGCTATCAGCTGCTAGGCCCTTTTCAGTGACGAAGTAGCGGAAGTAGGCCAGACCCTGTTCGCGCATTTCGTTGTAGCTGTCCGGGAAGGCTTTGAAATGCTGCTCCATCAGGCTGTTGTAGCGCGCCGCGTTGGCTTCGTTGGGGAAGTCCTTGAGCTCATCGCGAGCGGCGTTGAGCAGGCGGTCGTAGAGTGCGCGGCCTTCAGGCGTGAGTGCGGCGCCGCGTTGTTCGATTTCACCGAAGCGGGCGCTGTGGCTGCCATGAGCCTGCTGCTGATCGGTGAACGCAATCGGCTCGTCCAGCGCTTTGAAACTGGTCTGGCGCAGCAGGATCGGGCACTGGCGGCGCGGTGGGCCTTCGATCACCGCTTTGGGGGTGATGCCGTGTTCGGGCATTTTCGCCTGCACGATGTCGATGTCCAGCGTGCGCGGCGTCAGGTGGTTGATGTGCGGGCCTTTGAAGGCGACCACGTCGGCGATCAACCGATGCTGGGCACTGAGTTGCTGGTATTGCGCGGCGGTGACGGTGGCGTGGTGGTGCCAGCGGAAGGTTTCCAGAGCCTGTTCGACGAAATCCTCGGCTTGCTGCTCGTTGAGTCCGCCGTGTTGTTCGGCCTGCTCGATCAGCTTCAGCGCCTGCGCGGTGAAGATCGAACGCTTGGCCAGCACCGATTCGGCAAACGCGCGCAGTTCGGGGTTTTCGATCAGCTCCAGGCGCAGCAGCGAGGTGAACACCCGGAACGGGCTGACTTGCAAGGAGCTTTCATGCACGGCGCGGAACGCCGTGGAATGCACCGGCACCCCGGCCGGTGTCAGGTCGTAATAGCCGACCGGCTGCATGCCCATCACCGCAAACAAGCGGCAGAGGGTCGCCAGCTCTTGCGCAGTGCCGACGCGGATCGCCCCGTGGCGTTCGAGGTCCAGGCGCTCGATTTCGCCTGTGCTGCGTAACTGTCGGGCAATCGCCGGATCGCTGTCGAGCACCTGGGCGTTGGTCTGCGCCACCAGTTCCATCAAGGCGCCGTACAGCGGCACTTCTTCGCGGTACATGTCTGACATCGCCCGCGAGAAGCGTTGGCGGATCAGGTCTGGGCTGACGACGTTGTGGTTGCTCATAAACACGAATCCCGGCGCAGTGACAGTGGAGTAGGCCGATTCTGTTCGGCACAGGCGATGCTGACAAACGAAGTTTCTTCTGAACTTCATTCTGCAAATGACTGCTGCATTCAGCGCAACATCTGGTCCACCAGCTCGATCCAGTGCTTAACCAGCGTCCGTCCGGCGCTGGCGAGGTGGCTCTGGCAACCGATGTTGGCGGTGACGATCAGCTCCGGCCGGCCGCTTTCCAGAGCATTGAGCTTGTTGTCGCGAAGCTGCCGGGCGAGCACCGGTTGGGTCAATGAGTAAGTCCCGGCCGAGCCGCAACACAGATGACTGTCGGGCACGCTGGTGAGATTGAAACCGAGGCGGGTCAGTAGTTCTTCGATTGCACCGCCGAGTTTTAGCGCGTGCTGCAAGGTGCATGGGCAGTGGAAGGCGATGCGTCGTTCGGTGGCCGCGCACACTCGCTCCAAGGGTTCGTCGCGCAGGATTTCCACCAGGTCTTTGCTCATCTCGCTGACCCACTTGGCTTTGGCCGCGTAGGCGGGATCGGTCTTGAGCAAATGGCCGTAGTCCTTGATGAACGCACCGCAGCCGCTGGCGGTTTGCACGATGGCTTCGGCGCCGTTTTCCAGCGCGGGCCACCAGGCGTCGATGTTCTGGCGGGCGCGATTCAGTCCCTGTTCCTGAGCATCAAGGTGATAGTCCAGCGCCCCGCAGCATCCGGCCTGAGTGACGGGGATGACGCTGATCCCCAGTCGGTCCAGCACCCGCGCCGCGGCGGTGTTGGTGTTCGGCGACAAACCCGGCTGCACACAGCCTTCGAGCATCAGCACTTTTCGCGCATGCACCGTGGTTGGCCATTCTCCCGCTGGCGGCACGTCGTGCGGCAATTTGGCTTCGAGGTCACGCGGCATCAGCGGCCGGAAGGTTGCACCGATCTGCAACAAGGCCTTGAACAGTCCGGGGTTCGGCGCCATCGCCCGCAAGCCCTGGCGCAACAGGCGCTGGCTCGCCGAGCGCGGCACCGCCTGATCGACCACGGCGCGGCCAATGTCCAGCAGGTTGTGATAATCAACCCCGGACGGGCAGGTGGTTTCGCAGGCGCGGCACGACAGGCAGCGGTCCAGGTGCAATTGGGTCTGGGCAGTGGCGGGGTGGCCTTCGAGCACTTGCTTGATCAGGTAGATGCGCCCACGCGGGCCGTCCAGTTCATCGCCAAGCAACTGATAGGTCGGGCAGGTAGCGTTGCAGAACCCGCAATGCACGCAGGTGCGCAGTATGCTTTCGGCCTCTGCCGCGCGGGGCAGGCGTTTGGCCTGTTCGCTGAGGGTGGTCTGCATGCTTCAGAACTCCGCGTACATCCGGCCAGGGTTGAACAGCCCCCGAGGGTCGAGTTGGGCCTTGAGCTGTTGGTGGTAACGCAACAGCGCTGGCGCCAACGGCTGGAACGGCGTGTCGCTGACACCGTGGCTATAACAGGTGGCGTGGCCACCCAGATCCGCGGCCAGCGACTGAATGTCCGGCGCCTCGGATTTCAACCAGCGTTGCGCGCCGGCCCAGTCGATCAGCTGTTCGCCGGGCAGCGTCAGCGGGCCGATGTTGTTCGGCAATGACAGACGCCACAACGGCAGCCCTTCATCGAAAAATGCCAGCTGTTGTTCATTCAGAGCCTCCCAGTATTGAGCGTCCAGCACCTCGCCGCCGAGGCGCTGATGAGCGGCGCTGACCGAGCCTTCGCCGCCCTCCAGCCGCAGGTGCAATTGCCGGCCGTCATGGCACGCCGCGCTGATGGGCAGCGGTTGCTGGCCCCATTCGGCGAGTTTGCTCAAGGCTCGGGCGCTGTCGAGTTCCAGGCTGATGCTCAGGCATTGGCGCGGTTTGGGCAGAACCTTGAGCGAAACTTCGGTGATCACGCCGAGGCAACCGAAGCTGCCGGTCAACAACCGCGACAGGTCATAACCGGCGACGTTTTTCATCACCTCACCGCCAAAACGCAACGGCTTGCCGTTGCCGGTGATCAGCCGGGTGCCGAGCACAAAGTCGCGCACCGCGCCGGCCCACGGGCGACGCGGACCTGATAGCCCCGAGGCGATCATGCCGCCGACCGTGGCATCTTCACCAAAGCAGGGCGGTTCACAGGGGAGCATTTGTCCGGCCGCATCCAGCGCCGCCAGCAATTCCCTCAGCGGAGTGCCGCAGCGGGCGCTGATCACCAGTTCGGTCGGGTCATAGCTGACGATGCCGCGATGGACGCGGGTGTCGAGCACCTCGCCAGCGACTTCGCGGCCAAGGAAGGCTTTGCTGCTGGCGCCTTGAATGCGCAACGGCGTGGCGTTCTCCCGGGCCTGGTTGATCTGCTCCAGTAACTCGGCGCTGGCATCCCGGTCCTGTTCGGCACGCATCAGAAACGCTCCAGGTCGGGGAAGGGCAGTTGCCCGCCGTGGACATGCATGGCACCGAACTCGGCGCAGCGGTGCAGGGTGGGAATATTCTTGCCGGGATTGAGCAGGCCTTTGGCGTCGAACGCGACTTTGATTGCGTGAAACACCGTCAGCTCGTCGCTGTTGAACTGTGCGCACATCTGATTGATTTTCTCCCGACCGACGCCGTGCTCGCCGGTGATGCTGCCGCCGACCTTGACGCAGAGTTCGAGGATTTTGCCGCCGAGGGCTTCGGTGCGTTCCAGCTCGCCGGGCTGGTTGGCGTCGAACAGGATCAGCGGGTGCATGTTGCCGTCGCCGGCATGAAACACGTTGGCCACTCGCAAGCCGTATTCACTGGCCAGCTCGGCAATCCCCTTGAGCACCCGAGGTAACTCGCGTCGCGGGATGGTGCCGTCCATGCAGTAATAGTCCGGCGACAAGCGCCCGATTGCCGGGAACGCCGCTTTGCGTCCGGCCCAGAACTTCACCCGTTCAGCCTCGTCACGCGCCTGGCGCACTTCACTGGCACCGGCCCGCTCCAGCACGGCGCGAACCCGTAGGCAATCATCGCGTACATCGGCTTCGACGCCATCGAGTTCACACAGCAAAATTGCCTCGGCATCCACCGGGTAGCCGGCGTGAACGAAGTCTTCGGCGGCGCGCAAGGCCAGGTTGTCCATCATCTCCAGGCCTGCCGGGATGATCCCGGCGGCGATGATATTCGCCACGGCGCCTCCGGCTTTTTCCACGGAGTCGAAACTCGCCAGCAGCACTTTGGCAGCCTGTGGTTTGGGCAGCAGTTTGACCGTGACTTCGGTGATGATGCCCAGCAATCCCTCGGAGCCGTTGAACAGCGCCAGCAGGTCAAACCCCGCTGAATCCAGCGCGTCCGAGCCCAAGGTCAGGTGTTCGCCTTCGATCGTCAGCACTTCCAGTTTCAGCACATTGTGGACGGTCAGGCCGTATTTCAGGCAGTGCACGCCACCTGCGTTTTCCGCGACATTGCCGCCAATCGAACAGGCGATCTGCGAGGACGGGTCCGGCGCGTAATACAGGCCAAGCGGTGCGACGGCCTGGGAAATCGCCAGGTTGCGTACCCCCGGCTGAACTCGGGCGGTGCGGGCGGCGGGGTCGATGTGCAGGATCTGGTTGAAGCGCGCCATCACCAGCAGCACACCTTTTTCCAACGGCAGCGCGCCGCCGGACAGCCCGGTGCCGGCGCCACGCGCCACCACTGGCACCTGACGGGCGTGGCAGAGTTTGAGCACGGCTTGAACCTGCTCGAAATAACGCGGCAGCAGTACCAGCATCGGCGTGGTTCGATAGGCTGAGAGCCCGTCGCACTCGTAGGGTTTGAGTTCTTCTTCGCGGTAGAGAATGTCCAGTTCCGGCACCTGCTCGCGCAAGGCGTTGAGCAAGGCTTCCTTATCGACCGGAGGCAGGGCACCGTCGATGCGTTCGTCGTAGAGAATGTTCATCAGATGACAAGCCTCGTAGCAGCTGCCGAACGCAGCCTTCGGCAGCTGCTACGGGTGTGTGTTCAATCCCGGGTCCCTTGTCATTTATAGTCAAGATTTCGACAGTGGGCCTGCCGACAGGGCTATTCCGGGCCGCCAAGCGGTGATGGCTATTTGATTGCGCCCTGATAGACTTCCAGACATCCCTGTCCGAGTTACTCGAAGTTTCAGGTCAGTAGTAGTGAAGAGGAGCTTTGTCCCCCTATGCACCATAACGGAGGAAAGGGACTTTCACTGGCAAGGAGGCTTTACACATCGCGAACCCTGGGGATGGTCCTGGGCCTGCTCTGCGTGGGCGCGGCGATCATTCCACTCAATCCGCCCCATTGGCTGTTGGCGCTGATGCTGTTCAACGGCCTTGTCTGGCCGCACCTGGCCTATCAATGGGCGCGCCGCTCGCCCACGCCTTATCACGCCGAACACCGGAATATTCTGATCGACGCGTTCATGGGCGGATTCTGGGTCGCTGCCATCCAGTTCAACCCCTTACCCAGCACTGCCACGTTGTCGATGATGGCGATGAACAACGTCGCCATTGGAGGCCTGCGTTTTCTGCTCGTCGGCACGGTGGCTCAGTTGCTGGGTATGGGTGTCGGGCTGCTGATCTTCTTTCCGGTGTTCATCCCGCAAACCAGCCCTGTTCAGTTGTATGCCTGTTTGCCGCTGCTGACGCTGTATCCCATGTTTCTGGGCTGGATCTGCTTTCGCCAGGCCCACACGCTGGGCAAGCACAAACGCGAACTGCTGGCCCTGAGCCGCACCGACAGCCTCTCCGGGCTGTTGAACCACGGGGCCTGGAAAGATGCGCTGGAGGTCGAGTTCCAGCGCTGCCAGCGCCAGCAGCGGGGCGGTGCGATTGCCTTGATCGACATCGACCACTTCAAAATCATCAACGACACCTACGGTCATGTGGCCGGCGATATCGTGTTGCGTCAGTTGAGCAAAATCCTCAAGCAAAACCTGCGCGCCAGTGATGTGGCCGGGCGCTATGGCGGTGACGAGTTCTGCGTGATCCTGCCCGACGTGCCACTGGCCCACGCTGCACAGGCGATGGACGCCTTGCGTGATCGGTTTTCGGGGCTGGGTTACGAGCAGAATCCGGCGTTGAAAGTCAGCCTGAGCATCGGCCTGGCTGCGTTCGACCCAATGCACACTGAAGCCATGCAATGGCTCAACGATGCCGATGAGGCGCTGTATGCGGCCAAGACCACCGGGCGTAACCGGGTGATCTGCCATGCCGATGGGCTGGTGCAGCGGGTGGCGATGGTTTGAATACGCATAAACAAGCGCGGACCGTCGTAGCAGCTGCCGAGCCCGCGAGGCTGCGTTCGGCTGCGAAGCGGTCGTAAAATCCGGCAACGCGCTCTTTCAGGTAAACCGCGTATGCAGGATTGGCGAGGACTGCGTCCTCGAACGCAGCCTCGCGGGCTTGACAACTGCTATGGGCGGATGGGTAGAGGTCCTCAGGTAATCGGCGTACTGACGAACGCCGGCAGCTGTTCGGCGTAGGCGGTGAACGCGCGGATTTTCGGGAACTGCGCGTCACTGACCTGATCCGGCACCACCAGATTGGTGAAGCTCCAGGCCACGGCGAGGGTGATGCCGGCCTGGTCGAGGGAACCGTCGGTCTTCAGCGGCTGCTTGTCCAGTTCCTGTTCCAGCGCTGAATACGCCGCCAGCAACTGCCCGCCGACGCGTTCCAGCCACGGTTCATGCTGTTTCTCGGCAGGTCGCAAATTGCGCTCGTAATAGATCTGCACCGACTTCTCGCAGGCCGCCAGGGCCAGGCCGATCAGCCGCAATGCACGCGCGCGCTGGTTCAGTTGCGCGGGCATCAGGCTCTTGTCTGGTCCGCTCAAGGCTTCCAGGTAGTCGATGATCAAGGTCGAATCCATCAGCACTTCGCCGTTGTCCAGCACCAGCGTCGGGGCCTTGACCACCGGGTTGATCTGCTGGAATTCCGCAAACTGGCGGAACACCGATACCGAGGCGTGCTCGAACGGGATGTCCAGCGATTTCAGGCTAATGGCGACGCGTCTTACATAAGGTGAATCGAGCATTCCGATCAGCTTCATGTACAGCTCCTTTGATAATGCGTAGACAGTGCGCCGCCAATTTAGCGGTAAACCCATGACCTTCGCCAGTGCTCTCGGGCTCAGCCGCTATGCTTGAGAGTCTAGGTACCCGGATGTTTCTGGAGGTCTGTCATGCCCGCCGAAAACACTGCGCTCGTCCTTGCCGGTGGCGGCAGCCTCGGTGCGGTTCAGGTCGGCATGTTGCAGGCGCTGGTCGAAGCGGGTGTGTCGTTCGATATGGTGATCGGTGCCTCGGTCGGTGCCATCAACGGTGCGTACTTCGCTGCGCGTCCGAACGTGCAAGGGGTGGCCGAGCTGGCGGACTTCTGGCGTGGTTTGCGCAAGGCCGATGTGTTTCCGTTTTCGTTGCTCGATAGCCTGTCGGCAATTTTTCGGCGCAGGGGTTTTCTGTTGCAGTCTGCGGCGCTGGAGCATCTGGTGCGGCGGGCGTTGCCCTTCAAGCAGATCGAAGACACCGAGTTGCCGCTGCACATCGTCACCACCAATTTGCTGACCGGCGCCGAAGAGCTGCTGTCCAGCGGCAGTGTCGAGCAGGCGTTGCTGGCCAGCGCGGCGATTCCATTGGTGTTTCCGTGTGTGCAGATCGGCGGCAAGCTGTTGATCGACGGCGGCGTGGCCAGCAATACGCCGATTGCCAGTGCGGTGTACCTTGGCGCGACGCGGGTTGTAGTGGTGCCGACCGGTTTTGGTTGTGACTGCCCCAGTCCACCCTCGGGGCTGGTGGCGTTGGCGCTGCACACCTTGAACCTGATGAGCATGCGTCAACTGGTGCGCGACATTGAACTGTATTCACCGCGAGCGGCGATCCATGTGGTCGCGCCGCTGTGTCCGCTGGGGATCTCGGTGTTCGATTTCACCCAGACCGATCAACTGCTGCAGCGCGCTTATCTGTCGACCCTGACCTGGATCGAGGGCGGCGGGCTGCTTCGGGCCGGGGTGCCGGGCTCGTTGCAAGCCCACACCCATACCCATCATGGCGGTGAGGGTCAGTCCTCGAACCCGACCTGCTCGTGAATCTCATCCATCTTCAGCTCCAGGCGATAGGCCACGGCAATGAACAGCGCCTGGCACAGGCACAAGGTCGCACTCAAGGAGCGGAATGCAAACGAGGAGCCTTCATTGACCAGCAGCACCGTATTCGCCCGTTTGGCCAGCGGTGACAGGTTGCTGTCAGTGATGATCAGGGTCTTTGCCTGATGGTGCTGGGCGATGCGCAGGCAGTGTTGGGTTTCCTTGCCGTAGGGCGTGAAGCTGATGGCAATCACCAGGTCATTGGCCCGCACGCTGCGCATTTGCTCGCGGTAGCTGCCGCCCAGTCCCGAGACCAGGTGAATGCGCTTGTTGGTGTGTTGCAGGTTGTACACCAGGTAATCGGCCACCGCGAACGAACGGCGGACCCCGACCACGTAGATGTTGTCGGCATTCACCACCAGGTCCACGGCTTTCTCGAAGGACTGGTCATCCAGCTCCAGGCCCAGGCGTTCGATGCCTGACAGCGTGGCGTTGATGCACTCGCGCGCCAGGTCGCCGCCGCTGGCCTTCTGCGATTTGTTGGCGATCATGCTGCGAATGCGCTGCTGGTAGTTCTGCACCGGCGTGGTCTTGTGGGTGTACGCCTCGCGGAACAACGCCTGCATTTCGCTGAAACCGCTGAAACCAAAGCGCTGGGAGAAACGCACGATGGCCGAAGGGTGCACTTCGCATTCGCGGGCGATGTCGCTGATGCGGTCGACCATGATCCGGTCGCTCTGCTGGCTCATGTAGCTGGCGATGCGTTTGAGCTGCCGCGGCAGGCTTTCGTATTCGTTGGTGATCAGCTGCAGCAAGCGTTCGGCATTGATCGGGGGGCTGGCGAGGTCGCTTTGCGGCGTGGTCTCGGCGGTAGCCGGCTGATCGGTGCGGGACATAAATGATCCTCCTGGCTTGTTCTTATTGGGCCGCTCGGTGAAGCGTTGTCCATGACAATAGGTTGGCTGTGCGCAGTCTACAGGGTAGGCGTGAATAAAATCTTGAGCCGTGGGTCAGCCAGGCATGTGCTGAAACTCTGAAAGCACTTTTCGCGGTGAATTACGCCACGCAGGCAGGCGTGGCGTCGCCGTTTGTCTTCTATATACAGCCGTTCGATTGAATTTCTTGCTATAAACGCACTCCGATGACCGCCTCAAAGCTTGCCATAGAGCAATTTAAGGGCTGTGTCGGACAAATTCCCTGTCTTTTCAGTTGCTGAGGTTGCAAGTCGGCCTTAGACTGCCGCCCCTCGTAAATTGAGTGCCGGGTGGCGCTTGGAATGTACGGCGCCTTTCCGAGGCCTTGCAGGTCGACCGGAAAGCTCCCTGATTCGCCTTAATGCACGTATTTTTTATAGAGAAATCAATGACAAAGGAAAAGTTGCTGGCCATGCCGGCGGATGACTACATGAATGCCGAGCAACAGGCTTTTTTCACCGAGCTGTTGCAAGCCATGAAAGTGGAAACCCACGAGCGCATCGAACAGAACCGCATCGCCATTGAGAGCCTGGATACCCCGGCTGACCCGGCTGACGCGGCTTCGGTCGAAGAAGAGCGCACCTGGCTGGTCAACGCCATTGATCGCGATCAGCGCATGCTGCCTCAGCTGGAAAGAGCGCTGGAACGTATCGGCGACGACACCTTCGGCTGGTGCGACGACAGCGGCGAGCCGATCGGCCTGAAACGCCTGCTGATCAGCCCGACCACCAAGTACTGCATCGAAGCTCAAGAGCGTCACGAGCAAATCGACAAGCACCAGCGTCAGGCCTGATTCTGTGTGACGGCCAACTCACCCTTGGCCGGCCCTGAAAGATCGCAGCCTGCGGCAGCTCCTTGCGGTATTGCATATACCAAGGAGCTGCCGCAGGCTGCGATCTTTGCGTTTCGGTGGGAGCAAACGCAGTCTTCAATGACAAAACCGAAACCCCTCACCCCTGTCTCGGGTGGCTCATTTGCCATCGGTGATGGCGATAGGCTATTGCCAATCCTTCGTTCAGCCCTTAATCTGCCGTCGCGTTTTTGGCGTCATTGAGTTGTCCTGTTTGTCATGAATATATGGATGTAAGCCGTTTCCCGTCATGCATGCTTTTCGCCTGTATGTCCTGCAGCTTTCTTTCCTCAAACTGACTCGCCTGAACGCTCCCTGATGTGCCCGGCGAGGATCGTTACGTGCCGCTTTTGCGGCTCCTGCCTGCAAGCCTTTGACGTGCCTGACCTTATCTAGAGCCGCAAAGGAATATAAGCAGTGAAGCGCATTTTCTATGCAATGACCGTTGTATTTGGCTTGTCGCTGACAGGCTGTGTGTCGTTTACGCCCCTGGGGCCGATTGGCGAACCCGTCAGCAAGGCGACAACGACACTGGATCGCGGCGCCGAGATCGGCGATGTGGTGATTTCTGCGCCAGCACTCAATGACAACGTCCGCGCGGCGGGCAGTAAACATCTGACCGAGCAGATCAGTGCGTATGTCGAGAGAAGTGACTACTTCAAAAAGACCGTGGTGTTTCCGGTCAAGGCCGGTGAAGACGACGTCATTCTCAAGTTCAACCTGACGTCACTGGCCGGAAAACGCACCATGCACCCGGCTTATATTCCGGGGTCTGTGTTGACGTTAACCATCTGGATCTGGGCGAACGGGCCGATTTATGTCGACAAGTATGATCTGGCCGGTGAATTGGTGATCGAAGATCGAAATGGCAAGCAACTGGCCAAATCGGTTGAGCAGGTGAAGCTCGACAAGAACGTCGGCCTATGGAATCCCGACTATATGAACACTCGCCTGGGCGCGGCTCAATTGCGCGATCTCATCGCTCAGTTGCTCGCCAGTGCGACCCCTCAACTGCGTAATCCATCCAGGGATCTGGCTGCTCATGAATAAGTTTCTCCTGACCTTACTGCTGTTGGCGAGCAGCACACTGACGGGTTGCATCTCCTACTCCCAGCACAACTTGCCACCCCTTGAACAATGGCCGCCAGTGCAAGCCCGGCAGGAAAAACCCAATGCCTATCTGCACGTGACCACGCAATCGCAGTTCAACGGTGAGCTGTCGGGTTCGGCTGTCAATCAGATCCTGGTGGAAAAGAGTTTGCTGGAGACGTTCAAGGAGTCCGGTCAGTTCCAGAGCGTGACGACCCAGAAAGTCGACTCCAATCTGTACATCACCGCTAACTTGACCAACAACGAACAGGGCAATGTGGCCAGTGCCTTTTTGACTGGATTTACGCTCTTTGTGATTCCCACGACGTTCAGCAATACCTTTACCCTGGAAACAGTGTTCAAGGATTCGGACGGTAAAGTGCTCGGCAAAATCGTGAAGCAGGAAAGCACCCGTACCTGGATGCAGCTCCTGTTGGTCGTCGGTATACCGTTCAATGAGCGCGGAGACGGAGTACTCAAGCACCTGACTCAGAGCACACTGGACGAGGCAGTCAAGCGCAAGTTGATTTGATCGGGCATTGATGGAGAAACGCGTGCTCGGTCAGCGCAAGCGCGGAGCACGCCAGATGTATTTGCAGATTCAGTTCCATAATCGAGGCGCTCGTTCAAGAGTGCCCGCCCATATCTCGCAACCTGTTGATCACGCCTTCAGCGCGCCCTCATCAACGGCAAGCTTCAGCGCCTTGGCAGATTCCATGGCCGCCGCTGCGGCAACGTCTTTGGTCTTGAACCAGCGGTCTTTCTCGACCTGGTGGTAAGTCACGGAAGCCAGCGGCGGCTTGGCGCGCATGACAATGACCGCCTGGAATTCGCCGTCGACGTCTCTGGCTTCGCCCCAAATAAAAAATTCGCCGATATCAAATTCCGTCACGTGCGCCTTCCCTTGGAAATTATTTTGTTGTATTCAACTCGGTCCGCCGAAGGGGCTGAGTTTCAATGGCCGGGCAGTATGGCAGTTGTTGCTTGCCGGTGGCGCAGTTAAGTCATCGGTGTGACGAAACGACAGCGCAGGCAAACACAATCCGGGGTGTCAGAAGCGGGTTTCGAGGTTTCTGGCGAGGGCGCAGGCTTCGTTGTGGTCACCACGGAAACCTCTTACACGACCTGTAGCGGTTTCTTTGATATGGAAAAAACGATTACCCGCCAGAACCACCTGATAACGCAGGTGAGGGCTATAGGTCGGGGTGTTGGTGTGCTGGGCAGGGAGGGTCAGCGTGCTCATATGAATTCCTTTTCTATGGTTTGCCGACGGATACACGTCGCTTTAGGTAGTCTAGGGGCGCATGGCTGCTCTAGAATCGCCTCCACGGGTTGGAGGTTCATGCTTATCTAAAGCAATTTTTTTCTGGCGATATGTCAGAAAAGTGCTTTTTTTAAGGAGTTTTCTCCCTAAAGTAGATAGTCCAGTATTCTCTGGCCGTTAGGAGGGCGATTTCCTTCAGCATCTGACGACCGCCAGGGAAGACGGGAGGATGGGCATTCCAGTAGTCTTTTCCTACCCTGCGATGAAGGAGCTTTCTGCTCGCTTCACGATTTCAGCTTGGGTCATTGTTGCGACATTTTCGGTATGACCGTTTTTCTGCTGCCTGTTTTTTCTGCGGGTAGCGTCATTTTCAGATGTGGGGATGTTTCCTTGGCAGTAAGTAATCTCGATATGCATGCTTTGTTCGTGCTGGGTGATCTGCGCGCAAAGCTGGTCAAGCAGTTTCAATCACGTTTCGTTTACATCACCGAGCAGACCCCTGAAGGTATTTACGTTGCCGAGATCGACACCGAGTCGGCACTGGTGGTGGACGACAAGCCTCGCCTGGAGCTCAAAGTCGGCGATCATTTCCGCGCGGCGGTATTGCCGAGTCGCGAAGGTGGCAAATTCGAAATCAAGTTTCGCGAGATCAAACTGACGGTCTACGGCCTCGGTGATTACGCGTTCGTGACCACGGCAGATGGCCATGCCATTCTGTTCAAGGAAGGCCATAGCGTAGTGACGGTGTTTGCCGCTCACCAACAGCTGCAGGAAGGCCTGACCAAAACCTTGAAAGCGGTGACCGGCAAAGCTGCCAAGTGGCGCAAGGGCGAACTCACGACGTTCAAGGCCAGCGAATAAATGAGCCTGTCCCGGGCCGACTTCCATGAGCAAAACCTCGACAGTGCTCGTGCACAAGCCCAGCGCCTGTTCGCTCAAAAGGCTGTTCTGCAAGGCGCCTGGCTAAGCTGGGTGGCATCACAGATCTACACCTTGCGTCCGGCGGAATACGCCAGCATGGTGCGAAGGGAGTTGCAGCACTTGCAGGACTCTTCTGAAAGTTGATCGTTGGACCTCGAACGCACAAACCTCTACTACAGTCAGTTGACTGAGTATTCGCAGGTGCGCGGCCTTTGTGCGCAAAGCCGTCCTGCCATGGCTGTGAACAGCACGAGGTGTAATGCATGAAAGGTTTTCGACTGCTGCTGGGAAGTCTGCTAACCACTGTTGGTCTGTTGGTGTCGCCCGTGACCGTAACGGCCGCCCCGGTGCCGATCCACTTCGCTGATCTGAACTGGGAAAGCGGCAGTCTGATCACCGACATTTTGCGGATCATTGTCGAGAAGGGTTACGGCCTGCCGACCGATACCTTGCCGGGCACCACCATCACCCTGGAAACCGCGCTGGCCAACAATGACATTCAGGTCATTGGCGAAGAGTGGGCCGGTCGCAGTCCGGTCTGGGTCAAGGCCGAGGCTGAAGGCAAGGTGGCGAGTATCGGCGATACGGTCAAAGGCGCAACCGAAGGCTGGTGGGTGCCGGAATACGTGATCAAGGGCGATCCGGCCAAAGGTATCAAGCCATTGGCGCCGGACTTGCGCAGCGTGTCGGACCTGCCGCGCTACAAGGATGTCTTCAGCGATCCGGAAAGCCCCGGCAAAGGCCGTTTTCTCAATAGCCCGATCGGCTGGACCTCGGAAGTGGTCAACAAGCAGAAGCTCAAGGCCTATGGCCTGACGGACAGCTATGTGAACTTTCGCAGCGGTTCCGGCGCGGCGCTGGACGCAGAGATCACCTCGTCCATTCGCCGTGGCAAACCGGTGCTGTTTTATTACTGGTCGCCAACCCCGTTGCTCGGGCGCTTCAAGCTGATTCAGCTGGAAGAGCCTCCGTTCGATGCCGAGGCCTGGAAAACCCTGACCGATGCCGATAATCCCGATCCGAAACCAACACGTTCGCTGCCCTCGAAACTGTCGATTGGGGTGTCTGCACCGTTTCAGAAACAGTATCCGCAGGTGACTGCGTTTTTCAGCAAGGTTGATCTGCCTATCGGGCCTCTGAACAAGGCCCTGGCCGAAATCAGCGAGAATCACACAGCGCCGCGCCAGGCTGCCGAGGCCTTCATGAAGGCGCACCCGGAAGTCTGGCGGGTGTGGCTGTCCAAGGATGTCGCAGACAAGGTGTCTGCCGGTCTGTAGTACAGCGAATCGATTAATGAGCGGTCAGGGTTCAGGCGAATTCCATGCGGCGTGACTGCAACATTGCCGTGGAACAACGCACTGACAAAAACTCTGGTCTAGGCTGTTCCTTCTGCCATCGATTCCCGGAACCCCGCTCATGACGTTTGTGCTTGCTCAATGGATCGTCGTCGCGTTTGTGCTGATCAGCCTGATTCATCTTTATTGGGCGCTCGGCGGCCGTTGGGCCAGTGACGCCGTGGTGCCACAGGTACAAGACGGTGCAGAGGAAGGGCTGCGGCCGGCTTTCAAACCTTCTGCACTGGGAACCCTGGCGGTAGCCGTCGGGTTGCTGCTGATAGCCTTGATGGTGTGCCTGAGGGTCGGCCTGTTTGTGCCGGCAGTCGGGCACTGGTCGCTGCAATGGCTGATCAGCGCAATTGCCTTGCTGATGTTTGCCCGCGCGATTGGTGATTCGAACCTGGTCGGTTTTTTCAAGGAAAAGGCCGGGTCGAAGTTCGCGCGCCTCGACACCTGGGCCTATTCACCGTTGTGTGTGGTACTGGGGGTGGGGTTGTTGTCTGTGGCGTGGGGGTGAGTTCTTTTTTCACTACCAAAAGCGTCAGGATCGCAGCCTTCGGCAGCTCTTGCACAGGTCGCGTAAACCATCAGTTTTTGGGCCCCGGGCTGACGGTCGCATTGCTCCAGGCGGTTTGCAGTTGCTCGTTCAGGAGTGCCGGTACGGTTTTGTCCGGCTGTTTCTCCAGGCTGACTTTCAGGCCATTGAGTGAGCGGCCACTGAGGCGATTGCCCGCCAGGTCTTCACGGAACACCCGCTCGGCTTGGACGTATTGCCCCTGGGCCAGCAACGCATAACCCAACGACTCGCGCAATGTGTAATACCAGTCCGGCGGCTCGTTGTAGTTGAGCGCATCCTGGATTTGCACAGCCTTGCGCCAGGCCGCGATGATCTGCGCATTGTTGTCACCCTCGAGGGCTCGGAGGTCGGCGCTTAACCCCTGTTTTTGATCCTTGCCGAACACCTCTGTGCTGGCGCCTCTGAGTGCCGCGATATCGAGTGTTCCATGGCTGCTGCCCTGAGCTTTGTTAAGCAGGATCAGGTTGGCAATGCGCAACAGCTCCACGGCTTTATTACTGCCATACCTCAAGTCCGGATTCGCGCTCAAGGCTGCGTTGACAGCCTGCCAATAACCGTTGAAGGCATCACGAGCAGCGTTGCCGTCGAGGCCGTCGGCGCTCAGTTTTTGATAGGCGCTGGCGTAAGCCGCCATGACCTGAGTGTAAGGCGCGGTCAACGGTTTCCACGGGGCAGGGCTGTTTTTGGTCGCCGCCGTGCAGGTTTGATTGATGGTTTCCAGGCCGGCCTTTATTTTCGGTTCGATCCGTTTCAGGGCATCCCAGTCTTCGAAGCGCACGGCGAAGTAATAGGGCACAGCGTAGAAGTAGTCGGACTTGGTGGCGATCTCCTGGGGGTACTGCTTGCAGAGGAAATCCAGAGCGGCGTAGCGGGTGGTGTTTTCCACCAACTCTTCGGCCATGTTCAGCGCTTCGTTCTGGCGCCCTTCGATGGATAACGTCCAGGTCAGGAAGTGAATGTTGTGCCCCAGGTAGTGCAGCGGGTACGGGCTTTGCAGGTCAACCTGATGGGTGTAGGCGCGGTCGACCGATACCGCCGTGTAGTTGGCGACGCTGGCCAGGGCATTGTTGCCGGTGCGCTGGTAGATGTGTGAAGCCATGTGCACCAGGTGACCGATCGCCGGGTTCTGGTCGCGAAAGCGCTCGGCCATGGGCAGGCCGCTGGCGGGGAATGGCGATTCTTCAATGGCATGGATATAGAAGTGGTTGGCGCCGGTGTGCAGTTTGTCCTGCACCAGCACCCGGTTGAGCACTTGTAGTGCCTCGTAGGCGGCGGAAGTGGGTTTGACTTCATCGGACACCGCTTCATCGCCCTCCCACCATTTCCAGGGACTGAGGTTGAGCAGGGCGTCGGCATACAGCGTGGCGGCGTCAAGGTCGTCGAAATAGTTTTCCGACAAGGATTTCATCGCGTCGGCGTAGCGCCGCTTGCCTTCGTCGGGCAGGCTGAGCTTACCGTCCTTCTCGCTGTAGAGCGTCAGGAACGCCTTGGCGTAATCGACTTCGCGCTGCAATTGCCGTTCGCTGAAGCGCTCTTTGGCGACTGGGTCCTTGAGGCGAGTTGTGGCGTTGTCCAGGGCTATTTGTGCCGAGCGGTAGGCCAGTCGATCACAGTCAGTGGTGGCGTCGCTGTTGATGTTGGAGTTGGCCGACAGCGCGATGCCCCAATAGGGCATTGCCGCGCCTTCATCGAAACGGCTGGCCTGGTAGAGCGCTCGAATAGCCTCGGAAAAATTGAAGCCGTATTGCAAGGCGATGCCCTGGCTGTAGAAGGCTTCGACCTGATCGGCGTCTTTGAGACTGACCAGTGGATAGCGTGTGCCACCGAGTCCTGAGAGCAGGTGAGCGTTGTCGGTGTCCTGCTGGCTGACGCACTGATGCAGCACCTCCAGATACGGCATGTCGGGTGGTGCGGGAGCAAAGCTTTTCAGGTTCTCGGTCGCGCCGTGGCCCAGGGTGTGGGCCTGGGCAACGGGAAGTCCGGCCAGTAGCAGATTGCCAATCAGGGTGGCGCGCAGAAGGCCAGGTACGTCCATGAGGCGGTTGCTCCTTGAGTCCACATTTGCAGGTGGACAGCGAAATCCGTTCGCGTCGAAGTATTGTTGAACTTCGCGGGAATGCCAGTTAGCTATCACGCTGTTACTGTGCAGCCATCCATTAATCGCCTGCCTGGTATTTACGTTGATTGTCCAGAATCACCCGTCCCCACGGACGGTAGCGCAAGTCGAATACGGCTGTCGGATGGCAGCCATTCGAGGTGGCGTCCGGGGTTGCCGGTTCAGCGCGGAACGGCTGGCCTTCGGCGCTGAGCTGACGGAATGCTTCACGCACGATACCGACCGAGCAGGGCAGTGCGCTGGCGTAACTGTTGCGCACCACCGGCGGCAAGCGTCCCGTGCCGACGCCGTCCTGCCACCAGACCTGAATCCCGTTGCTGGCCAGCTCGCCCAGCCAGTCTGCATTGACCTGCGGCGCGAGTTTGCCGGCACTGAAGGCGCTGATGTGCAGCGGCGCGTCGAGTTGGCGGGCGAAGCTCTGGAGTTGCCGTTGCAGTTGCTCGCGCCTGTCGACAGCGGTGAAGTGCGCGTCATCCAGTTCCAGCGGCAAGTACCAGCCGCTGACGGGCAATTTCCAGTCCTTGCGCAGTTTTTGCTGCTGGGCCAGTGACTGCCCAAGTTGCGCTTGCCAGTAGGATGCCAGCCCGGCGCTGTCGAGCTGGTCGATACGCTGGTAATACGCCGGGTCCATGGACAGCCCGAGCACCAGTTTCAAGCCCAGCGCCTGAGCCAGGCGCAGACTGTTGGCGAGCCAGCCGCTGGCTCCGCCAAAGGCCGAGTCACCGTACGCCGTCCACTGCACGATGACGGTGGTCGCGCCTTGTTCGGCGCTGGCTTGCCAGACCTGTTGCCATTGCGCCTGACTCAGGCTGGCGTCGACATTCAACGGTTGATAGAAAATCCGCTCATCAGCGCAGAGCTGTTGGCTACCCAGCATGAGCAAGCAGAGAACAAGCATCAGTCGACTCATCAGAAGTTCAACTCCACGCCCAGCAGCACGCCATTGCCACCTTCATACAAATTGCCGCCCAGCGATTGCTGATACTCGGTGCGCACGGTCAGGTGCGCGCGGTAGGCGTTGTAAGTGTCGTCGTCGAACCACCATTGCCAACGCAGGCCGAGACCGGTGCGCAGGTCCTGGCGCCAGTCGTTGTTCGGGTCCTGACTGGCAAACTCGAGGAAGCCATACGGCATGAGGGTTTGCGCGCTGTTGAACGGTAGCTTCCAGGCGTGCCCTTGCTGGAAGCGCGACAGCCATTGATGGTCACCGGCCTTGGTCCACCATGCCGCATCGAGGTAGAGAAAACGTTCCTCCCAGTCGCTTTCATCGATGCGCCAGTCGTTGCGGAAGCGGCCTTGATCGAGGAACGAGGCGGTGGTGCGCAGTAAATAATCGGTGCTGGTGTGGCCGTCTTTACGGTGGTCGTTGAGCTGGTCCCAGAGCTGATTCGGGTTGAGAAACTCACCCAGATTCAGGCCTTGCTTGTTCTGATCGTCGAAGGTGTTCTGTTTGTAGACCTCGGCGTAGAAGTTGATGTTCGCCGTACCCCAGGGTTTGTAGCGCAGGCCCAGGCCCGTGCCGACGGATTCTGCGTAACTGGAGCGGCCAGTGCCGCCCAGCAATGCCCGGCCATACACCGACAGTGTGCTGCCGGCGCGGCTGGGCTCATCACCCAGGGCATGGTCCCACATGGCGACCTGCACATTTTGCGAGGCGGCGTGACGGGCAGTGCCTTGGGTGTTGTCGGGGCGCAGGATGTCGTTGGTCGAAACCCCGGCCGGCGACCAGGTGCTGGCGAGGGTCACGCTGTCGCGTCTGGACAGGGTTTCATGGGCGCGACGTTGGCGATAACGGCGCGCTTCGAGGCTGTCGCTGTCGTCGCCCACCGGATTTTGCTCCAGATCGATGACCCGGCGTAGCTCTTTGCGCGCCGAGGCGCTGTCTTCGACTTCGTCGTAGCGCCAGGCCAGGGTCTCGCCGAGGTTATAGTCCTCGGGGAAGTTGTGGGTGGCGGTTTGCAGGTAGGGGATCGCGCTGGCGCGCTCTTGGCGGGTTTCGGCCCCGGCCAGGCGCATGCCGTAGTCGGCGCTGTAGCGTGGGTTATTCGGGTCGCGGTGTACCGCTTCGGCCAGCCATACCGTGCTTTGCGGCAAATCTTCGGCCTTTTGCGCGGTCACCGAAGCGCCATAAAAGTGCCCGGCGTCAGGGGATTGCTGCAACGCCTGACGTTGACGCTCAAGGGCCAGTACGTTATTGCCCCGGGCTTGGGCGATGGCCGCGCCGAGGGCCCATTCGTTGCTGCCGCGAGTGTGGCTTTGCTGCCAATAGCGTTCAGCGTCGTCGGTGTCGCCGACGGTCAATGCGCTGCGGCTGGCAGTGAGACGGGCGTTCTCGGTGAGCTGGCTGTCCGGCACGCTGCGCCAGATACGCAAGGCGCCGGCGGAGTCGCCAGCGGCCTCCAGGGCGTAGGCCAGCGGTAAGCGACTGCCGCGATCACCGAGTTTCTCCGCGTTCTGGTAATAGACCGCCGCCTCACCTGGCAGGTTGGGCAAAGTGCAGCGACCCAGGGCGCGGAATTCTCCGGCTTCTTTGGGTTGTGCACCGATAGCCTGACGTACCGCGTCGCACTGACCGTTCTCTGCCAGTTGTCCGAGCAATTGGCCGCGCGTCGCGGCGTCGACCCGATTCAACAGCAAGGCCATGCGTTTTTGCTGAGCGGGGGTTGTCGTCGACGACGAGCCATAGAGCCCGGCCAGACGTTGCAACATGGCCGCCGGCAAACGTGCGTCGTGGCGGTCAAAGGCGTCTTCCAGCAATTGCTGCGCATGATCACGCTGGCCATTGTTGAGCGCCAGGTAGGTGGCTTGATTGAGTGAGTCAAGATTGCCGGTCTGCTGGTAATGCCGTTCCCACAGGGTGGCCGCTTCGCCGTTCCGGCCCAGCGCCTGAAGCAGTTCGGCACGGCGTTTCAGCACATCGGCGGTTTGCGGTTGGCTGGCGAGCCAGGCCATGACTTTGTCGCTCTGGCCCTGTTGCTGCCAGATATCGAGCAAGCGTTCGCGGCGTTTACTGTCCCAGGGTTCGGGCAGACGCTGGTTTTGCAGCAGTTCGGTGGCCTGAAGGCGTTGTGCGAGAACCAGCCAGGTCTGTGGATCAGCGCTGGGCGAGCAACCACGTAATTGGGCAAGCGCGGCGTGCGGGTCGCGAGGCGACAGCCATTCTGCGGTTTCCAGGCACGGGCGCTGCAACTCGCCGCTCAAGCGTTGCACGGCCTGCGTGTCGCCGGTTTGCCGTGCCAGTTCCCACAGTCGTTGGCGCTGGGCCGGGTCGGCAAGGTCGCCGGCCGGCAGTGATTGCATCCAGCGTTGAGCCTGTTGGAGATGGCCCATGGCAACCGCTCGGTCGACCATCGCCAGCCGCACCTTGCGTGCCGCTTCCGGGGTTGGCGCCTGTTGCAACAGATCTTCCAAAGGCTGTTCTTCGAGACGTTGCACATAGGCGTTGGCCAGTCGTTGCCAATCTTCGGCGTCCAGTTGTTTGCGCGCGGCCAGAGGTGCCAACTCCTGGATGACACCGTCCCAGTTACGCAATTGCTCGGCCCAGTTGGCACGAGCCAGGTGCAGGACATTGTCGTCGCCCTGGATGGGCAGGTGGGCAAGCCAGTCATAGGCACGGGCCGCGCCGCTCTGTTTGGCCAAGCTCAAACTGTAGGCCTGCCAAAGACGGACCCGCTGATTCGCAGGGCTGTTGGCGATCCAGCTTTCGACTTCCCCGGCCGAGGGCGGATCCTGTTCGATCCAGGTCAGGCGCAGTTCGAGCAGGGTGTCACTGTTGCCTGGGGTATCTGGCAGGGCCTGCACCGCGTCCTTGTATCGATGCTGTTTGGCCAGGGACTCGACCAGCATTGCACGGGTTTCTTCGTTGTTGGGCACCTCCGTCAGCAGGTGGCGCATCAGCCGTTCGACTTCACTCCAGTTACCTTTTTTCGCTTCGCGGTAGCTGCGGTCCATGTACGGGAAACTGCGGAACTGCTCGAAATCGCTCAGCGGCGCCGCGTCAACCCAACTGGCAGCGCTCAGGCCAAGCAACAGGCTGGCGAGCACCAGTTGCTGACAAGTACCCGGCCTCATGCGACCTCCCGGGCAATGCGGAAAGCTGCTTGTTGTTCCGTCGATTGCTCGGCCAGTGCCTGTTGCAGAATCTCCGGGGTGATCATGCCGCGTTCGATCAGGTGATCGCCCAGCGACATGCGCTCGGCATCGAAGTCGATCAGCGCCTGATTGAACAGTGTTGTCGGGACCATGCCACGCACTTGCAGCAGGTTGCCGAGCAATACCTGGTGATGGCCTACGCGCTCCAGCAGGGCTTCATCATCCTGATGACGCTCAAGCATTTGCAGCATGTGACGGACATCCTCGTTTTGCAGCGCGCTGGGGTACCAGTAGCGAATACCCAGCGTGACTCGGCCCTGCGGTGCCAGGCGGCAGCGAACCGGGCGTTTCAATTGACGGCTGATGGCCCCCAGCGAAACCTGACTGACCGGACCTTCGGAGGCCAGCACCAGGGTTGTGCCTTCTTCTGCGACCGGCAACACGCCGTAGTGGGTGGCGACTTTGCGTGGCACACGGTCGATCAGCTGTTTGTCGAGCTTGAACGGATTGAGTGGCGCCCACTCCAGATCCAGTTGCTCGGCCAGGGTTTCGACCAGTTGGGTGCTGTTGATGTGCTCGCGCAGCAGCAGTTCATGACCGAGGCGACGACGCACCGGGTTGGTGATCGCCGCTTCCAGTTGCTCCTCGGTCAGCAGGCCTTTTTCTACCAGTCGATGGCCCAGCGGTGTGCGTTGGGCCTTGGCCAGTGCCGGGAACTCGTGGGTAGTCTTGTCCCAGGCCACGCGGCGCGAGTCGCCCATCGCCATGACCTGGCGCAGGGCGCGCAGGTTGGCGAAGAAATTCACGAAGTTGCTCCACATCATCCGTGGCGCCGACAGCAAGCCCTGACCCAGACCGTAGAAACGGGTGACGAACCAGGCGCGCTGGAACAGACGGTTGAGCAGCATCAGGCCGTTGAGCCAAAGCAGCGCTGAAAGCAGGACACTGTCCGAGAGAATCGACGGGAAGCGCCAGGCGTCCGGTGAAATCAGGGTGACCAGCCACATTGCCAGCAGCACCAGAAACAGCAGGTTGACCATAAAACTCAGCAGATAGGCGATGAGTCCTCGACGGTCGCGCCAGAGGAAATAGTTCAGCAAGCCTTGGGGGCTCCAGCCGAGGTTTTTGGTGCCCTGGAACACGATGCCGACAATCCAGCGCGATTTCTGCCGGATCGCGTGCTGCAAATCGCGCGGAAAGTGTTCGCGTACGCAAATGACCTGGGAGAACGCGCGGTTCATACCCACGACCCACTTCTGCTCCAGCGCCAGTTTCGGGTCGGTGACCGAGTAGCGGGCGAAGATGCACTTCATGCCTTTTTGCTTGAGGCGGAAACCGATGTCGTAGTCTTCGGTCAGGCTCTGCACGTCGAAGGCGATGCCATCACCGTCCTCCAGCAGGGCGCTGATCGCCTTGCGGCTGAAACAGGTGCCGACGCCGGCGCTTGGCACCTGTCCGGTCAGCGCCTCGCGCACGATGACGTCCTTGCCGTGGTTCTCGGCGAATTCATCGACATAGTGCCCGGCGGTGAAACCGTTCCACTCCGGCGCGTAAGGGTAGACCGGAATCTGGATCAGGTCCTTGCTCGGCAGCAGGTAGTTGAAGAGGCGCAACTCCATCGGCGAAATCACGTCTTCGGCGTCGTGCAGGATGAACCCGGCGAATTCGATTTTGGCTTCGCTTTCAAAGCGCAAAATCGCGTCGATGATGTTGTTCAGACAGTCGGCTTTGCTGGTCGGGCCGGGGCGGGCGCAGACCACTTTGTGTACGTTGGGATAGTGCCGGCATACGGCATCGACGTCGGCCTGGGTCTCGGCGTCGTTGGGGTAGGTGCCGACGAAGATCTGGTAGTTCTCGTAGTCGAGGGTCGAGGCCGCGAGCCGGGCCATTTCACCGACCACGCCGACTTCGTTCCACGCCGGAACCATGATCGCCAGGGGTTTCTCGGGGATCTCATAGAGTCGCTGTTCATCGGCACGCTTGAACTTTTCGTAGATCCGCCAGCGCCGGATCAACTTGCGGCTCCAGTACATCAGGTCGATGAACAGGTCATCCAGCCCCAGCACGAACATCAACAAGGCCAGGGTGATCGCAAGGTATTTCAGGCCAAACAGTACGTATGCAAAGAAATCGACAAACGCCAGGCTCATAACGGGCTACTCGCCGAGTGCGCGCTCAACCAGGTGCAGAGACGTTTGGCGATACGTTCACTGGCGTGCCCATCACCATAAGGGCTGTGGATGCGGCTCATGCGTTTGTAGGTGGCCTCGTCATCGAGTAGCTGGCTGGCTTCTTTGACGATCTTCGTGGTGTCGGTACCCACCAGCAACACGGTGCCACCTTCGAGCACCGATGGCCGCTCGGTTACATCGCGCAACACCAGCAACGGTTTACCAATGGCGGGGGCTTCCTCCTGGATGCCACCGGAGTCGGTCAGGATGATGTGTGCCCGGCCCATCAGCCAGACGAAATGCTGATAGTTCTGGGGCGCGATCAGATAGATGTTCGGCTTGTCCGAAAGCATGTCATACACGGCGTTTTGCACCCGCGGATTCAGATGCACCGGGTAGACGAACTGGACATCGGGATAGCGCAGGGCCAGGTCAGCCAGGGCCTGGCAGATATTGCGAAAGCCTTCGCCGAAGTTTTCCCGACGGTGGCCGGTGATCAGCACTATGCGCCGATTGTCGTCGAGCATTGCCAGCGGGGAGCCGGCGGCGGGGTGCCAGTGGATTTCCTGCTGATGGGTACGCATCCACAACAGTGCATCGATCACTGTGTTACCGGTGATCTCGATGCTTTCCAGCGGCACACCTTCACGCAGCAGGTTGTCCTGGGCGTTACGGGTCGGTGAAAAGTGCAGGTCGGCAATCACCCCGGTCAGGCGTCGGTTGGCTTCTTCCGGCCACGGTGCGCGCAGGTTGCCGGTGCGCAGACCTGCCTCGACGTGGCCGATTGGCAAGTGACGATAAAAGGCGGCGAGGGCGGCGATGAAGCTGGTGGTGGTATCGCCGTGTACCAGCACGATGTCTGGATGCAGGCGTTCATAACTTTTATCCAGGTTCATCAGCAGTTGCTGGGACAAGCCGTTGAGAGACTGGCCCTGGGTCATCACTTGCAAGTTTTCATCGACCGTCAACTCGAACGAGTCGAGCACTTGTTTGAGCATCTCCAGGTGCTGGCCAGTGGAACAGATGTTCAGCTCGATACCAGGCCACTGACGCAGAACTCTGGCCAGCGGGGCCATCTTGATGGCCTCCGGCCGAGTACCGAAAACCATCATGACTTTGAACGACATTGCCCCTCCCGAACCGATACGTTGCTCGAGCCTCGCGGTTTGAGCGAACGCTTTTCAATCGGTCCATTAAAGGAAAGCAGTGGATCGGGGGGTTGTCCAATACGCCTTTGAGCGTCTCAGCGACTTTTGCTGATGACGGTGGCTCGACGATCGACCAGTCGATGTGCCCGTGGGACGGTACGCAAGGTGCCTAGGGTATGCCGCAACCATGACAGATCATGGCGAGGTTTGCGCACGACAGATTTGCGTCGGGCCTTACCGATGAGGCTGGCAAAGACAGCGTTCAAAGCTTCTGCACTTTCAAAGCCTTTGAGTTTTTTCAGCAGTTTCCCGTTGCGATAGAACAGCACGGTGGGGGTACCGCTGACCTCTGGGTGGCGGGGGGATTCGCCGGTATTGAGCATGTAACTTTCGGCACGATCTTTATAGGCCTCGGCCGTCGCCCGAAATTTCGGCCCGGCAAACTCACAGGCGCAGCAGTACTGACTGCCGAAATACAGGACGACCAGGCGGTAGGTCCTCAATGCCCGGCGGTATTGCGGCGCGAGAGAGTGGGTTGTCGGGCTCATTGAAGTCTTCCTTGTTCAGCCGCAAGACGAAGTGAAAGCGCGTGATAACGCTAATGCGGTCTGCAGGGTGCGTCTACTGTCAGAGTTGACAGGTACAGGGCGCTGACGTGTCTCGTTTTGAAGCGCACCTGACCTCAAATGTGGCCCCACTACCCGTGCCTGTAGCCAACGGTAGCGCTTGTGCGCTGCGTCGTTTGGTAACGCCTGTTTTGTGTTTTTTCGCATCTCTTTGATTCAATTCATATTTCATTTTCTGGGGGATTTGTCTTCCGGGCTATGGCACACTTTCTGCTGTCTATTCCGTTGTTACATACCGTGTTCCGGTATAGCGGAATAAACATCATCCTGGAGTGCCCGTCATGCAGCGTCGACTTTCCTTGTTTACAGCGTGTGTTTTTCTCTTTGCGGCCACGGCCTCTGCCGTGGGCATTGCCCAGGCGGCGGACAGCAAGCTCGACAGCGTATTGAAGCGCGGGCATTTGATCGTGGGCACGGGCAGCACCAATGCACCGTGGCACTTTCAGGGGGCAGACGGAAAATTGCAGGGTTTTGATATCGACATCGGGCGGATGGTCGCCAAGGGTTTGTTCAATGACCCGAGCAAGGTCGAGTTCGTGGTGCAGTCGTCAGACGCGCGGATTCCCAATTTGCTGACCGACAAGGTCGACATGAGCTGCCAGTTCATTACCGTCACCGCCAGCCGTGCGCAGCAAGTGGCGTTCACCCTGCCGTACTACCGCGAAGGCGTTGGCCTGCTGTTGCCGGCCAACAGCAAGTACAAGGAAATCGAGGACCTGAAAGCGGCCGGCGACAGCGTCACCGTGGCAGTACTGCAAAACGTCTACGCCGAAGAACTGGTGCACCAGGCGCTGCCCAAGGCCAAGGTTGACCAATATGACAGCGTCGACTTGATGTACCAGGCAGTCAACTCTGGCCGTGCCGACACGGCTGCCACCGACCAGTCTTCGGTCAAATACCTGATGGTGCAGAACCCTGGTCGCTATCGCAGCCCGACCTACGCCTGGAGCCCGCAAACCTACGCCTGTGCGGTCAAGCGCGGCGATCAGGACTGGCTGAACTTCGTCAATACCGTCTTGCATGAAGCGATGACCGGCGTTGAGTTCCCGACTTACGCGGCGTCCTTCAAACAATGGTTTGGTGTAGACCTTCCTACCCCGGCAATCGGTTTCCCCGTCGAATTCAAATGATCCCGTGAGAGTGGGGCGCCTCTAAATGCGCCCCGCTCAAGGTACTGCTGACCATGAACTATCAGTTGAACTTTGCCGCCGTCTGGCGCGATTTCGACACCTTGCTGGCGGGGCTCGGTCTGGGTCTTGAACTGGCGTTGGTGTCGATCGCCATCGGTTGCGTGATCGGCCTGCTGATGGCGTTTGCTTTGCTCTCAAAGCACCGCGCATTGCGGGTGCTGGCGTCGGTGTACGTGACGGTGATCCGTAACACGCCGATTCTGGTGTTGATTCTGTTGATCTACTTTGCGCTACCGAGCCTGGGCATTCGGCTGGACAAGCTCCCGTCGTTCATCATCACCCTGTCGTTGTATGCCGGGGCATACCTGACCGAAGTGTTCCGCGGCGGGTTGTTGAGCATCCCTAAAGGCCTGCGTGAAGCCGGGCTGGCGATTGGTCTGGGGGAATGGCAGGTGAAGGCCTACGTCACCGTGCCGGTGATGTTGCGCAACGTGTTGCCAGCGCTCTCGAACAACTTCATTTCGCTGTTCAAGGACACCTCGCTGGCGGCGGCGATTGCCGTGCCGGAGCTGACTTATTACGCGCGCAAGATCAACGTTGAAAGCTACCGGGTGATCGAAACCTGGCTGGTGACAACGGCGCTCTATGTTGCGGCCTGTTATCTCATCGCGATGCTGCTGCGTTACCTCGAGCAGCGTCTGGCGATTCGCCGTTAGGAGCGCAGCCATGTACGAGTCCCCAAGTTGGTTGCATGAGTTATGGGTCGCCCGCGAAACCCTGTGGTCGGGCTTTTTGACCAGTGTGCAGTGCTCTGTCCTGGCGATCATGCTGGGTACCCTGATCGGCATCGTTGCCGGGCTGGTGCTGACTTACGGCAAGTTCTGGATGCGTGCGCCGTTTCGTTTTTACGTTGACCTGATCCGTGGCACACCGGTGTTTGTGCTGGTGCTGGCCTGCTTCTACATGGCGCCGGCGCTGGGTTGGCAGATCGATGCGTTCCAGGCCGGAGTGCTGGGGCTGACGCTGTTCTGCGGTTCGCACGTTGCCGAGATCGTTCGCGGTGCGTTGCAAGCGCTGCCACGCGGGCAGATGGAAGCGAGCAAGGCCATCGGCCTGACGTTTTATCAGGCCCTCGGTTACGTACTGCTGCCTCAGGCGCTGCGGCAGATTTTGCCGACCTGGGTCAATTCATCGACCGAAATCGTCAAGGCCTCGACCTTGCTATCGGTGATCGGTGTGGCCGAGTTGCTGCTGAGTACCCAGCAGATCATCGCCCGGACCTTCATGACCCTGGAGTTCTACCTGTTTGCCGGTTTTCTCTTTTTCATCATCAACTACGCCATCGAATTACTCGGCCGGCATATTGAAAAGCGGGTGGCCTTGCCATGATTCAAGCTCAAGTTTCGACTCAAAACGCTAGCCAGGCCCTGCTGGATATTCGCGGTCTGCACAAGCAATACGGCCCGCTCGAAGTGCTCAAGGGCGTCGACCTGAGCATGCAGCGTGGCAACGTGGTCACGCTGATCGGCTCCAGCGGCTCGGGCAAAACCACGCTGCTGCGCTGCGTGAACATGCTCGAAGAGTTCCAGGGCGGGCAGATCCTGCTCGATGGTGAGTCCATCGGTTACCACGAGGTCAATGGCAAACGCGTGCGCCACTCGGAAAAAGTCATTGCCCAGCACCGGGCCATGACCGGCATGGCGTTTCAGCAGTTCAACCTGTTTCCGCATCTCACGGCATTGCAAAACGTCACCCTTGGCCTGCTGAAAGTCAAAAAGCTGCACAAGGACGAAGCGGTGGTGCTGGCGGAAAAATGGCTGGAGCGTGTCGGTCTGCTGGAACGTCGCGACCACTATCCGGGTCAGCTGTCGGGTGGTCAGCAACAGCGCGTGGCGATAGCCCGAGCGATTGCGATGAACCCGAGTCTGATGCTGTTCGACGAAGTGACGTCGGCACTCGACCCGGAACTGGTTGGCGAAGTATTGAACGTGATCAAGGGCCTGGCCGAGGATGGCATGACCATGCTGCTGGTGACCCATGAGATGCGTTTTGCCTTTGAAGTCTCGGACAAGATCGTTTTCATGAATCAGGGGCGAATCGAAGAGCAGGGGCCACCCAAGGAGTTGTTCGAACGCCCGCAATCTCCGCGCTTGGCGGAATTTCTCAAGAACACGCGTTTTTAACACTCAATTTTGAATCAGGAGAAATACCCATGAGCATTACTCGTTACGGCACAGGTAGCACCGCCGGTGGCGGCCAGCCTCGTCCTTTCGCCCGTGCGGTCGAAGCTGATGGCTGGCTGCATGTGTCTGGCCAGGTGCCGGCGGTGGACGGCGAAATCATTGCCGGCGGGATCGTTGAGCAGACTCACCAGACCATGCGCAACCTGATCGCGATCCTCGAAGAAGCCGGCTATGGCCTCGAAGACGTGGTGCGCACGGGCGTATGGCTGGAAGATCCGCGGGATTTCTGGAGCTTCAACAAAGTCTTCTCCGAATACTTCAACCCGGAACACGCACCGGCCCGGGCCTGTGTGCAGGCGAACATGATGGTCGACTGCAAGGTCGAGATTGATTGTGTGGCGTACAAGAAGAAGTGATGATTGATCGTTCCCACGTTCTGCGTGGGAACGTATCCAGTGACGCTCAGCGTCACATCAAAAAGCGGACGCAGAGCGTCCAGTGAGGCATTCCCACGCAGAGCGTGGGAACGATCAGGGAACCCACTGACATGACCGAAGACACCATCAAGCGCCGGGCCCGCGGTCTGGACCGGGCGTTCGATATCCTCGATTTCCTCAAGGAAATCGGCCAGCCGCTGCGTCCGAACGATATTGCCAGTGGTATCGGCAGTCCGAAATCCACGGTCTACGAGCTGGTCGCGTCCCTGCTTGAGCGACGGATTCTCGAACCGGTGGGCAAGGAAGGTCACGTCTACCTTGGCCGGCAACTGTACTTTCTGGGGCAAGCGCATCTGCGCCATTTCGACCTGAGCCGCGAGGCCGATCACGCCTTGCAGGAGATCGTCAGCCAGACCCGCGAAACCGCGCAGATGTGCCTGCTCAACGGGCGCAAATACACGGTGGCGCTGATGAAGGAGGGCGAGCGGCATTTTCGCATCTCCTCGGACATTGGCGAGAACGCGCCGATTCCGTGGACGGCTTCCGGACGTTTGTTGCTGGCGCACTTGAGCGACCAGCAAATCGTCGACCTGATCGATGAAGATGACTTCATCCTGCCAGGCGGCGAACGCCTGCCGCTGGAGCGTTTTCTGGCGGAAATCCGTCAGGCCGCTATCGACGGATTCTTCTCCTTCGATAGCGTCGCCGACACCTTTACCCATTGCTTTGCCGCCCCGGTGAAAGACCCGAGCGGCGTCGCGATTGCGACCCTGTGCATCGTCGCCCCCAGGGCCGATGCCAAGAACAACTACAACGACTATCGCCGGGTGTTGATCGACAGTGCGAACAACCTGGCCCGTCGCATCAACGAATAACATTGGCCGTTCGCGGCCGCGTGTGAGGAGTTAGAACATGCCTTCTGCCTTGAACATCGCCGCCGTGGAAAAGGGCGCCGGCCACCCCGGCGCCAACCTGGTGCGTGACGTCAGCCTGCCGGCGCTGGTGCTGCACCGCGAAGCCCTGGAACACAACATTCGCTGGATGCAGGCATTCGTCAGCAACAGCGGTGCCGAGCTGGCGCCGCACGGCAAAACCAGCATGACTCCGTCGCTGTTTCGCCGCCAACTGGAGGCGGGTGCCTGGGGCATCACCCTGGCCACTGCAGTGCAGACTCGCGCCGCCTACGCCCATGGCGTGCGCCGGGTGTTGATGGCCAATCAGTTGGTGGGGGCGCCGAACATGGCGCTGATCGCCGAGTTGCTGGCAGATCCGTCTTTCGACTTTCACTGCATGGTCGATCACCCGGACAATGTCGCGGACCTTGGGGCCTTTTTCGCCGCGCGCGGTCTGCGTCTGAACGTGATGATCGAGTACGGTGTGGTCGGCGGCCGTTGCGGTTGCCGCAGCGAAGCCGAAGTACTGGCGCTGGCCGAAGCGATCAAGGCGCAGCCGGGGTTGGCGTTGACCGGCATTGAAGGCTACGAAGGGGTGATTCACGGAGACCAGGCGGTCAGTGGAATCCGCGAATTTGCTGCGTCCCTGGTGCGCCTCGCGGTGCAGTTGCAAGACAGCGGCGCTTTCGCCATCGCCAAGCCGATTATCACTGCGTCGGGCTCGGCCTGGTATGACCTGATCGCCGAGTCGTTCGAAGCCCAGAACGCTGCCGGACGTTTCCTCAGCGTGCTGCGCCCCGGTAGTTACGTGGCTCACGATCATGGCATCTACAAGGAAGCGCAATGCTGCGTGCTCGATCGTCGTAGCGACTTGCATGAAGGCTTGCGTCCGGCACTGGAAGTCTGGGCGCATGTGCAGTCGTTGCCGGAGCCGGGGTTTGCGGTGATTGCCCTGGGCAAGCGCGACGTAGCGTATGACGCGGGGCTGCCGGTGCCGTTGCTGCGTTACCGGGCGGGTGTGCTGCCCGCGATCGGTGATGACGTCAGTGCCTGCAAAGTGACGGCGGTGATGGATCAGCATGCGTTCATGACGGTCGCGCCCGGGGTTCAGTTGCGCGTGGGCGACATCATTTCGTTCGGTACGTCTCACCCGTGCCTGACCTTCGATAAATGGCGCACCGGTTGCCTGGTGGATGAGCAGTTGAACGTCATCGAAAGCATGGAAACCTGTTTCTAGGTTTTCCATGTTCTCGTTCCCACGCTCTGCGTGGGAATGTGCCGCCACGGACGCTCCGCGTCCATTCGTGAAGTGACGCAGAGCGTCACAGGATGCATTCCCACGCAGAGCGTGGAAACGATTGAATGACTGAGAGCCCACAACCATGAACACCCTCAGCAATCTCGGCCCCGATACCCCGCGCATCGCGCTGATCGGCGAGTGCATGATCGAGTTGCAGCAGCTCGCCGACAGCAGTCTGCAACAGAGTTTTGGCGGCGACACCCTGAACACCGCGGTCTACTTGTCTCGTGAAATGGGCGATGGGGCCACGGTGGATTACGTCACCGCGCTGGGCGATGACAGTTTCAGCGATGCCATGTGCCAGAGCTGGTCCGAAGAAGGCATTGGCCTGGGCATGGTCCAGCGGTTGACGGGACGTTTGCCCGGTTTGTATTGCATCCAGACCGATGCGTCGGGTGAACGTCGTTTCCTCTATTGGCGCAACGAAGCCGCTGTGCGCGATTGCTTTACCACGCCGGCGGCGGCACCGATTCTTGCGGCGCTGCCGGATTACGATGTGCTGTATTTCAGTGGCATCACCCTGGCGGTGCTGGGCGAAGCCGGGCGCAAAAAGCTCATCGAGACACTGATCGAAGCCCGTCAGCGGGATGCGCGGATCGTCTTTGACAACAACTATCGGCCGCGTTTGTGGAGCAGCGTCGAACAGGCCCGGGCGGTGTACCGCGAAGTCTTGCCCTATGTCGATCTGGCACTGCTGACAGTGGAGGATGAACAGGCGTTGTTCGACTTTTCCGATGATGCGGCGGTGTTCGCGGCCTATGAGCAGATCGGCATACCGGAAGTGGTGCTCAAGCGCGGCGCCGAGCCGTGTCTGATTCGCTGTGGCGGTGAGTCGTTCGAGGTTCCGGCGCTGCGCGTCGAACGAGTGGTGGACACCACAGCGGCGGGGGATTCGTTCAGCGCGGCGTATCTGGCCAGTCGGCTCCGTGGCGCAAGCCCGGCAGAAGCCGCAGAGGCCGGACATCGGTTGGCGAGCCGGGTGATTCAGGTGCCGGGGGCGTTGATTCCAAGGGGGGTGAAGAATCAATCGCGGTAAAACACCTGCACCAGGTGATAACCAAACTTGCTTTTGATCGGCCCATGCACGACACGCAGCGGTTTCTTGAAGATCACCGCATCGATGGCGCCGACCATCTGCCCGGGCCGAACTTCGCCCAGGTCACCCCCGCGTTTGCCGGACGGGCAGGTGGAATACTTCTTGGCCAGCACATCAAAGGCTTCACCCTTGGCGATGCGTTGTTTGAGCTGTTCGGCTTCTTCGGCCGTTTTCACCAGAATATGGCGGGCTTGAGCTTTCATTGGGCAGTTACCTTGGAGCGGTGGTGGCGGCGGGGCGCGATTATGCCTCAAATCATCCGGTTCGGCGGATCATGTGGCGAATCTTGCCGGCCAGTTGTTCAAGGGTGAAGGGCTTGGCCAGCAGGTCCATGCCCTCGTCGAGAAAGCCCTGACGTTCGGCGGCTTTTTCCGCGTAACCGGTCATGAACAGCACGTTGAGCCCGGGTCGATGCTGACGGGCGATTTCTGCCAGTTGCCGGCCATTCATGCCGGGCAGGCCGACATCGGTCACCAGCAGATCGATGCGCAGGTCTGACTCCAGCAACGGCAGGGCGTTTTTTGCATCTTCTGCTTCATGAGTGATGTAACCCAATTCGTTCAACACATTGAGCACCAGCATACGCACCGCCGGGTCGTCTTCGACCAGCACCACCGATTCACCCGCCGCCGCATAGGAGCTGCCCAGGCTGACTGTTGCCGGCGAGCTGTGCTGAGGCGCGTTGTGCAGGCGCGGCAAATACAGGCGCACCGTCGTGCCTTGCCCCGGTTCACTGCTGAGGGTTACATGGCCACCGGATTGCTGAGCGAAGCCATAAATCATCGACAACCCCAGCCCGGTACCCTGGCCGATAGGTTTGGTGGTGAAGAACGGATCGAAGGCCTTGGCCAATACGCGCGGGGTCATGCCGGTACCGTTGTCGCGTACGCCGAGCATCACATAGTCACCGGCCTTGACCGGCTCAAGGGTGCTGATGTCGTTGCCATCGAGGTAGCTATTGGCGGTTTCAATCACCAGCTCGCCGCCCCCGGGCATCGCATCGCGGGCGTTGATCACCAGGTTGAGCAGGGCGTTTTCCAGTTGGTTGGCATCGGTGTTGACCGGCCAGACTTCAGGTGCCAGCTGGAACTTCAGCTCGATATGCTCGCCCTTGGTGCGACGCAACAGCTCTTCGAGCGAACGTACCAGCGTGTTGGGCTCGAGCGGTCGACGGTCCAGCGATTGTCGGCGGGAGAATGCCAGCAGCCGGTGAGTCAGGGCTGCTGCCCGATTGGCTGACGACACGGCCGCATCGGCAAAGCGCTCGATTTCATCGCTGCGCCCATCGGCAATGTAGCGCTGCATCAGGTCCAGGCTGCCAATAATCCCGGTCAGCATGTTGTTGAAGTCGTGGGCAATACCCCCCGTGAGTTGGCCGACGGCTTCCATTTTTTGCGCATGACGCAACGCATCTTCGGCGCGCTCCCGCTCGAACATTTCGTTTTGCAGGCGATGGTTGGCTTCAGCCAGTGCCTTGGTGCGTGTGTCGACACGTTCTTCCAGCGTCTCGTTGAGGTTGCGCAAGGCTTCCTCGGTCTGTTTACGCTCGGTTTCGTCGATCACGAAAATGTAGAAGCCATTGACCGCGCCGTCAGAACCAAAGCGTGGCAAGTACTTCATCAGTGCATAACGCGGTCGGCCGTCACGGTGTGGCGAATAGGCCTCGAAACTGCAGGCTTTGCCCGCCAGCGCGGCGCTGATGTGCTCGACGCGGGTGGCATAGAGTTCATCGCCGAGAATTTCGCGAATGGTTTTGCCGTACAGCTCCTGCGGGGTCATGCCGTACCAGTCCAGGTACGCGCTGTTGTTCAGGCGAAAGCATTGTTCATGATCGACATAACCGATCAGCACCGGCATGGCGTTGATGATCAGCTGCAGCTCGGTCTGACTTTGCCGTAACGCCTGTTCGGTGTGCTTGCGCTCGGTCAGGTCCAGAGCGGCACCGAGAAAACGCAGGGGGCGACCGTGGTGATCCTTGTAACAGCGGCCTCGGGCAAAGACCCAGCGCACTTCGCCACTGGCTTGCAGTAGCCGGTATTCCTCGGCGTATTCGCTGCCATGGGCGATGCAATGCTTGATGCTGCGGGCGACCATGGCCCGGTCTTCCGGGTGCACGCCGTTGAGGTATTCGGTGATGGGCAGTTGGCTGGCCAGTGCCGGATCAACACTGTGCAACTGGGCGAAGTGGGCATCGGCAATAAAGCGATCTTCGCCGATATCCCAATCCCAGGTGCCCACCGCGTCGGTGGCGGCGAGGGCCAATTGCAGACGCTCTTCGGTTTCGTGCTGGGCCTTGAGACTGGCCTCCGAGTGTTGTTTGAGCTCCAGGGCGATGCGTCGGCGCTCATTGGTTTCGATCGCAGTGACCAGGATCCCGGACACCTGCCCACGTTCGTCACGAATCGGGCTGTAGGTCAGGTCCAGCCAGAAGTCCGATTCACCGCCATCGCGTTGCAGGCTGAAACGCTGCTCGCTGTAGGAGCGCACTTGGCCTTGTAGGACAGCGCTATAAATGGGGTCGGTGAAGTCTTTGAGTTCTGGCCATATCTGGTGCGTGGGTTGTCCGAAAGCCTGCGGATGCTTGTTGCCGGCCAACAGCGCAAAGCCGTCGTTGTAGATCTGCGACAGCTCCGGCCCCCATAACAACAGCATGGGCATGGGCGAGTGAATCACGATGTCCACGGCGGTGCGCAGGCTCTGCGGCCAGTGGCTGGCAGAGCCCAGCGGGCTTTGTGCCCAGTCGATTCGGGCGATCAAGGCCTGGGCATCGCTGCCGGTAGGGGATCCGTTCATTGGGGTTCCTGCATTAGGGCGGTGCTACCTGTCAGTACTGGCGCATCTACTATTCTTCGAGGGAGTAGACGCTCGGACGCGTGAAAAGTGGCGTGCCTTGGCAATTTTCGTTCAATGGAAGGCTCAATGGATATTTTTTTTGCCATGGACATTCACTCGCTGCTAAGAATGCTGGCCAGCCAGGATGGCTCCGATCTTTACCTGTCGACTGGCGCACCACCTACCGGGCGCTTCAAGGGTGCGCTTCGAACACTGGCCCCCGAAGTGTTCAAGCCCGGCGAGATCGCCCGGATTGCCGAGGCCCTCATGGACGTCGAGCAGCGTGCAGAGTTCGACCGCGAGCTGGAAATGAACCTGGCGGTTTCTCTGGTCGGAGTCGGACGCTTTCGCGTCAACATCTTCAAGCAGCGCAATGACGTGTCGATCGTGGCGCGCAACATCAAACTCGATATCCCGCGCTTTGAAGACCTTAAACTACCGACCGTGTTGCTTGAAACGGTGATGCTCAAGCAGGGGCTGATGCTGTTTGTCGGCGCCACGGATTCGGGCAAGTCGACATCGCTGGCAGCGCTGATCGATTACCGCAATCGCCACAGCAGCGGGCACATCATCACCATCGAAGACCCGGTGGAGTATATCCATAGCCATCAACAGTCGATCATCAACCAGCGTGAGGTGGGTGTCGATACGCGCAGTTTTCACGCCGCCTTGAAGAACACCCTGCGTCAGGCTCCGGATGTGGTGCTGATCGGAGAAATCCGCGATCGCGAAACCATGGAACATGCGCTGGCATTCGCCGACACCGGGCACCTGGTGATCTCCACCTTGCACGCCCACAACGCCAATCAGGCGCTGGACCGGATCATCAACTTTTTCCCTGAAGAACGCCGTGGGCAGTTGCTCAATGATCTCGGCAACAATCTCAAGGCCTTCGTTTCCCAACGCCTGGTACGCACTCGCGATGGGCAGCGTCGGGCGGCGGTGGAGGTGATGCTGGGTACGCCGACCATTGGCGATCTGATACGGCGCAATGAGCTTCACCAGCTCAAGGAGATCATGGAAAAGTCGGCAGAGTCGGGAATGAAGACGTTTGATACGGCGTTGTTCGATTTGGTTGTCGAGGGCGCGATCGATGAAGAAGAGGCGTTGAAATTCGCCGACTCGGTGAATAACTTGCGCTTGCGCCTGAAGTTGCACGCGGACAATGTGCCGAATGCCGAACCCCCATCCACCGAAACCGGTGAATGGGGGCTGATGGATTGACATCACCCTACGCGGATTTTTAGTTCGCCAGCTCCGGTCGATCCCGAAATTGCTCCAGCGCTTCAGGGTTGGCCAGTGCATCGGTATTTTTCACTGGCTGGCCGTGCACGACATTTCTGACGGCCAGCTCGACAACCTTGCCGCTGATGGTTCGCGGTATATCCGTCACCGCCACGATCTTTGCCGGCACATGCCGAGGCGTGGTGTTGGCGCGGATGACCTGGCGAATCTCCTGCTCAAGGTTGTCGTCCAGCGTTACGCCGTCACGCAGGCGCACGAACAACACCACGCGCACGTCATCCTGCCATTGCTGGCCGATGGCGACCGAGTCCAGTACCTGATGGACTTTTTCCACCTGACGGTAGATTTCCGCGGTGCCGATGCGTACGCCGCCGGGGTTGAGTACTGCGTCAGAGCGCCCGTGGATCAGCCAGCTGCCATTGGGCCGTTGTTCGGCGTAGTCGCCCTGAGCCCAGACGCCCGGAAACTGGCTGAAATACGAGGCGCGGAGTTTTTCCTGCTGCGGGTCGTTCCACAGGCCGATCGGCATCGCCGGGAAGTGCCGGGTGCAGACCAGTTCGCCTTTTTCACCGATCACCGGTTGACCGGCCTCATTCCAGACTTCAACCGCCATGCCCAGGCCCTTGCACTGCATCTCGCCACGGCGGACCGGCAGGACCGGATTGCCGGCAATAAAGCAGGAAATGATGTCGGTACCGCCGGACATCGACGACAGGCATAGCTCGCCTTTGATCTCGCGATAAACATAATCATAGCTTTGCGGCGACAGTGCCGAGCCGGTCGAGAGCAAGGCTTTCAGGCTGCCCAGGTCGTGGCTGAGGCGCGGCCGGATCTCATTGCCTTCAAGGGTCGCGAGGTATTTCGGGCTGGTGCCGAAGACACTGATGGCTTCGCTGTCGATCAGGTCGATCAAGCGTTGCGGGTCGGGGTGGAAAGGCGAGCCGTCATACAGCACCACGCTGCTGCCGACTGCCAATGCCGAGACCAGCCAGTTCCACATCATCCAGCCACAGGTGGTGTAGTAGAACAGTCGGTCGTCAGGCCCGAGGTCGACGTGCAAACCGTGTTCCTTGACGTGTTGCAGCAGCACACCGCCGACGCCGTGGATGATGCATTTAGGCACGCCGGTGGTGCCGCTGGAGTAGAGAATGTACAGCGGGTGAGCGAAGGGCACCGCGACGAACCCGGGCTCGCCGCCCGGACGATAAAAACTGTCCCACAACGCAACGTTGGTTTGGGTTTTATAGTCTTCAATACGGGCTTGCGGCCGGGCGTATGGGACGATGATCAGTTGCTGCAGTGATGGCAGGCGTTCGAGGATTTCGTTGACCTTGGTGGTCTGGTCGATCTCTTTCCCGGCGTAGCGATAACCGGCGCAGGTGATCAGCACTTTCGGTTCGATCTGGCCGAAGCGGTCGACCACTCCGTGCGTGCCGAAATCCGGTGACGAGCAGGACCAGATCGCTCCCAGACTGGTGGTCGCGAGCATGCCCACCAGGGTCTGCCAGGTGTTCGGCATGCATGCCGCGACTCGATCACCCAGGCCGACGCCAGCGGCTCTCAGGCTTTTTTGCAGGCCGGCGACGTGTTCGGCCAGCTCACGGTAACTCAAGCTTTCGCGCTGGCCATTCTCGGCGATGGCAATTACGGCAGTTGCGTCATCGCGACGACGCAGCAGGTGTTCGGCGAAGTTCAGCGTGGCGCCGGGAAACCACTCGGCGCTGGGCATCTGCGGGCCCTCACGCAGCACCGCGCTCGGTGGCTGGTGAAAGTTGATCTCGAAAAAATCGACGATGGCCTGCCAGAAATCTTCGCGTTGATCGATGCTCCATCGATGCAGAGTGGGGTAGTCCGCGAGTGTCAGGTTGTACCGCTGATTGCTGAAGCGCCGGAAGGCATCCATGCGGGTCTTGCCGATGCGTTCGGCGCTGGGTTGCCAAAGAACTTCTGACATGGCTTGCCTCTTTTTTATGACTGCACATACGCTTGTCGGATCGTTCCCACGCAGAGCGTGGGAACGATCATCAAGTAGAGGCTACTGCGCCAGCCACCCGCCATCAATATTCCACGCCGCGCCACGCACCTGGCTGCCGGCTTCACTGCACAGGAACAGCACCAGTTCGCCCAGTTGTGACGGAGTCACGAATTCCAGCGACGGTTGCTTCTCGGCCAGCAAATCATGTTGCGCTTGCTGTGGGTCAATCCCTGCTGCGGCACGGTCGTCGATCTGCTTCTGCACCAGCGGCGTCAGGACCCAGCCTGGGCAAATGGCGTTGCAGGTGACGTTGCTGGTGGCGGTTTCCAGGCCGACCACTTTGGTCAGGCCGATCACCCCGTGCTTGGCGGCGACGTAGGCGGCCTTGCCCACCGAGCCGACCTGGCCGTGTACCGAGGCGATGTTGACGATCCGTCCCCAACCTTTGGCACGCATGCCTGGCAGGCTGAGACGGGTGCTGTGGAAGACCGACGACAGGTTGATCGCAATGATCGAATCCCAACGCTCCACGGGGAAGTCTTCTACCGCAGACACGTGCTGGATGCCTGCGTTGTTCACCAGAATATCGACGCCACCGAACTCGCGCTCGGCGTAGGCGATCATCTCGGCAATTTGCGTGGGGTCACTGACATCGGCCGGGTGATGGCCGACCTTGCCGCCAAACTGCTGCACCTGCGCGATGACGGTGGAGGCATCGCCGAAACCATTGAGGATCAGGTTGGCGCCGGCCTTGGCCAGACTCAGCGCGATGCCCAGACCGATGCCGCTGGTGGAGCCGGTGACCAGTGCGGTTTTGCCCGAAAGAGTTGTCATGAATGCCTCACACAATGCCGGTGGCGTAGAAAGTACCGATGACTACGAAGACCGCCAGGGTCTTGATCAGCGTAATACAGAAAATGTCTTTATAAGCTTCGCGGTGGGTCAGGCCCGTTACCGCGAGTAAGGTAATGACGGCGCCGTTGTGCGGCAGGGTGTCCATGCCGCCACTGGCCATGGCCGCGACCCGGTGCAGCACTTCCAGAGGAATGTTCGCCGCATGGGCTGCCGCGATGAAGTCATTGGCCATCGCCGCCAGAGCGATGCTCATGCCGCCCGAGGCCGAACCGGTGATACCTGCCAGCAGGGTCACGGTGATCGCTTCATTGACCAGCGGGTTGGGGATGCTTTTGAGCCAGTCGGCCAGTACCAGAAAACCGGGCAACGAGGCGATGACCGCGCCAAAACCGTATTCCGATGCGGTGTTCATCGCCGCCAGCAAGGCGCCACTGACCGCGCTTCTGCTGCCCTCGGCGAGCTTGCCGCGGATCGCCTGGAAGCCGAACACCAGCACCATGATGATGCCGACCAGCAACGCGGCCTGGACCGCCCAGATCGCGGTTAGCTTGGCGATTTCGGTGGTCACCGGCGCGGCCATGCCCGGCAGGCTCAGGCTGTGGGTCTTGCCATACCACAGCGGAATCCAGTGGGTGAACAGCAGGTTCATGATGCCCACCAGCAGCAATGGCGAGAGCGCGATCCACGGGTTAGGCAGCTTCACGTCTTCGGCGGTTTCCGGCTCGTTGCGCAACTCTGTGCCGTAGCCTTCACCCTTGCGTTGGGCTTTGTTGCGCTGACGCTGGAGGAACAGCATGCCGGCGCAAAAGACGAAGATCGTGCCAATCAAACCCAGCCACGGCGCGGCCCAGGCGGTGGTGTTGAAGAAGGTGCTGGGGATGATATTCTGGATTTGCGGGGTGCCGGGCAGGGCGTCCATGGTGAAGGAAAACGCGCCGAGGGCGATGGTCGCCGGGATCAGCCGTTTCGGGATATTGCTCTGACGGAACATCTCCGCGGCAAACGGATACACCGCGAATACCACGACAAACAGCGACACGCCGCCGTAGGTGAGCAGGGCACAGACCAGCACGATCACCAGCATCGCCTGGCGCGTGCCGAGCAGGCGAATCGCAGCGGCGACGATCGAACGTGAGAAGCCCGACAGCTCGATCAGCTTGCCGAACACCGCGCCGAGCAGGAACACCGGGAAGTACAGTTTGACGAATCCGACCATTTTCTCCATGAACACGCCAGTGAAGGCGGGCGCAACGGCAGAAGGGTCAGTGAGCAGGACCGCGCCAAGGGCGGCAATCGGAGCGAAGAGAATGACGCTGTAGCCACGGTAAGCAGCCAGCATCAGCAGCGCGAGGGCTGCCAAGGCAATGATCACACTCATGGTGTGTCTCCTAGATTGTTATTTTTTTTGGGGGTAGAGCGGGTGTGGAGGGGCTATAGCGAGTTTTGTGCCATATCATTAAGTTATTGAAAAATAATGATATTTTTATCTATGACAATGATTTTTAAAATATTTGTCTCTGTTTTGAGATTGTGCTGTTCGAACTGACGCCATCGCGGGCGGCGCTCCGTTTGCCCGCGATGACCGCGACGCGATTTCACGTCATATCTATAAAGAGAGAACGATATCTCTTTATTGAGACTCAGCAATCCCCAACGCCACCATCTTCTTGTACAGCGTCGAACGCCCAAGCCCCAGCCGAGCCGCCGCGTCGATAACCCTGCCATTACAGTGCGCGAGTGTGCTTTCAATCAACTGCCGGTCGAAGCGTTCGCGTGCAGCACTGAAGGTCTCATTGGCATGCGTTTCAATGGCCGATGACGCAGAACGCTGCACCGGAACAAAACTGCCAATTGCCGCGCGAATTTCCGCAGCATTGAGGATCAGGTCGTCGCTGAGCAGCGCGGCCCGTTCCAGCACGTTGCGCAGTTCGCGAATATTTCCCGGCCAGGCGTGTTGGCCGAGCAATTCCAGCGCCTGGCTGTCGAGCTCATGCTGACTGCGCAGTTCTTCCAGGATTGCTTCGCTCAGGGCCGGCAGGTCATCGAGGCGCTCGCGCAGCGGTGGCACCTGGATCGGCAACACGTTGAGGCGGTAATACAGGTCGGCACGAAACTCGCCGCGTTTGATCGCCGCTTCGAGGTCGGTGGAGGTCGCGGCGATCACCCGCACATCGCTCTGAATCACTTCGTTGGAGCCGACCGGTTCGAATTCTTTCTCCTGCAATACCCGCAGCAGTTTGCTTTGCAACGGCAGCGGCATGTCGCCGATTTCGTCGAGAAACAAGGTCCCGCCCTGAGCAATCTGCAGCTTGCCGGAGCGGCCCTTGCGATCTGCACCGGTGAAGGCACCGGGCGCGGTGCCGAAAAATTCGGCTTCGAGCAGCGCTTCGGGAATCGCCGCGCTGTTGATGCTGACGAAGGCTTTGTGCGCCCGAGGCGAGGCCCCATGAATCGCCTGGGCCAGCAGTTCTTTGCCGGTGCCGGTTTCACCCAGCAACAAGACCGGGGATTCGGTGCTGGCGCTACGTCGGGCGCGGCGTTTGACCTCCAGGCTGGCGGCGCTGGTGCCGATGAAGTGGGCGAAGGTGTACTTGGCTTGCCGGGCCCGCAGTAGCGAACGCGTGGACGCAAGCTCTTCCTGCATGCTCAGGTAACGCTTAAGCATTGGCGACAGGCTGCGCAGTTCATCGAACAGTGCGAAGCCGATGGCGCCAATAACCGCGCCGGTGTCATCGTGAATCGGCAGGCGCATCACCACCAGCGGCTCTTTGGACGTGTCCTGCATGTCCAGCAGGATCGGTCGACCGGTACGCACCACCTCGCGCAACAGACTGCCGGGGATCACGCTTTCGCAAGGCCTGCCGATTGCCACTTCAGCTGACGCCAGACCGAAGCGCTTGGCATAACGTTCGTTCATCCAGACGATGTTCGCATCACGGTCAACGATCACCGTGCCTTCGCTGGATTGCTCGATGATCTCGAACAACGAGCGGATCGCCAGCATGCGCACACGTTGGTAATCCCTGAGGCCTTCGGTGGTGTTCATGGTTTCATTTCCAGAATGTGTATTGCCTATGCAGGCCCCTTCGCGATCATACCCAGCCCGGATGTGCCGCGGCCAACAGCTCTTTGGTATAGGGGTGCTGCGGCGCGGCGAACACGTCATGGCTGGCGCCGCGTTCCACGACTTTACCGTCCTTGATCACGATCATGTCATGGGCCAGGGCGCGAATCACTGCCAGGTCATGGCTGATGAACAGGTAGGTCAGGCCGTATTTTTCCTGAAGCTGGCGGAGCAGGGCGACCACCTGTTTTTGCACCGTGCGATCAAGTGCCGAGGTCGGTTCGTCGAGCAAGATCAGCGCGGGCTTGAGTACCAGAGCGCGGGCGATGGCAATCCGTTGGCGTTGGCCACCGGAGAATTCATGCGGGTAGCGGTGGCGGCTTTGCGGGTCAAGGCCGACCTCTTTCAGCACCTGAATGACCTGCGCCTCGCGCTCGGCAGCACTCGACTGGCTGTGGACTTCCAGCCCTTCGCTGATGATCTGTGCCACCGACATTCGCGGGCTGAGGCTGCCGAACGGGTCCTGGAACACCACCTGCATCTGCTTGCGCCAGGGCCGCAACTGCTTCTGGTTCAGACTGTCGAGCGACTGGCCCTGAAAACAGATGCTGCCTTCGGAATCGAGCAGGCGCAGGATCGCCTGACCGAGAGTGGACTTGCCGGAACCGGATTCGCCGACGATGCCTAGCGTCTTGCCGCGTTGAATGCTCAGGCTGATGCCGTCGACTGCATGCAACCAGGTTTTGCGCTGAAACAATCCGCCACCCAGCGGAAAGCGCACATTGAGGTCGTTGACCTCCAGCACGGCTTCGCGCTCGTCACGAGGCAAGGCTTCGCCTTCCGGCTCGGCGTTCAGCAGCAGGCGACTGTAGGGATGTTGCGGTTGGTTGAACAACGTCTCGCAAGCGGCTTGCTCGACGATCTCGCCGCCGCGCATGACGCAGACACGTTGGGCGATACTGCGTACCAGATTGAGGTCGTGGCTGATCAGCAACAGCGACATGCCCAAGCGTTGTTGTAGTGACTTGAGCAGCAGCAGGATCTTGCGCTGTACCGTCACATCGAGTGCGGTGGTTGGCTCATCGGCGATCAACAACTCGGGTTCGCAGGCCAGTGCCATGGCGATCATCACCCGTTGACGCTGGCCACCGGAGAGCTGGTGCGGATAGGCTTTGAGGCGCTCTTCGGGTTTCTGGATACCCACCAGTTCAAGCAGTTCAAGGGTGCGCTTTTGCGCCGCCTTGCCACCGAGCCCCTTGTGCACCAGCAGGGTTTCGCCAATCTGTTTTTCGACGCTGTGCAACGGATTGAGCGAGGTCATCGGCTCCTGGAAAATCATCGCGATGCGATTGCCGCGCAAGGCTCGCAACGTCCCGACGTCCGCACCGAGCAGCTCCTGGCCTCGGTAGCGAATACTGCCCCAGGTTTTGGTGCCGCTGTCGGGTACCAGTTGCAGGATCGAATGGGCGGTCACCGATTTTCCCGAGCCGGATTCGCCGACCAGCGCCAGGCATTCGCCGTGGCGGATGTCCAGGCACAGGTTACGCACCGCGGCCTGACCACTGAAGGTCACGTTGAGGTCACGGATTTCGATCAGGTTGTCGCTCATATTCAATGTCCGTTTCAAGATCGCGGCTCAAGAGCGTGGATCAAATGCATCGCGCAATGCTTCACCGATAAACACCAGTAAGGAAAGAATCAGCGCCAGGGTGAAAAACGCCGTCAGCCCAAGCCACGGTGCTTGCAGATTCTGTTTGCCCTGACCGATCAACTCGCCCAGCGAGGCGCTGCCGGCGGGCATGCCGAAGCCGAGGAAGTCTAGGGCGGTGAGGGTCGAGATCGCCCCGGTGAGAATGAACGGCAGGTAACTCAAGGTCGCATTCATCGCGTTTGGCAGAATGTGCCGCACGATCACTTTGCGGTCGGTCAGGCCCAGCGCGCGCGCCGCTTTGACATACTCCAGATTGCGCCCGCGAAGGAACTCGGCGCGCACCACGTCCACCAGTGCCAGCCAGGAAAACAGCGCCATGATCCCCAGCAGCCACCAGAAGTTCGGCTCGACGAAACCCGACAGGATGATCAGCAGGTAAAGCACCGGCAATCCCGACCAGACTTCCTGCAAACGCTGACCGAGCAGGTCGACCCAACCGCCGTAGTAGCCCTGCAAGGCGCCGGCGGCGATGCCGATCAGTGCGCTGATGAAGGTCAGCGCCAACGCAAACAATATCGACACCCGGGCGCCGAAAATCACCCGCGCCAAGACATCGCGTGCCTGATCGTCCGTGCCCAGCCAGTTGACCTTTGACGGCGGACTCGGCGCCGGCCGATTGAGGTCGTAATTTGGCGTGTCGTCGCTGAACGGAATCGGTGGGAAGAGCATCCAGCCACCGTCCTTGTGGATCAGTTTCTGCACGTAGTCACTGCGGTAATCGGCCTGGAACGGCAGTTGGCCGCCGAATTCCTGTTCGGTGTAGCGCTTGAACGCCGGGAAGTACAGCGAGCCCTGATAACCGAGTACCAGCGGCTTGTCGTTGGCGATCAACTCACCACCGAGGGTCAGGACGAACAGGCCGATGAACAGCCACAGCGACCACCAGCCTCGACGGTTTTTCTTGAAGCGTTCCAGGCGTCGGCGCGCCAGGGGCGAGAGATTGAGCATCAGGCGTTCCTCGCGGCGAAGTCGATGCGCGGGTCGACCAGGGTGTAGCAAAGGTCACCGATGAGTTTTATCAAAAGACCGAACAGGGTGAAGATGAACAGTGAGCCGAACACCACCGGGTAGTCCCGGGACACCGCTGCTTCGTAACTCATCCGCCCCAGGCCATCGAGGGAAAAAATTACCTCGATCAACAGGGAACCGGCGAAAAACACGCTGATGAACGCCTGCGGAATGCCCGAAACCACCAGCAGCATTGCATTGCGAAACACGTGGCCGTAGAGCACTCGGCGCTCACTCAGGCCTTTGGCGCGGGCGGTGACCACGTATTGGCGGGTGATCTCGTTAAGGAAGGAGTTCTTGGTCAGAATGGTCAAGGTAGCGAAACCGCCGACTACCAGCGCCGTCACCGGCAGCACCAGGTGCCAGAAGTAGTCGGCCACTTTTCCCAGTGTCGACAACTGATCGAAATTCTCCGAGACCAGTCCCCGTACCGGAAACCAGTTCAACGATGTACCGCCGGCAAATACCACGATCAGAAACATCGCAAACAGAAACGCCGGCATCGCGTACCCGATAACGATTGCGGTGCTGCTCCAGATATCGAAAAGGCTGCCGTGATGCACGGCTTTGCGAATACCCAGCGGGATCGATACCAGGTACGTGATCAGTGTTGCCCAAAGCCCGAGGGAGATGGTCACCGGCATCTTTTCAAGGATCAGGTCGGTGACCGTGGCGCCGCGAAAGAAGCTTTTGCCAAAGTCCAGTCGGGCATAGCTGGTGATCATCAGCCACAGGCGTTCCGGTGCCGGTTTGTCGAAGCCATACTGTTTTTCGATGTCCTTGATCAGTTGCGGATCAAGACCGCGACTGGCCCGCGAGCCGTGGCTGATGGCGTCACCGGAAGACCCGATGCTTGCGCCGCCGATGCCTTGCAGGTGAGCGATGGCCTGCTCGACCGGGCCACCCGGTGCAGCCTGCACGATCACGAAGTTGACCAGCAGAATGATCACCAGCGTCGGAATGATCAGCAGCAAACGTCGAACTATATAAGCCAGCATCAATGCGGCCCTCCGGGTTTGCCACGACTGATGCGTTCGACGGCCATCTGTTCGTTGGTCAGCGGCGTTGGGCTCATTTCCCACCAGCTCTCGATGGCTTCGTCATTGCTCGCTTGTATCGCCGGAATGCCGAAACGGTTCCACCACACGGTCGAGGAGCCTGGCGGGTAATAGTTGGGAATCCAGTAGCAGTTCCATTGCAGCACCCGGTCCAGTGCGTGGGCATAGCGCAGCATGTCGGCCTGGGTGGTGGCTTTGACCAGACCGGTAATCAGCGTGTCGACGGCCGGATTTTTCAGCACCATGTAATTATTGGAGCCGGGGTCGGTGGCGGCGACCGAGCCGAAGTAGTTGTACAGCTCGCTCCCTGGAGAGGTGGTCACCGGATAACCGGTGACGATCATGTCGTAGTCACGACTCATCAAGCGGTTTACGTACTGCGACGAGTCGATCCGGCGGATGTCCAGATTGACGCCGATTTGCGCCAGGTTGCGCTTGTACGGCAGTAGCAGACGGTCCATGCCGTTCTGGCTGATCAGGAAGGTAAACGCCAGTGGCTCGCCCTCGGCGTTGACCAGTCGATCGCCATCGGCTTTCCAGCCGGCTTGTTCGAGCAGCGCCAGTGCCTGCAATTGCTTGTCGCGAATCAGGCCGCTGCCGTCGGTCTTCGGTGCTTCGAAGACCTGGGTAAAGACCTCGTCCGGAACCTGCCCGCGCAAGGGTTCGAGAATCGCCAGTTCGCCGGCATCGGGCAGTTGCCTGGCTGCCAACAGGCTATTGGAAAAGTAACTCTGCTGGCGAATGTACATATCGCGCATCATCTGCCGGTTACTCCACTCGAAATCCCAGAGCATTGCCAGTGCCTGACGTACGCGGCGGTCCTGGAACATCGGCTTTTGCAGATTGAACACAAAACCCTGGGAAGGTTGTGGTGCCTGTTTCGCCAGATGAGCTTTTTGCAGGCGGCCGTCGTTCAACGCCGGACCTTCGTAACCGATGGAATACGCGGTGGCCGAGAACTCGCGGTTGTAGTCATAGGCGCCACCGCGCAAGACTTGACGAGCGACGTCGGTGTCGCCGAAGTACTCGATGCTGAAATGGTCGAAGTTGTACAGGCCACGGCTGACAGGCAAGTCCTTGCCCCACCAGTCGGCGTTGCGCTCGAAGGTAATGCTGCGCCCCGAATCAACCTTCCCGACGCGGTACGGGCCGCTGCCCAGCGGTGCTTCATAACCGCCGCCGTTGGCAAAGTCGCGGGTCTTCCACCAGTGCTCGGGAAATACCGGCAAGGTCGCGATGTCCAGCGGCAGGGTGCGATTCTCGTTGTTCTTGAAGTCAAAACGAATGGTGCGCGGCGACTCGACTTCGACGCTTTTGACGTCGGCGAATTGGGTGCGATAGCGCAGGCTGCCCTGGGTCATCAGCAGGTCGTAGGTGTAGCGCACGTCTTCGGCGGTGATGGGTGTGCCATCGGCGAAACAAGCCTTGGGGTTCAGGTAGAAACGCAGCCACAGGCCGTCGTCGGCGCGCTCCATTTTCTCGGCCACCAGCCCGTACACGGTGTAAGGCTCATCCAGCGAACGCTGGGCCAGCGGCGAGTAAATCATCCCGTCGACCTGAGTCACGCCAATCCCCTTGTCGATGTACGGCAGCATGTGGTCAAAGTGGCCGATTTCAATCGCCGAGCGGCGCATGCTGCCGCCCTTGGGTGCTTGCAGGTTGGTGTAGGCAAAGTGACTGAAGCCGGCAGGGTATTTGGCCGGTTCGCCATATACGGTCAAGGCGTGTTGTGGCGCAGCGTTCACGGCTGCGGTGCTCAGCAGCAAGGCCAGGGCCGTGAAGATCAATGAGGGGAAAGCCAGTCGCATTGTCAGCCTTAAGAGCCGGATGATCGATAAGCACAATTTGTACGCTAGCGGCGCGTGACTCGCCAGCCATAATCATTCGATACAAACGCAACGGCCCACCAGAAGGCGGGCCGTTGTTTGAGCAAATCGCGGATTGATCAGTCCTGGCGGCTGGTCACTTCCAGCAGGTGATAACCGAACTGGGTCTTGACCGGGCCTTGCACGGTATTGACCGGTGCGCTGAAGACCACGGTGTCGAATTCCTTGACCATCTGGCCAGGACCGAACGAACCGAGGTTGCCACCGTCACGGCTCGACGGGCAAGTGGAGTTGGCTTTGGCGATTTCGGCGAAATCAGCGCCGCCTTCGATTTGGGCTTTCAGTTCGTTGCACTTGGCTTCGCTGGCAACCAGGATGTGGCGGGCAGTGGCTTTGGCCATGGGAAAAATCTCCATTCAATGTTCAGGTAAGGTGCTGAGCCTACCGGATTCAGTGACCTATTTCTCGTCAAAGTTCGGTCAATCGATTGCCGGTTTTCACCTCATCTTGCCGTTGTTCGAAAAAGACCTGCTCAAAGACCAACGCTTTTCAAGCGTTCGGCATGCTGCAGATACAACTCGATGGGATCGATACCTTTGCGAACCAGCCCTGCCGTTTGATTGATCGCATCCAGGTGGTCCATCGGGTAATCGGAGCGCAGGACGGTGCCCAGATGCGAGCTGTAGCGGCCGACCATTCCGTCATTTTGCTCAGTCTCGCGGGTGAAAAACCTGGAAAACCCTCGACAAAAAGCGTGCAGTGGATCAAGCGCATGCAGCCCTGCATCCAGCAGATTGCCCTGCAATGTGCCACTCCAGGAGTAATAACGAACGCCGTTGACCTGTCCTTCGCCGTCGCCACCCCAGGTCTTCGGCAGGCCTTGAGGGAATTTGGCATTGAATGCAGCGACACCTTCAGTCGTCAATGCGTTGAGGGCGGCGACGGCGTTTTGCGGAATATTCGGGTTGCCACTGATATACGACAGGAACTCGACGAACAGCGTCGAGACCGCCACCGCGACGTGTTCTGGCAGGTGACCGGGGGTCAACGCCTTGCGCAAACAATCGGCGAGCTCGGAGCCATGGTTTGGCCCACTGACCGAGGTCACCGAAGCGACGTTCTGGGGCGCTATCGCTGCAGCATAACGAGCGGTCAGTGCACCTTGGCTATGGCCGATCAGATTGACTTTGCTCGCGCCGGTGCCGGCCAGCACCCGGTCGATTTGCGCCAGCAGTTGTTCGCCACGAACCTCATTGCAGTGAGCAGCCGAGAGGTGGGGTATGAACACTTGTGCGCCAGTGTTCCTCAGTGCCTGTTTCACGCCATGGAAGAGTTCCAGTTTGCCGATGCTTTCGAAACCGAAGAGGCCGTGGACCAGCAGGATAGGGTGCTGCGTGATTGCATTCCGTTGCATGTGCGTACCTGTATTCCGTAAGTTCGAGTGAGGGTTCACGTCTTCACTCTAATGCAGGCCGGTAGGCGAGCGCTGTGCGAAAAAACCGCTGTAAACAGTTGAAAACGGAATAAAAATGGCGGGAAAAATCAGATATTGACGAGGCATTGCTCGGAACGTTTCGACGTCTTCATGCGGGCGATGAAGCTCAAAAGCGGTTTTCGTCCTACTCGAGTCAGATCATTGACCTCTTTGTTTTGGAGGAGGAGCTGACATCAACGGGCTGACATTTAGGCTCCAATAGATCCATTCAACGCTGCTTCCAAACTATCGGACAGCGTTTTTCCAAGGAAAGGGGAAGGTGAATGGGTACAGACACAATGTGTGGCGATAGCGTTTCTAAAAAGGCTGTACCAGAGTGCACCGAGAGGCAGCACATTCATGTCGGCCAGCTTGCTGAGCCGATTTTGATTGCGCCCAGGAGGGAAGTCGCGCGACTCCTTCAGCACAGTGTCCTCGACCCCTCCCAAAACCGTGCGGTGCTCAACGTCGAACCCTACCCGGGCATGGCCTGCGGAGACAAGATCGTGCTGTCGTGGAGTGGTATCGATGCTGATGGCGCTGCTTATTTTCATAAGGCAGAGCGTTTTGTGAGCAACGCTCAGGTTGGCAAGAAAATTGTGTTCATTGTTCGTGCACCCCATATTGCGGCGCTCGATGGCGGCTCACTTGAGGTGTATTACACCTTGAGCAGTGCCGAACTGAGCGGCCCCGTTGAATCCCGGCGACTGCAATTGGAGGTGGGAGATGTCAGGCAAGAGTTGCTTGCGGCGCTGGTGGATGACGCCATAGGTGGCTGGCTTGCTCCCGGGCGGGTAGCTGAAGGGACGCAAGTCACCATTCGCCCCTACGCCAGAATGGCAGAGGGCGACACCGTGTTTTTGTCGTGGGTGGGCAACGCGCCGGGTCATGGTTTTAGTGATTCGTTGAGAATTGAACGATTCGCTGTCGGGAGCGATATTTCGTTCTGGATTGATCCGCACTACATCACGCCGAATCTTGGCTCCTTGGTCACTTACAGTTACTTCGTCGGATGTCCAGGACAGACGATTCGCTATTCAGAACACGCGCAGGTGATGATCGGTATTCGTGAGCCCGCCTCTCTTGCGCTCCCCAACGTGCTGGAAGCCGATGAAACAGAACTGGACCTGCGAGATGCGCTGGATGGCGTCACTGTCGTGATCGATGATCCGGGGATTGAGCAGGGAGAACGGGTCTACTTGAAATGTGACGGTGCCAACTTCAGTCATCGTGAGCATTTCGACGTCTCAGGCGATACCGCAATAGTCTTCATTGTGCCTTACCGCTTTTGGCGAGAGCATCAAGACTCTACGGTTCGGGTGAGTTATAGCGTTGAGCGCCTCGATGACACGAGTCAGGCGTCGGAGGTGCTGGAGATGTATGTTCGTTCAGGTGACCTGCCGCTGTAGCCAGACTCGGGGCCATGCTGCCGCTCCAGATACTCACAGGGAGCGGCAGCGCAGGGTGGTGATCGCTCGTGTTGCAGGGACGTTCAGACGCTCACTTTGGTTTCGTGGCCAGGCTCGCGCAGTTTCAGGCTGGCGTTGTGCAGCAACTGCTCGGTCGCCTCCCAGCCCAGGCAGCCGTCAGTCACCGACACCCCATAGCGCAGAGTCTTGCTCAACGGTTGGCAGCCCTCGAACAAATGGCTTTCAAGCATCATGCCGATCAGCGAGTGATTGCCGCTCAGGCGTTGCTCAAGTACTTCGTTGAATACGGCAGGCTGGCGTAGCGGGTCTTTACCGCTGTTGGCGTGACTGCAATCGACCATGATCCGCGACGCGATCTTCAGCTTCTGCAAGTCAGCCTGTATGTGCGCGACGCTCTGGACGTCATAGTTTGGCCCACGATGCCCGCCGCGCAGTACCAGATGCGTATCCGGGTTGCCCTGAGTCTGAATGATCGCCGGGTGCCCCTGGCTGTCGACACCGAAGTGCCGATGCGGATGAGCTGCCGAGCGCATGGCATCAGTGGCGACGCCGACACCGCCATCGGTGCCGTTTTTGAAACCGACCGGCATGCTCAGGCCGCTGGCCATCTCACGGTGAATCTGTGATTCGGTGGTGCGTGCGCCGATGGCGACCCAGCTCAACAGATCATCGAAGTAGCTGGCGGCCATGGGTTGCAGCAGTTCAGTGGCGATCGGCAAACCGAGGCGAAGCATTTCACGCATCAATTCGCGGGAGAGGGTCAGGCCACCGACCATGTCGTCGCTGCCATCCAGGTGCGGATCGTAGGCGAGGCCTTTCCAGCCCACCGTGGTGCGAGGCTTTTCGATGTACGCACGCATCACCACGAGCATTTCATCGCTGACGTCGGCCGCAAGCCGGGCGAGCTTGCCAGCGTATTCGAGGGCGGATTGCGGATCGTGTATCGAACAAGGGCCGACGACGACCAGCAGACGGGAGTCTTCACCGTCGAGAATCGCGCGGACCGCTTCACGGTGTGCAGCGACCTGTTGGGTCAGTGTGCGAGTGAGTGGCAATTGGTGCTTGAGTTGCAGCGAACTGGGCAAACGCCGGGTCAGCGCTTCATTGGCCGGGCTCAAGGTGGACAGCGGCAAAGCAGAGATGGACGAGTTCATATTCGGGCTTCCTGGGCTGGCGGCGGGTTCGGTCCCGCGCGCTCGGCCCTACTGGGGTGTTCGACAATTGGCCGGGTTGGCTTCGAGTGTGTGCATGCCACCTGTGGGTGACCGATCGGAGGCGGCAGGCTGTCCCGAGCGGAGGCTGGTAAATCGCCAGGCGGAAAAACTGTCGTAACGGTAATAAGTGGCGTAGTTCATGTCGTGATTCCTTGAAGTCAGTGATGTCGCTAAAAATGTATGGGGCTGAAAAAACAAAACCCCCGGTCGGGAAGCCGACCGGGGGTTGAGAATTCTCTGGTAGGCGACCCCTTGAGTAGTGGGCGCCGTGTGGGTATCAGGCGCGCCAGTGGCTAAACCAATACCCAAAATAAAAGTTTACCGGTGCGCAGACGCCATTTGCCCGTGCAGCCGCAACCGAGCGCGGGGCACTGGCGATGCGAAGCTGTGAAGGGGTATGCGGCATGGTCTGTCTCCGATGAATGCACCGAGCTTACTAGAGGCGGGTGTGCAGATTCAATCAGTAAATACTATCGGCTCGCAGGTCAGTTTCTATGGCTTAAGCCCAGCGTAGCTTTGTGCCACACTTCGTGATTGCTTGCGGGCACTCATCAAGGACAACGCAGATGACGACACTGACCATCGCCGCCGCACAATCGATCTCGGTTGCCGGGGACCTTCATGCCAATATTGCTCGGCATCAACATTTCATCCAGGCCGCCGCCGGGCAGGGCGTGCAACTGTTGGTGTTCCCCGAGTTATCACTCACAGGGTATGAGCGCGGATTGGCGGCGGAACTGGCGATCGCACCGGATGCAGCGGTCTTGCAGCCACTGCGGGATTTGGCTCGAGAGTTGGGTGTCACCACTGTCGTCGGAATGCCGATTCGTCTGTCGGCCGATGCGCCGGTACTGATTGGTGCGCTGGTACTGGCTGCTGATGGTTCGCTGGGGGTCTACAGCAAGCAGCATCTGCATTCGGGCGAGGAGGCGGCGTTTGCGCCGGGTTCGGGCGGTTCGCTGCTGACGATGGGTGACGATACGATCGCGCTGGCGGTGTGCGCGGACTTTTCGCATGCCAGTCATGCCGCTGCGGCCGCCGATAAGGGGGCAAACTTCTACGCCGCCGGCGTGCTGATTACCGAAGGTGGCTATGCCCCGGACACCGCATTGCTGCAGGGTTATGCCAGCAAGCACTTGATGGTGGTGCTAATGGCCAATCATGGCGGTGCGACGGGCGGCTGGGAGTCGGCAGGGCGTAGCGCAATCTGGGCGTCGGACGGTTCGCTGATCACAGCTGCTCCGGGAACCGGGGATTTACTGGTGATTGCCCGTCGAAATTCCGGTGAGTGGAGTGGCGAGGTCGTGCCCGTGGCCAGTGTATGAGGAGGGCAGATGGATTTTGAGCTGCGGCTGGCGTCGGCGGAACACTTGCCGTTTGCGCGAGCGTTGACTTGCCAAACCATGCTTGGCTACTACATTCGGCATGACCTGCCGTGGATCGACGAGGCTTTCGATGTGTCCTGGGCGGGCCGGGAAAACTGGCTTATTTGCCAAAATGCATCGGTGCTGGGTTTTACCAGCCTGAGCTGCGACTCTAAGGCCCTGTACATTCGCGAATTGCATGTGGTCGAGGCCTCTCGCGGTCAGGGCATTGGCACCTGGACCCTCGAGCAAGTGTATTCGAAAGCCTGTGCAGAGCGACGTCCGGCGTTGCGTTTGACGGTGTTCAAGGACAATCCCGCGCAAGCGCTTTATCAGCGCATGGGCTTGCAGATTGTCGGGCAGGACGACTGTTTCCTGAGGATGGAGCGTAAATGTCTGCGCTGAAACGTCTGCAAAGCGTGTAGCTCAAGCCATTCAAGACGAATTGAAACTTTTTATATAGCGCTTGCTGCTAGGTCTGCCGGATGCTTTTTGCTAAGGTGTTCGGCAACCAATAAGACCATATCGCGAGGTGTCTGCTTGATTAGGGTGCTAGTAGTCGATGACCATGATCTCGTTCGTACAGGTATTACACGAATGTTGGCTGACATCGATGGTCTGCAAGTAGTCGGCCAGGCTGAGTCGGGGGAGGAATCCCTGCTTAAAGCGCGTGAGTTGAAACCGGATGTGGTGCTGATGGACGTCAAGATGCCCGGGATCGGCGGTCTTGAAGCTACGCGCAAGTTGTTGCGCAGCCACCCGGACATCAAAGTCGTCGCCGTAACCGTGTGCGAGGAAGATCCGTTTCCTACCCGACTGTTACAGGCAGGTGCCGCCGGCTATCTGACCAAGGGCGCAGGGCTTAATGAAATGGTGCAGGCGATTCGCCAGGTATTTGCCGGACAGCGTTATATCAGTCCGCAAATTGCCCAGCAGTTGGCGATAAAATCGTTCCAGCCGAGCAATGATTCGCCTTTCGACGCACTGTCAGAGCGGGAGATCCAGATCGCGCTGATGATTGTCGGCTGCCAGAAGGTCCAGATCATTTCCGACAAACTATGCCTGTCGCCAAAAACCGTGAACACCTACCGTTACCGCATTTTCGAGAAGCTTTCGATCAGCAGCGATGTTGAGTTGACGCTGTTGGCGGTTCGTCACGGCATGGTCGATGCCAGCCTCTGACAATGACCGACCCGTTTGATCCAAGCGCCTTTCTTTCGACCGTCAGTGGGCGCCCCGGTGTGTATCGCATGTTCGACAGCGATGCGCGCCTGCTGTACGTGGGCAAAGCCAAGAACCTGAAGAAACGTCTGGCGAGTTATTTCCGCAAGACCGGCCTGGCACCCAAAACGGCAGCATTGGTTGGCCGAATCGCCCAAATTGAAACCACCATCACCGCCAACGAAACCGAAGCGCTGCTGCTTGAGCAGACGCTGATCAAGGAGTGGCGGCCGCCTTACAATATCCTCCTGCGAGACGACAAGTCCTATCCGTATGTGTTTCTTTCGGATGGTGATTTTCCACGTCTGAGCATCCATCGCGGTGCGAAAAAGCTGAAGGGCAAGTACTTCGGTCCTTACCCGAGTGCCGGTGCGATTCGTGAAAGCCTGAGCCTGCTGCAAAAGACCTTTTTTGTTCGTCAGTGCGAAGACAGCTACTACAAGAACCGCACGCGACCGTGCTTGCAGTACCAGATCAAACGGTGCAAGGCGCCCTGCGTCGGCCTGGTCGAACCGCAGGTCTACGCCGAGGATGTGCGTCACTCGGTGATGTTCCTCGAAGGTCGCAGCAATGCGCTGACAGACGAGCTGTCCGCAGGCATGGAGCAGGCGGCGAGTACCCTCGATTTCGAGCGGGCGGCCGAGCTGCGGGATCAGATTTCCCTGCTGCGCCGGGTGCAGGATCAACAGAGCATGGAAGGCGGAACGGGAGATGTCGATGTCATCGCGGCGTTCATCAACCCGGGCGGTGCCTGTGTTCATCTGATCAGTGTGCGTGGCGGACGGGTGCTGGGCAGCAAGAACTTTTTCCCGCAGGTGGGTATTGAAGAGGATGTTGCCGAGGTGATGGCGGCGTTTCTTGGCCAGTACTTCATCAGCAGTCCCGAACGCGACTTGCCGAGCGAGTTGATCGTCAATGTGGTCCACGAAGACTTTCCGACCCTGATCGCGGCCATTGAAGAGCTACGCGGTCGCGAGTTGATCATCAGTCATCGGGTTCGGGGCACGCGAGCACGCTGGCAGCAACTGGCCGTGACCAATGCCGAGCAGGCGCTCGGGGCGCGCCTGGCCAACCGTCAGCACGTTGCCGCGCGGTTTGAAGCCTTGGCGCAAGTGCTTGACCTGGATGAGCCGCCACAACGACTGGAATGCTATGACATCAGTCACTCGAGCGGCGAAGCGACGGTGGCGTCTTGCGTGGTGTTCGGCCCGGAAGGGCCGCTGAAGTCCGACTACCGTCGCTACAACATCGAAGGAGTCACGCCGGGCGATGACTACGCGGCGATGCATCAGGCGCTGACTCGACGCTTCAGCAAGTTGAAGGACGGCGAGGGTAAGCTGCCGGACATCCTGCTGGTGGACGGCGGCAAAGGGCAGTTGTCCATGGCGCGTGATGTGCTCAACGAATTGGCCGTGCCTGACCTGATTCTTCTGGGCGTGGCCAAGGGTGCAACGCGCAAGGCCGGGTTTGAAACGCTTTATCTTAATGACGCCGCCCATGAGTTCACCTTGCGCGGGGATTCTCCGGCGCTGCACTTGATCCAGCAGATCCGCGATGAGGCCCACCGTTTTGCCATTACCGGTCACCGCGCGCGACGTGGCAAAACCCGCCGCACTTCAACGCTTGAAGGCGTTGCCGGGGTAGGGCCGACGCGGCGGCGTGACCTGTTGAAACATTTTGGTGGATTGCAGGAGCTGTCTCGTGCAAGCATCGAAGAGATCGCCAAAGCACCGGGGATCAGTAAAAAGCTCGCTGAGTTGATTTATGCAAACCTGCACAGCGAGTAGAATGCCTAACTCACCTCGTAGCCAGTTGTGCCGATGAATATCCCTAACCTGATCACCGTTCTACGCGTTCTACTTATCCCGATCTTCATTTTGCTGTTTTACCTGCCGTACCAATGGAGCTACCTGGCGTCTGCCTCGGTCTTCGCGTTCGCTGCGGCTACCGACTGGCTGGATGGCTATTTGGCCCGCCGCCTGGAACAAAGCACACCGTTCGGGGCATTTCTCGATCCGGTAGCCGATAAACTGATGGTCGCAGTGGCGCTGGTGTTGCTGGTGCAAGAGCACGGCAACGTGTGGCTGACATTGCCGGCAGCGGTCATCATCGGTCGTGAAATCGTCGTTTCCGCTCTCCGGGAGTGGATGGCCGAACTGGGCGCGCGTGCACATGTTGCCGTCTCGAACCTGGGCAAATGGAAAACCGCTGCGCAGATGCTGGCGCTGGTGATCCTGCTGGCCAATCCGTCGGACTTCAGCTTTTGGGTTCTGGTGGGTTATACCTTGCTGATGGTCTCCGCAGGCCTGACGTTGTGGTCCATGGTGCAATATCTGCGTGCTGCCTGGCCGCACCTGAAAACCGATGTAGAAAAAAAATAAAACTTTTTTGAATCAAGGGGTTGACGAGACTTCTAAATTCTATAAAATGCGCCACACCAAGACGCGGGAATAGCTCAGTTGGTAGAGCACGACCTTGCCAAGGTCGGGGTCGCGAGTTCGAGTCTCGTTTCCCGCTCCAAGCATTAAAAAATGGATCTCTGAAAAGAGGTCCATTTTTTTCGTCCAGAGAAAAGTCCTTCTTTGGCTTTTGCCGCGCCCTCCCTGAAAACACTCAGATCCAGCCCTAATGGGCACATTTTCCAGTGCATCAATCCCGTGCTCGGCAGATCGGTTTTTTGTGGTGCCAGTCTCATCGCAAACCGTACAAACCTCCGCCATCCAAACGAGACGGAGATTGTACGGTGGCGCTTACGAATACCGCAGTCCGGCACGCCAAACCCCGTGCCAAGGACTACACCCTCCCTGACTACAACGGCCTCGCCGTATGCCTACATGGGTGGGGCCTGATGCGTCTTCAACCGGGACACTGCTGCTAAGCTTATCCTCAATTGCTGATGCAAAAATCAGCAATCCGCCCTGGATCAGTTTTCAATCAGCGCCAACAGGCTGCAATCAAGCAGTGGCTGGAAAAGCATCCGCGTTTCAAATTGCACTCCACACCGACCGGTGCGTCTTGGCTGAACGTGTGGAAGGCTGGTACTGGAAAGACGAGCGCTGTACCGGGATGCGTTCACCAGCGTCGCCGACCTGAAGGCGGCTATCCGCCAATTTATCGAGGCTCACAATGAGCATTCGGCCAAGCCGTTCAAGTGGAATAAAACGGCTGAGTCCATCATTAGCTCGGTGCATAAGGAGAAGCTGAGCGTGATAAAAATAAATTAATGGATGAGCGCATCCTGCATGTGGATTTTTGTTGCGCATAGACTAATAATGTCGGCAACAGCAAGGACGAAAAACCTCAGCTGTATTGTAGTGACAAGAGCCGGAGATGAGAGGGAATTCCATCAGCCTGCTCTTGAATGGTCGTGGTTATAGACCCCCAATCTAACCATTCGTGACATGGATGACTATAATGAGAACATGGAGCTCACATTTGCGTAGCCTATTGGCTATGGAAAACTCACCTATTGCACATTCGTTTGCCACGCAGTTTGGCACTGCCAGTGTTCCCCATACGATTTTGATTGCTCGAAGTAGAGTTCATAACTTTCTAGTCTTCAGCCAGCCGCTAGCAGCAATTCCTTGTGCGTTTACGCAGAAAGGACGTCGAGAAGTTAACAAAATAAATTTTCTGAATAATGCCATGCATTGCAGGCCAGCGGCCACACGTGGTCGGTTAAGGTTTTGTTAGCAGATCTGAGTTCCTGAAGAAAATAGGTTGTCCGGGAGTATGTCCTGGACGAACTGACTCGCGCTTATCGTTGCTAGAGAAATGGCCAATGGAAAATTATGAAGAATCTATTGAGGCAGGTGGTATTTGCCCTCAACTGATTAATATTTTTAGGAATGGCGATGAATCGTTTTATCCGGTCTCGTTTGCAAAAAGGCAGAACATATATGTGGGCGGGGCGGGAGGGTACATTTATTTCATAGAGAGCGGGCAGGTGAAGGTTTCAATGCAAATGCAGGATGGGCGGGGCTGTAATCTTGGCATTTATTCCAGAGGGGGCGTTTTTGGTGAGAGCGGTCTTTCGGGCCGGCTCATTCCAGAGACCGCCACAGCGTTGAGCTCCTGCATCGTTAGGCGGATAAAAATCTCTAGGTTATTCAATAGTTTACAATCAAAAGGACTGTATCTTTCCTTTGCTAAATGCATGTCAAATAAAATGCTTGAGTATCAGAATGTGATTGCCGATTTTGTTGTCTGCAATAGTGAGAAGCGATTAGCGAGCACATTATTGCGGCTCTCATTGATGCTCGGGTGCTGTGAAAATGACAGAATAAAAATTCATGAAAAAATATCACTGCAGGACCTGTCGGAGTTGATTGGGACGACGCGATCTCGTGTAGGGTATTTTATGAATAGCTTTATGCAGCAAGGAATTTTGGAGGATTGCCCGGATTGTTTCCTGGTTATCAATAAAAAGCGAATTGAAGAATACTTGACTCAGAACTGAATGTGGGTGCGAGCGGAATGAGTAATTTGGATCAACAAGGTACATCGGATGTACTCCAGTATTTCCATGAGCAAGTACGGTTGCACCCGCAGCGTACGGCAATCATCTGTGGGGGAGATCACCTAACTTTTCTTGAGTTGGAATATTATTCGAACAGGCTGGCAAACCTGATGCGCAGTCGTGGCGTGTTGCCGGGGGAACCCGTTGCCTTGCTTTTGAATAAGGATATTCGCACCTTGGGGTGTATGCTGGCTATCTGGAAGTTGGGCGCTCTATATGTACCGATCGATCCGGCGGCCCCTGCCCAGAAGATGAAGAGTATATTCGATGTGTGTAATATGCGGCGGGTGGTTTTGGACAGCGGGCTCAACACTGATTTTGGAAAAAATTATCCAGAGATAAATGCAATTGATATAAATGCTGTTTCCTTTGAAGAGTATTCAGCCGTTTTTTCATGCGAGCCAATACATCAACAGCAACTGGCGTACATGATATTTACCTCTGGCAGCACAGGAGTGCCAAAAGGAGTGGCCATATCAAGGGAAAGTTTGAGCTTTTTCATCTCTTGGTGTAGAAACAGCCTTGATATATCCGGCGAAATGGTGGCGCTCAATATGGCCGACTTTTCGTTCGACCAGTCCGTCATGGATATTGCGTTTTTGATCGGTTCAGGCGTGACGCTACATGTCTACTCGGGGCATAAAGATCCCATTTCTATTGCCGGTTATATTCAGCGGAATGCCATCAATGTGTTGTCGACAGTGCCCACTATATTCGGCCTATTGTTCGATGAGCAGTTCGAATTGTCGGCGGAAAGTTTTGCATCGCTACGCAAGGTATTCATTGGTGGCGCCGCTTGTCCTGCGCCCTATGTACAAGCGTTCCACCGGATGATGCCGACTGCTGATGTTTACAATATGTATGGTCCAACTGAGGTGACGGTCTATTGTATGTTTCACCGGTTTAGCCGGGAAGAATTGAGTCATGGGGTGAGCGCTGTCGAGTTGGGCAAGCCGCTGCCAGGGCATGAAGTGTGGCTGGTGGATGATGATGGAAACGAAACGTCAAGTAGGGGGGAATTGGTCGTATCTGGTCCGCAGGTCATGGTCGGATATTGGGGGAGCACGGAGCAAACTAGCATGGTGTTGCGAGAGTCGAGGGCCGGGCGTCGGGGTTATCACACTGGCGATATCGTGCAGCGATCGGATGGCAACAGATACACGTTCACCGGCCGCAAGAACGAAACCATCAAGTCGGCCGGATATCGAATCGATCTTGGCGAAATCGAGGCGGCATTGATGAGCTGTCCAAATGTGATGCATGCCGCTGCGGTCGCGGTTCCGCATACCCTGATGGAAAATGCCATTCACGTTTTTATCTCACAAGGCGGACGCGGTATTCTCGATGAAAATGCAGTTCGGGATCACTGCTCCACCGTTATCCCGAACTATATGCAGCCTCACCAGGTACATTTTTTACCGAAGTTGCCTCTCAACGCTTCGGGCAAGATAGATAAGAAACGCTTGGTCAACGAGGTTGAGGCCTTATAGCAGCCTCTCAGGCAAAGGCGTCGGCTACGGCGTCTTTGACTTTTTCATGCGCGGTGCCTTGCACAATTTGGCCGTGCCCTGGAATCAAATGCTGGAATTCCAGCGACAGCAGGCCCTCGAAGTCACTTTGGCTGATACTGCAAGACGCCACCCAGTTACGATCGATATCGACAGGTCGGAGCATGCCGTATTGACCCATCTTCTCAGCGCTTTCCTTGCTGAAAAACTCATCTGCAAACGACCAGTTCTTGATGGAGTCGCAGCTGACGATGATTCCGCCGTTACGCTTGATCTCAAGAATGGCCTCGGGTTTGGACGAGTGAAAGGCATACAGGGCCGCGTCTATGAAAGGCAGATGGTCGGGGGATAGCGTTTCCGTGATGTGGAGCCCGTCTTCATGCTCGTCGCCCGGCAGCGCCCAGATGGAGGCGCGGTAACGGTCGGCATAGAAGGCATTGTCGATACCATGCGCGGCGCCGAGCTTGATAATGTTCTTGACGTCGCCGAGTCGTTCCAGTGCGGCTAGGCCGGCGTCGTCAAGCCTGATCGCGTTGATTAGCGTCAGTTCGTTCCCTTCCTTGACAATGGTCATGTTTCGGCTGAACTGCCACTGTTCTTCCCCATAGGTCGCTATATAGGTGCCCATAACAATGTAGACGCCTTCAAAAACCTCTTTGATTGCCGAGTGCGGTAAGGCTTCGTGAAATTCTGTTTTGGTAGCTTGCATGGATATCTCCGGTTATTAAAAGTCACAGCATGGACCGAATAGTCTGGATGGTAGGGCTGTCGTGTAATCTAATGATGTGCCTTCCGATTGTGTGATCGTGGCGGATGGCCAATGCCAGCAGGTGTTCGTGTGAGGCGAACCACTGTTCAAACTGCCAGTGGCCATTCTGGTTATTTCCGGCGTGTGAAACTAACGCCGCTGGCGCAAGTGTGAGATCGAATTCAAGAGCATCAAAGGGGAAGGAGAGCCCAAGCCCGATTGCTTTGGTGTAAGCCTCCTTTAATGTCCAGTATCTGAAAAAGTCTGTAGTTTGATATTCATCCGGCAACCCCGACAGATGATGTTGCTCGTTGTGCGACAGGACATGGGGTGAGAGCTCACTCACCTTGACCTTTCCATCGATGCGTTCTACGTCGATTCCGCAATCCAGGCCCGAGACGATGACCAAGGCAATCAGGTCCTGGGTGTGCGAGATGTTAAATCGAAGTGGTGTCTTGCTTGCGGGTTGCGCCACTTCAGGACGTCCGTGCCGCGTCTGGCGGAAGCGCCAGGCCTGTGGTGCGACAGATGGCATACAGCCGGTAAGGGCAATTCTGGTCAAGCCGCGGGCGATCATGAAGTTCTGTCTGTCGCGCGCTCTGACAAACTTTTCCATACGCGCACGCTCTTCCTGCACCAGCACTTTATTGCAGGCATGTGTCCATGACGGACTGCTTATTTGCTCCGCACGCACGATCCAGACGTGGGCTTCATTCTCATTCAGCATGAAAAACTTTCCACAGGTGTGGTCGCAATAATGGCAGGGTATCTGCCAATTGTGCGGTGCCTGATTATGCGTAGTTTTCCAAAGGAAACAGTTCAATATTGAGCATGTGCTGATGAAATAGCTCTTTAGTATCTGTACGCCGATTAAGGGTAACCAAGACCAGGTGCTATGTGAGCTATCAGACTATTCAGGTTAGGCGATCCGAAGGTATCGCGCATGTCACCCTTGCGAACAAGGATCGAGACAACGCCATCAATGAAACGATGTTAAGCGAATTGCATGCGGTGCTTGACGCCGTGCAACACGATAATGATTGCCGTTTGATTGTATTGCGGGGACAGGAAGAGTGTTTCTGCACGGGAATGGACATTCGTGAGCTGGCTGCTCACTACGATCCGCAAACCCTTTCGCAAGGCGGGAAGCAATTCTGGGATCTGATGCATCGGATTGTCACCTTGCCAAAGATCACCATCGCCCTGGTCGATGGCCGCGTGTCTGCTGGCGGCGTCGGCATTGTCGCGGCATGCGATCTGGTCTTGGCCTCCAAGCGAAGCCAATTCAGCCTGCCCGAGGCGTTGTGGGGGCTGCTGCCATGCTGCGTATTGCCGTTTCTGGGGCGGCGCATCGGTTTTCAGAAGGCTTACAGCCTGATGCTGACCACACAGACCATCAAGTCTGATGAAGCCCATAGATTGCACTTAGTAGACGAATTGAGCGACGAGCCGGAGCGTGCAGTAAAGAAGCACTTGAATCGGATCGGCAATCTGAATGCGCAGACAATCAAGGACATGAAGCAATTTGCCCATCGCTTGTGGCCGATTTCCGAAGCCAGTGAGACCGTCGCGTTGCAGGAATATACCAGGCTGCTCTCGTCGCAAACCGTGGTTGGCAATATCAAGACCTTTGTCGAGCATGGCCTTTTTCCTTGGGAGAAATCAAATTGATGGCGCGAGTAACGGGCAGCAAATCAGCATTGCTTTTTCCCGGGCAAGGATCTCAGCGCAAAGGGATGGGAGCCGGTTTATTCGAGCGCTTCCCTGAGCATGTTGCGATGGCAGATCGCATACTCGGCTATTCGATAGCTGAACTGTGTCTGGAGGACCGCGAACGCCGCCTGGCGTTGACGCAATACGCTCAGCCGGCGATCTATTTCGTCAATGCCTTGGCAGGGATGGCCCTGGAGCAGGAAGGTTTCGCCGCTGATTTTGTCGCAGGCCATAGCTTGGGTGAGTACAACGCGTTGTTCGCAAGCAGCGTCTATGACTTTCAGACCGGCCTTCGTATTGTCAAAAAGCGCGGCGAACTGATGGGCACCGTGAATGGCGGCGGGATGCTGGCGGTGATCGGACTCGATAGAGTCTCGGTAGGGCGTGCACTGGAGCAGCTTGAGATTGCTGACGTGGATGTGGCTAACCATAACAGTGCGCGACAGCTTGTCTTGTCGGGGGAAAGAGACAGTCTGGACCGCTTCGGCCACCATGCGATGACACTTGAGGGGGTGCGCTGTGTGCCGCTGAATGTGAGCGCAGCCTTCCACTCGCGCTACATGCGCAAGATCGCAGATGAGTTTGCAGGCTTTATTCAGGCTATCCGGTTCAATCCCCCCAAATGCCCGATTATTTCCAATGTCACCGGCCGTGTGTTGCAGCATGCAGAAATCCAGGCGCTGCTGTCGCGTCAGATTTACAGCCCGGTGCGTTGGTTCGACAGCATGAACTACCTGTTACAGGCGGGTGTGGGCAGGATCCGCGAGGCGGGTACCGGCCAGGTTCTGACCGGTCTTTGGAGAGAGATTGAGGCTGAGTATACGCCGCCGACATCCGTGCCGCAGTCCCCTGCGGGTTTAGCGTTGAATGCGCAAACGCTGGGCTGCTCCGACTTCCGCCGCCGCTATGGTCTGCGTTTCGCCTACATCGCCGGCGCGATGTTTCGCGGCATTGGTTCCACCGCGATGGTGAGCAAGATGGCACAAGCCGGAATGCTTGGATTCTTTGGCGCGGGAGGCTTATCGGCTGAACGCATTGAGCAGGCGATCTTGCGGTTGAAAGTGGCGTTGCCCGCAGATGCCAAATGGGGAATGAATCTTCTGCACGCACCGGAGGACGTAGGGCGGGAACAGGCCGCGGTTGATTTGTATCTTAAGCACGACGTCAGGTATGTCGAGGCGGCTGGTTACTTGCGCATGACGGCCCCGTTGATCGAGTTCCGCTTCAAGCATATGGAGCAGGATGATCAAGGTCGGGCTCAGCCTCTGCGACACGTGGTCGCCAAAGTATCGCGCCCGGAAATCGCACGGCAATTCTTGCAGCCGGCTCCAGCGGCCCTGGTCGACAAGCTGTTGCAAGAAGGGCGGCTCAGCCCTGCGGAAGCGGAATTGGCACGCTCCCATCCGGTATGCGATGCGCTCTGCCTGGAGGCGGATTCAGGTGGCCATACCGATGGGGGCAATCTGAACGTACTGCTACCGCAAATGATGATTTTGCGCGACCAGGTGATGAGCGAACATGGCTATCCGTACCGTATCGCGGTCGGTGCAGCTGGCGGCATCGGCACGCCGCATGCGGCGATGTCGGCTTTTGTAATGGGTGCGGATTTCATAGTAACGGGGTCGATCAATCAATGTTCGCCGCAGGCAGATACTTCGGATAGCGTCAAAGACATGTTGTCGGAGGTGGAGGTACAAGACACGGCATACGCACCGGCAGGGGACATGTTCGAGCTGGGTGCGCGGGTACAGGTCTTGAAGAAGGGCACGCTGTTTTCGGCTCGGGGCAACAAGTTGCATCAGCTATACAAGCAATGCAACTCGCTGGACGAGATCGACGGAAAAACGCGGGCGAGCATTGAGAAATTCTATTTTAATCGAAGCTTCGAACAGGTGTGGGAAGAAACCCACAGCTATTTCGCGTCGCTTGGAAAGCATGACGAGATTGAGAAGGCTACCCGCGATCCTAAGCACAAGATGGCGCTGGTCTTCCGCTGGTATTTCGCCCACTCAATCCGGCTCGCAGTCAATGGCGAGACTGCTGATCGCGCGAATTATCAGGTTCACTGCGGTCCCGCACTTGGCGCATTCAATTCAGTGGTGCGCGGCACTCCGTTGCAGGATTGGCGCAAGCGCCATGTGGACTCGATCGCCCTGTGGTTGATGGCGGAGACTGCCAGCCTGATCAATCAGCGGCTGAGTGCATTCAGCCATGTTTAAGGTAAATAGGACACCCATTCACCCCAAGAGAAAGTGCATTACTCCCATCCTGACAATCTATCTGGCACTTGGAGGATGCACGGCTTACCCGCCAGATGCAGCACAGGTGTCACAACTTCAGATCAGGACAAAGCAGTGGAATGCCCCTCTCCCCTCATCGGAACGGGTGGTTGCATTACAGCAGTGGTGGAGCGCCTGTGATGATGACGTTCTGCTGAAGTTGCTGAGCGCTGCTCAGCAAGCCAGCCCCAGCGTGCAGATTGCCCAGGCGCGGATCGATGAAGCTCGCGCCGAGGCGAAGGTGGTCGGCGCGCAACTGTGGCCGCGCATTTCGGGCAATGCCGGTTATGAACGCGCACGCAGTACCAACGCGTTCGTTCAACCTGCAGTGACGGCTACCAACGGCTATGCCAACATCGATGCCAGTTGGGAGATCGATCTGTGGGGCGGCGTCGCCAGCCAGCGCAGGGCCACGCTTGCGCGAGAAGCCGCGCGTCAAATCGAATGGCACGACGCGCGGACAAGTCTGGCGGCTGAAGTGGCCAATGCTTACCTAAACCTGCGCGCGCTGCAAATACGGCAGCGACTGGAGGAGAACACCCGGGAATCGTTGCTGAGCAGTGCCCGAATATTGCGGACTCTGCACCACGTTGGTCTGGCCAGCGATGACGAGGCCGGGTTACTGGATGCCGGAGCCGCAGAGTCACAAAGCCGGTTGATCCTGGCGGGGGCCGAGGCCGATGTACTCCTCAAGGTACTGGTTGAGTTGACGGATATCGACGAAAGCGTTTTGCGCAGCCGTCTGGGCCCCGCGGCGGCGGAGTTACCTCATCCACGAGCCTTTGCAGTGCATGCGGTCCCTGCCGACGTCTTGAGCCAGCGTCCCGACATCCGAGTGGCGGCACAGCATGTAGTGGTGGCGCAGGAGGAGATTCATGTCTCGCAGGCGCGACGCTATCCCTCGCTCAGTCTCCTGGGCAGCATCGGGGGCAACCGTTCCTCCAGTGGGAACAGCACATTGAGCGGCTCCAGTTGGTCGTTCGGGCCAACCTTGTCTGTGCCGATCTTCAACGGCGGGCAACTCAAGGCGGAGGTCGAGCAGAGCCAGGCACGTTACGACCAGGCCGTGGGCGAATACCAGCGCACGGTCAGGGCAGCGGTGCGCGAGGTTGAGGCCACGATGGTCCGGCTCGATGCCGGGCGGCCGAGCGAAAAAAGCCTGCGTCAGGCGGTCGCTAAGTACCAGTCGCAGTTCGACGCCGGCCAGGCGCGCCTGAGCGTCGGTTCCATCAATGTGATCGAGTTTGAAGTGCTGCGGCGCATGCTGATTTCCAGTCAGTTACGACTGCTTGATCAGCAGCGCGAGCAATTGGCGAACTGGATCATCCTCTACAAAGCGGTCGGCGGCCAATGGGCCCCGAACGACTCGTCCAATTCTTGATATCCCGGGGAAATCGATGTTTCGCGTATATGCCGACAAACTTCGCTTCAAGGTGTCACGTTTCAAACGCTTGGCCATTTCGCTGATGGTCGCAGCTGCAGCGGTGGCCGCATTCGCCTCGGCGGGCCACAAGACACCGCAGGACAGCGAGCCGAAGCAGCCTAAGGCATCATTGACGGTAGCAGTCGTCAAACCGGCAACTCTGCCACTGTCCCAGCGTATTTCGGCGAACGGCGATGTCGTGGCTTGGCAGGAGTCCATCATCGGCACGAACCTGGGCAATTTGCGCCTGACCGATGTGCGCGCCAATGTCGGTGATCGGGTGAAGAAGGGCCAGGTGCTGGCTACGTTCGCCGACGAGGAAATCCGCATCCTCATTGCCCAGGGCCAAGCCAGCGTCGCGGAAGCCGCAGCGCTTCATCAGGATGCACAGGAGAACCTGGCGCGAGTTCAGGCGCTTGGTGATAACGGCGCGCTGAGCAAGCAGCAGATCACCTTCGCGGTGACGCAGGAAGGTTCCAGCGCTGCACGCGTGCAACTGGCGCAGGCCAGGCTGGCGGCAGAACTGCTGCGCTTGAAGCAGACACTTATTGTCGCGCCTGACGATGGCGTGATCTCCGCGCGCAGCGTTGCAGTGGGAACGATCTGCCAGGCGGGCCAAGAACTATTCCGCATGGTCCGCCAGGGAAGGATGGAATGGCATGCAGAGGTAACCGCCAATGACAGTGCGACCATCCACCCCGACGTCGCCGTATCCGTGTTCGCGCCCGGTGGTGTCGTGGTGACGGGCAAGGTCCGCAAGGTTGCCCCCACTGTCGATACTCGCAGCCGCAATGTATTGGTTTACATCGATCTGCCGAACGACGAAGCCCATTCCCAGTATTTGAAGCCAGGTATGTTTGTCGCTGGTGAAATACCGGTTGGCAACAGCGAGGCACTGATGGTCCCAGGCAGCGCGCTGGTTTTGCGCGATGGTCTGTCTAGCGTGTTTGTCATTGATGGTCAGGACGTGGCGCGGCAGGTGCGGGTGCGTCCCGGGCGGGAGGAGGGCGCCATGATAGAAGTAGAAGGGGTGCCGCCAAACGCATTGGTTGTGAGCAAGGGGGCGGGCTTTTTGGCAGATGGCGATCTCGTTCGCGTGGAAAACTAAGGCTCCCTATGAATTTCTCTTCGTGGTCTATCCGTAATCCTGTTCCGGTCATCATGCTGTTTGTGCTGTTGGCGCTGATCGGCTTGATGGCATTTTCCAGCTTGAAAGTACAAGACTTTCCCGATGTCGATCTGCCCACCGTTACCATCACTACGACGCTCAAGGGCGCGGCGGCGGCTCAGCTTGAAGTGGAGGTCGCGCGCAAGTTGGAAAGCGCGGTCATCGGCTTGCAAGGTGTCAAGCATGTCTATTCCAAGGTGCAGGACGGTTTGGTGCTGCTCTCTGTCGAGTTCCTGATGGACCGATCCGTTTCGCAGGCGATGGAGGACGTACGCAACGCCGTTAACGGCGTGCGCTCCACGTTGCCGGCGGACGTCAACGACCCGGTGATTGGCAAAGTCGAGTTCACCAGCACGCCGTTTCTGATCTATACCGTGGCGGACTCGCGCATGGATGAGGAACAGTTGTCCTGGTACATCGACAATACAATGATCAAGGCATTGCGCTCAGTGTCCGGTATTGGAGGCGTGAGCAGAGTCGGCGGACTCGACCGGGAAATCCGTGTGGCACTTGATCCCGTTGCAATGGCGTCGCTGAACGTTTCTGCAGCCGAGATATCCGATCAGTTGGCAAAGACTCAGCGTGAAGCCTCGGGTGGGCGTACCTATATTGTCGGTGGAGAACAGGCGTTGCGTACCATCGCCACCGCGCAATCGGTCGATCAATTGGCACGGATGGAGCTGTCGATAGGCGGCGGGCGGCGCATCCGGCTGGATCAAGTGGCGACGGTAAGCGATACGACTGCCGAACGACGCTCGCTGGCGATGCTCGACGGGCATATGGTGGTCGGCGTGGAAATTACACGCAGCCGCAATGCCAGCGAGATCGAGGTGGCGGATGGCGTGCGCAAGTCGCTCGAGCGTTTGCAGAGCGAGCGTCCGACGCTCATCGTGACGCAAGCCTATAACACGGCAGTACCGGTGCTGGAGTCTTTTCGCGGATCGATGAACGTGCTTTACGAGGGCGCATTGCTCGCGGTGCTGGTGGTGTTGTGGTTCTTGCGTAACCTGCGGGCAACCTTGATCGTCGCCACCGCATTGCCGCTGTCCTTGCTTCCAACATTCATCGGCATGGCGAGCCTCGGTTTTACGTTGAACACCGTTACCTTGTTGGCGCTGGCGTTGGTGGTCGGCGTACTGGTGGACGACGCCATCGTTGAAATCGAAAACATCTACCGCAATCTACGCGCCGGGAAAACGCCTTATCAAGCGGCCATGGAAGGTGCCAACGAAATCGGTATGGCGGTGATCGCCACGACGCTCACCCTGGTGGCCGTGTTTCTGCCGACCGCTTTTATGGGCGGTGTGCCGGGCAAGTTCTTCATGCAGTTCGGCTGGACTGCGGCCATGGCCGTGCTGGCCTCGTTGCTGGTGGCGCGCATGCTGACGCCGATGCTGGCGGCCTATTTACTGAAGCCAGTTGCGTCGAAGGCCCCTGAGGAGGGGCGGCTGACGAAGGCTTATCTGAAAGTGGCGAGTTGGTGCCTAAGCCACCGCAAGTCGACAATCGCGATGTCGGTGATGTTCTTTATCGGGTCGCTGTTGCTGGCACCCCTGTTGTCCAGCGATTTCGTCCCACCGGATGACCGTTCGCAAACCATGGTCAAGCTGGAGCTAGTGCCCGGCGCGACGTTGGCCGATACGACTGCGGCAGCAGAGCAGGCGCGCGCAATTATTCTTCAGCAGCCTTACGTGACACGTGTATATACCGCGATTGGTGGTGGGGCCGCGGGCAGCAATCCACTTGACGGCGGCACGATGTCCGGCGTGAACAAGGCCAGCCTGATCGTGATGCTGGCAGACCGCCAGGACCGTCAGGTTCGCAAGTCGGCTATTGAAGGAAACCTGCGCGAGGCTCTGCAGTCGATTCCCGGCGTGAGGCTGGCCATCGGTCTGGGGGCGGCTGGCGAGAAGTACCAGCTGGCGATCACCAGCAGCGACAGTGTCGCGCTGCAATCGGCGGCCCAGGCGATCGCCCGGGATCTGCGCACCTTGCCCGGCGTCGGAGGCGTCAGTTCCAGTGCCAGCCTGATCCGTCCGGAACTGGGTATCACGGTTAATAACGCACGCGCCGCCGAATTGGACGTGACGGCCACGGACATAGCCAACACGCTGCGCGTCTCCACGGTGGGAGAGTTTGACATCGCGCTGGCGAAGCTGAACCTGCCAGAGCGCCAGGTTCCCATTGTGGTGCGATTGCCGGAGGGGCTGCAGCACGACCTGAATGCCTTGCGCCAGTTGAAGATTCCAACCGCTAACGGCTCAAAAGTAATGCTCAGCCAGGTGGCGGACATCAGCTTGTCGAGCGGGCCGAGCCAGATTGACCGTTATGACGGCGCTCGCGTGGTGGTGTTCGATGTGGAGCTCAATGGACGCTCGCTCGGGGACGTCAGCGCGGCGGTCGACGAGTTGCCAAGCGTGGCACATCTGCCGCCGGGCATTTCCCGCGCATCGTTTGGCGATACTGCGGAGATGCAGAAGCTGTTTGCCGGATTTTTGCTGGCCATGCTGACCGGAGTGGTATGTATATACATGGTCCTGGTATTGCTGTTCCGTGATTTTATGCAGCCGATGACCATTATGGTGGCACTGCCCTTGTCGATCGGTGGCGCGTTCGTAGCGCTATTGGTGGGGCACAGTTCCTTGTCACTCCCGACTATGATCGGACTGATCATGTTAATGGGCATTGCAACCAAGAACTCCATTCTGCTGGTGGACTATGCAATCACGGCAATCCGCAACGGCGCCAGCCGGAATGACGCACTACTGATGGCTGCCCGCAGTCGGGTGCGTCCGATCGTGATGACATCCATTGCAATGGGGGCGGGAATGCTCCCGGTCGCATTGGGAATAGGCATCGATCCCAGCTTCCGTTCACCGATGGCCATCGCAGTGATTGGCGGGCTGGTGACGTCGACTGTGCTGAGCCTGTTGGTTGTACCGGTGGTATTCACCTGCTTCGACGATCTTAAGCGAACGCTGCGACGGTTGCTAAAAGGCAAAAACAAGGTCGATGTTCGCGAAGAGTCCTACTCGATCTGATGTGCTTCAAGGCTATGTTACGGGTCGCAGCCCTCCCAGGTTATCGCCTGGGCGGGCTGCAATTCGCCGTCAGCGGCATGCCCGATTCGGCTATGGAGGATGAGGGGGACCGCGCGTTTCGCCTCCTGAGTGGCCAGGTACTCTTTTTAGTCAGAGCGCAGGATTGTCATTAACTGGCGCGCTGCGGTCAGCGGTGTGATGAGACCTTCGATGACAGCGTTCTCCAGCTCGGGTAGCCGGTGACGGACGCCTTCGTGGCAATACAGGCTGTTTTCCAGCATTCGCTGCAAAATGTAGCGCATCCATTCGCCGTTCTGGCTTTGCCGACGGGTTTGAAACCAACCTGCTTGCTGACCCATTTTGGCGAAGTCTTCGATGCGCTGTCTGATCAAGCCGATTTCCTCACGCAGTAAGGCCGAGCATGTGACAACCTCTGCGCTCCCGTGCGCGGCAGAGCGCAACAGGCGTAGAGCGGATTGGTAGTTGGCTTTGGCCGACTGCGCCTGCGCCCGATTCGGGCCATCGCACTTATTGATGATCAACAGATCCGCCAGTTCCAGAATGCCGCGCTTGATGCCCTGCAGCTCATCGCCGGCATTGGGCAAGAGCAGCACCATGAAAAAGTCGACCATGCGCGCAACATCGAACTCGGACTGACCGACGCCAACCGTTTCGACAATGATGATGTCGAAGCCGGCGGCCTCGCACAGCAATATCGCCTCGCGTGTGCGTTCGGCAACGCCCCCTTGGCAGCCCCGGCTTGGTGATGGGCGTATGAAGGCGGCATCCAGTTTGGCCAATTCCTCCATGCGCGTCTTGTCGCCCAGGATGCTACCGCCGACCAGCGGCGAGCTGGGATCGATCGCGAGTACGGCGACCTTTTTGCCTTGCTCAACCCAGTCGAGGCCGAATGCTTCGATGAAGGTTGATTTGCCGGCCCCCGGCACACCTGAAATACCGATGCGCAGGCTGTTGCCGGTGTAGGGCATGATGGCATCCAGCAGCAACTGCGCCTTTTCCATGTCTGCGTAATTGCTGCTTTCGCACAAGGTAATGGCGCGTGCGAGCGAGCGGCGATCACCCGCTCGCAAGCGCGCAGGATCGATGTCAGGCATGGGATTGGGTTTGGCGCTGGATGGCGTCCATGATGCTGATCGCGGCTTGGGGAATCCGTGTGCCGGGGCCGTATATGCCGGCAACGCCCAGCGACAGTAAGAATGCATAGTCGGCTTGTGGAATGACGCCGCCTACCACAACCAGTGTTTCGTCCGCGCCGAACTCGCGCAGGGCCTCCATGACTTGAGGGACCAGGATCTTGTGTCCGCCGGCCAACGAAGAGATTCCGACAACATGCACGTCATTTTCCACTGCCTGCTTGGCCAACTCCCGCGGTGTGGAGAACATTGGCGACATATCGACGTCGAAGCCGATATCGGCGAAGGCCGTGGCGATTATTTTGGCGCCTCGGTCATGGCCATCCTGACCCAGCTTGCCCACCAGCATGCGCGGTCGTCGGCCCTGGTCGCGCTCGAACTGTTCGACCGAGCGTACCAACGTATTCCAGTCTGGATCGTCGCGATAGGCCGAGGCATAGACGCCGGAAATCGTTGCACTTGTCACACGATGGCGTCCCCATACCCGCTCAAGCGTCTCACAAACCTCACCCACGGTCGCCTTGGCGCGAATCGCGTCGATAGTGACCACCAGTAGATTACTGGCATCGTTTTGGGCCGCCTGCTGGAGCATCGCCAGTGCTGCCTGGGTGGCCGGTTCATCGCGATTTGCGCGCAGTGACGCCAAGCGGCGGATTTGGTTCTCCAGGACTGCGGCATTATCGATCTCGCGAGTTTCCAGCGGCGCCTCGTCGGGAGGTGGAAACTTGTTGACGCCGACGATCACGTGTTCATTTCGGTCTATCCGGGCTTGTCGGCTGGCGGCGAACTCCTCGATGCGCATTTTCGGAAGTCCCTGCTCCACGGCTTGCGTCATGCCGCCAGCCGCGTCGATCTCGGCTATTAGCTGGCTCGCTTGATCGATCATGGCCTGAGTCAGTGACTCCATCATGTAGGAGCCTCCCCATGGGTCGATCACATTTGTGATGCCGCTCTCTTCCTGCAATATCAATTGGGTATTTCGCGCGATCCGCGCACTGGTTTCGGAGGGCAGGGCGATGGCTTCGTCGAACGCATTGGTGTGCAGAGACTGGGTACCGCCAAAAACCGCCGCCATGGCCTCTAACGTGGTGCGCACAATGTTGTTGTATGGATCTTGCTCGGTGAGCGACCAGCCTGAGGTCTGGCTGTGTGCTCGCAGGATGCGCGATTTGGGGGTCGTCGGAGAAAACTCATCGACGATCTGGCTCCACAGTACGCGCGCAGCGCGTAGCTTGGCGATCTCGACATAGAAGTTCATCCCGATGCCCCAGAAGAACGACAGCCTCGGCGCGAATTGATCGATGGTCAGTCCGGCCGACAACGCTGTTTTGATGTATTCCTTTCCGTCGGCCAAGGTATAGGCCAATTCCAGCGCAGGCGGTGCACCGGCCTCCTGGAAATGGTAGCCGGAAATCGAGATCGGATTGAACTTCGGCATATGCTCTGAGGCGTATGCGATGATGTCGCGCACAATGCGCATCGAAGGCCTCAATGGATAGATATACGTGTTGCGTACCACGAACTCCTTGAGAACATCATTTTGTATCGTGCCGGACAGTGCACCTTGATCCACGCCTTGCTCTTCGGCCGCAACAATCAGGCAGGCTAGAATGGGCAGGGCCGCGCCGTTCATTGTCATCGACACAGATACTTTGTCCAACGGGATTCCGTCGAACAGGATTTTCATATCCTCGACGCTGTCGATGGCGACGCCGGTTTTTCCGACGTCGGCGAACACCCTTGGATGATCTGAATCGTAGCCGCGCTGGGTGGCGAGATCGAACGCAACACTGATGCCTTGACCACCTGCGGCCAGCGTGCGTTTATAAAAACCATTGGACTCCTCCGCCGATGAAAAGCCTGCGTATTGGCGTATGGTCCAAGGGCGGCCCGCGTACATGCTTGCCTGCGGCCCTCGAAGGAATGGAGCAAAACCCGGCAGCGAGTTTATATGCGGCAGGCCTTGGATATCGTCCGCGGTGTACAGCGCCTTGACACGGATACCTTCCTCCGTCTGCCACTCTAGATGGTCAGCGCCAAACTGACGCTCAATGGTTGCTTGCCAGTCCTCAAGCGTGGCACCTTCGGCCGGTTTCACTGTCATGGGTCGGGCTTCCTTGATTAATTCAGTCCCAATGTCGCCGACATGCCGCCGTCGACGGCCAGCTCAGCGCCGTTGATGTAGGAAGCACCTGGCGCCAAGAGAAAGCCGACGGCATTGGCGACGTCATCTGGTGTGCCGACTCTTTGTGCGGGGATTCGCTTGGACATACGCTCGATCCATTCGTCGCGACCCTGTGTCATGTCTGTGTTGATGAAACCTGGTAGTACCGCGTTGATCGTCACTCCCCGGCGCGAAAACTCCTCCAGAACCGATTTCATATAGGCCTGGAGTCCGCCCTTGGTCGCTGCATAGGCTGCGTTGCCACGATTGCCGAGCCAGGCGGAAACCGAGCTGATCAACACAATACGGCCGCCGCCCGCGCGTCCCATGGGCATGGCGAACTGTCCTGTCAGCTGCATGGTGGAAAACAGATTGACCTGGAAAGTTTTCTGGACTTTGGCGATGTCGAGCTGAAAGCTCAGCCCGTCGCATGTCATGCCTGCACATGAAACGAAACCATAGGGCGTCCCCATTTCCTTTAGCACGGTCTTGGCAAAGTCTTCTACTTGCTGCGCAATGGAAAGATCGCACGGGTATACAACTGCGCGAGCGCCCAGCATCTTCAGTTCTAGCGCGACATGTTCGGCAGTCGCGGGATCTCTGGTTGGCAGAATCAGGTCATAGCCAGCCTGGGCTAGATGCCCGGCGATAGCGCGGCCAATTCCGCGTGTTGCGCCGGTCAAAACAACCCATTTCGAGTGATTATTCATAGTCATATAAGTAGGCTGGCGTGATTTAGTTGAGCTTCAGATTTGTCGCGATGGTAGAGACTGAGGGTGTTAACGGTTGCTCAAATCTGAGCGAAAGTTCGGTATTCATTTCAGTCGTACAGCGCGCCAGCTAAGCGTGGGGCGTGGCCTGTTGAATAACTAAATTGAGAAATGCGCTCACAATTGAGCGCACGTCGATTGGATTTGATTTTAGGGTGTCGATCGGTACAGATGACTGCTGAGTATCTTGGTCATGCTGTGATGAAGTGCACGGGTTTGATATAGAGTGTTAGTCAAAGGGTCCCGAGACAATGAAGAGTAAGTCGCCATTTACACCGGAGCAAATTGAACTGCAGGCATATATTCCTCCGGCGTTGAAGCAGACCAGTGTCGCTGCTGACGAACTGTTGAATAGCGCCAATTGTGGTGTGATTGTGCAGCGCAGCGGCCAGGTAACAAATGAGTTCCGCAACCAGGCCCGCGAGTGCGCCTTGGAGATTTGCGAACATACTAATAAAACCCAAAAAGGGTTTATTAGCTCGTTCCTGTACGAAGAAACGTTCGGCCAGCAGGATCGAATCCACTGGTTCATTCATTTGCGTAGCCTTGCAGATTACATGCGCTTCCATCGACTCGCTGCAGTTGATCCGGCATTCGGCGAGATTTTCATGCGCAACCGCGCACCGGAGAGTGAACGTGGTGGCGATTGGACAGCCTTATTCTCAGGCACGTTCCAGGAAAGGGTGCTGACACCTCACTACTGGGGTTTCAATGGAACGCACAGCCCTCAACCCGTTCCCGATGCAGAGTCCCGTTTGGCCCTGTATCAGTCCAAGCAGCCTGCAGCGCAACTCCTGCACTCCAGCAATGCGCGAATGATCATCATGCGTCAAGCGCAGGTCGACTTTCAATATCGCTCGGAGGCACGCGTTTTTGCTCGTGCCTATGCCGATTACCTGAATCGGCATTTGGCGGGCTATGTAACGTGTTTTGTCTATGAGGAACATTTCGGCGCGGTTGACCGCCTGCATTGGCTCATTCATCTCGAGTGCTACGAAGATTATCAACATCTCATCGAATTCCTGGCGCAAGACAGCGGTATGCGGGACGTGTTGACCAGGAGTTGGGTCGAGGGAGGCGGTTCTCACTCTGATTGGAGCCGCTTGTTCGTACCGGGCAGTATCAGTGAGGTTCTGCTTTGCCCGCAGCATCCAACTAAAGATTTTTAATCTTTCACTCCGACGCTAAAGGACTAACCATGATTGAATCAGCGCAGTACCAGACTGGCTCGGCTCCCTGGAATAGCTTGCAGAGTTCCAATGCCGGCGTTGTCGTAGAAGTGGTCGCCCAGTTGAAAAACGGTTATCGCAACGAGGCGCTGCGCCTTTTGCATGAGACCGCGTCGTATATCAATGAGGTGAAGAAAGATCGCGTCACCATGCTGAGCTTTCAAGAGCTGGGCACTCTGGGTCATCTGCATGTGCTCCTGCATTTGAGCTCATTGAATGACTACAATGAGTTGTGCGAAATGGCGACGCGGGATGACCATTTCTGCAAAATACTGGAGCAGAATGCGCTGCCTGCCTCCAAGGGCGGTGCTGCCTGGGATACGATGTTCATCGACGGATCGATCAAGGCGACGGTGATGCTCCCGCAGTTCCGTGGCATGTACGGTGCCGCAGCGGCTGTCGTTGAAGTGAAGCCCAGCCAGCCGCTTATCGGTTTGCCGCCGGCGTACCATCAATTTACCTTCCCGCTGAACGAGATCATCCACTCGGCAAACGCTGGCCTGATGCTTCACCGCAGCGCCCAGCTCAAGTACGAGTTCCGCTCTGAAGGGCGGCAGTTTGCGCGCGATGTGGTGGACTCAATCAATAGCAAGGCGCGCGGCGAGGCGACATGCTTCCTGTACGAGGACGCGTTCGGTGCTTCCGATACGCTGCATTGGCTCATCGCCATGAAAGATATCGGCTCGTACTATCCATTGATCAAGCTTCATGCGACTGATCCTGAGGTGCGCGAGCTGTACTTCCGCGAAACGCTCCCATTGGAAAAGGGCGGTGGCAACTGGAGCCGGATGTTTGTGGAAGGCAGTATGTTCGACTTCGCATTTTCGCCTGTCCAGTTCAAGCGCAACGTCTAGTTAAGGTTCGGTCATGCATAAAGTTAGCAAGCAGTTTGTTTTTACTGCGGGCCGAAGTGCTGTCTATCGCTGTCTGACAGATCCGGTGGAGTTTGCGAACTTCACCGGTATGTCTGCGGAAATGGATGCACGGCCTGGGGCGCATTTCTCGTTGTTCGGTGGCTACATCAAGGGCTACTTTCTGGAATTGCACCCGGAGCATCGCCTGGTGATGGCCTGGCGTGATTGTTATAGCTGGGAGGAGGGCATCTATTCGATCGTCAACATTCAGTTGGACGAAGTCGAGGATGGGACCCGGATGTCCTGGACTCAGCATGGTGTACCGACGAATGAAGTAGAGCACTTGGGGGTTGGGCTTGGGCGCAAATACTTCAATGCAATACAACAGTATTTGGCGAGTGGGGAAGTGCAGGGCGCTACGCCGGATGCTTGCAAAATTCCGCAGGCAGAATGACTAAGGAGAGGCAATGGATCAGTCAGCCGTTCCACAGTTTCATGATATTTTTATGCGACAAGCGCAGTGCCTGGCCAATCGTGATCTCGATGGCCTGATGGAGCTTTATCATCCCGAGGCGGTATGGATTCGTTTTCAGGGTGTGTTGGAAGGGCGCGAGAAAATTCGGGAGACCATCGAGCAGTATATGAAGTTGGACCTGGAGTTCGTTGAAATGAATGAATATATTCACGGCGACGATGTGGTGATGGTCCGCTCGACCATGAAAGTTCAGGGGCATACCGAAGTTGCATTCGGCATCTATGTCATTCGTGATGGAAAGATATGGCGACAAACCGGCGCAGTGGAAGGCGGGATGCGGACGTACGTGCACTAATATTTTTTTCGTGGAGGCCGCGATACAGACTACGCTCTTGAGGCAATACAATTCAAAGGCTGAATGCTGTGTTCCTGCTGAATGAAAAGCTACCTGTTGTGCACGCTCACATCGCTCGCCACTCGTAATGTCGTATTTCATAAGAAAGCATCAAGCCGGTGATGTTGATACCGGTCTTGATGCTGTTCTTGTTAACGACAAAATTCGCTGAACGAAAATCCCCTCGCATTTCCCTCATGATCTTTTTTGCCCAGGCCGCTTGCCTGGGCAACGTCAATTACTTGTTCGGATTTTGGCGCCTCATTCAGATTTTTCATGGGTGGCCAATATTGAGCATTATTTATTCCCTTTAGCACTTAATTTATAAACTGTTGATCTAAGTCGGCGTGAGGGAAATATGTTTGACCAGCAAGGAACTACGCAGGAGGTGTCTGGTGTTGGCACTGAAGACTTAAAAGCCAGAGTCGCCGCTATATTGGGCGATATTGGCAGGCCCAATCACTCACTGGATTGGCGCGGGCCACTCAGTCAGTACCGGCTGTCTTCGTTGCAAATGGTGTCCTTGTGGCTGGCAATAAAGAAGACATTCCAGATCAGTATGGAAATGCAGCAACTGATCGAAACCCCTTCGCTGGAGGCCATGCTGGACTTGATCCAGGCCCATATCGCGCAGCGACAGGAGCACTTGGCGCCCGTCACCGGAAGCATTCCTGCTGACGGGCGGAGCGGGTCATTCGCCCTGACCCCGATTCAACAATCCTATTTCATGTCGAGACTGGACGAAGAAAATCCGGACGCTGTCGGCTGCAATTTGTACCGAGAGTTCGTGTTGCCGGACGCGGATGTGGCTCGCCTGAAGGGTGCCTGGCAGCAGGTGGTGACGCATCAGAAGATGCTGCGTGTGGTGGTGGGGCCGGATGGCACGCAAGGTATTCTGCCGCATACTGCCCCGTGGGGCATCGCAGTCCATGACGCGCGTGAATTTACGCCCGCGACATTGCAGATACATCTGGATAGGGTACGTGCCCGCCTGTGCGGCACACGTTTTCGCGCTGATGCCCCCCCTTACTTTTCCATCGAAGCCACCCTGACGCAGGGGGCTGTGCACGTACATTTCTGCATTGATGGCATGCTGACCGATGGCATCGGACTGGCAATTTTGCTGCAACAATGGTGGCGCAGCTACCACCACCCTGATTCACCGTTGCCGACGATCAGCCTGGATTTGAGCCGGGCGCTGGAGGGGCTGGAGGCACGCACACGTGACGACAGTTTCCACGCTGATCTTGCCTACTGGGGGAAGCGGCTGAGCAACCTCCCTGGTGCGCCTGCTTGTCTTTTGGCACAACCGAGGCCGACCGGCAGCGAGAGTGTCCGACGCAGCTTGCGGGCGCGCATTGCGGCGCCGATCTGGCAGGCGTTGAAACAACTGGCCACCCGATTGGAGGTGTCACCGTCATCCCTGGTGCTCAGCGTCTTTGCACAGGCATTGTATCGGACCGGCCCCGAGCAGCCGTTTTCATTGGTGTTGACGACCAATAACCGGCCTTGGCTGGAGCGCCAGGCGCGAGGCCTGGTTGGGCCGTTTACCGGCAGCATGGTGTTTGTCGCAGGTGTGCCAGGAGACTCCGCCGAAGATTATGCGCGCCAGACTCATCGTGCCGTGTGGCAAGACATCGGCCATGCCGGAGTGGACGGGGTGGTTGCCGTCAGGCAGTTGCGCAAGCAGGCCGGCGGGCACGCCGTGCCTCCATTACCGGTAGTGTTTTCCAGCCTGTTGGACTTGGCGGATCAGTTTGAGCATGGGCCAAGCTTCGAGCAGTTGCTTTGCCATGAGAGCAATGTGACGTCCGGTGTGTATCTGGAACACGAAATCAAGGAAGAAGAAGGCGCCCTGCAGGTGCATTGGGATATCGATGAGCGGTATTTTCCGCAGCATCTGGCAGACGCCTTGTTCGCGCATTTCATCAATGGCCTGCACAGCTTTCACGGCCGGTGCGGCAACCTGCACTCCAGGCAACCCAGCGATCTGCAACAGGCCTATTGGGTGGCGCGCACACTCGGTGACGAAGGGTGCCAGGTCTACCAGAGTTTCCAGGTGCGTAATTTCGCTCTGGAGCGTTTGGAGAACGCCTGGCAGCAGCTGATAGGCCATTACGAGGTGCTGCATAGCGTTTATGGCAGCGATGGGCTGTTGCATGTGCTGGCGCCTGCGCCGAAAGGGCTCTGCATCCCGGTTTACGACCTGTCGACTGTGGCGGATGGCGCGGGTGCCATCGCCGCGTTGCGCGATGGCATGGCGGGGAAGAGCTTTGCGCTCGACCACTGGCCACCGTTCGATATTCGCGTGACAACGAACGGCGGCGATGTGGCGACGGTGCATTGCGCAATTGATCTGGCATTAGTGGATGCCGTCAGCATTCTGCGTCTGGCGCGTGAGTTGCTCTGTTTGTATGCCGACCCTTCGTACATATTGCCAACGTCGATATCTCACACCGATTTTGAGCGCGCGCGCGACTTGGTTCATATGTCTCCGGTGAGTGATGCTGCGCGCGCATATTGGGTGCAGCGGCTGCAAGACCTTCCCGCCGGTCCGGTGCTCAAGCCGGTCGAGTTGCGTCCGGTCGAGCGTCTGCGCGTACGTCTGGAAGGGCGAGTTGATCGGTGGGCACGGGTGCAGCAGCGATTACAGCAGCACAACTTGTCGGCAGATGCACTGCTCAGTGCAGCGTTCATGACGGTGCTGGCCGGTTATCAGAAACGCGACTTCTCGATAACGGTGGTGCGCTGGAGTGCTGCATACAATGCCTATCGGCCGGGCGAATACACCGGCTTGAGTTGGTTGCGCGCCGCCGCCGCGTGTTCTCTGCTTGAACGCGCACGGCGGCATCAGGCGGACTTCAATGCAGAGCCGCCCTTGGTGTCTGCATCGGGGCTGGCGGAGCTGCGCAAGAAGGTCATGAAGCATCGGCGAGACGATGCTTTCGCTTTACCGGTGGTTTACACCGGCATTTTTGACGGGCAGTTGCCAGACGTGCCTACCGAGGTGAGTGTCGGACCGTGGATCACCTATACGCCAGATGTGTCGCTTGACGCCATCAGCGTGCTGGAGTCGGACACGCTGCATTTTTATTGGGATGCGGTGGAGGGCGATTTCGAAGCCGGACAGTTACGCACCATGTTCGCTGAATACCAGCACTTGATCGAGACGCTGGCTTGCGCTGACGACTGGGAGCATGTGGGCGCCGAAGCAGCATGTACAGGCATGAGTCAATCGGAACGCGAAACCATTCTGTATGCCTGGAACGATACAGAGGCGGCCTACGAAACAGACCTTCTGCCTTATCAGTTCATTGAGTCGCAAGCGCGAATCCGCCCGCTGGCCATCGCGTTGCGGGGCAAGCATGGCGATATGAATTTCGCCGAACTCAATCGCTTCGCCAACTACATCGCCTGGCAATTGAAAGACGCAGGCGTCGGTCCTGAAGTGCTTGTGGCCATCAGCGTGCAGCCAAGTCCGTTGATGGTCGCTGCAGTGCTGGCGGTGCACAAGGCGGGCGGCGCCTACCTGCCGCTTGATCCCGGCCTGCCCAAGGAGCGAATGGAGACCATCCTTAGCGATGCCGGTGCGCGGCACATGATCGTTGAGTCACTCGATGGACCGGACACCGCCGGGCTGCCATGCCGGGTGTTCGGGTTAGGGCAGACATGCCCAGGCGATGACTCGCGTGCGCAGCGTGATCCGCAGCGCACGGCACGCGTGGACAGCTCTGCCTACATTATCTATACCTCGGGCAGTACCGGAAAACCCAAAGGCGTGCTGGTCGCGCACAAGGCTCTGCTCAACCTGCTCAATTGGGCAAACAAGAACTTTGCCTTCGGGCCGGACGACGTCGGTCTGGCGGTAGCCTCTCTCGGGTTCGATCTGTCGGTCTTCGATCTGTTCGGGCTTCTGGGCTGCGGTGCCGGGCTTTACATTGCAGACGTTTGCGAGCGTAAGGATCCCGGGCTGTTGATGGATATTCTGCTACGCCACCCGATCAGTTTCTGGAACTCATCGCCGGCAGCGTTGCATCAACTCAGCCCACTGTTGACGCAGACCCGGATGACCGGGGAGGGCGGCCATCTTCGGGTGGTATTCCTGAGCGGCGATTTTACCCCGCTGAGTTTGCCCGATGAGGTGCGTGGCGTTTTCCCATATGCGCGGATTATCAACCTGGGCGGCGCAACTGAAGCCACTGTGTGGTCGAATTACTTTCACGTCGGTGCGATCGATCCGACCTGGCGCAGCATTCCCTATGGCGTGCCGATCGACAATTCGCGCTACCACGTACTGGATGATGCACTCGACCCCTGTCCAGTGGGCGTAGAGGGCGACCTGTTTATTGGCGGTGATTGTCTGAGCGTGGGCTATTGGAGACGCTCGACGCTGACTGCGGCAAGCTTCATTCCCGACCCTTACAGCCGCACTCCTGGCCAGCGGCTATACCGCACAGGCGACCGCGCAGCCTATCTGCCAGACGGCAACCTGACCTTCATCGGCCGCATCGACGGTCAGGTCAAAATTCGTGGTAATCGGGTCGAGCTGGAAGAGATCGACTTCCAGTTGCGCTCGCACCCTGGCGTCAAGGAGGCACTGACACTGGCTCGAGACGACCATACCGGGGATCGGAAGCTGGTGGCCTATGTCATTGCCAGGTCGGAGCGACCGGGCGTCAAAACGCTGCGCGAACATGTCGCAAAGACTTTGCCCGTCTATATGGTGCCCAACTTCATCTGCTTCATCGATGCGCTGCCATGCACTTCGAACGGTAAGGTCGATCGCGCAGCACTGCCCTGGCCGATTCCGCGGGAAGAGGACGCCTCACCCGTGACGGCACAGCCGATTGCACAGACTGGACCGAGCGAGGAGACCTTACGCACGGTGCTTGAAGGTCTATTCGCCGAGCAGTTGTCGCTGACGGTTGTGGCCCACAGTGCCGACTTGTGGGATCTGGGGGCGTCTTCATTCACCATGATTCAGGTTTCGAACGCCTTGCAGCGACAGTACGGAACCCGCGTACCGGTTTCTGCGTTGGTGGCCCATGCGAGTGTGGAAGGCATTGCGCGAGTGTTGCATGGCTTGCTGTCCGGGCCGATTGCGGAGCCCGTTCCAACACCGGTGCCGGCTCACGATCCGCGTGGCGATGCTGCGGTCGGCCCTGCGCAGAAACCGGTTGCGGTTGACCTGCTTGACGCCGGGGCCGTGTCTGAGTTCAAGGCGCGCCAACAGAATCTGCGTGTCTGCGCTGCGGCCTTATCGTCCGTCGCTCTGCCGGAAAGGGTGCTGCATGATGACTACTATGACTGGCGTGCCAGCCATCGGGAGTTCGGCGCGGCGCCCATCGCACTTGAGGATATGAGCCGTCTGCTGGGCCTGTTGCGCACGGTCAGCCGCGATGACGGTAAGGCCTCCTTGTATGCTTCGGCTGGTAGCACCTACGCGGTGCAGACCTATCTGCACGTCAAAGCTGGCGCAGTGACCGGGCTGGAGGAGGGGGGGTACTACTACCATCCGCTGCAACATCGGTTGGTGCGCGTCGACGATGCCCACGGACTGAACCGCGAGCAGCATTTCTACTATAACCGGCCCTTGTACGATCGCGCCGCCATCGGCCTGTTCCTGATTGGCGAAAGCAAGGGAATCGAGCCGCTGTACGGCGACCAGAGCCAACGCTATCTGCAGCTGGAAGCCGGGCATATGGCCCAGCTGTTGAGCATGGGACAGGTTGACAGCCGCATTGGTCTGTGTGGCATAGGCGCGATGGATGTTGATGCCTTGCGCGCAGCTTTCTGCCTGAGCGAGTCCCATGGGTTCCTGTATGGGTTCCTGGGAGGAAGCATGGCGAGGACGCCGGGTGGCGGTCATGCCGTGCCATGGTTCGGGGAGGCGGCACCCGCGGCCTCGCCGGCATCGACCACTATCACCGCACCGGTGGCGATTATCGGTATGGCGGGGCAATTTGCTTGCGCCGATACGCCTGACAAGCTGTGGCAATGCTTGCGCGACGGTCGACGCGCGATCGGCTCCGTGCCGAGTACACGCGAATGGGCAGCGCAGTTTCCCGATTTGCAGGGAGGCTTCATAAACAGGATCGATCAGTTCGATCACGCGCTTTTCCATGTTTCGCCCCGCGAGGCCAAAACACTTGATCCACAGACCCGACTGTTGCTGCAAACGGTGTGGGCATGCCTGGAGGATGCGGGTCATACCGCCCGGTCATTGCGCAACCAGGCGCCCAGGGTCGGTGTCTTTGTGGCGGTGATGTGGCACGACTACCAGCAGCAGGGCGCCGACACATGGCGTGATAGCGGGTTGGCTGCGGTGGCGGGCTCGGCTTCCGATATAGCCAACCGCATTTCGCATTTCTTCGATTTCAACGGTCCGAGCCTGGCCGTCAATACCTCGTGTTCGTCTTCGTTGAGCGCGCTGCAATTGGCGAAGAACAGCCTGGACAGCGGGCAATGCGATGCCGCAATCGTGGCAGCGGTCAATCTGATTGCTCATCCGTATCACGCAGGGCTGTTGACAGGGCTGAACCTGTTGTCTGGGCAGAGCGTCCCCTGTGCGTTCGATGGTGAGGCCTCGGGGTGGACGCCAGGAGAGGGATGCAGCGCTGTTTTGCTGCGTCCGCAGGCTGCGGCGCAACTCGGGAATGATCACACCTATGCCTTGCTGGACGCTTGCCATGTCGTGCATGCAGGCAAGGTGGCGCGTTACGGCGCACCTGATTCGGCCGCGTTGGCCGGTTCGTTGAGTGCGTTACTCGACGGCGCGGGTGTCAGCGTGCAAGAGGTCGATTATGTCGAGTGCGCGGCGGCCGGGGCCAGCATCGCCGACAGTGCCGAACTTGAAGCGCTGGAGCAGGTGTTCTCGACGCGTGGGCGCGAGCTGACCATTGGCACGCTCAAACCGAATATCGGTCACCTTGAGGCGGCAGCCGGAATGGCGCAGGTGATCAAGGTACTGCTGCAGATGCGCCATGGTGAGGTCGCCCCCACGCTGTTGGCTGATCCTGCGCACAGGCTGAGCGCCTTGCAGGGGAGCATTTTGCGTGTCGCCGAACAGGTCGAGCGTTGGTCGGGGCACACCGCGCTGATCAACGCCGTGGGGGCATCAGGTACCCATGCTTTTGCGCTGTTGCGCGCGGCACCGAGTACGCGCAGCGAAGGCGGGTTGTCGAGGCTGGGGGATGAAATGCTGGCCGTGCCATTGTCCGCTGCCAGCGTGGCACAGTTGGATAGCTTGGCCCAGGCAGTGTTGGAGCAGTTGGCGAACGAAATCGAAACGCCCCTGGACGCGCTTGCCTATACCCTGCAGACAGGGCGTGTCGATATGGGCCATCGTCTTCTATTGCGTTGCCGCACCCTGTCGGATCTGCGGCGCGGGCTCACGGCCTATTTGCAGCGCCGGGACGATGCCGCTTATGCACTTGGACACGTTGAAACGGACCAGCCTGACGAGGCCGTCGCTCCCGTACATCCGCACGAAGTCTGCGCGCGCTGGCTTACCGGCACGCGGGTTGACTGGGAAAACCTATGGCAGGGACGACCGCCTCGGCGCGTGTCACTGCCGACATACCCGTTCTCAGGCGATAGCCACTGGCTGGACCATGCCGAGCGATCCAAGGCCGCTGATGAACACACGGAGGCGCCCCACGATGTGCAGGCCGCCGCTGAGCGCTACCTGTGCGGCCTGTATGCCGAATGTTCCGGCTTGCCGGTCGAGCGCGTGCGTGCCGAGCAGCCCCTCGAACACCTGGGGTTGTCGTCGCTGATCGTGACCGACATCAACGCGATGCTGACACGCGATCTTGGCGGCGTTTCCAAGACATTGCTATTCGAACATGCCGATCTGCGCTCGGTAGCCCGGGCGTTGAGCGATCGACATGGGCAGGCCTTGCGGCGGCATTTGGACACGGCACCGGCGACTGGGCCGGTGAGTGACGCGGGACAGCGTCCCGACTTGGATATCGCGATCATCGGCATCGCCGGGCGTTACCCCGGCGCCGATAACCTCAACCGGTTCTGGGCCAATCTCGAGGCTGGCACCGATTGCATCCGGCAACTTCCGCCAGAGCGCACCGAGACAGGTTGGCCTGTCGAGCTGATGTGGGGAGGCTTTCTGGATCGGGTCGATCTGTTCGATCCGCTGTTCTTCAACATTTCTCCGCGTGACGCGGATCTGCTCGACCCACAGACCCGTTTGTTCATGCAGGTCATGTGGCACACCCTGGAAGATGCCGGCTACGGAGCAGAGCGTTTGCGTCGCGCCCATGAAGCTGGGTGCGGGGTTTTCGTCGGTTCGATGTACAGCGAGTATCACTACTTCGGGGTGGAGCAGACGCTGCGCGGAGGGCCTGTGTCATCCGGCTCTGCGCTTGCCGACATCGCCAACCGGGTGTCCTACTTCCTCGGCGCGCAAGGGCCGAGCCTGACCGTCGATACAATGTGCTCGTCTTCACTGACGGCCATTCACCTGGCGATTCAAAGCCTGCGTCGTGGCGAGTGCGCGGTCGCGCTGGCAGGCGGGGTCAATCTGAGCCTGCACCCGGACAAGTACATTGCCCTCGATCGGCTGAAGATGGTATCCAGCGACCACCGTTGCCGTAGCTTCGGTGCCGGCGGCGACGGGTTCATTCCCGGGGAAGGCGCGGGCGCCGTATTGCTCAAGCCGTTGCACGCAGCCCTGGCCGATGGCGACCGTATTCATGCGGTTATCAAGGGGAGTGCGATCAACCATGGTGGCCGAACCAATGGCTACATGGTGCCTAATCCGCTGGCCCACGCTCGCCTGATCCGCAGCGCACTGCAAGACGCGCAGGTTGAGTCCGGCAGTATTTCCTACATAGAGGCGCATGGCACCGGCACGGCGCTTGGCGACCCGGTGGAAATCAACGGGCTGACCTATGCCTTCGAGGGTTCCGGCCTGGCAGCCGGTGCGTGCGCGATCGGCTCCGTGAAGTCGCAGATTGGCCACCTGGAAGCCGCCGCCGGCATTGCCGGGCTGACCAAGTTGGTGTTGCAGATGAAGCATCGGCGGTTTGCCTGCTCGTTACATGCGCAAGCACTCAACCCGAACATCGCCTGGGAAAGCGCTCCATTCCGCCTGCAGCGCTTGAGCGCGGACTGGATCACGCAAGGCGGTGCACCGCGACGCGCCGGCATCAGTTCGTTCGGGGCGGGTGGGGCGAATGGTCACTTGATCGTAGAGTCCTTCGACGCAGTTGAAACGGTCGGTATGAACGATGACGCGCCGCAGTTGATCCTGATATCGGCCAAGACCTCGGATGCGTTGCGCCGCCTGGCCGGCCACTGGTTGGAGATACTCGATCTACCGCAACGCCTGGCAGATCTTGCTTACACCGCACAAATCGGCCGGGAGCCAATGAAGCACCGGCTGGCTCTGGTGGTCGATAGCGTTGCGCAACTGCGCGACGAGCTGGAGGCGTTCCTGCAAGACAGACCGTCGGCCTGGCTGAGCGCCAATGCCGACGATGCTCGTGAACCGGCATCGTCCTGTCCTGAACTGGCGAGCGACCGGGCCGCCCTGCGGCAGCTGGCGCGCTATTGGGTGGCGGGTGGTGAGGCCGACTGGAGCCAACTGCAGCGCCCTGTGCGTTGCGGGCTGACATCTCTGCCGATTTATCCGTTCGCGCAGCAACGTTGCTGGCTGGCGCCGCAGGCGGCGCCCATAGCGGCGCAGCCGTTGACTGATGACATGCCACTGTTTGCGCAGGCCTGGCGGCAAGAGGTTGGCGGCGCTGGTATGGCACCGCTGTTGACCGGGCGCATCGTCTGCCTGGCCTCTGAAGGCAGCCTGGACATGGCTCGACGTCTGGTGGAGCGGCTAGGCCCTCAGACGGCAAGCGTGTTAGGCATCGACGTACAGAGCGGTGACGCGGACAGGGCCGTCGGCATCGAGCGTACCCGGACGCAACTGGCTGAGCTGATACGGAGCCAGGTCCCCATTGCAGGCTGGATCGACCTTTGCGACCTGGACGCCGGACAGGCATCGAACAGCTGGCTGGATCGCCTCGCACTGCTGCAACAGGTGATGGTGACAGCGCCTGCCGGCCAGTTGCTACGGGTGATGCATGCCAGCAACGGGTTGCACTCCGTGCAGGGCGAAGCCAGTAATTTGCTGGGGGTGCAGATGGCTTCCTTCATCAAAACGTTGGCCGCCGAGCATAAGAAAATCACGCTGCGCACCATCGACCTGGATCCGGACGGCGGGCAAGAGATCCAGGCATTGCTGACTGAATGGCATGACGTGCGCCAGTCGGTCGAAGTGTGCTACCGGCACGGTCAGCGTTATGTGCCGTACTTGAAGCCGATTGCTCCCGTTTCCGCCGAGACCTACCGTCTCGACCCGGATGCGGTCTATCTGATCACCGGCGGCCTGCGTGGCCTGGGAGCGATGATCGCGCTCGAATGGGCGCGGCGCGGCGCGCGCAAGCTGGCATTGATCGGCTCGCGGGCATTGCCGCCGCGCGCCGGCTGGGATGATCCCGACTTGCCAACCTGGCAGCGTGAGGCTGTTGCCAATGTCCGTGCCCTGGAGGCTGCGGGTGCACAAGTCATGACGGCGGCGTCGATCTTGACCGACGTTCAGCGGTTGCAATCCTTTCTGGCGGACGTGCGTCGTTCGCTTGGCGAGATTCGTGGGGTTATTCATTGCGCTGGCAACGGTTCGCAAGGCCGTCCGGCATTCGTGCACAAGACCCCGGCGCAAATCGAGTCTTCATTCGCGCCCAAGTTCACCGGGCTGTGCTGTTTGGCCGAGGCGTGCACGCCGGATCGTCTGGAGTTTTTCCTGGCGTTTTCCTCCATCAGCGCTGTCGTCGGGGCATTGGGTGCGGGTGTCAGCGACTATGCCGCCGCCAATGTCTGCATGGATCGCTTCGTTGCCCATATGCACTCCAAGGGCCAGCACGCCTACCGCGCAGTGAATTGGCCGTTCTGGGCGCAAAGCTCCGGCAGCGATGCCAGCCGCGAAGCGTGCAGCCGACTGGGCTTGGAGGCGATCAGTAACCGGCAGGGGTTGCGCTTGCTGGATCGTGTGCTGGCGCTCAAGGAGCACGCCAACATCGTGCCGCTGCCATTGGTTTCAAACAGGGAGATTGCAGACGTGATGCCTCATTTCGACGCTGTGTCGCCGCATTCTGCGGCTCCTCTTCCTGCTTCGCCAGGCGTCATTGCCGAGAAACGCGTGGCTGCGTGGCTCATGCAGATTTTTTCGGACATGTTGCGCATCCGGCTCTCGGACCTCGACCCTCAGGCCCACTTCAGCGATCTGGGCGTCGAATCGGTGATGATGGTTGAACTGATTCATGCGATCGAGCGGGAAATCGGTCGACCGCTCGAACCGTCGGCTTTGCTCGATTATCCGACCCTCAATGAGTTGAGCCGATACCTTGGGGTCTTTGAGATCGCCGCGCAATCCCCCTCGCAGCCGCCAGCGGAACATGCGCAAGCCTTGGCCGAGTCGGCCATGGTGCCGGCGCTCCGGCACGATATTGCCATCGTTGGTATGTCGGGACGTTTTCCCGATGCCCCGGATATTGAGACCTTCTGGAACAACCTGAAGCAGGGCCATTGCGCCGTGCATGAAGTGCCGTCCAGCCGATGGGACATAGAGCGCTTCTACCGACCGGCTCACCAGGCAGGGAAGAGCATCAGCAAGTGGGGAGGCTTCATTTCCGGCATTGAAGACTTCGATCCCGGCTATTTCAACATGTCGCGCCAGGAAGCCAGTGAATGCGATCCGGCGATCCGCATGATGCTGGAAGAGTCGGCCAACTGCCTGAGCGACGCGGGCTACGCGCCGCAAGAGCTGTCGGGCAAGGATGTCGGTATCTATATCGGTGCGCGCATGTCGGGTTACCGCCGTCGCATGGCGGGTCAGTTAGGACAGGCCGGCCTTGGGGGCGATCAGAACTTCATTGCCGCGCGGGTCGCGCACCATTTCGATTTTTGCGGCCCCTGCATGGTGGTGGACAGCGCGTGCTCGTCAGCCTTGTCGGCGCTGCAACTGGCCTGCCAGAGCCTGGCCCTGGGCGAGTCGGCGTTGGCGCTGGCGGGTGGCGTAGACATTTTGCTGGACGAAGAGCCGTACCTGGAGTTTTCCGAAGCGCGCGCCTTGTCGCCAAGCGGCCGGTGTCGCACGTTCGACAAGGGCGCAGATGGCTTCGTGCCGGGAGAGGGTTGTGGCGTTCTGTTGCTCAAGAGGCTGGACGCGGCGCTGCGCGACGGCGACCCGATCCATGCGGTCATTCGTGGTGTCGCCGCCAACAATGATGGGCGGACTATGGGATTGACCACGCCAAATCCCAAGGCGCAAAGCCAGGTGATTCGGCGAGCCTTAGCGGCCAGCGGCCTGACGGCGGAAAACATCGGCATGGTGGAGGCACATGGCACCGGCACCATGATCGGTGACCCGATCGAACTCAAAGCTCTGACGGACGTCTTCCGGGAGCACACCGGACGGGAAGGTTTCTGCGCTATAGGCAGCGTGAAGTCGAACGTCGGGCATCTGTTGAGCGCGGCCGGCATCGCGGGGCTGTTCAAAGCAGTCCTGTGTCTTAAACACGGCCAATTGCCGCCGACCCTGTTCTGCGACACCCCCAATCCGCGTTTCGACTTCCAGACCTCGCCGTTCTATCCCAATACCGTGCTGCGCGATTGGCCGGCGATCAACGGAATGCGTGCGGCGGGTATCAGCGCATTCGGTCTGGGCGGCACTAATGTGCACCTGATCGTCAGCTCGCTTGATGCCGCCCAGTCACGGACCGCGCCAGTGCGCCCGTCATTGCCAAGGCCCTCGTTCCAACGCGTTCGTTGCTGGTTGGAGGTCGACTCCAAGACGGCGCCCGCCGGCTTGTCCCCGTTGAGACTGGATTTCGGCCGGCAGGGGGACGTGGCCTCGGCGCGCTCGAACCATTCTTCATCTAATGCTTTTGCGGAAGACTCGCTATGAATTCATCCAAGATCGAATGCAATGTCGTGTTGATGCATTCGGATTTCATTATGCAGAACCATCATGTGCATGATGTTTCCCTGATGCCGGGCGCTACCTTCCTGGATATCGTATTCCGCATCATTGAGGCTCAGGGGATGGACCGATCGCGCGCGCAGTTGCGTGACATCTTGTTCCCTGAAGCTATCGCCACCACCGAGGGCCGGGACCGCCGTATTCGCGTGACGCTGGAGCCTGGCGCCGACGATGTGTGGCAAGTGCGCGGGCAAAGCCAGTTTATGGATGAGCACGAGGACGGCCCCTGGCGGGAAAACTTCCGCGCGCAGCTGCAGTTCTCCGTGGCGGACGCCGATCCCGTTATCGATGTTGCGGCGCTGATCGCATTGGCGAGTCGTGTGCGCGACACCGAGGAGGTCTACCGCATCGCCCGCAGCGAACAGATCATTCATGGCGCGGCAATGAAGTGCTTCGGCAAGATGTATCAGGGCGATGGCTATCTATTGGCCGAGATGCAGCTCGACGAGGCAAATCGCGAGAGCGAAGGGCAGTTCTATATCCATCCGGCCAAGCTCGACTCATCCACGCTGCTCGCTTTTGCAATGACCGAGTTCGATCCCGGTCAGCCGTTCATTCCGGTGTATATCCAGAGCTTCCGTGCACCGCAGTCCGCTCAGGGGCCCTGCTATGTGTATGTGCCCTCGCCTGAAGTGTTGGCGCCCTCGAAGGATGTCATCAGCAACAGTTACTTCATTCTCAATGCACAGGGCGAAGTGCTCGCGCATTTCGGCAAGCTGACCTGCAAATGCATCCGCAATTCTGGGCTGATCCGGCGTTTGGTCGAGGAGGCGGCCGGTGTGCCGGTGGTCGTGGAACCCGTTGCGCAGAGACCTGCAACCGGCGCAGACAGTGCTCCGATCGCAACCTTGCTGACGCAATGGGTAGCACAGGTGCTAGGCATCGCGCAGGCCGGTATCGACCCTGACGCCGGGTTTTATGACCTTGGGTTGGAGTCGGTGCAGATGCTCGCGTTGAGCGAGCGCCTGCAAACGGTGGTGAAGGCTGCGTTGTACCCCACGTTGCTATTCGAGTTCGGGAGTATCAGGCTGTTGAGCCAGCATCTTTGCCAGACGTTTGGTGCCGATGTCGGCCTGGATCATGTACCAGGAGCGCCGTCGCCGCAGGCTTCGGACGAAACGCTGCGTCGCTTTGTGATCGAGCGTATCGCCGAGCGGCTCGGCATTGACACCGAGCAGGTGGCGACCCAGACAGGATTCTATTCGCTGGGGCTGGAGTCGGTGGACATGCTCAAGCTCAGCGAGCAGTTGGGTGAGTTTATCGGGCAGGCGCTGTACCCGACCTTGCTGTTCGAGTTTCCCGATATCGACAGCCTGACCCAGCATCTGAATGAGCGCTACGGTCCGGTGGCAGGGGCCGGCTTGGCGGCAGTATCGAGCGCTCAACCCGTACCGGGCGCTGCACAGACTACGGCCGAGTTCAGCTACTACCAGCCGGTGTGGCAAGCGAGTGAGGTGCTCGAGCCTTTGCCCCATTTGCCCCGTTTGATGCTGCTGGATGTCGAGGATGCCTTGGCGCAAGACTTCGCACGCTGCTATGGGCTGACCCCCGATCGACTGGGCAGGGCGCGCCTGGGAGAGGACTTGATCACGGATGGCGAACAGCATCTTGTGCTGCAATTGTCCGGTTCAATGGATGCCGAGCAGGTCTTGTTGAGCGCATGGCAGCTACTCAAGATGCTGTGCGACAGAAAAGTACAGGTTCGGCTGTGTCTGCTGGTCACGGGTGACCAGGTGCATGAGTCACCGAGTTTTCGGGCCCTCGCGGCGTTTGTCCGTACCGTTTTGCATGAGATGCCTGGCATCTGGTGCCGGATGCTGGCGCAGGACCAGGCGGATGCCGGCGGCGTGCTGCGAGAGTTCGGCGTAGTCACACCTGAGCCTGCTGTCTGGGTGGCCGACGGTGGCCGCCATGTACTGCGCTTTGCCGAACGGCGCTTTGCCGAACAGCTCGATCAAACGCAGCGCTTGCGACGCCAGGGTAAGTACCTGATCGCGGGTGGGGCGGGCGGTATCGGCCGTCAATTGGCCGAGTTTCTGGCGCGCAGTTACGGGGCCAGCATCATGCTGCTCGGACGCCGCAGTATCGACGAAACGGCCGTTGCGACATGGCGCCGCGACGGCTTGGACATTCATTACCTGCAAGCCGATCTAACCGCTGCCAAGGCGCTCGACGTGGCGTTGGCGCAAACGCGTCAGCTTTTCGGCGAACTGAACGGCGTGATGCATTGTGCGGGAGAGGTACGCGATGCTCTATTTTTCCGCAAGCAGCGCACCGATATCCAGGCCGTACTGGCGCCAAAATTAGCGGGCGTGCGCAACCTGGATCGGGCGACTCGTCGCGATGCTCTGGACTTCTTTGTGACGTTCTCGTCGATCTCCGCCAGCGTGGCCAATATTGGCCAGAGCGACTACGCCTACGCTAACGCCTACCTGGAAGCCTATACGGACTGGCGCGCGACCCAGCCGGACTGCTCCGGCTTGTCGCTTGCCATCGGCTGGCCGTATTGGCGCGAAGGCGGCATGACCGTGTCCGAGCAAGTGCTTGAGCAGGGCAAGCAACGCTCTGGCTTGCATCCGATGTCGACCGAAGCCGCCCTGTCTGCCCTGCAAACCTTGCTGGCGTGTGCACAGGGCAGCGTGACGGTGGCCTATGGCGATACACCGGTGTTCCAGCGCACGCTGGCGCTCACGGACGCCGGCTCGCCGGCTTCATTGCAGGCGGTGGCCGAAGTGGCCGATGCAATCGCCATCATCGGCCTGGCTGGGCGCTATCCGGGATCTGAGTCTCAGGATGAGTTCTGGCAAAACCTGGCCGATGGCAGGGATTGTGTGCGCGAAGTGCCCGTAGCGCGCTGGGACCATGCAGCATTTTTCGATCCGCGTCGCGGGCAGCCCGGCAGGACCTACGGGAACAAGGGCGGTTTTATCGACAGGGCGGCACATTTCGATGCGGCGTTCTTCGGTATTTCACGCCGTGACGCGGAGCTGATGGACCCGCAGGAGCGCCAGTTCCTGACCGTCTGTTGGCAGGCGCTGGAAGACGCCGGATATACGCCGCAGGCGCTGGAGGAGGATCGGGTCGGCGTGTTTGCCGGGGTGATGTGGAATCATTATCAGTCGGTCCGTGCGGCGCACGAACCGGCAATCCCGACCGCGCTGCATGCCTCGGTGGCCAACCGGGTTTCGTATTGCCTGAACTTGCGTGGACCGAGCGTCAGTGTCGATACCATGTGCTCGTCCTCGCTGACGGCCTTGCATTTCGCCGCTGAAAGCCTGCGCAGCGGTGAGTGCGACCTGGCACTGGCCGGGGGGGTCAACCTGATACTGCATCCGGATAAGTATCTGCAGCTCGCCGAACATCATTTCCTCTCGGACGACGGCTTATGCCGCAGCTTTGGTGAAGGCGGCACCGGTTATGTGCCGGGCGAGGGCGCTGGGGTGGTCCTGCTCAAGTCACTCAAGCGTGCCTTGGCCGACGGCGATCATGTCTATGCGGTGATTCGCGGTTCGGCGCTAAACCATAGCGGCAAGACCAGTGGCTACACGGTGCCGAGCCCTGCGGCGCAGGCCTCGCTGCTGCACGCGGCCATGCAGCGCGCCCGAATTGATCCGCGCCGGCTGGACTATATAGAGGCGCATGGTACCGGCACATCGCTCGGCGATCCGATCGAGGTTGAAGGCATCCGCCAGGCGTTCAAGGACGTGGATCTGGCACCGCAATCGATCGCAATCGGTTCGGTGAAGTCGAATATCGGCCATCTGGAAAGTGCTGCGGGTATTGCTGCGGTAAGCAAAGTCTTGCTGCAGATGCGTCATGGGCAATTGGCGCCTTCTCTGCACGCTGAAACCTTGAACCCACATATCGATTTTGCTCATTCTCCGGTGCGTGTTCAGCGCGAATTGGGTGATTGGCCGCGCCCGGCCGACGGCAGTGGCCGGGTTGCGGGGATCAGCGCATTCGGTGCCGGCGGCAGCAACGTACACATGTTGCTGGAGGAGTACCCGGCGTCGCAGACCGTGGGTGATTGGCGCGAACCGAACGTATTCACGCTGTCGGCGCGCAGCGAGGACGTGCTGCGCCGTTATGTGCAGCAATTCGTGCAGTGGCTGCGCCGTCGCCGTGAGCCCGGCGCAATGGCACAGCACAACGGTCGCGTTGAGCTGGTCGCGAAGGTGGCCTACTTACTGGGTGTCGACGCGAGTGAGGTCGACCATCAGGCTACTTTCGGCGACATGGGGCTGGATGTGATCGGGCTCGACAGCCTGTCGCGCGATGGGCAGGGCGCGCAGGCGCTGACCATGGAGAGCCGCATCGCCGATTGTTTCGATGGCGCGGACGCTGTCACGCAAGCGCTCCCGAACCTGCGCGACATGAGTTACACCTTGCAGACAGGCCGCTCCCCAATGGCGAAGCGGCTGGCCGTTGTCGTGTCGAGCGCGAGCCAGTTGATTGAAGCGCTGGAGAGCTTCGTCCATGGAGGCCCACCACCGCCCGGTGCGTTTTGGGGCGAGTCTCTCGAGGTGCCGGCTCACCTTGAGGCCGACACTGCCCGCGCCTGGTTCCAGTCGGGGCAGTTAGTGCCGCTGGCACGGGCCTGGCAGGCCGGGGCCGAGGTGATCTGGAAGGCATGTTATGCCAAGGGCGGGCATCCATCACGTGTTTCATTACCGGTCTACCCATTCGACGAAGAACACCTTTGGCTCGGTGGGTGGAGGGCCGCACAAGCCGGCGAGTCGTCTCTGCAATGGAACGGGCAGACCGCTTCGGCGGCGTTGCCAACCGCACCTGCGATGCCTTACACCAAGCCCGTCGGATTGCATGGGCAGGTGAGGCGTTTCCTTGATCAGTGCCTGAGCAAAGTACTGTATTTGAATCCGGGGGAGCTTGATCCGACCCAGAGTTTCAGTGACGCCGGGCTGGAGTCGACCGGCGCACTGGAGGTCATTAATACGGTCAACCAGGCATTCGCACTTGAGTTGGAAGTGGTGGCGATCTTCGATCACCCGAGTATCGATGACCTGACGCGCTTTATCGAAGCGCAACTGGAGGCCAACGGCTACAGGGAGCCGGACGATGCGCCGGCCAGGGACGAGCCTGCTGTACTGCGGATGACTGGCGGGCACGCGCCCGGCGGCGTGGCGATCATCGGCATGTCCGGGCGCTTCGCCGATGCGCCCGACCTGGAGCATTTCTGGGAGAACCTGGCACGTGGCCGTTGCAGCGCCCGCGAAGTCGATCCCCGGCGATGGGGCCATGCGAGCTTTTTCAATGAAGACGGCCGTCTGCCGGGCAAGACAAATACCAAGACCGCTGCCTTGCTCGACGAAGTGGATCGTTTCGATGCCGGGGTGTTCAACATTTCACCGCTGGCTGCGCAACTGATGGATCCCCAGCAACGCCTGTTTCTGGAGGAGGCCTGGGCCGCGCTGGAGGACGCGGGGTACGGCGGCGACGCGGCGCAAAAATCGACGTGTGGCGTCTATGTCGGTTGCGCCGTCGGCGACTATATCGAATGGATTGAAGCGGCCAATCAAGAAAATACCGGCGAAGCCTTTCTCGGGGTTGTGCCATCCATCCTGGCGGCACGCATTTCCTACCGGCTGAATTTGAGCGGTCCCGCACTGGCGGTCGATACCGCGTGCTCGTCTTCGCTGGTCGCGATTCATCTGGCTTGCGAAAGTATCCGCAGCGGCGAATGCGATATGGCGCTGGCAGGGGGCGTGGCCCTGATGCTCACGCCGCAATTGCAGGTCCGGTCGGGCAAGATGGGCATTCTTTCGCCAAGTGGTCGCTGTGCACCGTTCGATGCCGATGCCAACGGCACCGTGCTGGGCGAGGGCGCCGGCGTAGTGGTCCTGAAGAATCTGGAGCAAGCGCTGCGTGACGCAGACAACATCCTGGGCGTGGTGTACGCCTCGGGTAGCAACAGCGATGGCAAGAGCAACGGCATTACTGCACCGAGCGCCGATGCACAAGAAGCGCTGGTGCGCCAGGTGCTGAGCAAGGCGGGACTCTCACCATCCGATATCGGCTATATCGAGACACATGGTACCGGCACCCTGTTGGGAGACCCGATTGAGGTCAACGCCCTCAAGCGGGTATTCGGCCCTATGGGCGAAAGGGGAAAAACCTGTGGTCTGGGTTCGGTCAAATCAAACATCGGCCACACCACCATGGCGGCCGGGGTAGCCAGCCTGATGAAGCTGCTTCTGGGGCTACGTCACCGTCAGCAGCCACCGACGCTGCAGTTCTCCCGCCTGAATCCCAAGATTGATCTGAGCGATAGTCCGCTGTACATCTGCGCCGAACTGAGCGATTGGCAGCCAGGGCCGAACGGGCGCCGGCTGGCGGGGGTCAGCAGCTTCGGTTTCAGCGGTACCAATTGCCACCTGGTGGTCGGCGATATCGAGCCGGCGCCGCGTCATGCCCTGCCCGCTGCACCGGCCTATCCGGTCATGCTGTCCGGACGTACTCCGGCCGCACTGCTACAGCGGATGCGCGATTTACGTGCCTGGCTGGGCGAGGGCGACGACGGGCCGGAGATGGCCGACCTGGCATTCACCCTGGCGGCCGGGCGCAGTCACTTTCCCTGCCGCCAGGCATGGGTGGTCACCCACCCGGCGGATTTGCGGGCATGCCTTGATGACGCACTTTCCAGCCGTGGCAGCGAGCCTGTTGCCCGTCTTCCCGCCGAACGGCTGTCCCCCGGCGAATGCTCGGCGTTGATGAACACCTGGGCCGAGTCTCCCGACGCCGTCGCGCACGTCCAAGCGTTGCAGGACGTGGTGCAGGCCTATGTCGCCGGCGCTGAATTCGACTGGTCACAGTGGCCGCAAGCCAAGCGGTATCGCCGCATCAGCCTGCCAACCTATCCGTTCGCACGCGACCGCCACTGGCTGGACCATCCGCAAGGGATTCACGCACAAAGCGTGCCCCGTGAATTCCACGTTAATCAATCTGAGAATGTGAACATGCTGCTTGGAATGTCCGCTATGGCCGACAACAACGATGACGGCCAAGTTTTTACCTGCACTCTGGCTGCCAGCGCATGGTTGGTGGCCGACCATGTGGTCAACGGCCAGCCAGTGCTGCCCGGCGTTGCCAGCCTGGAAATGGCGGTGTCGGTCGCGCTCAACGGCAATCTGAACGCCCCGGTGCATCTGGCGAAAGTTCGCTGGTTACGTCCCTTCATAGCCGGCGGTGACAGCAAATTGGTGCTGCGCGTTATTCAGAGAAACGAGCAGACCACCTTCACCTTGGAGTCTCCCGACGACGGCCCAAGCATGCCTTATGTCAGCGGTCTGATCGTCGAGCCGCAGCGCGAACTGGTGCGCGAGATTATCGACCTGGCGAGCATCGCCGAACGGGCGAACCGATCGGTGTCGAATCAGGAGATCTACCAGGCCTTTGCCGATGCAGGCATTAACTATGGCGAACGTTTTCGCGTACTGGAGTCGGTCAGCTTTAACGATCAGGAGGCACTGGGCCGCATCGTGGTCGAGCCGAGCAAGGACCCGGCCTATGGCAAATACCATATGCATCCAAGTGTGATGGATGGCGCGTTCCAGGCGATCGCGGCTTTGCAGGGGCAGGGGGACGGCGGTCCTGTGGTGCCTTTTGCGCTCGATACCTTGGAGTTCGTGCAGGCGATTACCACCACCAGAAGCTATTCGTACGTTAAACGTACCGGCAAGCATCAGTACAGTGTGCTGGTGACGGATGCCGAAGGGCAGGTTTGCATCCGCTGCCAAGGCTTTTCATTGCGCGCAACCCGTGACGTGCTGGACGGTATGAGCTATGTACCGGTATGGCGCGAAGCCCCCGTGCAGGAGACGGCTGCCGTCGCGCCGCAGCGCGTGCTGATCTTGCATGCACCGCAAGCCACCGAGCTCGCGCGAGCGTTGCAGCGCCACCACGCGGGCGGTCAGGTCACGCTCGGCGCGTTGAGCGACCTGCCCGATTCAGAGCACGTCTACGATGCAATCTATTTCCTTGCCGGAGCATCGGGCGGCGTCACGGCGCCGGAGCACGATCCAACGATGCGCTTGGCGTTCCTCCTGATCAAACAGCTGATCGATGGTCCACACCGCCGTCAGGCGCTGAGCCTGAAGTTCGTACTGCATGGCGTGGTCGATGCGCAGGCAGGCGATACGGTCCAGTCGTATGGTGCCGGACTGCTGGGGATGGCACGTGCCGTGGCGTCGGAGTATTCGCGCTGGAATGTCGATTGCATTGATGCCGGGCCCTACCATGCGTCTTCTGTGGAAGCGCTGGCCCCGAGAATCGCGCGTGAGCGAGCCGTACGAGGGGTGACAGCGCTGCGCGGCCAGAAGCGTTTGCAGCGTATATTCGAGACCGTCAGGCTCTCTCGTCCGGCCAGCAGCAGCGCCCTGGTCAAGGGCGGCACGTACCTGGTCATAGGCGGCGCGGGCGGACTGGGCTTTGAAGTCAGCCGCTATCTCGCTCGAAGCGCCCAGGCCCGGCTGGCTTGGGTAGGACGTCGGCCCGAAGATGACAGTATCCGGGACAAGATTCGTCAGGTCGCCAGTCTTGGCGGACAGGCGGAGTACTTTCAGGCGGACCTGTGTGACGAAACGGCCATGCGCCGCGTTGTCGAACAGATTGGCAGCCGCCAAGGGACGCTGCGTGGGGTGCTGCACATCGGCGGTGTTTTTCGCGACATGTCCCTTGCGACGATGGACGAGGCTGCCTTCAATGCGGTGCTGGCGCCCAAGGTCACCGGCATGGCGGTACTCGAACGCGTGCTGCACGGACATCCGATCGATTTCTTGCTGCTGTTCTCCACGGCGGCGTCATTCGTTGAGGCGGGCGGGCAGGCCAACTATGCCGCCGCTAGCACTTTCGAAGACGCGTTCGCCTTGAATCTGCGTGCGCGCAGCACCTATCCGGTGTGCGTGATCAACTGGGGCTACTGGGGCAGCATCGGCGCCGTGTCTGGCGAGAGTTACCGCAAGCGCATGGCGGCGATAGGGCTGGGGTCGATCGAAATTCCCGAGGCAGCAGAGGCCATTGAGCGCATCCTGGTGCAACGTCTGCCGCAGACGCTGGTGATCAAGGCGCAGGCGCATTGCTTGAGTGATTGGTTCGGGATCGGGCAGGGGCGGCAGGAGTACACGCAAATGCCCGAGGCGCTTTCGTCGTCGCGCAAGGGCTACCAGCTACTTGAGACATTGAGCCGGGCGCTACTGGCCGAGGCTCTGCAGGCCAGCGGCTGGATGCCGGAGCCGGGCGGGCAAGTTACACGCGATGAACTCGGTCGACGTGCGGGTGTTCAGCCCGGATTTGCCCGCTTGTTCGACGCGCTGCTCGACGCCGCTGTCCGTAGCGGCGGCTGGAGGCTTGACGATCACTCGATGGTCGGCGCCGCGCCGGTTCAGGCGGTGGCGCCGATCCGTCAACGGTTGCTGGAACAGCACCCGGATATGCGGCCGCATGTCGCACTGCTCGAAACCTGTGTCGGCAATCTCATGGAGGTCATCGCTGGCCGGCGCAATCCGATGGAGGTCTTGTTCCCCAAAGGCTCGATGGCCCTGGTGCAGCAGATCTACAAGGGCCAGGTCATTGCCAACTTTTACAATGAATTGCTGGCTCGCGCAGTGGTAGCCGCGGCCAAACGCGTGATCGAAGCGAGCGGGCGTCCGGTGCGGATACTGGAAATCGGCGCCGGCACTGGCGGCACGACCTCCGGCTTATTGCCGGCGTTGGCCGGGCTACCGGTTGAGTATTGCTATACCGATGTCTCCAGCGCTTTCTTGCTCCACGGCAAGCAGAACTACGCGCCGGATTACCCGTACCTGACATTCGAGCTGCTGGATATCGGCAAGTCGCCGCAACAACAGGGCTTCGCTCAGGGTAGCTACGATATCGTGCTGGCAACCATGGTGCTGCATGTGGTGCCGGATCTGGCAGAGGGGATGCGCAACATTGCGTGGCTGCTCGGCACAGGCGGCGAGGTATTCGTCAACGAAGTGACGCGTGTGCATGATTTCCTGACGCTGACCTTCGGCTTGCTGTCGGGGTGGTGGGCGTACCAGGACAACGCGCTGCGCTTGCCGCATGCCCCGATGTCTTCCACACAGCAGTGGCGTTCCGTATTGGATCAGGCCGGGTTCGGTGCCGTGCGCATCGAGGGACTTCCAGGGTTGGCTGAGGATGATCTGGACCAGGCGTTGATCGTCGCAGCGGTTCGGGGTGTCAAGCCTGCCGCCAACGCGGGTGTTCAGCGTACCGGGTCAATGCCGTCCGCACCGACACGGGCGGTGCCGCAGGCCTCCGCTGGGCAAGAAGGGGGCGGGTTGGCCAACGGTGTAATGAGCTATCTGAAGCGGATTTTTGCTGAAACCTTGAAGTTCGATCCGCTGGCGTTGGATGAGCACGCGACCTTTGAAAGTTTCGGCGTCGATTCCCTGATCGGTCAGAACATCACTGCTCGCCTGGAAAATGATTTCGGCAATCTGCCCGCGACCCTGCTGTTCGAATACATGACCCTGTTCACGCTGGCGGGCTATCTGTGCGAGGCGCACGCGTCCGAGGCACGTCTGATAGGCGGCGAGCCACAAGTGGCCTCGTCCGTCCTTTCAGCCGCACACATCCCTTCTCGGGAGGAAGGGTACGAACAGGACGCGTCGCTCCTGCCGCGTGTGCGAGGATATCTCAAGCGTGTGTTCGGCGACATTTTGAAATTCGAGCCCGCCGAGTTGGATGAATGGGCGACCTTTGAAAGTTTCGGCGTTGATTCGCTCAACAGCCAAAAGATCATCGCGCAGTTGGAGCTGGACCTTGGCGACCTACCTGCAACCTTGCTGTTCGAGCAGTTAACCATCGAACAATTGGGCCAGCACCTCGTCGGCACCCATGCGACCGCGCTCGGCCGCTTACTGGGAAGCGCCCCCGCGACGACGCCTGCGCCCGCGCAGATAGACACCCTAGTGCCGCTAGCAGCGTCCCCGGCGCCTGCACACGAGCCGGTTGATACGGCACGGCACGGTGGCGATATCGCGGTCATCGGCGTTTGCGGCCGCTACCCGAACTCGTCGACGGTGGAACAGCTCTGGCAAAACCTGGCGCTGGGCGCGGATTGCGTCGGGGAGGTCCCCTCCAGTCGCGAAGATTGGCAGGCCTACCTGCGTCAAGGGCTGCACGCAGGCCCTGCGGGGTACCTGGATCAGGTCGATCAATTCGATCCCGGCTTGTTCGGCATCCTGCCGCGGGACGCTGTGAACATGGATCCGCAGGAACGGCTGTTCCTGGAGACCTGCTGGAGTCTGCTGGAGTCGGCCGGCCATCTCGGCGAATACACCAAAGAGGTGAACACGGGCGTCTTCGTAGGCTCCATGTATGGTGCCTACGGCCAATTAGCAGCCACGCGCTGGGATGCTGGCCAGCTTTCAGGGGGGCATTCTGCGCATTGGTCGCTGGCTAACCGGGTATCGTACTGCTTCAACCTGCAAGGGCCGAGCTTCGCGGTCGATTCTGCCTGCTCATCCTCGTTGACTGCAGTGCACCTCGCCTGCGAAAGCCTGCTGCGCGAGGAGTGTCGCGTGGCGATTGCTGGCGGGGTGAACGTGATCTTGCACCCCGCGCATTTTGCTTCGCTCGGTGCCTTGAACATGTTGTCGAGCCACGGCCGCAGCATGGTGTTCGACGCGCGGGCTGATGGCTTCGCACCCGGAGAAGGGGTAGGCGCGGTGTTGCTTAAGCCACTGGCCGCGGCCGAGGCGGACGGCGATACGATCTTGGCGGTGATCAAGGGCTCTCTTGTGAATGCAGGTGGCAAGACTGGCGGCTACACCGTGCCGAATCCAAACGCCCAGGCACAATTGATCGAGCGGGTGTTCAAGAAAAGCGGGGTCGAGCCGCAAACCGTATCCTATGTGGAGTTGCACGGTACCGGCACGGCGCTGGGTGATCCGATCGAGGTCGGCAGTCTGACCCGTGCGTTTAAGTCGGCGGCAAGCGGGGGCGCTGTTGCATCGACAGCAATCGGATCGGTGAAGGCCAACGTCGGGCATCTGGAAGGTGCGGCGGGAATCGTCGGCTTGACCAAGGTATTGCTGCAGTTCAAGCACAAGCAGCTGGTGCCGTGTCTCCACCTTGAAACCCTGAATCCGAAAATCGACTTCGAGCATTCGCCGTTTCATCCTCAACGTCAGTTGCAGCCCTGGGAGCGTCCTCTGTTGGACCTGGGCGACGGCGTGAGGGAATACCCGCGCCGCGCCGGACTCAGCTCCTTCGGCGCTGGCGGGGCCAATGCCCATCTGATCCTCGAAGAGTATGAGGACCGGCGCGCGCAGCACGTCGAACGCGACACCGATCAGCCCGTACTGTTCGTGTTGTCGGCCAGAACTCGCGAGAGGTTGGCGCAATGGGCCGACGACAACGCCGATTTCATCGAAAGCGCGCCAGGGGCGGCCTGCTCGCTGGATGAGTTGGCGTATACCAGCCAGACAGGTCGGCGCGAAATGGGCGAGCGGGTCACCGTTATAGCGCGTGATCACGCGACGCTTGCCCAGGCCCTGCGTACCTTCGCCAGGGGGGAGGAACACGCGGCGGTGATATACGACGATGGCAAGGACCAGAGCGTGAAAGAGATGCTGGCGGATGAGGAGGGTGCCTCCTTCATCGTGTCGCTGCTGCAAAAGCGTAATCTGGCCAAGTTGGGGCAGGCCTGGGTGCAGGGTGTACGCATTGACTGGCGTGGGCTGTGGCGCGGCATTGCGCCCAAGCGGGTGGAGCTTCCCGGCTATCCCTTCGAACACAAGCGGTATTGGATCGACCTGGAGCTGCCCGTGGCCAGGCCCGATGAGCGTGTGATTGCGCTGGCACTTGATCCGAACGCATTCTATTGCCTTGAACACAGGATTCGTGGCCAGCGCTGGCTTCCCGGCATGTTTTACCTGGAATGGGTACGGCAAGCGCTGGGGCGTTCCGGTGCGCCGCTGCGTTTCGGCGATGTGCGCTGGCTGTCGCCGCTCAACCTGGAGAAAGGGGTTCCCAGCCTGCAACTGCGGCTGAAGGGTGAGGGCAGCAAAACCGCGTTCCAGATTAGCGGCGAAAACGGCACAGTTTACTGCGATGGACATCTGGGAAGTGATTACGCAACGCAGCCTGAGGCTGTTGATATGGCCGCGCTCGGCATGCACTGCCCGCAGCCATTGGCTGGGGATGTGTTGTACGAGATGCTGCTGGCGTCGGGGCTGGATCACGGTCCAGGCTTCAAGGTCATTCGCCACCTGCAATTGGGCGATCGCGAGGCGTTGGCCGAGCTTGCCATGCCAGCGAGCGTAGCGAAGGCCAGCCACGAATTGCTATTGCATCCGTCCATACTTGATGGTGCCTTGCAGAGCTTGGCCGCCCTGGACCGCGACCCGCATTCCAGGGGCTATGTTCCGATAGGATTCGACAATTTCTCGCTGTATGCAGAGTTGCCCGCAGAGGTGCTGGTCTGGGCCCGTGAGGTCGGCCAGGAGACGCCGGGCGCGCGTCGTTTCGATCTAAGTCTGCTTAACCCCGATGGGCAGGTGCTGGCCGACATCTCGGGCTTGCGCATCGCGCCTATGCTGTTCGCACGCGCCGCCGTTGTCGCCGAGCAGGTGCCGACGCCCGCTGCGCAGCGGTCCACAAGCGCTGCATCGACGCTCGTAGAAGTCGAGGCCGCTCTGCAAAACATGGCTGCGGGCTTCCTGATGGTTGACGAGGCCGATGTCGATTTGTCGGCCGAACTGTTGGACAGTGGTTTCGATTCGGTCTCCTTGACAGAGCTTCTGACCGAGGTAAACCAGCACTTTGGTCTGGATCTATTGCCGCAAGTGTTATTCGACTGCCCTACGCTCAGTGCATTCGCCCACTACGTGGCGGCCGCTCTGCCGCCGATGCCTGAACCGCCGAGTGGTGGCTCGAGAGTCCCGTCGCCATCCCCTGTCGCCGTTACGAAGGCCGACATTCTGGCATCGCCGCAGACCGTGCACGAGGGCAGTGCCGTTGCGATCAGGCGCGAGCTGCAGCGCATGGCGGCGCGCTTCCTGATGCTTGAGCCTGGTGACGTCGATCTGACCGCCGACTTCCTGGACAGCGGTTTCGACTCGGTGTCGCTGACCGAACTGCTGGTCGAGGTGAACCAGGCATTCGGACTCGATCTGCTGCCGCAGGTTCTGTTCGATTGCCCAACGCTGGAGGCCTTCTCCGATTATCTGCTGACCTGCGTCGATTCCAGCCACCTGGGCGGTCAGGTTCCAGTTGCTGCGGTTACTTGGACCGAAACGCCAGGCCCCGTCTCGGTCGTTGAAGTACCGGCGGCAGTGACAAAGGTGGAGCAGGAGCGGCACCAGGCAGATGATCCGATTGCGATTATCGGCATTGCCGGCCGGATGCCAAAGTCGGAAGACCTCGATGCATTCTGGGCTCATTTGATGGCGGGCGATGATCTGGTGCAGGCTGTTCCGGCCGAGCGCACGGAGCTCAATACAGATCCCGCGATGCACGGGATTCGCGCGGGTTTTATCGACAATGTGGGCGCCTTCGATGCACGCTTCTTCAAGATAGCGCCAAGCGAAGCCGCGTCGATGGATCCGCAGCAGCGCGTGTTTCTGGAGGTGGCCTGGCGGGCGATTGAAGATGCCGGCTATCCGCCGTCTTCGCTGGCCGGCTCGACCACCGGCGTATTCGTCGGCGTCGGGACTACCGACTACAACGATCTGATGACTGCCCAGGGCCTTGCCATGGACGGTCATACTGCGACGGGTATCGCCCACTCTATCCTGGCGAATCGAGTGTCCTATGTGCTGGATCTACAGGGTCCGAGCGAGGCAGTCGATACAGCATGTTCCAGCGCGTTAGTAGCGATTCACCGGGCAGTGAGCGCGATACGCAACGGCGAGTGTGATAAGGCGCTCGCAGGTGGCGTGAATCTGACGCTGGCACCCGGGTTGTTCGAAGCCTTTACCCAGTCGGGCATGCTCAGCGCGGATGCTCGCTGCAAGACATTCGATGCCGACGCCGACGGCTATGTACGTGGTGAAGGTGCGGGGGCCGTGCTGCTGGCGCCGCTGAGCGCGGCGCTGGCCGAGGGTGCGCCGATCTATGCAGTCATCCGCGGCAGCGCTGTAAGCCATGGCGGACGCACGAACTCGTTGACAGCGCCGAGCTCGAAGGCTCAGGCCCGCGCTATCGTTCAGGCTTACCGCAACGCCGATATCGACCCGGCGAGCGTGAGTTATGTCGAAGCGCACGGCACGGGTACCCGATTGGGCGATCCGATCGAGGTGGAGGGCCTGAAAATGGCATTCGCCGAGCTGGCCCAAGACCCCGGCCGCATGCCGTGCGCTGTTGCGAAGGTCGGAATCGGCTCGGTGAAGACCCATATCGGCCATCTGGAGGCCGCGGCCGGCATTGCCGGCCTGCTCAAAGTGGTGTTGGCGATGAAGCATGGGCAACTGCCAGGCAACCTGCATTTCCGTCAGGTCAATCCATTCCTGCGCCTGGAGAGTACGCCGTTCTATGTGGTCGCCAACACGACGCCATGGCCACGCGATATTGAAACCGCCTCGGGTTCCGTGCAGCGCGCCGGCATCAGCTCGTTCGGGTTCGGTGGCACCAATGCGCATGTGATTGTGGAGTCTTATCCCGCGCGCGCCGTCCATGCGGGGTCGACCGGTGTTCTGCCCTTCCTGCTGTCCGCGCCGAGCGCGGAGGCCCTGCTGGCTTATGCGGCAAGTCTGGCGCGCTTTATCGAAAAAAATACCGCGCTTGATCTGCGTGCGCTGGCCGCCACTCTTGCCCATGGTCGGGAGGCGTTCCCGCATCGTCTGGTGGTGCTGGCGCAGGATGCCGCAAGCCTTGTCACCGAGTTGACGATGGCCTCTCAGGGCATGCATGACTCGGCACTGTCGGGACTGGCGGAGCAGATGATCCCGGCGCCCGCGAATGGTGCCGGTTTGCGCCAGATGGCCCAGGCTTGGGTCGTTGGAGCGCAGGTTGACTGGCATGCATGGTTGCCTGCGGGGTTGCCGCGCTTGGGCGGCGTGGTGAGCTTCGCCTTTGCGCGCAAGCATCATTGGTTCAGCGCCGTAACGGCGCTGCCAGCGGTGCATGAGGCCGTGCATACGCACAATGTGTCGCAGGCCTTGCCGTTGCCGCTGGTGGACTCACCCGTCCAGATATCGACGCCTCGCGTGTCAGGCAAGATCCAGTTGTCTGGGGTGGGGCCCGTCGTCGCGGTGGCTCCTGTTGCGACGACCGAAGCGGCTTTCGGTGCGCAGCCTATGAGTCCAGTACGCTCAACGGAACCCGATTCGACGACGGCGGTAAGTATTGACCCACTCGAGATTGCGGGCTTTCTGCGCGAAGCACTGTCCGAGCTGCTGGATATCCCCGTGGGAGAGATCGACGAGACCGTTCCGTTCGTCGACCTGGGGCTGGATTCAATCTTCGGCATCCAGTTGATCCGCCGTCTGAACCAGCGTTTTGGCTGGGATGTGCAAGCTGCGCAGGTGTATGAACACAATACGGTCGAGCTACTGACGGACTACTGCGAGCAACGTGCCTGTACCACTGCGGGCATCGCCGAACAGCCTGCTGCCGCACCGGCAGTGGCAGACAGGGAAACAACTGTCGAGGCCGAGGTTATTCCGGCGCCGGGCGAATCGCTGGAACAGCGCCTCTTCGGACTGATTGAGCGCACCCTGGAGCGAGAGCCCGCCCCCGAGCAGGCGTTTTCGCAATGGATGACGTCGTTTGACATGTTGCGAGTGATCAGCGCGCTGGAAGGCGAGTTCGGTCCGTTGAAGAAGAGCTTGTTGTTCGATATGACGACCATTGCAGCCCTCGCGGCGTTCTTGGGGGATAGCGACGTGAGCGGCGTGGTGGCATCGAGTAATGAGGTGGCGCACGACGCAAGCCCATTGTCGGAGACGCCGATCGACGATCGTCAGGCGCTGTTCGTCAAGAAGCAGAGTCTGCCGAAATGGCCCGAGCTGGACGAGACCGTGCGGCAATTGCACCTGCTGCATGGTAAGGAAGGCGGGTTGCCCGGACGGGACATTGCGCCCTATGTCTTCATTGGCAAACGGCGCTTGGGTTATTTCAACTGTTCCCAAGCAGGGGATGTGCTGTTTTCGTTCAGTTATGTCGGTACCGAGGACTACGCGCCGGAGTTGGCGCAGGAGTACATCGAGTTTGGTCGCGAACACGGGATGAAAGCCAACTTCCTGTCGCTGATGCGTCTGGAACGGGCTGGGGATATCGCCATTACGGCCACGCCGTTCGGCGTGGTGCAGCGACTGGAAAACCTCGCCGAATTCACACTGTCGGGCAGCAAAATGCGCAAGTTGCGTTATCTGGTGAACAAGTTCGAAGCCAGTGGCCAGTGCCGTACCGAGGAATACCGCGTCGGCAGCGATCCGGCCATCGATCAGCAGATTGTTGCGGTGATCGACCAGTGGGCCAGCACCAAGCAAATGGTCAATCCTTATGTGGCGACGGTGCGAGCCGAAATCGGAGCAGGTGTGTTGGCCGAACGTCATCGCATGTTCCTGACCTTTGTCGATGACACGCTGGCCAACGCCATCATCGTGACGCATATCCCGTCCGAGAACGGTTATCTGCTGGACCTGGAGTTCTATGGCGCGCAGGCGCCGGCGGGCGGCCTGGAATTCGCCATTGCCAAGATCTTTGAGCAGCGGATTGCCGAGGGCGATACCTTCTTCAGCTTCGGCGGCACTTTTGGCGTCAAGGTTTGCGATTCGGCCAATGCCGATGTGCAGGCCGAGCGCACTCTGCAAGAGCTGCGCGAACTGGGCCTGGTCAACAACGACGGCAATGTGCAGTTCAAGAACAAGTTCGCACCGACCAACCTGCCGGTCTATCTGTGTCGCGCCGATGAGGCCGACAGCACCCCGGTATCCGACATTCTGCTTATGATCGCGAGTCCCAAGGCGGGCGATACCCCTGTAGCCGTTGCTGAAGTGCAAGAGGCTCTGGAGGTCGAAACCCAAGCGCTTCCTGACACACAAGTGGGGCTGCGCGAAAGGCAATTACGCGCCGTCGGCTATAACCCGGTACGCCTGGCGCCCGGTGAGGTGCCGTACGATTTGATGACGGATTCCTGGTCGGAGCTTGAGGCGGGATTCATTTCCGGTCGTATGGCCGAAATGCGCTCCAAGTTACTTGGAGGAAGCGTTGATTACCGACTCGATCAACAGACGTTACTACCGTTCAAGTTCGTGCGGGCGGCAGGGTCTGGCCGCACGGCGGAGGCGATGCTGTGCCGCGCCTTGCCTAAACGCGGTCGCCGGGTATTGAGCAATGCCTTGTTCCCGAGCTGGACCTTCAACCTGATGGATCATGATTTGAGCGAAGTGGTGGTGGCGGCGGAATCTGGCGATGATTCGGGCGCACCGTTCTCCGGCAATTTCGATCTGAGTGATCTTGAGGAAAAGCTGCTGTCCTGCCCCAATGGCTGCGCATTTGTCGCGGTGGAGTTGAGTAACAATGCGCGTGGTGGTCGTGCCGTTTCGCTGGCCAACCTGCGCCTGGCGCGGGAACTCGCCCATCGCCATGACACGATACTGGTGATGGACGCGACCCGTCTGCTGGAGAACGCGCTTTGCATCATTCAGAACGAAGAGGGGTTTGCTGAACAGGATCTGTGGGATGTCGCCGGTCAGATTTTGCAACAGGCGGATGCGGTAAGCATGGGTATGAGCAAAGACTTCGGCTGCAGTTACGGCGGCCTGGTCGCGACGTCTGATGCGAGCATCGCGACTCATATCGATGAGCGCGCCGCGTTGCGCGGCAACGAGCTAAATCTGGAGAATCGCTCGCTGCTGGCCAGGGTGCTGGGCGATCGAACCAAGGTCCGTAAGTTGGTGACTCAGCGCATGCAATGCGTGGCGCAGCTGTGGCAGCGTCTGCGCGATGCCGGGGCGCCAGTGCGTGGCGCGATGCCGGGCACGCACTGCGTCTTGCTCGATGTGTCCGCAATGCCTCGGTACCGCGGTGCCGCGTATCCGGTGGAATCCTGCCTTGCCTGGATTTACCGCGAAACCGGTATTCGGGCTGCGCGTCATCTGGCCAGCCCGGGCGACGAGTCGCTGAATCAATGCATCCGCCTGGCAATTCCGGTCGGACTGAATTTCACAGTGGTATGCGAATTGGCCGATCGGCTGGTAGCCCTGTTCCAATCCGATGCCCACGTCTTGCTGTTGACCGCCGACGACTCGAATGCGGCACGTTCCGAAGCGCGATTCCACCTGCTTGATATCGCCGGGAGCACCGCCCCCGTCGAGGTCCGGCCTGACCGCAAGATGCTGGAGCGCGCGACCAATGCTGCATCACGGGTTGTCGAAGAAAACTATCGTGTGGTGCAGGAAATTTTCCCGGAAGTCGTACGGCAATTGGTCGAGGTGAAGGGGGGGCAGGTCGAAGTGATGTCGGCAGGGCAGGGGCCGGTGTTGTTGCTGATGCATCCGTTCAACATAGGCGCCGGATTATTCGCCTACCAGTTCAAGTCCCTGTCGGAACGATTCCGCGTGGTGACGATTCACCATCCCGGCGTCGGTGCCACGAATGCACAGGTTCCTTTGTCACTCGACGGCGTGGCCGATCTGTTTGTGCACGTGTTGGAAACGCTGGGGGTCACCGGGCCGATGCATATCGCCGGGATCTCGGCCGGAGGCCTGCAGGCACAGGCGTTTGTGCATCGCTATCCGCACTTGAGCGCGACGTTGACGCTGATCTGCAGCTCTTACAAGGTCGGCAACCGCGATGGCAAGGTCAGTCCGTTGGTTGAGGTGATCGCAGAGGATATGGCACTCATTGCCTCCCATGTCGACGATCCGCGGCTGACACTAGAACGACAACGCGTATCGGAGACGCTGCTGCGTTGCGAGAGCATGGACCCACGTATGGGGCTCAAGTATCTGGATGAATTCACCCATCTGCCGGATTTGCGCGCGATGCTGGCTGATATCGCTGTCCCGAGCCTGATCCTGCAAGGCCGTCACGACTCGGTCATTTCTGCGCAAACCACCCTGACGCTGCGCGACAGCATTCCTGGTGCGGTTTTGGAGATGATCGAAACTGGCGGGCACTTCGTGACCTTGACCAATGCGCAGGAGTGCAACGACCTCATCGAGGACTTCCTGGCGCAGCACCAGATCGTGATTCGGCAGAGCCATGTCGAAACACTCGATAACACTATGGCCTTTGCAAAGTAGAGAGTGATCATGAGTGAAGATGTTGTTTCCGAACCCTCGGTTTGCACCCGCCAACCGAACCAGATCGTTCGCCGTGCCCGCATCAAGCCGGGCATGTGCGGCCCCAACTCGCTGTTTGTCGGCCAGGTGGGAGACTGGACCTGGGATGCGGTGAGCCAGTTTTGCGGCACGGATGTTTACAACGCCAGAAACGAGCAGGGCAGTCCCACGTATCTTGGTTTTTATTACTACCACATCAAGGCTAGCCCGGACTTCCATCCGGGGACGTTGACGTTTGGGGATATGTTGCAGGTCGACAGCAATGTATTTGGCTTCGGCAGCGAATCGGTCCTGACCCTGCACCTGATCAGCCGGGCCAGCGAAGGGACGCTGTACGCCGAGCCTCTGGATCTGGATACGTTCTATCAGCGCACGCCTGACAATTGTATGTTTATCCAGAACTTCAACCGCTGGCTGGTCCGGACGGAAGGCGGCAGCAACGAGAAGCTGCAAAAGTCGAGTCCGGTCGATTTCGTCAGCGAGCATCTGCCCCAGCTGCCGGCCCGGTACTCACCGCGCCTGGTCTACGATTACGCCCGCCGCAACGGTAGCTTTCTGACAGAGGAGCAAAAGGCCCAATTGCAGTGCGTGGCGCAGGAGCGGTTCGAATACCAGGTCGATATCACGCGCGATCTCAATGGTGTGGGACTGCTGTATTTCGCCAGCTATTTCACCATTGTCGACCAGGCCATTCTCCGCCTGTGGCGCAAGATGGCCTGGGAAGACCAAAGCTTTATGGATCGGGCCGTGCTCGATCACCAGATCTGTTTCATGGGGAACGCCAACATGAGTGCGGTACTGATGCTGGAGGCCCAGTTATGGGTCGATCCAGGCAATCCTCACGCTCAGAAAATTTTCAATGTTGTGATCTTCGAAAAATCCGCAGATCGCATGATGGCCGTGGCTACGGTCCAACTTTAATTGCAAGTGCCAGATAATGAATAGAACAGACATAGCAAACGCGGTTAAAGACGTCATCGTTTCAATTCTGCCCAGTGTGCGTACTGACGAGATCCGTGGCGATCGACATATCAGGGACCTGGGTGCCGACTCGGTGGATCGGGTCGAAATCATCGCGACGTTACTGCAGAAGTTGAAGTTGAAGTTGCCGTTGGCCGACTTCAGCGCGCTCAAGGATATTGATGCCTTGATTGATTATCTGTGCGCAGCCTGTGAGCGATAAGGGGGAACTATGCACGTTGGCATTGAAGCGTTGAATGTGTATTGCGGCATCGCCCAGATCCCGGTGGCGACGTTGTTTGAAGCGCGCGGACTGGATAGCGCCCGGCTGGATAATCTGATGATGATGGAGCGCGCCGTCGCGCTGCCGTTCGAGGATCCGATCACCAATGCCGTCAACGCGGCGCTTCCCATCCTCGAGCAGATGTCGGAAGAGGAAAAGAACGCGATTGCCGTACTGATCATCGGCAGCGAGTCCGGAATTGATTACAGCAAGTCGATTTCATCCTATGTCCATGCCCATTTGGGGCTCAGCCGGAACTGCCGGATCATGGAGGTCAAACAGGCGTGTTTCGCTTCGACCGCTGCCGTGCAGATGGCCGTCGGATATCTGGCTTCGGGAGTGGCGCCCGGCGCCAAAGTGCTGATCATCGGCACCGACGTCGCGCTGGTCGACCAGCGTGCGGAATACATGGAGCCAACAGTAGGCCACGGGGCGGCGGCGATCCTGCTGGCAGAGGACGGGCAGATCGCTCGGTTCGATCTGGGAGCCTTCGGCAATTACAGTTTCGAAACCATGGATTCGGCGCGGCCGACCAGCACTTTCGAAATTGCCGATGTAGACGGCTCTCTGTTTACTTATCTGGATTGTTTCAGCAACAGCTATGCCGACTACACCTCCAAGGTCGATGGCGTCAGCTTTACCGACACCTTCAATTACCTGGCGATGCACACACCATTCTCCGGGTTGGTCAAGGCGGGTCACCGCAAAATGATGCGTGAGCATTCGGGCTGGCGGCCAGAGCAGATCGTGGACGACTTTTCGCGACGCGTCTCGCCGTCCCTGAAGTACCCGAGCCGGGTGGGTAACCTTTGCTCGGCTTCGGTCTATCTGGCTTTGGCGAGCACAATCGACCACGCCCCTGTGCAAGGGTGCGCCAGGGTCGGCATGTTTTCGTACGGGTCAGGCTGCTCATCGGAATTTTTCAGCGTCACCATCGACGAATCCTCACACGATGCGCTAGCAAAAATGGATATCAAGGGGCGGCTGGATCAGCGCTACTTATTGAGTTTCGCCGAATATCAGCAGATCTTGACTGAGAACCTGCGTTGTCTGCAGGCGGTTGAACATCGCAAGATCGATACCGCCGGGCTAGAAAAATTTCATGTCGGTAGGCCGAGTGGGCAGCGCATGCTCGCGTTGGACGGTATTGAAAACTACCACCGTAAATATCGATGGATTTGAGCATGCGCTCTTGAACGGATTCTAAGGACAACGGATGGACAAGCAATTGCAAACCCCCACTCTCGAATTTTGCGTTGTGGTAAACGATGAAGAGCAGTACTCGGTTTGGCCCCGGACACGATCATTGCCGCTGGGGTGGACTGAATGCAACCCGACGTTTCAAGGCTCCAGGGACGCATGCCTGGCTCATGTCGAGAGGGTCTGGCATGACATCCGTCCCAAAAGTATGAGGGAGGGGGCACCATGTTGATGGAGCGGGTATCGGATAGCGTCGGCGCTGAGCGCGCAAGCCCGCAATCCCCCTGGCTGAGAATGCCTGTCGTGCGCGGTGCGCATCGAATCAGGCTATTGTGTTTCGCCCATGCGGGGGGAGGGGCGTCATTTTTCAGTCGCTGGGGGAGTCTGCTGGGCCACGACATCGAGATATGCCGAGTGGCGTTGCCCGGGCGTGAAGCTAGACGACAGGAGCCAACCTACACAAAGATGGCGGATCTGATCGATCCGTTATTCGAGGCGCTGAAGCCTTTCATGGACGAGCCATTCGCCTTGTTCGGGCACAGTATGGGGGCCGCAGTGGCTTATGAAATCGCCAGGAAATGCGAGGCAAATGGTTTGAGCCATCTGCGTCATGTGGTTGTTTCGGGGCGCAGGGCCCCCCATCTTCCCGCGCGGAGACGATCCTTTTATGACCTGCCGAAGGAGCAGTTTCTGAACGTGCTGCAGTCGCTGAGCGGCACGCCGGACTCTGTAATGGCCGACGAGGGCTTGCTGGAGGTTTTTCTGCCCAGCTTGCGTGCTGATTTCGAATTGATCGAAACCTATTTGCCGCTGCCTGGCGGCATACTTAAAACCGCACTGACGGCTTATTGCGGCGCCCATGATCCCGAAGTCGATTACAGCGAGCTTTCAGCATGGCGTCATACTACCTGCGGCACGTTCAAGAGTCGGGTTTTCAGTGGCAACCACTTCTATCTGCAGCCGTTGCCGGAAGAACTGGCGCTTGCGTTGCGACAACTGCTCCTGTCACTGCCGTGACGAGATGGACAGCATCAATGAGGCTTTTCGAGTGAAGAGTAAGTTTGTCGCGTTGTTGCGCGGAATCAATGTTTCAGGAAAACGTACCATTCATATGGCGGATTTGCGGACCAGCCTTCAGGCCATGGGCTTTCAGGCGGTCCGTACCTACTTGCAAAGTGGAAACGTTGTGTTCGAGGCCGAAGAGATCGGTGCCGACGTACTGGCAATCCAGATCAAGGCAATGATCCTGGCCGATTTTGGTCATGAGGTAGAGGTCTTGGTGCTTGGCGTCGAGGCGCTTCGAGAGATTATCGCCGCTAACCCTCTGTCGCCGGGAGGCGGAGAGGAGGGCAAGCTGTTTCATGCAACTTTATTGTTCGAACCGGTCTCCAAGGCAGCATTCGATCGGCTGGCGATGCCCCTACAGGGGCAGGAGCGTGTGGTCCTTATCGGCAAGACGGCGTTTCTCCACTGTCCGCATGGTTATAACAAGACCAAGCTCAACAATAGCTTTTTCGAGAAAAAACTGTTGGTGCCTGCTACTACGAGGAACTGGCGCTCAATGCTTGCGATACTCGATTTGTGCGTGTAGGTACGCCGTGGCCGTGCTGGACTCCGAGGTGACGAGGAGGGGGCTACGGAGCAGGCGCTTTTCGAGCTGGGCCTGCGCTACTGATGCCTTCAGGTTGATAACAGTTTTCAGCTGGCTAGGTGCAGAACCTAATAATATGCCTTGGAGTTCGGTCTTTTTTGCTCTTGAGACGTCCCAATAACAAGTTCAGAATTGAGTCTTCTTCTGCTTCGACGAGAGGAGAAACCCCTTGGATTTCAATGGGTAGGATGCCAGATGCGAGTCTCGTTTCCCGCTCCAGGCATTAAAAAATGGATCTCTGAAAAGAGCTCCATTTTTTTTGGTCCAAAGAAAAGTTTTTGTTTGGCTGTTCCCGCAATATTCCCGGAAAGCACCCGAATCCCGCCCCGATGAGCACAGTTCCCGCTGCTCCGTAGATCCGCTTTCGTGGTGCCTGCCTCATTGGAAACCATACAAATCTCCTCCATCCATATGAGACGTGGACTGTAGGATGGCTCTCACCGTGCGGCGATCGTAGATATAGTCGAAGTGTTTACGCATTCCAATGAGTGAAGCCCGGGGGCACAGCCCCCCCCAGGCAAGTTACGGTCATGGCATTTGCGGCAGTTCTTGCGCACGCAAATCGAACACCAGCACTTCGGCATCCACACCGTTGCTCAAGGTCAACGCCTGTTCATCGCGAACCCGCACGCCATCGCCTTCCTGCAATTGCACGCCGTTTAGCTCGACCTTGCCCCGGGCCACATGCACATAGGCGTAGCGATTGGCGGCGAGCGTGAGACTGGCGCTTTCTTTGCCGTCGATCAGGCCGGCATAGACCCGGGCATCCTGGCGAACCCATAGCGAACCGTTGGCCCCATCAGGGGAGATGATCAGTTGCAGGCGACCGCGTTTCTTCTGCGTGCTGAAGTGCTCTTGCTGATAACGCGGTTTGGCGCCGCTGACGTCCGGTACGATCCAGATTTGCAGGAAGTGCACCGGCCGGGTTGCCGAGTGGTTGTACTCGCTATGCGCCACGCCGCTGCCGGCGCTCATCAATTGCACGTCGCCGGGGCGGATCACCGAACCTGTGCCTAAAGTGTCCTTGTGTTCCAGGGCACCCTCGAGCACATAGGAGAAAATCTCCATGTCCCGGTGCGGGTGTTGGCCAAAGCCTTTACCGGCTGCCACGCGGTCATCGTTGATCACCAGCAGGTCGGAAAAACCCTGCTCCCGCGGATTGCGGTAGTTGGCAAAGGAAAAGGTATGGAGCGACTTCAACCAGCCGTGATTGGCCGCGCCGCGATCAGAAGCTTTGCGAAGGGTCAGCATGATGAAATCTCCTGTTTGGGACGAGAGTTCGTCCGAGTGAGGAGAAGGTTAATGTTTATCAGTGGGTGCAATAAGTAGATGGAAATTGAAATACTGTCTCGATCAGGTTGACAGTTATGTGAGCGGGTTCATGTATTCTTGTTGTTACAAATGGCCATAATGTTCAGCGCTGACGCTGCGTTTCCTATTTCTTTGATATCAGTGATTTCCAACCCATGAAAACCGTGGCAATGGTGCTGTTTCCAGACTTTCTCCTGCTTGATATGGCCGGGCCCATGGAGGTGTTTTCCATCGCCAACCGTTATCTGGAGCCGGGCGACCGTTATCAGCTGTCGATGATCGGCACCGAGCATGGCTTGCTGCGAGCTTCCAACGGTGTCAGCGTTCAGGCGGATATGCATATCGATCAGGCGTGCGAGGGCTATGACCTGTTGCTGGTACCGGGCGGTCCGGGGGCCTATAACGAAAAACATCCACCGTTGCTCGACTGGTTGCGGGGCGCCGTCAGTCGGTCGGCCGGTTATGGCTCGATCTGCACGGGGGCGTTCATATTGGGGCATGCCGGTTTGCTGGACGGTTATCGGGTGACGACTCACTGGCATTACACGGAGCGGTTGATTCGAGCCTTCCCCGAGGCAACGGTGAAGACCGATCAGATTTACGTCGAGGATCGCAACCTGATCAGCTCTGGCGGGGTCACCGCCGGCATCGACCTGGCACTGGCGGTGGTCGCTCAGGATCACGGCAAGAAAATCGCCCAGGACGTGGCCAAGGTGTTGCTAGTGGTGATGAAGCGCCAGGGCGGACAGGCGCAGTTCAGCCCATTGATGGCTGCAGTGGCACCCCAGGAAACGCCGGTGACCCGAGTGCAGAACCATGTGCTCGAACACCTTGATGAAGCCTTCAGCGTCGAACGCATGGCCAGCCTGGCGAACATGAGTGCGCGGCATTTCGCCCGGGTGTTTGCCCGGGAAGTGAACATTACGCCCATGGAGTTTCTGCAAAGCGCGCGTATCGACTGTGCGAGGAGCCTGCTGGAAACCAGTGACCTGCCGCTCAAGACCGTCGCCTACAAAAGCGGCTTCGGCAGCGTGCGGCACATGCGTTTTCTGTTCAGTGAAAAACTCGGTCTGACTCCCGCCCAGTACCGCGAACAGTTCAGCTAGAGCGTTCTTGTCCGTCCAGCGCACCGCGATGGCCGTGACGCTCCCTCCAGCTCCGTTGTACCGTCACCCATGCCTGCCAAGATACTCGTGGACTCTTGGCAATGGAGGTGCGGGAGCCTGGGCGAACTCGTGCAATGGATGATGCAGTACCTTGAGCCGGGCCAGGTTTTCAGCACGTGAACGTGCATGAACAGACTCAGAGATTTAAATAGCAGTGCGGTGCTGCGGTTTGGCCCGTACGTGTTTCACACTCGTCAACGGCTGATCCTGGAAGGTGATCGGTCGCTGCGTATGGGCGGACGGGCACTGGATATCCTCCAGGTACTGGTCGAGCGCGCGGGCAATGTGCTCAGCAAGGAAGAACTGATTGCCCATGTCTGGCCGACTTCGGTGGTCGAGGAGATCAACCTGCGCGTGCACATCGCTGCCCTGCGTCGGGCCCTGGGCGACGGCCAGAACGGGCGGTGCTACATCGTTAATATTCCCCAGCGAGGTTATAGCTTCATAGCCCCAGTGCAGCGCGAGTCGGACGGGATGCAGGTTTCGATCGAAACCGTTCAGCCGCCCCGGCACAACCTGCCGACACGGATCACGCCAGTGACCGGCCGAGATTCGATCGTTGGCAGTCTGGTCCGGCAGTTGCCGGTTCGCCGTTTCATGACATTGGTCGGCCCCGCTGGTATCGGCAAGACCACGGTGGCCTTGCGCGTGGCCGAACAGCTGTTGCAGCACTATCGCGATGGCGTCTGGATCGTTGATCTGGCGTCAATCGATGACCCTGCGCAGCTCGTCGATTATCTGAGCCAGGCCCTTGAACTGGACGTTGGCGTAGATGCACTGGCGCCACGGCATGCATTGCTGGTGCTCGACAATTGCGAGCACGTGCTCGAACGTTGCCGCTCGCTGGTGGATGGCCTATTGGTTTCGGCGCCACGGTTATCGATCCTGGTCACCAGCCGCGAACCGCTGCGGGCGGCGAGGGAAACGGTTCAGCGTTTGCCAGCCCTCGCGGTGCCGCCGATGTCGGCGCTGCAGAGTGTTAGCGAGGCGATGAGCTATTCGGCGGTGCAGCTGTTTGTCAGCTGTGCCCGTGCCCGCCAACAAGGCTTTGCTCTGCGTGAACAGGACCTCAAGGCTGTGCGGGAAATCTGTCGGCGCCTCGACGGTCTGCCCTTGGCCATCGAACTGGCAGCGGCGCAGATCGATGCGCTGGCACTGGTTGGGCTGCGAGCACAACTGGACAATTGTTTTCAACTGCTGACCCAAGGCCGGCGCACCGCCGTGCCACGGCATCAGACGCTCAAGGCTGCGTTGGACTGGAGCTATCAGCGCCTGAGCCCGCTGGAGCAGACCGTGCTGCAGGGGCTGGCGGTGTTCAAAATAGCCTTTACTTTGGACGCAGCCATCGGCGTCATCAGTTGTGCGGTGCTGCGGCCCACCAGTCTGGCAGAGGTGATAGAACGGCTGGCGCTGAAATCACTGTTGTCGGTTGAACAGGGCAATGGCATGACACGTTATCGGTTTCTCAACACTACCCGCACTTACGTACTGGAAAAGCTTGAACTGAGCGGACTGCGGCGAGTGTTTGAAACGCGTTATGCCCGCTATCTCAGCCGGGCACGCTGGGTTTCAGGCCGGCCGGTGTCGCTGCAGCTCGTCAAGCAGACGGCGGACTTTGCTTAGGTCTGGTGTGGCAAAGCCTTCGGTGAAGCGGTTGTAGATCGGCGCCAGCAGGTCATGGGCTTGTTGGTGGCGGCCTTGACGCTGCCAAAGCTCGGCCAGTGATGTGGCCGTGCGCAGCTCCCACGCCAGAGCACCCTGGGCTTTTGCCACTGCCAGCGCTTTGAGCAGCACGGTCTCGGCTGCACTCTGGCTGTTTTCTGCAAGCAGTGCATTCGCTCTGGCCCGAAGGATTTCCGCCGTGCTCCAACCCGCAGCGCCGTTTTCGGCCCGTGCCAGCAATGTGTCATCGACGAAACCGGTATCCAGGGTGACCATGATTTCCTTGATCAGCCCGACGCCGGGTTGCGGGGGCGAATGTGCGTTATCGCCATCGATCACCTGCGCGTAGTGCCGGGCCCAGTTGTAGAACAGCAGCACCGAATGTTTTTGTGCTTGTTCGAGCAGCAGGCGCAAGAGGTTGCAGGCAGTTTGAGTGTCGCCGTTGTAGTGGGCGATCAGGCAACCGGACAGTGCCAGCGTGTAGCAGATGGACGTGCCGTGGTCGATCTGGAGCGCAATGTCCAGCGCCTGACGCGCGGTGCTCCAGGCCTTTTCCGGATGGCCTTGCAGCCAGAGGATCCGCGCGAGAATGGTCAGGGCGGCGACGCTCTGGTCGTACTGGACACCAAAGCCGTGGGTGAAGCGATTGAGGTGTCCGCTCTGGGCCATGCGCTCAATGACTTGTTCAGCAACCTCCCGTGCCCGTTGCTGATCCCCGGCAAAGTGCAGGGCCAGCACTTGCAAACGGTGTGTACTCAGGGACACAGCGGCGTTGCCTTGTAAACCCAGACGATCGAATTGCAGGCTCTGTTCCAGGGCCGTTTGGTAGTTGCCGCAACTGAGGTTGACCGCCATGTGCCCGGACACGGCCCTGAGCTGACCGGCCACGTCGTTGCAGCGTTCGGCCAGGGTTCTGGCGCTCACAAAGGCTTCGACGGTTTCGGCGGTGCCGCCTTGGGTGTGGTAGCAGGAGCTGCCGAGGGCGAGCTTGAGGGCCATTTTCAGACGAGGGCAGGGCTCGGGCGTCAATTCGAGCCCTGCCAGGGCCTTGCACACGTACACGCCGTGTTCCTTGAGCAGCGACAGTTCCTGCCAGAGTGGCGTCGAAACCGATGCCAGTCGGATCGCCACAGCCTGCGGCCCTTGAGCGTTCAAGCCCCAGTCCAGGGCCGAGCGGATGTCTTCCAGACTGCGGGCGTAACGTTCGATCCATATATCGGTCTGGATGTGCTCCCAGTCGTTCTGGGCCTGATGCATCAATGCCAGGCAGCGCTCGGCGTGGCGTTCCAGGGTGTCTGGCAAATCATTGGCCTGGTCGAGTTTTTCCAGGGCATAGCTGCGGGTGGTATCGAGCAGACGGTAGAACACCTGCTCGTCGCCGACCTCCACGTTCAGCAGTGACTTGGCCACCAGTTGCGTAATCGCGCCAAACACCTCGCGGGGTTCGATGTGTTCGCCGACAATCACCGCGGCCGCCGATTCCAGCGTGAAACCGCCCCTGAACACACCCAGTCGGCGCAGGCAGATTTGTTCGCAGGTACTCAGCAGCTCAAAGCTCCAGTCAAGTGTCGCGCGCAGGGTCTGATGCCGACCCAGCGTCGTCTGGCAGCCCTGTGTGAGCAGACGAAAACTGCCTTGCAGTTGCGTTAGCAATCCACTCAGGCCAAGGCTGTTCACTTGCGCCGCGGCCAGTTCAATCGCCAAAGGAATGCCGTCCAGGCGGCGGCAAATCTCGATCGCCAGAGGCAGTTCGGCATCGCTCAGTTCGAAACTGTCATGGCTGGCCATTGCCCGTTCGACGAACAATTGCACAGCCGAAAAACTCAAGGCCTGGGAGCTGTCCAGCGCGGCGATGGGTGGTGGGCAGTCCAGGGACTCCAGGCGCTGAACGAATTCGCCTTCGGCCCGCAGGCTCTCGCGACTGGTGGCCAGAATGTGCACATCGGGCGCGCCACGCAGGATGCTTTCGCTGAGCAACGCAACGGCGTCGATCAGATGCTCGCAGTTGTCGATCACCAGCAGCATTTGCCGATCGCGCAGGAAGGTCGTGAGGCAGTTCATCGGTTCAGCGTCGTGCAACGACAGGTCCAGCAGCGTCGCCAGGTGGGTGGCGATCATCAACGGGTCGCTGACCGGGGCCAGGTCCAGCAGTCGAATGCCGTCCCGGTAGCGACCGATCAGTTGTTCGGCGACGCGCAGTGCCACCGTGGTCTTGCCGATACCGCCAGGGCCGACGAGGGTGATGAAGCGTTGGCGTGGCAAGTGCGTGACAAGACTGTCGACCAAGACCTGGCGACCAATCATGCGAGTCCGACGAATGGGCAGGTTATGGCCGCTCTGCTCGTGGCCGCTGCTCGGCGGACGTTGCTCGACGTGTTCCAGGGAGTACGGCGCGACAAAGCTGTAACCACGCTGGGCCACGGTGACGATGTAGCGCTGGCCGGCTTGACCGTCGCCGAGGGCTTTGCGCAGCGCCGCCATGTGTACTCGCAAATTGATGTCTTCGACTACGCATTTGGGCCAGACCTGCGCGATCAATTGCTGCTTGCTGACTACATTCCCGGCGTGTTCCAGCAGGATCAACAGAATGTCCATGGCGCGCCGACCCAGGCGCAGGGGCTGGTCGGCCTCCAGCACCAGGCGTTGTCCGGGGTAGACCCGGTAGGGGCCGAAATGTACGGCCTGTTCGGGGGAACGGGTCAACGGGTCACTCCTGCTTGCATCCGTCTATCACACGGTATCCGGGCATGTTCCTCAAATCTGTTAGTCAACGCAACGCGGTGACCGAGCGACTGTCCTGTGTGTGCATTGTATGCAGCGTTTCCGGCACCGTTCGCAAGCTCGTATTTACTGGGCTCGGCGGTGGAAAAAGGTTGAGTCGGGGCTTTTGGTGCACCGTTGAAAATTAACAACGTTTAACTCGTCCTGCACCCGGTTTACCCCCAAAAATACACTACTTCCAGTCCATCAACCGAAGGCACCGGTCTTCGTGCTTCGTGCAGCAAAAGGGATGAACATTTCAGGAGAACGCCAGAATGAGCGACGTGGTAGTGGTCTATCACAGCGGTTATGGTCATACGCGGGTCATCGCCGAAGCTGTGGCTCAGGGGGTGGAGCGGCACCTGGGCAGTACTTGCCAGCTGATTCCGGTTGAGGAAGTGGACGGGCAGTGGGACTGCTTGCACCGCGCCGACGCGATCATCTTCGGTGCCCCGACTTACATGGGCAGCGCATCGGCGTCCTTCAAGGGCTTCATGGAGGCCAGCGCGTCGTTCTACCTGGCGCAGCCCTGGCGCGACAAATTGGCTGCCGGGTTCACCAACTCCGGCTGTCTGTGCGGCGACAAGCTCAACACCTTGCTGCAGATGGCCGTGTTCGCGGCCCAGCACTCGATGATCTGGGTCGGCCTCGACCTGCTGCCGGCGCGCTCCAGCGCTGGCAAGTTCGATGGGCAATTGAATCGCCTGGGCAGTTCACTGGGGGCCATGGCCCAGTCGAATGTCGAACAGTCCCCGGACCATGCGCCACCTCCCGAAGATCGCTGCACCGCCGCGCACCTGGGCGAGCGGGTAGCGCGTCTGGCCGAACGAATGGGCCATCCATCGAATTGATTCACACCAACACACCCGACGCCGTAATTTAGGAGCAATCGCCATGAGTACATTTACCACCCGCGACGGTACCGAGATTTACTACAAGGACTGGGGCACCGGTCAGCCCATCGTCTTCAGCCACGGCTGGCCGTTGAATGCCGACAGTTGGGAATCGCAGATGATCTACCTGGCGTCCAAGGGCTACCGGGTCATCGCCCATGATCGCCGTGGTCACGGCCGCTCCAGCCAGCCCTGGTTCGGCAATGAGATGGACACCTATGCCGACGACCTCGCGCAGTTGATCGAGCTGTTGGATCTGCAAAACGCGGTGCTGTTCGGTTTCTCCACCGGCGGTGGCGAAGTGGCGCGTTACATTGGTCGTCATGGCACTGGGCGAGTCGCCAAGGCCGGGCTGATTTCCGCGGTGCCGCCACAGATGCTCAAGACCGAAGCCAATCCAGGCGGCCTGCCGATGGAAGTGTTCGACGGTTTGCGCCAGGCGTCCCTGGCGGACCGTTCACAGTTGTACAAAGACGTCGCCAGCGGGCCGTTCTTTGGCTTCAACAAGCCAGGTGCCAAGCCTTCTCAGGGGATGATTGACTGGTTCTGGATGCAGGGCATGACGGCTGGCCACAAGAATGCCTATGACTGCATCAAGGCATTCTCCGAAACCGACTTCACCGAAGACCTGAAAAAGTTCGACGTGCCGACTCTGGTGGTGCATGGCGACGCTGACCAGATCGTACCGATCGAGGCCGCCGGCATCGCTTCGGCCAAACTGGTCAAGGGCTCGAAACTGCTGGTCTATCCAGGCGCGCCTCATGGTCTGACCGACACTCACAAGGATCAACTCAACGCCGACTTGCTGGCGTTCCTCAAGGCCTGATCAAAATCAAAAGATCGCAGGCTGCACCAGCTCCTACACGGATATGTGTACACCCGGAGCTGCCGCAGGCTGCGATCTTTTGCTGTTGAGAGAGGGCAGGGCACGCACCGCCTGACAACGCCAGGCAAACGGATTGATGCCTTCGCTGCGGGTGAACATGTGGCAGAAGTGCGCCTGATCGCAGAACCCGCACTCCAGACTGATTTGTGTCAGGGTCAGGTCGGTGTTCTGGATCAGTTGCTTGGCCCGGGCGATGCGCTGGCAACGAATCCAGTCCTGAGGCGACAGGCCGGTGCTGCATTTGAAGGCCCGGGAGAAATGACTGCGGGACAGGGCGCAGGCCCGAGCGAGTTCGGTGACTTCCAGTGTTTCACTCAGACCGTCGAGGATCAGTTTTTTGACCAGGCTTTCTCGCCAGGGAGAGAGGCCTCCGGTAGTGTTTTTTCGCGTTTGCGTGACCGACGCCCTGACGGCGTTGCGCTCAATGTGGGCCATGACAAAATTCCGTGTCGGTGGGGATGCGCTGGCGCACTGCGCGGTAGGTCAGCCGCTTCCCGCTAATAGAAAACAGGTCTGCACAGAGGGTTTCATTCTTGGTCGCGGGGCGCTGGCTTGCGAGTTAAACGTTGTTAATTCCGTGCGCGTGCGGCAGCGAACAACGGCACTGACTCAGCACATGGCTGCAATTTTCCAGGTGTGGGACGAGTGCATGATCGAACTCATCTGGCGGACGTGTGGATGGCCGCTTTCTCTGACTCGATCAAAGGTGAAGGCATGAAGCATTCTCTGAAGTGCACGCTGAGCGGATTCGGTCTGGCATTGGCGCTGACGTCGGTTGGCGTCCTGGCTCAGGCGCCGACCCAGATGGCCACTCAGGTACGGGCCTTAGAAGCCTGCGGCCAAAGTGCCGATGATCGAGTGAAGTCCGACTGACTCGCGCCTGGCTGAAAACACAATGGGACTGTGCCTGTGAACCGTAACGATCTGCGCCGCGTAGACATGAATCTGTTGGTGATTTTCGAGGCGTTGATGTTCGAAAAGAACCTGACCCGTGTGGCTGAAAAACTGTTCGTGGGACAACCAGCCGTCAGCGCTGCGCTGGGCCGCTTACGGGATTTGTTCGACGATCCGCTGCTGTTGCGCAACGGTCGCGGGATGGAGCCAACGGCGCGAGCCTTGGCGATTCTTAAAGAGCTGCAACCGGCAATGGACACCATCTCGGGTGCCGTCAGCCGGGCCAAGGAGTTTGATCCGGCAACGAGCTGCGAGGTGTTTCGCATAGGCCTTTCGGACGATGCCGAATTTGGTTTGTTCCCACCGTTGTTGCGTCAGCTGCAGCAGGAGGCGCCGGGAATTGTAGTGGTAGTGCGTCGGGCCAATTATCTGTTGATGCCGGCGTTGCTGGCGTCGGGGGAGATTTCCGTGGGGGTCAGTTACACCACCGAATTGCCGGCCAACGCCAAGCGCAAGAGGCTGCGTGATATTGCCTGCAAAGTGTTACGCGGTGACAACCGGCCCGGTGAGCTGACGCTCGATGAATACTGCCAGCGACCCCACGCGATGGTGTCGTTCTCTGGCGACCTGAGCGGCAACATCGACCTCGATCTGGCCAAGGTCGGTCGTACCCGGCGAGTGGTGCTGGGGGTTCCGCAATTCAGTGGTTTGCGGGCGATGCTCGCCGGTACGGAAATGATCGCCACCGTGCCCGACTACGCGGCGTGTGCGTTGGTTGAAGGGTGCGCCTTGAGAGCCGAAGACCCGCCGTTTCCCATCGATGCGGCGCAACTGTCGATGGCCTGGAGTGGCGTTCACGACAACGATCCGGCAGAGCGCTGGTTACGTTCGCGGATCACTCAGTACATGTCTGAGCCCTTGAACATCACAACCCCCTAGGCTCTGCTGAAGGCCGGGTCGCAAAGAGAGCACGTGCATTCAATTTTTCGTGCCCTGGCATTGGCACTATCGAATCAGTTATCGGCGCATCAACGTCGGTGTTTTTTCAACTGGGCTGATGCTCAATGATCGTTTCACCGGAGCTTTCGGTTATGTCTGATTCCAATCGCCTCGACACTGCAACCGCACGGCCGGGTTTCGATGAGATAGTGACCTTGATCGTCAAACACCGGATCAAGGCCGGTTTTGAAGCACCCTATGAAGCCTGGTTGCGGCGCATTGTCGGTATCGCCGGGCAGCGCGAGGGACATTTGGGCGTGGACGTGATTCGCGGCAAGCATGCCGGCCTCGACATGTTCACCTGCGTGCTGCGCTTCTGCTCCACCGAGGCGATGCAGCGCTGGCTTGATTCGCCGCAACGGCTGGAGTTGGTCAATGAAGCCGCACCGATGCTGGCGGACGGCGACCAGACCGAGGTCCACCCGATCAATGAATTCTGGTTTTCACCGCTGGCTAATGCCGCATCACCACCACCGCGCTGGAAGCAGGCGGTGCTGACATTGATGGTGATTTTTCCGCACACCCTGCTGGTGCCGCTGATCTGGGGGCCAGTGCTGCGACTCAACGCTTTGCTCTCCAATTACGTGATCGCCACCTTCCTGATCACCCTGACTATCGTGCTCTCGGTGGTGTACCTGTTCATGCCCATGGCGACCCGACTGTTCGCCCCCTGGCTGACAGCCGACCAGTCCCATTCCATTCTGCCTGAGGAAACGCGATGAACGCCGATCTGATTCTGTTCAATGGCCAATTTCATACCGTTGACCGTGAAAACCCCCTCGCCAGTGCGGTGGCCATCACCAACGGCCGCTTCGTCACGGTGGGTACCGATGCCGAGGCCATGGCCCTGCGTGGTTCGGGCACCCAGGTCATTGACCTCAAGGGCCGTTGCGTCATCCCCGGACTTAACGACTCGCACTTGCACCTGATTCGTGGTGGCTTGAACTACAACCTCGAACTGCGCTGGGAAGGTGTGCCATCCCTGGCCGATGCCTTGCGCATGCTCAAGGACCAGGCCGACCGCACACCGACGCCGCAATGGGTGCGAGTGGTCGGTGGCTGGAACGAATTCCAGTTCGCCGAAAAGCGCATGCCGACCCTGGAAGAACTCAACCAGGCTGCGCCGGATACACCGGTGTTCGTTTTGCACTTGTACGACCGCGCCTTGCTCAACCGTGCCGCATTGCGGGTCGCCGGTTACACCCGCAACACGCCGAACCCACCGGGTGGCGAGATTGTGCGCGACGCCAATGGCGATCCGACCGGCATGCTGGTGGCACGTCCCAACGCGATGATTCTTTACTCGACCTTGGCCAAAGGGCCGAAGTTGCCGCTGGAATATCAGGTCAACTCGACCCGCCAGTTCATGCGTGAACTCAACCGTCTCGGGTTGACCAGCGTTATCGATGCCGGCGGCGGTTTCCAGAATTACCCGGACGATTACCAAGTCATCGAGCAGTTGGCCAAGGACCAGCAACTGACGATTCGCATTGCTTATAACCTGTTCACCCAGAAGCCCAAGGAAGAGCTGACCGACTTCAAGAACTGGACCAGCAGCGTCACCTTGCACCAGGGCGACGATTACCTGCGGCACAACGGCGCGGGGGAAATGCTGGTGTTCTCGGCCGCCGACTTCGAAGACTTCCTCGAGCCGCGCCCGGACCTGCCGCAGACCATGGAACAGGAACTGGAACCGGTGGTTCGCCATTTGGTCGAGCAACGCTGGCCGTTCCGTCTGCACGCCACCTACAACGAATCCATCAGCCGTATGCTCGATGTGTTCGAGAAGGTCAATCGTGACATTCCGTTCAATGGCTTGCCATGGTTCTTCGATCACGCTGAAACCATTACCCCGCAGAATATCGAGCGGGTGAGAGCGCTGGGCGGCGGTATTGCGATTCAGGACCGTATGGCGTTCCAGGGTGAATACTTCGTCGAGCGTTATGGCGCCAAGGCTGCCGAAGCCACGCCACCGATCAAGCGCATGTTGGCCGAGGGCGTCCCTGTCGGCGCGGGCACCGATGCCACGCGGGTTTCCAGTTACAACCCTTGGACCTCGCTGTACTGGATGGTCAGTGGTCGTACCGTTGGCGGCATGGAACTGCACAGCGACGGGCTGTCGCGGCAGACCGCGCTGGAACTGTTCACCCACGGCAGTGCATGGTTCTCGTCCGAACAGGGCAAGAAAGGCCAGATCAAGGTCGGACAATTGGCTGACGTGGTGGCCCTGACCGCAGACTTTTTCAGTGTCGAAGAAGAAGCCATCAAGTGGATCGAGTCGGTGCTGACCGTGGTCGGCGGCAAGGTGGTGTACGCCGCCGGCGATTTCGAAAAACTCGGGCCGGCCAGCGTGCCGGTGCTGCCGGATTGGTCACCGGTGGTCAAGGTGCCCGGTCATTGGCGTCCAACTTCGCCGATGCAGGCTCAGGTCCACCATTGCAGCGGGCCGTGCCGCGTGCATTCCCACAGCCATGAACGAGCGCGCCTGTCGAATGCGCCGGTCAGCGATTTCGCCGGTTTCTGGGGCGCGTTCGGCTGTTCCTGCTTCGCCTTCTGATTCCGATACAAAGCGCCGGCCTTCGTGACCGGTGCTCCGCGCAACAACCATCCACCGAGGAGTTTCACATGAGCAACGTTCCTTACTCGCGTCTGAACAAAGATGATGCCGTTGTGCTGTTGGTCGACCACCAGACCGGCCTGATCTCGCTGGTGCAGGATTTCAGCCCGAACGAGTTCAAGAACAACGTCCTGGCGCTGGGCGACATCGCCAAGTTCTTCAACCTGCCGACCATCCTCACTACCAGTTTCGACAGCGGCCCGAACGGCCCGATCGTGCCGGAACTCAAAGAGCAATTCCCGGACGCGCCGTTCATTGCCCGCCCTGGCCAGATCAACGCCTGGGACAACGCAGACTTCGTCAAAGCCATCAAGGCCACCGGTCGCAAGCAACTGATCATCGCCGGTGTAGTGACTGACGTGTGCGTGGCGTTCCCGACCCTGTCGGCGCTTGCTGAAGGTTTTGAAGTGTTCGTGGTCACCGATGCTTCCGGCACCTTCAACACCACTGTGCAACAAGCGGCGTGGGCGCGAATGTCGGCCGCCGGTGCGCATCTGATGAACTGGTTCGCGGTGGCCTGCGAGCTGCAAGTCGACTGGCGCAATGACATGGAAGGTCTGGCGAATCTGCTGTCGCAGCGTCTGCCGAACTATCGCAATTTGATTAATAGCTATACCAAGTTCACGGCCAAGTAATTCGCTGAAAAAAATGCCCGCCGATGTGCGGGCATTTTTCTGCTCAACGTTTTTGCAACCACCCCAGAAATCCACCTTTCCTGACCGGCACAGGCTTGGCCATCAATGCCAGCCGACTGTTCTGTTGCCGTACCGCTTGCAGCTTGTTCAACGCCTGGCCCACTTCGCTGCGCTGCTCCATGCATTGGCGGGTCAGGCTCTTGTCGAGACGGTAGATGATGGAGGATGTCAACGCGGTGAACGTCGCCTGGGACGGCGTATCGGCAAGGATGCTCTGTTCACCCATGACTTCGTTCGGCCCCATGCGACCTGCCTCGGCCAGGCCATTGCCGTCGGACACGCTGGCGCTGACGACTCCGGTGGCAATCACAAACAGGCTGTCCGGCACTTCGTCCAGATCCAGCACCACCTGGCCGGCCGTGTACTGCTGCGGCACCATCGATTCGGCGAGGCGGTCGCGTTCTTCATGGCTAAGCGAGCGGAAAATCTTCACTTCATCGAGCAGCGCGCGGGCGCGGGTCGAGGGTTCGATCACACCGTCCGGATGCCGTGAAATGCCCGCCGCTTCAAGGTGTCGATGAGCGAGGTCGAACAGTTGATTGCGCACGTCGCCTTTCTTGCCCAGTTCGGCGATGAAACCGCTGGCCACGTATTCGGACATTTCTTCACCGGCCTCTTTGAGCAGCGCTTTCGGCGCCGGATCGAGCAACAGACTGCTGCTGCCTTGCAGAGTCCGCTCGAGGGCATCGAGCACCCGGCGCGGACGGACATGGTTCGGCACCTTGATGCTGATCGACACGCCGTGCAGGTTGGTCGGGCGGCTGAGGTTGACGATCTTGGCCTTGGCCGCCACCGAGTTCGGCACCACGGCCAGGGTGCCAGCGCTGGTCAGCAGATGGGTGGCGCGCCAGTCGATATCGAGCACCTTGCCTTCGACGCCATCGATCATCACCAAATCGTCCACCTGATAGGGCTTGGTGGTGTTGAGTACGATGCCGGAGAACACGTCGCTCAACGTACTCTGCAACGCCAGACCGACCACGATGGCGACCACCCCGGAGGTCGCGAGCAGGCCTTTGACCGGCAGCTCCAGCACATACCCGGCGGCAGCGACAATGGCGGCCAGGAACACCAGCGCACCGATCACGTCCTGCAACAACCGACCGCTGTGACCGATGCGGCGCATCAGGGCCAGACCGATCACTTCGGTCAGCCCCCGCGCGGCGTACAACCACCAGAGAATCCCCAGTGCCGTGGCGCCCAGTTGCGCAACACGGTCATCGGCGAACAACGGCGCCTGCAACGGGCTGACGCCGGCGTTGATGACCAGCGCACTGAACGCCAGAAACAACACCAGACGCACACCGACCCGCGGGGCTCGGTGCTTGAATGGGGCAAGGTGCCAGAGCAGAGCGTCGAGCACCAGAAGCAGGGCGCTCCAGGACAGCAGGTGGGTAGAGAAAAGGCTCATGGATTGCACTCCGGCGGACACAAAAAACTCGCCACACCCTGGGGTGTGGCGAGAGGTTGGACTCAGTTCAGATGCGTCTTGAGCTCGGCCGCGGCTTGTCGCACTGCTGCCTTCACTTCAGGTATCTGACTCAGCGGATTGAGCAGGCCGAAGTCATGAATCATCCCGTTGTAGCGCACCGCGGTCACCGGCACGCCGGCCGCGTCGAGGTGGCGGGCGTAGCCTTCGCCTTCGTCACGCAGCACGTCGAATTCGGCGGTCTGCACCAGCGCAGCAGGCAGGCCCTTGAGCTGTTCGGCGCTGGCATTCAGTGGCGAGGCATGGATCTGCGCGCGTTCGACCGGGCTGGTGGTGTAGTTGTCCCAGAACCACTGCATCATGCCTTTGGTCAGGAAGTGGCCTTCGGCAAACTGCTGGTACGAGCCGTTATCGAACCCGGCGTTGGTCACCGGCCACATCAGCAACTGGAAGCGCAGGGCCGGGGTGTTCTGTTCCTTGGCCTTCAACGCCACCACCGCCGCCATGTTGCCGCCGACACTGTTGCCGGCCACCGCCAGACGCTTGCCGTCGACACCGATGTCCTTGCCGTGCTCGGCCACCCATTTCGTGGCAGCGTAGGCCTGGTTGATCGCGGTCGGGTAGTGGGCTTCCGGCGACGGGGTGTAATCGACGTACACGGCAACTGCCCCGGAGCCCACCACCAGATCACGAATCAAGCGTTGGTGGGTGGGAAAGTCGCCCAGCACCCAGCCGCCCCCGTGGAAGAACATGAACACCGGCAATTCACCCTTGGCCCCGGCTGGGCGCACCACTTTCAGGTTGATCGTCTGACCGTCGACCTTGATCGCCTTGTCGCTGACTTCGACACCGGACAGATCGACCTTCACCGAGGCCTGGGCACCGGTCAGCACCGCGCGGGCGTCTTTCGGGCTCAGTTGTTCCAGCGGTTTGCCACCGCCGGCGGCGAGGGCTTCGAGGAAGGCCTGGGTGTTGTGTTCGACACCGGGGCTGCCGGCGGCGAAAGCGTTGCCGATGGACAGGGCGAGGAGGGAAGCGGTAAGGGTTTGCTTGATGTTCATGGTCAATTCCTTTTTCAATCGTTTGAGTTTTTATGCCTTGGGATCGGGCTGCTGTGACGCTGGGGTTCAGGTCTCAGCAACACCGTGAGCACAGATTAATGAGGTGCCTGAAAGTGAAAAAGCGGCTATAAAGCGTTTAACTGTCAACCAGGGAGTGACAATGAATCCGTTCGAAGACATGCGTATTTTTTGCCAGGTCATGGACTCCGGCAGCTTCACGGCGGCGGCCGATCAGTTGGGGCTGTCCAAGCAATTCGTCAGCCGACGCTTGATGCAACTGGAAGAGCGCCTTGGTGTGCGACTGCTCAATCGTTCGACCCGGCGGCTGGACGTCACGCCCCTGGGGCAGAGTTATTACGAGTCGGCCTTGCGCCTGCTCAGCGAAGTCGAACAGGTGGAGCAGGGCATCGCCGGCCAGACCAGCGAGCCTCGCGGCACCATTCGCTTGAGCGCACCGCTGTCGTTCGCGGTGGCGCACTTGGGCTGCCTGCTGCCGGTGTTTTTGCAGCGTTATCGCGACGTCACGGTGGAGGTGGACTTGAGTGATCGTCCGGTGGATTTGCTCAGTGAAGGCTACGACCTGGCATTGCGTATCGGCGTGCTGGAAGACTCGACGCTGATCGCCCGACGCCTCGCCTCCATCCAGCGGGTGTACTGCGCCAGCCCGGCTTACCTGGCCGAGCGCGGTACGCCGGTTCACCCCGAAGAGTTGCACAGCCATGACTGCCTGCCTTACGGCCACGGTCGTCAGGTGCAATGGCGGTTCGAAGGGCAGGGCAAGCCGCTGACCGTGAACGTCACCGGAAGGATGCGGGTCAACAACGGTGAATTGCTCAAGGACGCGGCCATCGCCGGCATGGGCATTACTTATTTGCCGACCTTCATTGTCGGCTCGGCCTTGAAGGACGGGCGGCTGGTGCCGGTGCTGGACAACTACCGCCCCGAGCCGTTGACGTTATCGGCGGTGTATCCGCAGCATCGTCAGGGCTCGCGACCGGTGCAGGCACTGATCGAATTCTTGCGTGAACGGCTGGATCGGACCGAGGGCGGGCTTTAAATACCGCAGCCTCCAGATGCTTGGCGAAAGAATTTTCTCAGCACAGACTTTTCCAGATTCGCACATCCATACAATCGCTCTGCTGTGACGAAGCCGAAAATGGCGCCTCTCAAACGTATCCGGAGAAGTGTTATGGCAACCGCAAAAGCAGTACCAGGTAAAGGTCTGATTGATCCAGGCAACCACGCTTTGATCCTGATCGACTTTCAGTCGCAGATGTCATTTGCGACCAAATCCATCGACGCTGTCACACTTCGTAATAACGCCGCACTGATCTCCAAGGCAGCGAAGGAGTTTGGCGTTCCTTCCATTCTTACCACCGTCGCCGAAAAAAGCTTTTCGGGCCCGATGTTTGAAGAAATCACCTCGGTTTTTGCCGGTCAGGAACTGATTGACCGGACCAGCATGAATACCTGGGAAGACGAGCGCATAGCCGTCGCCGTGAACAAGATTGGTCGCGACCGAATTGTTCTTGCCGGTCTCTGGACTTCGGTCTGCATTGTCGGCCCGGCGATCTCGGCGCTTGAACAAGGCTTTGAGGTCTACATCATTTGCGATGCGTGCGGTGACGTTTCAGACGAGGCTCATGAGCGCGCTATCGAACGCATGATTCAAGCCGGTGCGCGTCCGATGACCTCGCTTCAATATCTCCTGGAACTGCAGCGTGACTGGGCTCGCGGTGACACCTATAACGAGACGGTGAAAACCTCTATCGCTCACGGCGGCGCTTATGGTCTTGGTTTGATTTATGCCAAAACCATGTTTAACGCATCGGAAGGTCACTGATCTGTATTGCGCCTCTTCCTTAATGGGGGAAGAGGCGCACTCAGGTGAGCGTTGGGAGGCAATGGAACATGTCCGCATCTGATATGAATACGACGACTGCAGCGGATGTGGCGCTGTGTTGGCTACGCATCACCGGTGTACTGATGCTGTTGCTGGTGCACGGATTGCCTAAGCTTTTCAATTTTGAGCACGAACTGGCGTTGATCGAAGACCCGTTTGGCATGGGGGCTCGGTTGACCTTGTCGCTGGCAATTTTCGCGGAAGTGTTTTGTCCGATATTCATCGCAGTGGGACTGCTGATGCGCCTTGCGACACTGCCTGTTCTCTTTTTGCTGGTTGTATCGGTTGCCCGGGTTCATCCCGAGTGGAGCCTGGCCGAGGGCCAGTTCGCCTGGCTGCTGCTGATCATCTTCTCGACGATTCTCGTCGGCGGGCCTGGAAGACTGGCAGTGGGCAGGAGTCTGTCGCATCGCTGGCCACTCCTGAGCAAACTGTAGGGAGGAAAGTATTAATATTGGGTATCAGAACGCCGGTTTGTTAGATGTGTTTGCTCGCACAAACATCATCAATCAAATCGGCGTTCTGGTTTCTGTGTTTCCTGGTATTCCGTGAAGAACCAGAAAATATAGTTTCCTTTCGACTGAACGTCAGGACGTAGCCTTCAACTGGTATATGAATTGGAAGTTTGGATAAGTCTCTGGGAAATGAGAGGCGTACGGTACAAACGCTCGCTATTTCGATTTCCTCGCACATCAACAGCCATTAATAAAAGCGGCCCTTTGGCACGGATTACATCGTTTCTCGGGTGCAATCCTTTTGACTATATTGGCGACCAGACCCGGCGAATGACTCAACAGTCGCCACCCTTCAGTGCGAGTAGTCTCAATGAACAATAAACCTGACAGCGCAGGGCTTGATAACGCCGGAACGGGAACCCGAGCGGTCTGGGGCGGGGAGCAAGTCAGGCACCCCTATAACGCCACGCAAACACCTATCGTGGTCAGTGCCGCCTACGGTTACGACGACATTGACGTCTGGTACGACGTGGCTTTGGGCAAGGCTCCGGGATTTATCTACAGCCGCATGAGCAACCCGACGGTCGAGACCCTCGAAGCGAAAATTCGCGAGTTGGAAAAGGCCGAGTCCGCGGTGGCCTTCAGCAGCGGCATGGCGGCCATCAGCAGTGTGCTTTATACCTTCCTTGCCCACGGCAATCGGGTAATTTCCACCAAGGACAGCTACGGCGGCACCAACAAGATTTTCGAAGAGTTCCTGCCGCGCATGGGGGTGGACGTGACCTTGTGCGAAACCTTCGATCACGAGGAGATCGAGCGTGAAGTCGCCAAAGGCTGCCAGGTGCTTTACCTGGAAACCCCGACCAACCCGACCCTGAAAATACTCGATATCCAACGTCTGGTGAGTGCGGCCAAGCGCGTCGGCGCCGTGGTGGTGGCGGACAATACCTTCGCTACTCCGTTGAATCAGAATCCGCTGGCATTGGGCGTAGATGTAGTCATCCACAGTGCGACCAAGTTCCTCAGCGGCCATGGCGATGTGCTTGGCGGTCTGGTGTGCGGCGTTGAATCCTTGATGGCCAAGGTTCGTCATTATCGGGAAATCAACGGTGCGGCGCTTGATCCCTTCTCGGCCTATTTGATCATCCGGGGCATGAAAACCCTGGCACTGCGGATGCGCCAGCAACAACACAGTGCCCGTGCCCTGGCAGAGTTCCTGAGCAACGAGCCCCTTGTGGAATCGGTGAACTATCCCGGCTTGCCCGGTCATCCGAACCACGCTGTGGCGTGCGCGCAAATGCGGGGTTTCGGCGCCATCGTCAGTTTTGTCCTGGTCGGTGGCATGGACACGGTCAAAGTACTGTTACCACGCCTGCGCTTTGCCCATTGCGCGGGGAATCTGGGCGCGGTGGAAACCATCTACGGCCCGGCCAGGACCACCAGTCATGTGGAGAACACACTGGAGGAGCGTTTGGCCTTGGGTATTTCCGAAGGGCTGGTGCGGGTCTCGGTCGGCATCGAAGACACCGACGATTTGCTTGACGATCTGAAGCAGGCATTCGCCTATGTCAGGCGTTCACGGCATGAACAGGCACAGGTAAAAACACAACCCTCAACCAATGAATCTTGCACTGAGGTACCAAACTAAAGTTTCAAAGCTAATGCCTCACGACAAGGCAGTCTATGAGGACTTCATGAAGAGGAATAATAATAAAACTTAGTGGCAACCTGTTTTTTCTGCCCCGTAATACATCGCAGAAGTTAATGTGTGCCCTAATAACTTTCATGAGAGCAATCATGTCCATAAAAGAACAACAACTCAACGCGCGTGCTGGTTTTAAACAGGAAATGCAGACCCGCCATATTGTCATGTTGGCATTGGGCGGTGTCATTGGTACCGGGCTGTTCCTCACGTCCGGATACACCGTCAACCAGGCCGGCCCCTTGGGGGCGGTTATCGCTTATATCATCGGCGCGCTCATGGTCTACATGGTCATGATGTGCCTGGGCGAGCTGGCGGTGCAGATGCCGGAAACCGGCTCGTTCAGCACCTACGCCACACGCTTTCTCGGCCCGGGGACCGGCTACACGGTGGCCTGGCTTTACTGGTTGACCTGGACCGTGGCTATTGGCTCGGAATTCACCGCCGCCGGTATTCTTATGGCGCGCTGGTTCCCACAGACTCCGGTATGGATCTGGAGTGCGCTGTTCGCTGGAGTGGTGTTTCTGACCAATGTGATTTCGGTGCGCTTGTTCGCCGAGACTGAGTTTTGGTTGTCTCTGGTCAAGGTGGTGACGGTGGTAGTGTTCCTGCTGATCGGCGGCGGGGCGATTCTCGGCCTGTTGCATATCGATCAGGCTCACAGTATTGGCCTGGGCAACTTCACCCGTGAGGGCTTGTTTCCCACTGGGTTCATGTCGATTGCCATGACCTTGCTCGCTGTGTCATTTGCCTTCTCTGGCACCGAGCTGATCGGTATCGCTGCCGGCGAAACCAAGGACCCGCAACGCAACGTGCCGCGAGCCATTCGCACCACGGTGCTGCGCCTGGCGATCTTCTTTGTCGGTACCATCTTCGTCCTGGCGACCTTGCTCCCCCGGGAACAGGCCGGGCTGGTGGAGAGTCCGTTCGTCACGGTGTTCACCTACATCGGTATCCCGTACTCCGCCGACATCATGAACTTCGTGATCATCAGCGCCTTGCTGTCCGCCGCCAACTCCGGACTTTACGCCGCCTCGCGGATGCTCTGGACCTTGAGCGACCAGGGTCACCTGCCCAAGCAGTTCTCGGTCCTGACCCGCATGGGCACGCCGTTGAATGCCATCGTGTTGAGCATGGTCGGTGGTGCGGCGTCGTTGCTCAGTAGTGTGTTTGCCGCCGACACCATCTACCTGGCGTTGGTGTCGATTTCCGGGTTGGCAGTGGTGGTGGTATGGATGAGCATCGCTGCGAGCCAGATCGCCTTCCGCCGACACTATGTGGCCAATGGCGGTGATATCCACGACCTGAAGTTCCGCGTGCGGGGCTATCCGTGGGTGCCACTGGGAGCGCTGGCCTGCTGCAGCCTGGCCTGTGTCGGGATCGCCTTCGACCCTGAGCAGCGGGTGGCCCTGTACTTCGGTGTGCCGTTCATCGCCTGGTGCTACTTCGTGTATTACATTACCCGCAAAAGCCGCGAGCGCCGCTTGTCGCTTGCTCCCTTGGCACAACCGTCCGATGCGTTCTAGACATTGTCGACGAGGTGGGCAAACGTGCTCGGTGCGGGGGGCGTCAATGAGGTCCAGGCCATGAAGCAAAAGACGTTACCCCCATTGAACTGGTTGCGAGCATTTGAGGTGTCCGCTCGCTGTCTGAACTTCACCCACGCCGCCGAAGAGCTGTTTTTGACTCAGGGCGCAATCAGCCAACAGATCCGCCAGTTGGAAAGCCACCTTGGGGTGGCGCTGTTCAAGCGCTTGCCTCGTGGTCTGGGTTTGACCGAGGAAGGCCAAGCCTATCTGCCGGTGGTACAGGATGCGATTACCCGGCTGGCGGTGGGGACCAATGAAATTTTTGGTCAGCACAATCGCCGGCCCATCAAGGTACGCGGCAGCCTGTCGTTTTTCGTGCACTGGCTGGCGCCCAAGCTGGTGGACTTTCGCCAGGCCCATCCGCATGTCGACATTCGCTATATCAGCAACATCTGGGTCAAGGAACTCGATGGCGAGGATGACATGGAGATTCGCTGGGGCCATGGCCAATGGCCAGGGCTGGTGTCTCAGCGCCTGACCTGGGACACCTTGTTCCCGGTTTGCTCGCCGGCTCTGATGGCCCGCTCGCCGCTGAAGGTGCCAGAGGATGTGGTGCACCATCCACTGCTGCATGTCCTGGGTTACGAAGAAGGTTGGGGGTACTGGTTGAATATGGTCGGTGCGCACGCCGTCGACTCGTCCACCGGTATGCAGTTCGATACCCTGATTTCCACGTTGCGCATGGCCGAGTTAGGACAGGGCATTGCCCTGGCCCGCTCGTCCATGGTCGACGAAATGCTTGAGGACGGGCGTCTGGTCGAGCCCTTCGCGCAACGTATCGAGGCCAGCGAGTCGTTTTACCTGGTGCGGGGGGCCGAGGCCGATCAGCACCCTGATGCGGTGATGTTTTCCACCTGGCTGGTCGAGCAGGCACATCGTTATAAATGAATGGCCGGAGTCAACCATGCGCTATGTGAGTACACGAAGTTCGGCCGTACAGGCCGATTTCGAGAAGGTCGTGTTATCCGGGATTGCCGACGACGGTGGGTTGTTCGTGCCCGTTGGTCTGCCGCTGTTCGAGCCACAGGAAATCGCCAATTGGTCGACCTTGCCCTATGACGAACTGGCTTATCGGGTCATCAGCCCGTTTGTCGGCGATGCCATCCCGGAGGTGGACTTCAAGTGCCTGCTGAAGGAGGCCTACGGTACGTTCAGCCATCGCTCTGTTGCGCCCTTGCATCAGGTTGACCGCAATGAATGGGTGCTGGAACTGTTCCATGGGCCGACCTGTTCCTCGAAGGACTTTGCCGCCCAGTTACAGGCGCGACTGGTGCAGTACTTTCTGCGCAAACGCCAGCGCCGCGGAATCGTCCTGGGGGCCACCAACGGCGATACCGGGCTGGCCGCCATCGAGGCGTTCAAGCACTGCGACGATACGATGGTAGTGGTGATCTATCCGGAGTCCGGCATGCCGGAGCAGCAGTTACAGGATCTGCAGGCGGTGGCTCATCCCAGGGTCCACAGATTCGCGGTAAATGGCAGCTTCGACGAGTGTCAGACCATCGTCACCCGGTTGTTCCGGCAATGGCCGTGCGCGCAATACGAGGCCGTCAGTTTCAACTCGAACAACTGGGTCGGCGTGCTGGCGCAGCTAGTGTTTTATTTCCATGCCGTGCTGCAACTGGGGGGTGGGCAGCGTCCCATCGGCTTCAGTGTGCCGGCAGCGAGTTTCGCTGAAGTCTACGCCGGCTATATTGCGCAAAAGATGGGCCTGCCTATCACCCAGATGATCGTTGCAACCAATCAAAACGACGCGCTGCATCAGTTGTTCCTGAAAAATCACTACTCCAGGTTACGGGCCAACAAGACCTTGTCACCGGCCATGGACTTGTCGATTTTTTCCAACCTTGAGCGCTTTCTCTGGGAACTCTATGGACACGACTATCAGGCGGTGAGCGCATTGATGGTCGAGTTCGAATCCAGCGGCGAGATGAGCATCGCCAACGAGTTCTGGCTACAGGCGCGGATGATCATCGACTCCTACTCGGTCAGTGATGAGCAGACCCTGAAGGAAATCACCTCGCTGTATCGCGATACCGGTTATGTCATCGACCCGCATGCCGCCACTGGTGTCCTCGCGGCCCGGTTGTACCGCCGAAGTCTTGTGGCGCCGATGGTCACCCTGGGCGAGATCTCACCGGCCAAGTCCGCGCTGCTGCTCGGCGAACTGGGGATCACCGCGCCGGCTCGGCGCAGCCCGGTGCCGGGGCAAGGGCCGTCACAGGTTGACCGGATTCAGCCCGATGACCTCGAGATCATCCATCAACTGCTCGGCGCTCTGTGAAGACGCTGTAAAGGAGGCTAAGTGAAGCGAATTCTGGATCCTCTCGATGAGCGCATCATCGCCGAACTGCGGCTCAATGCCCGGGTCGCCCATGCCGAGTTGGCGGCCAAGGTCAACCTGTCGCGCAATGCGGTACGCCAGCGCATCGAACGACTCGAGCGCGACGGGGCGATACAGGGCTACACGGTGCGTACGGGGGAGGGGCGGCAGACTTCTTCGAATATCAATGCAGTGATTTTCGTCTACCGCTACGATCGTATGCGTGGCGCGGAAGTGCTGCAGGCCTTGCGGCAGATACCGGAGGTCATCCAGTGCGATGTCATGAGCGGCGAGTTCGATCTGATGCTGCGAGTCGGTGCCGCGAGCCCGGAGCGAGTGCATAAAGTCTGGAATGAAATATCCGCGTTGCCTGGGGTGGAAAACACCGTGACTTCATTCGTGCTGTCGTCTGTTGTCTAGCCGTTTTGCTCTGGTAAAAAAGCCAACTCATGTTGGCTTTTTTTATGCCTGACGCTTTGCCCAGTCACTGGTCAAAACGCCCATAAAATAGAGCAAATAGCCATATTTCACTGCCTTGGCCGCCCGCCTAATCTAGTGCCCAGCAACCCATCATTCGGATCAAGGGCGATAAAAAATGACTGAATACAAACTGGCGCTGGTCGGCTTCGGTGGTGTCAACCGGGCATTGGCTCAACTGATTGCCGAGCGTAACGAAAGCTGGAAAAACGAACTGGGTTTTACCCTGAAAATTGTTGGTGTCACCGACCTGTTCCTCGGCAGCGTGATTGGCCGCGAAGGACTGGATGCCGCTCAACTGGCTAACTTGCCTGCGGTCAAGGGTGCTCTGGCGCAGTTGCCGGGAGGGGATGCCGAAGCCTTCAATGAAGCTGTGATCAAACACTCCGGTGCGGACATCGTTGTCGAGGCGACTTTCACCAATCCGGTCGACGGCGAGCCGGCCACCTCGTTCTGTCGCTGGGCGCTGGAAGGCAGCAAGCATGTGGTCACTACCAACAAGGGGCCGATTGCCTTGCACGCTGCGGAGCTCAAGGACCTCGCTCGACGCAATAACGTCGCTTTTGAATACGAAGGCTCGGTGATGAGCGGCACGCCGGTGATCCGCCTGGCCAAGCAGTCGTTGGCGGGCAGCTCAATACTCGGCTTCGAGGGGATTCTCAACGGCACCTCCAACTTCGTGCTGAGCAGCATGGAAGACGGGCTGGGGTTCGCCGAGGCGGTCAGCAAGGCTCAGCAACTGGGCTACGCCGAGGCCGACCCGACTGCGGATGTCGAGGGGCATGATGTACGCCTCAAAGTAGTGATCCTGGCCAATGAACTGCTGGACGCCAAACTGAATGTCAGCGATGTCAGTTGCAAGGGTATTTGTGCCCTCAACCTCAGTGATATCGAAAGAGCCCGGCAGGACGGTGCACGCTGGAAGCTCATCGGCGCCGCCACACGGCATGCCGATGGTTCGGTCAGTGCGCATGTCGAACCCCGGTTGCTGAGCAACGATCACCCGCTGGCCGGTATCCGCGGTGCAACTAACGCGGTGTCATTTATTACCGGTTTGCTCGGCACGGTGACGGTCTCGGGGCCGGGGGCCGGGCGCACGGAAACTGCGTTCGCGTTGCTCTCGGACATCATCAATATCCATCAGTCCGTTGCACACAACTAGGAGAAGGCCTGTGAACCTATCGCGTCCGGCCCTGGCCATTGTGGAGAATCAAATTGATGTGCTGAACCCCTTCGACGGCAGCGTCGTCGGGACCGTAGCGGACGTCTGTACGACACAGGTTCCGCAGTTGCTGGAGCAGGGCCGCAAGGGAGCTAAGGCCAGCGCCGGGTTACCGCGTTATCTCCGGGCACGGATCCTTGAACAGGCGGCATTGAGTATCGAACGCGATGCCCGCGCTTTTGCCCGGTTGATCGTCGACGAAGCCGGCAAGACCCTCAAGCAGGCGGAGAAAGAAGTCAAACGGTGTATCAACACCCTCAAGCTTTCCGCACAAGAGGCCACGCGCAATGCTGGCGAAGTGTTGCCGTTCGACGCCTATGAAGGCTCCGAGTCGCGGCAGGGCTGGTTCTCCCGGGAACCGCTGGGCTTGATTGTGGCGATCACCCCGTACAACGATCCGTTGAATCTGGTGGCACATAAGCTCGGCCCGGCGATTGCCGGCGGTAACGCGGTGATTCTCAAACCGTCCGAGCTGGCGCCGTTGTCGGCCATCAGGCTGGTGAGGTATCTGGTCGAGGCTGGGTTGCCGGAGTCTGTGGTCACGGTCGCCACCGGCGGGGCAGAGTTGGGCAGGGCCCTGGTAGCCGCCCGGGAGGTACGGATGATTTCCTTTACCGGTGGATTCGCCACGGGTGAGCAGATTGCCCGTATCGCCGGCCTGAAGAAATTGACCATGGACCTGGGCGGCAATGCGCCGGTGATCGTGATGGGCGACTGCGACCTTGAAGCGACCGTCGAAAGTTGCCTGTCCGGGGCCTTCTGGGCGGCGGGTCAGAACTGCATCGGCACTCAGCGCCTGCTGGTCCAGGCCTCGATCTATGAGGCTTTCCGCGAGCGCTTCGTCAATCAGGCTCAGGCTCTGGTGGTTGGCGACCCGGCGCTGGCGGGCACCGACATCGGCCCAATGATTACCCCGCAGGCGGCGAAACAAGCTGAGCAAATGGTGAGCGAAGCCCTGCTGGAGGGTGCCAGGTTACTGTGCGGCAATCAGCGTCAGGGTGCTTGCTACACAGCGACCGTGCTGGAGAATGTCGATCACGCCAGCCGGTTGTGGCGCAACGAAGTGTTTGCTCCGGTGGTGATGTTGCAGCCCTTCGAGACCTTCGATGAGGCTATCGCCCTGGCGAACGAACCGGAATACAGCCTGCATGCGGGGATCTTCACCAACAATCTGGCAACGGCCATGAGCGCTGCGCGCAGGATCGAAGCCGGGGGCGTGATGATCAACGACTCCTCCGACTATCGCTTCGATGCGATGCCATTTGGTGGCTTCAAGTACGGCAGCCTGGGGCGGGAAGGGGTGCGCTTCGCCTATGAGGAAATGACGCAACCCAAGGTGGTGTGTCTGAATATCCTTCGTTAGGTGATTCAAGGAAAAAAAGCACTGCTTGTTTGGCATTGGGACGGTTTGGCCACCGTCCCGGCCTTTTCATCCCATGGAAGCGGCTAACCCCTACCCAAGTAGCATTCGTGACTCCCGCCAGGCTTCGTACACTCAGGCCTCATATTGTTGCGCACCGGCAGGAGGCGAAGATGCAGCAGGCCCAGAACGAGGGTGTCGTCAGTGGAATGTCCCAGGCAACCGATGCCCGGCTGGTGGCCCAGGAACTGGCGCGGCAGCTGTTGCATCCGCACTTGGGCTTTCGACGAGTTGGAAGCCGAACGCAACCGCTACAAATGGTTGTTTGAAAACGCAGTCCACGGAATTTTCCTTGCTCAGCAATGCCTGTCGCTATACCGAGCGGGGCAGCATCCTGTTGGGAGCCCGGCGACGTGGCAAGAGCTTGCGCCTGGAAGTCTGGGACACCGGTCGCGGTATTCCGGCCGACCGCCTGGACTCGATTTTCCTGGAGTTCAACCAGCTGGACGTCGGACGTGCCGCCGACCGCAAGGGCGTGGGGTTGGGACTGGCTATCGTCGAGCGTATCGCGAGAACTCTCGAGCACAAGGTCGAGGTTCACTCGTTGCCGGGACGCGGTTCAATGTTCAGCATTCAGGTGCCGATCGGCTGCGACGTGATTCGCCACCTGCGCGAGCATTTCGCCGCCGCCATTCCTGCAGTGATCATCACTGCAGACCGCAGTGACCAATGTCGCCGCGCCTTGCAACGACTCGGTGCGCCGCTGCTGAACAAACCGGTCAAACCCGGAAAGCTGCGAGCGGCGTTGAGTCAGTTGCTTGGGTAGCGCCCGACCATCAAAAAGCTGGACCCGCCACAAGAGCGGGTCCGAACGGTGGATCAGAGCTTCGGCAACTGCCCGACGCGCCCCATCATCTCGGTCACGATCTGCAGGTCCAGCAGAAACTGCTCGACCGTCTTGAACTCGTTGTCGGTGTGGCCGGTGTACTTGACCTCGGGCCTGGCCAGGCCGAATTGCACGCCATTGGGCAGTTCATGGACCGAGGTGGCGCCGGCGGAGGTGCCGAACGTGTGCTCCATGCCAAGGTTTTCACTGGCCACCGCCAGTAGGGCCTTGACCCATTCACCCTCGGGGTTGCGGTGCATCGGCTCGGCGACCGAGTAGTTGAAGGCCGCTGCAATCTGGGTCTGCTTGCTCCAGGCGCCAAGCTTATCGGCGATTTCGGTTTTGAGCGTCTCCGGGGATTTACCGACCGGCACGCGCAGGTTGACCGCGAGCTTGAAGGCTTTGTCATCCATCCCGACATAAGTCAGGGACGTGGTCAGCGGTCCCATGAAAGCATCGGAAAAACCGACCCCCAATTTGCCACCCAAGTAGTCCAGGCCCCAGTTGTCGGCAGCATAGCGGGCGGCGTCGGTAATGTGGTTGTGCTTGAGCGCGACCTTAGCGTCGAGGCTGTTGATCAAGCCCAGCATCCTTGCCACCGGGTTGACGCCTGACTCGGGCTCGGAGGAGTGGGCGGAAACGCCGGTGACCGTCAGCTTGACGTCCTTGCCGACGACCTTGGCAGTCACCTCGAAGTTGCCGCCATTGCGCTTGGCATAATCAGTACCGGCCTTCTGCAAGCTGACGGCCAATTCGGCAGGCTTGTCACTCACCAGGGTGGCGACCGAAGTCGATGGTATCTGGTTGGTGGCCAGGCCGCCGGTCATTGAAGTGATTTCCGCGCCTTTGCCCTCTGCGGCACGCCGGGCAAAAGTCGCCATGACGGTGCCGTAGCCTTTCTCGGCAATCACCACCGGGTAGCCACCATCCAGCGCCAGGTTGTAATTGGGCGTCGGGTTGTGTTCGAAGTAATAGGGGATGGCGTCGCCGGTGGTTTCCTCGGTGGTGTCTACCAGCAGCTTGAAATTCCTCGCCAGCGGCAGCTTCTCTTCCTTGATGATCTTCATGGCGTAGAGCGCCACCACGATGCCGTTCTTGTCATCCTCGGTGCCCCGGCCATACATGCGGTCGCCGACCAGGGTGACTTTGAACGGATCGAGTCGGGTGCCGTCTTTCAGGACCCAGTTCTCCGGCGTCACGGGCACCACATCGGCATGCGCGTGAATGCCCACGACTTCATCGCCAGCACCTTCGAGGGAGATTTCATAGACGCGGTTGTCGATGTTGCGAAAGTTCAGGTTGAAAGCCTGGGCAAGGCCCTTGAGCTTGTCGGCGATCTTGATGAATTCGGGATTCTCGTGCTGGGCAACGCCATCCACGCGGAAGGTCGGGATTGCCACCAGCTCGCGCAGGGTTTCGGTGGCAACGTTGCCGTACTTCACCCGCGCATAGATGCCAAGCAGGCGATGGATCTCGTTCTGCTGTTCAGGAGAAAGGGGCTTGTTGCCCTGGAAAGCACTGATTGCCGGGCCGAAGTCGGCGGTTTTGGCGAGGTCGCTCTTGGCCAGACTGCCCAGGAACTGCCTGAAATCCGTAACCGATGCATCACTGAATGTCTTGAGGATGGTCGCGCTCTGGAGCGGTGTGATGTTGGCGCGAGCTGACGTGGTAAACGCCGAAAGGCTGGCCAGCATCAAGGTTGTCGCGGCCAGGTGCTTGAGTGAGAAGTCCATTGCTGGGGGCATTCCTTTGCAGGTGGTTTGTGAGAAATTTCTGATCGATGAGACAGAAACATTTCCAAACTAACACCATAAGGAAGTGGTACGGGAGTCCCTGAAGTGAGATCTGTCGCACAGAAATGCAAAAGCGACGCAGAAACGAAAAAGCCCGGGGGAAGGTTCCCAGGGCTTTCGGGGTCGTCGATCACTCGTCCCGAGGTTTCTCCGATGGAGCAGATGGCTCATGCGATAAGGGTGCACAGTAACGAGGCTGCGTGCGGTCCGTCGTCAGGTATCGGGTATCTGTGCAGGTTTCGGAATCCGGCGGTCTGAAGCAGTTTCCGAAATAGAAAGAGCTGACTGCCTATATCAGCTTTTTATCGCCTTTTGATAGAGAACATAGTAACTGTTATATCTTTTTTTGGAGTTTTGTAACTGGAATGTCACAGGCGGTGCTCGGATATTTCACTCGTCTTAGTGTGAGCGGAATAAGAAAAACTCATTGACACCCTAAAAGTTGCACACGTACTATTCGGGCGTAGTTAACGTTGACTACAGGGAAACAATAGGGTCAGGGAATGACTAATTCGCCATAGTGGCACACGTGCAGTGTGTACGTCCTGCGTCTCGCGACGATATACCCTTTTTTGCAGGGGGTATTCTGCTTATCTTGCTATTTGATTGTTTTGTATATTTAGTCAGGTACTAGGTTTATTCGGTTTCGCGAGAGACAGCGCTATCTAGAAATACAAATACACTTCAAATGGTCGGCAGGGCACTTGTCATGTGTGGGCTCGCCTTTACGTTATGGGCGTGGTGCTTCCGGTATGGCCGATCAGGCCGCCTCGGAACTTTGATGCAGTCGTCTATATATTCATAAGGAGCTGAATATGTTTGTCCGTAGTATCTCTGATGTTGAAAAAACCGATTTTTTTGTCGAATGGGGAGCTGGCACCAGCCACCGTTTGCTAACGGAGATGGATGGCATCGGCTTTACTATCTGCCATACAGTGGTGCGAGCTGGCACGGAGTCCTTTCTTCATTATCGCAATCATCTTGAGGCCTGCTATTGCATTGCCGGTGAAGGGGAGATTGAGGATATGGATGGCATGGTTCATCCGATTCGCCCAGGAGATATGTATGTATTGGACAAACATGATCGTCACTATCTGCGGGGTGGCAAGTTCACGGACCTCATCCTGATCAGTGTTTTCAATCCTCCGCTTGTGGGCACCGAACGTCACTCGATAAATAATCAGAGCGCCTCTTCTTATTGAGCAGCGAACTTCCAGTTCGGTACTTCGCCAGCTGAAAAAACTCACCTGGTACTTCCCCGGATGACGCGTTTTGGTTGTTGCGCGCAGGTAAAGTTTATTCGAATCAATGACGAAGTTATCAACGCTGGGGTAGACCCGACTTCAACGTTTTACGCGTCGATAAGGGTGGGCTTACAGGTCCGTTGTGTGGCAGGTCTTCATGTGCGGAATTGATGATATGAAGTTGTTTAGACCGTTGCGTCAGCGGCCTGTGGCATTGCTGTGGGGAGGGCTGGCGCTATCTTCGATCGGCGACGAATTGTTCGCGATCGCCGTCGCCTGGATGGCGGTGCAGATCGCCGGTACCGATGCGAGTTGGCTTAGTGCGTTGCGCGGTGGCGCCGCGCTGGCGGGTGCGTTGCTGGGAGGGATCTGGGCCGAGCGCTGGGACCATCGGCGCACGATGATCGGTGCCGACCTCGCACGGGCCGGGCTCGCCCTGATTCCGATGCTGGCTTGGGCGCTGGGTATCATGAGCCTGTGGATGCTGGCGGTGCCAGTCATGCTCATGATGATCGTCAACTCTTTGTTCGAACCGGCCTTGCGCGCCAGCTTGCCACGCATTGTCGCGGCGCCGGACCAGTTGCAGGCCGTCAACGCGCTGTTCGACGCGATCATCCGGGTAGCTCGGGTGATCGGGCCGATGCTGGCCGCGGCCATTACGCTGCTGATTCCACTTGAACATCTGTTTACCCTCAATAGCCTGACGTTCCTGATCTCGGCCTGGGCGGTGATGAAGCTGAGCAAGGCGTTGCCTCGTCAACCGGTCAAGGTGACGAGCCGGCGTGCCGCCTTCACTGCCGGTTGGCGCAGCCTTGTCGGTCGCCGGCAGATGCAGGCGGTGTATGTGTGTGCCGGGTTGGGCAACGTCGCCTGGAGTCTGGGCATTTCCATCGGCATGGCGCTGGCCGTGGTCAAGTACGACATCCAGGGTTTCGGTGTACAGGGTTTTGCCGCCTACGGCCTGATCATGGGCGCCTATGGCTGCGGCAACCTGATCTCTATTTTTGTCGTCGGTAACCTGCATATCCGCCGCCTGTATGGTGGCTTTACCTTCGGCTCTGTGGTCAACGGCCTGGGCATTGCGACCATCGGTGCAGCGGTGATGTGTCTACCGGCGGAGTACGTCCTGCCCGGGATGATGTTCGGCGCCGGCCTGGCCGCACTCGGCGGGCCGCTGATCGACATTTCATTCATTTTGCTGATTCAAACCACGTTCAGGCAAAGCGAGATCGCCGGGCTGGCAAGGTTGCGCTTTGCCGCGCTGGGTGCCTCCATTCTCATTGCCGGGGCCTGCGGTGCGGCACTTTATGCGCGGTTCGAAACCGGCATGGTCATCGTCGGTAGCGGGATTTTTGAAGTCATCGTCGGTGCGATTGTATTGCTCGTTCCCAAGGACAATGAAGTTGCCAACGCGAACACGGGCAAAGAGCCTCTGGTGGATGGCAACGAGGTAGCCCAATGAGACCTTTTCATCACTATGTGAAAGATCACGCCGAGCTTACGCCAGAGAAGATCGCACTGGCCGTCGCAGGGCAGCAGCTCACTTACGCTGAGCTGGATGAGCTGGCTGGCGCGGTGGCTCAACAGTTGCTGGCAACGGGGATGACGGCGGGGGACCGGGTCGCCCTGCATGCGCCTACTTCCCTCGAAACGATTGCCTGCGCGCTCGGCGTGATGAAGGCCGGGTTCGTGCTGGTCCTGATGCATTACGGTATTGCCGCCGAAAAACTCATTCATCAGCTCAACGATATCAAGGCGAAGACCCTGATCGTACCGGCTGGTGCGAGCCTCGACGAATTCACCGGGAAGGTCGATCTACAGTTCGTCCTGCACATGGGTGAGCGATTCAGCCCGGGCCAGTGGCGCACCACTGGATTCGATGGCTTGAACGAGGTGTTTCCTGTGTGCGACGGGGCGCTGAACGGTGCCGAGGTTTGCGTGATTTTCCACACGAGCGGCTCGACGAAGGACGCCAAGGGTGTCGCGGTCAGCAACCGCAACATGCTGGCGGCCTACGATGCAGTGTCCAGCTATCTGGGCAACTTCGAGGACGCGGTCGTACTGAATTTCTCACCCCTGCATTTCGATTATGGCTTCTACAACATCATGATGCCGTTGCTCGGAGGTGGTCGCTCGGTGACCGAGAATGCGCTGCCTGAACGGCCCGAGCAGATGCTTGAGCTGATTCGGCAACATGGCATCACCGCGATGCATATCCTGCCGCCCGCCGTTCACTTCCTGTTGCAGGCCGAACCGGACGCGTTTCAAGTCGAAGTATTCAAATCCCTGAAGTACATCGCCAGCAGCGGGCAAGCGCTGCCGCCCAAGCATATACGTCAATTACGAGCGTCCCTTCCAGGTGTTGCCGTTTATTCCATGTATGGCCTGACCGAGTGCAAGCGGGTCGCGTATCTGCCGCCGGAGCAGCTCGATCAACGTCCCGGGTCAGTTGGCAAGCCGATTCCCGGGGTCAAGGTTTTCCTCGTTGACGAAGACCTGCAACGTATCAGCCAGCCAGATCGGGTGGGCGAACTGGTCGTCGCTGGCGATCTGGTAATGCTCGGCTACTGGAACAAACCGGAGCTGAACCGGCGTGTGCTCAGAAACGATCTGTTCGGCGAGACACAGGTCTATTTCACCGGCGACCTGTTCAGGATGGACAGTGAGCAGTACCTGTATTTCGTCGGCCGCAAGGACAACGTCTTCACCCGGCGCACGTTTCAAGTCAACCCCAGGGAAATCGAGCAGGTCATCCTCTCGCACGAGGCCGTCAGCGAGGTCGTCGTGATCCCTCTGCCGGATGAAGTTGCCGGGCATGTCCCCAAGGCCTGTGTGGTTCTGAAAAAAGGCTGTGAGTTGTCGGGTGACGCGCTTGTCCAGTACTGCGCCACGCAGTTGGATTGGTACATGGTGCCCGGCGTTGTCAGTTTTCATGAGGCGTTGCCACGCAACCTCAACGGTAAAACGACGGCGCATCTCTTGGCAGCCGGCGCTGTGGCCATTTAATAAACATTCAATGCGTAAACGGAATTACGGAAATGATCACCGATTCGAATCCTGCCTTTGTCGATTCTGCGATGAACAAGCTGGCCGACTATTTTGACGACTTGGCCAGAGGCAAGGTCCAGGTGCCCAGGCAGCCTGTGACAACGAGAATACGCGAGCAGATTCAGGACCCGGAGGTGCTGGCCTACCATGACCTGCTGGTGGCGCAGACCGGTCCGCTTTTTTCGCATTTTCTGGCCAGCGTGCCGGGTATTCTGGAAGAGCTTTCCCATGTCGGCGTGACGCTTGCCCGCTATACCCTCGAGCGGCGCAAGCAGGATGATCGAGCTTTCACTTTGTGGGAGATTGATGCGTTTGATGGGAGTAGCGGCAGGTCGTTGGCAAAATACGCCAAGGGCGCAATACGGACGCTGACCAACTCACCGAACAAGGCGAACCAGATCCATTTCGACGCTCATGCCGACAAGGAGCTTTGCGCATTCCACTCTGGGTCGTTTCTTCAGGTGAACCGCGAGATCGTGGCGCAAGCGTTGGATTCGCAGGTGCCGTTTCGTGGGGTTGACTATCTCTATGAGATGGCGGCTTTCCAGTTCTATGGCAGAAACAGGGACGAGCATCTAAAAGGCGTTTCGAGTTTCCTGCGCGAGGATGGCCTCGCATTCTTTCTGGAGAAATTCAATCAGCCCGAGGTCGACGAGTACTACCGGCGGGAACGGGTAAAGGACGAACAGCACAAGGTTCATTACTTTTCCGAGGAGGAGATAGCCTGGAAAAGGAATGCCATGTTGTCGCAGATGGAGAATGGCCAGATCCATTTTTCCGATTTCGTCGAAGCGGCGTCCCGCTATTTTGCTCATGTCTATCTCATCTGGAACGGCACCAACTTCTATGAGTTTGTTGCCTCCAACGACGAGAAAAGCATCACCCGGTTCATCGAACTGCTTGGCCAGCCCTTTATCCCCGATGGTTTCTGCTTCGAATATCCGGTTGTCAGGAAGCTCTCACAGCCTGCGGCTGATCGTTAGGAGGCGGTTTTGATGGATTGGATGACAGAGTTGCCATTGGGACATCATGAAACCTGCGATCGAGTCAGGGCACTCCTCGGGCGATGGCGGACTCTTGCCGCTGAAACCGAGCGGGCCCGCTGTATTTCGCAGCAGACTGTAGACGACTTGCTTGCCGGGGAGCTTATGCAGTTGTTCGTGCCAAGACGTTATGGCGGACTGCAACGCGATTGGCCAACCCTGGTTGAAACCTCTCGAATTGCCGCGCGGGTTTGTCCGTCGACCGGTTGGATGATTGGCCTTGTGGGCAGCCATGCGGCGATTGTCGGGCGGCTTCCTTCCTCATGCCAGGAGAAGGTCTTTGCCGATGGGCCGGGGCAAATCATTGCCACTGCCTCTGTGTCCAAGGATCTCTCGATCCTGAAAGTTGACGGTGGCTTTCGCGTTAGCGGAACCTGGCGTTTCAGCTCGGGGATCGATCATGCCAGCTGGGTTATCGTATCCGTGCGCCGGGATAATCCTGCAGATGTATCGCCTGGCCATCCGCTGTTAATCACTCTCAGGGCTGACCAGGTTCAGATCGAAGATGCCTGGCACGTCGCTGGCATGTGCGGTACCGGATCGAAGGATCTACGACTGGACGATGTATTTGTGCCAGACGATTGGGTGGTCTCGCAATCGGAGTGTTTCGGCCCCGCCCCGGTAGGCGCCCGGCACAATCCGGATGGCTACATGTTTGATGTGGAGTTCATTCCGTATCTGGGCAGTCTGCACATCGGCCCTGTGCTTGGTTGCGCGGAGGGTGCGTACGACGACTGCATTGCAGCACTGCGCAAACATGAATCCACGAAGGAGGGCGGGGCATTAAAGGCTCGGCCAATCTTGCTGGAACGACTCGCGGAAAGTGCTGCGCAATTGAGCTGCGCCAGGCACCTTTACCAAGCCATTACCTTTTTACTCCATAGCGCAGGTGTTGCAGGCAGGTCACTGTCTCTGCAAGAGCTGGTCACCCTCAAGCGAGATCGTGCCTATCTGATTCGGTTGTGCGTGCAGGCTGTTCAACGGCTGGTGTGGCAAATGGGAACTGCGGCGATTTTTGATGCGAGTCCGGTGCAACGGCACTGGCGCGACATTCAGGTGATGGCGTCCCATATGGATGTGAATTGGGACACCGCCATGCTCGCTTATGGGGATTTTGTGCTGGATCAGCGCGAAGCTGATCCAGCTATGAATGGTTATTGCACTTAGCCAGGGGGGGACACCGTCGAGGGAGATTTCATAGTCGATCACGTCTTTGCGGATCATGCTTACTCCTGTTTTTGGAGTAAAAGAAACTCCTTTGATTTCAATAGGTCAGACGCATGCTGCGAGTCTCGCTATTATGTTGTCCGCATTGAAAAAAGAGGCATTGGCCTCTTTTTTCGTGTCGACGATTTCCGGGCTTTGCCGCCAGTATCCTCCCTCAATCCAATTCAAAGATTCCAAGCATGAACCTACGCAAAATAGCAGTGGGGCTGTCGGCCCTTGTTTTGTTCTCGACCGGTGCGGCAGAAGCTCGCAACCTGCTGGATTTCCTAAAGCCGCCCAGCCAGCACGAGGAACAAGGGCACCGTTCAGGCTCAATCAGCCAGAGCGCGGCGATCGACCTGTATTCAAGCAAGCAGCAACAGGCATCGTTTGATGGGTGCGCAGACCTGTTCCCGGCAGCCAGGCCGATCAGCATGACCAGCGTGCCTGCAACGATGAAGCCCTTGGCGCTGTGTTCCGACAACTTTGCGGTGCTGTATTCGCAAACCAGCAAGACGCCGTTGGTTGTGGTTGAGCGTCTGAATTCGGCCCAGCTGGCGGATGCCAAAGGAGAGGAGCGAACCAATCAGTTCTATCCGGACCCACGCATTCCCAAGGACGGGCGGGCAGAATTGAGCGACTACCGTGGCCAACATCCGGCAGTGGATCGTGGCCATCAGTCCCCGGCCGCCGATGCACCGAATCCACATGCAATGGCCCAGTCTTTTGCACTGTCGAACATGGTGCCGCAAAACCCGACCAATAACCGGAAGGTCTGGAGCAAGGTCGAGTCGGATGTCAGAAAGTTCGCGAAGCGGGCCGATGGCAATGTCTTTGTCTTCACCGGCCCGCTCTTTGATGCAGGTCATACCACCATTGGCGACAACAAGGTCTGGGTGCCAGACCGTCTGTTCAAACTGGTGTACGACGCTTCGTCCAAACGTGCCTGGGCGTATGTGCTACCTAACGCGGAAACCCGCATTGAGAAGCCTGTGGACTATGAGACTTTTGTGAAGATCACAGGACTCAACGTGCTGGGAAATCTGCCAGTCTCGGGTTCGGTAGGTCGCTCTTGATCTTCAAGGGACCACTTTGCTGAATGCCATGCCGTTGACCAACGCTGACTGTTCTGCTGAGGTCACGGCTTGCGGGCCAGACAACATACGGTCAAAGCGGCGTCCCTTGGGTTTTTCCAAGAAGCGCTTATTGCGACAAATAGCCCTTTTGTATCCGTGCCAGAGTGCCGTCGCTGCGAAGCGTTTCAATCGCTTTGCGCAAGTCTTGTACCTGTTGAGGGGAACATTGTTTCGAGCAGGCCAGATAGAGATCCGTTTTGTTCATGACAGGACTCATCAGCAGTTTGCGTCGAGACACCTTCGGCCAAATGTATCGAGTCTCCGGGACACCGTTGAACCAGGCATCGATGCGTCCTCTCAAGAGCATTTGCGCGGGGTTGTCGCCAATGGTCAGCGGGTAGATCTGTTGGTTGTCGAAACCTTGCGCACGCAGGATTTCCTCTTGTGCGCTGCCCAGACCTACACCGATCACGCGGTAGGTTTTCCTGGCTTCAGCGAAGCTGCTCACCGGCCGGTCAAGGCTGAAAAAGGCTCGTTCCATGGACATGATGGGAGCGATCCAGCTGAAGTGCTCCTCACGTTCTGGCGTACGTGACAACGGGGCTATCAGGATGTCCTGCTTCTTACTGACGTGTTTTTGCGCTCTGGCCCAAGGCAGCGCCTGCACATGAGCGACATAGCCGGCGTTGGCGATAGCCATCAGGACAGCGTCTCCGACGATGCCGTGACCTTTGGGATCATCGACAAACGTCAGTGGGGGCGCATCGGGGATAAACAGTTCAATCGGTAATGGTGCACCGCACGCGTTATAGGTCATCAGCAGCGATACCGACAGACACAGCCTGCAAAGGGCCTTGGTCCAGGTGCTCGACACGCGTGTGGTCCGGTTCATGATTGATAGTTCAGGCATTGGAAGTAGAAGGTCGACTCAACTCATCGCCGACTCAAGGCGGCAAACATCTTCCCATAGGTGCAAGGGTTATGCGATGCCAGTGAACCCCGGCGAGGCTTCTGCATCAGGTTTGAGAGGCCGGGATTGCGAGTCGGATCATCGTTTGTCACGGGGCGAAGAAATAACTCGTTCGGGCCCTTGCAGAAGGGAAAATCCCTGCTTAACTCTGAGCCTCCGGTCAGTCAGTGACTTGTCAGTCACAAAGATCGTCCGGGCAGTCGCTCACGCTGTGCGCTTGGTTCAATTTGTTCAGGGAAGAAAATGACATGATGCCGAAAACTGCCATCGTCGAGATTTGCAAGAAGTACAAGGTTTATACCGAGCACTATCTCAACGCCGCCGCTGACAAAACCATCATTCTGGTCAACGGCTCGCTGGCAACTACCGCATCCTTTGCTCAAACGGTGCGTTACCTGCAGCCGCGATTCAATGTGGTGCTGTACGATCAGCCTTACGCCGGTCAGTCGAGACAGCACAACCTCCATGGTCAACCGATCCGAAAGGAAGACGAGGCGCAGATACTGCTGGAATTGATCGAACACTTTTCCGTGCACCATGTGCTGTCCTTTTCCTGGGGGGGCGCGGCTACCTTGCTGGCGCTGGCCCAGCGCCCGCGACGAATCGAGAAGGCGGTGATCAATTCATTTGCAGCGCGGATCAATACGCCGATGCGCGATTACCTGGAGAGCGGCCTGAACTTTCTCCAGGACTGTGATCGTCTCAATGTCGGGCACTTGATCAACAGCACCATCGGTAAGCACCTGCCATCGTTGTTCAAGCGTTTTAATCACCGGCATGTCAGCAGCCTGGCCGAACACGAATACCGGCAGATGCATTTCCACGTCAACGAGATTCTGACCCAGGACATCCACTGCTACGCTGTCTGTGCCGACGCGATCGAAGTCCCGTTGTTGTTCGTCAACGGCGAATGGGATGAATACACCTCGGTGGAGGACGCCCGGATTTTTGCCGCTCATGCCCGTCAGTCCCGGTTCCATACCATCAAGAACGCCGGGCATTTCCTCGATATGGAACACCCGGCGGCCTGGCATGACACACGGCAGGCCTTACTCGGCTTTCTGCAGCCGGCTTGCGGCACTCCGAATCAGGTCCGTCATCACGCTTTCAGTAGAGAAGCTTCACTGATGTGAGCTACGCCAGGATGATGTGTTTCAGCTTGGCGTTCAGTGCGGCAAACGCCGCTTCGGTGCTGGCCTTGTGGTTGGTGATGAGCACGTCGATGCGCTCTGGCGGACAGAAGGCTACGCGGCTCTCCACGCCGATCTTGCTGTAGTCGGCGAGGATGACCACGCGCTCGGCATGTTCGGCCATGGCACGAGCCACTTCGGCCTCACGGTGGTCGTAGTTGCTGGCACCGCGCTGGGCGTCGATGCCGACGGGCGACAACAGCGCGAGGTCGGCCCGATAGCGGCCAATCTCCGCCACCGTGGTGCCGCCAACCGTGGCGGGAGCACGGTCGTCTAGCGACCCACCCAGTACGATCACCTCGTTGTGCTGGCCGCCCGATGCGGCGGGATTACGCAATTGCAGCGCCACGTTGAACGAGTTGGTGATCACGGTCAGCCCGCCCAGCTTGGCCAGCTCTTCGGCAAGGATGACAGTGGTGGTGCCCGCGTCGATAAACACGGTCTGTCCGTGCGACAGCAGGCCGACCGCTGCACGCGCGAGGTCACGCTTGAATTTGACGTTGCTGTGCGCCCGCTCGGCGATGGGCGCTTCGTCTTCGACGCGAATGGCGCCGCCGTGTATCCGCTTCAACTCCCCAAGGTCTTCCAGGGCGACCAGATCGCGCCGCACGGTCTCGCGTGAAACATTCAGCTCCGTGACGATGCGGTCGGTGGTGACGCGCTGCAAGGTCGATAGCAGTGCGCGGATTCGCTGGTAACGCTCTTCTTGCCACATGCCGGGTGTCCCTGCTGTTTGAGTCGCTGTCCGAGCACGCATTGTGGAGGGGCGTCGGTCACTGTCAAGTTCGTCCCGGCCTCCATCAGCATAGGGCAGGCGCGGCCTGCGAATCATCAAAATGTAATATTGTGGCAATATTGTGTTTTTGTGTATTTGAAGTTAGCCTCGTCGCGGGACGGTTTTTCCCCCTCGTCCTTATTTTCGAAACACGCTTTCGCCATCGCCTCGGTTGTAACCTATCGTCTAGAAGTAGGAGCTATACCATGCAGCGTCGCCAGTTTCTGAACACCCTCGCTACTGTTTCCGTCGTAACCCCGCTGTTGTTGTCCTCCCGTATAACGCAAGCCGCCACGCCCCCGGCCACGCCGAGCGCGCTGGATCCGGCGCGCTGGTCGCCACTGAACACCCAGCGCCTGCAGGCGGTGATTGATCAGCACGGCGTCAAAAGCGCGTCTTACCGTCCTGATCAGCGCCCGTACGCGGTGTTCGACTGGGACAACACCTGCATCATGAATGACTGTGAAGAAGCGTTGTTGGTCTACCAGATCAATCATTTGCAGTACAAGCTGACGCCCGATGAGTTCGCCGCCGTGCTGCGCCAGGACGTGCCAAACGGCGCGTTCATGAAGGACTACACCACGGTGGACGGTAAGCCGGTCACCATGGAAGACATCGCCAGTGACGTGGAAGCTGACTACCGCTGGCTGCACGCCAACTACAAGGGACTTGCTGGCGACAAAAGCCTGGAAGAGATCCAGGCCAGCGAGCAGTACAAGGATTTTCTCGCCAAGCTCTACTTCATGTACGACGCGATCTGCGACAGCTACCCGGTGGAGATCGGCTACAAGTGGATTCTGTACTTCTACAAGAACATGACCACCGCCGAGTTGCAGGCGATGGCCGAGGCCTCCAACAACTACGCCATGGGCGACGCGCTGCGCAAGGTCAAGTACGAGAGTTCACGCACGTTGCCGGGCAAGGCAGGCGTGGTAGCGGACACGCACTTCCATGGCATTCGCATCCATGAGGAAATCCGCGGCCTGATGCACACGTTGCGCGCCAACGGCATCGACGTCTATGTCAGCACTGCCTCGATCGACGACGTGGTGCGGGTGTTCGCCGGCCACCCCAATTACGGCTACGGCGTACCGCCCGAGAACGTGATCGGCCTGCGCATGGCGATGGAAAACGGCAAGTACACCAGTCGCTATCAACCGGACTGGCACTTCAATTACGGGCCGGGCAAGACCGTCGGCATCAAAAATGTACTGGTGAAACAGAAGGGCTACGGTCCGGTGCTGGTGGCCGGTGACAGCGACGGTGATGCATGGATGCTGCGCGACTTCAACGACACGGCGGTGGGCGTGATCGTCAACCGCATGAAGAAAGGCGAGATTGGTGCCGACAGCCAGCAGGCTGCCACCCAGTTGGGTAAGCCGGACGCCCGTTTCATCCTGCAGGGGCGCGACGAGCACACCGGCCTGATGATTCCGGACGAAAAATCGCTCAAGTACGGTAAAGACGAACGTAAGTTGCTGGCCTGATGGTGCTGGCTCGCGGGTGGTCGACGGCCATCCGCGAGTTTTTGTCGCTATTGGATTTCATCAGCGCAGGGGCATGGATCCGTTCGTCGTTTGTTCTGAACTACAGGCAACTGCTTTTGTCAGACAATCCGTAAGAAACGAACCACTATGGAATCTATCATGCCTTTGAAAAACAAGAAGCTAGCCGCAGTTATGTCATGCGTATTGATGCTGGCTGCCGCGCCTCTACTTCCTGCCGAGTTGTCGATCATGGGCACGGCCTATGCTAAAGAAGGTGGTGGTCACGGCGGCGGTAATGGTGGCGGAAATGGTGGTGGCAGTGGCAGCGGAAATGGCGGCAGCGGCGGCGCTGGTGCTCACGCGGGTGAAGGTCACTCGGCGAGTGCCAAGAGCGATGGTCGCGCTGAAGGTCAGGAAGCCGATCATGATGGCCGGGCTGTTCGAGATCATGGCTTGAGCGGTAAGCATATTGGACGCGATCGCGATAATCACGTTGGACGTGACCGTGATGACCATCGTGGTCATGGGGCGGTGACTTCGGGTATTGCGCACTCGAAAGCAACGCGAGGAGTGGCGAAAGCGACTGCTATCTCGGCGACAACGCCTGGAGATCACAACGCTAAGGGTTTGAGTAAGGCAGTGACTTCGACCACTGACAAGATCCGTTAAGCGCGACTCCTTCAAAAAGCCGGGTAAACCATTGGTTGCCCGGCTTAATGATATGGTCAGCCTGACCGAGAAGCCCTGCAGGTTTACGCTTGCAGGGCTTTTCTCGTTTTCGCCCGGGGATCGGCTACAGTTGAGGAGTCATCGATAGGGAGATCCCATATGAAGTGCTTAATTTGTCAGGCTGCCGCCAAGACTGTTCACGCGCTGGGAGACTGGTCAGAGGTCAAATGCTCAGCCGGTTGTGGACACTTCAGGGTCTCGGCCAATCTTGTTGCGAAAATGATGTTGAAGCACGAATCCTTTGACCTTGAACGCACAAGGCGATGGCTTGCGATGGCTCGGCATGATGAGTCAGTGCCCTTGATATCGACCTACGATTACAAGGTTTCCTTGTTGCATCGCGACGCCGAAGAGAAAGCGGCCACCCGGTCAAATCGTTCCAGGGAATCGGTAACGTCGGATTAGATGGAGGTTCTTGCTTCGATGTGGCGAAGCAGCCAGCTGCACCGCGGCGATGCGACGCCGAAACCGGGCAATCACCGCTTGGCTGCTTTTTTATTACTGTCTGCCGTCCTTGCTAATTTGAAATGACGGTCCTGTTTCTCCCGCTGGACTTGGCGATGTATAGCGCTTTGTCGGCGATATCCACCAAGCCCTCTACCGTATCGACTTCGAGTTCGGAAAGTGAACTAATGCCAATGCTGATAGTGACCACCCCGAGCGGAGAGTCGCTGTGTTGTATTTCAGCGTGCTCCAAATCGAGTCGAATTTTTTCGGCCAGCAGGAAAGCCCCAACATAATCGGTGTTTGACAGTACAACGGCAAATTCTTCCCCGCCGTACCGGGCGGCAAGATCACCGGTTCGGTTTACATGCTTTCTAATGATTGCGCCCACAGTCTTCAGGCACTCATCACCCTGTACATGGCCGTAGAGGTCGTTGTAGCTCTTGAAGAGGTCAACGTCGATCATGATCAATGCAGTGCCGTCCAGTTTCTTGCGTTTTTTCCTGGCAACTTCAGCTTCTATGAAGAAATCAAAATGGCGTCGGTTGGCCAGCCGTGTCAGTCCATCTTCGAGGGCCATTAAACCAAGAATCTTATTGGCTTCAATGTAGTCTTTATGGGACGCTTGCAATTCTCTTTGCGCTTGAATTTGCTGGCTCATGAGCTTGATGAGTCGATAGCCAATAAAAGCGAGGATTATTAACAATATGGAGGAAATAATCAGGCTGGCCAGGGATTCGCTACGCCAGTCAGCCAGTACTTCATTTCTATCAAATGCGGCGACGACTATAAGAGGGTACCCATTAATGCGTCGAAAGCCGATGACCCGCTCTACGCCGTCTATAAACGATTTTATGGTCGCAGTGCCTGAGTTTACGTCGGGCTTTAGCAGGGCGAACACTTCTCCCTTTGATATGTTCTTGCCGACGTCTGAGTCGAGGAATGGCTTGCGTACTACAATGGTACCGCTGGATGTCGCCAGATTGATGAGGCCGTTTGTTCCCATGTCGACACCATCGTATAGACTGAGAAAGTAGTTGAGATAAATAGTCGCTATTGTGACTCCCGCAAAACTCCCGTCTGGATGGTTGACTCGGCGCGATACCGTCATGATCCATTCATTTGTTGAACGACTGCGTATGGAAGGGCCAAGATAAGGTCCCGGGTCCGTATGGTCGCGATGATAAATGAAATAGTCACGGTCCGAGTTGTTGGCGCCAGCGGGTATGATACCGTTTGAATTCAGCAGCCAGCGCCCCTGTTCATCGTAGACGAAGAAGCCATGTATTTGAGGCAGGCGTTTTTGTTGAGTTTTAAGTAACTCTTCCAGATTTTTTAAGTTTTCTGCGTCGCGGCCTTCAGTTTCCAGCCGTTCCTTGACCCCTATAAGTACTGTGTCAGCCTGCGTAAGAGTTGCCTCGATATTGGACGATAAAGTCTTCGAGAGATTTGACATCTCGGTTTCCTTGTCGTGCAAATGGTACTCCAGGGAGTTGAAGATTCCCCATGTGCTTATTGCTATCAGCGAGATGCATACGATGGCAACAAAGAGGATGACGTGTCCGACTTTGAGTTTGGCATCGGTCCACCCAGCGGAGAAAAATGAAGCCTTCCTTGTCAACATGAAATCCTGCCATTCGACGTGGGTATCAATAGTGAGCGTATTCTATTTTTTTTATGCCGTTGAGGTATTTTTAGCGTGGGTATTCGTTTTCGCCATATACGCATCTTGCTTATTGCCAAATGAGCAGATGGTCAAATGACGACAGCGCTATTGACCCATGAATCATGCCTGCCCCTCGATGGGCACTGCCCCACGCAGGGGGGGGCACGAGCATCAAGAAAGCGGCCATGGCCCAGATCAGATAGGGGAGGCTCAACGCGCAGCCCGTGTCGGTATGGAATCTTGGAGATTACTGGAGTAAAAAATACCTTACCTGCCTCAATCCAGAGGATGTGCAAATGGTCATTACCATCAAAGAGCGCGATGAGCATCACATGTCTCATGAATCAAGTAGCGCGGGAATCAGGATGTGGGATGTCTTTCAAGGAGATGTTCTGGTCGGCGTCTATCACAGTGAAGCTGAGGCGTTGAAGTACAAGGATTTGCTGGAGAGCGGTCGATTGGATAGCCTCAAAAAGCCTCCGAAAAGATAAGTTCAATGGAATGAAAAAGCCCAGCCCAGCCCAGTGCTGGGCTTTGTTGGTTTTGGGATTCAAGTCTGTGGAACCGGCGGCAGATGCTTCAGGAAACATGCTGACTGGCCAGCTGTTGGTCAGGGCAAACGCTTAGCGCTATAGCAGCTGACTTTGAGGGGAGGGGTGTGGCGTTACTTGAGGGGAGAGTCAGAGATCTTTGAGTAAGTACCGATATCAGTGGTGGCCAGAAAGCAGCGGCCATCCTTGAATTTTGCGTAGAAGGTTATTTCACTCTCGGTATCACATAGTAACCAACCCGCCACTAGCCCAATCGGCCCTAGAAGCAATGCTCCCGCCAGACTCCATCGAATGACGCTGCCTTTCTTGTTGACGACTTCTTCGGTTGCTGTTTCCAGGGTTTCCAGATTTGACAGGGGTATCTTTAATTCGAGAGAAGGTTTCAATGCGGATTTCAGAGTGAAAAATCCGGATTGAAACTCGGCATCGCCTGCCAGAAAGTCACCGGATATCACCGTTATTTTCGACATGATTTTTTCTTCGTGTGATCTGGTCTGGCCCGTTGAGTACTGGGCTCCAAAGGCTCCCCTCAGTCAATCGACTTGCGACAAAAGGCGAGGCCGGCGGTCACTTGATCGATACCCGTCGAGGGTATTCAAAACCGTCTGATCGAGTTCAGGGCTGCCGGTTTCTCTGTGGGTAAAAGGAATTTTTTGTCGAGGTAGCGTGACGGTTGGAAATGGTCTATTAATTGACAACCTGCACCGTGAGGGTAGGCGAGAAGTCAGCGCCTGGAAGACGTTCGATGATGCCCGGCGGTGGGGCATGAGTTGGCGGCTAGATTGCTTGGTCGTGGAAACTGACAGGTGCTCGGGAGTGGCTCATGTGGTGTTTGATCTGCTCGGAAGACGCGCGACATATTGACTCCGCAATGGATGGCATTGAACTGATTTGTCCTGAGTGCGGGCATTTCGGCGTATCCGGCATCGTTATGAGGGAACGGAACGAGCGAAAATTCGATGTCGAGCGAACCAGGGTCTGGCTTCATCGCGAACGCGAGATCAACCCTGACCGGTGTCCGGTTATCAATAGCTCGAACGTTATCTGGGCGTCAGAGCCCTGACGGTTGAGATCCCATAGGTTATTCAGTTGAATCCAGCGGGCTGGCTACCATTCGAGTGAGGCTGGGCGTTACTGGGATTCGTACAGGGAAATGCGTTGCTAACAAAGTCTCGCCAATCTCAATGCCTACCAACACAACGTGAAGGCATTTTTCGCGCCCGGCTGGATGCTGCTGCCCAAGCGCGCGCACTCGCGAGAAAGGGTGTCGTGCAGCCATTGGCGGTCATCCCCTTCGGCGCGACAGATGCGAAAGCGACGGAGGCGGATGGGTATTAGGTCCAGCGATTGCAGGCACCCGCTGGGGTCCAGGGCGGCAAAGTACAGAAGCCCCAGGTTGCCACGAAAGTCTGCGTGGTTCTCGATACCTTCGTAATCGTTCAGGAGATCACCGCAGCCATAGAGAATCAGGCGTTCGCAGTACACCTCGATACCCTTGACGTGGTGCGAGGAATGCCCGTGCACCACGTCAACTCCGGCCTCGTCGATCAACGCATGGGCGAACCGGACCTGCTCCCGCGGGATATCGAAGCCCCAGTTACCGCCCCAGTGAATGGAGGCGACCACCCGGTCTCCCGGTTTTTTGCCCGCAAGAATCCGTTTGGCCACAAGGCCCAGGCTTTGCATCGACAGATCCTCCAGCCGCGCAACACCCGCACGCTTATCCGTGGCGGCCCAGTCCGGTGGAATGCCGCTGTCGGGAGCGCCGAGACCAAACACCAGCAAGCGCCGCCCGCCAGTCTGCGGCAGTACGGCGGGTGCTTCGGCAGATTGCCGGTTACGCCCGGCGCCGGCGCTGCACATACCGTTGCTCGACAGGGTGTCTAGCGTATCGGTCAGACCGGCTTCCCCCCAGTCCAGCACATGGTTGTTGGCCAGCATGCAGCAGTCGATGCCGGCTGCGCTGATGACCGGGAAGTTCTCCGGACTCATGCGGTAATTGATGCCTTTTGGCTCCGGTCGTCCGCGGCGGGACACCGCAGTTTCCAGATTGATGATGCGTGCGTGTGGCTGGCGAAGTTCGAACTCATCCAGCGCAGTGCCCCAGACGTAGCTGAAATCGACCGGGTGGGGAATCGATCCATTGAGTCTTTCTGCCAGCCGGACGTAATCGCCGGCATGCTTGACGTAAGCTTCGTAAAGCCGCGGATCACCAGGATGCGGCAGTACCGAATCGATGTCGCGGGCGGTCATGACGTCGCCCGCAAGAAACAGCTTCAGCGTATCGATAACAGCGGCCATGACACCCTCCCGGATATCCCGATCAGCTCACCGCACGTTTTGCTCGCACACTGTTAAAAATATCAATTTTTCTGCATGGCCTGCGACAAGCCGATGACGAACCAACCCGGTATTGAAATCAAACGCAGTCAGAGCAAGTAGCCAGTTGTCTGTTCGAATTGATTGTCCTGCACCCCGGCGATCAGATGCAGTGGAATGTGCTGTTGTGCATCGATGGCGGGGATTTCAAAGCTGCCCACTATTTGAAGGTGTCGCTCACTCAGCCCGGTCGACTCTTCTTCGTTTGCCTTAGCCATTCTCGCGTGGTTCGCTGCGATTTCATTGAGAGTTGACACGTTACATCTCCGGTGACTGACCAAGCGTATCGCTGGAGTCCTTAAGCGTTAATGTTGATTGCTGCCGCGTCAGAATTATGTCGTCCTAGGGCCGCTACGAGCGTACTTAGCAATCCTTGAGCCGTATCCTGCACCACGTTTTAATAGGCGACGAATGGTGTCGTAGAGTTCTCTCTAAAGGACTTTTACCGAGGCCGAATCCTTTGGTCGGGAAATGCGAACATCTCTTTGTAGACAGCGTTCTAAACAGGTATGGGAGCTCAACAGGAGAAACATCATGGTTCAGCGCCGCCGACACCATATCTCACAGATATCTCTTCGATTAGAGGGCTTGCGCGCCAACCTTTCGCAATTCAAGCAAGATGAGCTGGAAATACAGGAGACATTACGTGGATCTCCTGCACTCGAGATCGAAAAAACTCTGGATGAGGCGTTTGACGAGATACGTGAATCGATAAACCATACCGAAGAGCTCTTGAACGCGTTGGTTCAAAATGCTGAAAGAGGTCGTGAAACGCAGGCGAGCCAAGAGGCTGGTTAACGAGAGGGTAAGCACGCTCATTGACTGCATGGAATCGCCCCGTGCTTTCCAGGTTCAAGACGGAGAACCAGGAGAACTTTGAAACTACTCATGAGCCGAAGCTGATGTTCAAGAGAGGGGAGAGGTTAATGAGAAAGCCTGCAACCGGCGGGCTCTCTGCATCATATTGGAGCATGAAGACGTAAAGATCGGGTCTACTGATCTTGTTTGGTGCTCGAAGTAGCAGCGTTACTCAGACCCTTTGCACTGTTGCCGCCGCCACCACTTTTTGCATAGGCAGCAGGCTCGCCTCGCCGACATCGATGATTTCCGACGCCGCTTTTGGCCTGATATCACGAAACTGGAAGCTGGCTAACAGTTCATTGCTATTCGATGAATGCTTGTATATCGCTGTCCAGTTTTTTGATCGCCGCTTTGAAATCGTTGGCGGTAACCTGCTGGCTTGCATTTTTCAATTGTTCACCAAAGACCTTGCGCACTACTTTGGCCACGGTCCGGCCATTGCTTGCGTCGATTATCTCGGCCTCAATGTACAACTCGGTCTCTTGATCGCGGTGGCCGGTGGCTGCCTGAGTCGCGCCTATCGCGGCCGCAACCGGAACCACTTCATACCATTTCATACCTTCGTTGGATGCGCTGACCCCGGTAATTGCAGCGCGTACGACCAGGACTCGCGAACCGGCGGGGGCCGACTGAACATTGGGTACCACACGGTACTTCTGGTCCAGTGCGCTCTTGGCATTGTTCGTCATGTAGGTTTGCAGTTGGTCCAGCGTCTGGCGGTTGACCCGTTCATTGGGCTGTGGTGTCGGGTACAGTTCCAATCGCTTGAAGGCCACTGTGTCATAAGTGTTCGGGTTCCAGGACGGGGTCACCCAACGCATGGCCTTCTCACCGCTGGGCGTGCTGACTTCCTGCAAGTTGTTGTAGTCGGGGAGAAACCCTGAGTACTGTTCCTTCTCCGTGACTCTTGAGGTGCATCCGCTGAGCAGCAGGCCGCTCAAGGCAACGCCGACAAGCAATTTTCTGGACAGACTCATACTGTTTACTCCATGGATTAAGACGTTCTATACCGCATCGAGTTGACGGCAGTGACAGGCTATAGGGCTAACACCCGCACACTGGATTCCTTATGAGGCGGCCTGCATAGAGTGCCCTGAGTCCTTTGCTGGAATATGTCCCGCTTATTGCTATGCAGTAGAAATGTTACCCAATTGAAATATAGGGCTGACCGGTGTTGCAGCTGCTCTTCCTTCGAAAAATGCTCCCATGGAGACGCTTTGGGTAAGCGGGTATCTAACAGTCGACTCAGCCTGGTCAGGCTATATAGCCCCCGAAGGCAAAATCCGAGGGATCAAATCGATCGGTCGTGTCCATCCGAATACTTCGCAGGCTCACTGTTTCCAGGTGCGACGCGTATAGGGGCTCCGAAAAATAACTCATCAGGATGGAGCGACGGCGTGCGCCGATTGAGTTCAGACTGCCCGCATGCACTAAATCGACATCAAACACCAGGATGTCACCCGCGGAGCCTGAAAGCTGCACAGACCGGGACTCGTCATTGAAGTCGAATGGCGGCTCTCCCAGCTCAGGGCGATGGCTGCCGGGGACGATACGTGTCGCGCCGTTCTCAGGGCCATAATCGTCGAAATAAGCCAGAGCGTTCACAATGTCGCCTGGCCGTTGGGCCGACAAGTCACGGTGCAGCTGCTGATGACCGCCACCTGCAAGAGGCTCGCGACCTTCTACCTGCGAGAGGAAGAACCGTTCTCCGATCAACTCACCCACCACCGCCAGCACCTCCCGCAGACGACACACCGCCTGAACCTTCGAATCAGAGTCCAACAGCGAATGGCGCCAATCCATGCCGCGCGGCACTGGCCATTGGTCCGCCGGTTTCACGCCCGCATCGAACACGGCACGAAGGTCATCCAGCCACTCGGCCGGGATCGCTCGACGGAGCAGCGTATAGCCATCTCGATGGAGTTGCTCGCGGTCAGTCATGGATTCCTCAATTCCCTTGCCATTTACGCGTCTTGCAGTACGCCCCGAAGCTAGATAACAGCATTGGGCAATAATCGGCCAATGATCAAGCGTAGCTTTTGCGACCGGGTACGAAGATCGCAGTTACGGCGAGGAGCTGATTCTTTGCCAGCGCTACTACGAAAAGTCCTTTCCGCTTGATGCAAGGCCCGGGGTAATTTCCGGATCAGCCAGCCCGAACGCCTCGAACGGCATGACGCTTTCCTGTTCTGGTTCTGCTACCAGGGCGATGGGCAGAACCAAGATTTCCGTAGAGAAGCGAGCTGTCCCTACAGTCAGGTACTGGGATCAGGCAGGAGCGATCAGCTGTTTCTCGGCGGGTAAATCTGACGGCAGCATTCAAATCAATGGGTTCAACAGCGACTCATTTCGAATTGTGCTGGCAAGCACCGCTTACATTTGGGCGCACTGTGCGAGAAACGCATTGAATGAGCACCGTTCCTTTGTCGGTCGTTGAACTGATGGAGAAATGTCATCTGAATCATAATGTTCAGTTTTCGGAATGAATTACAGATTCGATAGCCTTCAGCAAAGCCTCTTCATCGAAAGGTTTGTACAAGCAATGGACAGCCTGATAATGAAAGGATTGAGCTAACGTCGCCTCGTCCCAGTGCGCTGACATGCAGATCACGGGAAACTGCCTAGCTCTGCGCGACAGTTCGCGCATGACATCGATACCAGATAGACCGGGCATGTGTAGATCGAGGAGCAGGCAGGCGATGTCCTCAAGGTTATCATCGGCGAGGAACGCGTCTCCGCTGGCGAATAGCTGGGCATGGTAGCCGGCTGAGCGCAGCAGATTGGACAGGCTTTTGCGAACGGAGGCATCGTCATCGACGATGCAGACGATAGTCGAGTGTTGATTAGCGGCAGCCGTAGGGCGCTCCATCATGCCTTTCACGGTAGGCTCGATGAGCCAAGCGAAGGCGTAGCGCTGATTAATCCACAGCGTTCAACGAGATTGACCACCGAGCGAGCCTGCATCTTCGCCATGATGTGCTTGCGGTGTACCTTGGCCGTCACCTCACTGGTACCTAGGCTATTAGCGACCTGTTTGTTGGACAGACCGGCGACGATCAGCGGCAAAACTTCGCGTTCACGCGGGGTCAGCAGGGCCGCCAGTTGGCGAACGTGCTGAACCCGTTGCCACTGCTCGAACTCAATCGCGGCGCGCTGGCGTGTGGTACGCAGAATGTTTAACAGCTCATCGTCATCGAAAGGCTTGGTCAGAAACTCCACCGCACCGGCCTTCATGGCTTGCACCGACATTGGAATGGTGCCGTGGCCGGTCATGAAGATCACCGGCCACGGATGGCCACGTTCGGTCAGCGCCGCTTGCAACTGCAACCCCGTCGCCTCCGGCAGGCTGACATCGAGCAGCAGGCACGCAGGACCGTTTGCGATTTCTGCGTCCAGCAGTTCTTCGGCCGACTGGAATATTCGGTGTTCAATGTTTTCAGCCCGCAACAACCGGCTCAGGGCCGTGCGCACACAGGCCTCATCGTCCACGATAAGCACCGGCACGTGCTGCGCTTCGACCGGTGGCGGCTGCGCCAAGATGGGCGCCGAGACCAGCGCATTGAATACGGGCAGTTTGGGTTCACTGTCTTTCAATAGTCGGTAACCTCGACGGGGAATCGTCTGGATGATTTCTTTTTTCCCTAGCAGTTTGCGTAACGAGGAAATCTGCACCTGCAGATTGTTTTCCTCGACGACGATGTCGGGCCAGACCTGATTAATCAGCTCGTCTTTACTAACGATTCGGCCATCGGCCAGCATCAGCACAGAAAGTATTTCAAACGCCCGTCCGCCGACGCGCAAGGGCTGACCGTCAAGAAAAGCTTCGCGCCGTTCCAGGGAAATAGTGGCTTGGCCGAGTCGGATCATGCAGGCCTCTGCGTTGCATTAGTGAAGGTAGGGCGGGGCGCCGATTCATCAGGGCTGTACGCTAGGGGACGGCCCGGCATAAAGCAATTATCCCGAAGGATAAGATGGGCACATTCATGGCACTTACAGGGCCGGCGCAAGGCTCTGGGCGGCCATTTTGAGGCTGCAGACGGACAGCCGCGCGCGAATAGCCATTTCGCAAAAAATAGTTGGATATACTCCGGCATCAACCTGAACCCAACTTCCAGCGGTGATTTCGTATGCCCGGCCAGTCGTCCACATCTGCCGTTTCCTGCGCTGCCGACGCTGCGTCGCTCGATGACGCATGGCTGGAGGGATGCAGGTTTACGCTGCTGCGTCGTGATCATGAGCTGACGTGGTTCACCCTCGAAGATAATCGCTCCGGCAGCGCATGGTTCGCAGTCCGCGCGCCGATTCAGCGTCCGGTGTTGTGCAAGCAACTGGAGTGCGATTTTCAACTTCAACTGCCCGCGCAATGGACGGTCCCTCCGGTAGCACTCATTCGTTCGGCTGACGGCCCCGTGCTGGTCTATCCCCAGTGGGGCGTGCCGCTGGCTGAGCTGATTGGAGCTGACGGTCTGCCGCTCGGCCGGGTACTTGACCTTGCTTTCGCGGCAGCCAACGCGCTGGCCAATATCGGCAAGTCCGAAACGCGGCGTCCAGACCTGCTGCCGTGGCATCTGATGGTTGGTCCGGACGACACTATCAGGCTTATGGGCTTTCACCCCGTGATACAAGAAGCCTCGGCTTCTGAACTACCGGGCCTCGAGCACTGGCCTTACCTGGCTCCCGAACGGGTGCAGCGCGACGTCACCGGTTTCGATGACCGTAGCGATGTGTACGCGCTGTCGGCAATTATGTATGAGGCCCTGACCGGGCGCCCGCCACTGACTGCTCGTGATCCATCGCAATGGCTGCACGTGCACGCTGCCGTCGAGCCGTTATCCCCAGCCGAATATAATCCCGATCTGCCCCAAGGCATTTGCCTCGTATTGCTCAAGGGCCTGGCCAAGGAGCCGAACGCACGTTACCAGAGTGTCGAATCGATGGCTGCGGATCTGGCCTGGTGCCTGCGCCAATGGCACAAAAAGGGAGTGATCGAGCCGTTCCGGCTGGGTGCCTTCGAGGCGCGTGCGAAAAGCACGCGCCTCGAAGTGCTCTTTGGACGGGATAACGAACGCAAGCAACTGCTTGAACAGATCCATCGCGTGCGCAGCGACGGCATCGCTCGCGTGCTGCTCGTTGCCGGCGCGCCCGGAGCGGGCAAGTCAACGCTGATCCAGAAAGGTATTCGTGTAGAAGCGCCCGGTTATTGGGCGAGCGGCAAGATCGATCTGCTGCAGAACGACATTCCTTTTGCCCCTCTGGCGCAAATCCTCCGCTCACTGATGACCCAAGTACTGGGCAAGCCCGCGCTGGAGTTGCAGGCCCTCAGCGAGCAACTGAGCGAAACCCTCAAGGGCCGCGGTCGCTTGCTGGTGGACTTGGCGCCGGAAGCCGAACTGATTATCGGCGCCACTGCCGAGTTGCCGAATATGCCGGCTCGACATGCCTTGGATCGTGCCAATCGGGCTCTGCTCGATGTGCTGGAAGTTTTCGCCCAGCCGGGGCATCCGCTGGTGCTATTTATCGATGACGTGCAGTGGGCAGACGACTCGACCCTTGCGTTTCTCAAGGCCTTCATCGCTCGACCGCCACGGCATCTGGTGCTGATCCTCGCCTATCGCGAGGGTGAGTTGCCGGAAGGTGAGGGTGGATTGCTTGATGACCTGCGCGACGCCGCTACGTTGCCGATTACCCACGTGACGTTGGGGCCCTTGTCGGTGCAGGCAGTCGCGCAACTGATGGCCGTCGAACTCGATACCGAAGTCGACAACCTCGAAGCGCTGGCGCACGTCGTGCATTTCAAGACGGCGGGTAATCCTTTGTTTGTCAGTCAGGTGTCACGGGCGTTGGTGGATGAGCGCCTGCTGCGTTTCGATGCCGCGACTCGGCGCTGGGGCTGGAACCAGAGCGAGGTGGACGGATATCGCTATGCCGACAACGTTGCCGATCTGATGGTGCAGCGCTTGCAGCGCCTACCAGCCACCGCTCGCGAAGTGATGCGAACAGCCGGCTACGTTGGCGGCCGCTGCGACGAAGCCCTGTTGCGACGTTTGCTGCCTGACAATCCACCTCAGCTGGTTCGCGATACGGACTATCTGGTCGATGCCGGATTTTTGCTGCGCGAATCAGGCCAACTGGTCTTTCCCCACGACCGCGTGCTGGAGGCAGCCGCTGCGCTGGCGGCGCCATCGGGACGCGCCGCCGAACATGCTCGCATTGCCGCCGCCATGCTGGATCAGTGGGGCCAATTGAATCATGGGCGGGTGTTCGACATCGCCAGCCAGATTCAGCGCATCGACGTATATGCGCTCGACGCGCATCGACGCGCCGACTTTATCTCCACGCTCACCCAGGCTGCCAGGCGCGCTCGCGATACCGCTGCCTTCGAGCAAGCCGTGGGTTATCTGCATACGGCCGAGTTACTGCTGGGCGATACGGGATGGTCGCAACTCTATCCGCTAGCCTTTGCCACTCGTTGGCTAGCGGCTGAATGCGCAATGCTGTTGGCGAATCTGACTGAGGCACAACAGCGTCTGGATGACTGCCTGAGCCACGCCACAACAACGTTGGATCAAGCCAGAACTTATCGGCTGCGCGCCAGTTTGCGCACGTTGCACTCGGACTATGACGGCGCGATCAGCGAAGCGCTGGGCGGACTCACGCTGCTGGATATTGTTTTGCAGCGTCGGCCATCCAGAATGCAACTGTCCCAGGCCTTCGAACGTGTCCGGGCGTTGATAGGCGAGCGGCGGATTGCTGACCTGACGGTGTTGCCGGAGGCTGACGATCCGCGGATCGAGGTCGCGATGGAACTGCTGAGCACGTTGACTGCGTCGTTCTTCGTCCAGGACGATATTGCCTTTTTGCACTTGGCCAAGATGGTGGAACTCACACTGCTGCACGGTACTACGCCGAGCAGCGGTTACGGGTTTGCCTGGTACGGGGTGATGATTGCCGACCGCTACGGCGAATACGTCGATGGCCAGGCTTTCGCTGAACTGGCGCTCGAACTCACCGACCTGCACGGCTATGAAGCCGGCCGCACAGGAACGCTTGTGGCGCTTGATCAAGTCAGCCCGTGGACGAGGCCTATGGCCTATGCCCGCCATAAGGCGTTCGCCGCGTTCGAGGTCGGACAGGCTGGCGGCGACCTGGGCATGTCGTGTTATGCCTGCAACCATATTGGTTCCGATCTATTGTTCATGGGCGAGCCATTGCAAGGCGTGCTGATTGAATTGGAGCATGGCCTCACCTGGGTGCGGCAGTTTCACTACATCGACATCGAACGCATTTTGCTGGCGCAACAGAGGTTTGCCAGCGACCTGCGCCATGGTCCTGCACCGCGCTCGATGGCTGAGTTTGATGGCATCGAAAATGACCTCTTTGGTCCGCTCGACCGCGCGGTTGTGTCGCAACCGACGCTGTTCTGGCGGTGGCTGTATTCAGGCATGTCGGCATTCTATTTCGGCGACATTCGCTATGCATTACGACGCTTTGAAGAGGCCGCCGCGTTGACCTGGTCGCTGCCGGCGCACATCAACCTTGCCGATTACTACCTGTTCTACAGTTTGACGCTGGCCAGCGACGAAGCCCCGGGCGAGGTTGCCGAAAAGCTGCAAAAACTGGAGCAGCAACGCCAGCGATTCCTGCCTTGGGTCGAGCTCAATCCATCGACCTTCAGCAACAAGTTATTGCTCATCGAAGGGGCGATCGCCCGCGTGCGCGGTGAGGGGCTGGTCGCCATACGTTGCTTCGATCAGTCGCAGATCGCTGCTGCCGCTGCCGGATTCATCCATGAGCAGGCGCTGGCTCATGAACAACTGGCTGAGATCTGCCTGTCCAACGGCCTGGTATCGGGGGCGCATCACCACCTGCGCGTCGCCCGCGACTCGTATGTCTTGTGGGGCGCGGAGGCCAAGGCGCGGCAACTTGAGGCCGCGCATCCGTTTCTGGCCCGAGAGCATTCGCTGGAGGCGGTGACACCGGTCTCGCGGGTACGCCTCGATTTGGAAGCGGGGATCGAAGCGGCCCGGGCCGTCTCGCAAGAGGTTTTGCTTGATAGGCTGGTCGAAACGCTGGTGAATCATCTGATGATCCAGGCCGGCGCCGATCGGGGCGCGTTGCTGTTAGTGATCGATGGCGAGTTGCAACTGGCTGCTGCGGCCAGGGTCGAGGCAGGCAATGTGCAGGTAAACCAGGACAATAATCGACCAATCGAGCAGATCGCCCCGGTTTCGGTACTCTACTCCACCATGCGCACCCGCATGCCATTGGTGCTCGATGATGTCCGCACCGAGTGTCCTGAGGCCTACAGCACCGATCTGCATCTGCGTCAGACACGCTCAATGATGTGCCTGCCACTGCTTAAACAAGGCACGCTGATTGGCCTGGTTTATCTGGAAAACAGTCTGGTGCCGAAGCTTTTCAATGCCGAACGTTTGACCATGCTGGAAATTCTCGCGTCGCAGGCGGCAGTCTCACTGCAAACCGCGCGGCTTTACGCGCAATTGGTTGAAGACAACCGCTTGCGCGCTCAAATGGAGGCCGACTTGCGCAGTTCACGGGCGGAGCTGGCGCGCAACTCTCACCTGAAAATGATGGGGGAGCTATCGGCCTCGATTGCCCATGAAATCAGTCAGCCATTGTTGGGCATTTCCTCCAATGCCTCGGCGAGTTTGCGCTGGCTCAAGCGCGACACGCCGGATCTGGCCGAAGCGATTCAGGGCCTGGAGGACATTCGCTCCGACAGTGCAAGGGCCACCGAGATCGTCCGGGCATTGCGCGCCTTGGCTAAACAGGCGCCACTGCAGCGCCTGCCGATATCGATTGATGCGCTGATCGGCGAAGTCGTGCGCCTCACCGCCACTGATCTGCACAACCGTAGCGTTACGTTACAAACAAGCCTCGCCGCACCCGATGCGGTATTGATCGACCGGGTGCAGATTCAGCAGGTGATCTACAACCTGATCATCAATGCTTTAGAGGCTATCACCATCGCTGCACCGGCGGAGGGACGTCTGAGCATCGAGTCGAAGATATGCGACGGTCATGCCTGCGTCTGGTTCCAGGATAACGGCCACGGGATAGCCGAGCATCAGCTCGAACAGATTTTCGATGCTTTCTACACCACCAAGGGCAGCGGCATGGGGATGGGGCTGGCGATTTGCCGAACGGTGATCAGCACCCATGGCGGCACGCTGCAAGTGGAGGCCTGCGAGGAGGGTGCGCGGATCTGTTTCAAACTGCCACTTGTCCCGCAGAGAGCACAATAAAAAAAAGGCCGCAAAAGCGGCCAAAAGGGAAGAGTGGACAGGGGCTTCAAGGATCGATTCAGGGACGCAGTTCTGGTGGGTGTGTCTGTATTTTCGGGTTGGAGGGAATATCGCTGGGGCTCCAGTAGCCTGAGTTCTGCTCAATGACAGGTGCACGGGTGCTGCACACAGCCTGACGCCAGGCTCTGGGCGAAATGCCTAGCATGCGGCCAAAGGTGCGAGTGAAGTGCGAGTGATCGGAAAAGCCGCATTCATACACGATGTCGGTAATCGGCATCGCGGTAAGCAACAGGCATTTCGCTTTGTCGATTTTCATCTTAAGCATCCATTCCTGCGGCGAGCACCCCGTGACGATTTTGAATGCCCGGGAAAAGTGGCTTCGCGACAGATGGCAGTGTTCAGCTATCTCGCTGACGCGAAGGCTGCGGGTCAGATCGCGCAGCATGAACGCCTTGGCACGGCGTTCCTGCCAGCCGGAAAGCGCGCCCAACGGGCGCGCCAGATTGCAGGGATGGTCTGACTTCAGCGGTTGCGGGCTCATGGCGGCTCTCCTGGTCGTTAGGGAAAGTCTGTCCGCTGCCGACATTTAAAGTCCTTAAGCAAACCTTAAAAGTTATGAAGCCCGGACCGGCATGTCCTTCTCAGGCATGGAATGGATAGTCAATGTAGCCATGCTGATCCCCCCCGAAAAAGCTGCTCGGGTCCGCCGTATTGAGCGTCAGGCCATCATGAAGCCGACGCGGCAGATCAGGGTTTGCCAGGAATGGTCTGCCGAATGCAATGACGTCAGCGCGGCCCGAGGTCAGCGCTTGTTCGGCGGAGTCGGCGTCATATCCGCCCGCAAGTATCAACACACCGTTCCAGAGGTGGCGCAGCTGGGCGATGATCGCGTCCCAGCGCGGGTCGAAATGTTCGTCCTTGACTGTGCCGACCATCGCTGGCTCGACCAGGTGCAGGTACGCCAGATTCCATTGATTGAGGGCCTCGACGAGGTGGCCGAATGTCGCCTCCGGGGTGTCATCGCCCATGCCCATAAAGCGCCCCATCGGCGTCAGGCGTACGCCAACGCGCTCGGCACCGACTTCTTCAGCAACAGCCGCGACCACTTCCAGCAGAAAACGCGCGCGATTTTCCACGCTGCCGCCATAGGCATCGTCACGCTGGTTGCTGTTGCTGTTAAGAAACTGGTCGAGCAGGTAGCCATTGCCGGCATGAATTTCCACGCCGTCCATGCCCGCATTCAGCGCGTTGCGCGCGGCCCGGCGGTAGTCCTCGACAATGTCTGCGATTTCCGCCGTTTCCAGAGCGCGCGGCACGGGTACATCACCCCAGACGCCGTTGCCGTTTTCATCGACGATAAAAGTCTTGCCGGGCACCGGCAGAGCGCTAGGCGCCACGGGCAGGCCGGCGTCGGGTTGAAAGCTGGGATGGGAAACACGACCGACGTGCCACAGTTGCATGAAGATCAACCCGCCGGCCTCATGCACCGCCGTGCTGACTTCTCGCCACGCCTGGACCTGTTCCGGGGTGTAGATGCCCGGCGTCCATGCGTAACCCTGAGCCTGCCGGGAGATTTGTGTGGCCTCGGTGATGATCAGCGCGGCGCTGGCCCGTTGGCGGTAGTACTCGGCGTTCATGGCCGTCGGCACATCGCCCGGTTGGCCGGCGCGTGAGCGAGTCAACGGGGCCATCGCCACGCGATGGGCGAGGGTGTAAGGACCCAGTGCGATGGGTTGGAACAAACGACGGGTCATGGGTAGCTCCAGATTTCAATAAGTGGGATTCAAACGCAGCAGCAGGGCTGCGAATCAGTGCAGGTAAATTAACCGGGGGCAGCGGGGGTGATAATCCGTGACCGGCGCCACGCTGTTTTGCGCATGACGCAATGGCGCCCGTGCTGATCACCGATGAACACGGGCGTGGCTCAGGCGGGTTGTGTCGAGCGAGTCAGCGGCAGGTTCAGCCAGCGGCGGCCGGTTGCGTTGGCGACGGCGTTGCCAAGGGCGGCGGCCATCGGGCCCTGCACAATTTCAGCGGCACCGAGGAAGGGTTCTCCCGGCTGGTCAAGCAAATGCACATCGACTTTGTTCGGCAGTTGCGTGAAACGCAGAATCGGATAACCGCTCCAGTCGTAGCTGCGAATGCCTCCCGCGTCGTAAGCGACTTTTTCGTACAGGGTCCAGCTGGCAGACTGCACGATGCCGCCCTCGACCTGATTGCGCAGGCCATCGGGGCTGACGATCTGGCCGACGTCCACCGCCGTCACCACATGATCGATGCGGATCTCGCCGGTCTGCGGATGCACCCGCAGCTTCACCGCGATGGCGCAGTAACCCATGATGTTTTTGTAGCGGGCAAAGGCGAAACCGATGCCGGCGCCGGGCTCGCTGCTTTTTTGCGGCCAGCCGATAGCATCACGTACACGCTCCACGACCGCACGGGCACGTGGGTCGCTCAGATGGGTCAGACGCAACGCGACCGGGTCGATCCCGGCCTTGATCGCCAACTCGTCGATACTCGCCTCGATGGCGAAGATATTGATGTGCGCACCCAGCGAACGCATGGCCGAGGTGCGAAAGGGCATTTCGGTGACGAAGTTCATGTTGATGCGTGTCGACTTCAGGTCGTACAGCGGCACCGCGTTGCGATCACCATCCCCTTCGGGTTGGGCGATTGGCACTGATGGCGCCGAGGCGAAGGGCCGCGCCAGCAAGCGTGCCGGCAGCAGTCGCCCGGCGTTGACGATGCGTTCGTTGTGCGGCGTCGTCCATAGATCGTAAGTCCAATCCTGCAGTCGATTTTGCACCAGCCCCGCGTCGACCTCGGCCACCATCGCCGAACTGTAGGGTTCCCACAGATTTTCCTGTTCGCGCATCCATTGCACGCGCACCGGCGTACCGGGCACGCGCATGGCAATCAATGCCGCATCGGCGGCGGCATCGTCGGCGCCGTTGTGCCCGTAACACCCTGAGCCTTCGGTGTGAATACAACGCACCCGTTCAGGCGGCAGGCGCAGCATTTCGGCAATGCCGGCGCGCAGCGGGTAAACGCCTTGGGTGTGGGTCCAGACGGTGAGATTGCCGTCCTTGAACCAGGCTACCGCACAGGACGGGCCGATCGAGCCATGCATCAGATATTGTTTGGTTACCCGCGCCTGAAAACGCGTGTCGGCCGCGCCGCTCGGCGTGCCGTTGTTGCTGATCGGATAGCGCCGTGAGGGCAGGCTTTTCAGCAAACCATGTATCTGCGCCGCCTCGGGAATCGCCTCGCCGCCGCTCCATTGCGCAACTTCGTAGGCACTGCGCATGGCTTTGATCGCTTGCCACTCATCACGGGCGACTACCGCCAGATAGTTTCCGTCGCGGATCACTTTGACCACGCCAGACAAGGCTTCAATGGACGCCCCATCGAATGCTTGCAGCGTGCAGCCCGGACGGGGTGGGCGGATCACCCGCGCATGCAGCATGCCCGGCAGGCGCATGTCCTGCACGAATGCCGCGCCGCCGCTGACTTTCGCCGGGATGTCGAGGCGGGGCAACGAATGCCCGATCAGTTTGAAGTCAGCGGTGGCCATCGCCGGTGACTGAGCCTTGGCGTATTGGTGCACATCGACATGCTTGACCGCCTCGGCGTAACTCATCCGCTGACCGGCCGGGCCTTCGATCATAACGTTGCGGGTGCTCAGCAGCGCCCCATTAACATGCCAACTGCGCGCGGCGGCATCGACGAGCATTTCGCGCACCTGCGCGGCAGCGTTATACAACGCGGTACCGCTGTCGAAAATGCTGTGGCTGCCAGCGGTGTAGCCTTCGTTGGGCGTCAGCGCGGTGTCGGCGGTGAGCAAGTTGATAGAGGTTGCCGGCACCTGCAAACGCTCGGCGGCAATTTGCAGCAATGCGGTTTTTACCCCGGTGCCCAATTCGACCTTACCGGTGTAGACGGTAATGCCGTCGGCGCCGATGCGGATCCAGGCGTCGAGCCAGGGGTTGGTGCGCAGGCTTCCGGGGAGGTCGGGCGCGAGTACCACGGTGCCGAGCGTATCGACTTCCGTATCAGCCAAAGCACGCCGTGCCACCGGCATCAGGGTGAACGCCATCAGCAACGCACCGCCGCGCAGGAAGGCGCGCCGACTCGGGTTCAAACCATTCGACTCGCTCATGTCAGACTCCCGTTTTGCCCAGCCACCTGTTTGATTGCCTCGATGATCCGCAAGTGCGTTCCGCAGCGGCACAGGTTGCCGGCCATGTGCTCGCGGATGGTTGGCTCATCCGGTTGTGGATTGCGTTCAAGCAACGCTTGCGCGCGCATCAGCATGCCCGCAATGCAGTAGCCGCATTGCGCGGCCTGTTTCTCGATGAACGCCGCTTGCAAAGGCCCAGGTTTCTCGGCGCTGCCGAGGCTTTCCACGGTGCGGATTTTTTTGCCTTCGAGGCCGGCGCAGGGCGTCAGGCAGGCGAACACCGGTTGATCATCGACGATCACCGTGCAGGCGCCGCATTGACCGAGACCGCAACCGTACTTGGCGCCGTTGAGGTTCAAGTGGTTGCGCAGCGCATACAGCAGCGGCATGTCCGGCTCTAGCTCAAGCGGTTGGGCGGCTCCGTTGACGTTGAGAGTGATCTGGCTCATTTCGTCTCCTGACGTAACGCTTCAATAGTGGAAGAGAGGTCGGCCCAAGGCTGATCGGGTCTGGCTTGCTGGCGCAGATACGCGGCGAGTGCGTCGAGTTGCGTATTGTCGAGGCTGGCGGCGAACGGTGGCATCACCGGGCCGGGCGATCCGGGCGTGGCAGGCAAGCCTTCGAGCACGGTCTTGAGAAAGTTGCGCGAACTGGCCGCTTGCAGCGCCGAGGTGCTTTGCAGCCCCGGGCGACCATCGATTGCGCGCATCGGCGCCGCCGGGCCATGGCATCCGGCGCAGGCGCTACTGAAGAGCAGGGCGCCGGTCGCCTGATCTGCCGGTTCACTGGCGAACGTCTTCGGCGTCACTGTGTGCGGGCTCTCCAGACTGAGGAGATATTCGGCAATCGCCTCGGCTTCACGGGTTGGCAAGCGTGCCAGACTCAAGCTGACCGGACGCATCGGGCCAGCGGGCGTACCGTGGACATCGACCACGTCGGCGCGCAGATAGCCGACCAGCTGCTCGCGACTCCACGGGGCGGCGCGCTGGCCCATACCGACCAACGCTGGCGCTTGCCAGCCGTCAACGCTGCCGCCCTGCAAATATTCCGAGGTTTTTTCCGCGCCGATCAGGTTCAGCGGCGAATGGCAACCGGCGCAATGGCCCGGGCCGTCGACCAGATAACGCCCGCGATTCCACGCCTCGCTGCGCTGTGCCAATGGCGTCAGCGGTTCACCGTGCAGGAACAGCAGGTTCCAGAACGACACCAGCGGGCGAATGTTCATCGGGAAATTCATCCGGTTCCGCTCGGCCGGCGCGTGAATGGCAGGGCCGCTCATCAAGTAGGCATAGGCGTCGGCGATGTCCGCTTGGCTCATGCGCCGGTAGTGCACGTAGGGAAATGCCGGATAGAGAAAGCGACCATCGCGGGCAATACCCTGGCGCATTGCCCGCTCGAATGCCGGCAGTGACCATTGGCCGATACCGGTCTGTGCATCCGGGGTGATGTTGGTGCTGAACAGCGTGCCGAAGGGTGTTAGCAACGGCAGCCCACCGGCCAGATATTCGCCGCCGGGGCGGGTATGGCAGACCGCGCAATCACCGGCCTCGACCACCCGCGCCCCGCGTTGCAACTGCGCGACATCGAATGCCGTCGGACGCTCGATGGGCGCAATTGCCGGGCGCCACATCAGCAAAACGGCGCCGATAAGGCCGAGCACAGCAACGACTGCCACGCTGATCCATAGCCTTCTGGACTTCAGGAAGTGGCTGCTCATGGGACAGAGAAAAACGCGGCAGACAATGGCAGAACGGATGGGATACGGGTCATGACAACGCTCCTTGTGACGGCCGGGGAAGGGCACCGATGTGGACGACTGCGCCAAGGGCCAAAGCGTAGAGAATCCGCCAGCGCGGGAGAATCACCGGCGCACGCAACAGCGCGTTGCGCCAGAAGCAACGCCTGCGACGTTGCGCGGGACGCATCACTGCGTTGCCTGCCACATGGATTCTGCGCATCGACACGCGGCTGTAGCCTTGGCACCACTTTCCTGAACTCAATGAGGTGTCATCATGCTCACGGGCAACCCGGCCGTTGCGGTCAGCGCCGAACAGCCAACTTCACTTTCCGGCCTGATGGTCGCGTTCCTTGCGTTCTGCTGTGGTGCGGTCGTGGCCAATCTTTATTACGCTCAGCCGATCGTTGAGCTGATTGCACCGCAGATCGGTCTGTCCAGCGCCAATGCCAGCCTGATCGTTTCGCTCACGCAATTTGGCTACGCGCTGGGCCTGTTGCTGCTGGTGCCGCTGGCCGACCTGATGGAAAACCGCCGTCTGGTGGTCGGCTTCACCCTCGCGGCGAGTGTCACGCTGTTGTGCGCCGGGCTGAGCCATTCGCCGTCGATGTTCTTGGTGTTGTCTTTGCTGATCGGCCTGACCTCCGTGGCCGTGCAGATCCTTGTGCCGCTGGCGGCGCACTTGGCGCCCGAGGCCAGCCGTGGCCGCGTCGTCGGCAATATCATGAGCGGTCTGCTGCTGGGAATTCTGTTGTCGCGGCCACTGTCGAGCCTGTTGGTCGAAGTGTTCGGCTGGCGCGGGGTGTTTTACAGCGCTGCGGCCCTGATGGCGGTCATTGCTCTGATTACCGCTGTGGCATTGCCGCGTCGGCTGCCGACTCATAAAGCTACGTATGCTGCGTTGATCGGTTCGGTGTTTGCCTTGGCCCGGCGTTATCCGGTGTTGCGTCAGCGCTCTCTGTATCAAGGGCTGCTGTTTGCCAGTTTCAGCCTGTTCTGGACCCTCGCACCGATTGAACTGATGCGTCACCACGGCTTCACTCAGGCGCAAGTGGCGATCTTCGCTTTGGTCGGTGCGGCGGGTGCCATTGCGGCACCGATTGCCGGGCGTCTGGCCGATGCCGGACATGGACGTCGCGGCACGCTGGTCGCGTTGTTGCTGGCGCCGGTGTCGCTGTTGATCGCCGCGCTACCGGGCAGCGGCTATGTCTGGCTGGTGGTATGTGCGGTGCTGCTGGATTTCGCCGTGCAATTGAACATGGTGCTCGGCCAGCGTGAGGTGTACGCCCTTGATCCACACAGCCGCGCGCGCCTTAACGCGGTGTACATGACCAGCATTTTCGTCGGCGGTGCGGTGGGGTCTCTGGTCGCGAGCCCGCTGTACGAGCATTTCGGCTGGAACCTGTCCGCCGTCGCGGTGGCGTTACTGCCAGCGCTTGCGCTTGGGTTGTTCCTGAGCCGCAAGGCCGATGTCTGAACACCGGGCGAGGGCGTGCAAGCACAACGGTACAAGACGACGGGCGAACAGTGATGCACAATCATCCGGGATCCCTTACGACCGGACCCCGCTTATGGACAAGTTGCTGGCACTCAAGATGTTTGTTGAAACCGTACGCTGTGGAGGCTATTCCTCAGCAGCGCGCAAACTCGGGATCTCAACGTCGTCAGTGACACGGCAAGTAGCGGGGCTGGAACACGAGCTGGGCGCGAGCCTGCTCAATCGCACCACGCGCAACACCAGCGTGACCGTTGCCGGCCAGACCTATTTCGAAAAAGCCGTGGCGATTCTCGACGCGATCGACGAAGCAGATGCCGTAGTCGCTGACCGTGGCAGCGAAGCGCAGGGCCGACTGCGCATCAGCGTGCCGGTGGAGTTCGGGCGGCGCCTTATCGCGCCGCACCTGAGCCGTTTGCTCGAGCGGCATCCGGGTCTTGAGATCAGTCTGTCTCTGAGCGATCAGGTCGGTGACCTGCTCAGCGAACAGATCGATGTTTCGGTCCGGCTGGGGTCGTCCGTGGTCAGTGAAGACATCGTCAGCAAACGCGTAGGGCATTTCGAACGCTGGGTGGTGGCTAGTCCGGATTATCTGGCCCGTAGCGCGGCGCTATGTCACCCACGGGATTTGCTCGAGCATCAATGCCTGCGTTTCGATTACGGCGGCACACACCAGCACTGGACCTTTCAGAATGAGGAAGCGCCCATTCAGCTCAACGTCCACGGGCGCCTGCAAAGCAACAACGCCGATATCCTGCGCGAAGCAGCCATCGGCGGAGGGGGGGTGACGCTGTTAGCCGACTGGCTGGTGCGCGAAGACGTGGCAGCCGGCCGGCTGACCCGGTTACTCGAGCATTACGAGGTCAATCCCGGCAGTGCCAGCACTTGCATCAACGCGTTGTACTTGCCTAATCACCGTGGCTCCAGCCGGATTAATGTATTTATTGAGTTTCTCATGGAAATCCTCAGTTTCCTTCCCTGTGTCACGCAAACCGAATAGCCGTTTACGACTGAGGTATCCGTATTGGTCGGTGCCTTCATCACCATCATGTTCAGTATCATCAGTACTGAAGCGGTAACTATAGCGGTTGCTGAACTCAATAATCGGACGCAAAACATTGCCAAGGCCACGCGCTCGGTGATATGGCGTATTGGCGTTTTTATTTGCTGTCGATCTTTGCGGTCATCTCCGATCTGGCGTTGAGGCTCTCGGCTGTCGTGCAGGCTTTTTGAACTATCGGTTTTCTTGAGGCGTAAAAAGCGCCAGGCGCCGAAGGCGACCGCTCTTTGATGACTGCAATCGGCCAGAACCGGACCGTGAAGTCCCAAGATTTTTTCAACAAACGGAGTCTCCTACATGGAAGTCATCAATCATTTGCAGCCCGAAGCGTGTGCAGGCATGGAGGACATCCGGCGCGAAATCGATACCCTTGATCAGGCCATTATCAAGCTGTTGGGCAAGCGCTTTCACTACGTACTCGCGGCCTCGAAGTTCAAGACCTCGGCGACTTCAGTGCGTGCGCCGGAGCGTTTCAAGGCCATGCTGGTAACTCGACGCGAGTGGGCAGAGGCCGAGGGCCTGAATCCGGATGCAATCGAGAAAATGTACAGCGACCTAGTGAACCACTTCATTGCAGAAGAGATGAAGCACTGGGCGGCTCATCAATCTGACACTTGATACTAGTGTCTGGGCTGTCTGCCATGAGGAGTCGATTTAGCCAATCTGTTGCATCGACCGGTTGAATCCACAGCCGAAGCCGAGTTGCTGGCGGCGATCGCAGACGGCTCGTTTGTCGAGCCGATGCTTGATCAAGGATGGCCATAACGCTCTGTGCTGTATCTCAATAATCGACATCGATCCCGGCCCTGAGCCGGTTTTTTTTGCCTGGAGAAAAACATGCCCATCACTATGCGGCAGTTGCTGCAGATCCTCCTGAACGCCGGCGCCAAAGCCGGCGTTTTTGTTCCTGTCCTGAATACAGCGATGCAGCGTTATCAGATTGTCGGCGCGAAGCGTGTCGCGGCGTTCATTGCACAGATCGGCCACGAATCCGGCCAGCTGCGTTACGTGCGAGAAATTTGGGGGGGCCACGCCGGCGCAGGCTGGATATAAAGGCCGGAAAGACCTAGGCAACACCGTCAAGGGCGACGGCTCGAGGTCCCGCGGCCGAGGACTGATCCAGATCACCGGCCGGGCCAACTACGCGGCCTGCGGTAAGGCCCTAGGGCCTGATCTGATCAAGCAACCGGAACTCCTTGAGCTGCCGCAGCACGCTGCAATGTCGGCAGCCTGTTTCTGGGCAACCCGGGGGCTGAACACTCTGGCCCTGGTTGCGCACATTGCCCACGCCGGGGCTGACCTTGAACCATTCGAAGGCTCCGGCCGGTTCACCCTGGAGCAGCACCATCTGTTCGGCGTGTGCCTTTGGTGTGGTCAGGTCCAACCATTCCCGAGCCAGCTCTGGCGTAAGCACCACCGGTCGCGAATGTCGGACAATTTTTCTGGCGAAAGGCTTTGGCCTGCCCCTGAAAAACTCTCTTTTTTGACTGATTCCAAATGGCCTGTTTGGAACGTTTTTATGCTCTTTCTGGTTATCGCCAATGAATCTAGATATTAACAAACGGGAATAGAAAGGGCGGCTAGCCTCCTATCCACGTGTAGCGGAAGTGGAGCTGTCGTTGCGCGTGACACCTATTGCTGATCAACCAAGGAAAGGGGTTTCAACATGGAAAGCTTCGCTATAGCAGCTGCTCAGATAAATTGGAACGGTGGACAACGCATTACCCTCAAGGCGGGTGACACCGCGACCTGTACCGTTCTTCGTCCGGGCCAACTCTATGGGATCTTTATCTACAACTCTGCTCAAAATGACAATAACGCCGCAGTCAGTGTGGTTTGGAGTAATAGTCAGCCGCCTGCCTCGATCACCGTTCCTGGTACCACGGCCAATGCGGGCCAGGCTTCGCTGGGTTTTGTCTCGGGTACAGACACCCAAACCATCTCGGTTTCACTGCCTAGCAACAGCGGCATCGCTCAGGTCGAAATCTGGTTGGGTAGTACCAGTATGCCGACCAATACCAGTGGCCTGACCAACTCTCCGCTACAGGCTAACGGTGAGCAGTATCCGTTCAACAAGTACACCCGTTATTACGCGGTACCACCGTCGAAATGGATGAACCTGACGATCGCCAGCAAAACTACCCAATTCATTTCGTGCCAGTTCCGTGAGGCCAAGGCCACCGTGTTCGTCGTCAATGAAACCTCGAACGGCTTGCTCGCAGGTCAGGTTACTAACATTGGGCCTGCTGCTCAGCAACCAGGTGCCGTCACCATCACTGCTACGCAGATCCAGAGTATTTCTTACAATATGCAAGGTGACGGTACGCAGTATGTGTGGATGGATGCCGATAGCCAGCAGAACTCTCAAAGCGCGAGCATTGCTTTGCAATCGTTGTAATTCGCCAGTTGGGTAACAAATGAGGCCTCACGGTGTGGGGCCTTTTTCTTAGCTTCCTAAAAAGTACTCGGGTGGCTGAGGTACGACTCAGTTACCTTGAGGCGGTCACGCTCCGCAATTGCGCTGGCGTGCATCTCCACCAGTTTGAATATGCTGTGTGTAACTGTTGATTCAGCTCTTCGACCTCAATATCCAGCATGTATGAATGCGGGGCACGGTTTTTTGAGCTCTGCGGACAAGCTCACGCAGTCGCCGGTGTCTTCGATGTCGAGGGGATCCACGGTAGGCGCCTTTACTGTGTGCTGTTTGGATATACAGTAATCGGGGCGTGAAGGTCGGGCGAGGGTAGGGCGACGAGCAGTAGGATTTGGGGGGATGTACGGTCGGCAGGACGCCGGAAGCTTGGGCCAATTCTTGGGCCAATGAGGGGTTTTGATGGGGGCTTGAGTGGTCTTTAGCCCCCGGAATTACTCACTCCAGCCCTCACAAATACCCGATTAAAACTGCATCGTAGTTTTATCTTAGGAGGTTCTGAAGTGGCCAGTGATCTTTACCAGTCTAAACGTAGGGCAAATGCCCTACGTTTGTTCTGACTATGCGTAGACTAGACTTTGAGGGTAAAAAATAAACTATTCTTTAATTATAGTGAAACCATATCTGCTTTTTTCATATTTTGATCCGCACGGATCGCCATAGGAGTTACGGCAGCCTGCTTCTGGCGTACCAACGATTTCACCCATGCACCATTTGTAATCTTTCGATCCTTTTTCTAGGTCAGAACAAATCATTTCTCGCGTAATTGGCTTTGGCTCAGTACCAATCAGTCTGTAATGAGTTCTTTTCTCTTTATCTACAATTAAATTGTCGGCATAATCGAAGTCGTATCCAGCCAGTCGCGTACGAGCTCGCTCTTTTGCTGCCTCGCGGATTTTTGCATTTATTGCATTTGCACTAGCTGTTTCTTCAGCAGTTGGCCCTATTTCTCTGGTTTTTTCAGCGTATTTATCAGGGTAAAATGTTTCTACGCCTGCGTTTATTTTTTTGTAGGTGTCGAGTAATTTTTGCTTTTCATCGACAATAGAAAGAGCAGACTTATCGCGCTCATCAAGCTCAGCAAATCCCTTCGTTTTTTCCTCGTATTCAATCATTGAGCCCACACAGCTCCTCATGTCATTCAAATGTGGACTCGAAGAACTAGTCTGGAGAGTTACCATGTTATAGTCCGCTAGAGCCTCGGTGGCTACTGATTCAAATCCAGACCGTATAGTACATGCTTTAATAACATCAATTGGATCAGCTAGCGATAAAGAACCATAGGGGAAAAGTACCGACGCAAGTAGAACACCTTTTGAAACTCTCATAAAAATTCATCCTTTATTTTTATCCGCATTGAGCGTCCTTGAGTGGCATGAGCATGCCTAGTTAACGCCAGCTATACAGAGTGTCAATCTGCCGTAGCGCGAGGCGGCAACCATCACCAATATGATATGCATCGGGATCGGGGATCAACTGCCACCCCCGGGCGGCGAACGGGCTGAAAAAGTCCGACACCCTGGAACTGAAGGTGCGCGCTATGCTGGCCGAGCGCCGGCAACGGATCGGCTACGAGCTGCAGATGGTGGCAATAGGTATTGATCGCGCTGCGGGCGTGCGAGGTGTACGTCAGGGCTGTGGCGCGTCAAAAAGAATAAAAAAGATCTGAAAATCCGCTTTAAGAATAATGACGGTTCCCACCTACATTTGCGGTCGAGAAAATTAGCATGACCTCTATTCATGTAGGAAAAACGGAATAGGTCGCTGCTGGCTGAGCTCCGGCAGCCGCTAGGATACGAGAAGCAGTTAGAGGCCAACTGCTGCGGCGTGCCGTTGCGAGGTGACATCAATGTGAGCAACGAGATGTGCGCCCTGATGAATCGGACGAGTGATATCGCCAGGGTGAGGCGAGTAATGCCGCTCGACCCCGATCCGTTGCCCGCGTTGATCGATGCGTTCATGTCAGGGATGGCCACAAACGCGTTCACGATGAGTGGACTGGAGGAAGTCGACGGCTGCCTATATGCGCAGTCGTGGTGGTGCAGGGATATGTGATTGTGTTCGGTCGGCAGGACGCCGGAGAAGGGGAACTACTGTAGGAATATACAACGCTAAGTTATTGATTCTTATAGGGTGATGTGGCTGATTTGTACCTCTTTAAAAATGGTAGTTTTTCCTATGGTATCAATAGCTTGCGTCAGCCTAGGGGTCACCTTGACATGGTGGGGGTCAGACGGTGATGGATCACAGCTTGGGGATACATCATTGCCAGATTTTGAAAATCTAGAATCACTGAGGGCAAGTTTTCTGCTGCCGCCAAGGGAAGGAAGTCGTCGGCTCGTCCCCACCACTCGTTGATGGGCATGATCGTACCGGCGAAGCTTAAATAATAGCCATCTGGTACCGCTTGGTTGACATTGGCTTTTGAAAAAACAGCTACACCGAGTAGTCCGAAAATCACACGGTCAGACAGTTGGACCTTACCTCTCTCTATGCCGAATCGAGTATGTCTGTCAGGTCCAGAGGCATCTGGCCAAAGCTCAAAGCCGTCTGGAAGCTCGTCCCCGTGCCCATGAGAACAACGATGCATGCCGTATATAACGTCCGCGATATCGGGTAATGACGATCTGCGTAAAGCCAAGCACGATGGATTGCGCCAGCATGCTGCCGTGGTCGGCGTGCTGGGCTTGACCGCTTGCCAGGCAAGGTAGAGCAGATAGCGTGCGCCGCCGAGTCGCAGCGCGTCATATGCATAGGGAACCGCCAAGACCAAGGCTGTGATAGTAGGGCGGTCAACGGGGGGAACGTTAGATACAGATTGACTGACAAAACGTCATACAGCGGTCGCAGCACTGGGTATCCGCTCCCAGGGAATACGTTTGACTTCAACGTGAGCAATGGCTTGCCCCAATCGCGCATCCAAACACTCTGACGCAGTCAGCCGCGTGCATTATGGATGAGGGCTTTCGGCCGGTTTCTGCCCTTGACCAAAGGCTGCTATGGATCGCTTCTGCAGGTCATGTCCTCTGCTAAGGTTTGGTCGAAGCAAGGCCTTTGAGTTCACTAACTCCATCGACCACCATCAAGTCACCTTCCCCAACCCGGTGCGAAGCATGGAAAAGATCCATTTTGCGCGTTGCTACGCAAAATCTGATCGAGTATTTCAGTTTTCGACGGCAAGTATTACTTGACCGACTAATCTAAGAACTGAACTGCTATGCCCCCAATTGGATTTGTCGAGGCTTCCTTATGCAGTTGCGATCACATTCCTTAGCGGTCCGTCTTACGGCAGTTATTGTTTCCATCCTTTTGTTTGTCTATGCGCTGGCGGGACTGGCGCTCTACCAGAGCAAACAACAGCATGAGCTTCATGCAGTCATCACAACGGAGAACCTGGCGCGGTCCTTGGCCATCAACGTCTCCGGCATCCTTGATAAAGTGGATGTCGGCCTGTTTGCTGTCACCAGCGAAATCGAGCGGCAAATGGCTACCGGAGGCATTGATGGTGCGTTGCTCAACGGGTATTTAAAACAGCAGCAGGCGCAGATTCGGGATTGCGAAGGGCTGTGGGTGGCGGATGAGAAAGGTAATGTCCCCTGGGGAACATTAATGACCGCCGGCAAGATAACGAATATAACCGACCGAGAGTATTTCCAACGCCTGCGTGAGAATTCGCATCTCGGAATGGTCGTATCCAAGCCCGTGATAGGACGCACCACAAAAGCCTGGTCGGTCCTCCTGTCCAGACGCATCAACCACGCTGATGGCTCCTTTGCAGGTGTGGCGCTGGGCTCGTTGCGCATGATGGAGTATTTCACCGACATGTTTTCCACTATTGATGTTGGGAAACAAGGGGTCATCGCTATTCGTGATGATGAGATGGCGCTCATCGTCCGGTATCCGAAAGTAGCGAATGAAAGCGGGCAAGTTGGCGCCAAGCTGGTTTCAGCCAAGGCTACAGCAGCGATTCGATCATCTCCGGAGGCCGGGAGCTACACAGCAGTGGCTCCAGTAGACGGCATCGAGCGACTCTATAGCTATCGAAAAATTGCGAACTACCCTCTCTACATCTTCGTCGCCAAGAGCACCGACGACTTTCTGGCTCCCTGGCGAAAGGAAGTTATCAAAACTCTTTTACTGGCGGCAATTTTCACCCTGGCTATTCTTGTTTACACGCGTACCAGCTATAGACGTGAAACTGAATCACGTAAGGCGAAAAGAATGGAGCTCTTTCGTACCGTATTTCGCACCAGCCCGGATAGTCAAGTCATCACCCGCCTTGAGGATGGGCGACTTCTTGAGGTCAATGACGGATTTACGCCCGTATTTGGCTGGTCACGGGAAGATACTATTGGCAAAACGGTTTTTGATATCGATATCTGGCGCTATCCGGAAGAGCGTCACTCGTCGGTTCGTCTGTTGCAGCAAAACGGATATTTCATTGATCGTGAAGCTGAATTTGTCAGTAAGGATGGCCGAAAGTGGCCCGGTCTGATTTCGGCGCACGTGATGACCCTGGATGACACCCTGTGCATTCAGGCGATCATCCGGGACATCAGCGACCGAAAGGCTGCCGAGCAGCAGATCCAGCGACTATCGTTCTCTGACCAGCTCACGGGGTTGCCAAATCGACGACTCTTTATGGATCGGCTGGAACAAGCATTGATTTCGAGTGCTCGCCATCAATGGATGGGCGCATTGATGTTTGTCGATCTCGATGATTTCAAGTCCATCAACGAAACGCTGGGGCATGGTCAGGGTGACTTGTTTCTAAGTGAAATCGCCCAACGACTGAGGCGTTGTGTTCGGGAGGGCGATACCGTCGCCCGTCTTGGAGGCGACAAATTCGCTCTTATTTTGGAGAGCCAGAGCACCAATCCGCAGGAGGCGGCGAGCCATGCTGAAAACATTGGCGAAAAAACTCTGCGGGAGATCGAGCAGCCTTTTGAACTGTGTACATCCACACTGCACCGAACCTGCAGTATCGGTATTACTCTGTTCGGTGAGCAGCATGAGGATGCAAGCGAGCCCTTGAAACGCGCCGAGTTAGCCATGTACCAGGCCAAAGCCTATGGACGCAACGTCTTGCGCTTTTTCGACCCGCAGATGCAGGCCAGCCTCAGCGCTCGAATCGCGCTTGAGGATGGCTTGCGCGAGACTATCAAGCAACACCAAATCCTGCTGCACTATCAGCCGCAGGTCACGGACGAAGGTCGCATTACAGGCGTGGAAGCGTTAGTGCGCTGGAAAGACCCGCGCGGCGGTATGATTTCTCCGGCAGATTTCATTCCACTGGCAGAGGCGAGTGGCTTGATCATTCCGCTAGGCGAGCAGGTGTTGGAAATGGCCTGTCAGCAGTTGGCGGTATGGGCAGATAGATCCGGGTTCTCGCACCTGAACATCGCCGTCAATGTCAGTACTCGGCAGTTTAATCAGGACGACTTTGTCGAACAAATACGGTCTGTGCTCAAGCGCAGCGGTGCCAATCCTCGTCGGCTCAAGTTGGAAATTACAGAAAGTATGCTGGTCTCCAACGTGGAGGATGTGATTGCCAAGATGAATGCGTTGAAATCCATCGGCGTTGGCTTTTCGCTGGATGACTTTGGCACCGGTTATTCCTCCCTGTCATATCTCAAGCGCCTGCCGCTGGATCAACTCAAGATCGACCAGGGATTTGTGCGCGATATCCTGGTGGACCCAAACGACGCGGCAATCGCCAAGACGGTGGTCGCGTTAGCAAACAGTATGAACTTGTCGGTCATTGCTGAGGGCGTTGAAACGCAAGCGCAGCGTGACATGTTGGCTGCTTTAGGTTGCCGTAACTATCAAGGATATTTCTTTGGTCGCCCCATGGATATAGATGCATTAGAGGAATACATCGAAGGTGGGATCGATCTCGTCCTTCCGCTCGGGGTAGCGGAGCAAGTGAGTCCCCCATAGATTTATGACGAGTTTTGAGCGGCTCTACCGGACCGTCACCGAGTCGATGTGATCGTGATGTGAAATGCGCGACGCAAGGGGCTGGGCAAATGGGTGGGCGCTACGGGCTACTTGCGCATTTTCAGAATTTTCTTAGGGATACTGCATAGATTTGACGTGTCGGCGTGCGCATGGCGAGTGGCTGTCAGCGCGCAACTGTTGAGCGGGAAGCTCGGTAGGGAACAACTCAATAAGAAAAAAGGGAAAGACCATGAATCATGTATTTCGCCTTGTCTGGAGTGGACGTGCAGGTACTTTCGTAGCAGTCAGCGAGTATGCGAAATCCCATGGCAAAGGTCGCAGCGGCGGGCGACGGGGGCGCAGGCTCCGGACGCTGGCCTTGTTGCTGTCGGCGGGCATGGCGTTCAGCCCGATACTGCAGGCAGTCGATCGGTATTGGGATACCAACGGCACGGCAGTGGGCTCGGGTGGTACCGGCACTTGGAATCTCTCCGGCGCTTTCTGGAGCCCCAACAACGACGGCGTCAGCGGTCCTTACAGCACCTGGAACAACGCCGCCCTGGACGACGCCTTCTTCGGTGGCACCGCCGGCACCGTGACCCTGGGCACGCCGCTCACCGTACATAACCTCACCTTCCTGACCACCGGTTACACGCTCAACGGCAGCACCCTGACTCTGGGGGGGATCACGCCCACCATCACCGTCACTGGCGCAGCCACCATCAACTCGATCCTGGCTGGCAGCGCGGGTCTGACCAAGGCGGGGGCCGGTACCCTCAGTCTCAACGGTGCCAACACCTTCAGCGGGGGTGTCGTGGTCAATAGCGGCGGCCTGGCCCTCAACGGCGATTCCGCGCTGGGTGCGGCGGGCAACGGCGTCACCATCGCCGGCGGCACAAGCTTGAGCAGTACAGGTGCCCTCGCAACGAGCCGGAACATTACCCTCACCAGCGGGACCGTCTTGCTGAGCGGCGCAGGGGTCGGCTCGGCCCGCTTCACCGGCGCCGGCGGGCTCAGACTGAATAGTGGTGTGAATCTTACCAACACTGCCAGCACCTATACCGGGGCGACTTTTTTCAACAACGGGGGTGGCGGCAGCTTCTCGTTCAATTCCATCGCCGATCTGGGCGTGGCCAGTTCCCTGGGTGCGCCAACGACGGTGGCCAATGGCACCATCACGCTTGGGTCCGGCGGTGGTGTTGGTTCAACACTGAGTTATACCGGTAGTGCCAGCAGTTCCAACCGCAACTGGCAACTCAACGCCGCGGGCACCGTGGCGCCGCTTACCTTCCGCAACGTAGGGACAGGCACGTTGACACTGACCGGCAACATGGCCGTGTCCGGTGGCAGCACCTATGGAACTAACTTCAATGCCAATACGGCCGACATGTCATTGCTGGGCATCATTTCAGGCAATGGGTTGGTCTCCTATACCGGTAGCGCCGGAAGAACCATCACGCTTGGCAACGTCAATACGTATACGACCGCGACCGGCATCAACGGCGTAACCGTGCGGGCCGGTTCGTTCAAGGACATCGGCACCGCCAGTTCCTTTGGCGCCGGCGCGGTGGGGAATGGCATCGGCATCACCAATGGCGCCGTGACCTACACCGGCGCTGGCGACAGCAGCAATCGGACATGGGGACTAAACGGCGGCGCGATCAACAACGACGGCACCGGCGCGCTTGCGCTCAGCGGTACCCTGGCACTCACCAACACCGGCACGCTCGGCGGCAGTTACGTGGGTGCCGACAACCTCTTCTCGGGCGTCATTTCTGGTACGGGCGGCCTGGCCAAGAGCGGCGCCTCCACCTGGGTGGTCAGTGGCGCCAATACCTACACCGGCAGCACCACGGTCAATGGCGGCACGCTCCGCGCCGGCAGCACCACAGCCTTTGGAGCAACCAGTGGGGTCGCCGTGAACAGCGGTGGTACGCTGGACCTCAACGATCTGGACATCACGGTGCGCTCGTTGGCCGGTACGGGCGGCACCGTCGACCTGGGATCGGGGAAGCTGACCCTGAACGATGCTGCGGGTATCAGTACCGCCTACGCCGGCAACATCACCGGCAGCGGTGGCCTCGTCAAGACCGGAGCCAGCACGCAGACCCTCACCGGGGCCAACACCTACACGGGTGCGACCACTATCAACGGCGGTACGCTGCGGTTGGACTTCGGTGCAGCCACCGCGCCCACCAGCAACATTATTTCCAGCGCCTCGACCCTGAACATGGGCGGTGGGGTGCTCAATGCGATCGGTTCCGCTGGCGAGGCCAACACGCAGACGTTCAACGGTCTGCTCGTCACCGCAGGTAACAACACGATCGGCGCGACATCCGGCACCGGCGGCAGCATGGCAGTCAACCTGGGGGCGATCAACCGCACCGGTGGCCTGGTCAACTTCAACCTGCCGGGCAGCGGCAACATCTCCACCACGAATACCACACTGGGCGGTTGGGCCACGGTCAACGGCACCAATTACGCCAAGGTGGTCGGTGGCAACATCCTTGCCTTCACCACGGCGGACTATGTCAACAAGGACAATGCTTCCACCTGGCTGAACAACGAGATCCTCAGCGATGCCGGTGGCACTGCGAACTCGCCCTTTTTTGGCACGGTGAGCGGCAGCAAGCAGATCGGCGGCTTGCAGTACACCGCGGCAGCCAACTCCACCGTGACCGTGGGCGCCGGTAATACCCTCGGTGTGGATGGCACCATCATCGTTGCGCCGTCGGTCGGGGCCAACAATCAGACGATCACGGGCGGTTCGCTCACCGGTACCTCCGGAGGTGGTGTGCTAGGCGTCCAGCAAAATGGCACCGGCAACTTCACCATAGCGTCCCAGATCGTCGACAACGGCGGCGGAGTCGGCTTCACCAAGGCCGGTACCGGGCTGGTCACGCTGACCAACGCCAACAACACCTACACCGGCGCCACCATCGTGTCGCAGGGGATCCTCTCGGTCGGCAATATCACCAACGGCGGCACGGCCAGCGGCATCGGCGCCTCGTCCGCGGCGTCGTCCAACCTGCTCCTGGAAGGCAGCACGCTGCGCTACACCGGTCTCACGACGACCAGCGACCGCGGTTTCACCATCGCCAAATCCGGCGCGATCCTGGGCAGTACCGTCGATGTCACCAGTGCCGTCAGCAACCTGACGTTCAACGGCCTGGTCACCAGCACCGATGGCGCCAGTTTCACCAAGACCGGCGCCGGCACGCTGACGTTGGGCAACGCGGGCAACGACTACACCGGCATCACCTCCGTCACCGGAGGCACGCTGGCGGTCAACACCCTGGCCGATGGCGGCCTGGTCAGCGGCATCGGTGCGTCCAGCAATGCCTCGGGCAATCTCGTCCTCAATGGCGGCACGCTCGCTTACCTCGGTGGTACGTCCAGCACCGATCGTGGCTTCACCGTCGGCACCCCCGGTGCTGGCGGCAGCGTTGGTGCCATTGGTGTCAGCAACGCGGCCACCACCTTGACTGTCAGCGGTACGGCAGTGGGTGATGATGGTTTTCGCAAGGACGGGGCGGGCACGCTGGTGCTCTCCGGCACCAATACCTACTCGGGCGGTACCTCGGTCACTGCCGGCACGCTGCGCGCAGGGTCTACCCAGGCTTTTGGCAGCACAAGTAACAACCTGAGCGTGGCGAGCGGAGCCACGGCGGATCTCAATGGTTTCAACACCTCGATCGGGGCGCTCCAGGGCGTCGGCAACGTGACCCTGGGCTCCGCCACGCTAACGGCTCTCGCCGGCGGGAGCTACGGCGGAGTCATCAGCGGTAGCGGCGGCTACACGCAGGTGGCTGGCACCCAGATTATGTCCGGTTGCAACAATACCTACACCGGCGCCACCGCCATCAACAACAACAGCCAGATTACCGTCGATTGTCTGGCCAATGGCGGGCAGGCAAGCGGTATCGGCGCATCGTCTAGCGCTGCTTCCAACCTTCTGTTCAGTAACGGTTATCTCAATTACACCGGTGGCAGCGTCAGCACCGATCACGGATTCACGTTGCAGGGCGGGTATGGCGTGCTTAACGTCACCGACGCGACGACCACCCTGGGCATCAGTGGGGCGGTGGGCGGCGCCGGCACCCTGTACAAGAGAGGGCCCGGCACGCTGGTGCTATCCGGCAACAATACGTATACCGGCGGCACAGTGGTTGATCAGGCCGGCATCCTGCGCGCCGGCTCAGCCACGGCCTTTGGCAACGGCTACCTGAACATGGGCAACGTGGCCGGCGCCACGCTGGATGCCAACGGTTTCAATCCGTCGTTCACCTGGTTGCAAGGTGGCGGCACCGCGGGCGGCAACATCAACCTAGGCGGGCAGACGCTGACGGTCAGCACCGGCAACAATACGGCTGGCGTTGCCTATGCAGGCAACATCAATGGCACCGGCAACCTGGTCAAGAGTGGTGTGCAGGTCCAGCGAATGACCGGATGCAACAACGGCTACACCGGCACCACCACCATCAACGGCGGGACCCTGGCCGTCGACTGTCTGGCCGACGGCGGCAGCAACAGTGGCACCGGCGCCAGCAGCGCGGCCGCAAGCAATCTGGTCATCAACGGTGGCGCCACCCTGTCGTACGGTGGTGCGGGCCAAAGCAGCGATCGCCTGTTCACGCTCGGCGCGGGCGGTGGCTCGCTGGATTCCTCGGGCACAGGAGCATTGAACCTGACTAACGTCGGCGCCATTGCGTTGACCGGTACCGGCGTCGCGCGCACGTTGACGCTCACCGGTACCAACACCGGCAACAACACGCTGTCGGCGCAGCTCGACAACAGCGGTACGGGCGTCAGCTCGCTGACCAAGACCGGCGCCGGCACCTGGATTCTGACCGACAACAACAGCAGCTACACCGGTGTCACCACTATCAACGGCGGCGTGCTCGGGGTCAGCAAACTCAGCAATGGCGGCACGGCCAGCGGCATCGGTGCAGCCTCCAGTGCGGCCTCCAACCTGGTGATTGGCAACGACTCGACCCTGCGCTACACCGGCGCGGGCGACAGCAGCAATCGACTGTTCACGCTGGCGGGCGGCGTTTCGTTCATCGAATCGTCGGGTACAGGCGCGATCAACTTCACCAATTCCGGCACGATCGGGCTATCGAATCCGAACGTGGCGCGCACCGTCGCCCTGGGCGGCACCAACACTGGCAACAACACCTTGGCCGGCGTGATCGGCAACAGCGGCACCGGCATCACCACGCTGGCCAAGAACGGCAGCGGCACTTGGGTCCTGACCGGCAACAACACGTACACCGGCAACACCGTCATCAACGACGGCAACCTGACGATCGGCGACGGCAACACGTCGGGCAATCTCGGCACCGGTAATGTGATCGTTGATTCGGCAACCTCGACGTTGTCGATGAACCGCAGTGACACGGTCATCTTCAATGCCACCATGAGTGGTCCGGGCACCTTCGCGCAGGTCGGCACCGGCACCACCACGCTGACCGCAGGCAACAGCATCGGCGGTGCCACGGTGAGCGCGGGCACGCTGGACGTGAATGGCGTGCTGAACACCGGCTCCATCGCCATGAGTGGCACCTCCACCCTCAACGTGGACGGCACCGTGCAGGCGGCGGGCGGAACGACTGCCGCGATCACCGGCGACGCAGGCGCCAGCACGATCAACGTCAACAGCGGTGCGACCCTGCGCGTCAACGGCGACTTGGGCGATGGCAGCGATGCCCTCAACGTGACTGGCACGCTGGATACGGGTGCCGCGGTGTTGAACCTGGGCGCTGGCAACGACACCCTGACCATCAATGACGGAGTGATCAACGGCGCCGGCGTCGACGCGGGTGCCGGCACCGCCGACAGCCTGGTGATCAACAACGCCCTGGCGAAGACCTTCGGTGGTTTCAGTGGCTTCGAGCAACTGACCAAGCAGAACACGGGCACGCTGACCTTGACCGGCAACCAGAATTACAGTGCCGGTACCGCGATCAACGGCGGCACGCTGAATGTGAACGGCACGCTTGATACCTCGACCGTCTCGATGGCGGACGCCACCACCTTGAACGTGGTTGGCACGGTGCAGGGCATGGGCGGAACGACTGCCATCTTCACCGGCAGCGCCGGCGCCAACACCCTCAACATCAACAGCGGGGCGACGCTGCAAGCAAGCGGCAGCCTTGGCAACGGCACCGACAATGTCACCCTCGCAGGTACGCTTAACACGGGCGGCGCCGCCCTGGACCTGGGTGCGGGGGACGAAACCTTGACCCTGCGTGACGGCGCCGTGATCAGCGGAGTGGGTATCAATGCCGGAACCGGCAACGACCAGTTGGTGCTCGACAATGCCCTGGCGCTGACCTTCAACGGCGGCGCGACCGCGGGTTTCGAAAGCCTGCTCAAGCAGAACAGCGGCGTCACCACCCTGACCGGCAGTCAGAGCTTCAGTGTAGGCACCACAATCAACGGCGGCGCGCTGAATGTGGTGGGTGCGTTGGAAACGCCATCAGTGAATCTGGCTGACAATGTGGCGCTCAATGTCGATGGCTCACTGCAGGGTGTTGGCGGAGCAGCAGCCACGATCACCGGCAGTGCCGGCGCGAATACCTTGACGGTGGGTGCTGGTGGCCACCTGGTCGCCAGTGGCGATCTGGGTGGCGGCGACGATGTCCTGGACGTGACCGGCACGCTCGACACCGGCGGCGGTACTTTCGCACTCGGCGCCGGTGATGACACCCTGAGCATCCACGACGGCACCCACATCATCGGCGCCGTGACGGCGGGCGCGGGCACCGATACTTTCGCCACTGATATCAATACCAGCGCAGACGTGGGTGCAGTGCAAGGGTTTGAAACCCTGACCAAGACCGGCGTCGGCGCACTCAACTTCAATGGCCCGACGGGTTCTGACTTCACGACCGTCAACGTACTGAACGGCATGTTGAACATCAATGCCGCTGCCAGCTTTACCGGGGTATCCGACGCGACGGTCGCCAGCGGCGCGGCGCTGAACGTCAATGGCAGCCTGGGTTTTACCACAGGTTCTGACAGCCTCACCGTTGCAGGCAATGTTGCGGGGACAGGCACCGTCGACATGCTCGATGGCGATGATCAGTTAACTCTACAGGATGGCGCTGATCTAAGCGGTCTGACGACCGCGATCAACGGTGGCCTCGGCATCGATACGCTGACGGCTGACATCGCCACCACCGCGACCCTGGGCGGCGCGGTCAATTTCGAAACCCTGATCAAATCCAATGTCGGCACGCTCAACATCAACGGTCCGGTGACTTCGCAGTTCGATACGGTGCTGGTGCAGGGCGGGACGCTGCACGTCGCCGCGGGCACCATCGTCGATCCGCAAACCACCGTGGTGTCCTCGGGCGCGACCATGACCGTGGACGGGACGTACCAAGGCACCGCAGGCAACGACACATTCACCGTGTCGGGCACGGTCAATGGCACCGGCACGATCAACCTGCTCGACGGCGACGACATACTGACCTTGAACGACGGCGCTGACCTGAGCGGGCTGGCCAATCCACTCGACGGTGGCGCGCATGGCGCAGGCGACACGGTCGTGTTGAACAACGCCGGCGCACTTGCCCTCAACGGCGGCAACATCGTCAACTTCGAATTCTTTCAGAAGAACAACACCGGCACGGCGACGCTGACCGGGACACAGAGCTTCAGCGGCGGCACCGCGATCAATGGCGGCACGCTGGATGTGGAAGGCGCACTGACTACGCCGACGGTGACGTTTGCCGATAACACGACGCTCAATGTCGATGGTTTGCTGCAGGGCGCGGGCGGTACGGCCGCGACGATTACTGGCAGCGCCGGCATCAATACGGTGACGGTCAATGGCACGCTGGTCGCGACCGGCGACCTCGGGGCCGGCGGCGATGTGCTCGACGTGGTTGGCACGCTCGACACGCAGGGCGGAACCTTCGCGCTGGGCGATGGCGACGATACCTTCACCGTGCACGACGGCACCAATGTCATCGGCACCATTGACGGTGGCGCCGGCGTGGATACCCGCGTCTACGACATCAATCTGAACGCCGACCTCGGCCAGTTGGTCAACTTCGAAGGCGTGACCAAGACCGGTGCCGGCACGCTCAACCTCAACGGCCCCGGCGCGACTGATCTGCAAGAAGTCAGCGTGCTTGGTGGTACGTTGAACATCGGACCCACCGGCAGCGTGGTGGCGACCCCGGGCAGCACGCTCAGCACCTTGGTTGGCAGCGGCGCCACCTTAAACGTGGACGGCAGCTATGGTTGCGGCGACGGCAACGATACGATGACGGTGGCCGGCACGGTATCGGGCACCGGCACCATCGACCTGTGTGGCGGCGATGACACGCTGACCCTCAACGATGGCGCGGTGCTGAGCAACGTCGTCAGCGGCGGCGACTCCAACAACGGCGATACCGTGGTGCTGAACAACGCCAATGCCTTTACGTTCGACGCTGGCAACACGACCAACTTCGAGCTCCTGCAGAAGGAAAATACGGGTATCGCGACCTTGATCGGAACCCAGGGTTTCGACAGCGTCAATGTGGCGGCGGGCACGCTGGATGTAGACGGCACGCTGGAGACGTCGAATATGCTTCTGCTTGGCGGCACGACGCTCAACGTTGACGGCGTGGTACAAGGCTTCAATGGCGCCGAAGCGGTCATCCTCGGTGACGATGACGTCAACACGGTAACGATCGGGGCTGGCGGCTTGCTGTTCGCGACAGGCGACTTGGCGGGCGGCAACGACGTGCTGGACGTGTTCGGTGAACTCAACACGAATGGCAACAGTTTCAGCGGCGTGCTTTCGCTGGGCGACGGCGACGATCTGTTCACCCTGCACGACGGGGGGGTGGTGAATGGCGTCGTCTACGGCGGCAATGGCACCGACACCGCCATCGCCGATATCAACCTGACCGCCGATCTCGGCGCACTGGTTCAGTTCGAAGTCCTGACCAAGACCGGGGTCGGCACCCTCAACATCAACGGCGATACCGTCGGCGTGTTGTTCCCGTCCACCATCCAGAACGTCAATGTGCTGGAGGGCACGTTGAACATCGGGCCGGATGGCATCGTGGCAGGGCCCGCCGACGGTAGTCCGTTCAGTACGCTCGTTGCGAGTGGCGCCACCCTCAACGTGGACGGCAGCTACGGCTGCGGCACCGGCAACGACACGATGACCGTGGGCGGCACGGTGACGGGCAGCGGCACCATCGACCTGTGTGACGGCGACGACACGCTGATCTTAAACGACGGCGCGAATCTGTCGGGTCTGGTCAACGCGCTGAGTGGCGGAGACGGAACGGATACGGTGTTGGCCGACATCGCCGGCAGTGCGGTCCTGGGGGGCGTAGTCAACTTCGAGACGCTGACCAAGACCAACATCGGCACGCTCAATGTCGATGGCCCCGCATCTTCGTCGTTCACCACGGTCAATGTCCTCGGTGGCACGCTGGATATCGGTGCCGCCGGCGCGATCAACGGCGTGGTTAGCACGACGGTGGCGAGCGGCGCGACCTTGAATGTCGACGGCGGCTACACTGGCAGCGCGGGCAACGACAGCTTCGATGTGTCCGGCACGGTCAGCGGCAGTGGCACCATCGACTTGGCTGCTGGCGACGACACGCTGACACTCAATGACGGCGCGGTGCTGAGCAACGTCATCGACGGCGGCGCGCATGGCGCAGGCGACACCGTCGTGCTGAACAACGCCAACGCACTGAGCTTCAACGCCGGCAACACGATCAACTTCGAATTCCTTCAGAAGGACAACACTGGCACGGCGACGCTGACCGGGACACAGAGCTTCAGCAGCGGCACCACGATCAACGGTGGCACGCTGGACGTGGACGGTGCACTGAGCACGCCGACCGTGACGCTGGCCGACAACACGACGCTCAATGTCGATGGTTCGCTGCAGGGCGCGGGCGGTACGGCCGCGACGATCACCGGCAGTGTGGGCATTAACACCGTCACTGTGGGGGCGGGAGGGACCTTGCTCGCCAGCGCCGATCTGGGCGCCGGTAACGATGTGCTCGACGTGGTCGGCACGCTCGATACGCAGGGCGGAACCTTCGCGCTGGGAGATGGCAACGATACCTTCATCGTGCACGACGGCACCAATATCATCGGCACCATCGACGGTGGTGCCGGCCTGGACACCCGCGTCTACGACATCAACCTGACCGCCGATCTGGGCGCATTGGTCAACTTCGAAGGCGTGACCAAGACCGGTGTCGGTACCCTCAACATCAACGGCCCCGCCGCGACCGACCTGCAGCAAGTCGATGTGCTCGGCGGCACGCTGAACATCCGGCCAAGCGCCACGGTATCGGTGCAGGACACCACGGTCGGCAACGGCGCGACGTTGAACGTGGACGGCAGCTTCACCGGCACGAGCGGTAACGACACTATGACCGTAGCCGGTACGGTGACCGGCACGGGCACCGTGGACCTGCTCGACGGCGACGACACCTTCATTGTCCAGGACGGCGCCGATCTGTCGGGCTTGGCGAATGCCGTGGACGGAGGGGCGGGCACCGATACCTTCCTGGCGGACATCGCAGGCATCGCCACGCTGGGCGGCGCGATCAATTTCGAGACCTTGACCAAGACCAACACAGGCACGCTCCACGTCGATGGGCCGGCGAGCTCGAGCTTCACTGTCGTCAATGTGGGGGGGGGCACGCTGGACATCGGTGCCGGCGGTGCGATCAATGGCGTGGTTAGCACGACGGTGGCGAGCGGCGCGACCTTGAATGTCGACGGCGGCTACACTGGCAGCGCGGGCAACGACAGCTTCGACGTGTCCGGCACGGTTAGCGGCAGTGGCACCATCGACCTGGCCGCCGGCGATGACACGCTGACCCTCAACGATGGCGCGGTGCTGAACAACGTCATCGACGGTGGCGCGAACGGCGCAGGCGATACGGTGGTGTTGAACAATGCTGCGGCGATGACGTTCGATAGCAGCAATACGATCAACTTCGAGTTCCTCACCAAGGACAACGTCGGCGTCGCGACCCTGGTCGGCACCAGTACCTTCTCCGGTGGTACCGCGCTCAATACCGGCACCCTGGACGTGGACGGCACGTTGAATACGCCGACCGTCGCGCTGGGTGACAACACTACGCTGAATGTCAACGGCAGGTTGCAGGCGGTCGGTGGTACGGCGGCAACGCTCACTGGTAGCGCCGGCACCAATACGGTGTCGATCGGTGCGGGCGGCACGCTGTTGGCGAGTGGCGACCTGGGCGCGGGCAACGACGTGCTGGATGTCGCCGGCACACTCGACACCAGGGGCGGGATCTTTGCATTGGGTGATGGCGACGACAGCTTCGTGGTGCACGATGCCACCGTGGTGCTGGGCACGGTCGACGGCGGCGCCGGGCTGGATACCCGCGTCTACGACATCAACCTGACCGCCGACCTGGGCGAATTGGTGAACTTCGAGGGTGTGACCAAGACCGGGGCTGGCGTGCTCAACATCAACGGGCCGGGCGCGACCGATCTCCAGGAAGTCAGCGTGCTGGGTGGTACTTTGAATGTCGGCCCCGACGCCAGTGTGGTGGCGACCGCTGGCAACACGCTTGCCACCGTAGTGGGCAGCGGTGCGACGTTGAATGTTGACGGCAGCTACGGCTGCGGCGCCGGTAACGACACGATGAGCGTGTCGGGCACCATCAGTGGTAGCGGCACCATCGATCTGTGTGGCGGCGACGACACGTTGACCCTAAACGACGGTGCGGTGCTGGCCGCCGTGATCGACGGCGGCGGTCACAGCATCGGCGATACGGTGGTGTTGAACAATGCAGCTTCGATGACGTTCGATAGCAGCAATACGATCAACTTCGAGTTCCTCACCAAGGACAACGTCGGCGTCGCGACCCTGGTCGGCACCAGTACCTTCTCCGGTGGTACCGCGCTCAATACCGGCACCCTGGACGTGGCTGGCACGTTGAATACGCCGACCGTCGCGCTGGGTGACAACACTACGCTGAATGTCAACGGCAGGTTGCAGGCGCTCGGTGGTACGGCGGCAACGCTCACCGGTAGCACCGGCACCAATACGGTGTCGATCGGTGCGGGCGGCACGCTGTTGGCGAGTGGCGACCTGGGCGCGGGCAACGACGTGCTGGATGTCGCCGGCACACTCGACACCAGGGGCGGGATCTTTGCATTGGGTGATGGCGACGACAGCTTCGTGGTGCACGATGCCACCGTGGTGCTGGGCACGGTCGACGGCGGCGCCGGGCTGGATACCCGCGTCTACGACATCAACCTGACCGCCGACCTGGGCGAATTGGTGAACTTCGAGGGTGTGACCAAGACCGGGGCTGGCGTGCTCAACATCAACGGGCCGGGCGCGACCGATCTCCAGGAAGTCAGCGTGCTGGGTGGTACTTTGAATGTCGGCCCCGACGCCAGTGTGGTGGCGACCGCTGGCAGCACGCTTGCCACCGTAGTGGGCAGCGGTGCGACGTTGAATGTAAAAGGCAGTTACGGCTGCGGCGCCGGTAACGACACGATGAGCGTGTCGGGCACCATCAGTGGTAGCGGCACCATCGATCTGTGTGGCGGCGACGACACGTTGACCCTAAACGACGGTGCGGTGCTGGCCGCCGTGATCGACGGCGGCGGTCACAACACCGGCGATACGGTGGTGTTGAACAATGCAGCTTCGATGACATTCGACGGCGTCAACACAACCAACTTCGAATTCCTCACCAAGGACAACGTCGGCGTCGCGACCCTGGTCGGCACCAGTACCTTCTCCGGTGGTACCGCGCTTAATGCAGGCACCTTGGACGTGGGCGGCACGTTGAATACGCCGACCGTCGCGATGGGTGACAACACTACGCTGAATGTCGACGGCAGGTTGCAGGCGGTCGGCGGCACGGCCGCGATAATCACCGGAAACGCTGGCACCAATACGGTGTCGATCGGTGCGGGAGGCACGCTGTTGGCGAGTGGCGACCTGGGCGCGGGCAACGACGTGCTGGATGTCGCCGGCACACTCGACACCGGGGGCGGGGTCTTTGCACTGGGTGATGGCGACGACACGCTGACCATCCACGACGGCACCAAAATCCTGGGCACGGTGGCTGCAGGAGGAGGCAACGACGTCCTCAATGCCGACATCGCGGTGAGCGCCGATCTGGGCGCCGTGCAGAGCTTCGAAACCCTGAGCAAGACCAATGTCGGCGTACTCAACATCAACGGCCCGTTGGGGTCGGAATTCGCCACGGTCAATGTGCTCGCCGGCACCTTGAACGTGGGCGCCAACGGCAGCGTCATGGCGCAGAACACGACGGTCGCCGCCGGTGCCACGCTCGACGTGCAGGGCCGTTACACGGGTACCGACGGAGATGACAGCTTCACCTCGAGAGGCACCGTGCGCGGCATGCTGGACTTCGGTGCCGGTAATGACTCGGTTAGCTTCATCGGTGGCGATCTGAGCGGTCTGCGCAGCTTGGGTGGGGGGGATGGCGATGACCACCTCAGTTTCAGCGGTCTGGATCTCAGTGCCGGTGCTCCGGGGCTGAGCAATTGGGAGCGGGTCGAATTACTCGACGGCAGCGTTTTCGCGCTGGCCAGTCCACTCGACCTGAACGGTGGTCTACTGACCATCGACAGCACTTCACGCCTGCTCGCCCGCTCCGGTGCAAGCGTTGGAGGAAGCGTTCATAACGACGGCATGATTAATGTCGGATCGCACCGTCTGGCGATCAGCGGAGACTACAGCGGTAACGGCACTCTCGACGTGCAGGTCGCTGCCTCCGCCGGTACGTCTGGTGGGTTGGACATAGGCGGTGATGTGGTCGGTACGACTCGCGTCTATTTCGCCAACGATGGTACGGAGGCCAAGCCGGGGACAACGATCCGAGTCATCAGCAGTCCCAATGACAATCCGTCAACCGCCGGAGGCTTCGTGTCGGACAAAACCGTGCGTTTAAACGGTAGTGTCCTGGCGTGGAATTTCGCTCAGGGCAAGAATGGCTCGGACTGGTATTTGAGTTCGGCCGACAAGCTGCTGCTGCCGGAGATCCCCGGCTATACGGTGGTGCCGGATATCGGCTATAGCATGACTCTGGATAACAACCGACTGCTGTTTGACCGCATGGCCGGAGGCCGTGGGGATAACCCCTACTGCAACCGCAGCGAGGAAGAGCGCACGCGCATTGGTCTGGAGTGGTTCGGCACCTGCGAAGGGCTGTGGCTGGCCGCCATCGGCAGTCACTTGTCGATGGAATCGAATCCGGGGTTCGAGTTCGATGGCAACAGCACGGGGCTCTATGGCGGCTACGACCACCTGTTCGTGGACGAACAGGCTTACCGCATGCGTGGCGGTCTGTTCATCGGCCAGCAGCGGGGCAATTACTCGACCACAGGCGAGAGTTCGACCGGTCCGGTGAGTGTGGGCAGATCCAACGTGGACATGGAGGCGCTGGCGTTTGGCGCCTATGGAAGCTTGGATTGGCAGAGCGGCACCTATGCCGACCTGAGCCTGACGGCTCTGCTGCCCGATGCGCATGTCCGTTCGTCCGATGGCTTCAGGGAGCGGGTGCACGGCGACATCTTGAGTCTCAGTGGACAAGTGGGGCACAGGTATGCGCTGGGCGACGGATGGGTAGTGGAGCCGCAGTTCCAGGCGAGTGCCATCCACATGCGCTGGGACGACAAGACCGACTCGAGCGGCAAGCAACTGAATATAAAGGACGATGTATTGGGATTAGTGAGGACTGCGGTGCGCGTCGAAAAGACCATCAAGACGGATGGCGGCGCGAGCCTAAGGCCTTGGCTGGCCGTAGGGTTGCAGGACACCCTGGGGGAGAACTCAACAAACCTGGAAGTAACACTGCCGGGCGGGACACGGCAGAGCTTCTCCGGACATGACCTAGGATTGAGCGCAACGCTGGATGTGGGGTTGGAGGCCCAGGTAACTCAGGATCTGAAGGTATTTGGCACGGCTTCGGTAATAGGCGCAAACCTGGGCGGCGGCGATGTGAATCAGCAGCAGGTTAGCGTCGGGGTGCGCTGGTCTTGGTAAGGGGGGGCTGAAAGCGCCTTCCTCCTATTGGCAAAGCCCACGATGGTGGCGGTCTGATGGTGCTGTGGAATTTCCTATGCGTCGGAATCTGTAAGTCCAGCCCCGAAAAGAAAATCAGCAAATAAAGGTTTTTCACCGCATCGCGAGAGACCGCTTTTGGCCGGAACCCTCACCGAATACCCTTTGTGGTTGAGAGTCGAGTTTGTTGATTCAGTCAGAAGGAACTGGGAGAGAGGGTTGCGGAAATAGCTGAAAAGATGCGGAAACGATCCGTAAATGTCAAAGCAGAATTCTCAAACCTCAGAAACGAAAAAGCCCTGAATAATCAGGGCTTTGTCGTACATAAGATGGCGGAGGCGATGGGATTCGAACTCATGGACCTGTTACAGTCGACGGTTTTCAAGACCGTTGCCTTAAACCACTCGGCCACACCTCCGTATTGCGTTGCGGGCGCCATAATACCTGAATGAAACACACTGTCAAACTCTCTGCATAGCTTGTTACAGAGCGTCTGTTATGATCTTTGCGACTGAACGTTTCAAACCAACAGGAGTGTCGCCATGCGCGAACAGGATTACGCAGTTAATAACAGCGTGCAGGCTGAGCAGCTAGAGGTTAGCCGCGTCCTGCGCAACACTTACGGCTTACTCGCCCTTACGCTCGCATTCAGCGGTGTGATGGCGTTCGTCGCTCAGCAGATGCGTGTCGGCTACCCGAACGTGTTCGTGGTGCTGATCGGCTTCTACGGGCTTTTCTTCCTGACCAACAAGCTCCGTGACTCGGCCTGGGGCCTGGTGTCGGCGTTTGCCCTGACCGGTTTCATGGGGTTCCTGCTGGGCCCGATTCTCAACCGTTATCTGGGCATGCAAGGCGGCGCTGAAGTGGTCAGCTCGGCTTTCGCGATGACCGCACTGGTATTCGGTGGTTTGTCGGCCTATGTGCTGATCACACGCAAGGACATGAGCTTCCTCGGTGGTTTCATCACCGCTGGCTTCTTCGTCCTGCTGGGCGCGACGCTGGCGGGCATGTTCTTCAAGATCAGCGGTCTGCAACTGGCGATCAGCGCGGGCTTCGTGCTGTTTTCTTCGGTCTGCATTCTGTTCCAGACCAGCGCCATCATTCATGGCGGCGAGCGTAACTACATCATGGCGACCATCAGCCTGTATGTATCGATCTACAACCTGTTCATCAGCTTGTTGCAGCTGTTCGGCATCATGGGTCGCGATGACTGATCGTCAGCCTTGAGCAAAAAACCCGCTACGGCGGGTTTTTTGTTGTCTGGCATTCGGGCAGGGCTCACTCGGTGACGATGATGCTGCTTTCACCGGAATCCCCTCAATCCCAGCCATTTCACGCCATCGGCGGCAACCGCCGTTTCACCGGGGTCTTCTTGACGATTGCAGTATTGGTTTCGGCATAGCTGTTGAGGCGGTCGAGCAGGGTATCCAGTTGTTCCATCGAACGCACATGCAGGCGCGCGATGAAGCAGTCATCGCCGGTGACCTTGTCGCATTCGGTGAACTCGGGAATGGCCTGGATCTGCCGTTCAACGTTTTGCAACTGGCCGGGCAGCGGGCGAATACGCACGATGGCCTGCAATTGATAACCGAAGCATTTGGGATCGATGTCGACGGTATAACCCTTGAGCACGCCACGCTCTTCGAGTCGACGCAGGCGCTCGGCGACGCTGGGCGATGACAGGCCGCTGATCTGCGCCAGGGCCTTGAGCGAACGTCGGGAGTCTTCCATGAGGGCTGCGATCAGCAGTTGGTCAATGTCGTCAGTCATACAACCCCCGATTAGGCAAATACTGGAATCTGCCTTGATAAAAAAGGTGAACTGGCAGTTTAGCCTGCATTTGACGCTGGAGTGGCACGGCGCTGGATTGGCATACTTTGGGCTCATATCGAGGAGCCTGATCATGGATAAAACACTGCGTCGTGGTTCGTTGGAAATGACCGCCGCCATGCTTATTTCCGGGACCATCGGATGGTTCGTGCTGGTTTCCGGCCAGCCTGTGCTGGACGTGGTGTTCTGGCGCTGCGTGTTCGGCGCTGCGACCTTGCTGCTGATTTGCGCGGTGTTCGGCTTTCTGCGCCCGGGCATTCTGACCCGCACCACATTCTTGCTGGCGGTGCTCAGCGGGGTGGCGATTGTCGGTAACTGGGTGCTGTTGTTTGCCTCCTATTCACGAGCCTCGATTGCCATCGGCACTGCGGTCTACAACGTACAACCGTTCATGCTGGTCGGTCTGGCAGCGCTGTTTTTAGGCGAGAAAATTACCGCGCAAAAGCTGTTCTGGCTCGGGGTTTCATTTCTCGGAATGCTGGCAATCGTCAGTGCGCATGGCGAGCAGGGCGTGGGGGGCGGTGAATACCTGCTGGGAATTGCTCTGGCCTTGGGCGCTGCACTGCTTTATGCCTTTGCCGCGCTGATCATCAAACGCCTGACCGGCACACCGCCGCATTTGATCGCGTTGATTCAGGTCTGCACCGGCGTGCTGTTGCTTGCGCCCTGGGCGAATTTTTCTGCGTTGCCGCAACAGCCCGGTGCCTGGGCCAGTTTGCTCACGCTGGGCATTGTGCACACCGGCGTGATGTATGTGCTGCTGTACGGCGCAATTCAGAAACTGCCGACAGCACTGACCGGCGCACTGTCGTTTATCTACCCGATTGCGGCGATTTTCGTTGACTGGTTCGCCTTCGGCCATCGCCTCGAACTGTTGCAGTGGATCGGTGTGGTTGCGATTCTGCTGGCCGCTGCCGGTATGCAACAAGGTTGGGGCAACGGCGTTCGTAAAGTCGCGACGCAGTGACCGACGTTCAGATTTTCCAACGGGGCGCAGTCTTTACCAAGCGCTGGCGCATGTCATTCAGGTTGGCGGTCAGTTGTCGGGTCAGTAATCGGTAACCGTCCAGCGCGCTGTAGACCGGGGTGCCCATGGCGGTCTGCGGTGCGGCTTCATCGGTCGCACGCTCCAGGCGTTGTGTCGTACCGGATTGCAGCGCCCGGGCCATGCCAATCAGTAACACGCGAACCTGCCGGTGCTCGGCTTTCAGCGCCAGTTGCAGTTGTGCCATGGCCTGTTCGTCGCTTGCTTCGGGGCGGGTGTTGGCGAGGATTTCCAGAGTGCTGATGCACATCCGCAAATTGCGCTGGAGGGCGTCGAGTTCGGTCATGGACATTCGCACTTCCTTGGACACCGACGGCATCAACGAGCGCAGTTGCACCATCATCCCGTTGAGACGGCTGAGCATCTTGAGGTAGTGGTCATCGGTGACCGACTGGCCACTGATGATCCGGCGGTAAATACTCGCGCAGTCGCGCAAGGCGCTGGCGAGTTTGTAGCGCCAGGAGTAGACCGCGTACAGCGGCAGTGCGAAGGAAAAGGCCAGGGCCAGGACGATCCCGATGAGAATATCGACCGTGCGCCAGAGTCCGTCAGTCACCGGGTTGTCGCCGTGTCCGGCGACGATGAATACGGTGATCGCCGACAACAACGCGGTGTAACCGCCCTTGCCGATCGCGTGATAAGAGAAGAACCCGCAGACCACCGACATACCGAAGTAAGTCAGCCACGGCATGCCGAGCCAGGCCTGCTGCGCCACCAGCAGCAAACCCACGCCAGCGCCGATCAGCGTGCCATATGCGCGTTCGGCAGCTTTCTTGCCGATATTGCCGTGGTGCTGCAAACCACCGATCACCACCAACATGGTCACCGACGCCCATTCACCGTGGGGCAGGTGGATCCCGGTGGTCAGTAGAATCGTCGCCAACAGCCCCAGCGACACCCGAACGGCGTGGATCAGTTTGGCGTTGCGATAGCGCCGGTACGGGTCCAGGAGCGGACGCAGCAACCGGCGCAGCAACGGTGGCAGTCGGGATGATCGAAGGGCTGTCATCGGGTTCGCAGGGTGTCCTCGGCGTGCGTTCTAGAAAATATAGTCGGTGGTCAGGAAACTCGACTCCCGTCCGCGGATGATGTCGCTGATCAGTTCCTTGTTGCTTTCCTGGAACTTGGTCGCCACCAGCGTGCGGATCGAAAATGTTCGTAACGCATCGTGCACCGACAGCGTGCCTTCGGCCGAGTTCTTGCGCCCGTTGAACGGGAAGGTGTCCGGGCCACGCTGGCACTGGGCGTTGATGTTGATTCGCCCGACCTGATTGGCAAAGATATCCACCAACCGTCCTACCTCGGCGGGATTGGTGCCGAACAGGCTCAATTGCTGTCCGAAGTCCGACTCGAGGACGTAGTCGATCACCGTATCCAGGTCACGATAAGGGACGATCGGCACCACCGGGCCGAACTGCTCTTCATGATAGACGCGCATGTCGGTGGTCACCGGGTACAGCACCGCCGGATAGAAGAACGACCCGCGTGCCTGGCCGCCATTGTCGTTCACCACGTTGGCGCCTTTTCTCACGGCATCGTCCACCAGTCCATGCAGGTAATCGACTTTGCCCGACTCCGGCAATGGGGTTAGCGACACACCACTTTCCCACGGCATGCCGGGTTTGAGAGAGGCCAGCTTGTGGTTGAATTTTTCGATGAAGCGGTCGACCACTTGCTCATGAACGAAGAGGATTTTCAGCGCAGTGCAGCGCTGGCCATTGAACGAAAGCGAACCGGTGACGGCTTCGCTGACCGCATTGTCCAGATCCACCTCGGGCAGCACGATGCCGGGGTTCTTCGCGTCCAGGCCTAACGCGGCGCGCAAGCGGTGTGGTTTCGGGTGAAGTTTCTTCAGGTCGCTGGCGGCCTTATTGGTGCCGATGAAGGCAAAGATATCGATCTTGCCGCTGGCCATCAGCGCGCTGACAGTCTCGCGGCCGCTGCCGTAGATCACGTTGATCACCCCGGCCGGGAAGCTGTCGCGGAACGCTTCCAGCAACGGGCGAATCAGCAGGACGCCGAGCTTGGCCGGTTTGAACACCACGGTGTTACCCATGATCAGTGCCGGAATCAGCGTGGTGAAGGTCTCGTTCAGCGGGTAGTTGTAAGGCCCCATGCACAAGGCGACGCCGAGCGGCACGCGGCGGATCTGGCCGAGCGTGTCCTGTTCCAGTTCGAAACGGCTGGAGCGACGGTCGAGTTCCTTGAGAGCGTTGATGGTGTCAACGATGTAATCGCAGGTGCGGTCGAACTCTTTTTCCGAGTCCTTGAGGTTCTTGCCGATCTCCCACATCAGCAGCTTGACCACCGCCTCACGCTGTTCGCGCATGCGGGCGAGGAACGCTTCGACATGCTGAATTCGCTCGGCCACCCGCATCGTTGGCCAGTTGCCCTGACCACGGTCATAGGCGCGGACGGCGGCGTCGAGGGCGGTTAATGCGGTGTCGGCGTCGAGCAGTGGCGTGCTGCCGAGAATGACTTGTTCATCGCCATTTTCGCCGGTCAGGTAGACCGGGCTGCGGACGATTGCCAGAGGGCCGTTCCAGATTTTCAGGACGCCATCGACGAGGTATTCGCGTTGCTCGGTCTGCCCGTCGAGGCGGTATTGCTCCGGGATGTCGCGGGCGGTCGGGAACAGGTTGCCAAGGATGTTTGCTGTGCTCATGTCGCTACCCCGTCTGGATTGGGTGATGCGGATAAGGTTTTTGTCGCCAGACACTGCCATGAGGTCAAGACCTGTCAGCCGTGTCTTTTTCTGGAGTGACGGCGATGGCTACAAATCATTCTGATGCCGCTTTTGGCGCGGCACAGGATGTGCGCCATGATTAGCATTGCTGAATCGTTTTATCAGATTGCTTCGGCAACTGCTACGGAGGATTTGAGCGACATCAGCACAGTTCCGTGTCTGCATCGCTCTTGCACCTTTCAACACACACAAACTGCCGTGTGCCGGGTAAACTTCATGCCTTTCCAGAGGAGTTCTCATGAGTTACTACCAGCCGGGCATCCTTGCCACCCCCGTTCCGCCTCAGGCGCGTCATTTGTTTTTCGCTCTCGAATCCGCCGAGGCTCTGCCGACTGCGCTCGACAACCTGATGAAACTGGTGGACGGCAAGTCGGCGGTGGTCGGTTTTGGCAAGTCGCTGGTCAATGCACTGGACGCGAAAGTAGCGGGGCTGCGACCGTTCCCGGCGATGATCGGCGTTGGCGTCGATAACCCTTCGACCCAGCACGCGCTGTGGTGCTGGCTGCACGGTGAGGATCGCGGCGAATTGCTTAATCGCAGCCGTGCCCTTGAAGTCGCGCTGGCTCCAGCATTGCGCCTGGTGCAGATGAACGAAGCCTTCCGTCACATGAGTGGCCACGATCTGACGGGCTATGAAGACGGCACCGAAAACCCCCACGACGAAGCTGCCGTTGCTGCAGCGCTGGTGGCTGAGGGCGAGGACGGCCTGGTGGGTGGCAGCTTCGCCGCGATCCAGCAGTGGCAGCATGACCTGAACGGTTTTAATGCGATGCCGTCCCATGAGCAGGACAACATCATTGGTCGCCGCAAGAGCGACAACGAAGAACTCGACGACGCGCCGATCTCCGCTCACGTCAAACGCACCGCCCAGGAAAGCTTCACCCCCGAAGCCTTCATCGTGCGCCGCTCGATGCCATGGATCGAAGGTGATCGTGCCGGCCTGATGTTCCTGGCCTTCGGTCATTCCTTCAATGCCTTCGAAGCTCAACTGCGCCGTATGAGTGGCCTGGAAGACGGCGTCGTTGACGGTCTGTACCGCATGAGCCGGCCGATTACCGGCGGCTACTACTGGTGCCCGCCGCTCAAGGACGGTCAGCTGGATCTGCGTGCACTGAGCATCGGCTGAAGACTAACGCAGATACTGTAGGGGCACGGCTTGCCGGCGATGGCGATCTTGCGGGCGCTATCGCGGACAAGCCTTGCTCCTACGGATCGGGGGGGCGCCCAGCTCTTGCCAGCGATGGCGGGTCTTACGGATGTCATCGCTGGCAAGATGTCACTGTGCGGCGGAGACGTAGACTTCGCGGCCAGCGAACCAGGTGCTCAATACCTGGGTGTCGTGCAGGGCTTTTTCATCGACCTTGAACACATCGCGGTCGACGATGATGAAGTCCGCCTGCTTGCCGGGCTGGAGCGAACCGATCTGCTGTTCCAGGCCAATGGTGCGGGCGGCGTTGACGGTGTAGGCGTAGAACATGCTCTCGCGGTCGATGCCCTCGGCGGCGTTCAGCACGCCTTTGGGCCCCACACGGGTGATGGCCTGGGCCATCGCATTGAACGGGTTCGGTGATGACACCGGCCAGTCACTCGCACCGGCAATCGTTGCGCCTTGCTTGAGCAACGAGTGCGCCGGGTACTGATAGCGGAAGGCGAGCGCGCTGACGTACGGCTTGATCATGTCCAGGGTGTACTCGTCAGCCGAGGCCCAGAGCAGCTGCATCGAAGCGATCACATTGAGTGGCTTGAAGCGGGCAAACTCCTTGGGGTTGACCAGTTGCAGGTGGGTGATGGAGTGGGTCACGCCGCTGCGCCGATCCTTGCGTGCTTGTTCGATGCCGTTCAACGACTCACGCACTGCACGGTCGCCAATGGCATGTATGTGCACCAACCAGCCGCGTTGGTCGGCGGCACTGACCAGCTCACCGAAATGCGCCGGATCGATCAGCAGCTCGCCCTGTTTGTGCGAGTTGTTGTAGGGATCGATCAGCGCCGCGCTTTGCGCCGGAAATTCCAGTACGCCGTCGGCGAAGATCTTGATGCCGGGCAAGCTCAGGTTCGGGATGCCCTGGAACTGCTTGCGCACAATGTCCAGTGTGTCGAGGTCAGCCGGGCAGCTTCGCGGGTTGGCCACCAACAGCGCGGCGACGTGCGCGCTCATGGCCCCGGTTTCAGACAACGCCTTGTACACCGGTAAGACGCCGACGGTTTTCTCTGTGGGCTTGAGGGCGAACACCGGTTCCCCCGGCGCAGCATTGGCGGCCGGGTCCATCCAGGCGGTGATGCCCAGGCTGTTGTTGAACCGCAGCGCAGTCTGGGCGGCTCGCAGCAGGTCCGCCGGACTCGCTTTGGGCATGACCGAAGCGACCCGGTCCCAACCCGCGTCCACCAGAAAACCGTTGGGCGCACCATTCGCCAGGCGGCCGATAGTGTCGCGCTCCACGGCGGGCAGGGTGTTGATCAGGGCGGCATCGATCCCGGCCCGCGCGAGCATCACGTTGTTGGCCCAGGCGGTGTGGTGGTCGCTGCCGATGAACACGATTGGCACCTGCGCCCATTCACCCTGGTTGAAACGCTGGGCAAAAGCCTCGGCTTGCGCCCAGTAGGTCGAACTCATGCCGGCCACGCTCAACACATCACCGTGTTTTGCCTTGCCATCGTCACGCCAGTCGCGCAGGCGTTTTTCCAGTTCGTCGAGGCTGACTTGCTCATCTTCCATATTGGCCGAGGCCAGTTCCAGACCACCAAAGATCGCGTGTGAGTGGCTGTCGATCAGGCCGGGCATCAGGGTTTTGCCCGCCAGGTCGATGACCCGGGTCGAGGGCTCGATCAACGCCTTGATCTGCGTGTCGCTGCCGATCTGCAGCACTTTGCCGTCCTGCACCGCCAGGGCCTGGACCTTGGGTTGGGTGTGGTCGGCGGTGAAAATCTTGCCGTTGATCAATACCAGATCGGCGGCGGCCATGGCTTCCATCGAGGCAAAAGCCACGGCGCAGCTCAGGAGTGTCGGGATAACTCTATTCATGCTCGTGTGCCTTGTTTTTATTCGTCTGGCAGCGAGACTAGTAGCTTGGCACGCTGGGCAGAACACCTGAAACCAGCAAAACCCTTTTGCCTGAATGGAAAAACCATGGACACGCTCAGTGCCTTGAAAATGTTTGTTGCGACGGCGGAACACGGCAGTTTCAGCCGTGCCGCGCAGCAACTGGGCAAAACACCGTCAGCGCTAACCAAAGCGGTCAGCCATCTGGAAGATGAACTGGGTGCGCGCTTGTTCGAGCGCAGCACGCGGCGCACTTTATTGACCGAGGTCGGGCGGCTTTATCTGGAGACCGCGCGTCAGGTGTTGCAACGCCTGCAAGAGGTCAGCGAAGAGATCCTGCAGGTGCAGCATGGTTTGCAGGGCACATTGAAAATCACTGCGCCGCTGGCCTTTGGCCGGGCCTTTCTCGACGAGGTATGCGCAGGCTTTCTCGATGAATACTCGCAAATCAGTTTGCACATCGACCTGTGCGACGAGTTCGTCGATCTGCTCGAAAGCGGCTACGACCTGGCATTGCGTGAAGGTCATGACGACCTGCCCGGACAGATCGCCCGAGTCGTCGGTGATAATCGCCTGGCCCTGTGTGCCAGCCCGGACTACCTGGCGCGCAACCCGGTTCCGGTGACGCCGCAGACCCTCGATCAGCATCACTGGCTGCTTTATCGCCATGCGGACCTGAGCCGTGAATTCTGGTGGGTCGAGCGCGACGGTCAGCGGCTCAGCCTGCCCCAGCCGTCGCGGCCGCGCCTGAAAAGCGACAATTACGACTTGCTGCTGGCCGCTGCGCTGGCAGGGCGCGGGCTGCTGCACGCGCCGCTGTGGAGTGCCGCGCCGTATCTGGCGGATGGCCGGCTGGTGCGGTTGATGGCCGACTACGAGATTGATCCGGACGCGTTCGGTTCGCACATCCTGGCGGTGTACCCCAGTCACCGTCGCGCCACTGCCAAGGTGGCGGCTTTCATCGATTTCATTTCGACTTTTCTGCGCCAGCGCGGCTTGAGCTAAGCGTTACGACTGGCGGTTATTGTCAGGAAAACCCGAGAGGAGTACAAATGTACTCCATGACGACTTTGACTCCCCGCCGTACCGCCATCCTGACCTTCATCCGCGACCGTATTGCGCAACAAGGCCAGTCACCGAGCCTCGCTGAAATCAGCGAGGCGTTTGGTTTTGCCTCGCGCAGCGTGGCGCGCAAGCATGTGGTGGCGCTGACCGAGGCCGGTTTTATCGAGGTCAATCCGCATCAGGCCCGCGGTATTCGCTTGCTCAATCAGCCGCGTCGCCCCGAGTTGCTGGATATCCCGGTCCTCGGGCGGGTGGCTGCCGGTGCGCCGATGGGCGTCGATGCCGAGGTGCACAGCCGCTTGTGGCTGGATCCGGCAATGTTCTCGCGCACACCGGACTACCTGCTGCGGGTTCAGGGCGACTCGATGATCGGCGACGGCATTCTCGACGGTGATCTGGTGGGCGTGCGCCGCAGTGCCGAGGTGCGGAACGGCCAGATCGTCGTTGCGCGGCTTGAGGGCGAAGTCACCATCAAGCGCTTTGAGCGGGCAGGGGACAGCGTGCGGTTGCTGCCGCGCAACCCGGCTTACAGCCCCATTGTGGTCACTGCCGATCAGGACCTGGCGATTGAAGGGGTGTTCTGTGGTCTGGTGAGGCAAGGGTGATGGGCGCCGTCGTTGCGCTGGATACGCTGTTCAATGGCGGCCAGGTCTGGAAAGGCCGGCCCGCGCCACCCAGCATCAGCCCGCAGCCGACCGGGCATGCGGCACTGGACGCGGCTTTGCCCAGCGGCGGCTGGCCGGAAGCGGCGCTGAGCGAAATTCTTGTCGCCGGGCAGGGCGTGGGTGAGTTGCAACTGGTATGGCCAACCTTGGCCCGACTGACGACCGCCGGTGAGCGAGTGGTGCTGGTAGCGCCGCCGCATGTGCCGTATCCCCAGGCCTGGCAGAACGCCGGGGTGGATCTGCGGCAGTTGTCGATCATCCAGGCCAGTGACCGCGAGGCACTGTGGGCGGCGGAACAATGCCTGCGCTCAGGCAGTTGCGGGGCGGTGTTGTGCTGGCCGCAACAGGCGGATGACCGCGCCTTGCGCCGTTTGCAGGTGGCGGCGGAAACCGGGCAGACCCTGGCGTTTGCCTATCGCTCGATCAAGGACGCCATCAATCCTTCGCCGGCAGCCCTGCGCATCGCCATCGATTCAAGGCCCGCGCAGTTAAGGGTGCTCAAGTGCCGTGGCGGGCTGGCCCGTTCGGCACCGATTGCCTTCGCCACCGGGCAGTGAGGTTGGCATGCGCTGGGTCTGTATCCTTTTCCCGCAGTTGGCGCTGGACGCGGTGTTGCGTCAGCGCAGCGACCCTGACGAACCGCTGGTGCTGCTGAGCGGTCCGGCGCAGCGTCGGGTGTTGCAAGCGGTCAATGCACCGGCGCGAGCATTGGGGCTGCGTCCGGGCCAGTCGATGACCGCCGCCCAGGCCTTGAGCAAGGCCTTTGTCAGCGCCGACTATGACGTGGCCGAAATCGAGCATTGGCAGCAGTTTCTCGCCGCCTGGGCCTACCGCTTCAGCTCCCAGGTCAGCGTGCATTACCCGCGTGCGGTGCTGTTTGAAATCGAGTCGAGCCTGGGGCTGTTTGGGCCCTGGCCGCAGTTCGAGGCGCGGTTGCGCGCAGAGCTCTCGGCGCTGGGTTTTCGCCATCGACTGGTCGCGGCGCCCAACCCGCTGGCCGCACGGGTCCTGGCCAATGCCTACGACGGTTTGGCGGTGCCGGACAATGACGCTCTACGGCAATTGCTCGGGCAGATGCCTGTCGAGCGGATCGGGCTTGAGCAAACGGTCGCCACCGCACTGTCGCGCATGGGCTTGCGCACCTTGGGCCAGGTTCAGGCGCTGCCGCGTCAAACCCTGGCCCGACGCTTCGAGGCGCAAGTGCTCAAGCACCTCGATACCTTGTTGGGCGAACGGCCGCTGGCCTTGGGGTTTTATCTGCCGCCGGACCGTTTCGATGTGCGGATCGAGCTGAATTTCGATGTGCAATCCCATCAGGCATTGCTGTTCCCCTTGCGCCGGCTGACCGGTGATCTCTCGGCGTTCCTCTGTGGCCGGGACAGCGGCGTGCAGCGCTTTGACCTGCATCTGGAACACGCTGGGTTGCCGGATACACTGATCAAGGTCGGCCTGCTGAGCGCCGAGCGTGATCCGGCGATGCTCTTCGAACTGGCCCGCGGGCGGCTGGAACAGGTGCAGGTCGAAGCGCCGGTGCGCGGTTTTCGGCTGTCGGCGCAAGACTTGCCAAGCTTCGTCCCGCAGCGCCGGGAGCTGTTCGACGAACGCCCGCAACAGTCCTTGCCCTGGGAGCAACTGCGCGAACGCTTGCGTGCGCGGCTCGGGGATGAGGCGGTGCAGGGCCTGGGTTTTCAGTCCGATCATCGGCCGGAGTGTGCCTGGCTGCCGAATGCACAGCCTCAGGCCTGCCCGGCGCTGCCTGATGTACAGCGTCCCGGTTGGTTGCTGACCGAACCGTTACCCGTGCACGAAGGCACGGCGCACATCCTCATGGGGCCGGAGCGCATCGAGTCCGGCTGGTGGGATGGCGCCGACGTGCGCCGCGATTACTACCTGATCGAAACCCGCGCAGGCTCGAAGGCCTGGGCCTATCGTGCGGTGGGCGAGGCCGGACCGCTGTGGCTGCAAGGCTGGTTCGCATGAGCGCTGACTACGCCGAACTGCACTGCCTGTCGAACTTCAGTTTCCAGCGCGGTGCATCGAGTGCCCACGAGCTGTTCGAACGGGCCAAACGTCAGGGTTACCAAGCCCTGGCGATCACCGACGAGTGCACTCTGGCCGGCATCGTCCGCGCCTGGCAAGCGGCCAAGGCGCTGGAATTGCCGTTGATCATCGGCAGTGAAATGCGCATCGAGAACGGCCCCAAGCTGGTGCTGCTGGTGGAAAACCTTGAGGGTTATCAGGCCCTGTGCCGGCTGATCACCCACGCCCGACGGCGCACGGAAAAGGGCCAGTACCGGGTGCTGCGCGAAGACTTCAGCGAACCATTGCCCGGACTGTTGGCGTTGTGGGTGCCAGATGCCGTCGACGCACTGGAACACGGCGCCTGGCTAAAAAGTATTTTCGGCGAGCGGCTGTGGTTGGCGGTCGAGCTGCACTGCGGACAGAACGACGCCCGGCGTCTGGCCGATTTACAGGCCCTGGCTGCCCGCTTGCAGATTCCGGCGGTGGCCAGCGGTGATGTGCACATGCATACCCGTGGCCGCCGCGCATTGCAGGACACCATGACGGCGATTCGTCTGCACGTGCGGGTTGCCGACGCCGGGCAGCGCTTGCACCCCAATGGCGAACGGCACTTGCGCAGCCTTGAGGCGTTGCGTGAGCTGTATCCCGCGTCGTTGCTTGAAGAGACGCAGGTCATTGCCCGGCGTTGCACCTTCGATCTCGGTCAGTTGCGCTACCAATACCCGCGCGAGCTGGTGCCCGAAGGGCAGACCCCGACTTCCTGGCTACGCTGGTTGACCGAGCAGGGCTTGAGCAGGCGTTGGCCTGAAGGGCCGGACAGCACGGTCATGGCGCTGATCGAAAAGGAACTGAAACTGATCGCCGAGCTCGGTTACGAGAGTTACTTTCTCACCGTCGAAGACATCGTCAGCTTCGCCCGCAGCCAGCGCATTCTGTGTCAGGGGCGCGGCTCGGCCGCCAACTCGGCGGTGTGTTATGCCCTGGGAATCACCGAAATCGACCCGAGCCGGACGAGCATGCTGTTCGAGCGGTTCCTCTCCAAAGAGCGCAACGAGCCACCGGATATCGACGTCGATTTCGAGCATGAGCGCCGCGAAGAAGTCCTGCAGTACGTGTTCCAGCGTTACGGCCGAACCCGGGCCGCGCTGACAGCGGTGGTCAGCACTTACCACGGTGCCGGTGCGATCCGCGACGTGGCCAAGGCCCTCGGTTTACCGCCGGATCAGGTCAATGCGCTGGCCGATTGCTGTGGCCATTGGAGCGACGATGTGCCGCCGCTGGAACGCCTGCGCGAAGGTGGCTTCGACCCGGACAGCCCGGTGCTGCGCCAGGTGCTGAGTCTGACCCGGCAGTTGATCGGCTTCCCCCGGCACCTGTCCCAGCATCCGGGCGGTTTCGTGATTTCCGAGCAGCCGCTGGACAGCCTGGTGCCGGTGGAAAACGCAGCCATGGCCGAGCGTACGATCATCCAGTGGGACAAGGACGATCTGGACATGGTCGGCCTGCTCAAGGTCGACATTCTTGCCCTCGGCATGCTCAGCGCCATTCGCCGTTGTTTCGATCTGTTGCGCCACCATCGCGGGCGGGATTTGAGCCTGGCCAACATACCGTCCGAGGACCGGCAAACCTACGAGATGATCAGCCGCGCCGATACCATCGGGGTGTTCCAGATTGAGTCCCGGGCACAGATGTCGATGTTGCCCCGGCTCAAACCCCAAAACTTCTATGACCTGGTGATCGAAGTGGCCATCGTCCGTCCCGGCCCGATCCAGGGCGGGATGGTGCACCCGTACCTAAGGCGACGTAACAAGGAAGAGCCGGAAACCTATCCCTCGGTACAGTTGGAGGCCGTGCTCAAACGCACTCTCGGCGTGCCGTTGTTTCAGGAACAGGTCATGCAGATCGCGATTGTGGCCGCCGATTACAGTCCCGGCGAGGCCGATCAGTTACGCCGCTCCATGGCGGCCTGGAAGCGCCACGGTGGCCTTGAACCGCACCAGAAGCGTCTTCGCGAAGGCATGCTGAAAAACGGCTACTCGGAGGAGTTCGCCGCGCAGATTTTCGAGCAGATCAAGGGCTTTGGCAGCTACGGTTTTCCCGAATCCCACGCCGCCAGTTTTGCCTTGCTGACCTACGCCAGCTGCTGGTTGAAATGCCATGAGCCGGCGGCGTTCGCCTGTGCGCTGATCAACAGCTGGCCGATGGGTTTCTACAGCCCGGACCAGATTCTCCAGGATGCGCGCCGGCATCAGTTGCAGATCCGTCCGGTGGACGTGGCCGCCAGCGATTGGGATTGCAGCCTGGAGCCGACTGACGGTGAGCAACCGGCGATTCGCCTGGGGTTGCGCATGATCAAGGGCTTTCGCGAGGACGATGCGCGCCGCATCGAAGCAGCGCGTTTGCAGGGTGAGTTCATCGACATCGCCGACCTGGGCGAGCGCGCCCGACTCGATGCCCGAGCCCAAGAGCAACTGGCCGACGCCGGAGCGTTGCGCCGGCTGGCCGGTGATCGTCATCGGGCACGCTGGGAAGTGGCGGGGGTGCAGAAACAACTTGGGTTGTTCGTCGGGTTGCCGAGCCAGGAAGAGCCTTGCGTGGTGTTGCCCAAACCGACCGTGAGTGAAGACCTGCAAGCCGATTACAGCAGCGTCGGCACCACACTCGGCCCGCATCCGCTGGCGTTGTTGCGCGATGAGTTGCGTGCCCGACGTTGCCGCAGTTCGCGGGAGTTGCTGGAGGTCGAACATGGGCGCAACGTCAGCGTCGCCGGCCTGGTCACCGGCCGCCAACGCCCGGGCACGGCCAGTGGCGTGACCTTCGTGACCCTTGAAGACGAGTTTGGCAACATCAACGTCGTGGTCTGGCGCGACCTCGCCGAGCGCCAACGCAAAGCACTGATCGGCTCGCAATTGCTCAAGATCGACGGCCGCTGGGAGAAGGTCGGTGAAGTCCGGCACCTGATCGCCGGACGCTTGAGCGACCTGAGCTCGTTGCTCAACGGCATCAGCGTGCACAGCCGGGACTTTCACTAAATCACCCGGATCGCTCAAAGAGCTGACGCCAAAAAAATTTAAACACTGTCTTCAATAGTGCACTTTGGCATAATGCCGTCCGTCGACGTCCTGCACGACGCTTGCCGACTCAAATTCCCATCGCTTTTTCGCCACCGCAACCCGCTGTGGTTGGGCACGACCGTGCCGGGATAAACCGTTTTTCAAAAGGAATGCACAGTGAGAATGATCTCTCGAATGGTGGTATCAGGGGCAGCGATTGCCGTATTAGGCGCGATGGCCGGGTGTGCGACCGAAAGCTCCCGCGCATTGCCGGTAGCCAAAGTCGAAAGCGCCAGCCAGGCCTTTGTCGGTGTTCGAGTGCCGATGGCCGTTGGCAAGTTCGACAACCGTTCGAGCTACATGCGCGGGATCTTCTCCGATGGTGTGGATCGCCTCGGCGGTCAGGCCAAGACCATCCTGATCACTCACTTGCAGCAGACCAACCGCTTCAGCGTGCTGGACCGCGACAACATGGGCGAGATCCAGCAGGAAGCAGCGATCAAGGGGCAGTCCCAGCGCCTCAAGGGGGCTGATTTTGTGGTGACTGGCGACGTTACCGAATTCGGCCGCAAAGAGACTGGCGATCACCAGCTGTTCGGCATTCTTGGCCGTGGCAAGACCCAGGTGGCGTACGCCAAGGTCAACTTGAACATCGTCAATATCAGCACGTCGGAAGTCGTTTATTCGACTCAGGGCGCAGGTGAATACGCCTTGTCCAACCGTGAAGTCATCGGCTTCGGCGGTACCGCGGCCTACGATTCGACCCTCAACGGCAAGGTGCTCGACCTGGCGATGCGCGAGGCGATCAATCGCCTGGTGGATGGCATGAACTCGGGTGCATGGAAGCCGGGCAACTGATCAAGGTCGATGACAAGGAGCGTTACAAGCATGTTCAAGCGTTATATGTCGTGGGCGCCGATGGCGTCGATGTTGCTGGTCAGTGGCCTGTTGGCCGGATGCAGCAGTCCGCAAACCCTTTACCAGTGGGAAGGCTACCAGCCACAGGTTTATGAGTATTTCAAGGGCGAGGAGCCCAAGGAAGCCCAGGCCGAAGCGCTGGAGCGCGACCTGCAAAAGATCAAATCCACCGGCAAGACGCCGCCGCCTGGCTACCACGCTCACCTGGGTCTGTTGTACCTGAGCCTGGGCAAGGACGATCAGATGGTGCAGCAGTTCAGAACCGAGAAGACCCTGTTTCCCGAGTCGACGCCGTACATGGACTTTCTGCTTAAAAACGCCAAGACCGGAGATACCCAATGATCGCGCGCTCATTGAAACTGATGGCCGGCCTGCTGGCCCTGGCAGTCCTCGGCGGTTGCGTCAGCCCCAAGACCGTGGACTACTCGGCTTATAAACAAAGCCGTCCAAAAACCATTCTGGTGCTGCCGCCGCTGAACAATTCGCCGGACGTCAAGGCGTCTTACAGCATGCTCTCGCAGGTTACCTATCCGTTGGCTGAAGCCGGTTACTACGTGCTGCCGATCGCGCTGGTCGACGAGACGTTCCACCAGAACGGTCTGACCACGCCGGCGGACATCCACCAGGCGCCAGCCAACAAACTGCAAGAGATCTTCGGTGCCGATGCCGCGCTCTACATTACCGTGACTGACTACGGCACTCGTTACATGGTGATCTCCAGTGCGACCGTGGTTACCGCCAGCGCGAAACTGGTAGACCTCAAGACGGGCACTACCTTGTGGACCGGCTCGGCCAGCGCGTCGAGCGAAGAGGGTGGCAACAACAACTCAGGTGGTTTGGTGGGTCTGCTGATCACCGCAGCAGTCAAGCAGATCATCAACAGCTCCACCGACGCCGCTCACCCGATTGCCGGTATCACCAGTGAACGACTGTTGTCGGCGGGCCATTCTGCGGGGTTGCTGTACGGGCCGCGTTCGCCGAAGTACGGCACTGACTGATTGACCTCTGCAAGGGAGCAAGCTCCCTCGTCACCCTTGCCAGTCGCGAGTTGCGACCAACGGGCACCGCTGGTCCGATTGATAGTCGACAGCAACTGCCGAGCGAGGCCATTCTGATAGCTGGCGAGCGCGCGCAAAGGCGTTCGCCACCGATCAACAAACGGAGGTGTTCCATGCCGGTGAATCATGACCTGTATCAGGACCTGAGCTGCTCAAAGGAAGTCATTCAGCAAAAGCGTGCCAATGATCCCCACCTGAATGCGCTGCTGGATAAATATTCGGATATCGACAACCGGGTCCTGAAGGCAGAAGCCCAGGCTCAGGCAGATGACGAAGTAAGGAAGCTCAAGGAAAAGCGCCTTTCTATCAAAGACGAAATATCCCAGAGATTGAACGGTTCTGCCAGAACGTGACCAACGTGGGGGGGCGCCGTGTCGCCCCCTGTTCGGCAGTCTGCTTGCACGCGTTGATTCAATGTGGTGTGTTGCGCATCAGGCGATTGACCCTGTCTGGGCCGGGATTGCCCGTTGTGCCATGTCGCGCAGGGCCAGCATCGAGGCTGCCGATTCGTGCTCGATACGCCGCTTGAGCAGCAGTCGATTGGCCAGGCGCATCAGCCGTCCGCTGAAGCGGTATTCCAGGGTGCGAACGAAGCAAGTGCCGTCACCCTCGCTGGCGCATTCATAGGTCACGTCGTTGTTATTAACAAAAGACTAGTCGCGGAGAAATTATTCAGCCAATGGATGTCGGGATTGAGTGGGTATTCACGCCGAACGGGTGTGGATGTTGCTCAGATCAACGGATCCCAGCGCTGCGACCAGTCGCTGTCGGCCTTGACCAGTTCGCGCAACAACTCAAAGGCCTGTTGCAGCACCGCCGAGTCGCGATCCCGTGAATACACCAGATAGGTCGGGTAACTGAATTCCGGGGCTTTGGGCACCCGTTCCAGCACGCCGCTGTCGAGGTAGGTCTGAACCACCCGAGTGCGGAAATAACCGGTGCCACCGCTTTGCAGGATGTATTGCAGCGCCAGCGGGCCGAGGTTGAAACTCAGCGCGGCTTTGGCCTTGTCCGGCAGTGCCGCGTCGTGCTGGCGCCGGAACTCTTTGCCCCAGTCGATATAGACGTAGGGTTCGGGCCTGGATGGCAGGCGCACCAGGATGAGTTTCTCCTCCAGCAGTTGCTCCACTTGCAGCTGTGGCCAGTACTCGGGTTGAAACACCAGCGCGGCATCCAGCACGCCCAATTCCAGTTGGCGCAGCAGGTTTTCGCCGTCGCGGATTTCTGTGCGCAAGGCGTGGCTGGGGATCTTCTCACGCAGTTCGCGGGCCCAACTGAGCATCAACGGGTTGCACAAACTGACCTCGCCGCCGATGTGCAGCACATTGCGGTAGCCTTCCGGCAGCGGCAAATCCCGGCGCGCGGCTTCCCATGTCTGTACCAGTTGATTGGCGTACACCACGAAGGCTTCGCCATCCGCGGTCAGGCGAGCGCCAGCGCGGTTGCGTACGAACAAGGTGCTGGCGAGCTGGCTTTCGAGCTTCTGCACCCGAGCGGTGATCGCGGTCTGGGTGACGTGCAGCTTATCGGCGGCGGCTGCAAGACTGCCGCAGCGAACGATTTCCAGAAAGGTACGGGCGAGATCGATGTCCATAAGCCGTCGCTGAGGTGAAGAGCCCCGCAGTGTAGAGCAAGCGTGCGCCTGAACTCGAGTTGAATGAACAGGAAGCCGCGTGCACCGGGGCGAGTCCTCGCTCTACACTGCAAATCATCCCAGGCAACAACGGACGTTCTCATGACAGCAAAGTCGGCCGCGAACATTCTCGACACCGTCGAAGGCCAACGTTTGGTTGGTGATGAGGCGCAGTGCTGGCGCGAGTGGGGCCCGTACTTGAGTGAACGGCAATGGGGCACCGTGCGCGAGGACTACAGCGCCGATGGCGATGCCTGGACGTATTTCCCGCATGAGCACGCCCGCAGCCGGGCGTATCGTTGGGGCGAGGACGGGTTGGCCGGGTTTTGCGACCGGGCCCAGCACTGGTGTGTCGGATTGGGGCTATGGAACGAGCGCGACCCGATTCTCAAGGAGCGTTTGTTTGGCCTGAACAATGCCGAAGGCAATCACGGCGAGGACGTCAAAGAGCTGTATTTTTATGTCGACGGGGTGCCGAGCCATGCCTACATGCGCATGCTCTACAAATACCCGCAGGCAACGTTTCCCTATGCCGACCTGGTGGCCGAGAACGCTCGTCGCGGCCTTTCCGATACCGAGTATGAAATCCTCGATACCGGGGTGTTCGAGGACGACCGCTACTTCGACGTAACGGTGGAATACGCCAAGAACAGCCCGGATGACCTGTTGATGCGGGTCACCGTGCACAACCGTTCGGATTTGCCGGCGCGTCTGCGGGTCTTGCCTCAGGTGTGGGCGCGCAACACCTGGAGTTGGGGTGGTGACCGGCACATGCCCAGCCTGACGCTGACCGGCGACTCGGTCCTGGCGCAGCACCCGATGCTGGCGGACCGGCAACTCAGTGCCTGGGGCGAGGAGGGATGTGAGTGGCTGTTCTGCGACAACCAGACCAATCATCCGAAACTCGACGGTGTGCCCGCCAACGGCCCGTTCAAGGATGGCATCAACGATTATCTGGTCGACGGTGTGGCGGGGGCGATTCGACGTGACGCCGGTACTCGGGTCGCGGCGCATTTTGTTCTCGAACTGGACGGGCTGGCGCGCAAAAGCATCTACCTGCGCTTTGCGCCGACTGTCGTGCCCAAGATCAACGCCAAGGCGTTGTTCGAACGCCGTCGCTTGGAGGCCGATGACTATTACGCGGTGCTGCAAGCACAGATGACGGACCCGGACGCACGTAACGTTCAGCGTCAGGCGCTGGCCGGGTTGCTCTGGTCCAAGCAGCTGTATTACTTCGACGTCAATCGCTGGCTCGACGGCGACCCCGGACAACCCTCGCCACCGCCCGCGCGGCTGCACATCCGCAACACCCACTGGCGGCATTTGTCGAACGCCGACATCGTTTCCATGCCCGACACCTGGGAATATCCGTGGTACGCGTCGTGGGACCTGGGCTTTCAGGCCGTTGCTTACGCGTTGATCGATCCGGGTTTTGCCAAGCATCAACTGCTGCTGTTGGTCAAAGACCGCTTCATGCACCCCAACGGCCAACTGCCGGCTTATGAGTGGCGTTTCGACGATGCCAACCCGCCGGTGCATGCCTGGGCCAGTTGGCGGGTGTATCAGCGTGACAAGGCCTTGACCGGTGTCGGCGATATGGATTTTCTCGAGCGGATTTTCCACAAGCTGCTGCTGAATTTTTCCTGGTGGGTAAACCGCAAGGATGCCGAAGGTCGCAACCTGTTCCAGGGCGGGTTTCTCGGGCTGGACAACATTGCGCTGTTTGACCGTTCGGCCGCGTTACCACCCGGTTTTCACCTGGATCAGGCCGACGGTACGGCATGGGTAGCGGCGTATGCGCTGGACTTGATGCGGATTGCCCTGGAACTGGCCAAGCGCAATCCGGTGTACGTCGACATCGCGGTGAAGTTCTTCGAGCACTTTCTCTATATCGCCGGCGCCATCAACCGCGTGGACGATGCCGCTGAAGGGTTGTGGGATGAACAGGACCAGTTTTTCTACGATGTTCTGCACCGTCCCGACGGGGCCAACGAGCCACTGCGCCTGCGCTCTATCGTCGGCTTGATGCCGCTGTTCGCGGTGCAGGTGCTGGAACAGCACGAGCACGAAGGGTTGCCGGGTTTGCGTGAGCGTTTATTGGGCTTCCTGCATCATAGGCCGGACCTGGCGAGTCTGATTTCACGCTGGACCGAGCCCGGAAAAGGCAATCGGATACTGCTCGCACTGTTGCGTGGCGAGCGCACCAAAAACCTGCTCAAACGCATGCTCGATGAGGCCGAGTTCCTCTCCGAATTCGGCGTTCGCTCCTTGTCCAAAGCCTTCGCCGAGCATCCGTTTGGCATGCAAATCAATGGCAACAAACTGTGTGCCGACTATGAACCGGCGGAATCCGGTTCGCGGCTGTACGGCGGCAATTCCAACTGGCGCGGGCCGCTGTGGATGCCGATCAATTACCTGCTGATCGAGTCGTTGCGTGAGTTTCATCGCTACTACGGCGAAAACTTTTCGGTCGAATACCCCAGCGGTTCAGGCTATCTGGCATCGCTTGCCCAAGTAGCCGACAGTTTGAGTCAGCGTCTGACTCGACTGTTTCTGCGGGATGAAAACGGTAGCCGACCGTCGATGGTCGGCTACGCGCAGCTCCAGGCCGACCCGTTGAGCTGTGACCTGGTGCTGTTTCACGAGTATTTCCATGGCGAAACCGGCCGCGGCTTGGGTGCCAGCCATCAAACCGGCTGGAGTGCGCTGGTGGCCTTGCTGCTCTAGCGAGCTCGTTCCCACGCAGAGCATGGGAATGATCACGTGGCCTATCAAGCGATCAGCGTCGCTTCGCGCTCCAGTACCCACGGCGCGATCAAGCGTTGCGGGGTCTGGCAGGTTTTGCGCTTGAACACGAAGTTGCGGCACTTCTCGGCGAACTGCTGGCGGTTGTGCACCATGTCCAGTTGCATCTGGGCCAGCTCGACCTCGCGACAGTGTTCGATCTGCTGAAGGTCCATGTTGGCTTTGCGCGCTCGAAACGTCGCGTACTTTTCATCGGTCAATGCGCCCTTGGCCTGTTGCAACAACCATTGGCTGAACTCGCGCGGGCAGCGCGGACCAATCTCCTGAATCATCCCCAACTGCCAGGCCTGAAACGCGCTGACCGGCAGGCACTCTTCGGTCAGCTTGTGCGCGATTTCGCTGCCCACTGCGCGGGGCAGGCTGTAGGTCCAGTATTCGGAGCCATACAGGCCCATGGTTTTGTAATGCGGATTGAGCACGACACCCGCCCGGGCGAATACGATGTCGGCGGCCAGCGCCAGCATTACGCCGCCGGCTCCGGCACCGCCGGTCAGGCCGCTGACCACCAGTTGTCGGGCCGTCAGCAGTTCCTGGCAGACATCGTCGATCGCCTGAATATTGGCCCAGGCTTCCAGCCCCGGCACCTTGGCTGCCTGAATGACATTGAGGTGCACGCCGTTGGAAAAGCTTCCGCGACCGCCCTTGATCAGCAGCACTTGAGTGTCCCGGGCCTTGGCCCATTGCAGCGCCGCAACCAACCGTTGGCACTGTTCGGTGCTCATGGCGCCGTTGTAGAACTCGAAGGTCAGTTCACCGACGTGGCCCGACTCCCGATAACGAATCGGTTGATAGGCCGCTTCGTTGAACGGTTGGCTGGCGATTGATCCGTCCAGTACCGGTATTGCATCGAGTTGCCCGGCCAACACATGCCGCGCCGGTAATTTGAAGGTTTCTTCCCCTGGCTGGGCCTTGCGCTTGAGCGAACCGATCCACAGGCTGTGATCCCCGGTCGCAACTAGCACGGCATCGTCTTGCACGGCAAGAATGGTCCCCGGTGTGCCACTGCGTAAATCCAGGTGCGCGTCGTACAGGTAATACTGCCCACCGGCCAGGCTTGCCAACACACCCGGCTGGCCGTCGGCGGCATCGATGCTGCGTTTGATGAACTGTGCGCAATCGTGCCAGCTGAAGGTTCGGTCGGCCTGTTTCATGTTCGGCTTCAGGCGCCCGATGACGTTCGGTTGCGTGTAATCGAGGGGTGTCGGGACGAAATCGCTGGCGAATTTTTCCACCACGTCACGGATGCAATAGATCGCAGCGTCACTCACCGGGCCGTTGTACAGCTCGGATTTGCGCACGTCGGCGGGCATGCTGAATTCGTAGGTCGACCAGATCGGCCCAGCGTCCATTTCTTCGACTGCCTGCAAGGCCGTGACGCCCCAGCGGCTGACCTGCTGGGTGATGGCCCAGTCCAGAGCGCTGGCGCCGCGGTCGCCGACGATACCGGGGTGAATGATCACCACCGGACGATCCGGGTTGCTCCAGAGCCGTTGCGGAACACGATCCTTGAGAAATGGACAGATCACCAGATCGGCCGCCGATTTCTCGATCTGTCGGCATACCGAGGTTTCGTCGGTGAACAGCACCACACTGGGCTCGTGACCCGATTGGCGCAAGTCCAGCCAGGCGCGTTGGGTCAAACCGTTGAACGCCGATGACAACAAAATGATCTTCAATGACCGCATGGATGACTCTTCCCTGAGGATGCGCAGCCGGAGGCTCCCATTGAGCCGTCCCTGGCCTTTGATGGAAGCGCAAGGGTAGAGGCAGCCCTGTGGGGGGAACCTGATCGAGATCAATCTGAAACGACAAAACCCGTCGTCTTGTGAAAAGGCGACGGGTTTTGTGTTGTTCGCAGACACGGCCGAGAACCTGTGGCGAGGGGGCTTGCCCCCGTTCGGTTGCAAAGCAGCCGCTCCCTTGATCAACGGGAACTTCCAGATACACCGCGGACACCGGTTTTAGGGTCGCTTCGCGTCCCAACGGGGCGGTGCGGCGTTCCGACAAGCCCCCTCGCCACAAGAGCTCCACGGTGTTGCTTGCTACTCCGGCGAATCCGGTGGATCGAGGTGGTCCAGTGCCCGATTCACTGCCAACTCGGCCAGAGAAATCATCTGCTGAATCCCCAGCGCGGTATTGCGTTTGGGGCCTTCGAGGTCAAACGCCAGATCGCTGGCCATGACGTTGGCCGAGGCGAGTGTTTCGCAGGCATGAGCCAATAGAGTTTCGCTGTCGACGTCGGGGGCGATGACGAAAATGCAGCCGGGGCGTCGGTCGGCTAGCAATGCCTTGGTCTCTGGCAACACCAGGTAATGATCGAGCGCACGGTGCGCAGCGGCGTGGAGTTCTTTTGAATCGAGGGAGGCGTAGGGGGAAACGGGGTCGGTTTCAGAGGGATTGGGGGTGGCTTTGAACATGGTGAACCTCACTTTGTCATCGGGAAACACCTTGAATTCTGGGCCGCCAAGCCCGTGCCGCTGAATGGTCAGCGACACGGAAACGATAGGGGTGAGGGCCAATACGCGCAAGCCGGCGGATTCTGGCGCAGGTGTAGGTCGCTACGCAAGGCGCTGTAGCCTCTGACAGGGGCTCAGTCGGCAAAAGTAAACGCCCGCAGCTGCTTATGTTTCGAAGCAGGCAGCAAGGCAGTTCCGGTACACACGCAGGTGTTATCTATGTAGGGCTTCACGTGGATGATCAAGGCATAAAGTGACCTTCGATTGGATGTGGCTGAGAGGAATCTCTCGCCCCTTCGACTCACAAAACACGGTTGCTTTATGTCTCCAATTGGATACACTTCCTCGTGACTTATCTAATCCAGCAAACCAAGTATTTTGCTCATTGGCTTGTATCTGTACGTGATGTACGCGCAAGGATTGCCATCGCACGACGCATTGATCGAGCCACAACTGGCAACCTGGGCGATGTGAAGCCAGTAGGTGAAGGTGTATCCGAGATGCGCGTTGATGTCGGGGCTGGATACCGCGTGTATTTCACAATGCGCGACGGCGTTGTCGTGGTCCTGCTGGCTGGCGGGGACAAGTCCACTCAACCTTCCGATATCCGGCAGGCCAAAAGATTGGCAAAGGAGGTTTAAAAATGTCCGATACCCTTATGCCGTTTGATATGGCGGAGCTTCTGGACACTGACGAAGCAGTCAGCGAGTACCTCTCTCAGGTTCTGGCCGAGGGCGATACTGACGAGTTCATCCGTGCGGTTGGATACGTCGCAAAGGCGCGCGGTATGGCCCAGATTGCGAATGACTCGGGCCTTGGCCGGGCAAGCTTGTACAAAGCATTTGCGCCAGGCGCCAAGCCACGCTTCGACACGGTGATTAAAGTGATGCGTGCGATGGGCATTGAGCTCCACGCCACTGTTGGGCGTGCTTGAAATTTTCGAACAACAAGCCCGCCTATGCGGGCTTACTGTCAAACGCATTCGTCAAAACGCAAAACACGAGCAGCCAAACGCGCCCCAGAACCCCTGGAAGTCGCTGACCGGCGCGTTCGACAAGCGTGCTCGCTCATGGCTGTGGGCATGCACGGCGCAGGCGCCCACGCATTGATGCATTTGGGCGGTGAGCGGCGCCAGGGGTTTCCAGTGCCCCGGCACGTTAACCACGGGTGACCAGTCGGGCATTACCGGCAAACGCGACGGGCCGAGTTTTTCGAATTCGAGGCTGCCATACACCACTTTGCCACCGACGACGGTCAGCACCGATTCAATCCATTTGATCGCTTCGTCGTCGACGCTGAAGTAGTCGGCAGACAACGCCACCAGATCGGCCAGTTGCCCAACCTTGATCTGGCCTTTTGTGCCTTGCTCGGAGGAGAACCAGGCGCTGCCATGGGTGTAGAGTTCCAGCGCCGTGTCGCGGCTCAGTCCTTGCGGGTAAAGCTCCAGGCCGCCGACAGTACGGCCGCTGACCAGCCAGTAGAGCGACGTCCACGGGTTGTAGCTGGAAACCCGTGTGGCATCAGTGCCGGCACCGACCGGAATGCCTTCGGCGAGCATGCGCTGGATCGGTGGGGTGTGTTCGGCGGCCTTGGCACCGTAACGCTCGACAAAGTACTCACCCTGAAAAGCCATGCGATCCTGAATCGCAATGCCACCGCCCAGCGCGCGAACCCGTTCGATATTTTGCGGGGTGATGGTTTCGGCGTGATCGAAGAACCATGGCAGACCGTCGAACGGGATATCGCGGTTAACCTTTTCAAATACATCGAGCATCCGCGTGATCGATTCGTTATAGGTGGCGTGCAAGCGAAATGGCCAGCGCTGCTCGACCAGATGGCGCACCACCGGTTCCAGTTCCTGCTCCATGGTTTGCGGCAGATCGGGGCGCGGTTCGAGGAAGTCTTCAAAGTCGGCGGCGGAGAACACCAGCATCTCGCCAGCACCGTTGTGCCGCAGGAAATCATCACCCTGGCCGTAGTGCGAGGTACTGGTCCAGTTCTTGAAGTCGGTCAGCTCTGCCTTGGGTTTTTGGGTGAACAGGTTGTAGGCGATGCGCACGCTCAGTTGCTGGTCCTTCGCCAATTGCTGGATGACTTGGTAATCGTCCGGGTAATTCTGAAAGCCGCCACCGGCATCGATGGCACTGGTGACGCCGAGGCGATTGAGCTCGCGCATGAACTGCCGGGTCGAGTTGAGCTGATACTCCAGTGGCAGCTTCGGTCCCTTGGCCAGCGTCGAGTACAGAATCATCGCGTTCGGACGGGCGATCAGCATGCCGGTGGGGTCGCCATTGGCGTCGCGCTGGATTTCACCACCCGGCGGGTTCGGCGTATTGCGGTCATAGCCAACTACTTTCAACGCCGCGCGGTTGAGCAGGGCGCGGTCATACAGGTGCAGGACGAACACCGGGGTGTCAGGCGCGGCCTTGTTCAGCTCTTCAATCGTCGGCAGGCGCTTTTCGGCGAACTGGAACTCGGTCCAGCCACCGACCACGCGCACCCATTGCGGTGCCGGTGTGCGATCGGCCTGATCCTTGAGCATGCGCAAGGCGTCGCCCAAGGACGGCACGCCTTCCCAGCGCAGTTCGAGGTTGTAGTTCAGGCCGCCGCGAATCAGGTGCAGGTGCGAGTCGTTGAGACCGGGGATCACCGTGCGTTTTTGCAGGTCGATGACTTGCGTGCTGGCGCCGCGCAGGGGCATGACGTCCGTATCATTGCCGACGGCGATAAACCGCCCGTCCTTGATGGCGACCGCACTGGCCTGGGGTTTATCCCGGTCAACCGTGTGCATGCGACCGTTGAACAGGATGAGATCGGCTGGGGAATTGGTCATGCTGGTGCTCTGCGCAAATAGAGGACTGGTCCAGGCACTGATGGTGCCTGCCGAAAGGCCTTGTAGTACGCGACGGTGGCTGAAGTCGTCGTGTTCATCAGGTGGGCTCATGGCGCCGTTCTCCGCAGTATTCTGTCGAGCGGGCAGTCGGATACGTAACCCATACGGCCAGCAAGGAATATAGACGGCAAATGCGCAGTCGATGTGTCGGGCGGGCACATTTACGACTGACAGAAACGACGAATCCCGCCATAAAGGCGGGATTCGCAGGCAGCCAGAGGGCTCCCGAGGGCGGGAGCCGCCGTCTTAGCTTGGGAACAGCTCGGACAGTTTCATGGCCAGCATCATGTCGCCTTCAGCGCGCAGTTTGCCGCCCATGAACGCTTGCATGCCGTCTGTCGAACCGTCGACGATGCCTTGCAGGGTTTCACCGTCCATGACCAGAGTCACTTGAGCGTCCGGGTTTTCGCCTTCCTGCAGGTCGCAAGTGCTGTCTTTAACGATCAGCGAGAAGTTTTTGGTGTCGTCGATGCGGAAACCGAAAACCAGGTCCAGACCGGCAGCAGCGGCTGGGTTGAACTTGGCTTTCATGGCTTGTACGGCGTCAGCTACGGAGGTCATGGTTCGATCCTTTCATGAAGTGTTACAGCAAGGGTCACAGTGATCCGGACTCAACGGAAAGTGATGAGTTCCGGGGCCTTCAGCAGTTGCAAATGTGCATGACTGTTGAAGGAAGCCAGTGTCACCTCGCGACCACGGAACTTCAGTTGGTTGAGCGAGGTGTTAACGATTTGCCAATTCAGTTCAAAGGCCTGCCTGGCGGGCATTTGAGTAATCAGGTGGAGCAGGGCAGTGATGGTCCCGCCGGAGGTGAACACGGCGACTTGCTGGGTGTTGTCGGCCTGTTCGAGAATACGCTGTAAACCGGCCTGGACCCGCTCGACGAAGTCTGGCCAGCTTTCCAGCCCCGGTGGGTTGTAAGTGCCGGCCAGCCAGCGCTCGATGATCAAGGCAAAGATTCGCTGAAACTCGCCGCGATTCTGCGCGGCATTGCGCAGAATATTCAGGGCTTCGGGTTCTTCGGGCAGCAGGTCTGGAAGCAGTGCACGGATCACCGCGTCGGCGTCGAACTCGTTGAAGGCCGAATCGATTTCCAGCGGCGGTACCGGCAAGCCGACAGCGCCGAATTGTGTCAGGGCACTGTTGGCGGTGTGTTGCTGGCGACGCAGGTCGCCCGACAGGCAGCGATCGAAACTCAACCCCAGTTCAGCCAGGTGACTGCCGAGTATTTCTGCCTGGCGAATACCGGTCGGCGACAGCACGTCGTAGTCGTCTGCACCGAAAGAGGCCTGGCCATGTCGAATCAAGTAGATGCTGCCCACGTCCGCGTCATCCGGGTACGTTGAAGGTTTTGCGAGGTTATGAGGATGGCGATGAGCTGTCAATGAAAAAACATACGCTTGTTTGAAATGCTCGTTGGAGGCCCGTTACAGAAGGTTTCACGACTGGTCGCAACGCGGCCGCATGGGTATGCTGAAGGTATACGCGCCTGCGTGTTCTGCGGCGCACTGTCGTTAAGGAGTCAATGTGGATTTTCTTGCCGAGTACGCAAGTTTTCTGGCTAAAACCGTTACCCTGGTGATCGCCATTCTGGTGGTCCTGGCCAGCTTTGCGGCGTTGCGCAGCAAAGGCCGGCGCAAGTTCGCGGGCCAGTTGCAGGTCAGTAAACTCAATGATTTCTACAAGGAGCTGCGTGAGCGCCTGGAGCAGACACTGCTCGATAAGGACCAGCTCAAGGCCTTGCGTAAATCCGAAGCCAAGTCCGAGAAAAAACAGAAGAAAAAGCCGGAAGCCAAACCCCGGGTGTTCGTGCTGGATTTCGATGGCGATATCAGGGCTTCGGCGACTGAAAGCCTGCGCCACGAAATCACCGCGCTGTTGTCCTTGGCCACGCCAAAGGACGAAGTCGTGCTGCGCCTGGAAAGCGGCGGAGGCATGGTTCACAGCTACGGTCTGGCATCCTCGCAACTGGCGCGCATTCGTCAGGCCGGTGTGCCATTGACCGTATGCATCGACAAGGTCGCGGCCAGCGGCGGTTACATGATGGCGTGCATCGGCGAGAAGATCATCAGCGCGCCGTTTGCCATTCTGGGTTCGATCGGGGTGGTGGCGCAGTTGCCTAACGTCAATCGCCTGCTGAAAAAGCACGACATCGACTTTGAAGTCCTGACGGCGGGCGAGTACAAACGCACGCTGACGGTGTTTGGCGAAAACACCGAGAAGGGCCGGGAGAAGTTCCAGGAAGACCTGGATGTGACCCACGAACTGTTCAAGAACTTCGTCTCACGCTACCGGCCGCAATTGGCCATCAATGAAGTGGCCACCGGTGAAATCTGGCTGGGTGTTGCCGCACTGGAAAAACGACTGGTCGATGAACTGAAAACCAGTGATGAATACCTCGCCGAACGGGCCAAGGGTGCAGAGCTGTTTCACCTGCATTATGCCGAGCGCAAGAGCCTGCAAGAACGCGTTGGCCTGGCGGCCAGCGGTTCGATTGATCGGGTCTTGCTGACCTGGTGGAGCCGGTTGACTCAGCAGCGCTTCTGGTAATTCGCGTACATTGCGCAGACCTGCCCGCATGATCGGGCAGGTCTGACGGATCGGGTGCCGAGTGCAATGCTCGGTTCAACCCCTTCTTTATGACACGCCTTTCTATTGCCGGGCACCTTTCAGGTGCGGCGAAAATTCGAATCTCATTGAAGAAATGTCCTGCATTTGTTTTGCACGGCAGCTCCTAGGCTGTCAGTTCATACAACGATGCAAAGGATTGCGATGATGGCGTACGAAAAAACTCGCGAGGTTCGGCACCAGGAATTAGGGTTGGCGCTGGATGCTGCATTGCCCCAAACCCCGGCCCAACTTGCCGTAAAACTGATCGAAGAACGCTGGGGCAAGGAGGCTGCTTTACCAGGCACGCGGCTGGTCTATCTGCAATACGATTTTCGCGGTTATCCGGCACACAATGGTGTCCAACAGGGCAAGGTCGTCAAGTCCCAGAATCTGGTTCAAGCGTTGTTGTCCAATTACCAGACGGTTGGGGCCGGTCGTTTTGGCGAGACGGCATTCGGTTTGTACACGCCTCCTGCGGTAGGGCCGCAAGTACGGATCGTCAAGGTGGACGAGTCGCAGTATCCCAATGGTGGTTTCAAAGACTACGAAGGTGTTTACCGGCAGACCGACCCCCAGCGTTACGGCCCTGACACGCAGTTGGATCTGTCGCCGGCGGACTTCAAGCACTGGATCTGGAACCTTGACTTAAAAGAAAAATATACCGATTACCTGCAACAAGTCTGGCCGACGGACGAAGTCATTCGTTCGAAAGCCCCCAGCCCACTGAGAACTGCCGTCAAAAGCGCATTTGTCATGGCTGCTTACCTGCAACATCAGGAGCAAAGCCTGACAGCGGCAGGATTGAAACTGGCATTGAGGGTCGCCGGGCTTGGCCCTGAACAAACCTGGGAACAGCTCGGGATCGAGCAATTGCAGCGTTTCACTGATATCGGTTCAACCATTAAAACCAGTCGGCTGCGTATTTACCGCTACACCTCGACCGACATCTGGTGCTTCAGCCAGGTTGGTCGAGCACGCAGGCTGCTCTTTATTCCGGGAAACTCATCTCCGTTTCTGGAGTTCGAACATATCAGTGACTTGCGCCAGTGGGTGGTGCAGGCGGCGCGTGACAGTGAAAAGTCGCAGGCGCTGACGGAGCACTTTGCCAAGGATGATCGCAGCGACGGGACGTTGCACGCGGGTGTACTGACGGCGCTGCAGGGCATGGCCATTTTTCCTCAGCAGCATCGCCTGACGAAAACCGCCGGTTTCTTCAACAATGACGGTTACTGGGACCCGGCCGACTATATCCAGTTTGAAAAGCCCCCCAAGGGCAGCGACCCTTTCGCCGAGTGGGTGCTGGTCATGAAGCAAGCGGCCACTGACAGTGCCGAAACCATCCGCGACGATGCACAGGTCAATCGCGATGATTTGAGCGCTGTGGTCGAGCCCGTTGTGCAATGGATCAACCGGTTTGGTCCTCTGGCGCTGTTTGTTCCCGGAGGCGAGGGCGTGCTGGCGTTGGCCGGACTGATCGACGCCGGTTATGGGCTGGCTCAGGCGGTTGATGGCAAGACTCCAGATGAGCGCTCGGCAGGTGTCACACGCACTGTATTCGGTTTGCTCAATGCCTTGCCACTGGCCGCGGAGGGGGCAGCCATCAAGGCCGAAGAACACTCCGTCGGCATTGGGGTTGACCCCGGTCCTGCACCCGAGGTGGTGGACGAGCCGTTGTCTGGCGAGTCTTCGTTCGTGGCCGGAGATGTTGCACCTCCTGCTCCTGGCGCTGAACGGGTACAGCTGATGCGCGGTATTGGGCCGAGTGTCCAATCATTCAGCGATGAGGTTCTGGCCCAGATAGCTCATGTCAGCCCGGTGGACGATGATGTCTTACGTCTGATGCAAACGGGTGATCGGCCTCCATCTCCGGTGCTGGCAGATACCATCAGTCGTTTCACCATCGATCAGGATCTGCAACGTGCCATTGACGCGTTACCCGAAGGCTCGGCGCAGGCCGAGCAGCTAAAGAGCACACGAGTCGAACAGTTCAAGCAACGCTACGACGCACTACAGCATTCGGATAATGACTGGGTCAGGTTGTTTCAGCATCAATACCCGGGTTTGCCGAAAAGTGCGGTGGAGCAAATGCTCGACCGATCGGGAGTGGATATTGCTGCACCCCACACACTGGCTGACGCCAAGCGAGTGCTGGGGCAGTTGAGCGGCAAGGCGCAGCAGTACGAGCAGCATGTACGCCTGTGCCGCGCCTATGAGGGGCTTTATCTGAAGTCGGTCGAAAACGCCGACAGTGATGTGCTCGTTTTGCATACGCTGGAACGGCTGCCGGGCTGGTCTCGCGCGATTCGAGTCGAGACGCTCTACGGGCTGGCCGGTACGGCTGACTTTGACCAAGCGCTTCTCGCTCTCTTGCCGCAAGAACAACGCTCGGCCCTCGGTTTGCGTCCAGGCCATGAATGGCAGGACTTGCAGCTCAAAATCCGGGAGAGCGCACTGCCGCGCTCCGAGCTGATACTCGGGCTGCACAGGATGGACTCCGGCTTGACCTTCCGGCGTCTCGGGTTGCGAGGTGGCGGATTTCCGACCACTGCGCAGTCCGGTGAGATGTCCACAGAGATGATGAGGCTTCAGGTTAAAGAGATTTACCCTGCTTTTACGTCGGAGCAAGCGGATGAGTTTCTGTTGAATGCGGGAGCCCGGGCTCAGGCTGATCTTGATCGGCTGAGGTTGCAGGCCGAGCAACTGCGTGTCGACATCACCAGCTGGATCGAAGACATCACCGATGATATCGAAGACATGGATATCGAGATTCTACTCGCGGGTGATGAGGGGACCGAGGGAATGAGCGACGCCGAGATCGAGGAGGAGAACGACGCGCGCATAGAGGAGTGGATGGAGATTGAACGTGATACCCGATATGAGCTGGCCGAGGAACTGATCGCCATTTGGCAAAAACGCAGCGGGCCAGACAGCAGGGTCTATCGGGACGGTCAGTTCATTGGTTTTCACTTGGACATGGACTTTGAGCAGATGCACTACCTCCCGCAGCTCAACGTCAAGTTAAACGACGTTGTGTCTCTCACCATGCCGAATTTCAAGTTAACGCAACGCAGTAGCCTTAACGGCTTCCTTGAGTGTTTTCCCAATCTGCGCACGTTGAACATGCAAGGCGTCGACTTGCGTCTCTTTAATCAGGATGGCATTGAGGTTGGCCGCTTACCGCCCGCCATCGCTGATCTGCGTCAGCTTGAGACGCTAAATCTGAAAGCGACCAGGCTGGTCCTGACAGAGGAAAGCACAAGACAACTCGCCGAGCTCACCCGACTTCAGGAACTCAATTTAAGCGAAAACCCGCTCGATGTCCCACCGGCAGTGATCCAGATGACTGAATTGCGCAAACTTGAGCTGCGGGGAGCGGGACTCAGGACTTGCCCGGTGTTGACTCTCGATCATCCTTACATGGAGCGGCTGGACCTGCGTAATAACTACATTACCCGAGTGCCTCACGGGGTTCGAAGGCAGTCGGTGGTCAAGGGCAACGTCTTGCTTTCAGGCAATCCGCTAGTGGACGCAGACAGTTTGAAATGGGTCATGGACCATCGCAAGCAGACCGGGATAAATCTATGGATGTGGGCCGCAACGCCGGATGTTAGTTGGCCAGACTGCTGGTTGACCGGACTTTCCTCGGAACAAGCGACACGGCAGACATCGTGTTGGCAGCGTGTTTTGGCGAAAGAGGGCAGCGAGCGCTTTTTCGGAACCTTGAAGGTGCTGACACGCACAGCGGATTTCCGGGTGGATTACGCACCGTTGCAGTTGCGTGTGTGGCATATGCTGGACGAGATGGATGCGTCGCCGGGGCTATGCCAGACACTGTTTCAGGATGTGGAGTGGTCGGCCCTTGATGGCGATAACCCGTTTGCCAGTTTCGAACGACTGGAAGACAGAATCACTTTATTCAAGGAACCGTCGGTGAAAAAGCCAGACTCGATGGCGAGACTCTTCAAACGCCGTAGGTAGAACAGGGACTCTGTAGCAGACATGAAAAAACCTTGAGCCCCTGCACAGGCACCGGGCTCAAGGCTTTCTTGTCGATCAGCGGCGACGGAACAGCGGCAGCGGTTCGTCGGTGGCGGCCTGGTAGGTCACCGAGAAGTCCTTGAGGCTTTCCAGGGCTTCGTACGGGTCCTTGTCCGCGCGTAATGCATAGGCGTCGAAACCGCAGCGGTGCAGGTAGAACAACTGGTCGCGCAGCACATCGCCAATCGCCCGCAGTTCGCCCTTGTAGCCGTAACGGTCACGCAGCAGGCGCGCGTTGGAGTAGTTGCGCCCGTCGGTGAAGGCCGGGAAGTTCAAGGCGATGACCTGGAAATGATCAACGTCGTCACCGATTTCCTCGGCTTCTTCATCGGCATCCAGCCAAACGCCCAAACCGCCATCGCGGGCCTTGAGGGCATGGCCATGATCGCGCCACAGCGCCAGTGGCACGATCAGGTCGTCGCAGTTGGAAATGCCGTCGAAGGTCGCGTCCTTGGGCAACAAGTGCCAGGTTTCGTCAATGACCTCGTTGTTCTTAATTATTCGCTGCATAGACGCGTTCCTTGAAGAGGTCGATGCCAATACGTTGATAGGTGTCGATGAAGCGCTCGTCTTCGGTACGTTGTTCCACGTACACGTCGATCAGCTTCGAGATCACGTCAGGCATGTCGTCCTGGGCGAAGGACGGGCCGAGGATCTTGCCCAGGCTGGCGTCACGGCTGGCGCTGCCGCCGAGGGATACCTGGTAGAACTCTTCACCTTTCTTGTCCACTCCGAGGATGCCGATGTGACCGACGTGGTGGTGACCACAGGCGTTCATGCAACCGGAGATGTTCAGGTCCAGTTCGCCAATGTCGAACAGATAGTCCAGGTCATCGAAACGGCGCTGGATGGCTTCGGCGATCGGAATCGACTTGGCGTTGGCCAGGGAGCAGAAGTCGCCGCCCGGGCAGCAGATGATATCGGTCAGCAGGCCGATGTTCGGCGTAGCGAAACCTTGTTCGCGCAACTCACCCCACATGGCGAACAGTTGGTTCTGCTCGACGTCAGCCAGAATGATGTTCTGCTCGTGGGAGGTGCGCAGTTGGCCAAAGCTGTAGCGATCGGCCAGGTCGGCAACGCCATCGAGCTGCTTGTCGGTCAGGTCGCCCGGCGCAACGCCGGTCGGCTTGAGCGACAGGGTCACGGCAACATAACCCGGCTTCTTGTGAGCCAGGGTGTTACGGGTACGCCAGCGAGCAAAGCCTGGGTGTTGCTTGTCGAGTTCAGCCAGCTCTGCGGTCTGATCGTCCAGGACTTTGTAGTCCGGATCGACGAAATGCTTGGCGACGCGATGCACTTCGGCCTCGGTCAGCGTGGTCTGGCCACCGCGAAGGTATTCCATTTCCGCGTCGACTTTTTGAGCGAAGACTTCAGGCGTCAGGGCCTTGACCAGAATCTTGATCCGCGCCTTGTACTTGTTGTCGCGACGACCATAGCGGTTGTACACACGCAGAATGGCGTCGAGGTAGCTCAACAGGTCTTGCCACGGCAGGAACTCATTGATGAACGCGCCAACGACAGGTGTACGGCCGAGACCACCGCCGACCAGCACGCGGAAACCCAGTTCGCCTGCGGCGTTGTGCACCGGCTCAAGGCCGATGTCATGGACTTCAATGGCTGCACGGTCCGACGTCGAACCGTTGATAGCGATCTTGAACTTGCGCGGCAGGTAGGCGAATTCCGGGTGGAAGGTGGTCCACTGACGGACGATTTCGCACCACGGACGCGGATCGATCAACTCGTCGGCAGCGACACCGGCGAACTGATCGGTGGTGACGTTGCGCAGGCAGTTGCCGCTGGTCTGGATCGCGTGCATCTGCACGGTCGCAAGCTCAGCGAGGATGTCCGGGATGTCTTCCAGCGCCGGCCAGTTGAACTGTACGTTCTGCCGGGTACTGATGTGGGCATAGCCCTTGTCATAGTCGCGGGCAATCTTGGCCATCATTCGCGTTTGGCGCGAAGTCAGTTGGCCATAAGGCACGGCAACCCGCAGCATCGGGGCGAAGCGCTGGATGTAAAGGCCATTTTGCAGGCGCAGGGGGCGGAATTCTTCTTCGCTCAGCTCGCCTGCCAGATAGCGTCGGGTCTGATCACGGAACTGCTTGACGCGGTCCTCGATGATCCGCTGATCGTACTCGTCGTATACGTACATATAGGTCCTGTTCTCAGGCTTGGGCCAATCAGGAACAGCTGCGTTTTCCGCTCGCTTGATTCCGATACTGCCTTGGCAATTCTGCGCGCACGGCCGCGCACTCCCCACGGAGCCGAGGCAAGATACCAGTTTGCGTTTATGCGCAAAAGTGATGTTTGAGTATATGTAAAGAACCAAATCGACTAATGAGACTGGTTATTGTCTTACCCACATTTGTGGTGCGGGCAATCCTCGACTTAACTGTGCTCGAGTCTTTATGCAATCACCGATAAAACCGACAAGAGGCGATGCAATGAGCAACCCAACCAAAGCACGGAAAAGCGATAGCACCGTCGATGCATGGGCCATTCTGTTTCTGATCATCCTGGTAGTGGGCACTGCGGTGTTCTGGGTCAGCCATCAATAGGTAAGCGTGTCCGGGCCCTGACCTGACGATTGTCGGACAAAACGTCGATTAATCGCGATTTGCCAGCACTTCGTTGGCTATAATGCGCGGCTAATTGCCGGGGCTCGGATATTCAATGTTCAAGTTTCTCTGTGGGGTATTGCTATCGGTTTGCTCGGCCTATGGGTCGGGTACGCAAGCGGCGTCGGTGCTGTTCCTTAGCCCTGGCACCTCTACGGAAACCTTTTGGCTGAGCTATTCGCAATTCATGCAGGCCGCCGCCCGGGATCTGGGCATGGACCTGCAGATTCAGTATTCCGAGCGCGTGCCTGAAACCACGATCAAACAGGCCCGTGAAGCCCTGCAAGGGCCAAAACGCCCGGATTATCTGGTGTTCGCCAACGAACAATATGTTGCGCCGGAAATCTTGCGGCTGTCCGAGGGCAGCGGCGTGAAGCTGTTTATCGTTAATAGCGGGCTAAACACCGATCAACTGGCGTTGCTCGGCAATCGCCAGGAAAAATACCCCAATTTACTCGGTAGCCTGATACCCAACGATGAGGAGGGCGGTTACCTGATGCTCAAGGAGTTGATCCGCCTGCATCCTCCGGTCGTCCCCGGTCAGAAACTTGAATTGCTGGCGTTTGCCGGTTTGAAAATCACGCCGGCCTCGCAGTTGCGCGAAAAGGGCTTGATGCGGGCGTTGCGCGAGCACCCCGAGGTGCATTTGCAGCAACTGGTGTACGGCGGGTGGAACCGTCAGCGCGTTCATGAGCAGGCGACGTTGCTGTTCAAGCGCTATCCGCAGACGTCGCTGATCTGGACGGCCAACGATGAAATGGCGTTCGGCGCGATGCAGGCTTACGAAGAAGCGGGCGGCATACCCGGCAAGGGCGCGCTGTTCAGCGCCGTCAATACCTCGCCGTCAGCCTTGCAGGCGCTGCTGGATGGCCGTCTTAGCGTATTGCTGGGCGGGCACTTCAGCCTGGGCGGTTGGGCGCTGGTGCAGTTGCATGACTATGACCAGGGTGTGCACGTCGACCGATATGGCGGCCGTGATCGGCAGATCCCGCTGTTGCAGTTGATTGATCGGGAGCAGGCCAGGCGATTGTTGGCCATGGGAGCCACGCAGAACTACGGCGTGAACTTCCGTAGCCTGTCGGCCAAGGATCGTCCTCTGAGTTATCGCTACCCGTTCAGTCTGCAAACCCTGATGCACTGAGGGTGGGCTAAACCCCGGCCAGATGCAGGACCAGTTTCACGATACCGAACAGCGTCAGTGCAAAGACAGCCGTGAATAAAATGCCGAGCACCACGAAATGACTGGGTTTGCCGTGCGTGAAGTCGCGTGCGCGGTTCTTCCCGCTCTGCACGCCAAACGCTGCCGCCAGCACGCTGTGCAGCATTTGCCAGAAGCTGGGTGGTTTGTTGTCGACTGGATCGTCCATAAATCCCTCGTCACACGGAGTGTATGAGGCAAGCATAGTCAATCTTCCCGGGGGATGTGGCGGCCGTGAGGCCGCCATCGCGGGTCAGGTCAACTGGCTCACATAAGTGCCCGTGCCCTTGAGAATGTTCTGCAACGTTTCTTCCACTTCAGCCAGATCCGCCGGCGCGGTGCTGTGGTGGATTTCCAGATGATCGTCGCCATTCAGCGCATCGGCATCAGCGGCGGCGATTTCGATCAGCAGGCGGGTAGGGCTGAGGGTGACTTTCACGCCATCGAGGGTCGACGGTTCACCATCAAGGGTGATCTCCAGCTCATCTTCGTCCGGGTAGCGCGTCATCAGAAACATCTCGCCCTGATTGCTGTGGCAGCAGAGCATGGCCAGGTTGTCTTCTTCGTCATCGCACGGGTTGGCGATCAGGTGGGCGGTGGTCAGTTGCATGGGGTGATTCCTGGCTCGGCGAGCGTTATAAAGACAACAAAATCCGATTCTGCCAGCCCGAGGGAATTTCTGCTCGGCTGTGTGTCAAAAAGTGTGTTGTGAACACCAGAGGGGTTGTTGGTCATTTCTGGTACGAAGGTGCCGTAAATCCGGGTTTAAAACCGTCTTTTTTTCACGCGGCTGCTAGTGTTATTCGATGTGCTGCCGATGAGTTACGTGCCTATGACCGAATATGTCGCAGCATCGCAAGCAGGCAGGTTGTCGCACCCGATAAGCTGCGCAACCAATGGGCACCTCTAAAGACATTGCTTGTCTACTCGGTAGTCGTTTTTACAGATGCCCATTCATGGAAGGTGAATGTGACCTGAGTGTCTCGTCCAGCTTCACCCACCTGTCACCCTGTTAACCTCTGCCCGAGATTCAGGAGCAGGGTGACGGACCGCCCCGACAGGGGTTTTGCACGCGACGCTTCCATCAATAACAAGCCCAAGCGGAGTACCACAGATGGCGTTCTTCACCGCAGCCAGCAAAGCCGACTTCCAGCAACAACTGCAAGCGGCACTGGCGCAGCACATCAGTGAACAGTCACTGCCACAAGTGGCGCTGTTCGCTGAACAATTCTTCGGCATTATTTCCCTCGATGAGCTGACCCAGCGCCGGTTGTCCGACCTCGCCGGCTGCACCCTTTCTGCCTGGCGCCTGCTTGAGCGCTTTGATCACGCGCAACCACAAGTGCGCGTTTACAACCCGGATTACGAACGGCACGGCTGGCAGTCGACCCACACGGCGGTCGAAGTGCTGCACCACGACTTGCCATTTCTCGTGGACTCGGTGCGCACCGAGCTGAACCGTCGCGGCTACAGCATCCACACCTTGCAAACCACGGTGCTGAGCGTACGTCGCGGCGCCAAGGGCGAGCTGCTGGAAATCCTGCCTAAAGGCACCCAGGGCGAAGGCATTCTGCAAGAATCGCTGATGTACCTTGAGATCGACCGTTGCGCCCATACCGCCGAACTCAATGTATTGAGCAAGGAACTGGAGCAGGTTCTCGGTGAAGTCCGCGTTGCGGTCGCCGATTTCGAACCGATGAAAGCCAAGGTCCAGGAACTGATCGAAGGCATCGACAAGAGCAAGTTTGCCGTCGACGCCGAAGAAAAGAGCGAGATCAAGGGCTTCCTCGAATGGCTGGTGGGCAACCACTTCACGTTCCTCGGTTACGAAGAGTTCGTGGTTCGCGACGACAAGGATGGCGGCCATATCGAGTACGACCAGAGCTCGTTCCTGGGCCTGACCCGATTGCTGCGCGCCGGCCTGACCGCCGAAGACCTGCGTATCGAAGACTACGCTGTGAACTACCTGCGCGAACCGACGCCGCTGTCGTTCGCCAAGGCTGCGCACCCAAGCCGTGTGCACCGTCCGGCTTACCCTGACTACGTGTCGATCCGCCAGATCGATGCCAACGGCAAAGTCATCAAGGAATGCCGTTTCATGGGCCTGTACACCTCGTCGGTGTATGGCGAAAGCGTGCGGGTCATTCCATACATCCGTCGCAAGGTCGATGTCATCGAGCAGCGCTCCGGCTTCCAGTCCAAGGCGCACCTGGGCAAGGAACTGGCCCAGGTACTCGAAGTACTGCCGCGTGACGATCTGTTCCAGACTCCGGTCGACGAGCTGTTCAGCACCGTGATGTCGATTGTGCAGATCCAGGAACGCAACAAGATTCGCGTGTTCCTGCGCAAAGACCCGTACGGTCGCTTCTGCTACTGCCTGGCCTACGTGCCACGCGACATCTATTCCACCGAAGTGCGTCAGAAGATCCAGCAAGTGCTGATGGATCGCCTGAAAGCCAGCGATTGCGAATTCTGGACCTTCTTCTCCGAGTCCGTGCTGGCCCGTGTACAACTGATTCTGCGGGTCGACCCGAAGAATCGTCTGGACATCGACCCACTGCTGCTGGAAAAAGAAGTGGTTCAGGCCTGCCGCAGCTGGCAGGACGACTACGCAAGCCTGGTCGTGGAAAGCTTCGGCGAAGCCCAGGGCACCAATGTGCTGTCCGACTTCCCGAAAGGCTTCCCGGCCGGCTACCGCGAGCGTTTCGCCGCGCATTCGGCTGTGGTCGACATGCAGCACCTGCTGAGCCTGAGCGAAAAAAATCCGCTGGTCATGAGCTTCTATCAGCCGCTGGGTCAGGTGTCCGGTCAGCGCGAGCTGCACTGCAAGCTGTACCACGCCGATACCCCGCTGGCGCTGTCCGACGTCTTGCCGATTCTGGAAAACCTCGGCCTGCGCGTGCTGGGCGAGTTCCCGTATCGCCTGCGTCACAGCAACGGTCGCGAGTTCTGGATTCACGACTTCGCGTTCACCGCTGCTGAAGGCCTGGAACTCGATATCCAGCAGCTCAACGACACGCTGCAGGACGCGTTCGTCCATATCGTTCGCGGCGACGCCGAAAACGATGCGTTCAACCGTCTGGTACTGACCGCCGGCCTGCCATGGCGCGACGTTGCGCTGCTGCGCGCTTACGCCCGTTACCTGAAGCAGATCCGTCTGGGCTTCGACCTGGGCTATATCGCCAGCACCCTGAACAACCACACCGATATCGCTCGCGAATTGACCCGGTTGTTCAAGACCCGTTTCTACCTGGCGCGCAAGCTGACCAGCGACGACCTCGACGACAAGCAACTGCGCCTGGAACAAGCGATTCTGAGCGCTCTGGACGACGTTCAGGTGTTAAACGAAGACCGCATCCTGCGTCGCTACCTGGACCTGATCAAGGCAACCCTGCGGACCAACTTCTACCAGACCGACGCCAACGGTCAGAACAAGTCCTACTTCAGCTTCAAGTTCAACCCGCACGCTATTCCAGAGCTGCCGAAGCCAGTACCGAAGTTCGAAATCTTCGTCTACTCGCCACGCGTCGAAGGCGTGCACCTGCGCTTCGGCAACGTGGCTCGTGGTGGTCTGCGCTGGTCCGACCGTGAAGAAGACTTCCGTACCGAAGTCCTGGGCCTGGTAAAAGCCCAGCAAGTGAAGAACTCGGTCATCGTGCCGGTAGGCGCCAAAGGTGGCTTCCTGCCGCGTCGCCTGCCACTGGGTGGCAGCCGTGATGAGATCGCAGCAGAGGGCATCGCCTGCTACCGCATCTTCATTTCCGGTCTGTTGGACATTACCGACAACCTGAAAGACGGCGCGCTGGTACCGCCGGCCAACGTCGTGCGTCATGACGACGATGACCCGTACCTGGTGGTGGCAGCGGACAAGGGCACTGCGACCTTCTCCGACATCGCCAACGGTATTGCGATCGACTACGGCTTCTGGCTCGGTGACGCCTTCGCGTCGGGCGGCTCGGCCGGATACGACCACAAGAAAATGGGCATCACCGCCAAAGGCGCGTGGGTTGGCGTACAGCGTCACTTCCGTGAGCGCGGCATCAACGTCCAGGAAGACAGCATCACTGTGGTCGGTGTCGGCGACATGGCCGGTGACGTGTTCGGTAACGGCTTGTTGATGTCCGACAAGCTGCAACTGGTTGCCGCGTTCAACCACCTGCACATTTTCATCGACCCGAACCCTGAGCCTGCCAATAGCTTCGCTGAGCGTCAGCGTCTGTTTGACCTGCCGCGTTCGGCGTGGTCGGATTACGACACCAGCATCATGTCCGAAGGCGGCGGGATCTTCTCCCGTAGCGCGAAAAGCATCGCGATTTCCCCGCAGATGAAAGAGCGCTTCGACATTCAGGCCGACAAGCTGACCCCGACCGAACTGCTGAACGCCTTGCTCAAGGCGCCAGTGGATCTGCTGTGGAACGGCGGTATCGGTACATACGTCAAAGCCAGCAGCGAAAGCCACGCCGATGTCGGCGACAAGGCCAACGATGCACTGCGCGTGAACGGCAACGAACTGCGCTGCAAAGTCGTGGGCGAGGGCGGTAACCTCGGTATGACCCAACTGGGTCGTGTCGAATTCGGTCTCAATGGCGGCGGCTCGAACACCGACTTCATCGACAACGCCGGTGGCGTGGACTGCTCCGACCACGAAGTGAACATCAAGATCCTGCTCAACGAAGTGGTGCAGGCTGGCGACATGACCGAGAAGCAACGTAACCAGTTGCTTGGCAGCATGACTGATGAAGTCGGCGGTCTGGTCCTCGGCAACAACTACAAGCAGACCCAGGCCCTGTCCCTGGCGGCCCGCCGTGCCTACGTGCGGATTGCCGAGTACAAGCGTCTGATGAACGACCTGGAAGGCCGTGGCAAGCTGGACCGTGCCATCGAGTTCCTGCCGACGGAAGATCAACTCAACGAGCGCATTGCGGAAGGCCATGGCCTGACCCGTGCCGAGCTGTCGGTATTGATCTCCTACAGCAAGATCGACCTCAAGGAGCAGTTGCTCAACTCCCTGGTGCCGGACGACGACTACCTGACCCGCGACATGGAAACCGCTTTCCCGCCGATGCTGGTGAGCAAGTTCTCCGAGGCCATGCGTCGTCACCGTCTGAAGCGTGAGATCGTCAGCACCCAGATCGCCAACGACCTGGTCAACCACATGGGCATCACCTTCGTTCAGCGGCTCAAAGAGTCGACCGGCATGAGCCCGGCGAACGTGGCAGGCGCTTATGTGATCGTGCGTGACATCTTCCATCTCCCGCACTGGTTCCGTCAGATCGAATCCCTGGATTACCAGGTTTCGGCTGACGTGCAACTGGAGCTGATGGATGAACTGATGCGTCTGGGCCGTCGTGCCACTCGCTGGTTCCTGCGCAGCCGTCGCAACGAGCAGAACGCAGCGCGAGACGTCGCGCACTTCGGTCCACATCTGGCAGCGCTGGGCCTCAAGCTCGACGAGCTGCTGGAAGGCCCGACCCGCGAAGGCTGGCAGACCCGCTATCAGGCCTACGTTGCAGCTGGCGTACCCGAGTTGCTGGCGCGCATGGTTGCAGGCACTAGTCACCTGTACACCTTGTTGCCAATCATCGAGGCGGCGGACGTGACTGGCCAGAATGCAGCGGACGTGGCCAAGGCCTACTTCGCCGTGGGCAGTGCGCTGGACCTGACCTGGTACCTGCAACAGATCAGCGCTCTGCCGGTGGAAAACAACTGGCAAGCGCTGGCCCGTGAAGCGTTCCGCGATGACATCGACTGGCAGCAACGGGCGATCACCATCTCGGTCCTGCAAATGGGCAGCGGCGAGCAGGACGTGGAAACGCGTCTGGCCTTGTGGATGGACCAGAACCAGACCATGGTCGAGCGCTGGCGCGCCATGCTGGTGGACATCCGTGCCGCCAGCGGCACCGACTACGCCATGTACGCGGTCGCCAACCGCGAACTGCTGGACCTGGCGTTGAGCGGTCAAGCGGTGGTGCCAGTCACGGCCGCTGCGATCGTTGAACTGGAGCCTGCTGCCTGATTATCAGGCGCTGAATAAAAAGCCCCGTCTCGAGAGAGGCGGGGCTTTTTTTTGTTTGGAGTTTACCGGTTGTCTGTTCTGGTGCTTTTGCTGTTTAGCGTTTCAATGGAGTCAGTAGTTTATGGCGTTGACGCTTTAAACGATCGGAAAACTGTTGAAGTCGACGCTGCTGGCCAGTCGGCTGTCGATCAGGCTGATGAAGCCTTGAACTTGCGGGCAGTAGAAGTGTGATTGCATGGCGGTTTCGGACTGCCAGCGGGCACTGACCGTCCATCGATTGTCGTCCTCCGGACAGCGGTCGGCCATGTAGGAATCGCAACCCGGGAGCTCACGCAATGTTTCGACGATCTTCTGCAATTGCTTGCCCAGTTCATCCGAGCGGCCAGCGGCGGCCCGTACCTGGACCGTATTGATTATTTCGTTGGGCATCGCACACGCTCCTGTATCAAGCCGGACGAGGCTCGCTCATGGTGGGATAACGCTTGTGCAGGATAGGCCTGTGTCGGGTAGCGGCCAACAGCCAATTGGCAGTAAAAGCGCCATACCAATAGACCTCAACAGACTTGCTGGAGAATATCGCGCAAACGGTCCAGGGCTACATCGATGTCCAGGGTTTCTATGGCGCCGAAGCCCATGAACAGCCCGGCCCGTGGTAGTTGCTGATAGTAAAAGCCGTCCAGGCCATACAGGCCGACGTCGAGTTTTTTCGCCAGTTCGATGACCCGTGGGACATCCACTTCGACTTTGCACAGCAAGGCCATGTGAAAACCGGCAGTAGTTGGCACTGCTTCGAACCAGGGCGACAGGTCCCCGGCGACGCGTGCGAGGATTCGCTCGCGCCGACCGGCATAGACCGTATGGCAGCGACGGATGTGCTTTAGCAGGCAGCCTTCGGCAATGAACTTGGCCAGTGCCCATTGCGGCAGCGTCGAGGTGTGCAGGTCGGTCAGTTGCTTGGCGCGGATCACCGCTTCAAGAATGGCCGGCGGCAGAATCGCGTAACCCAGGCGCAACTCCGGCAGCAGGGTTTTCGAAAAGGTCCCGACATAGGCGACGATCCCGCGCTCATCCATGCTTTGCAGGGAGTCGGTGGGCCGGCCCGCGTAGCGGAACTCGCTGTCATAGTCGTCCTCGATAATGATCGCGCCCAGCTCATGCGCCCTTGCCAGCAAGGCTTCGCGCCGTGCCTGGCTCATCGGCATGCCGAGCGGGAACTGGTGCGAGGGTGTGACATAGATCAGCCGGGTTCCATCGGGAATCAGCTCGACCTGAATGCCTTGCTCGTCCACGGGCACCCCGACTACCTCAGCGCCGTGAGAGGCGAACAACAGGCGGGCCGGCGGGTAGCCGGGATCTTCCATGGCCACCAGGCTGCCGGGTTCGGTCAGTACGCGGGAGATCAGGTCCAGTGCTTGTTGCGCTCCGTTGCACACCACCACGTCGTCGTCCTGGCAATTGACCCCGCGAGAAAAGGCGATATGCCGGGCAATCGCGTTGCGCAGCGCCGGCAGGCCTTCCGGCTGGCTGTAAAAGCCCTTGGAGCCGGCAATCTGTCGCAGCGCATGGGCGGTGCAGCGGCGCCAGTCATCCTGAGGAAACTGGCCCTTGCTGGTGGCGCCGCCAATGAACTCGTAACGCAGCGAACCTTCCAGGGTCGGATGGCGCAAGAACGACGGCATGTTGCGCCAACGCTCGAGGGTGTCGGCGCTCGCCAATTCGGAATGGCTCTGTTTGTGGACGATAGTCGAGGGACGGGCATTGACGTAGGTACCTTTGCCGATCCTCCCGGTGAGGAAGTTCTCGTAGGTCAACTGCGCGTAGGTGTCGGAAATGGTCTTGCGTGAGATACCCAATTGTTCGGCGAGCAAGCGGCTCGGCGGTAGCTGTGTCCCGGCGGCCAGGCGACCCGACTCGATGGCGCTGCGCAGTTGCTGATACAGCTGACCTGCGAGGTCCTTGCGGCCGTTGATCACAACATGAAGTTCCATACCCGCGAGGCTCCTGCGGCAGTTGGTGTTTTGGGTAGACGTGCGTGGCGCCAGATTACCCGTATTGCGGTGTCGGGAAGAAGTTGCACCGCATCCAGATTCGCGCCTCGCCGCACTATGGCTGTCGTCACCCGGGTGATGATCCGTTTAGACTCGATGGCCATGCCACTTTCAAGGAGGAATCACCATGCCAGCCATCGATCCTGTTATCACCATTGAGCGTATGAGCGAAGCCCACATCGAGGGCATCACCGCGCTTTACAATGATCCGGCGGTCGCCCGCCAGGTGCTGCAAATGCCGTTTCAGTCCACTGAAGTCTGGCGCAAGCGACTGGCGCCGGAAAACGAGCGGGTGGTGCAACTGGTGGCGTTGCATCAGGGCCAGGTCATTGGCAACGTCGGTCTGGAGCAGGTTTCGCGCATTCGTCGCAGCCATTGCGCCAACATTGGCATGGGCGTGGCGGTCGCGTGGCAAGGCAAGGGCGTTGGCTCTCGGCTGCTCGCGGCGGTGCTCGACCTTGCCGACAACTGGATGAACGTGCAACGGGTCGAACTCTCGGTGTATGCGGATAACGAAGCAGCGATCGGGCTGTATCGCAAGTTTGGTTTCGACACAGAAGGCTTGTTTCGCGAGTATGCAGTGCGCGATGGGGTGCTGGTGGATGCCCTGAGCATGGCGCGCTTGCGTCGTCTGCTCAAGGCGCGCTGAGTCAGTCGCCGAGGGCGAACGCCAGCGCAGCTTGCGTGCGGCCTACAATGCGCGTGATCCGGCAGCGGAGTAAACCCTTGGCGCGGCGCTGAAGTGTCAGCAGGCTGTGTATGCCCGGTTTTAGTCGTACGCCGGCAGCGTGCATCTGCCATGCTCAATGTCCGCAGTACTGCTTCAACCAAAGGAACACCGCAATGGATGACGTACAGCAACTGGGTGAGATGCTTCGCCACTACGCAGAAAGCGAAGCGCACAAGAAACAGCTGTTTGAAAGCCAATCGGCCGTGTGGGCGACGCGTATAGGCGAGTTGTTCGGGCAGATCGAACAGTGGCTGGCCCCGGTCAAGGCCCCGCACTTGCTGGAAGTGAGCCGCGAAGCCTATGTGGCGTTCGGGGCGAACGTGCCGGTCGAGAGTTCGACCTTCAAGACCGAAAAGCTGAGCATTCTGATTGCCGGCAAACCGGTGGAAATCGTGCCCGAAGTGATGGGCGCCGGTGGGCTGATTTCACTGGCGGTCATGGGTCTGACCGCTGCGCGTTACGGCAGTGTGTCGCTGGTGTGCCAGCCCCCTTCGACTGACTGGCAGTGGCGCAAGACCAACGGCCTGAAAGACCCGGACATCTTTGCCTTCGACGCGAATTTCCTGGCGCAACAGTTGCAGAGCCTGATACCGCGCGATCGGGGTTGAGTCACCTTGTCATGATCGTTCCCACGCAGAGCGTGGGAGCGATGTATTTCAACAGTTCAAATCTCCAGATTTCCCCAGCCTGGCCTGGCCTCTTCAGGCGCAACGGCTTTCACGGTCTTGCCCGTCGCCAGCTCCACCCGCCGTGCCACTTCCGGGTCATCGGCAAACGGGATCAGGCTGGCGTCGTCCAGACTCTCGGCCGACTGATGCCGCAAGCAGTACTCCACGGAAAAATACAGGCACGCCACGCCCAACAGATCCAACATGACTTCGATCATGACGAACATTCCCTGAGGTGAGGGACGCAAGCCGCTGCGGCTTGCGTCAGGGGCCGGATCAAGCGATCTGCGCTTCGCTCTCGGCGAATTTCAGGTCGGCGACCCGCACGGTGCGCCAGGTGTTGTAAGCCATCAGCAGCATGCCGCTGAGGAAGAACACACCACCGATGAACCGCACGATGAAGCCCGGATGGCTGGCCACCAGGGTTTCGACGAAGGAATAGGTCAGCGTGCCGTCGTCGTTGATGGCGCGCCACATCAGGCCCTGGGTGATGCCGTTGACCCACATCGAGGCGATATACAGCACCGTGCCGATGGTCGCGAGCCAGAAGTGCGCGTTGATCAGGCCGAGGCTGTGCATCTGCGCACGACCGAAGACTTTCGGGATCATGTGGTACAGCGAACCGAAAGTAATCATCGCCACCCAGCCGAGTGCGCCGGCGTGTACGTGGCCGATGGTCCAGTCGGTGTAGTGGGAGAGGGCGTTGACGGTTTTGATTGCCATCATCGGCCCTTCGAAGGTCGACATGCCGTAGAACGCCAGCGACAGCACCAAAAACCGCAGGATCGGGTCAGTGCGCAACTTATGCCAGGCGCCCGAGAGGGTCATCATGCCGTTGATCATGCCGCCCCAGCTCGGTGCCAGCAGAATCAGCGACATCGCCATGCCCAGTGATTGCGCCCAGTCCGGCAGTGCGGTGTAGTGCAAGTGGTGCGGACCGGCCCAGATGTACAGGGTGATCAGCGCCCAGAAATGCACGATCGACAACCGATAGGAATACACCGGCCGGCCGACCTGTTTCGGCACGAAGTAATACATCATTCCCAGGAAACCGGTGGTCAGGAAGAAACCCACCGCGTTGTGCCCGTACCACCATTGCACCATGGCATCGGTGGCCCCGGAATACACTGGATAGGACTTGAACCAGCCCACCGGAATCGACAGGTGATTGACCACGTGCAGCATGGCGATTACCACAATGAACGCACCGAAGAACCAGTTGCCGACGTAGATGTGTTTGGTTTTGCGCTGCACCACAGTGGTGAAAAACACTATGGCGTAGGCGACCCAGACCACCGTCATCCACACCGCGCCGGAGAATTCGATCTCGGCGTATTCCTTGGTGGTGGTGTAGCCCAGGGGGAGGGTGATCAGCATGCTGACAATCACCGATTGCCAGCCCCAGAAGGTGAAGGCGGCGAGTTTGTCACTGTACAGTCGCACCTGGCAGGTGCGCTGCACTGCGTAGTAACTGGCGGCAAATTGTGCGCTGCCGGCAAAGCCGAATATCACCAGGCTGGTATGCAGCGGGCGCAAGCGGCCAAAGGTGGTCCAGGGCAAATCGAGGTTCGCCTCCGGCCACACCAGTTGCGAGGCGATCCACACGCCCATCGCCATTCCGATAACACCCCATACCACTGTTGCCACGACGAATTGGCGGACGACCTTGTAGTTATAGGCCTGTCCGATTGCTGTTGTGCTCATGGTCAATGCTTCCACGGTTGCAAAGTCTTGCCAGGCCACCCGGTCTGGCATGCGGTCAACTGTAGAAACCCTCGTCGAAACAAAACAGACTCAGAAAAACTGCATTAATACGGATCAGATTCAGCGCCTGCCTGCGGTGATCTGCCGCGTCCTGATATGGTTTTTTAGTCTTTAGCTGAATCTGTAACCGCCTGAGCCGCTACTGCATAGTCACTCCCCACAGAAACGAGCCGCAGAGCCCGATCAACCCTGATGAGGTAGCGACATGTATCAGTACGATGACTATGACCGGGCCCTGGTCTTTGAGCGGGTTGCGCAGTTTCGCGATCAGGTCGAGCGGTTCATGACTGGAGCCTTGAGTGAGGAAGAGTTTTTGCCGTTGCGCCTGCAAAACGGCCTGTATATGCAAAAGCACGCCTACATGCTGCGGGTCGCCATTCCCTACGGCACCCTCAGTGCCCGGCAAATGCGTACGCTGGCGAGCATCGCCCGGGATTACGACCGGGGTTACGGGCACTTCACCACCCGGCAGAACATGCAATTCAACTGGATTGAACTGGCCCAGGTGCCGGACATCCTCGAGCGCCTGGCCCAGGTCGAAATGCATGCGATCCAGACCTCCGGCAACTGCGTGCGTAACATCACCACCGAAGCCTTTGCCGGGGTGGCGGCGGATGAGCTGATCGATCCGCGACCCCTGGCGGAAATCCTCCGGCAGTGGTCGACCATCAACCCCGAATTCCTGTTTTTGCCACGCAAATTCAAGATCGCCATCTGCTCGGCGGAACACGACCGCGCCGCAATCATGATGCACGACATCGGTCTCTACCTTTACCGCGACGCGGCGGGGCAGATGCTGCTGCGGGTGATCGTTGGCGGCGGTCTGGGGCGCACGCCGATCCTCGGCTTGCAGATCCGTGAAGGGTTGCCGTGGCAGCATTTGTTGTCCTACGTCGAGGCCGTGTTGCGGGTGTACAACCGCCACGGTCGACGTGACAACAAGTACAAGGCGCGGATCAAGATTCTGGTCAAGGCGCTGGGCATCGAGGCCTTCGCCCAGGAAGTCGAACAGGAGTGGCAACACCTCAAGGACGGCCCGGCGCAGTTGACCGACGTCGAATACCAGCGCGTCGCCAGCGCATTCGTGCCACCCGCCTATGAGCCACTGGCCGACACCGACCTGGACTTCGGCACTCGCCTGACCGAGAACCCGGCGTTCGCGCGCTGGGTCGCGCGTAACGTGCAGCCGCACAAAGTACCTGGCTACACCAGCGTGGTGCTGTCGACCAAACCCGGCATGGCCTCGCCGCCGGGAGACGTCACTGGTGCGCAGATGGAAGCAGTGGCCGACTGGTCCGAGCAGTTCGGTTTCGGCGAAATCCGTATTGCCCATGAACAGAACATTGTCCTGCCGGACGTGCCCAAGGCTGACCTGTACGCGTTGTGGTGCCTGGCCTGCGAGCGCGGACTGGGCTGCGCCAACATCGGCTTGCTGACCGACATCATCGCCTGCCCCGGTGGCGATTTCTGCGCGCTGGCCAATGCCAAGTCGATCCCCATCGCCCAAGCGATCCAGGCACGTTTCGATGATCTGGATTACCTTCACGACCTGGGTGATATCAGCCTCAACATTTCTGGCTGCATGAATGCCTGTGGTCATCACCACATCGGCAATATCGGCATCCTCGGCGTCGATAAGAATGGCAGCGAGTGGTACCAGATCACCCTCGGTGGATCACAGGGCAAGAACAGCACGTTGGGCAAGGTCATCGGTCCGTCGTTCAGCGCCGCCGAAGTACCGCAGGTGATCGAGCGGATCATCGCGACCTTTGTCCGTTACCGCGAGAGCGAAGAACTGTTTGTCGATACCTTGCAGCGCATCGGTCTGGAGCCGTTCAAGGAGCGCATTTACCCCAAGAGCCTGGAGGTCGTCGCATGAATAATCTGCTGCGGTTGGAGGAGGGTGTTGCGCTTAAGGTCGACGACGATCCGTGGACGCTGGTCAGGGACCTGGAAAGCGAACTGCCAACGGGGCCGCTGATCTTGCCGCTGGCCCTGTGGCTGATGCGCCGTATTGAACATCATCCCTCACGAGACGCGGTGTGGCTGGGGCCGGATGACGAGGTCGAAAGTCTCAAGCCGTGGCTCAAGCTGATACCCATGATCGCGCTGGAGTTTCCAAGCTTCCGCGATGGCCGGGCTTACAGCCAGGCTTACCTGTTGCGCACGCGTTTGGGCTGGGCGGGGGAGTTGCGGGCGATTGGCGATGTGCTGCGTGACCAGCTCAGCCATATGCGCCAATGCGGTTTCGATGCTTTCGCGGTGCGTGAAGACAAATGCGCTGAAGATGCCCTCAAGGGGCTGGTGGGGATGAGTGTGCATTACGGTCGCTCGGTGATCGAGCCACGACCGTTGTTTCGCCGGCGCTGATCAATACGTTCAACAGATCCGGGTATGTGTGCACCTACGGTCGCGTGGGTGCACACGGTTTGCGTATCACTTCAACTTACGGGTTGATCGGCGTCAGCGGCGGCAGTTTCCATTGACCGTTGCCGACCTGAGGCTGGGGCAGGTACAGGCGCAACACCGCGTAGAACGGACCGTGTGGCGCCGGCAGCCAGTTGCTGCGCTGATCCTTGAGCGGTTCGGAATGCTGCAGGTACAGGGTCAGGCCGCCGTCCGGGTCGCGCTTGAAGGTGGACAGCATGCGCGAGTTGAGCAGGTAGCGTTTCTTGTGGTTGGGTACCAGCAGTTTGGTCTTGCCGTCATACATGGTCAGCGACCAGAACGCATCGGCTGGCGGCAGCTGATCCTTGTCAAAGTGCAGGGTGTAGCTGTGTTTCGCGCCATTAGCCGGTTTGCCCTGGTTGTCGACCAGATAGCTGAATTTGGCTGCTTCATCGGCCGAGTTGCCAAAGATCCCGATGTTGGCACCGGCGTAGCGGTACAGATAATTGTTGTTCAAGTGGTCGCGGGTGCCGAACAAGTCACCGTTGCTGACCTGATGGGTATCGATCTTGTCTTTCTTGAACGCCGCGAACTCGGCCTTGGCATCGGCAATCCCGTCGTCGAGGGCCTTGCGCTGTTCTGCAGTGAGGGTTTTGAGGTCGTACGGCTGGCCGGCAACAATGCCGATTTTCGCGAAGCGTGCCAGTTGGTCTTTTTCAACGTCTTGCGCCGGGGCGAAGCCGAGCATGAAGTTCAGGTAGCGGAACAGCTCCGGGCTGTCGCTCATGGTCGGGGTTGGTTTTGGCCAGTCGATTTTTGGTGCGGCGGCCGGTGCCGGTTGCCCCAGGTATTGGCTCAGCGTCTGAACCTTGTAGCCGTGCTGGATTTTCTTGACCTTCTCCAGGTCCTTTTCATCAAACAGCTGCGTACGGTACAGCGCATAGGCAATATTGCTTTCGCTACGTACCAGGCGATCGATCTTGAGCGGTTGCTGACCTTGCCATTCAGGACCGGCAATCATGAAGGTCCCGCCCTTGTTACCCGTGCTGCGGGTGCCCAGGTAAGCAAAGTTCTGGGTGTAGAGGTCGACCAGTTGTACCGAGTAGTAACGCTCTTCGGCGATCTGCGGCAGGGTCACAACCACAGGCTCCGCGCGCAGGTCCATCCAGAGAACTGAGCTGGGAGTGTCCGGGTTTGGAGTAACGACCGCGGTGTCCTTGGGGGTGAACGCTCTTGCCGCATTGCTGATATGGTTGAGCGGGGCCTTGAAGTTCGGACCGTTCTTGTCCAACGCCTGGGTGTACAGGGTCTTGTACATCTCAACCACCGGGAAGCCGTAGAGATACGCGTCTTTGGCGATCCCCCTGGCTTCTTCGGGGCTGGCGCTGAAATCTGCCCAGGCGCTGGCGCTCAGTAGCAAAGAGAGGCCGGCGAGCAACAGGCGGGTCGGTTTTTCGATGGTCATTGCACAGTCCTATGGATAAGCGCGATTCAGGTGTCATTGCACGGGCGTAATGTCGTCGAGTTTGCGGTTTTTGTCGAAACAAGTTTCCGTTACCGAACAAAGGTGCACGTCATTGCGGGTCGTTACCTGGTCACTTTGTACATAAAGTCCCCTAAATTTCGTGCGCCAAAATAATAAGCCTATTCACAGGCTTGCATGTGAAAAGCGCTGTAATACGGTAAATGTTGAGTGCTAATCTGCCGGTATTCGTGCTCAAGGAAGGACACTGTCAATGCCTGTTCTGGAACTCTCCACGCTGATCAGAGGACAAACACCCGCACAGGTTCTCGATTTTTGCCTTGAAGGCAGCAATTTCCCGAAAATCTTCCCGGAACGGGTGACGCCATTAGGCAACATCGACGTGAACGACTTGCGCATTGCTGCCGGTCGGGAGTTCAGTTTTCGTCACTGGATGTTCGGCTGTATTCCGGCGACCTGGACCGTGACGATTCGCGAGGTCAGCGACAGCCATTTCATCGACGAAATGCTCAAGGGCCCGATGGCTGCATTTCGTCATGAGCACCGGGTCGCGGCGGCGGAGGGCGGGACGCTGTACACCGATCGCGTCACCTATGCGGCCATTGGCGGTGCACTTTTCGAGCGGTTGATGGTCAATGCCTACATGCGGCGGATTTTCGAGGCGCGACACCGCAATATGCTTCAATTATTGGGTTGAACCGCCCCTTGCTCCTACAGAAATCGGCGTACATCCAATGTACGCAACGACCTATCACAATTTGTATCTGGCCATAGGTCGTCGGACAATTTCGTGGTTAACTTCGACCTCTTCGATATTTTCCAAACAACGTTCAGAAGGACTCCGTTCATGGCTCAAGTCACCCTCAAAGGCAATCCGGTTCAAGTCAACGGCCAACTGCCACAAGCCGGTTCCAAGGCACCAGCCTTTTCCCTGGTTGCCGGCAATCTGTCCGACGTGACCCTGGCAAGCTTCGCCGGCAAGCGTAAAGTGCTGAACATTTTCCCAAGCATCGACACTCCGACCTGCGCCACGTCGGTACGCAAGTTCAACGCTCAGGCCAACGACGTGGCCAACACCGTTGTCCTGTGCATCTCGGCTGACCTGCCGTTCGCCCAGGCACGCTTCTGCGGCGCTGAAGGTCTGGAAAACGTTCAGAACCTGTCGACCCTGCGCGGCCGCGAATTCATCGAGAACTACGGCGTTGCCATTGCCGACGGCCCGCTCAAAGGCCTGACCGCCCGCGCCGTGGTCGTACTCGACGAAAACGACACGGTGTTGCACAGCGAGCTGGTTAAAGAAATCGCTGAAGAGCCAAACTACGAAGCGGCGCTGGCCGTTTTGAAGTAACCGCATCTTACAATTGTTAACGGCCTGGCTCTGTCCAGGCCGTTTTCATTTGTGCTTCAGTGCTTTAGCAAAAATTTGCAAAAGCAGCTAGAAGGTAAATTGCCGGTAAAGGCGCTTTGCTTCAATGCCGTCAGTGCTTATCGTTCACTCTCCCGTATAAAGATGTCCACACGCGCCCAATGGTTGATCATTCCATGCAATCCTCTGCTTCCCGTCATCCCCGTCGCTGGCTATTCGGCCTGCTGGTCCTGTTGGTCATTGCCGGCCTGTGCTGGAAGTTCTGGCCAGGCGGTACGGCTCACAAAGACGCCCCTGTAGCTAAAGCAGCGGCGGGGCATGTCGGCAAGTCTGGCGGGATGCGTCCGGGTTTCGGCGGTGCCACAGGACCGGTCCCGGTTCGGGTTGCGGCTGCTGTCGTGGGTGACTTCCCGCTGTACTACAAAGCCTTGGGCACGGTTACTGCACTGAACACCATCAATGTGCGCAGCCGTGTGGGCGGTGAATTGGTGAAGATTGCGTTTGAAGAAGGACAAATGGTCAAGGCTGGCGACCTGCTCGCCGAGATCGACCCGCGCCCTTACCAGAACGCCTTGCTGCAGGCCGAAGGCACGTTGTTGCAGAACCAGGCACAGTTGAAAAACGCTCAGGTGGATCTGGAACGCTATCGCGGTTTGTATGCGCAAGACAGTATCGCCAAACAGACCCTCGACACCGCCGCTGCGCTGGTGGGGCAGTACCAGGGCACGGTCAAGACCAATCAGGCGGCGGTCAACGACGCCAAACTCAATCTCGAATTCACCAGAATCCGTGCGCCGATTACCGGGCGCGTCGGCCTGCGGCAGCTGGACGTCGGCAACCTGGTGTCCGCCAATGACACCACATCCCTGGCGGTCATTACCCAGACCCAGCCGATCAGCGTGGTCTTTACGTTGCCGGAAAACACTCTCGATACCGTGCTGACCCGCTACCACTCCGGTGCCAAGCTGCCGGCTGAAGCCTGGGATCGTGGCGATACCAAAATGCAGGCCAGCGGCGTCTTGCAAAGCCTCGACAACCAGATCGACACCACCACCGGCACATTGAAGTTCAAGGCGCGCTACGACAACCGCGATCTGGCGCTGTTCCCGAATCAGTTCGTCAACGTCCGACTGCTGGCCGACACTCTCAAAGGCGTGGTGCTGGCGCCTTCGGCAGCCATTCAGTTCGGCACCAACGGGACCTTTGTCTACGCACTGGACGGTGACAAGAAAGTCACCATTCGTCCGTTGAAGATCGGTGCCAGCGATGGCGACAACACGGTGATCCTGGAAGGCTTGAAAGCCGGTGATCGCGTGGTTCTGGAAGGCACTGACCGCCTCAAGGAGGGCAGTGAAGTCGAGGTGGTCAACGACAGCGTTAATGCCACCCCCGTGACCCCGACGGATAACCAGGACCCATCGACAAGCGCCGCGACTGATCCGAAAGCCACCGGCAAGGCGCACAAGGGCCGCGCATGAACATCTCGCGGCTGTTTATCCTTCGCCCGGTAGCCACCACCCTGAGCATGCTGGCCATTGTCTTGGCCGGCATGATCGCCTACAAGTTGTTGCCGGTCTCGGCATTGCCTCAGGTCGATTACCCGACCATTCGGGTCATGACCCTCTACCCGGGCGCCAGTCCGGATGTGATGACCAGTGCGGTCACCGCGCCACTTGAGCGCCAGTTCGGGCAAATGCCCGGCCTGACCCAAATGGCCTCGACCAGTTCCGGCGGCGCCTCGGTACTGACCCTGCGCTTCAGCCTCGACATCAACATGGACGTCGCCGAGCAGCAGGTACAGGCGGCGATCAACGCGGCGACCAATCTGTTGCCCAAGGACTTGCCGGCTCCGCCGGTGTACAACAAGGTCAACCCGGCGGACACCCCGGTACTGACCCTGGCGATCACCTCCAAAACCATGCTGCTGCCCAAACTCAATGATTTGGTCGACACGCGCATGGCGCAGAAAATCGCCCAGATCAGTGGCGTCGGTATGGTCAGCATTGCCGGCGGCCAGCGTCAGGCCGTGCGGATCAAGGTCAACCCGGAAGCCTTGGCGGCCAACGGCTTGAACCTGTCGGACGTACGCACCTTGATCGGCGCGTCCAACGTCAACCAGCCCAAAGGCAACTTCGACGGCCCGACCCGGGTCTCGATGCTCGATGCCAACGATCAGTTGACCTCGCCCAAGGACTACGCCGAACTGATTCTGGCCTACAAGAACGGTGCGCCGTTGCGACTCAAGGACGTCGCGCAGATTGTCGATGGCGCCGAAAACGAACGCCTCGCCGCGTGGGCCAATGAAAACCAGGCCGTGCTGCTGAACATCCAGCGTCAGCCGGGTGCCAACGTGATCGAGGTGGTCGACCGGATCAAGGCCCTGTTGCCGAGCATCACCGATAACCTGCCGGCCGGCCTCGATGTGACCGTGCTGACCGATCGCACCCAGACCATCCGCGCTTCCGTCACCGACGTGCAGCATGAGCTGTTGATCGCCATCGCCCTGGTGGTGATGGTGACATTCCTGTTCTTGCGCCGGGCCAGCGCCACGATCATTCCGTCGATTGCAGTGCCGTTGTCGTTGATCGGCACCTTCGGCGTGATGTACCTGGCCGGTTTCTCGGTCAACAACCTGACCTTGATGGCGTTGACCATTGCCACCGGTTTTGTGGTGGACGACGCGATCGTCATGCTGGAAAACATTTCGCGGTTCATCGAGGAGGGCGACAGCCCGTTGCAGGCGGCGCTCAAGGGCGCCAAGCAGATCGGTTTTACCCTGATCTCGCTGACCTTGTCGCTGATTGCGGTATTGATTCCGCTGTTGTTCATGGCCGATGTAGTGGGGCGCCTGTTCCGCGAATTTGCGATCACCTTGGCGGTGGCAATCCTGATTTCCCTGGTGGTTTCCCTGACCCTGACGCCAATGATGTGCGCGCGGTTGCTCAAGCGTGAACCCAAGCCAGAAGAGCAGGGCCGTTTCTACCGGGCCAGCGGTGCGTGGATCGACTGGCTGATTGCCGCCTACGGGCGCAAGTTGCAGTGGGTGCTCAAGCATCAGCCGCTGACCTTGCTAGTGGCCATCGCTACCCTGGGCCTGACGGTGTTCCTGTACATCGTGGTGCCCAAGGGCTTTTTCCCGGTGCAGGACACCGGGGTGATCCAGGGTATTTCCGAGGCGCCGCAGTCGATTTCCTTCGCCGCCATGAGCCAGCGCCAGCAGGAGCTGGCCAAGGTCATCCTGGCCGACCCGGCGGTGCAAAGCCTGTCGTCCTATATCGGAGTCGACGGCGATAACGCGACCCTGAACAGCGGGCGCTTGCTGATCAACCTCAAGCCGCACAAAGAACGTGACCTGAGCGCGGCCCAGGTGATCAGCCGGTTGCAGCCGCAGCTGGATAAACTGGTGGGCATTCGTCTGTTCATGCAGCCGGTGCAGGATCTGACCATCGAAGACCGGGTCAGCCGTACACAGTACCAATTCAGCATGTCGTCACCGGATGCCGAGATGCTCAGCCTGTGGAGCGGGCGACTGGTCGAGGCGCTGCGCAAGCAACCCGAGCTGACCGACGTTGCCAGCGATCTACAGGACAAGGGTTTGCAGGTCTATCTGGTGATCGACCGTGATGCGGCTTCGCGAATCGGGGTTTCGGTGTCGAACATCACCGACGCGCTGTACGATGCTTTTGGCCAGCGGCAGATCTCGACCATTTACACCCAGGCCAGCCAATACCGCGTGGTGATGCAGGCGCAGGACGGCGAGAAGATCGGCCCGCAGGCGCTGGAGCAGATTCACGTCAAGACCACCAATGGCGGCCAGGTGCGGCTGTCCAGCCTGGCTCACGTCGAAGAGCGCCAGGCGCAATTGGCGATTGCGCACATCGGCCAGTTCCCGGCAGTGATGATGTCCTTTAACCTCGCGCCCGGCGTGGCGCTGGGGCAGGCCGTCGAGCTGATCAACAAGGTGCAGCAGGACATCGGCATGCCGCTTGGCGTGCAGACTCAGTTCCAGGGTGCGGCCCAGGCGTTCGAGGCCTCGTTGTCGAGCACCTTGCTGCTGATTCTGGCGGCGGTGGTGACCATGTACATCGTGCTCGGCGTGCTGTACGAGAGCTACATTCACCCGATCACCATTCTCTCGACATTGCCATCGGCGGCGGTCGGCGCCTTGCTGGCGTTGATTCTCAGCGGCAACGACCTGGGCATGATCGCGATCATCGGCATCATCTTGCTGATCGGCATCGTCAAGAAGAACGCGATCATGATGATCGACTTCGCCCTCGACGCCGAGCGTAATCAGGGCATGGACCCGGCGACCGCGATTTATCAGGCGGCGCTGCTGCGTTTCCGGCCTATCCTGATGACCACCCTGGCCGCGTTGTTTGGCGCTGTGCCGTTGATGCTCGCTACCGGTTCGGGTGCTGAACTGCGCCAGCCATTGGGTCTGGTGATGGTCGGTGGCTTGCTGGTCAGCCAGGTGCTGACGCTGTTTACCACGCCAGTGATCTATCTGTACTTCGACCGCCTCGGTCGGCGCTGGCGGCGTGCGCCTGAGCGTCTGGAGCCGGTAGAGCAGCCATGAACCTGTCCGGACCTTTCATTCGCCGGCCGGTAGCGACGATGCTGCTGAGCCTGGCGATCATGTTGCTGGGCGGCGTGAGTTTCGGCTTGCTGCCGGTGTCGCCGCTGCCGCAAATGGACTTCCCGGTGATCGTGGTGTCGGCGAGCCTGCCGGGCGCGAGCCCCGAGGTCATGGCGTCCACCGTGGCGACGCCGCTGGAGCGATCCTTCGGCGCCATCGCCGGGGTCAACACCATGAGCAGCCGATCCAGCCAGGGTTCGACCCGGGTGATCCTGCAATTTGACATGGACCGCGACATCAATGGCGCGGCGCGAGAAGTGCAAGCGGCGATCAACGCCTCGCGCAACCTGCTGCCCAGCGGGATGCGCAGCATGCCGACCTACAAGAAGGTCAACCCGTCCCAGGCACCGATCATGGTGCTGTCGCTGACCTCGGATGTGCTGGAAAAAGGTCAGCTCTACGACCTGGCCTCGACCATCCTTTCGCAAAGCCTGTCTCAGGTACCGGGTGTCGGCGAAGTGCAAATCGGCGGTAGCTCGTTGCCGGCGGTACGTATCGAACTTGAGCCACAACTGCTGAACCAGTACGGCGTAGCGCTGGATGACGTGCGCAACACCATTGCCAACGCCAACGTGCGCCGGCCCAAGGGCTCGATCGAAGACGATCAGCGGATGTGGCAGGTGCAGGCCAACGACCAGTTGGAGAAGGCCAAGGATTATGAACCGCTGATCATTCGCTACCAGAATGGCTCGGCATTGCGCCTGGGCGATGTGGCCAAGGTTCGCGACAGCGTCGAAGACCGCTACAACAGCGGTTTCTTCAACGACGACGCGGCCGTGCTGCTGGTGATCAACCGTCAGGCTGGCGCCAACATCATTAAAACGGTCAACGATATCAAGGCACAGTTACCGGCGTTGCAGGCGGTGTTGCCGGCCAGCGTCAAGCTGAACCTGGCGATGGACCGTTCACCGGTGATCAAGGCGACCCTGCACGAAGCGGAAATGACCCTGCTGATTGCCGTGGCGCTGGTGATTCTGGTGGTGTACCTGTTCCTCGGTAACTTCCGCGCGTCGTTGATCCCGACGCTGGCGGTACCGGTGTCGCTGGTCGGTACGTTCGCGGTGATGTACCTCTATGGCTTTTCGCTGAACAACCTGTCGCTGATGGCACTGATTCTGGCCACAGGGCTGGTGGTGGACGATGCCATCGTGGTGCTCGAAAACATTTCGCGGCATATCGACGAAGGAATCGCGCCGATGAAGGCGGCGTACCTGGGCGCCAAGGAAGTCGGTTTTACCTTGCTGTCGATGAACGTTTCGCTGGTGGCGGTGTTCCTGTCGATTCTGTTCATGGGCGGGATTATCGAGAGCCTGTTTCGTGAGTTCTCGATCACCCTGGCGGCGTCAATCGTGGTGTCGCTGGTGGTCTCGTTGACCCTGACGCCGATGCTCTGTGCCCGCTGGCTGAAACCCCACACACCCGGCGAGGAAAACCGTTTGCAGCGTGCCAGCCGGCGCGCCAACGACTGGATGGTCAAGCACTATGCCGGCGGCCTGGATTGGGTGCTGCGGCATAAGCGGCTGACGCTGCTCAGCCTGTTTGTCACCATTGGCGTCAACATCGCCTTGTATGTGGTGGTGCCAAAGACCTTCCTGCCGCAGCAGGACACCGGTCAACTGATCGGTTTTGTCCGCGGCGACAATGGCCTGTCGTTCAACGTCATGCAGCCGAAAATGGAAACCTTCCGCCGCGCGGTGTTGAAAGACGCGGCGGTGGAAAGTGTCGCCGGTTTTATCGGCGGCACCAACGGCACCAATAACGCTTTCATGCTGGTACGCCTGAAGCCGATCAAGGAACGCAATATTTCTGCGCAGAAGGTCATCGAACGCCTGCGCAAGGAAATGCCCAAGGTGGCCGGTGCCCAATTGATGCTGATGGCCGACCAGGACTTGCAGTTTGGCGGTGGCCGCGAGCAGACCACCTCGCAATACACCTACATCCTGCAAAGCGGCGATTTATCGGCGTTGCGCGAGTGGTATCCGAAGGTCGTCAGCGCACTCAAGGCATTGCCTGAACTGACGGCCATCGACGCCCGCGAAGGGCGAGGTGCCGCGCAGGTGACACTGGTGGTCGATCGTGACCAGGCCAAACGTCTGGGTGTCGACATGTCGATGGTCACCGCGGTGCTGAACAACGCTTATAGCCAGCGCCAGATCTCGACCATTTACGACAGCCTCAACCAGTATCAGGTGGTGATGGAGGTCAATCCGAAATACGCTCAGGACCCGATCACCCTCAATCAGGTCCAGGTGATCACCGCTGCAGGTGCGCGCATTCCGCTGTCGGCGATTGCCCACTATGAAAACAGCCTGGAAAACGACCGGGTCAGCCATGAAGGGCAGTTCGCTTCCGAAAGCATCTCTTTTGATATGGCCGAAGGCGTCACCGTTGAGCAAGGCTCGGCCGCCATCGAACGGGCGATTGCCAAGCTGGGGCTGCCGGAAGAAGTGATCGCCAAGATGGCCGGCACTGCCGACGCTTTCGCGGCGACCCAGAAGAGTCAGCCGTGGATGATTCTCGGCGCGCTGGTGGCGGTGTATCTGGTACTGGGCGTGCTGTACGAAAGTTACGTGCACCCGCTGACGATCCTTTCGACATTGCCTTCGGCGGGGGTTGGCGCGCTGCTGTCGATCTATGTGCTGGGCGGCGAGTTCAGCCTGATTTCGCTGCTCGGGCTGTTTTTGCTGATCGGCGTGGTGAAGAAAAACGCCATTCTGATGATTGACCTCGCGCTACAGCTTGAACGCCATCAGGGCATGGAGCCGCTGGAGTCGATTCGCAGTGCGTGTCTGTTGCGTCTGCGGCCGATTCTGATGACTACTCTGGCGGCGATCCTGGGCGCCTTGCCCTTATTGCTCAGCACCGCCGAAGGCGCGGAAATGCGCCAGCCACTGGGCCTGACCATCATCGGCGGGTTGATTTTCAGCCAGGTTCTGACGCTTTTCACCACCCCGGTGGTTTACCTCTATCTCGACCGTTTGCGCCATCGGGTCAACCGCTGGCGTGGGGTTCGTACCGATGCTTCTCTGGAAACTCCGCTATGACTGACCGTTGCCCACTCAACCTCGAAGCACCGATGGCCCGGCGCCTGGTATCGGCCCGCGGTTCGCGTTTACTGAGTCTTTCGCTCAGCGTCTTGATGCTCAGTGCCTGCGCCATCGGCCCGGATTATCAGCGTCCGACAGTGGCCGAGCCAGCACAGTACAAGCAGGCAGACGGCTGGCGTCAGGCGACGCCGAGTGATTCATTGGCGCGTGGCGCCTGGTGGGAACTGTACGGTGATCAGCAGCTCAACGGGCTGGTCGAAAAACTCAACAGTGCCAACCAGACCGTTGCCCAGTCCGAAGCCCAGTACCGTCAGGCTCAGGCCTTGGTGCACAGTGCCCGAGGTGCGTTTTTTCCGACGGTTGATCTGAGCGCCGGGAAAACCCGTTCGAGTCAGGGCACTGGCAGCAGCAGTTCAAGCCTGAGCAGTACCAACAGTGGTATCCGCGACACTTATAACGCCCAGCTTGGGGTGAGTTGGGAGGCGGACGTCTGGGGCAAATTGCGTCGTGGCCTGGAAGCCGACAAGGCCAGTGCCCAAGCGAGTTTTGCCGACCTGGCCGCGATGCGCCTGAGTCAACAATCGGAGCTGGTGCAGAACTATCTGCAATTGCGGGTGATCGACCAGCAAAAGCGCCTGCTGCAATCCACAGTCGAGAATTATCAGCGCTCGCTGCAAATGACCGAAAACCAGTACCGCGCGGGAGTGTCCGGCAAGGACGCGGTGGCCCAGGCGCAAACCCAGCTGAAAAGCACACAGGCCGACATGGTCGACCTGATCTGGCAGCGTGCGCAGTTCGAGAACGCGATTGCGGTGCTGATCGGCTTGCCGCCGGCTGACTTCAATCTGGCTGAAACGCAGAACATTCCAGCATTGCCGCAGGTACCGCTGAGCCTGCCCTCGCAACTGCTGGAGCGGCGCCCGGACATCGCCTCCGCCGAGCGTTCGGTGATTGCCGCCAACGCCAACATCGGCGTGGCCAAGGCGGCTTACTACCCGGACCTGACCTTGAGCATGAGTGGCGGCTACAGCAGTAGCACTTACTCTAACCTGATCAGCTTGCCGAACCGTTTCTGGTCGGTGGGGCCGAAACTCGCCATGACCTTGTTCGACGGCGGCCAGCGCTCGGCGGAAGTCGACCGAACCGAGGCTGCCTATGACCAGACCGTGGCCAAGTATCGGCAAACCGTGCTCGACGGGTTCCGCGAAGTCGAAAACTACCTGGTGCAGCTCAAGGTCATGGAAGACGAAGCGGCGGTGCGTCAGGAAGCGCTGGACGCGGCCCGCGAGTCGTTGCGCCTGACCCTGAACCAGTACAAGGCCGGGTTGATCGCCTACCTTGATGTGGTGGTGGTCCAGGCCACAGCGCTGAGCAACGAGCGTAGCGTGCTGACCTTGCAGCAAAGCCGGCTGATTGCCAGCGTGAACTTGATCGCCGCATTGGGCGGTGGCTGGGATGGCCAGACCCAGGTCAGCAAGAAAGACTAGGATAGAGCGCTTTTGTGGCGAGGGAGCTTGCTCCCGCTCGGGTGCGCAGCAGTCGTGAAGGCAGCCATTGCGGTGTGACTGAAATGACGCGGTCGCAGGTTTTGGGGCCGCTTCGCCCGAACGCGGACCGGCCCAGCGGGAGCAAGCTCCCTCGCCACAAATTGCGCTCAGCCTTACTCTCTGTAAGGGCATGTTCTGCCTTGTTTCAGACTGTCCGTCGCGCTAATGGCCTTTTGGTTACTTTGTGAGTGCGTTCGTTGATGGAATCAGTACAATCGCGCACTTTGCCCCAACAAGCATGGATGCACTCCAGCGGGGCGGCCACGAGAAGTTCTGATGCTCATCGGTAGCTATTCCCCCGCGCTGGTTCTGATTTCCCTTTGTGTGGCGATTCTTGCCTCCTATACCGCCCTGGACCTGACCGGTCGCATCGCAACCGCCAAAGGCCGCGCAGTTCACTGTTGGACGGCGGGTGGCGCGTTAGCGATGGGTATCGGCGTCTGGTCAATGCACTTCATTGGCATGCTGGCATTCAGGTTGCCGATCATCCTCGGCTACGATATCGGTATCACCGCGTTGTCGCTGGTGATCGCCATTCTGTCCTGCGGGTTCGCGCTGTGGCTGGTCAGCCAGCCGCGTATGCCGGGCTGGCAACTGGCGTTTGGCGCATTGATCATGGGCGCGGGCATCAGCGGCATGCATTACACCGGCATGGCCGCCATGCGCATGCAACCGGGTATCGATTACGATCCGACATTGTTTGGTGCTTCGCTGGTGATCGCGGTCGGCGCTTCGGCTGCGGCATTGTGGATTGCCTTTCGTTTACGCCAGAACACCCCGTATGTGCGCGTCGTTCGTGGCGGCGCCGCGGTGATCATGGGTGTCGCGATTGTCGGCATGCACTACACGGGGATGGCGGCCGCGCGATTTGCCGAAGGTAGCTACTGTGGCGCGGCAGTCGACGGTTTGAGTGGCAAGGGCCTGGACAATCTGGTGCTGATCACCACTCTGGCAGTGTTGAGCATCGCGCTGCTGACGTCGATCCTTGATGCACGCCTGGAAGCACGCACCGCCGAGTTGGCCAACTCCCTGACCCTGGCCAACCGCGAACTTACCCAACTGGCGTTACACGACCCCCTGACCGGGTTGCCGAACCGTGTGCTGTTGGCCGATCGCATCGATCAAGCCATGCATGTGGTGCAGGAGCAGGGCGGTTGTTTCGCGTTGATGTTCATCGATCTTGACGGTTTCAAGCCGGTCAACGATGCCTTTGGTCACCATATAGGCGACCAGTTGCTGCGCGAAGTCGGCGTACGTTTGCGCGAGGACCTGCGCGGCCAGGACACGCTGGCGCGGATTGGCGGTGACGAATTCGTGTTGCTGGTGCAGCTCGCGGATCCTGACGGTGCCTTGCGCCTGGCGGCGCGTCAGGTGGGGTTGATCTCGCGCGCGTTCCGGGTCGCCGAACACGACTTGCAGATCTCTGCCAGCGTTGGCATTGCCGTATACCCTGGCAACGGACAAACCCCGCAAGAACTGCTGATGAACGCCGACGCGGCGATGTATCACGCCAAGGGTGCGGGCAAGAACGGCTACAGCTTCTTCGACGCCTCGATGAATACCAACGCCCGCAAGCAACTGCAAATGCTTCAGGATTTGCGTAATGCGCTCGAGCAACGGCAATTCAGTCTGCACTACCAACCCAAGTTTGATGCCAGCAATGGTCGGCCGGTCGGTGCCGAAGCCTTGCTGCGCTGGGAACACCCGACCCTGGGCATGCTGCTGCCGGACAAGTTCATTGAACTGGCGGAGAAAACCGGGTTGATCATTCCGATCGGCGACTGGGTGCTCAACGAAGCGTGTCGGCAAATGAGTATCTGGCACAGCCAGGGGTACACCCAGTGGCGCATTGCAGTGAATCTCTCGGCGTTGCAGTTCTGTCATGTCGGGCTGGTTCAAAGCGTCGCCAAAGCCTTGGCCACTCACCGATTGCCGGCTAACAGCCTGACCCTGGAAATCACCGAAACCACCGCCATGAGCGATGCCGACGCGAGCATGACGGTGCTCCAGCAACTGTCGGAAATGGGCGTCGACCTGTCGATTGATGACTTCGGTACCGGATATTCGAGCTTGATGTACCTCAAGCGCCTGCCGGCCAATGAGCTGAAGATCGACCGTGGTTTTGTCCGTGACCTTGAGCGCGACAGCGATGACGCGGCGATCGTCTCGGCCATCGTCGCCCTTGGGCAGGCGCTGGGTTTGCGCATCGTCGCCGAAGGCGTGGAAACCGATGTGCAACAGGACTTCCTGACTCGGCTCGGCTGTGATTCCTTGCAGGGCTACCTGCTCGGTCACCCGTTACCGGCCGACAGGTTCATGGTCGACATCCACCGGGCGGAGCAATTGGTGACGGGCTGAACGCCAGACTGACCGCAGGCCATGCAAAACCCGGCGCCGGCAGGTATTCTTGCGGCGCAATGCTTCGGGTTTGAATGGGAGAATCAGCATGGACAGAGTCATCGTCATCACCGGTGGCGGTCGCGGTATCGGCGCCGCTACGGCGCTCCTGGCGGCTGAGCAGGGCTACCGAATCTGCATCAACTACCAGGCCGATGAGCAGGCCGCGCAACAGGTCCTCGAGCAAGTCCGCGCGCTCGGCGCCCAGGCGATTGCGGTGCGCGCTGACGTCAGCATCGAAGACGAAGTGATCAGCCTGTTCCACCGCGTCGACACCGAGTTGGGTCGAGTCACCGCGCTGGTGAACAACGCAGGCACCGTCGGGCAAAAGTCGCGGGTCGACGAAATGTCCGAATTTCGCATTCTGAAAATCATGAAAACCAACGTCCTGGCACCAATTCTCTGCGCCAAGCATGCACTGCTGCGCATGTCACCCAAACATGGCGGGCAGGGCGGCAGTATCGTCAACGTCTCCTCGGTCGCCTCGCGCCTCGGCTCGCCTGGCGAATACGTCGACTACGCAGCTTCCAAGGGCGCGCTGGATACGTTCACCATCGGCTTGTCCAAGGAAGTCGCAGGCGAAGGCATCCGCGTCAACGCCGTACGTCCCGGCTACATCTACACCGACTTCCACGCCCTGAGTGGCGATCCGGATCGGGTCAGTAAGCTTGAATCGGGCATTCCCATGGCCCGCGGCGGACGCCCGGATGAAGTCGCCGAGGCGATTATCTGGCTGCTGTCGGACAAGGCTTCTTATGCGACCGGAACGTTTATCGATCTGGCGGGCGGGCGTTAAACCTCAGGTTTTGCTTTGTCAGTGCCACCCTCATCGCGAGCAGGCTCGCTCCCACAGGGGAATGCATTTCACCTGTGGGAGCGAGCCTGCTCGCGATAGCCACGGTCGGGGCGACTCAAGTCTCAGAATGACCGCACAATCCGCCCCAACGTCTCCATGGCTTTTTCAGCATCCTCGGTCCACGGGCTGCCGTAGTTCAAGCGAATACAATTCCTGAATCGCTGGGTCGGTGAAAAGATCGGCCCCGGCGCAATGCTGATGCCTTGCGCCAGCGCCATCTGAAACAACTTCAACGAATCCATCTGTGCCGGCAATTCCAGCCACAGGAAGTAACCGCCGGCCGGCTGGCTGACGCGGGTCTGGGCCGGGAAGTAGCGGGCGATGGCTGCGAGCATGGCGCTTTGCTGTTCTTCAAGGGCATAGCGCAGTTTGCGCAGGTGTCGGTCGTAACCGCCGTGTTGCAGGTAATCGGCGATCGCCGCCTGGGCCGGCATCGAGGCGCAGAGCGAGGTCATCAGCTTCAGGCGTTCGATTTTCTGCGCGTAGCGCCCGGCGGCGACCCAACCGATGCGATAACCGGGAGCGAGGCTCTTGGCGAAGGAACCGCAGTGCATCACCAGCCCTTCGGTGTCGAAAGCTTTGGCCGGTTTTGGCGCTTGCTGGCCGTAATAGAGTTCGGCGTAGACATCGTCTTCGATCAGCGGCACTTGATGGCTGCGCAACAGCTCGACCAGTTCCTGTTTCTTGGCCTCGGGCATGGTCGCGCCCATGGGGTTCTGGAAACTGGTCATGCACCAACAGGCTTTGATCGGGTGACGTTCAAGGGTTTGCGCCAGCACGCCGAGGTCGATGCCGTCGCGCGGGTGCACGGGGATTTCCACCGCTTTGAGTTTGAGTCGTTCAAGCACCTGCAGGCTGGCATAGAACGCCGGGGCTTCGATGGCCACCAGGTCGCCGGGTTCGGTCACCGCTTGCAGGCACAGGTTCAGTGCTTCCAGTGCGCCGTTGGTGATCAGCAGTTCTTCCATGGGCAGCATCAGCCCGCCGACCATGTAGCGCAGGGCGATTTGCCGACGCAATTGCGGATTGCCCGGCGACATGTCGGTCACCACCATGCGTGGGTCCATTTCCCGGGCGGCACTGGCCAGCGAGCGTGACAGGCGTTGCAGTGGAAACAGCGTTGGGCTCGGGAAGGCTGAGCCGAAGGGTATGGTGGTTGGATCCTTGATCGAATCAAGGACCGAGAACACCAGTTCACTGACGTCGACTTCGGTGGACTCGTTGACCTGGCTGCTGATCACCGGCTCCGAGAACGGGCTCGGCGCGTGGGTGTTGACGAAGTAGCCGGAGCGCGGCCGGGCGCGGATCAGCCCGCGACGCTCCAGCAGGTAGTAGGCCTGAAACACCGTGGACGGGCTGACCCCGTAAGTCTGGCTGGCGTAACGTACCGAAGGTACGCGCTGGCCAGGGCCGAGTACCCCGGAGCGGATCAGTTCAGCAATGTCGTCAGCGAATTTTTCGTAGCGTTTCATCGAAAGCCCGATTGATGTCATTCAGAAAAATCCAGGTGGCTTCTTCGCGAGCAGGCTCGCTCCCACAGGTAGCGCGTAGTTCTTGTGGGAGCGAGCCTGCTCGCGAATGGCAGCACCGCAGTGTAAGGGATCAACGGTTCATCGGCGCAACAAACCGGCTCTTGGCCACGCTGTTGATCTGTGGCTCATCGCTGTCAGTGATCTTGAAGCTGATCTTCTGCGAGCTACTGCTCGGCTTGTCGGCGGTCATGGCCACAGATACCGGCACATCAACAATTTCTCCCGGCGCCAGGCTCAACTCGGTCTTGCCCTGCAACTGGAAGCCGTCGCCGTCCACCAGGGACAAACGATAGTCCTGCCGCTGCTGGGTTTTGTTGATGACTTTGAGGCTGTAGATGTTTTCGATCTGGCCCTGGCTGTTTTCGCGAAACAGGCCACGGTCCTTGCTGACGTCCAGCGACACCATCGACCGCTCCATCAGCGCCAGCGTCAGTGCACCGATCATCACCACCAGCACCACGGTGTAGCCGATCAACCGAGGCCGCAGCAGGTGCGTCTTGCCACCTTGCAACTCATGCTCGGAGGTGTAGCTGATCAGGCCACGGGCATAGCCCATTTTGTCCATGATCGAATCGCAGGCATCGATACACGCCGCGCAGCCAATGCACTCCATCTGCAAGCCGTCGCGAATGTCGATGCCGGTCGGGCAGACCTGCACGCACAGGTGACAGTCGATGCAATCGCCCAGACCGACGTCGGCAGGCTTCACCTCGCGTTTGCGCGGGCCACGGCTTTCGCCACGGGCGGCGTCGTAGGAGATGGTCAGGGTGTCTTTGTCGAACATCACGCTCTGGAACCGTGCATACGGACACATGTGCATGCACACCGCTTCACGCAGCCAGCCGGCGTTGATGTAAGTCGCGCCGGTGAAGAACAGCACCCAGAACAGACTGACGCCGCCCATTTGCAGGGTCAGCAGCTCATTGGCCAGCGGACGAATCGGCGTGAAGTAGCCGACAAACGTCAGTCCTGTCAGCACACTGATGGCCAGCCACATCGTGTGTTTGGCCGAGCGACGCAGCAGTTTGTTAAGTCCCCAGGGGGCGGCTTGCAGCTTGATCCGCTGATTGCGCTCGCCCTCGGTGATCTTTTCGCACCACATGAACAGCCAGGTGAAGGAACTCTGCGGGCAGGTGTAGCCACACCACACTCGCCCGGCGAACACGGTGATCGCGAACAGGCCGAAGGCGCAGATGATCAGCAGCGCCGAGAGCAGGATGAAATCCTGCGGCCAGAAGGTCGCGCCGAAGATGTGGAATTTGCTTTCCGACAAGTCCCAGAGCACCGCCTGCCGGCCGCCCCAGTTCAGCCACACAGTGCCGAAAAACGCGAGGAACAGAAACCCCGCACCGCTCAGGCGCAAGGTGCGGAACAAACCGGTGAAGCTGCGGGTGTGAATCTGGTTGTCGCTGGATTTGGCCTTCATCTTTGGACGCGAAGGCTCGAATGTCTCTACTAATCGGACGGGGATTCTATTGCTCATGGTCTTTCGCTCATCAGCCTCCATCAGGCCAATGAACTATGACCACCGAACTGTTTGCATAACAGACTCAGGTATTGGATTAAAAAGCGGATCAGATGAGTCTGTGAACCGCCCCTGCGACAACTTGATGCACCCCGGCAGGCGCGGCGGCAGTGTCTGTCACAGGCGTCTGCGGCGATCTCTGATCTGCGTCAGTCAAATCACCGAATCACCGTTGGTGACCATCAAGTGCCGGCGACCATCGGTAGCACCTGCTACGGTTAATGCGTCGGCTTCTGCTTCGGTGATGTAGACGCGCTGGTCATCGAGGTCCACCGCCGACATGGCTTTGTCCGCGTCGGTAGTGATGGTCACATCGGCAGCAAGGCGAATCTCTTCGCCGTTCTCGGTAATGAAGAAGCAGACCTGGTTTTCGATGCGCACGGTCATGAGGGTCACCCTTTTCTGCGGGATCTAAAGGTTAGGGCACAGGTCTTGCTCATCGTTCGGTGTAACCGATTAGTGGTCATGGACGGTGACTAAGGTGTAACGATCTGAACTTTTAGCAGGGCTCTGCGCTCGGAACCTATGAAGCGTCATGCCGACGGACGAAGCGCAGCAGCAGACAAGCCGTTTTTTTCGATTGTTGGAGAGGCGGGAGGATTGAGGGTTTACTGCGCGGCTGCTTGGACGAACGCATTATCCAGATTTTTCGCGGAGTATTGCTTCATGAAATCTCCCCCCGAATTAAATTGTTTGAGCTGATGTTTGCTAAGAAATCTAAAAAACTATTTCAATCTGATACCGCTCCCTGCGCGCGACAAATCCGGTTAATATTTTAAGATTGAAATAATCCAGTTATTGCGACAAGACTTTGGGTGCTTGTCTATTACGTGGATTTCATATTGTTGCACGGAGCGCACATGCAAGAACCTATCACGCTTCCTCCGCTTTTGATAACGCCCGACTCTCAGTCTGCCCCACCCAAAGAAACGCCAGCTTTTCCTTCAGACTTCGACAGCATTCTATTTTGGGATGGGGCTGTCCCGACGGTCACAACGCCTTACCATATTGATCGCATCAAAAGCACTCGGAACGCATACGAAAAGCTGGTGGCAATAGCTGTTTCAGCGCAAGGCCAGATAAAAAGTGCCTTTCTGGGCAGTGATACAAATATTCAAAATTACTTGGAAAAATACACGGCCTCAACTATTGATGCCCATCAGCCCAATGCACTGGAAGCCGCCTTAAAAAAGAAAGCAGTTATCGTTGAACTTCTGAAAATAGTCATGGCGAATAGGATTGGGGGGAGCAGTTCTCAGCCGCGCTACTGCTGTCGGTATAGGCGCGTTGTTCTACTCACCCGCTCTTGGCAATGGCGAACGTTATCCTCAAACAGCACTCAGCCTGCCTGGCAGTACACTTATGCCGGAGCTGCCGTCTAACCTGAATGAAATCGCCGCTGCCGAAGGAACCATTGACCTTCCCTATCGGATCTATGGCGACCTCAGCCAATACACACTCGTTGCAACCCCGACTGAAGGGAGCATTCCGGCAGAAGTGCCAGTGCGGGCTCTGGCGTTCGATCCGACGACCAGCAGCTACAGTTTCACGTCAAACGACACGCCGCCCATTGTCCTCAGCTTTCCCATCATTCACTTGGGAAGCAGTTCGACAACGTCGCCTGCCGAGCCTGCGGAAGTACCGATTTACACGGGTGTTACACTGACGCCATTGCTCGTGCAGCCTGAAACCTTGCCCGCGGTCGAATTGCCGGACTTCAGGGATTGCATTTACTGTTTCCCGGCTGAGACCGGCCTGCCACCAATCTACGTTGTTTTCAATAGTCCCTATGAAGGGGCAACTACGAGAGGGAAGTACAGTGGTCGATCATTCAATCCCGCCAAAGCCGGAGGCCCAATCCTGGATCTGGATTGGACCAGTGCTACCGTAACCCAAGCGGGTATCGATCTGGTGAAATTGCATACGGGGCGCTTCAGTCCTTCGGACGCTAACGACATCATGATTAATCGCCTGGAAAAAATCCTGCGGGGTGAATTGGCAATTTCGGCTGTCGACAAGCGGTTTTATACTCATGAACTCAGAGAGCTAGAGCGCTTCAGAGCATTAGCGGTGGCTGACGGTGTAAACCCGACTGACGACGGGGTCATTTGGAACAACACTCACGCCGCGACTCTGGAAGACTATAAGTTAAAAGATGCTGTTGAATCACTCTATACACCTGATGCTATAGAGGCGGATGAAAAACAAAGGGAAAAAGAGTACAGGCAAATAGGAGGAATAAAACGATGAGCATCATAATGACAATTGTACTCAACGAAAAACCTGAAGAGGTCATTCTATTTTTCACCAAAAATGAGTTGGGTATCTCCCTTCCTCAGCTTGATCGATTTTATAACAGGGCTAACTGGGCACATGTGACAGACAATATAGGGCTATTGAACCTCGTCAAAAATATGAGCGACGCCGGTTTTATCAAATATGGTGGGGGCGGAATTGTCAGGGGGCCCAACTGGAGAGAGCCGGCGTTCATGCTCGAAGGCAAATACACCTTTGATTGACTGTACTGAGGGGATGACGCCCAATCGACCGTACCCCCGATGTTGGCAGTTTTCAACGGATAAATATTGCCCAGCGTCACTTGACCGGGCGTTCGCGCCCGGTTTCCCGCTTTACGCGCGCACTTCACCCATACTTCTTTTGGCCGGTCGCCCAAGGGTTGTTAGGTGGCCGGTGGGACGGGATCCTTTTCGGGCACTGAATCGGGATCACCCGGTGGCAGGACAGGTTGGTCGATGTTCGGATCCGGCGTTTCGGCCGGGATCAGGATATTCATCGCTGTGGCCTCTTTTGTGCTTGGCTTACTCCGATGGACTGCCGACTGACGGATTTGATTCCTTCAAGGGCCCTGCGTACATCCGGCTGAACTTTTCGAAGGTTGCGGCGCTCGGAACCTAAGTAGCGTCATGCAAGCAGCACACGATCAAGCACAGGAGCGTCCATGGGGCGTAAGGGGCGAGGCTCGATGACGACTGAAAAACCGACTGAGCTGCAGTACTACCCGCAACTGCCATTGTCGCAGGCCTTGTTGCTGCCGCGGATTATTATCGAGAGCACCCAGCCTGTGATCGATGGCGGCCAGTTTGCAGCCAAGGCTATCGAAAGGCAGGCGGTGACGGTGAGCAGCAAGGTTTTTGCCGACGGTCACGATACGCTTGCGGTGCGCGTGCGTTGGCGTGTCGAGGCCGACTCGATCTGGCAGAGCGAAGTCATGACCGATCTGGGCAATAACGCCTGGAAAGGTCAGTTCAGCGTTGCAATGCCGGGGAGGTATCGGTTTTGTATCGAGGCCTGGATCGATCAGTTCGCCAGTTTCTGTCATGAACTGGAAAAGAAACACACAGCGGGCGTGCCGGTCAGCCTGGAGCTGCAGGAAGGGCGTATCCAGGTGCTGCAGGCGGCGGAGCGCAGTGACGCTCAGTTGAGCGAGAAACTTGCAGCGCTGCATCAGGAGCTGGCCGGGCTGCTTGAAACCGAGCAAGTCGCACTGTTTCTGCACCCGCGCAGTGCCCGGTTGATGACCGAGGCCGATCTGCGTCCCTACCTCAGCCTGAGTCCGGAGTACCCGCTGGACGTCGAGCGCGAACGTGCGCAGTTCGCCAGCTGGTATGAGTTGTTTCCGCGCTCGATCACCGATGATCCGGCGCGCCACGGTACATTCGACGATGTCCACTCACGTCTGGCGATGATCCAGGACATGGGCTTTGACGTGCTGTACTTTCCGCCGATTCACCCGATCGGTCGCCGTTATCGCAAAGGTCCCAACAATTCCCTGACCGCCGGCCCCGATGACCACGGCAGCCCGTACGCCATCGGCGGTATCGAAGGGGGGCACGAGGCGATTCACCCGCAGTTGGGCAGTCGCGAGGACTTCCGTCGTCTGGTCAAGGCCGCTGCCGCACACGGGCTGGAGATCGCGCTGGATTTCGCGATTCAATGCTCCCAGGACCATCCGTGGCTGAAGCAGCATCCGGGCTGGTTCAACTGGCGGCCGGACGGCACCATCAAATACGCCGAAAACCCGCCGAAGAAATATCAGGACATCGTCAACGTCGACTTCTACGCCAGCGAGGCGATTCCCAGCCTGTGGCTGGAGCTGCGGGACATCGTGGTCGGCTGGGTCGAGGAGGGCGTGAAGATTTTCCGGGTCGACAATCCGCACACCAAGCCCTTGCCGTTCTGGCAGTGGCTGATTGGGGATGTGCGGGCGTTGTATCCCGAAGTGATCTTCCTGGCCGAGGCCTTTACCACCCCGGCCATGATGGCGCGCTTGGGCAAGGTCGGTTACTCCCAGAGCTACACCTACTTCACCTGGCGTAACACCAAGCACGAGTTGGCGACGTACCTCACCGAGCTGAACCAGTCGCCCTGGCGCGAGTGCTTCCGGCCCAACTTTTTCGTCAACACACCTGACATCAATCCGGGCTTTCTCCACGAATCGGGCCGTGCCGGCTTTCTGATCCGGGCTGCGCTGGCGACCATGGGCTCGGGCCTGTGGGGCATGTATTCGGGGTTTGAACTGTGCGAGTCGGCGCCAGTGCCGGGCAAGGAGGAATACCTCGACTCCGAGAAGTATGAAATCCGTGTCCGGGACTTCACTGCACCGGGCAACATCATCGCCGAGATCGCCCAGCTCAACCGTATTCGCCGGCAAAACCCGGCCTTGCACAGCCATTTGGGTTTGCAGGTCTACAACGTGTGGAACGACAACATTCTGTACTTCGGTAAACGCACGGCCGATGGCAGCAATTTTATTCTGGTGGCGGTCAGCCTCGACCCGTTCAACGCCCAGGAGGCGCACTTTGAGCTGCCGCTGTGGGAGATGGGCCTGCCCGACGACGCGGTGACCCAGGGTGAAGACCTGATGAACGGCCACCGCTGGGACTGGCACGGCAAGACTCAATGGATGCGCATCGAGCCGTGGAATCAGCCGTTCGGGATATGGCGGATTACTGCAACTTGAAGTTTATGATCGTTCCCATGCTCTGCGTGGGAATGCCGCCCTGGACGCTCCGCGTCCGCTCTGTCAGCTGTGACGCAGAGCGTCACTGGATGCATTCCCACGCAGAGTGTGGGAACGATCTGCTACAGGAGTTCACGAACTCGATGGGAGTTTCCAATGGCGAAGAAACCCAGGTCAGCCACCTTCAGCAATGACCCGCTCTGGTACAAGGATGCGGTGATTTATCAGGTCCACGTAAAGTCTTATTTCGACTCCAACAACGATGGAATTGGCGACTTTCCCGGTTTGATCGCCAAACTGGATTACATCGCCGATCTGGGCGTCAACACCCTCTGGTTGCTGCCGTTTTACCCCTCGCCACGCCGCGACGATGGCTACGACATTGCCGAATACCGTGGCGTACATCGCGATTACGGAACCCTCTCCGACGCCAAGCGCTTTATAGCCGAGGCCCACAATCGTGGTTTGCGGGTGATCACCGAGCTGGTCATCAACCACACCTCTGATCAACATCCCTGGTTTCAGCGGGCGCGCAAGGCCAAGCCAGGATCAAAGGCGCGGGACTTTTATGTCTGGTCCGATGACGATCAAAAGTACGACGGCACGCGGATCATTTTTCTCGACACCGAGAAGTCCAACTGGACCTGGGACCCGGTGGCCGGCCAGTACTTCTGGCACCGCTTCTATTCGCACCAACCGGACCTGAACTTCGATAACCCGCAGGTCATGAAAGCCGTGCTCTCGGTGATGCGCTACTGGTTGGACCTGGGCATCGACGGCCTGCGCCTGGATGCGATTCCCTACCTGATCGAGCGCGACGGCACCAACAACGAGAACCTGCCCGAAACCCATGACGTGCTCAAGCGGATTCGCGCTGAGATCGATGCTCATTACCCGGACCGCATGCTGCTGGCCGAAGCCAACCAGTGGCCGGAAGACACTCAGACGTATTTCGGTGATGTTCATGGCGATGACGGCGACGAATGCCACATGGCCTTCCACTTTCCGCTGATGCCGCGCATGTACATGGCGCTGGCCCAGGAAGACCGTTTTCCGATCACCGATATCCTGCGCCAGACGCCGGAGATTCCGGCTAACTGCCAATGGGCGATTTTCCTGCGCAACCATGATGAGCTGACCCTGGAGATGGTCACCGACAAGGAGCGTGATTACCTGTGGAACTACTACGCGGCTGACCGTCGCGCGCGAATCAACCTCGGTATTCGTCGACGCCTGGCACCGCTGATGGAGCGTGACCGGCGCCGCGTCGAACTGCTCAACAGCCTGCTGCTGTCGATGCCCGGGACGCCGACGTTGTACTACGGCGACGAAATCGGCATGGGGGACAATATCTATCTCGGCGACCGCGATGGCGTGCGCACGCCGATGCAATGGTCGATCGACCGTAATGGCGGGTTTTCCCGCGCCGACCCGGCAAGTCTGGTGCTGCCGCCGATCATGGACCCACTCTACGGTTACCAGTCGGTGAACGTCGAAACCCAGGCTGGCGACCCGCATTCGTTGCTGAACTGGACCCGGCGCATGTTGGCGATCCGCAAGCAGTCCAAGGCGTTCGGTCGGGGCACCTTGAAGATGCTTTCGCCGAGCAACCGGCGGATTCTTGCGTATACCCGTGAATACACCGGTGATGACGGTAAACACGAAATCATCCTTTGCGTGGCCAACGTTTCGCGCAGTGCCCAGGCGGCCGAGCTGGACCTTTCAGCCTTCGCCGGCATGGTTCCCGTGGAAATGCTCGGCGGCAATGCATTTCCGCCGATTGGCCAGCTCAACTTTCTGCTGACCCTGGCGCCGTACGGCTTTTACTGGTTTGTGCTGGCGGCGGAAAACCAGATGCCGAGCTGGCACGTCGAACCTGCGCAAAGCTTGCCGGACTTCACGACCCTGGTCCTAAAAAAGCGCATGGAAGAGCTGCTCGAGGCGCCATCGCGCACCATTCTGGAGCAAAGTGCGCTGCCGAGCTGGTTGCACAATCGACGTTGGTTCGCCGGCAAGGACTCCCGTATCGAAACGGTGCACATTGCTTACGGTGTGCGTTTTGGTGATCCGCTGCATCCGGTGCTGTTCAGCGAAATCGAGGTGGTCAGTGACGGTCAGACCAGCCGTTACCAACTGCCGTTCGGGTTTCTGGCCGAAGACCAGGTCGGCGCCGCATTGCCGCAGCAGTTGGCGTTGGCGCGAGTTCGGCGCGGGCGGCAGGTGGGCTTGGTGACGGACGCGTTCAGCCTCGACAGCTTCATTCGTGCGGTGATCCAGGCGATGCAGGCACACACGGTGCTGGACGCCAGTGACGGCGCAATTCGTTTCGAACCGACTGCCGGGCTGGCGAACCTCAATCTGCAGGCTGACTGCGATGTGCGCTACTTGTCGGCCGAGCAATCCAACAGCTCCGCGGTGATTGGCGGCAGCCTGGTACTCAAGCTGATCCGCAAGGTCGCCAGCGGCGTACACCCGGAACTGGAGATGGGCGCTTACCTGACCGCCGCCGGGTTCGAGCATATTTCACCACTGCTCGGCTCGGTGATTCGCCGTGATCGGCGAGGTGAAGACACTCTGTTGATGATCGCCCAAGGCTATCTGAGCAATCAGGGCGACGCCTGGGAATGGACCCAGAACAACCTTGAACGGGCGATTCGCGATGAGTTGGCCGAGGCCATGTCCGAGCAGGAACAGCACTACAACGCGCTCGGTGAATTGAAAGATTTCGCGGGCATGCTCGGTCAGCGGCTTGGGGAAATGCACCTGCTATTGGCGGCGCCGGGTAACAACCCGGCGTTCGGTTCGCGGGTCAGCACGCACAAGGATCAGCAGGCATTGGCGAAAGCGATTGGTGCGCAGCTGGAGCATGCCTTGCAGTTGCTCACACAGCATCAGCCCCGGCTGAGCCCGGGGGACCAGGTGTTGGTGGTGCGTTTGCAGGAGCAGAAGAAAGCCATCCTCAGGCACATTCAGGCGCTGGCGGAAAAAGCGCTGGGCGGTTTGCAGATGCGTGTCCACGGTGATTTGCACCTGGGCCAGGTGCTGGTGATCAAGGGCGATGCCTACCTGATCGATTTTGAGGGGGAACCGGCGCGGCCGTTGCATGAGCGAAGGGGTAAACACAGTCCGTACAAGGATGTGAGCGGCGTGCTGCGTTCGTTCGATTACGCGGCGGCAATGGCCCTGGACGGGCAAGGGGTTGATGGCACCGCGCAGACGCTGGCGGCACGTCAACGGGTGACGGAACGTTACTTGCATGAGTCCACTGTAGCGTTTGTTCAGGCGTATCGGCAGGCAACAGCTAGTCTTGCTCATGCCTGGCAGGATCCCGCGGCCGAAGACGCCGCATTGGCGTTGTTCTGCCTGGAGAAGGCGGCCTATGAAGTGGGGTATGAAGCCGAAAATCGTCCCGCCTGGTTGCCTGTGCCATTGCACGGTTTATACGGGTTGTTGAGTGGACTCAAACCCTTTTCCTATGTGAGTGGAGAGCAGTCATGACGGAGCCATCATTGAGGGAGCAGGGACCGGTGAAAGAAGCGCTGCTGCCGGCGGCGCGAGACATCGAGGCGCTGGTGCGTGCCGAGCATCAGGATCCCTTTGCGATACTCGGACCCCATGCAGATGGGGCCGGCGGTCAGTTCATTCGCGCTTACCTGCCGGACGCCTTGAGCGTGCGGGTGATTGCCCGTGACTCCGGCGAAGAACTCGGCAGCTTGAACCCGACCGAAGTGCCGGGGTTGTTCGTCGGGCATTTCGATCGGGCACAGGCTTACCTGTTGCGCACCCGTTGGGCCGGTGGTGAGCAAACCGCAGAGGATCCTTACAGCTTCGGTCCGTTGCTGGGTGAGATAGATCTGTATCTGTTCGCCGAGGGCAATCACCGGGATCTCAGTGCGTGTCTGGGGGCGCAGTTGAAGAATGTCGAGGGTGTCGACGGCGTGTGTTTTGCCGTGTGGGCACCGAATGCCCGGCGGGTCTCGGTGGTCGGCGATTTCAACGTCTGGGATGGTCGCCGGCATCCGATGCGGCTGCGTCATCCGTCCGGCGTCTGGGAGCTGTTTGTTCCGCGCTTGCAGGCGGGGGAGGCGTACAAGTACGAAATTCTCGGTGCCCACGGGATTTTGCCGCTGAAGGCCGACCCCATGGCACTGGCGACACAACTACCGCCGGACACTGCCTCGAAAGTCGCCTCACCGTTGCATATCGATTGGCAGGATCAGGACTGGATGCAGACGCGCGGCGAGCGCCACCGGCCGAGCGCGCCGCTGTCGATCTATGAGCTGCATGCCGGTTCCTGGCAGTGCGAAGTGGATGACGTCGGTGAAGTGGCGCGTCAATACACATGGGGCGAATTGGCCGAACATCTGATCCCTTATGTGCAGAAACTCGGTTTCACCCATATCGAACTGATGCCGATCATGGAGCACCCGTTCGGCGGTTCCTGGGGTTATCAGCCATTATCGCAATTCGCCCCGAGCGCCCGTTACGGCTCGCCCAGTGACTTTGCCGCGTTCGTCAACGCCTGCCACCTGGCCGACATCGGGGTGATCCTCGATTGGGTGCCGGCGCATTTTCCCACCGATACCCATGGCCTGGCACAGTTCGACGGCACCGCGCTTTATGAGTACGGCAACCCGCTGGAAGGTTTTCATCAGGACTGGGACACGCTGATTTACAACCTCGGGCGCACCGAAGTGCATGGCTTTATGCTGGCGTCGGCATTGCACTGGCTGAAACATTTTCATGTCGATGGGCTGCGGGTCGATGCAGTGGCCTCGATGCTGTATCGCGACTATTCACGCAAGGCCGGCGAGTGGGTGCCCAATCGTCATGGCGGTAGGGAAAACCTCGAAGCGATTGATTTTGTCCGTCATCTCAACGATGTGATCGACCTCGAAGCGCCCGGTGCGCTGGTGATTGCCGAGGAGTCCACGGCCTGGCCGGGGGTCAGCCAGGGCACACAGCATGGCGGGTTGGGCTTCGACTACAAATGGAACATGGGCTGGATGCACGATTCACTGCATTACATTCAGCAGGACCCGGTCTACCGCGCCCATCATCACAACGAACTGAGCTTTGGCCTGGTTTACGCCTGGTCCGAACGCTTTATCCTGCCGATTTCCCACGATGAAGTGGTACACGGCAAGCATTCGCTGATCGACAAGATGCCCGGCGATCGCTGGCAGAAGTTCGCCAACTTGCGCGCTTACCTGAGTTTCATGTGGGCTCATCCGGGTAAAAAACTGCTGTTCATGGGCTGTGAGTTCGGCCAGTGGCGCGAATGGAATCACGATCAGCAGCTGGATTGGTACTTGCTGCAATACCCGGAACACCTCGGCGTGCAAAAACTGGTGACTGACCTCAACCAGCTCTACCGCGAAGAGCCGGCGCTGCACGAACAGGACGATGTGCCGCAGGGCTTCCAATGGCTGATCGGCGATGACGCGATGAACAGCGTCTATGCCTGGCTGCGCTGGAGCAAGGAAGGGCGGCCGGTGCTGGTGGTGGCGAACTTCACGCCGGTGCCGCGTCCGGCCTATCGGATTGGCGTGCCCATTGGCGGGCGCTGGAATGAAGTGATCAACAGCGATGCGGGCATCTACGCTGGCTCCAACTACGGCAATGGTGGCGGTGTGATGACTGAAGAGGAGGGCAGCCACGGCCAGCCCTTGTCGCTGGTGCTGAATTTGCCGCCGTTGGCGGTGTTGATGTTGCGGCCGGAGGGATAACGGGCACGGAACTATAAGGGTACTGGAGTGTGACGAGCCAATAACAGTAAGGCTGTATAAGCCAAGTACTGCCGGTTCATTGCCACACCCAGTGCCTTTTCGGATGTTCTAATAAGGCATGTCGGCTCGACTGCCAGTATGGCCTCGTACTTCTTTGAGCTTTACGACGTACTGACCTTTTTTGTTCTCTCTTGTACCGACAGCGGTCACTGTGAAATCTGCATGAGGAGTGAACACATAGCCCCTTACAGTCGTCGCGGAATAAGTTGAAATCACATTGGCGGCGCTAAATCCCTCTATGATAAAAAGAACAGATGTCTTTCCGCTCATGAACTCTTCGGCAGTATTTTTTTCTTTAGCTACCGAAAGGAAGCTCTTTGAATGCATTACGGAGCCATCTTTTTTGGCGGCCAAAAAATTTTCCAACCCCGACTCAGTTATTTCTTGCCCTCGAAAATAGGTTTGCGTTGATTCGTTAGCTTGCTTGTACAACTGATAGCTTATTTGCTCGGTGTTATGGATATTTAAACCGTTTGCGATGATTTCGATGAATCTTACTCTTTCTTTTCCGTGCGCCCCCGAAAATTCTTGATCTCCAACTCGCTCTATTAGCTCGCGCACTACCTTTTTTCCATTCAGGGATATTTGTGCTCCGGTTCTCATGGCAGTATTGATCACGTCCGAGCCGTAAGTTGTTGAATAAATAGCTTTGAACTCTTTCATGTAAATATATTCCTGCGAGGGTTTGCGAATAAGCTTCTGATGCTCGGCAACGGCTAGCTTAGTCATTGCTTGCGCCAAAGCGTCATCGCTGGCAGCCATTTCTTTCTGAACCCTTTTTATTGCCTTGTCGACAACGTGAGGATCATTGCCCCTCTCCAGGCTTGTTTCTTTCATGGCTTCAAGTGCGCGCTCCGGGTTTTTGCGGTAAGCCTTGTTAAAAGACTTGGAACCCATGATTTCTCGCGCCAAGTCCCCGTGAGCTGACAGCCCATCTGGGTCGAATAACGTAATCGGGTTGTTCCTCACCATCCGATAAAAATTGAGCCCATCAACTGGCCCCGCGGGATCCGGATTGATCCACCGCTGCAACCACGGCGCGTAATAGCGGAATCCATAGTAATAAAGCCCCGTTGCATCCCGTTCCTTGCCGGAATAACGCACGGTTTTGTACGTGGCCTCAGTCGCGGATCGACCCGCCCAGCACGCGGTGCCACCGAACGGGTAATACCATTCCTGGCTGATCAGACCGGCCTGTTGGTCCAGTTCCAGAGTGCTGGATTTCAAGTGATCGCCAAGACTGTAACGCACCTGGTCATTGGCGAGGTCGTCGGGTTGCCTGGCTACCCAATGCAGCACTTGCACACTGTTGCTCCCGGCGCTGGCGATGATGACATGCAGGATTTCACCGGTGCCTCTGTGGGTGCGGACCTCCACACTGGGCAGGTAACGCACCTCGCTGGTGAGCGTGCGGGCGTTGGTCTGGCTGGTACGAACCTTGCGCACACGTTGGCCGCCGCTGTCATAGATATACCGCTCGCGGTCGTCCTCCGCGTCTTCGCGTACCACCGGACGCACTTGCTGTAACTGATTGCGCAGATCCCAACTCAGAGGCTGCCCCGCTTGCAATTCGCACAGGTTGCCGTTGGCATCGAAGGCGGCGGCCAGTTCATCTTCGGTCGGTGGTCGGTCATTTCGATCGGGCAGGCAACGGTTGCTGTAGCGCGCGCGGGTCAAGGTGCGGCCGTGGGCATGGGCGCCGACATGCAGCAGATCCAGCAGATTACCGCCCGCGTCGTAGTGGCAGGTCTGGGTGTAGTTGGCAATCTGCTTGGGGTCGGGTGGCAGGGGGTGCAAGTCCAGCAGGGCCGGGCCGCCTCGGCTAGTGTTGGCTTCCCAGCCCGTGGCTTCGATCAGTTGGTAGAGCGTGTCGTAGCGGTACGTCTTGATCGGCTCGATGCGCTGGTTGTTGAAGTAACGAGTCGGTTGCGCGGCATCCTTGATGCTCAGCACATTACCGACCGGGTCGTAGGTGTAGCTCAGGTCTTGCAGCGGCGTGCCATCGGCTTTGTGAGCGCTGAGGTTCGTCAGCCGACCGTTGGCGGGGTCGTAGCGGTGAGCGGTGATCACGCCGTTACCGGCGGTCTCCGATTCGACCTGACCGAAGGGGTTGTAGTGGATGGCACTGACCAGCACCTTCTCGATCTGCCCGTCACCGGCCAGGGTCAGCCGGGTGTTTTTCAGTTGGCCGGCGACGGTGTAGGCGAAGGCTTGACGGTTGCCGAGTGCGTCGGTCTGACTTAGCGGTTCGGCGCTGGGGGCGTAGCTGTTCCAGGTGGTTGCACCGTTCACGGTTTCGAGCAAGGCGTCCCGCTCGGCTACGTTGATCGGCCAGTCGGGCGCGTCTGTGCTGAGTAAAAAATGTCGCCGCTGTTGCAGCGGTGCGCCACTGAGGCTCAGGTCGAGCAGGTGCAGGGTGCCGGCCGGGTCGTCATGGCGAATCAACAGCCCACACCGATTGTGGGCGGCGGCGTCCGCATCGGCGCCGGCATAGCTAAAGCGCTCCAGTGTGTGTTCGGCAACGTCAGCTCCACGCTCCTGCACGGCCACCGAGCGCAGCAGTTCATCGTATTCGGTCCGTGAGTGGCTGCCACGGCCATCCCAGCGTTCGACTGCTTGCCCGGCTTCACCCGGTAGCGCCAGCCGCCAGCCGGCATCCACGCTCTGGGTCGCCAACGGTACGCCGGACAGGCTGAAGATCTGGCACAGGTTGGCGGGGACAGATGCGTCGGTTTGGGCCAAGGCAAACAAATACGGGTCACGGCTGGCAACCGGTCGGCCGGCGGTATCGAACCGTTGGTGGGTGACCCGCGTTTCAAGCGGGTCGGTCGCGAGCCGTCGATGGAACTGCACGGTCCTGATCGTTAGGCCACGTGGGTCCGACACCATAATGTTCGGTGTGGCGGTATCTGCATAAACCGAAGATATTGTTGGCATCCGTGCTGGCCTTGATCAAGGTGGTGTCCTCGCCACAATGCATAACCTCCTCGACTCTGGATACTGTAAGAACTAACAGGTCGGTGCTGATAGAGGCCAACTCCCCCAGCTCCTTGGATGCGCAGGAGCCGCGACCGGTTGCGCTTACTTGCCGCTGGTCACCAATTCTTCCAGGTGATCCATGATTTCCTGTGGCTTGAGCACCAGCACATCGCTTTCCAGCGAATCAAGCACCACTTCCGCAGTATTTCCGATCAAGGCCCCCGAGAACCCGGTGCGCGCCACGGTGCCGATAACGGTCACCGACGCCTGCAATTTATGCGCAATGTGGGGAATCAGCACATCGGCCGGACCTTCTTCGATATGCAAGTGTTCGTCGTCGATGTCGAATTCGGCCTGGAACGCTTTGCACTGCTCGCGGTAGCGGGCCTCGATGGTTTCCTTGAGCTGGAACACCGGGTCGGCCGCCGAGAGCATGGGCGACGGATGGGCGCTGATGACGTGCAACTGGGCCTTGGCCAGGTGGGCGATGTCGAAGCCAAGATCGACGATGCTCGCATGCAGCACGCGGTGCTCGGGGTCGCTGTTGCCCACGTCAATGGCCGCCAGAACCGTCCCGCCGGTCCAGGGTTTCGAGGTTTTCACCAGTAACACCGGGCTCGGGCACTGGCGCAGCAATTTCCAGTCCGCCGGGGTCAGCAGGGCTTTCTTCAGCGGGTTGTCCGGGAAGTGTTGCTTGATCACCAGCCCGCAACCCTCGGCCTGCTGCACATCGATGATGGTTTCATGCAGGCTTTTGTTCCAGGCCTGCTCGGTGGTGACACTATGGCCGTCTTCCTGCAGGCTGGCCTTGAGCACGCTCAACAGCGCCGAGTGATCATGCTCTTTATCGCAGATCAGCAGGTGCAGATGCGCTTGAGTCACCCCGGCGATCAGCTTGGCGCGCTTGAGGGCCAGGCTCTCCTCGGGCAAGGGTTCGATGACCACCAGGATGCTGCGGATGGCTTGCATGGTCGGATTCTCCGATGAATGAAAAACACGTCGTTGCACAACTATAGTTGCTGGTCGTGAACTCGGGTCTTGATGCATATCAAGTGCCGCGACTGGTGGTCTGTCGACAGGCACGTATAATCGGCCCCCCTTCGCTGTGAACTTATTGCCCGTGAGCCTCATGTTACTGAACCCTGAAATCGTCGCCGTCCTGCCCAATGGTCCTGTTGAACTGTCGGAAGTCAGCCAATGATCCTTCCTGAAATTCACGAATTCCTTGGCTGCCGCACGCCCGACGGCTGGGTTCAGGCCGCTCTGGCCGACCAGGAAACCCTGCTGATCGACCACAAGAACTGCGAGTTCAAGGCTGCCAGTACCGCGCTGAGCCTGATTGCCAAATACCATTCGCATGTCGACCTGATCAATTTGATGTCACGCCTGGCGCGGGAAGAGCTGGTGCATCATGAGCAGGTCATGCGCCTGATGAAAAAGCGCAAGATCGAATTGCGTCAGCTGTCCGCCGGTCGTTACGCCTCGGGCTTGCGCAAAGTGGTGCGCAGCCACGAGCCGGTCAAACTGGTCGACACACTGGTGGTCGGGGCGTTTATCGAGGCGCGCAGCTGCGAGCGTTTCGAAGCGTTGGTGCCGCACCTCGACGAAGAGCTGGGCAAGTTCTACTTCGGCCTGCTGAAAAGCGAAGCGCGGCATTTCCAGGGGTATCTGAAGCTGGCCTACCAGTACGGCGACGCCAAGGACATTGCACAGGTGATCGACAAGGTTCGCGCCGCCGAACAGGAACTGATCGAGTCCCCGGACATCGAGTTCCGGTTCCACAGTGGTGTCCCAGCGCTCTGAATGGCGACGCGTGGGAGCGATCAAAGCTGTTAACGGCTCAGGCCCAGCCGCTCGTGCCACTCTGCGATGGATTCTTGCGGATAGACGTCAAATTGTTGATCGTCGGGATGCACCTCGACTTCGACCCACGGGGCTTTTGAACCGAGCATCAAGTGCGTGTGTTCCGGCGGCACCGGCAGCGGGGTGTCGATGGCCGAAGCAAAGGGGTGAATCAACTCGGGCCATTCAGGGCTGAACAACCACAGGCCACTGCCGCAGAGCGAACAGAAGTGCCGTTCGGCGCTGCTGTAGTGGGCTCGCCGGGCGCCGTCATCCTTGAGGCGCGCGTGATAGATCGAGATATGTTTGCGGCCGCGGACTTTCAGGCTTTTCGCCTCGCCGCCGAGGTTGATCGCATAGCCACCAGCGCCTTGAGTCTTGCGGCAGATCGAGCAATAACAACGTTGATACGGGTAGGGGTGGGCACTGTTCAGACTGAACGACACCGCGCCGCAATGGCAGGAGCCTTCAAGCAGCATGGCAAACCTCCAACAGGTCGTGCGGACTTCCTGGAACAGCCTAGCAGTTCAGCAATACTTCAGCCCTTGGCATCAGCCTCTGCGGGTCGCTGCGCTCCAGTGCGAACCGAGCCCGTAGCAGCCGGTTCGCCTGGTTGAAGGTCGTGGCATATCACTGAGATTTTTTCGCAGCCTCGTGCCGGTCCTCCCGCTTCTCCTCTTCATTGCGGTACAGCTTGTCGGCATTTTTTTTCTGAACATCGGAAAAGGTGCCGTACAGAGCGCTAAACGCCGTTGCAAGCTTCTGCATATTGTCTGCGTGCAATTGGGCCAATTTGGCATAGGTTGCCATCGCATCATCGGCACTTAACGATGAGAGCTTTTCCGCACGCTCCACAAAGGCTGTATCAGCGTTGTGCGCGTTGTCGCGTATGGTTTGCGCATAGGCCTCCCATTGTGCTGACTGCTTGTCGGTGATTTTCAGTTTGGCGTGGAGTTCGCTGATCCTCTTCTCTACAACGTCCATGTGCTTTTTGGTGTGAGCGGCAGCCTTCTGTGACTGTGCGGCAGGAGTGCTGGCAGCCGTCGTTTGCGCCGAGACAGAAGTGGTGAGCAATGCCAGCATCAACGCTGCTGGCATAGCCGCTTTCAGTACGAAGTTGTTCATGTCTTTATATCCGGATTGAGTTGTCGGATTGACGACCGTTGCATGGGATAAATCAGCGTGAGCGGCGGTCGCTCGGGGTTCAGGTGGCTGCGCAGCTTAATAGCCATTGGAATTGTACGTGTTGGGATAGTAGTACCTGGCCCCCGGAGGCGGAGGCGGAGGGGGTTCCCGGTAAATCACGGCGGGCGGCGCCTGTACCGCACCCGCGACCACTGCTCCCAATACTGCGCCAACGAGTATCGCCCCCAAATCGTTGCCGCCACCCCCGCGATAACCACCGCCACCGCCGCCGCGATAGTCACGACGGTTGTCATGGCCTCCACGATAGTCGCGATGGTAAACCTGCCGGCCGTAGCCATCGCGTTGATTGTCGTGTTGCGCTTGTGCCGGTAGCGCGGCAGCTGCCACCGTGAAAGCGACGAGCATTACTGCCAGTCGTCGGTATAAAGGTATGTGCGAATGCTGAGTCATGAGTCGTGCCTCCAAATGAGGAAATCACTGAACCCCACCGTCCACTGGATGAGCAGGGAGATCGCAACCGTCCTGATGTAGCGGCGATCTGCCTTGTGTCAGGTTGACTTAGCTGCCGGCACGGGTCTGTTCGGTAGCGCACCCTTGCGCCCGGTACAGAGTGATTAAAGCAGATGGGCTGGGGGACAGCGCTCGGACCGCAACGACCGCACTATAATTAATCTGTCGATGACACGAGAGAGGGTCCAGCTATGAAAACTCACTCCTTCCAGCATTACTCTCATAATCTGGGAATGGCCGTTCACGACGCGTGGATTACAACCCGGGTGAAATCGGCCCTGGCATTTGCAGAACCGACTCTCGGCATGCACGTCAATGTCAAAACCCATGCCGGTACGGTGGCGTTGAGTGGTCGCGTCAACACCCATAAGGAATGCGAGCGGGTGGTAGAACTCGCCCGTTCGGTGAGTGGTGTCAACGAAATCGATGCCAAAGACTTGCTGACGCATGTGTTCACTCCGGGGCATCTCCCCGAAGCTCCCAACGCTGAAGAAAGCACCGAGTACCGGCCGCCATCGTCGGACAAAAAGATGGATGACAAATGATGCTGGCAACCGTGTGAGCGCCGCGCTCCCGGTTGGGTAACGGGAGCGGGGCGCAGAGTATTAGCACCGGGCGCGTTCAATCAACTGGATCGGCCCTGCGTCAGATGAATTTGGTTGCAGCAGAGGCTGAGCCAACACTACAGGGCTTCATGCTCAGGGATGTGCTGCTTAGCTCATCCCCTTACTAAATTAATCCATTGCCCAGCAGGCGCGGTCATGCTCCTTCCTTAGATCAATCCATGACTTCAGTTATCTGAGTCACACGCTGTGTGTTAGATAAAACACCAATCTGCCGTTGACGAGCGATAAGGAGGACGTTACGTTGAATTCAATGAGCGCACTTTTCGTCACCACCACGACAACCACCACCACGACCGCCATCGGCGGGCCGCGGGGAGGTTGTGCGCTCTAAACACTTGCCACAATTTAACCGAAAGGCCCCGCCGGAAACGGACGGGGCCTTTTTTGTGCTCTTCGTCCTTCCGGTCCATAAAACATCAGGGAGAGAAGGATGGACGATTTTGATCACCGCGCATTGGGAAATAAACTCGATTTGCGAAGCGTTCGGTCTGCGAATGACGCCAGGCAATCAATGAAGGTTCGCCGGGCTTCGCCGCTTTTTGATCGATTGACGGGCGGCGTCGGCTTAGCAACAACGGTCCTGCTCTTTCTGCAGTTTCTCGTTAATCTCTCGGTGTTCGGGTCTTTTCCGCTGCTGGCTGCCTTTCTGAGCGTCGAGCGCCGCTTGAGCGCCGGCGACGTCGCGAGCGTACTCACCGTGAGCCTGCTGTCGAGTCGGCTGTTGCCGCTTGTTCTAGGATCTGCTACCGACCGATTTAATAGCAGAGTACTGGTTTCGTTGGGTCTGGTGTGCCGTGCTATGGGGTTCATCGGTTTGGGCCATGTTCTCGATTTCCCCGCGTTGGCCGCATGTGCATTCTTGAGTGGATTCGGCGCAGCCCTCTATGAAACGACCGCATACTCCGTGTTCGGTACCCTCAAAACAGATATTCGTTCGCGTGTATTCGTTTTGAATAATCTTGTACTTAACCTGGGGGCGCTGGTCGGGCCAACAGTGCTGTTCTTACTGCCTGCCCATGGCGGTGCTTTTCCATTTGAGGTAAGCGGTTATATCTTCGCTGCGTTGGCTTTGGTGGCACCGTTCGCGGCTGTACGGACGCGCATGGATGAAAGACCGAAGCGTGTTGTCTCTGCGCTTTTTGAGGTTTTCCATGACAGGAAATTTCGAAGACTCTGCATCGCACTTATCCCGTTCTGGACTGTGTACACGCAAATTTATGTGTTCATCCCACTGACTTTCGCTCAGGGAGCGTCAGGGTATAACGGTGTGCGACCGTTCTACATCGCGAACGCTTTGTTCGGTGTCTTGACTGCGCTTCTGGGGATGCGATGGTTTCAACAGGCAAGGTGGCAATCCCTGATGTCAATCGGTCATCTCGCGCTGCTCGCCTGTTTCGTACTGGCAGCGCTCATTTTCCCAGGCGAATGGAACTCGCAACAGTCTCTGGTGATCCTCGTTGTCATCGCTTTAGTTTTCACGTTCGGCGAAAGCCTCATCTTGCCTGCGTCGAACATCGCTCTCGCTGAACTGACGACCGAGAGCAACGCTGGAAGCTATTTCGGCGCGTCAGCAGTCTCTTGGGCAATAGGCGGAGCCTTGGGAAACTATCTGGGCAGTATGGGCGCGGGATGGACGCCGATCAGCATGGGTTGGCTTGTTTTCGCTTTTGTCAGCATGATCGGGTTGCTTTGTTTCAAGAGGCTTGAACACGCCCAATAGGGGCGGAGCCAAGATGAGCTTAAATTTTTATCATAAGCACTCTGTTTATATAAGATTATTTAAGACAATAAAAAGCCCGGCACTGGGCCGGGCTCTATCAGCGTTTGAACGTGGTTTAGCTCAACAGCCCGGTACTGACCGCGACAATCAGGAAAATACCCAATACCGCACGGTAAATAACGAAAGGCCAGGTGGAAAACCTTTCGAGGAATTTCATCAGGCCCCAGATGGCGCAAAACGCCGACACGCTGGCGATCACCAATCCGAACATCAGGTGCGACCACGCTTCCGCCGGGATATGCGCGTGATACAGCACCCAGAGCTCTTTCAAGCCGGCCAGCGCGATAGCGGGCAGCCCAAGCAGGAATGAGAACCGCGCGGCTTCTTCACGTTTGAAGTTAAGAAAGAGCGCGGCGGTGAGTGTTGAGCCTGAGCGGGAAACACCGGGGATCAGCGCGCCAACTTGTGCAATACCGACGATCAATGCATCCCGCAGGCGCATCTGTCCCACGACGCGCTGATGGCGGCAGCTGAGCTCGGCCGCGGCCAGCAGAACGGCCATCACCAGGCATGAGATGCCAATCACCATCAGGCCTCTCAAGGGTGAGTTGCACGTATTGAGCAGCGAGGACAAGGCCAGGCCCGCAATGCCGATCGGGATGGTCGCCAGCACAATCGCAACAGCCAGCTTGAACGATTGGTTGTTGAAGTCACGCTGTCGCACGGCACCTATGCTGCCAGCGACGACTTCCCGTACATCACGCCAGAAATAGCTGACGACCGCGGCCAGTGCGGCCAATTGCATCGCAGCGGAAAACGCTGAGCCGGGATCGGGCCAGCCGAGCAGGGCGGGTACGATTCGCATGTGCGCAGTGGATGAAATGGGTAATAGCTCGGTGATGCCTTGAATGATCCCCAGGATGCCAATTTGCAGGTAATCCAGAGAAGCAAAGCCGATATCAAGGCTGCTGGTACAGACGTTTGTCAAAATTACGTTCCTTAAGAAGTAAGGCTTTCCCACTACCCCCGAAAACACGGTACGACGCTCGGAAAGTCTCGGCAGTGGGCAAATGATCCTGGACTGAACCGCTCTGTCAGAGGGTAGTTCATGGTGACCGCGAGCGGAATAATGGCCTTATTTGTAACTGTTTGCTACAGACTGTTGAGATGATTTTTTTAGCCAGGAGCGCCCGCGAAGCCCATGTGTACAGGCCCGGCCGGGATTTTATGTTCGCTTCATGACCGACAATCGAGGTTCCTCAGTTCCAGCTAAGTTTGCCTGCGTAGTCTCTCCCTTGCGCCAATTGCTGCGCTGTCAAGGAGAAGCATCCACATGAAGCCGCTTACGAAAGCTGACTGGCTCAATAAAGTCCCCGAGGTGACCCTGTCGTTCTGGGTCATCAAGATCATGTCCACTACCGTGGGTGAAACCGGCGCTGACTTTCTCGCTGTCGATGCCGGGTTGGGGCAGGGTGTGACCAGTATCGGCATGGCCGTGCTGTTGGCGATTGCACTGTTCGGCCAACTTCGTACACGCGCCTACACCCCTTGGATTTATTGGCTGACGGTGGTGCTGGTGAGCGTCGTCGGAACGCAGATTACCGACGTGCTCACTGACAAAATGGGCATCAGTCTGTATGCCAGCACGGCGGTATTTTCGGTGCTGCTGGCGATCAATTTCATGATCTGGTACGGGTTGGAGCGCAGCCTCTCGATCACTGAAATCGTCACACCGCGCCGGGAACTGTTCTATTGGGCGACAGTGCTCTGTACCTTTGCGCTGGGCACCGCGGCCGGCGACCTCGCCACCGAGGCGCTGGGGCTTGGCTTCACACTGGGCGCGGTGATTTTCGGCGCGTTGATCGCCGTGACGTTCGCCGCCTGGCGCCTGGGCGGCAATACGGTCCTGACCTTCTGGATCGCCTACATCCTGACCCGTCCTTTCGGCGCCTCCCTGGGAGACTTGCTGACGCAAGCCAAGACCTATGGCGGTCTCGGCATGGGCGCCATGTGGACCAGCGCGATTTTCCTCAGCGTGATCCTGATTCTGGTCGCCGTCGCACAGATGAGCGTCGGCAATCGCAAACTCGTCACTGAATAATCCGTTCAAAAGCCTATCAAGGAATCATCATGGTCTCCGTTAAAACTGCCATTCGTAAAGCCGCCGTCCTTTCCGCCATCGTCGTGTTCGGCCTGGCCGCGGGGTGTTCGAAACCCGCTGACGCCCCTAAAACGAGCGCTACTTCGGGTGCGGCCAGCGTTCAGCAGAGCTTGGCCTCTAAACTCGGCGACCTGTCGGCGTTCCAGGGTATTGCGGCCAGCGTCGCCGATCTGGTGAATAAAAACGACCTGCCGGGTGCGAAAACTCGAATCAAGGACCTGGAGTTGTCCTGGGACTCCGCGGAAGCCGGCATCAAACCGCGTGCTGCCAGCGACTGGCATGTCCTGGACAAGTCCATCGACACTGCACTTGAGGCCTTGCGCGCCAGCACCCCGAAACAGAGCGACTGCAAGGCGGCAATGGATGATTTGCTGAAAACCTTCAATTCGCTGCAAGGAAAAAGCTGACAGCTTTCAATGCCCATAAATCGCTTCGCGCACGCTTGAACAGGTGATTCAATGCAGGCTCGACACTCGCGCTGGTATACCCGCGTGAGTATCGAGCCTCACTCATTCACCGGAGAGGGACATGCGGATATTACTGGTTGAAGACGACCCGATGATCGGAGACGCGATCCAGGGCGCACTGAGGGATGCCAGTTACGCCGCCGACTGGGTCACGGATGGTCTGACCGCCCTGACTGCGCTGGACACTCAACATTATGACCTGGTGCTGCTTGACCTCGGCCTGCCCGGCAAGGACGGCCTTGCGGTATTGAGCAGCATCCGTGGCCGCAACAACGGCGTTCCGCTGCTGATCATCACGGCCCGCGACAGCCTCGACGATCGCTTGCGCGGTCTCGATGGTGGTGCTGACGACTACCTGCTCAAACCCTTTGAAATGGCGGAATTGCTGGCGCGCATGCGTGCCGTTCTGCGCCGCAAAGGGGGTAGCGCGCTGCCCGTTTTCAGCAACGGCGTGGTGTCGCTGGACCCGATCTCGAAACAAGCCAGCACCATCGACAATCCTGACGTCCAGCTCTCCAACCGCGAGTTCTCGCTACTGCAGGCACTGTTGATCAGGCCGGGGGCTATTCTTTCGCGCAGCGAGCTCGAAGACCGTATCTACGGCTGGGGCAATGAAGTGGAAAGCAACGCAGTGGAGTTTCTGATCCATGCTCTGCGTCGCAAGCTGGGTAGCCACGTCATCAAGAATGTCAGGGGTATGGGATGGATGGTTTCAAAAGGCGACTGAGCGAGTCGGTCCAGGTCAGGCTCTCCGTTTCGCTGACGCTGGCCATTCTGATCGTCGCTATCGTGGCTGGTATTTTCGCCTTCGTCTCGGCATTCGATGAAGCCCTGGAAATGCAGGACAACACCCTGCACCAGGTGGCGGTGTTGTTCGAGCGCCAGCAGATGACGCTGACCTATCCGACGCAAGGCAAGGGCATCGAGGGAGACGATGAAGAATCCCGGGTCACCGTTCAGTACCTGAACGATGGCAACAAGGTGTCGGGCAATGTGGAGGCTGGCGCACCGCTGCCACTGCCGACAACGCTGGCCGACGGCCTGTCGACGCTGGTGGTCGGTGGCGAGCCGTTTCGTGTGCTGGTCAAGACCCTGACCAATGGTGAGCGCATAGCCGTTGCGCAGGAAACCGGCGCCCGCGACAAGGACGCCCGCGAGAGCGCCTGGCGCGGCCTGTTGCCGTTTCTCATCCTGTTTCCCGTGCTGTTACTGGTGGTTGCCGATCTGGTGCACAAGCTGTTTCGGCCGATCGCGGTACTGGCGTCTGAAATCGACCAGCGCGGCGAGCAGGAACTGCACCCCATCGACGAGAACCATTTGCCCGCCGAGATCCGCCCCTTCGTGCTGGCCATAAATCGATTGCTCACCCGTGTGGCTCAGTCGATGGAGACCCAGCGGCGCTTCGTCGCCGATGCCGCCCACGAACTCCGATCACCGTTGACGGCCCTGTCGCTGCAAGCCGAACGCCTGGCCGTCGCAGACATGTCGACATTGGCCCGGGAGCGTCTGTTTGCATTGCGGCGAGGGATCGAGCGCGGCAAAAATCTGATTGATCAACTGTTGGCACTGGCCACCGCACAATCGAACTCGACGCTGCCTGCAACGCCGGTTTCCGTGCATGGCGTCTATCGGCGCGTGTTGGAGGACCTGCTGCCGCTGGCCGAGGCCAAGCATATCGACATCGGTGTCGAGGATGAACCGGATGTGCAGGTGCTGATCAACGAACGCGACCTGCTCGCCATGGTCAAGAACCTGGTCGATAACGCCATTCGCTATACGCCTGCAGGCGGGCGGGTAGATCTTTCGGTGCGCATGGAGGAGGGCGGAGCGCTGTTGCAGGTCAGGGACTCCGGCCCGGGGATTGCGGCCGAGGAACGGGAACGTGTGTTCGACCCGTTTTATCGCAGCCTCGGGAACCATGAGGTCGGGTCCGGGCTGGGGTTGTCCATCGTCAAGGCGGTAGCGGATCGCAACGGGGCACAGATCCGTCTGGGGTTTGGCGATGAGGCGGCAAGACGCGGGTTGTGTGTTTCGGTATGGTTACCGTCATTGATTTCCCGCAGTGTTTCCCCTGCCGCTCATCTGTAGGCGCAGATTCATTTGTGAAAAGAACACATCGCCGGCCGAGCATTCTTCGGCCGGCTCTGGATACTCATTCAAGGATCAATCCATGCTTTTAACCAAACGCGATCAGGCGCGAATCGAGCGTCGCCTGGTGGTTACCCTGACCGAGGCGTGTGAGACGGCCAAAGCGGAAATCGTCGGGTTCGTCTGGTTGACCCACGAGGTGGATTACACCGCGTTCCCGGCAAGCCTGAGGGTGACCTGGGTCTTCGACACACTGGCCAACAAGCGCCAGGCCCTGGCCGTCGGGCAAGCTGAACGCATGGTTGAACTGACGGCCGTGGCGTTAAGTGAAGCGGATATTCTCGTCAGCCCGGTCTCGGCTCATGTGCAATTTGACACCGAAGAACAGTATCAGCGCGCCCATGCCGGAAACGGGCAGCAACGCTTGGCGCGCCAGCGCTCGACTCGGGATTGAACCATGGCCAAGGATATCGAAAACCCGTGTATTGCCGTTTGTCAGCTGCGCGGTGAGCTGTGTGTGAGTTGTGGGCGCATCAAGGAGGACATCAGGAAATGGAAGCGCATGAAGCGCCCGGAAAAAATGGCCGCCGTGCAACGCGCGAACCTGCGCCTGCAAAGCCTGAAAAAAAATAACGGGTGAGCCGCTGGCGAGTAAAATTGTTGAGTCGTTGCTGAGTAACCAAGCAGTCAAATCACGACGTTAAAGGGAGTTAACGATGGAAATGGATCATGTTTTTATTTGTGTGAATCATGACGGTCGAGGTGCTGAATCTCTGAAAACCCTCGGGCTTGTCGAAGGGACGCCAAACGTCCACCCAGGTCAAGGCACTGCCAATAGACGGTTCTTCTTCAGAAACGCTTTCATTGAGCTTCTATATCTCACGGATGAGTCAGAAGCTCGAAGTCAGTTAACGGCGCCAACCCGACTCTTTGACCGCCTCACGTGCACAGAGGGAGTCGCCGCGCCCTTTGGTGTTTGCTTCAGGCCTTCCACAGTAGGGGAGAAGCCGCTATTTCCAGTCTGGGAGTATCGACCTGTTTACTTACCCGCGGCCCTGAGCGTCGACGTGGGACATGCGCCTGTATCCGAACCGATGTGGTTTTTTCTTTCGTTTGCCAAGAGACCCGATGAGGCTCCGATTGAGCGAGCGCAGCCGTTCGAGCATCCCAATGGTTTTCGCGACATTACATCGGTGCGAGTGATCACTCCCGACAACCAGGCTTTTTCTAGCGCTGCGCAATGTGCAAACCAGCTGGAAGGGTTTGCAATTGTTCAGGGTCATGAGCATCTGCTCATAGTGGAGATTGATCATGGGGCGAGCGGCCAGACGCACGATTTTCGTCCGGGGATGCCGATGATCATGAACTGGTAGTTCGGCCTGAAACAGATGCTCGAAAGCAAAAAAAGCTAAAAACAGACGATCACGCAGGGGGGATTACCCGGTTGCTGGCCGGGCCGCCTTCAATTCCGTAATATCCGCAACCCTTTGTCCCACCATGCCCTGCGGTCTGCTCCGTCGGCCTGTATTTTAGGTAAGTCATGAAATCCAAACGTCTGCGCGCTGATGCCCTGGCCGGACTCACCACCTCTTTTGCTCTGCTGCCCGAATGCATCGCCTTCGCCCTGGTTGCGCACCTGAATCCGCTGATGGGGTTGTACGGAGCCTTCATCATCTGCACCCTGACTGCCCTGTTCGGAGGCCGGCCGGGGATGATTTCCGGTGCTGCCGGATCGATGGCCGTGGTGATTATCGCGTTGGTCGTGCAGCACGGCGTGCAGTATCTGCTCGCCACGGTGTTGATGGGTGGACTGTTGATGATGGCGTTCGGTCTGCTACGGCTGGGCAAGCTAGTGCGCATGGTGCCGTACCCGGTAATGCTCGGTTTCGTCAATGGCCTGGCGATTGTCATCGCCTTGGCCCAGCTGGAGCATTTCAAGAGTGGCGGGACCTGGCTGAGCGGTACAGCACTGTATCTGATGATCGGGCTGGTGGCGCTGACGATGGCCATCGTCTACGTGTTACCGCGCGTGACCCGAGCTGTGCCACCGGCGTTGGTGGCGATTCTTGGCGTCGGTCTGGCGGTCTACCTTCTCGGCTTGCCGACTCGCACCCTTGGCGACATGGCGCACATTGCCGGCGGTCTGCCTGGCCTGGCCTTGCCTCAAGTGCCCTGGAACCTGGAAACCCTGTGGATTATCGCCCCTTATGCGGTGTTGATGGCCCTGGTCGGGCTGTTGGAAACCCTTTTGACGCTGAACCTTACCGACGAGATCACCGAGAGCCGTGGCTACCCGGATCGTGAATGCGTGGCACTGGGCGCGGCCAATATGGTCTCCGGTCTGTTCGGTGGGATGGGCGGATGCGCCATGATCGGTCAAACCGTGATCAATCTCAGTTCCAGCGGCCGCGGCCGACTCTCCGGTGTGGTCGCGGGAGTGATGATCTTGCTGTTCATCCTGTTCCTTTCGCCGCTGATCGAGCGCATCCCGCTGGCGGCACTGGTCGGGGTGATGTTCGTCGTGGCGCAGCAGACCTTCGCCTGGGCCTCGCTGCGGGTGCTCAACAAGGTACCGTTGAACGACGTATTGGTGGTCATTGCCGTAACGATCATCACGGTGTTCACCGATCTGGCCATCGCTGTGCTCTGCGGGATTGTCATTGCCGCGCTGAACTTCGCCTGGCAGCAGGCCCGCGAGCTATACGCCGACAGTTACCTGGAAGCTGACGGCAGCAAGCTCTACCGCCTGCATGGCACGCTATTCTTCGCCTCTACTGCACCGTTCCTCAACCAGTTCGACCCCGCCAACGACCCGCCTCAGGTAACCCTCGATTGTCGTCACCTGAGCTTTGTCGACTACTCGGCCATCGCCGCGCTGAGGACGCTGCGTGAGCGCTACGTCAAGACCGGCAAACAGTTGCGGGTGTATCACTTGTCCGAACGCTGCAAGAAAATGCTCAAGCGCGCTGGCGTGCAGCACGACTGAGGTCAGTGCATGCGAACAGGCTGGGTATCACTCAAGGTTGCTTGAGTCAGCGGGATCAACGCTGGGGAAGGTTCCAGCGTTCGCGAAAGTGCTCGTACTCCGCTTCGGGCAGTTGAACCAGTAGGGGCGACTGACGCGGATCCAGCCAGCTGAACAAGCGAGCAATATCTGCCGGGTCCATGGCTGTGCAGCCAAGCGTCGGGGAGGTGGGGGCTCGCCAGATGTGGAAGAAAATGCACGAGCCCGCGTCGGCGGACGCCGGCGTGTTGTGCTCGATGACAATGCCTTGTCGATACATGTCGTCATCGCGACGCATGTGTTCGGAGCTGTTCCAGTCCCTGGCAATCGTCGACCCGTCGACAAGCTCGTTATAGCGTTTGGAGTGGCTGTCATCCACGCATTCGGTGGTCGATGTCAGCGGAAGGTAAGGCAGCCTGGTATCGGCCGTGCTGTCGTATCCAAAAGCTGTGCCCAGTTTGAACAGGCCGGCAGGCGCTTTCCCGTCGCCTTCACGTTTGACCGGTCCTTCGCGCTGGTCAACGACACCGAGACCCTTGCCCCAGGCCAGCCCGCTTTTGCCGACAACCACCGGAAACGGCGCCCCGTATTTCTGAAACGTTTTCCCTTGCCGCTTGTAGCGTTGGGCGGTCCCCTGGACATCGGTCCAGTTTTTTGTCGTGACCACAATCAGCTGATTACTGGTGTCCAGCGCTTGAGGCGTAATAGGGAAATCCATGACGTTCTTCAGCGCATCGTTCCCGGTGTAGGTGAAGTGCCACCATTCTTTCGAGTACCCGGAAAATCCCTCTTTTTGCATGGCGTTGCCGAGCCGCTGGCGATTCGCTCTGGCGGTCGCGTTGATCGTTGAACTGTCGGTATGCGCTCGCTCATCGAAGCAATCGAACCCTGTTCCCATGTCGACGGCACCATCATGCCAACGCTGCACATAGGGAGCGGCGCAGTCGACTTGCACGGCCGAGGGACTCCATGTCTGAGCGGGCAGAGCCTCTGGCCCCGTCAGCGTCAAATCCACCGTGCCGCCCTTGGAGTGATTCGAAACCCGGGCCACATAGCCCAGACGCCAGAAGTCTTGCTTGTCCACGCGCGGATAGAACTCGGCCTTGCGCGGGTCACCCGGTTGCGTCGCAAAGCGTCCCATGTCGGCAACCGCACGGCTGGGCCGATAACAGTCAAATACCTTCAAACCGTAGCCTTGAGTGCGCAACGCCGTTTGTACCCGGGCAAGGGCCTTGGCGGCGTCCAGCGACAACAGACACTCTGCAGCTTCGTAGCCGTCGAGCGGGTGTCCGGTGAAGTTGTGGGCGCTGGCATAGCGGATGTCTTGCTCGATACCCGGATCAATCGCCCGTAAATAGACCATATGCTCGGGTCTTGGCTCGGCGCTCGCCAGGCAGGGCGCGATAACGGCTAGCATCGAGAAGCACAGCGGTTTGATTCTGCACAGCAGGCGCATGCGATGCCTCCAAAGGTGCCGGTTTTCAATCCAGAGCAGGCTAATGGTTGTACCCTTTTTTCTCAATCAGGGTTAGCGGGGTGAGTTGCCTTGTTGGGTAGATGGCATTGCCGCTTGCCTGGCCATCTGATATCAGCGAAGCTCCGCGCCAGTCCATGTTCAGGGCGAGTTAGCCACAAGATCGAATGGTTTAGGGAAGAGATGAATGACGCTCAGGGTGATGGTAATCGGTGGCTACGGAAACTTCGGCAGCATCGTTTGCCGGCATTTAGTTGCGATGCCAGGTGTATCCCTGGTGATTTCGGGGCGCGACTCACAGAAGTTGTTGCGCAAAGTCGATGAGCTGAAAGCCCAATCGGGCACAACCTGTGAAAGCTGGTGCGGCGATGCCATGGACACTGCATTCAAGTCCGTCCTGGACTCGATGGGTATTCAGTTGGTCATCCATACCGGCGGCCCGTTCCAGGGACAGACCTATGCCGTTGCGCAGGGCTGTATCGATGCGGGCGTGAACTACTGCGACCTGTCTGACTGCCGTACCTTCGTCACCGGGATCGGCGTGCTCGACGCACAAGCCAAGCGTGCAGGCGTGGCTATCCTCAGCGGTTGCAGTTCGGTGCCGACCTTATCGTCGGCAATAATCGACCAACACCGACATCGCTTCAAACGTATCGACTCGATCGACCATGGCATTTCATCTTCGGCAAAGATGCCGGGACTGTCGACCGTCGAAGGCGTGCTCGCCTACGCAGGTAAACCGATCAAGCAACTCAGGAATGGACAGGTGCATGAAGTGTTGGGCTGGCAGGACCTGACGCTTCGCAAGATGCCACAACTGGGTACCCGGGTCCTGGCCAATGTCGACGTGCCGGACATCGATATATTCGCCCAGCGTTATGGTGCCAAAACCCTGAGTTTCAAAGCAGGATCAGGCCTGAAACTCGGCGGTTTGGCCAACTATCTTCTGGCTCAGGCGATGAGAGTGGGGCTGGTTCGGGACCCTGCGTCATGGGCTGCAAGATTGCATCGCTGGGGCCGGAGGTTCGAGCGATTCGGTGATGGTAAAAGTGCAATGTACATCGACGTCCAGGGCATCGATGTTGATGCAAAGCCGCTGTCCATGACGGTGCAACTGACGGCGATGAATGACAAGGGGCCGGAAATCCCCAGCTGCGCGGCTGTTGCCTTGGCCGCAAAAATCGTTCTGGAGTACTCGCCCGAGCCCGGTGCCCGAGCTTGCGTGGGCGAGATCACCGTTGATGAGTACATGGCGGCGATCAACGACCCGGTGAATCTGCACTTGTCCGTAAAATTCTCCAACGAGCAGGGCTGACCATGCTCTACCTGTGTCTGAAGTACATCCACGTCATCGCCGCTATTTTCCTGTTCGGATTCGGCATGGGGTCTTACCTCTACTTGATCGCCGCCAGCCGCACGGCCAATCCTCAAGTCATCGCGCATGTGGCGAGAATGGTCGTGCGATTCGACACCTGGATTACCACACCGGCAGGTTTCATTCAGATCGTGACAGGCTATCTGTTGGTGAGGCTTGCCGGACTTCCCCTGACCACGGAATGGGTTCTGACGTCGCTGATCATCTTCCTGTGTGTGGGCTCACTCTGGCTTCCTGTGTTGGTGCTTCAGAAGCGGCTGCACATGATGGCCTTGAGCGCGGTTGAGGCGGGCGTGGGGCTTGCTGAGGAGTACAGATCCGTTTACAGGAAATGGTTCTGGATGGGCGTTCTGGGGTTTTTGGGAATGTTCGTGATTGTGATGATTATGGTGACGAAGATGACGCCGAGGGACTTGATTGAAGTGATGGGGTAGGAGGGTGAGGCAATGCCGGACGCGGGCTATCACCAAACGGCGCAACCAACCCGGGCAGACGAGCAATCACTCAAACATTGCATTCCTCATGGGAATGCATGGCATAAAATTAATGAATTTTAATTATCGCTGTGCAAGGCGTAGCTTGATTTGAGGACATGGAGAATCGCCTTGAAATCATCGCCTCTGAACGCAGCTGAAAAATTTGATACCTCACGGGCCACTGAGTACGGACGACAGAGCCGTATTGCATTGGCAGGCTATGACGCCTGCCACGATCTTGCGGCGTGCATGCTGGCGGCAATCCTCGGTGACACAAACCCGGCGAGAATACTGGTCGTTGGCGCAGGCGGTACGGCTCAGGAGATTATTGCAATGGCAAGGTTGGAGCCGAGTTGGCGCTTCACTGCCGTTGATCCCTCCGAGCCGATGCTCGAGGCCGCGACGCAGCAGCTAGAGGCAAACAACTTACTTGAGAGAACGGACGTGCATCTTGGTCAGGTTGACGACCTGCCATCGGACGCGTCATACGACGCGGCGACGCTGATCGGTGTACTCCATCATCTCGCTGGAGATGACGCCAAACGACAACTTCTACGTTCCATTCGGACTCATCTAAAGCCAGGTGCGCCGTTGATTGTCGCGGGCAATCAATATGCCTATGCCAGTCAACCAATGTTGCTTGCTGCCTGGGGGCAACGGTGGCGACAGCAGGGTGCGAGCCCGGATGAAGTGAAGGTCAAGCTTGGGAAAATCCTTCAAGGCGCTGACCCTCCACACTCCGAGGCGGCAGTTCAAAAACTGCTGCATGACTCGGGATTCGGAGACGCTACTCGTTTTTTCAGCAGCCTTTTCTGGGGCGCCTGGGTGACGTGCAAAACTGTCTGAAAGGAACCGATAGTCGGTTATTGGCCGACAGGAGCATGTCGCCCCCGGGAGCGTGGGATCGTGATTATGGACGACGTCGGTAACGTCGTGTGGCGAGTGACGCTCGTGCCATCATCGAAGGAAGGGTGATGAGGCGAACGCCCACGTCAGAGAAATAAAACACAAATGATGAATAAAGACGGTCTTCGCAACTGCCCTGGCACCCGCTCGGGCCGAGAAAAAACTTAATGTCGTGTCCGGGATGAGTGGACCATTACAAACTGATCGCAAGTGGTGTCAAGCCTTCTGCTAATTGCCATCCGCCACTTTCCGTTCTATTTCAGCTATTTTTCGACTGCGCTCCTCAGCCTCCTGCACCTGGGCTTGAGTTAAAGGGGGCGTAACGGTTACGTCTACATTTTTGGCGTCACTCTTCCTGTCCTCAAGACCTCGTTCGACCACATTGGCGGGTTTGCCAGACGTATCGGTGGGAAGGGTGTTTGACGTCGTTTCAGATTCGTCGTCAACACGGTCATCGTTGTTCATATCGCTACCTCCATTGGCCTATACATTGGATGCAGCGGTATGGCTTGAGTTCGATTTTTTACCGGCGTTCCCGATGGATATCGGCTCTCGTGATGTTCATCGGGATTCAACGGTATGACGCGCGTAGTTCACCAGCTTGATTGTCCGCCTCGCAGCGTCCTACTGACCGCCAAACACCGCTGGCCGACGCTCTGCAAACGCCGCCAGCCCCTCATCAAAGTCGTTGCTCTCACACGCCTGTCGACGCAGTTCTGCGATCTGTTCCATCGCCTGGACGGGCATCGGTTGCAGGTCTTCGAGGATGCGCAGCTGCTCCTTGACCGCCGCATTGGCCAGCGGGGCTTTGCCGGCAACCGTGCGTGCCAGTTCCAGCGCAGTGGCTTCCAGCACGTCGCTGTCGACCAGCCGGTTCACCACACCGAAGTGTTCAGCGCGTTCTGCATCGAGCTTGTGCGCGCAGAAAAACATTTCCTTCAACACGTGAATCGGCAGGTTGTTGAAGAAGCGCAGCAGCCCGCTGGTTGTGTAGGGCAAACCGATGTTTGCCGGCGTCATCGAAAAGCTTGCACTGCGATCCGCGACCACCAGGTCGCAGCTCATCGCCAGATCGACCGCGCCACCCCATACCGAGCCGGAGATCATGGCGATCACCACGCCGGGGTAGGCGCGGATGCGGCGCAAGACTTTTTCGAGTGGCTTGCCGTAGGCAACCGGGTCGTGGTCGTGTTGCAGTTCACGGATGTCGTGGCCGGCGCTCCAGACGGGCTGGCCGACTTCGCTGCCGAGTATCACCACGGGTATGCGTTGTGACGCCAGTGCGGCGAGGCTTTCGTCGAGGGCGTTCAGCAGTTGTGCGCTGAGGGCGTTGCGGTGGGTGGGGTTGCTGAAGACCAGCCGACCGATTCGTTCATCGACCATGTTGACGGTCACGGTGGCGGAAGAGGTTTGCGTCGGGTTCATTGTGCGGTTCCTGTTGATTGTCCGGATGCCATTACTGGCGAATCACTGCTGTCCTGATACACGGCTTTCGCGGCCAGCAGCGCGTTGATCGACGCCGTGTCGAAACCTGCCTCGCGCAGGACTTCGAGGGTGTGTTCACCGAGCAGCGGCGGTGGTCGCTGGCTGACACCGGGCGCAGGTTCTGTTGCGTCGGTTGCGCTGAACACGGGAGTTACTACCTGGCGCAGCGCGCCGAGTGTCGGGTGCATGAGTGTCCGGGTCAGCTGGCTATGCAGCACCTGCGGGTCGTCGAACACTTCGTCGAGTGTATTGATCGGGCCTGCGGGTAAACCAGCCTCGATGAACAGTTCGGTCCACACGCGTTTGCTGCGGGTTTTCAAGCGGCTTTCCAGAATAGCTTTCAACTCGTCACGTCGCTCGACCCGGGCTTCATTGGTGGCGAAGCGCGGGTCGTCCGGCAGTGTCGGTAAATCGAGCAGGGTGCATAAACGTCCCCACATGGCCGAGGTGATCGGCGCCAGGTTGAGCGGGCCGTCCTGCGTCTGGAATACGCCGTAAGGCGCAATGACTGAGTGGGCGTTGCCCGTACGGCGGGGGACATCGCCCAGGCTGAGGTAGCGTTGACCGTGCACACTTAACAACCCGACCAGGCTGGCCAGCAACGAGGTGCTGACGTGCTGGCCGTAACCGCTGCGTTCGCGCTCCAGCAGGGCGGCCAATACCGCGGTCACCAGCCACATGCCCGAGGTCAGGTCGCCGATGGCCGTGCCGGTGCGGGTCGGATCACCATCGACGAATCCCGTCAGGCTCATCAGCCCCGAGTAACCCTGGGCGATCTGGTCGAAACCTGGCCAGCTGCTCATCGGCCCGTCGCTGCCAAAAGCGTTGATGCTGCCCATGATAAGGCGCGGATTGCGTGCGCTGAGCACCTCATAGCTCAGGCCCATGCTATCGAGCGTGCCGGGTTTGAAGTTCTCGATCACCACGTCGGCCTCATCGACCAGTCGCTGGATTGCGGCCAAGCCCTGGGGGTTGCGGAAGTCGATGCAGATGCCGCGTTTATTGCGATTGCACGACAGATAGTAGGTGCTCACGCCGCGGTCGAACGGCCCCCAGGTCCGGCTCATATCACCGGTCGGGCCGGGCTCGATCTTGATCACATCGGCGCCGAGGTCCGCCAGCACCATGGTGCAGAACGGCCCCGACAGTGCGCGACTCAAGTCGACGATCTTCACGCCTTGCAAAGCTTGCATACGGTTCTCCACTGAATGTTTGAGCGCTGCTGTTTTATTGCGGCAATGGTTGATCACGGGTTTCGACGGCAAACGGCAGGATCAGAATCCCGGCCACGAAGGCCGCAGCGGTCCAGGCGATGGGGGCGCCGAGCGAGCCGTGCCAGTGGATCGCAGCGGCCAGCAGAAAGTTGACGCCGGCGCCGATGAAACGGCCGACCGAGGCATTGAAGGCGAACGCGGTGGCGCGGATCCGGGTCGGATACTGCTCGGGCAGCCAGAGCGAGAAAATCGCGAAGTTACCGCCGAAGAAGCCGAGAAACACCAGCGACACCATGAACAGGTGCAGGCCGTCGTCCATGTAGAACACCCAGCCAAAGGCGACCACGATCGACGTCGCCATACCGGCGAAGTAGATGGCCAGCGCAAGCCGTCGCCCGAGCCGCTCGGCCAGCCACGGCGCAACGAGGCAGCCGAGAATGGTGCTGAGCGATAGCACCGCCGCACCAATGGAGGCCAGGTGCACGGCGCCAACGTGGTCGATGCCGGCGCGGGTCGCCAGGGTCACTACGGCCGTTGCTTCGTAAACCGAGCCGGCCCACAAACCGACGATCGCGACGCCGACCAGGGCCGAGCTGGTCAGCGTGCGTCGGCGAAAGGCCGGGGCAAAGATTTCCCACCAAGAGGTGCGCGCAGAAGTGATGGGGGAGCGTGCGACAGGGTGCGCCACCTTGTGTGTCTGGGCAGGCTCTTTGACCTTCAACGCGGTGTAGATCGCCACCGCCGCCGGTGCGAGGCCGCACAGAAACATCACGCGCCAGCCGTAGGTTGCGCCGACGGTGTAGTTCAGCAACGCGGCAATGAAGAAGCCGAAGTAGTAGCCGGTTTGCAGGTAGCCCGCGCCCATCTTGCGCCGGTCCTCCGGCCAGCTCTCGGCCACATAGGTGCCGGCCAGTGCCCATTCGCCGCCGACGCCGATCCCGGCGATCAGCCGAAACGCCGCCAATTGCCAGATGTTCTCCGAGAACGCCGCCGCCCCGGTAAACAGCGAGTACACCAGAACGCTGGCGGCCAGCATCTTCACCCGACCAAAACGGTCGGCGAGCGGCCCCCAGATAAACGACAGACCCCAGCCGATCAGAAACAGCCCGAACAGGAGGGAGCCGTACATGGCGATGTTAGTGGGGGTTGGGGTAATGCCCGAGTTGGGCAGCAACTCGGTCAGGGCGGGAATCAACACCAGGGCGAAGATCACCGAATCCACGCCATCCAGCACCCATCCCAGGTAGACGGTCCAGAAGCCGCGAATCTGCTCGCGGGTCAGGGGCGTTTTGATCGGCTTCACGCTCGTTGCTGATGCGGTTAATGCTCTGGACATTAAGATCTCCCATTGACCTTGATCAGGCCTATTGAGGCGCTGCGAGGCGGGGGCCGCCGTCAGCGCTTCGTTTATTGTGAAATCAGTCTAGGCAGCGCATCTCATAAGCTACAAATATGAAATTCCTTTGGTCTCATCGGATTTCTATATAGAGTCAGATGCTTTGGACGCCCCCCATGGACCTGCGCCAGTTGCGGTATTTCATCAAGGTGGTCGAGTGCGGCACTATCACCCGCGCCAGTGAGGCACTGCATATCGCGCAGCCCGCGATCAGCCAGCAGATGCGCAATCTGGAACGGGATATGGACACGCAATTGCTCGAGCGCAGCGTGCAGGGCGTGGTGCCCACCGCGGCCGGGCAGACGCTGTACCGACATGCCATCGAACTGCTGCGCCAAGCCGACAGCACCCGTGAACTGCTGCGTCAGGACGCCGAACTCCCGCAGGGCAAGGTCTCGGTCGGCATGCCATCGAGTACGGCGCGGATGTTGGCGATTCCGCTCGCACGTACGATCCGCAGTCGGTATCCGGGTATCAAGCTGGAATTGATCGACGCCCCGAGCGCCGAGCTGGGAGGCCTGATTACGGTCGGGCGGGTGGCACTCGCGGTGAATGTCGATGTGGTCGAAACCCGCGGGCTGATCTCGCAGCGACTGCTCACCGAAACGCTGTACCTGATCGCGTGGCCGGAATTTCCGTTACCCGAGGAGCCGGTGACTATCGACGCCCTGGCGAAAATGCCGCTGGTGCTGCCCTGTGCCCCGAACACGATTCGCAGTCGAGTCGAGTCGGCATTGCAGGAGGCCGGTCTGCACTGTGAGGTCGAGTTCGAAGCCAACTCCACGGACTTGTTGTTCTCAGCCGTCCTGGCAAAACTGGGCGTGACGATCCTGCCTTGGGCAGCCGCCCATGTCGAACTGGATCAACATAAGCTCAAGCTCGCCAGGATCGATCATCGGCTGTTCACCCGTGAGCTGTCTTTGTGCTGGCCTGACACCGCCGTGCAGAGCAACGCGGTGCAAAAGGTCAAGGCGACCATTTTCGAACTGTTCGAGGCGTTCGGACGCCACCCGGGGTGGGCGGACGGGCAATGATGAGGCCGGTTGCGTGGGCTTCGGGCAATAACCTGAAGTCGTGATCGACTTAGAGCATGTGTCCTTTACGGGAAAACGAACGTATTTCGGTAACCGTTCGGCAAGCACATATTGTCAAATGCAGTGGCTTTGACTTTGCCGCCTGGTACGGGCAGAGTTTGGCGCTACGTGAGGATGGATGCCTCGGTGAGGCTTAAGGAGAATGCCGTGTTTCCGATCAATATCTGGCTTGCCTATACTGCCGCGTGCTTGCTATTGGTTCTCGCGCCAGGCCCGGACAATCTGCTGGCCGTAGGCCGAGGACTCAGTCAGGGCAGGGTAGCCGCTATCGTATCGGGCATGGCATCTGGGGCGGGAATTCTATTTCATGTGGCAACCGCTTCGCTGGGACTGACTTTGCTTATGCAGACGTCCGCAGTTGCCTTCTGGGTCGTCAAGCTTATCGGCGCCGGTTATTTACTATGGCTTGGCATAAAAGTCCTACGCTCTCGTAGCCTGATTAGCTTCCAGCCAGCGACTCGGCAATCACTGCCGAGCATTTTCCTCACGGGATTACTCTCGGCAGCACTCAATCCAAAGCCTGGTTTTTTCGTACTTGCATTCATCCCGCAATTCGTCGATCCACAGCGCGGCTCAGTGAGCGTGCAGATGCTGGTGTATGGCATATGGTTCGCCGTACTTACGGCAGTGGGATTCGCACTTATGGGCGTATTTGCCACTGCACTGTCCCGATTTTTGCGTCAGAGGCCACGGCTGGTAAATGGCCTGAACGTAGGGGCAGGACTCACCTTCGTTGCTTCGGGAGTATCGATAGCGGCGCTCAGCCAAAAATAGGATCCGTGTATTGGCGTCGCGGGGCTAAGGTTCCAGCCTCGCTGAGCCTCGGTGATTATGAAAGCTGACGACTTTAAGACCTGGAATTACGGCATCGAATACGGCAAGAAAAAGCCATGCCGGTGATGGGTATGCTGCACACTTGGATGATCGTCCAGCGGAATTTAGTGCCCGAAGGTTCAGCTATCAGTAGAGCGCTGGATTACAGCCTGAAACGCTGTGCAGCGCTGTCGCGCTACCTTGATGACGGCGCCGTACCCATTGACAACAACTGGGCAGAAAACCAGATCCGACCTTGGGCACCAGGACGCAAGAACTGGCTCTTTGCAGGATCATTGCATAACGCCGCTCTTGAAATAGGCAGCATCTGGTTTTCACCAGCATTGCAGCGGACTTGACCCGCTACCGAGGCGATATACCTGCTTATTGACCACGCTTTTTCTATTGGCTTCAACAGAGTGGCTTGGCGGTGTAACGCGCTCAATATGCCCTCTCGAAACGCTGCGCTACGACTAGGATTTTCCTTTGAAGGCACTTGGCGTCAAGCTCAAATTATAAAAGGTAGATGGCGCGATACAGCTTGGTATGCACAGTTTGCAGAAGAGTGGCCAGCTAACAAGCTCCTGATTGAGCGGTGGCTGGCCGATGATAACTTCGACGCCAATGGCCGTCAGTACACCTCGCTACGGTGAGAGGTGAGGCTAGCAGTCCGGCGTTTTTGACACCGTCGCCTGTAGCGATTGGAGCCCTTATGCAGACTTCACTGGATCATTTAGTCATCGTGGCGCCTACGTTGGAAGCGGGTGACCGCTTCGTGAGTCAGCGATTGGGCGTGGAACTTCAACCAGGCGGTTGCCATCCGCTTATGGGAACCCACAACAAACTGCTGCGGCTAGGTACACATTTCTATCTAGAAGTGATCGCTATTAACCCAGCGGCCCTGCCTGTGGATCGGCCTCGGTGGTTTGGCCTGGACGGTCTGCCAGACAACGTGTCTCCTCGGCTCGCCCATTGGGTCGCTAAAACCGACACCTTGAAAACGCTTAGCCCGATGTTCGCAGAGGTCGTCGGACAAGTGCAGCCGATGAGCCGAGGCGAACTGTGCTGGGATATTACAATTTTAGCGGACGGCAGACTGCCTTTGGAGGGGGCCGCGCCCAGCCTGATTCAATGGGGACAGCCGGTGCACCCTGCGACGATGCTTGAAGATAAAGGCTGCTCATTGCAGATGCTCGATATCTTTCATCCTGCGCCAGAGAGGATTAGCCATCTGCTTGATGCCATAAATTTTTCCGGGCCAGTTCGACTTCATAGGTGCGACAGCATTGAGATGTCACGCTTGGTTTCCTGTATCGAAACTCCAAGTGGCCTCAGGAATTTATAGGGCAAATATCGCACGCGAGGGTTAGTTGTAATCGATACTCGCGCTGAATGGTAATAGCCCCCCTAAATCACCTCGCGTACGTCAGGAAGGCACCCACTGATGCGGTAACAGTTGGACGTTCTCACTCGCCTACCGACGCAGCGGGCGTGTGATATTGCAAATCTGCTGCCGCATCAATGGGGGGGGCGGTAACCAGGCAAGGTATTTGAGCAAATCTAGGTGAGTTAGAATGCCGGATGCATAGACCTCAAGGACGCGCGATGATATTACAACACAGGCCAGTGAAGGCTGATGACATCAGAACTATCTGTAGCTTTCCCCTGAACGCTCGGGAACTGTTTTATATGTTCCCGAAAGCTCAATACCCTCTGACTGAAGCTCAGCTGTCTAACGCTATTACTCAACGTTTCGACTCGACGGTTGTCGAGACCCAGAACAGCGTCGTCGGCTTTGCTAACTTTTATCGGGCTGAAACGGGTGGGGTTTGCTGTATCGGCAATGTCATTGTTGCCCAAGAGGCACGAGGTAAAGGTGTGGCGACCTTCATCGTGGAGACGATGACGGCTCTGGCGTTCGACCGCTATGACGCCACAGAGGTGCAGATCTCGTGCTTCAATGAAAATACAGCAGGCTTGCTGCTTTATCCAAAACTGGGCTTCTTACCCTTTGCTGTCGAAGAGCGAATTTCCCTGGATAGTCGTAGATCAGCACTCATCCATATGGCCCGCAGAAGAGCAGCCCGACCATAATGCTCACCTTGAAAGCCCGCTTAATGCAGCTGCTTTCAGGTATTCAGTCGGTTGCTTTGGTTTAAGTGCGTCAGTGCTGAATGGGCAGCGCTGTGCGGCCTAGGGATCAAGAGGCGGGATTACCGGACGATGTGAGGGCGAAGTAAAGATGTGTTCGCCATCCGCTTACGTTGCGCATGCCCTTGGGGCCGTTTAGCGGACTTGGCGCATTTGGGTGCGTGCGGCGTACCGGTACTTACGCAAAAGCAAAGGTGCGTCGGTGGCTATAAGGCCTGCTTGCTCATCGTTCAGCGACGCTCGGCCACCTCAATAAGAATGAGCGTCAACCACACGCTTCACCGTGTCGAGGGCAATTTGCAGGGCATCCAGTTCCAAAGAACCGAGCGCAAGCCTGATCGCGTGAGGAATAGGGGCAGATGTCGCAAAGGGCTCCGCAGTTGACACTGAAACGTGCTCGCGCATCAGCGCCACCGCCAGCTGGTCCGCGCGAACCTCTTCTCCCAAAGGCAGCCAGAGAAAATAGGAGGAGGGATGGCCGATGTACTTCAAGTCGGTCAGCGTGGCCCTGGCCATGGCCTGTCGCTTTGCGGCGTCCTGACGCTTTTCGCGCTCCAGGCGATTGACCGTGCCGTCGTCGAGCCAGTTACAGGCGATTGAAGTCATCACCCCGGGCGTGTTCCAAATGGTCGCGCGTATGGCTCTCTCGATAGCGGGTACCCAGGCGGAGGGTGCCGCGACAAATCCGACGCGCAACCCGGTGGCGACATTTTTCGAAAGGCCTGTCACGTACACGGTTCTTTCCGGTGCAAGCGCTGCCAAGGGAGGCGGTGCGTCCTCTGCGAGGAACGCATAGGCGGCGTCCTCGATGATCAGCACGTCATGCTCGCGGGCGATGCTCACCAAGCGTTGCCTCCAGCTTTCGCTTGCGACCCAGCCCAGTGGATTGTGCAAGGTTGGCATGGTGTATACGGCGCGGACCTTTCTGCTCTTGCACAATCGAGCCAGGGCATCCAGATCAGGTTCACAACCGGCAGCGGGGAGGGGGGCCAGTTCCAGGCGCTGGGTATCCGCGAGGACTTTGAAACCGGGATAGGTCAAGGCATCCGTCACGACAACATCGCCTGGGCGCAGCAGCCCCATGACAGTCACTGCCAACCCGTGTTGAGCCCCGTTGACGATCAGTACGTGCTCGTCGCTGACGCTCAAGCCTCGGCACTGGAGATGCCGGGCAACTGACGCACGCTCATGCTGTCGCCCGCCATGGGGCTGATAGCGGAGCAATGCCTCCAGATCGCCGGAAGACGCCAATTGGCGTAAGGCGCTACGCAGCAGTTCTGCCTGGCCCGGTAGAGAAGGGTAGTTGAAGTTAAGGTCCAGAACACCGGTGGCGACCGCTTGCTGATCGATGCCTAATCCTGATGGCAACGAGGTCTCCCGGACAAACGTACCTCTCCCGGTTTCGCCGCTGACCAGGCCCATTGTTTCAAGCTCTGCGTAGACACGGGTCGCCGTGGCTAAGGCGAGGCCTTCGTTGGCCGCAAGCTCTCGGTGCGTGGGCAGGCGCGTCCCAGGTGACAGGCGTCCTGCGCGAATGTCGGCAGCGAACGCGTCCACCAACGATTTATACCGGGAGCGAGCCATGGAGATGTATCCATTACAATAATTTGATTGTACTAATTATTCGCCATAGCCTGCGCCTGTACAACCGCCTCCTTCTGGCGGATGCCAGCCAAATCTGCGGGAAGACCCAGCCATGCATATCGCCATTCTCACCTTTGAAGGCTACAACGAACTCGACTCCCTGATCGCACTCGGCGTGCTTAACTGCATCAAGAAGCCGGGATGGCGCGTGTCGATTGCCAGCCCAGCGGCCCGTGTTCGTTCAATGAACGGAGTGGTGATCGAATCCCAGGCAACGCTTCGCGAGGCGAGCGAAGCCGATGCGGTGATTGTCGGGAGCGGCATGCAGACTCGCGAAGTCGTGGCTGACACCGCCCTTATGGCGCAGTTACAACTTGATCCCTCGAGGCAGCTCCTGGGCGCGCAATGTTCCGGCACGCTGGTGCTGGCCAAGCTTGGCTTGCTGGAGGGTGTACCAGCCTGCACGGACTTGACGACGAAACCGTGGGTCCAGGCGGCTGGCATCGATATCCTCAACCAGCCGTTCTTCGCCAAAGGCAACATCGCCACCGCCGGAGGATGCCTCGCTTCGGTCTATCTTGCGGCCTGGATCATTGCTCGCCTGGAAGGCATCGAAGCGGCGGAGAGCGCACTGCACTACGTCGCGCCGGTCGGGGAAAAGGAAGTGTACGTTGAGCGCGCAATGCGCAATATCGCCGCGTACCTACCCGATGGGCAGGTTGCTTGAGGCGATTACAGCGAGAATCAAACCGCCGACTCAACTCGGCTTTTGCGCAAGCTGCGTCACCAAAAACTCGATAAACGCCCGAGTCTTCTGCGGAACCCGACGTGCAGACGAGTAGACCGCGTTGATGGTGATCGGCGGGGCCTGCCATTCGCACAACACGGCTACCAGCCTGCCGGCCGCCAAAGCCTCTTCGACAATGAAACTCGGCAGCAAGGCGATCCCCATGCCGGCTTCTGCGGCCTGGGCCAGCAGGTCGCCATTGTTGGCATGCAGAGGACCGGTGACGTGCACGCGCTGCGTCTCGGTGCCGTTGCTCAGTTGCAGGCTGACGCCGCTTTGCAGATAACCATAATTCAGGCATTGGTGTGCACTCAGGTCCTTTGGCGATTGCGGTGTACCCGCGCGCTGAAGATAGGCCGGGGAGGCGACCATGATCCGCGGAGCAGGCGCCAACAGTCGGGCCACCAGGGAGGAGTCCGGCAGGCTCGCGATGCGGATGGTCACATCGAAGCCACCGCGTACCGGGTCGACCTGCTGGTCGCTCAGGACCAGTTGCAGCTCAATGTTCGGATGCTGCTCATGAAACAACGGGATCAATGGCCCGAGCCGCCGCAGACCGAACGACATCGGCGCGTTGACCCGCAGCACGCCGCGTAGCTCACCAATGCCGTTACGCGCACGTTGCTCGGCTTCGTCCACGGACGCGATCACTTCACGGGCCGCTTCGTAGTACTCCGCGCCGGCCTCGGTCAGGTGCAGGCTGCGCGTCGTGCGCTGCAGCAACTGCACACCGATGGCCTCTTCCAGCGCCTGAATCTGTTTGCTGACTTTTGAGCGTGGCACATCCATCGCTCGGGCTGCGGCGGCGAAGCCGTTTGCTCCGACGGTGGCGACAAAAGCACGCATGCATTCGATCCGGTCCAAGACTGTCCCTATTTTGGAAATAATGATTATGCATTTTAGGTAATTGTTTCGGTTTTATCCAGAAACTACATTAGGTTCCAAGCCGGTAGCACACCACCTCCAACGAGACCAAGCACCGTGCCTTGCAGCCTGAATAACTCAACCCTCCAGAACAGCGACATCAAAAGGAACACGCCATGTCTATTCGTGAATTGCTCAACCCAACCAACTCCGCGCTGATCCTGATCGACCACCAGCCGCAGATGTCCTTCGGCGTGCAATCGATCGACCGTCAAACCCTGAAGAACAACACCGTTGCACTGGCCAAAGCCGCGAAGATCTTCAACGTGCCGACCATTTTGACGTCGGTCGAAACCGAAAGCTTCAGCGGCTACATCTGGCCGGAATTGCTCAGTGTGTTTCCCGATCATCAGCCCATCGAGCGCACCTCGATGAACTCCTGGGAAGATAAAAAACTGGTAGAAGCGGTGAAGGCCACCGGCCGCAAAAAGCTGATCATGGCCGCGCTCTGGACTGAAGTGTGCTTGAACTTTCCGGCTCTGGAAGCGCTGGCTGAAGGTTACGAGGTGTACATCGTCACCGACGCATCGGGCGGAACAACCAAAGAAGCGCACGACATGTCGGTGCAGCGGATGATCCAGGCCGGTGCGGTGCCGGTGACCTGGCAGCAAGTGTTGCTCGAGTACCAGCGCGACTGGGCACACAAAGAGACTTACGATGCAGTGATGGATCTGGTGCGCGAGCACAGTGGTGCCTACGGCATGGGCGTGGATTACGCCTACACCATGGTGCACAAGGCACCGCAACGTCAGGTCAAGTAAACCTCGGAAAAATACCGTTGCTCAACGGCGCAGTCCGCTGCGCCGTCACTGCCAGCGGCATGCTCGGAGAGTCAGTCATGAACATCGAATTGTCGGAAGGCGTGGTCACACTGTTGGTACGCCATCGGGTTAAACAGGGCGGGGATGAGGCGTACGAAAACTGGTTGCGTCGCACCATCGCCATGGCGCGCACGTATCCAGGGCATCTGGGCATTGATGTGATGCGCGGACAAAGTCAGGGGCTGGCCCAGTTCACCAGCGTGCTGCGTTTCGCCACGACTGAACAATTGCAGCATTGGCTCGACTCCGAGGATCGCCGCAAGCTGGTGGAAGAGGCGCAGCCATTGCTTGCCGATGGCGACCAGACCGAGGTCAATGCCGACCGTGAGTTCTGGTTTACTCCGACTGATGCGGCTGCGCCGACCCCACCGCGCTGGAAGCAGGCCTGCGTGACCTTTTTGGTCATCCTGCCCCTGAGCTTTCTGGTGCCGATGCTGTTCAAACCATTGTTTGGCTGGGTGCCCTGGCTGGGCGGCTATGTGCAAGGCAATGTGCTGATCACGGCCAGCATTGTGCTGTTGGTGGTCTACGTGTTCATGCCTCGGGTGACGCGTCTGTTTGGAAAGTGGCTGCAGTCGCAGCCCGGCTCGTGAGCAAGGTCATCGAACAAGCGGTAGGTGGCCCTTGCTGAAAAGTAGCTTCGAGTGGGCTGCAGTCCACCGCCGATTGCATCGCATATCGAGGGTTGCCAGGTCATTAGAGAGCCGCGTAGGTGACTCTCCGGTGACTTCGCACAGCAGCGCTGTTATAGCTTCCCCGCTAGCCGTGCCGTGCTCTTGTAGAAGATCCGCGACAGCGGTGACAGCGGGCCAGTAGTGACGCACCAGACATAAGGAGCGGGCGATTGCCTGGGACTCGGCGTCGAGCAGCTTTCGTACAGGCAGCAAACTTATCAATTCGTAACCCCGGCACCGGTCGCCCCTGCCGCTGCCCCAGATGAATTTGTCCGATCTGGTGCGCTTGTAGACTGCTTCGGCCACCGGGCCGGCGAAGCAATCGAGAAGGTCGCGCTCAATGGAATCGACCATAGAAGGCAGGTATTCAGCAATCCCGGGCGCGTCGAAGGATGGGTGCGGGACCAGGTAATCGGCCTCAACCAACCCCTCTACGTTTTGCGGGTTGCCGCGCAGATCAATCATTGGGCCGGTGCAGGCTTCTGTCCTGGTACGCACAGTGACGCGCTCTATGAACTGACCATTCCACCAAAAGGCCAGGGCGTGGCCAGCTTCGTGGACGGCCGTGCAGCGCCGGCACTTATTCATGCTCTGGTCCTCTCCCGCACAGGCGTGCGTCGCGTATCAGGTCTATTCCTTCCTTGGGTGTCAGGTAAAAGACTAGGCCTATCAGGATCTGATACGCCACCTATTAGCTGAGTGCTTTATAGGGGGCTAACCTTAACGGAGCGCTGGTGAAAACTGGCCGGTTGAGACCTGATAAGAGATACGAATAAGTCAGAAGCGTACTAGGCTTGCCGTGGGCCACCGTGCTGGTAACTCGATTGCCGCTATCCGGATTGCCCGTGTGACCACGACGATTAATTGATCGAATTGTTGGCCCAGCAGCTTATGTCATTGATTTCGCTCGTCGCTATTGCGCCCACGCGGGGCCGGATAGCCGGATGAACACGACCAAAGGTAGCTCACACATGGCAACTGAATCGAAATGCCCGTTCAATCACGCCGCCGCGGGCGGTGGCTCGTCGAACCGCGACTGGTGGCCGAACCAACTCAATCTGAAGGTCCTGCACCAGCACTCGTCCCTGTCCGACCCCATGGACGAGGGCTTCAACTACGCCGAAGCGTTCAAAAAGCTGGATTTTAAGGCGCTCAAGAAAGACCTGCATGCACTGATGACCGATTCGCAAGACTGGTGGCCTGCGGACTTCGGACACTATGGTCCGTTCTTTATTCGCATGGCCTGGCACGCCGCAGGCACCTACCGCACCGGTGACGGGCGCGGTGGTGCCGGCTCCGGTCAGCAACGCTTCGCGCCGCTCAACAGTTGGCCGGATAACGTCAGCCTCGACAAGGCACGTCGACTGCTCTGGCCGATCAAGCAAAAGTATGGTCGTAACATCTCCTGGGCCGACCTGATCGTCCTCACCGGCAACGTCGCGCTGGAATCCATGGGCTTCAAGACCTTTGGTTTTTCCGGAGGCCGTCCGGACGTCTGGGGACCGGATGAGGACGTCTACTGGGGCTCCGAAAAAACCTGGCTGGGGGGCGACGTGCGCTATGGCAAAGATGAGAGCCCTACTGTCCAGGAGCGCAAGCTGGAGAAACCGCTCGCTGCGGTGCAAATGGGCCTGATCTACGTCAACCCGGAAGGCCCGGAGGGCAACCCGGACCCGGTCGCTGCTGCGGTGGATATCCGTGAAACGTTCGCTCGCATGGCGATGAATGACGAAGAAACCGTGGCACTGATCGCCGGCGGCCACGCCTTCGGCAAGACCCACGGCGCCGGGCCTGTAACCAATGTGGGCCCCGACCCCGAAGCCGCTGGCCTCGAACAGCAGGGCCTGGGCTGGAAGAGCAGCTTTGGCACCGGCAAAGGTGGCGACACCATCGCCAGCGGCCTGGAAGTGACCTGGACCACGACACCCACGAAGTGGAGCAACAACTACCTGGAGAACCTGTTCGGTTTCGAGTGGGAACTGACCAAGAGCCCGGCCGGTGCGAACCAGTGGACGGCGAAAGGCGGCGCTGGCGCGGGCATCATTCCGGATGCTCACGACCCGTCCAAACGGCGTAATCCGACCATGCTGACCACGGACCTGTCCCTGCGATTCGACCCGATCTATGAACCGATTTCACGGCGCTTCCTGGCAAACCCGGATCAGTTGGATGACGCGTTCGCCCGCGCCTGGTTCAAGCTGATCCACCGCGACATGGGGCCGCTCTCGCGCTACCTGGGCCCGGAAACGCCGAGCGAAGAGCTCATTTGGCAAGACCCTGTTCCAACGGTCGACCATGCCCTGGTCAACGACAGCGACATCGCCTCACTCAAGAGCAAGCTCCAGTCCTGTGGCCTGACAGTCTCGCAGCTTGTATCAACTGCCTGGGCGGCGGCTTCCACCTTCCGAGGCTCCGACAAACGTGGTGGCGCCAACGGTGGGCGCCTGCGCCTGGCCCCGCAGAAGGACTGGCCGGCCAACCAGCCTGGGCAATTGGCAAATGTGCTGGCGGCCCTCGAGAAAATCCAGAGTGAGTTCAACAGCGCGCAGACAGGCGGCAAAAAGATCTCGCTGGCGGACTTGATCGTGCTGGCCGGTAGCGCAGGTGTCGAACAGGCGGCGAAAAATGCCGGTCACACCGTCACGGTACCGTTCACTCCGGGGCGGATGGACGCGAGCCAAGAGCAGACGGATGTGGAGTCTTTCGGGTTTCTCGAACCCATCGCCGATGGCTTCCGCAATTACCTCAAGACCCGATATCACGTACCGGCCGAGGCGTTACTGATCGACAAGGCGCAACTGCTGACACTCACCGCGCCAGAAATGACGGTGCTCATTGGCGGCCTGCGCGTGTTGAACACCAACGTCGGACAAACCCCGCACGGGGTCTTCACGAAGCGAGCTGAAGCGTTGACCAATGACTTCTTCACCAACCTGCTCGACATGGGCGTGGAATGGAAGCCAGTCTCGGACGCCAATGAAGAGTTTGAAGGACGCGATCGCAAAACCGGCGACCTCAAATGGACAGGCACTCGTGTCGATCTCGTCTTCGGCTCAAACTCGCAACTGCGGGCCTTGGCCGAAGTCTATGCAAGTGCCGACGCGCAGGAGAAGTTCGTGAAAGACTTCGTGGCAGCCTGGACCAAGGTGATGAATCTCGACCGCTTCGAGCTCAGGTAACACGAGTGTTGGGCCCAGGGTCTTGGAGTGGGCCACCTCGACCTTATTCCTCAAGAAGGTACAGGGTCTTGGCGTCTGGCTCGCCGCCGAAAAACTGATCGAGGGCCAACCGGAACAGGGGCTGTTCGGGCTTGATACTGGCGAATAGCGTGAGGCAGGAGTGCAACTTCAAGTCTTCGGGGTGGCCGAGGATGGCCGGCGCACTCTTGTCGCGGTGTTGCAGGAGGGTACTGACGTTTTCCTCCAGCCGTGGCCCCAACACATCATGCAGCAGATAGGCCCGGGCTTCGGCAGATAGGCTGACTTCTTCTTAAGCGTAAATATTTGTCGGAAAAATATAATAGGAACAAGCAGGTAGTGTGGTTTTTTGCGTAAAGAGGGATTTTAGTCTAGGGTTTATTATTGTTTACCTTGTGAGTGTGTAAACAATGAACCCTTACAGAATCAAGCTCATGCGGTTCGACAATGGTTAGCGTTTCCCCGTACTTTGCCTTGGGCAAGACGGTATGCCCGTGCACAGAACCACACTTTGGGTACTGACAGAGTTACGAACGGCTAATTTGTCAACGAGCACACTTCATTAGGCGCTTCGGTCGCTTATGCTGCTGTTCATTGTTATTGGTGAACTAAAGATAGATTTGTGCGCCCGTTTGCGCGATGGTCATTTTTTAACGGTAGGAGACATAGAAGCTATCGTTGGGGCGTGTAAATTGCCAATCGCAGCGGGCGATAGAAAACGATCCAGGGATGGGATATTTGTATGGCCATGTTCTATCAGTGACTCTAGTTCGCAGAAAATTCATCCCGCCACTATTGCCATACGGCTCTTATACATTGCCCGATACCTTGACTGGATTGCGACCGATCAGTTACTAAAAGCTGGGGTCGGAAATCCACACTTCACTGGGCTGGAAAAACTCCGGGAACTGGTGTCTACAGCCATAAAGGCTCGCATTCCTTCAGTGCAACGCTTTTCCAATGTTACACCTCGCGAGGGCTTAACTGAACAAATGTGTGGTGCAATCCATGGCCAGTGTTGCTGGAGAGGCGGTGAGTAAGCTCAGGACTATTTCCACGCCAGCGCGAGAAGTGGCACGGTGGTACGAGCAGCATCCTGATGCGATGTATTTACCCGTGGAGTTGGAGGTGCTCCGGGGGCAGAAGTTAATTAGCTCGGACCAGGTGAGTGCGATTGTTTTTACCGGCCCACCCCCCAATAGCAATCACACCCAGCGTGGGGCGGGATGGTGCAGGAAGCATGGGATCGAGGAACACATCCCTTATGACCCGCAGCAGAAAAATGCCCCGAGGTTTCTGTTCGCGGACATTGAACGAGTGATCATTTCGATGCTGCCAGCCAACTTTCCGCTGGCGGACCAGAAGAACAACCTGAAATACAGTGAAGTGCTTTGCTTGACGCGCCTGAATGAGTTAGCCGAGGCGTGGGGAACGTACCGTGGGGTGATCGTCTTGCCAGATACCGGTTATATTCAGAATCAATTATCTGGTACACGCACTACCCACAGTATTTTCGATCGCTTCGGTTGCTGTGAGCTAGACGGCAGTCCAATGCAAATCACGACGCATCAATTTCGCCATTTTTTAAATACCGTGGCGCAGATGGGCGGATTATAGCAACTCGACATCGCCAAATGGAGCGGTCGAGCCAAGCTCGGACAAAACAAGTGCTAAGACCACCAATCCGATAGGGATGTATTGGCGCTAGCCAGGTCCGCTTTAGGTGATCCGGAAAAGTCAGTAGGTCACGTGGCGAGTATTCCACCGAGTAGTTTGATTGCACGGGATCAGTTTGCGACGCTGGAAATCATGACCGCCCATACAACGGATTTGGGGTATTGCCTGCACGATTTTTCCATGCTGCCGTGTCAGCTTTATCGAGATTGCCTCAATTGTGATGAGCATGTGTGCATCAAAGGTGATGTGGTCCGAGAGCAGGCCATTCGTCGGCATCGTCAGGAAACCCAGGTCCTTCTCGCGAAAGCCTTACAAGCGCTGGGCGAGGAGGGGGTCGGTGCCAACCGTTGGGTCGATCACCAGACACAGCCCCTTAAATCGATCGGCAGCAAACACCCTCGGTATGAGGGTTACATACCATGATGCTTCTGGGTATCGATATCCCACCTTGGGTGAAGAGAACGCCCCGACAAGTTTAGACTCCCCCCGTGGTCCTCGGCGGGCTGACCATCTCATTAAATGCAGGTATCGCTGGCGCATTTGGTCAAAGACTTGGCGTAAATGGGCGATATTTTCACGGTTAGAACCTTTATCGTTATTTTGATACCATCAACCAAAGATCTTTTTGAGTATCTTTAGTTGTCAAAAATCAACTTTGATTTTTTTCACTGGTTGATACCCTTGCAGCGTCTGATGCTTGCTTGGCGATACCCTGTCATGAGTACATTATGAGAACAACACAGCAGCTACTGCGGCTCGTGACACCCCCGAGCCGCCCGTCAAGTCCGGCAAGCAGTCCTGCCTTTTCAGATATACGCCGAAATGGATAGCCAAGAAATGATAGCCCGGATGTCGCTGCTGTCGCACCGCGATGACAGGCTCAAGTGCCTGGAGAGGATTACTACCCAAACCGCGCTGGTGCTGGAAACCAACAATCTGCGCGGCGGCAACGATGCGCTGGAAGCCTTGGGCAGCCTCAAGCGCCTGATCGCCAGGCTTGCCCAGCAGAGTGTCTCGCCGCAGTCTTTGGCTCAATGGGTCGTCACCCACGACGGCCTCGATCTGCAGGCGCGCCAAGCGCTTTGTACACTGGCCGGCCGGGCGCTGGACTTCGTCGAAATCGACGCGCTCACCGGCTACTACGATGCCAAGAACGTCGGCTTCGACGGTGTCGACCAAGCACGTTGCAAGTACGTGGTCTTTGCCGATGCCGATTGCATCCCCTGTGCCCAATGGCTGGAGCAGTTGCTGGTGCCCTTTGCCCAGTCCGACGCGCCAGTCGCGGTCGCCGGGCGCACCAGCTATGCGCCGAGCATCACCGGCAGTGCACTGACCGCCATCGACTTCATGTACTTCCCCAGCCCCTTGCGTAACGGCGCCACGCGTAACTTCTATGCCAACAACGCGGCCTTTCGCTGTGACACTTTCGAGCAGTACCGATACGAGCCGCTGAATGGCGTTTATCGTGCCCATTGCCAGGTCATGGGTCTGCGCCTGCAAGCCGCGGGCGTGGCGGTTGCCTATGCGCCGGGCGCGCATACCGAGCATCGATTGCCCGACAGCCATGGTGAAGTGGTCAAGTTGCGCTGGCTCAGGGGCGGCGACAGTGTCGACCTTACGCCGTATCTGGTACGTGCCTATATGCCGGGCTGGCTGCAATGGCTCGGGCGCAGCGGGCCGATCGGCCCTTTGTGCGTGATGGTCGGGCGATTGGGCTACAGCTTGCGCGCCCTCAACCATCAGGACCTGCCGCCCCTGCGCGGGGTACGGCGCCTTGGGGCGACGGCCATCGTCATCGGCATGTCGTTGCTCGACACCGCGGGCGCGTTGGTCCGTGGCTTGGGTATCAGTGCTGGTCGTGCGAGCGCCCTTCACAGTGAAGCGCTGTCTTATCACCGTAACCTGGATTGATCCGCGTCGCGCCGTATCGTCGAACGCAGGTTGCGTGCCCACAGGAGGTCCCCATGAAAACATGTTCGATTGCCTCATTCGGCTACTCCATGGCGTGCCTGGCCTTGCTGGCTCTAAGCGGCCAGGCCAACGCCGAGTTGTCCGAATTCAGCGGCCGCGGAGTGTTTCACTTCGCCTCGGCCAGCGGCTGCGCCGAAGTCGCCACGGGCAGCGTTGAGCGCAACTGCAACCGCATCGCCCTGGATGTGGCGGACGCCCATGCCAGCGTCGACCCGCAATCCCACGCCATTGTGATTGGCGCCGACGCCTTTCACGACAGCAAAACCGTGATCGGCGACGTGCTGCTGCACGGCAGCGGCCTCGCCGCCGATGGCCAGCGCGTGCCCCTGAGCTTGCATGTGCTGCTGCGGCGCTCGGGCAAGGTGTGGAAGTCCGAGACCTATGTGCATTCGCCGGTGCGCGGCAAGTTCAGTGACATCGTCCTTGACCCTTATCAGATCAGCGTCAGCGAAGGCGCCAGCGAGCGTGTGCTGTTCACTGCCGAGCAGGCGCGCAACGTCTTGGCGCAGCCGTCCATTGCCGCGCGGGTGGCCAGCTACTTCGTGGTGGTACGCCCCAGCGATGCGCAGAACCCTAGCGCCGACGACATCACCATAGCCCTTGGCGTTGGCCGTGTCTCCAAGGCACTGCTGCGCGCCAGCTTTACCTCGGGGCAACCAGAGACTGTCAAACTGGATCAGTTGCTGGCCCAGGGGACCTGGAACCTCAACCTGCAGGCCCTGAGCGGCCAGATCCCGATGTGGGTGGTACAACGCCAGCTGTTTGTGTTTGGGCTTGAGGACAGCCCGCTGCTCAAGGACGTTCGCCAGCGTGGCCTGAACAAACGCGACACCCTGGAACTGGGCGCAATCAACGGCAAGGGTTACCTGCGTTACAACGGCCGTGAGGAAGCTTTCCCGGCGGCCAACGCTTGCGCATCCGCCTTTATGCGCGACAGCTTTATCGGCCTGATCCTGGCCTGGCACCGTAGCTCGCAAGCCGCGCCGGCATCCGCTGTCAGCGACGCTGCCGCGCAGCCCGTGCAATGAGTGTGTTCGACCACAGCGCAAGCGCGGCGGACGTCAACTGCCTGAGCACGCCCAAGGCCCAGGGCCTGGGTGCAGTGCAAGCGCGCCTGGTGGATCGCATCAAGCGTGCCGCGCTGCTTCGCCTGCACCGCACCCTGCGCGGGGAACGGCTGCTGTTGCGCATGTACCTGGCCGGCGAAGACGCGACCGAACGTACGCTGCTGGAAGAGTTGCTGCCGCAGTCGCCGCCCTGGCTCGAACGCCAGGTCGAACAGCATCTGGCCGACGAGCGCCGGCACGTGACGCTGTTTGTCGAAGCGTTGCGCCGTGTCGGCGATGATGGCACAACGCGCCTGGAACCAGACTGGCTCAGCCGACGCAAGATCCTGCGCTGGCAACGCCTGGCGCATCGCTACGCGGCGCATTTCGAGCACGGCCTGCTGGTGCCTGCCTACGCGACCGGGCTGTGCGCCGAGCAGATGGCCGAACGCGTGTTGAGCCGTCACTGCGCGGTCATAGGCACCGAGCATGGGCTGTATCCGCTGTTGTCACGTGTCCTGGCCGACGAGAAAGCCCACGTACGCTTGTGCGAAAACACGCTGCGGCGCATCGTGGCGCCCCATGAATGGGCGCACCTGGAGCTGTTGCTGAAGGACATTCGCACCGTCGAATCCAGTTTTGGCGTCACCGGGGCACTGGCGATGTACGTCGCCGGCTCGGTGCTGGGCGGTGTACGCGGCGGTACTCGATGAGTTCAAGGATTCTTTACCTCGCCACCGCCGATGCTCGTGGCCACTTGATGCGCGCGCAGTTGCTGGTGCATGCGCTGCATGAGGCCGGGGCGCAGGTCCAGGTGCTGACCACCTCGGAACAAGGGCAGGACTTTCTCCGGCGCTTCGGCATCGAGGCCACGCTTCTTTCGCAGCACTATGCAGTGCAGTTCGATAGCGAGCAGAACATGCTGCGCCAGGCGACCAATCGCAATGTCGCGCATTACCTGTTTCGCCCGGGACGGATGCTGCACGATATCCTGCGCCTGCGGCGCTGGCTGCGCAGCGCGGATCTGCTGATCAACGATTCCTTCCACCCGGCGTTGCTGTACATGGGCATGCTGCCCGGTTGGCGACGCAAGGTCGTGCATGTGTACGGGGCGAGCCTCAAGGTCGCGCTGATCAACAATTTTGACGGCATGTGGCCGCGCCAGTTCGGACGGCTGTTCGGCTGGATCGTCGGCCGCCAGATTGGCGCGGCGCGTGCCTGCATCGAACATGATTTTGCCTATGAGATCGATGATGCCAAGGCCCCGGACCTGTATCGCTTGCCGACACCAGTGGCCCCCGCCGCTGCGTTGCCGGAGCTACCCGCCGATGGTGCGGCGGTGTACCTCAACCCGCATTTCAGCGAGCCCGCCCTGGCCGATGCCTTGAGCGCGGGCTTGGCTGATGCCGGCCTGGGCGCGCACCTGGTGGGTGAGGGCTACGCCGGGCGCAGTGGCTGGCTCGGGGTTGACCCGCTCTGGGCCAGTCGCGCGGCGCAGGCGCGATTGATGGTATCCGCGCCGGGCATGGCCGCACTGTCGATCGCCCGGGTCTATCAGCGACCGATTATCCTGGTCCTCAGCGACCAGCCCGAACAGGCCACCAATGCTGCGCGCGCCGCCCAGCTGCAGTTGCTGCACCGGGTGGTGACCTGGCGCGGCGACGCCGCCGATTTTCGGCGCCAGGTGGCCCAGGCAGCGGCACAACTGACAGACGCGGCCGCGGCTGAGCCGTCAGCTGCAGCAGGTGCGACAGGCAGGCAGCGCGCCCAGGCGCGGATCGATGCCTGGGTCAGCCGCTTGCTCAGCCTGTGAGTGCGCTGCCGTGCGCCGTCATTCATTCTCCACTCTATAAGCGAGCCGCCATGGGCAAGCCCTTGCAGCACCTGATCCCGGGCCCCAATTATCGGCAGGCGCTGGTTGCGTTCCTGGGGCTGCTGCTGGGCCTGAGTATTTTTATTGGCCTGCAGCGCCTGATTACGCCGCGCTACAACTGGGTCACTCCGCTGGATCAACTGATCCCGTTCATTGCGCAATCGTGGTGGGTGTATGTGCTGTTCTTTCCTTTTGTGCTACTGGCGGCGGCCTACGCCAGCGCCAACGCTTTCAGGGCCTTCAAGAGCGCCACCGGGATCGCCTTTGGAGTGGCGATCGTGTGCTTCTGGCTGTTTCCCGAATTCATTCCCAGGCCGGATATCGGCTTGATCGACAACGCCTTTCTGCACCAGCGACTGAGCCGGCTGTGGCAGCTGGACCAGGCGTCCAATGGCTGCCCAAGCCTGCATGTGGCGGTGACCTGTCTGGCCTGTCGGGCGCTCTGGTGCGTTCGCTATCGGTGGTTGGTCGGCGGCACCGGCCTGCTTATCTGCCTGTCGACGCTGACCCTCAAACAACACACGCTGATCGATGTCGCAGGCGGCGTGCTGCTGGCCCTGGTCTGTGCCCTTGCCACCCAAACACAAGGAAGCAGCGCCCGTGCCCCAGCCTAGATCTCGCGCCGGTGACAACCGGGCGTTGAAGGCCTTTGCCCCCGACGCCGAGCTGTTTGCCCTCAAACCCTGGATCAGCCTGCTGGCGCTGCTGGCCGACTGGGGCTTGATCGCCTCCGCCTTCGCCTGTGCCGCGCTTTGGCCACATCCCGTGATCTACCTGTTGGCGGCACTGATCATTGCCCGCAGCCAGTTGGCGCTGGCGGTGATCATGCATGAGAGCGCCCATGGCTTACTGCTGCGCCGGCAGAAACTGAATGACTTGATCGGGCAATGGTGTGCCGCGGGCCCACTGTTCCTGTCGCTGCAAACCTACCGTGGCGGTCACCTGAAGCATCATCGCCAACCCATGACGCATGACGACCCAGTGGTCGGGGTCTTTGGCCTGGGGGACTACCCGCTGCCCCGGGGTAAGTTGGCCACACGGCTACTGGCGGATTTGTGTGGGGTGGGCTACTTCATCAGCATCTTCAAGTTCGCCCGGGGCGACTACCGCGCGATCATGCCCAAGGTCGATAAATCCCATGGGCAGGTCCTTGGGGAGGTCTTGTCGATGGTGATCAGCAACGGATTGCTGTTCGGCCTGCTGAGCTGGAGCGGGCATCCCTGGCTTTACCCGGGGTTGTGGCTGCTGCCGGCGATTACCCTGCTGCCGCTGATGGGCCGAGTGCGGGCAATCATGGAGCACGCCGGCATGCCCGCCAGCGAAGACCAGAGCCAGAATGCCCGCAGCATTGTCCGCGCGAACTGGCAGACCTTTGTGTTCGGCCCGCATGCCATCCACTACCACATCGAGCACCACCTCTATGTGCGCATGCCGTTCTACCACCTGCGCAGCGTGCATGAGCAATTGGCGGCCCGGCAGTTGCTGCCTGCCGACAATCTCTACAACGGCTATATCGGGGTGGTGCGGGACATCAGCTACCCAGCGCGCAAATCACCGGAATTAATGTGAGACACCGCCAACTCCGGCATATCTGACCTGTTAGAGGAGTTTGGCATGTAAATATGCTGTGTAAATCATAGTGGTTATTAACTTTTTGGTGGTTTGCGTTGGGGGTTGTTTAATTTAATCAAGTAGTTGTGATAGGTGTTTACGTTTTTTGTCGGCTGAAAGTCAGTACCAGAAATGGCAAAGCGCCGGGCCATCTCGCTGTGCCCGAGGCCCTGCAGTTGCGGGAAGATGAACCACATCCAGTGACTGGTCTTGCGCCCGGCACGCAACTCTTCCATGGCTCGGCTAAAAACCGGGTGCTGGGCCTCGACGAAGCGAAGAAGATTGAAGGGATCTTGCATGCTTGTACTCCCTCAATTGGCAAACACTGCAAACGCGCTATTACTTTTTGCACTCCGCCGACACCACTTGGCAGGTGCTTGGCGTGCCACCGGATCGGCTGGCATAGCGCTTGCAATTATCCAGGGATTTTTGCCGAGCCATGCCCAAAGTGGAGCCCCAGGCCAAGCCGCCTTCGCCGGCAGCGGGTAGCGCTTTGGCGTAGCAGTTCGAGGCTGTGCTTGAGGTCGAATAGCGGTGCGCGGCAGTTTTGCTTGAGCATCCGGCTGTCAGCGCCAGGTTGATGGCAAGCAGGGAGAGCAGGGCCCATGACGAGCATTGGCGCGCTGTTATTCCGGTCATCATCCCATTTCCCCCGTATCAAGAGTGCGGTCGTGTTCTATTCAGATTAGACGGTGTTCTGCACTGCCTTTTTCATGATGATGCCTGCGTTGCACGTTGCTTGTCAGGGAGGTTGGTCGCATAAAGTTGAAATGCACGGCGTTGCCCGACAGAATCGCGCCCCGATCCAGCCAAAGGTGCCGGACGTTCGTGGTGAAAAGGGGCAGCAGTTGAACGAACAGACATTGTCCATGCGTCTGGAACGCGTGGCGGGGCATGTGCCAGCAGGTGCGCGCCTGGCCGATATCGGCTCGGATCACGGCTACCTGCCGGTGGCGTTGATGCGCCGTGGCGCTATCGCGGCGGCGGTGGCTGGCGAGGTGGCATTGACGCCGTTTTGCTCGGCCGAACGCACCGTGCGCGAGAACGGCCTGGACCAGCGGATCAGCGTGCGCCTGGCCAACGGCCTGGCGGCGATCGAGCCGGGAGACGGGATCACGGCGATCAGCATCTGCGGCATGGGCGGCGAGACGATCCGCGACATTCTCGACAGCGGCAAGGCGCGCCTGAGCGGGCAGGAGCGCCTGATCCTGCAACCCAACGGCGGCGAGCAGCCGCTGCGCCAATGGCTGATGGAAAATGGTTACCGCATCCTCTGCGAGGAAGTGCTGCGGGAAAACCGCTTCGACTACGAAATCATCGTCGCCGAACGCGCCGGGTCGGTGATGTACACGGCCGAGGAGCTGTACTTCGGCCCGCTGCAGATGCAGGCACGCAGTCCGGTGTTCCTGGCCAAGTGGCAGCGCATGCTGCGCGAGAAACAGAAGACCCTGAGCAACTTCGCCCGGGCGCGGCAGGCCATGCCCGAGGAGAAGGTGCAGGGCATCGCCCGGCAGGTACGGTGGATCAGCGACCTGCTGGCTTGAGCCCGGGGGGAGGGCGAAAAGTCGCCGAGCGGCGATCAGGCAAGGCGACTTTTCCTGATAGTGATGAGGCCGGGAGCACAACACCACGGCACTCATCACTCAGAAGCGAGCGCGGCCTCCCCCTTCATCAGTTGGGTACCAGCGACCGTCTGACGACCCACCTTGAACCATGCGGCGTACAGCGCCGGAACGAAGAAGATCGTCAGTAGCGTCGCCACGGTAAGGCCGCCCATGATTGCAATGGCCATAGGTCCCCAGAACACACTTCGGGTGAGCGGGATCATTGCGAGCACGGTGGCCAGCGCCGTCAGCATCACCGGACGGGCCCGGTGAATGGCGGCGTCCAGCACGGCATTCCACGGGGCGCGCCCTTCAGCGATTTCGGTTTGCACCTGGTCGATCAGGATCACCGAGTTGCGCATGATCATGCCACCCAGCGCGATGATGCCCAGGATTGCGACGAAGCCCAGCGGCGACTGGAACACCAACAGCGCCGGCACCACACCGATCAGGCCCAGCGGTGCAGTCAGCATTACCATCCACATGCGGGAAAAGTTCTGCAGTTGCAGCATCAGCAGCAACAGGATGGTGATCAGCATCAGCGGGGCCACGGCGAGCAGCGCCTTGTTGGCCTTGTCACTTTCTTCCACCGCGCCGCCCACGTCGATGCGGTAGCCCGTCGGCAGTTTGGCTTCGATGTCCTTGAGCAACGGCTGGATTTCCTGCGTCACCGATACACCTTGCTCGCCATCCTTCACGTCGGCACGCACCGTGATCGCCATGTCGCGGTTGCGGCGCCACAGTACCGGTTCTTCCAGCTCAGAATGCACTTGTGCAACTTGCGACAACGGCACTACCGTGCCCTGGCGTGTGTACAGGTTGATGTCTTTCAGTGTGTCGAGGTTCAAGCGCTCCTCAGGCACGGCACGGGCGACGATGTCGATCAGGTCCTCGTGCTCACGCAGTTGCGACAAGGTTGCGCCGTTCATCACGGTCTGGGTTGCCAGCGACACGTCGGCCGGGGTGAGGCCCAGCGCGCTTGCCTTGTCCTGATCAAGCTGCACTTTTAGTGTGCGAACCGGGTCGTTCCAGTCGAGCTGGAGGTCGCGCACCTTCGAGTTGGACGCGACCACCTTCTCTACATCGCGGGCGATCTTGCGCACCACCTGGGTATCGGGGCCGACGACGCGGAACTGCACCGGGTAACCGACGGGCGGCCCCAGCTCAAGCCGGGTTACGCGCACCCACGCCTGCGGGAACTGCTGGTCGGCGGCGGCCATCAGCCGCGCACGCACTCGCTCGCGCGCCTCCAGATCCTTGGTCATCACGACGAACTGGGCAAAGCCCGGATTCGGCAGTTCGGGGTTGAGCGAGAGATAGAAGCGCGGCGCACCGGCGCCGGTGTAGGCGGTGAAGTACTTGACCTCTTCATCCTTCGACAGCTGCGCCTCCATCCGCTTCACCTGCTCGGTGGTCGCCGCGAAGGACGAACCTTCTTTCATGCGCAGGTCGACGACCAGCTCAGGGCGCGAACTGTTGGGGAAGAACTGCTGCGGCACAAACTTCATGCCGGCCAGAGCCAGCGCCAGGGCGCCAAACGTTGCGCCGATGACCACCCAGCGGCGCTCGATGGCGGTGTCGATCAGGCCGCGCAGCTTACGGTAGAACTTCGAGTCATACGGATCGCCGGCATGCTGGTGCTTGCCGAAATCCTTGGGCAGCATCTTGACCGCCAGGTACGGCGTGAAGATACCCGAGCAGATCCACGAGAACAGCACTGCGGCGCCGACGATCCAGAAAATGCCACCCGCGTACTCGCCGGTGGTGGATTTCGAGAGGCCGATAGGCAAGAAGCCCACAACAGTGATCAGTGCGCCGGTCAGTCGCGGCATGGCGGTGGACTGGTAGGAGAAGGCGGCCGCCTTCACGCGGTCCATGCCGGCCTCCATCTTCACCACCATCATTTCGATAGCGATGATTGCGTCATCGACCAACAGCCCGAGTGCGATGATCAGCGAACCGAGCGAGATGCGCTCGAGGTTCCAGCCCATCGCCAACATCACCAGCGCCACGCCACCCAACACCAGCGGCACCGAGGTCGCGACCACAAGGCCTGTGCGCCAACCGAGACTGGCCAGGCTCACCGCGATCACGATGATCAGCGCCTCCATCAGTGACCGCTCGAAGTCCCAGATCGCGTCCTTCACCGTGGAGGGCTGGTCGGCCACGCGCTCCAGTTCCACGCCGTGCGGCAGCTCGGACTGGATCTTGTCGACCGCTGTCTCCATCGCCTTGCCGAGGTCTACGATATTGCCGTCGTTGGTCATCGTGATGCCAAGCATCAGCACCGGCTGGCCATTGTGGCGGACCGTGTAGGTTGGCGGATCCTCAAAGCCGCGTGAGACGGTCGCGATGTCGCCGAGCTTGATCAGCCGCCCACCCGCAGTGATGGGCACATTGCGGATAGCGTCTTCGCTGGCGAACTGGCCGCTCACGCGCACCATGACGCGGTCGCCGTTGGTGTCGATCTGACCAGCGGGCAACAGGGCGTTCTGGCTCTTCAGGCTTTCGGCGATGGCCAGCGGTGTAATGCCCAGCGCTGCCAGGCGTTCGTGCGAGAACTCGACGTAGATACGCTTGGCCTGCTTGCCGATGACATCGATCTTCTTGACCATCGGCACTTTCAGCAGGCTGCGCTTGATGTCCTCGGCCGCGTCCGACAGCTCGGCGTGACCGACACCGTCGCCCTTGACTGCGTACATCAGGCCATACACGTCGCCGTACTCGTCGTTGACGATCGGGCCGATCACGCCGTCAGGCAGCTCACGGCTCAGGTCGTTGAGTTTCTTGCGCGCCTGGTACCAGGCCTCGCGCTGGTCGGCCTTGGAGGTGCCGCCGCGCACGGTCAGCGTCATGCCCGCGTAGCCTTGCCGCGCGTAGGTGACCACCTTCTCGAAGTTGTCGATCTGCTCGAACTTCTTCTCCATGCGATTGAGGACCTGGTCCTGCATCTGTTGGGCGGTTGCGCCCGGCCAGATGACGATCGCGGTCATGGAGGGCACGGAAAAGCTCGGATCCTCAAGCTGACCGAGCCGGGTGAAACTGAAGACGCCGGCCACTGCTACGATGATCAGCATGAACAGGACGATGGCGCGATGACGCAGCGCCCAGTCGGTGAGGTTGAAGTTGTTCATCGGGCGGCCTGCTGCGTGGTATTCGCGTCAACGATCGCCGCGCCGGGGAGGGCGACCTTGAGTCCGGATGTCATCTTCTGGACCCCGGCGGTGACGATCAACACGCCGGCCTGCGGCCCGGAGACGAGCACCTCGTCGTTGCGGTAGCCCCAAACGGCGACACGCTCCAGTTCGACGGTGCCGACCGGATCCTTGCCCGCGGGCGTGACCACCCACAGCGCCGGCTGACCGCCGATTTGCGTCAGTGCCGTGGCGGGTACTGCTGCCACCGAGACATTGGTCATCTTGCGCTCGGCCATTACCGTGGCGGTGGCGCCCAGTGGCAGCGCCTTCACCGGCTTGAGCCGCGCGCGATAGGTGCGCGTCTGCGCCGCAGCCTGTGGCGACAGCTCGCGCAGCGTGACATCGAAGGTCTCGTTTGGCGCGCTGGCCAGCGAGGCCTTGAACCGCGCCTCCTTGAAGACGGACAACTGATCCTCGGGTACATCGACGACAATTTCGGATTCATCCGGATTCGCCACCGAAACAACCGGTTGACCCTCTGCCACGATTTGCCCCGCCTCAAAGCGCACAGCCGTGACGACGCCGCTTCGAGACGCGCGCAGCACGGTGTACTTGAGCCGGTTGCGCGCGAGTTCAAGCTTTCGCGCTTCGGCCTCGGCGTTCGCATGTGCGGTCTGGGCATTGGTATGGGCACGCTCGTCGTCGGCCGCACTGACCGAGCCGTCAACCTTCAGCGCGCTCAAGCGCTGGCGGTCCGAGTCGGCCTGGTGCGTCTGCTCGACGGCAACCGTCCACTGCTGCTGCGACGCTTCCTCAGCGAGGCGGTAGTCGCTGTCCTCCAGCACCGCCAGTATGTCGCCTTCGTGCACAAACTGGCCTACATCGACCTTGCGCTGGGCGACCTTGCCACCGACGCGGAAGGCCTGGTCGACTTCATGCCGCGACTGTACGGTGCCCACGTAGCGACTGACTTCGCGGGCATTGTCATAGTTGATTTCAACGGTGCGCACCGGCCGTGGTGCCTGCACGGCGGGACGGTCCGGGCTACAGGCGGACAGCATGACGGCTACGGCCAGGGCGCCGGCCGCAGTAAGGGAGTTCTTCAAGGCGGTTCCTCTTTGAGAAACGATAGGTTCTTAGGAAAGTGGTGGTCGGTCGGCTTTGGTAGCGGCTGTGGGGGTGGCGGGTTGTTCGAACACCTGCCAGCCTCCGCCCAGTGCCTTGTAGAGCTGTACGCTATCGAGCAGCAGCCGAGTGTTGCTGTCGTTGGCGTTCAGCCGTGCCGCCAGGCGCGCCCGCTGCGAATCCAGCAGCGGCAACAGGTCGATCTGCCCGCGGTTATAGAGCGACTGGGCGCGGTTCTGCGCAGACTCCGCAGACGCGGCGGCCAATTGCAGCGATCCGGCGCGGCGGCGTTCCTGCGTCAGCGTGACGAGGGCGTTCTCCACATCCTCGAGCGCCCGTACCATGCCGTCTTCGGCGCGCAGCAGCGCCTCTTGTTGAGCACTTTCGGCAGCGTCGTTGATCGCTTGCGTGCGCCCGGCGTTGAAGATCGGCATTGCCAGCAGGCCCGCCACGTTGGTGAAGCGCGCAGCACCGAGATCTACGCCGTTCAGGTTCAGGTCCTGGCGGCCGAAGGACGCGCCGAGGAAGAGCCGCGGGAACCACTCAGCCGCGGCCTGTTGGCGGCGCGCATTGGCTGCGTCGAGTTGCGCCATCAGCGCCAGCACGTCAGGTCGACGTTGCAGCAGCGCGGCGGGCTGGCCCGGCTTGGCCTCGGGCACCGCCGCCACATCGCTACTCGAGGACTGGATGTTCGCAGTATTGAAGGACTGGTCGGCGACCAGCACCGCGATACGATGGCGCGACACCGCGGCCAGCGTTTCCAGCGGCGGAATCTGCGCCCGTGCCGACAAGGCGTCGGTCTGTGCGCGCTCGACGTCGAAGGCGGATGCCAGCCCCGCCTGTTGGCGCGCGGTGACCAGGCGCAGCGTCTCGTCCTGCATCGCCGAGATGGCGCGCAGCGTCGCGACCTGGCGCTGCGCGCCGATCAGTGTGAAGTAGTTGCTGACGACGTCGCTCATCACCAGCAGGCGTACACCGCGCATGCTGTCCTCCGTGGCCAGCGCATCGGCGTTGGCCGCCGCTGCGCCAGCGCGCAGGCGGCCGCTCAGGTCGAGTTCCCACGAGACGTTCAGGCCCACACCGGCGGTCTTGGTATCCGGAAGAGCCTGTTTCGTGGCCGAGTTGTAGCCGGTGCTGCTATCGCTGCCGGAGGCGGATGCGCCGACGCTCGGGAACAGCCAGGAACGGCTGACCGTTTCGCCGGCACGCGCGGCGCGCAGGCGCTCGGCGGCAATCTTGACGTCGCGGTTCTCGCGCGCTGCTCGGCGCACCAGGTCCGTCAGCACCGGGTCGTGATAGACCTCCCACCACGCCGCCTCAGGTTCCATCTCGGAGGATGTGCTCGCGGCGAAGTTGCTCGGCAGTTCGACCGACGGCTTGACGACCGGGGTGGAGCAACCGCCCAGGGCGAGGGCGATCGAAGTGGCAAGGACGGCTGCAACGGCGAGCCCGGCCCGTTGCAAGGTCGCCCGACCGGTGTGGAGGGGCAGTGGAAAGGAAACTGGAAGTCGCGGCATCGCATTGGACTCGTGTGGATTCGAGAATGGCAACAGCGTAGGGCCCGGTAGGCGCGAAGTCGTCAGCGAAGCGTCGCCGTTCGGTCGCCATATCGAGCGCTCATTGATGTTGCAGACGTCACTCGCCGTCGGCATCTGCCGTGTGTTCGCCGGCCGCCGACACGAGGTCCGAAGCGATCGACTCCAGCAGCTCTTCGGCGGACGAGAACTCGCGCTGACGCCCGGTGACGAGGTTTTCGAGGCGGCCCACGAGGGCCCCCGGCGCAGCATCGCTGCGCAGTTTCACTACGTACGAGCGGCGGCTCGGGTACTTGGATTCAGGGTTCAGGATCATCGCAGACCAGGGGCTCGGGAAAGTTCGACGACAGCGTAGGCCGTCCCCTGGGTGGAGTCGTAAGCGAAAGGTCGGACTTCGGTCGGGACAGACATGAACACCGCAGTCCCTGTGGGAGCGAGCCTGCTCGCGATGACGGCGGTACATTCAGCATCAATGTAAGCTGACCCGCCGCTATCGCGAGCAGGCTCGCTCCCACAGGTTTTGCGCCTTTAACTCTTCAAGCGGGCCTTGCAGCCAGAAGCAGCGAGCGCGCACATTTCACCAGCTCGGTTCCATCCGTTTCGGGCAACTGGTCAACCAGCGTAGCCAGTGCCTGAAAGTCCTCGGCCGTGGCGTCGTGGTGCTCGCACAGTTCGACCAGCGCGAGCAATTCCAGCCACGGAGCTTCCTGGGATCGAGCCTCTTCAATCGCATGCCGAACCGCAGTGTTGCCGGCGTCGAATCGGCCCTGCATCCGCGCAATCGCTGCCTCCAGCAGCAACAGTTGCGGCAGGTATACGCGCTCGCCCAGTTCTTCTCCTACTCGTAGTGCTTGCTCCAGCTCGGCTCGCGCGACGTCGTAATCACCCGCCAGCAGCAACGCCTCGGCGGCATAGCCGAGCACCTCGCTGGCGCCGGAGCGCATGCCGAGCCCGGTGTGTTCTTCGTAGGCCTGGCGGATGCGTCGGTAGCCGTCACGCGGCGATCCGTTGCGCGCGTCGGCCCAGCCGCGCCACCAGCGGCAAGCCGTACGTCCCAGCGCGAGCGAATACTCATCGACCAGCTTCTGCAGGTCGTCAGCCAGCGCCGCCACACGCACAGGGTTGCCCATCCGCACCTCGATCAACACTTCCTGCCAGGTGGCGACCAGCCAGGTCATCGGTTGGCGAAGCGCCTGCGCGCGGGTCCGCGCTCGCTGCATGTGGGCTCGGCCTTGCACAATCAGGCCAGAACGCACGAACTCTATGGCCAGCATTCCGTGCAGCATGACCTGAGGATCGGCCGCAAAAATCTCGTTCGCCCCGATGTCCAGCGGCTCGGCAATCGCGAGGGCGCGCTCTAGCCAACTGCGGGTCGTTTGCGTGCGACCCTGAAGGTGATGCACCTCACCCTGCACGATACACGCGGCCAGCATGAGCGCTGGATCGTTCGTCTCGGACGAGAGGGTTTCGGCACGTTCCGCCACCTCCAGCGCCAGCGCATAGTCGCCGCGCAGACCCAGCAGATAGCCGAATCCGTGCAGCAGGCGACCGCGCATTGGATGCTCGGGTACGTCCGCTAGCAACGTGTACGCGCGTTCGAACGCGTTCCTGGCTTCGTTGCCGACACCGAACGTGTGGAAAGCCGACACGCCCTGCAGTGTGGCCAAGGTGATTTCGAGCGTATCGCGCTCGGTCCCCTTCGGTGCCTGCGTCAGCAGGACCAACGCGCGCTCAGTGAGGCCGATGCACAAGGCCGGGCTGAAGTGCAGCAACGCGGCTTCTGCGGCCTCGGCGTAGTAGCGCAGCGCGACCATCGGCTGCCGGGCGCGGTCGAAGTGCATCGCCAACTCCGAGGCCGCGACCGGCACGCCGGCCGTGCGCTCGCGTTCGAGGGCGGCGCCCACCTGGTGATGGAGGTGGGTGCGCAATGAGCGTGGCGTGCGGTCGTACAGCACCTGGCGGAAGAGGGCATGCCGGAACGAGTAGGGTGGCTCTGCCGTCTCTTCAGCTTCTGCGGCCTTCGACTGTGTGAGCCATACCTGCTCGCGCACCAGTTCCTCGCAGGTGTCGGCCACAGACGCGAGGTCGCGCTCGAGGGCCCGCGAAACCGTCTCGACCCGGAATTCGACGCCGCACACCGCTGCCGCCGAGAGCAGCGTACGCTGCTCCTGTCCGAGCTTGGTGATGTAGTGATCGATGATGGCCGCGAGGTTTTCGGGGACCGCCAATCCTGCCAGCCGGGCCTCGATGGTGGCATCGTCGTCTGTTGGGTCCATCACCTCACTGATGACTGACGATACGAACAACGGCACACCGTCAGTGCGCTCGTGCAGGGCCCGCACGAAAGTTTCATCTCGCGCCAACGAGGCCGAATGTAGCGCAACATAGGCAGCGACCTCGGTTTCCGAGAACGGATCGAGCACCACTTCCTCGCACAGGCGTTGCAGGCGCAGTTCGTGGCGCAACGAGCTGAGCGGATGATCGAGCGCTACCACCTCGGCGAGGCGAAAGCTCGACAGCCACATAAACCGCATGCGGCTACGTCTGCGCGCCAGATAGTCGATGAGCTGGACCGTCGCCCGATCACTCCAGTGCAGGTCTTCGGTCACCAGCATCAGCGGGCGCTGCTCCGTGTAGCGATCCAGCAGTTCGCCCATTTCCCGCAGCATGCGATCCGGGCCGATGCCAGCAAGCTCGCGCCGCAATGCATCCCGTTCCTCTGTAGTGCTCAGCCATGGCAGTTGCAGCAGCCAGGTCGGTGCCACGGCGCGCAACAGCGCTGGCAGGGTGAGGTCGCTGCGGCACAGATCGGCTAACGCCTCCAGCACCGGCAGGTAGGGTTCGCCGGTACCGTAGTGTTCCACGCAATGGCCGCGTGCGCAGGCGATGCCGCCGCCAAGGCTGGCGAGGAAATGTTCGATCAATGTGGTCTTGCCAATCCCCGGTTCTCCGGCGAGCCAGACCACTGCACGCTGGCCGCCGCATGCCCGCTCCCACGCTCGTTGCAGCCTTGAAACCTCGTCGGTGCGCCCGATGAATGGCGGCGACGGTTGCGCGTCAGCGGCGGGGAACGTCGTGGCTGCAGGCGGTATCGAAGGGGCAGGGGACGACGCGGCGATGAAGCGATAGCCGCGCCGCGACACCGTCTCGATGAAACGGGGCTGCCTGGGGTCGTCGCCCAACACCTTGCGCAGATCGCTGATGGCGGTCTTCAGGACTGAATCGCTGACAAACCGATGCCCCCACACGGCATCAAGCAGGGCATCCTTGGTCACCAGCGATCCCGGCTGGCGTGCAAGTACGCACAGCAGGGTGAAGGGCGTCGGCGCCAACGCCACGGCTTCTCCGTTACGTAACAAGCAGGCGTTGGCCTCGTCGAGTTCGAACTCGACGAAGCAGAGCTGGACGGGGTTCGGATGGGGCTGCGGACGCGCCACGTTTGATTCCTGAAGGCTAAAACATAGTTGTGCGCTGTGAAGCATGGCTTCCATGACAACGCTGATCGGCTCAGAAGCCAAGCCTCACCGGTCGGAAACTGACGCAGCGTGACTTCACTCCTCAGGCATCCGGTTGAGCACAGCCCAAGTGGACTCATTTGGGTGTGGCAATGATCTCAAAAAATTAATGACTAAAACATCAATATTGAAATATCTCTCAATTTTGCATACCTTCACATTGCCTGACGATGAGACCTGCGCGTCCCACGACTTCAATCACAACAAGGGCTCGATATGAACAACAACAAGAAAGTATCCGAATTGCCGCCCGCCGCCGTCGATGTGCTGGTCGTCGGTAACGGTCCGGTCGGTGCGACAATCGCGGCGCTGCTCGGCCGCTATGGGGTCAAGACACTGGTGCTGGACAAGATCCATGAGATCGTACTAATGCCCCGCGCCATTGCCCTGGACAACGAGGCGCTGCGTATCCTGCAACTCGCCGGATTGTCGGAGGAGGCTTTCGAGAAGATCGCTATCCCGGAAGTAAAGATGCACTCACCGGTTCTCGGGCAATTTGGTCGCGCCAACACTGCTGGGTGTATCGACGGCCACCCCAAGCTTGTGACCTTCTATCAACCCGACCTCGAACGAGCGATGCGCAGCCAGGTTTCCCGGCTGAAGTCAGTGACCAGCCTGGGCGGCTTCGAGCTCGAAAGCCTGGTCGAGGAGGCGGACGGCGTCGTCGCCTCCGTACGGGATCAGGAGGGGCGTTCGCATTCCGTTCGCGCCCAGTACGTGGTCGGTGCGGATGGTGCAAGCTCCAGGGTCAGAACACTGATAGGCCAGGAGTTCGAAGGGCAGACCTACGCGGAGGATTGGCTGATTGTCGATGTCATGAACCGGCATAAGTCAGCCATTGATCATATTGAGTTTCTCTGCGATCCACGGCGCCCAACGCCGCACATGCCCGCACCCGGCGGCAGGGAGCGCTGGGAGTTCATGCTGCAACCCGGCGAATCGCGCGAAGAGCTGGAAAGCCCGGAAAGCATCGCCCGGCTGATTGCGCCATGGATCAAACCGCAGGAGCTGGAAATCGAACGCAAGGCGGTGTATCGATTCCATGCGCGCTGCTGCAACAGCTTCAGCAAGGGCCGCGTCTTCCTCGCCGGCGACGCCGCGCACATCACGCCGCCTTTTGTCGGGCAAGGTCTCGTAGCGGGACTTCGAGATGGCGCCAACCTGGCCTGGAAACTGGCCTGGGTCCTTCGCGGTTATGCCGCGCCCGCGGTGCTCGATACCTATGACGAAGAGCGCCGCCCCCATGCTCAGGCGATGATTAATCTGGCAAAACTCATGGGCCGCCTGGTGATGCCCAAGAACAAGCTCGCGGCTTTCTTCATCCACGGCCTGATGCGCATGTTGACGTTGACTCCCGCTACCCGGAGGTACTTCGAACAGTTGGATATCAAGCCGAAGAACATCTTCAGGCACGGGCTATTCGTGAAGCACCGTCGGGGCGACAAACTGGTACGTGGCAGCCTGTTTCCCCAGGCCTGGGTTCGCACTCTGCAAAAGCAGATCCAACTGAGCGACGATGCGCTTGGGGACAACCTGACCCTGGTTGGTTTCGGCGTAGACCCATTGTCACTGCTGACCACTGCTCAAGTCGTTTCCTGGGAAAAGATGGGCGGGCATTTCCTGGAAATCAGAACACGCGGCCAACGCTCCGGCGGCCGTTGTGACTTCATCGAAGACCTGAACCATGACATCCTGCCGCTGGCTGCCAAAGGCACGCTCGTCGCGATTCGCCCTGACCGCATCATCATGCACCACGCTCCCGGCGTAGAGGCTGGCAGTCTCGTTCGAGACTGCCAGATCCTGATGGCGCACACCAATTCCACTGCCGATAGCGTTTCCATTACCATCAACGAACCCCCTCGATTAAGAGCCTGAAGATGCCGTCCCCCACTTGTCCTTCAGAAGCAACTGCGCAAGAGCCTCTCACCCGAGGCCACAAGAAGCGTGAACGCACCCGTCGCGGCCTGGTGGACGCGGCATTGCGTCTTGTCGCGCGCAAGGAGGTGGGGGAGATTGCACTGCTCGACGTCGCTGCGGAGGCCGAGGTATCCAACGGCACCATCTACAACTATTTTCGAACACGCGACGAAGTGCTCGAGGCGGTTGGGATCGCCATGGCGAGCGAGTTCTCCGATGCCATTTCCGCCTTGAGTTCTGACGTGCACTGCGGCGCGCAGCGGCTTTCGATTGGTGTGCGGATGTTCGTATGCCGGGCCGCGTACGACCATCAATGGGCCAACGCGCTGCTGCGCATCATCCATTCCGATCAGACCATGCGTTCGCGCTTGGCTGCCCATGTGCTGGGCGACCTGCGTGATGGCCTGCGCGCGGGTACTTTGGCTTACGAGGACGAAGGGGTCGCCCTGGACATGGTCGTATCGTGCACCACCGGAGCGATGCGTTCGGTGGTCGAGGGGCGTACGGTGCCGGAGCACGATCTGCGGGTCGCCGAGATGATTCTCAAGGCTCTGGGCGCAACACCTGCCAGAGCCAAGCGAATCGCCGGTAAGCCGCTCCCCTAAGTACTGATGTCACCTTCGGCCCGCCAGGCCCTGCCAGAAGCTCCACGCTTCTGAACACTTGTGTTCATTTTCGTCGGTGTGTAGAAATCTATAAGCCTCCCTCATTGGCCTTGCCATATCACTCAGCACGTCCAAAGTAACGGGGCGTATAACGGTTTTTATTGTGGGGTACGTTCTTAATTCAAAAAACCTTGTTGACTGCAATTGAACACTAGTGTTCAATTGGCTCATCAAGTCATTCTGGAGAGAGAGCGTGGAATCCCTAAATCCGATACAGCGCCGCATTCACCGAGCCGCCTTTCGCCTGTTCGCTGAAAAAGGCACCTCCCAGGTGAACATCCTCGACCTTGCGCAAGAGGCAGGCGTGGCGCGTGGTACGATCTATAGCAATATCGGCAGCATGGGAAACCTGTTCGAGGAGGTCGCCGGCTATCTCGCGAGAGAGATGCATGAGCGCGTCAACAAGAGCTTCAATACCCTCTCCGATCCGGCTCAGCGCCTTGCCAATGGCATTCGCTTCTTCATTCGTCGAGCTCATGAGGATCCCCAGTGGGGGGCGTTCATACATAAATTCGCCATGAGCAATTCTTCATTGCGCGAAATGTTCAGCAGCCAAGCGACTACGGATCTTCTGAGCGGACTGTCCAGTGGGCGGTACACGTTTGCGCAGGAGCAATTGCTCTCGGTACTGACGCTGATATCGAGCAGCGTCCTCGGCTCGATTTTCCTGGTGCTGGAAGGGCACAGAACGTGGCGCGAATCGGGCTCTGACACGGCCGAGCTGGTGCTACGGGCATTGGGCGTGCCTCACGAAGAGGCTAGAGCGCTGGCGACCACAGAGCTGCCGGCACTTCCCCCACTCGACTGAGCGCGGTAACCGACCCGACAAAAAACACCTCTGGCATTTTCAGAGGTGCGGGGATCGTTTTGTCCTGAAAAACCGGAAAACAAGAACAATGAACAACAAAAATGAAATGTGCCAGTTGGCGACACAACATCCTGCCCGGCATCCGCAGCCGACGGTGAAGGCCCGGGATCTGACTCACCTGATCTTTCAACGTCCGGACTTGAACGAGGCGGCGCGGTTCCTGACGGACTTCGGTTTGACGGTCAGTCATCAGAGCGCCGATACGCTCTATCTGCGCGCCACTGGACCGGCTGCCTATTGTTACCGTGTCCATCGTGCAGACCACGCACGCTTTGTCGGGTTTGGACTGGCAGTCCAGTCTCTCGAGGATCTGCACAAGCTGGCTCGAATCCCGGGCGCGTCATCGGTCGAGAAATCGGCACATCCAGGCGGCGGGCATTACGTCCGGCTGACCGATCCTTCAGGGTTCGTTGTGGAAGCCGTTTGCGACCAGGCTCCAGGTAAGACCCTGGTGCACAGAGCCCCACTTCCGTGGAATCTGACGCAAGATCAGCCACGCATCAACTCGACTCAGCGTCCGCCGATTGCACCGCCTGAAGTACTCAAACTCGGCCACATCGTGATTGAAGTGGCTGACTATCAGGCGACCTGTGCCTGGTATACGCAGCATTTCGGGTTTATTCCCAGCGATGTGCAGGTACTTCCCGACGGTACACCGATCGTCGCCTTCATGCGCCTTGACCTTGGTGAGATTCCAACGGCTCACCACACGCTCGCGATAGCGCAAGGGTTCATGGCCACCTACAGCCATAGCGCCTATGAGGTCGTCGATGCAGATGCGGTGGGCATGGGGCAGCGCGTCCTGCGGGAGCGGGGGTGGGAGCACTCCTGGGGAATCGGCCGGCACATCCTGGGCAGTCAGATCTTCGATTACTGGCAAGACCCTTGGGGCGATAAACACGAGCATTACTGCGACGGGGATATCTTCACGGATGCTCAGCCTACGGGCATCCATCCCGTGAGTCCCGAGGCGATGGCGCAGTGGGGGCAGCGCATGCCCAAGAGTTTTACCAAACCCAAGATGAACGTGACCAATCTGCGTGCGCTGATCCGTAACCTGCGGCGCAGCCCGGACCTGACATTTCGCAAGTTGATAACGCTGATGCGGATGTTCGGGTAGATCCGCCAGCCCTTCCTCAGAACAACACCACAGTTCTCGTGCTGCCGCGCGCGGGACAAACACGCTCCAGGAGTACCTTCAATGTCTGCTGTACACGTAGTCCGCTTTGAGTTTCAGAACGGTATCCACTGGGGCGTGCTACGCCAAGGCCGTATCACTGTTGTCCCCGGTGTTTTTGAAACCACTGGTGACTTCATTTGCCAGAACAGTATCGACGACCTCGCTCGAATGAGCGGTACGGAGTTGGATGCAGGCGACGTGAAACTGCTGTCGCCGGTGACTCGTAACCAGCAGTTCGTCTGCCAGGGCGCCAACTATCGCCAGCACATGATCGAGTCGGGCATGGACCCGGATGCGAAGAAATTCAACATGATCTTCACCAAGGCGACGAGTTGCCTGGTGGCGGCTGACAGCGACCTGATCAAGCCGCGCAGCGTGCGCTTCCTTGACTACGAGATCGAACTGGGGCTGGTGATGAAACGTGCGATCAGCGGCGCCGTGACTGTCACCGACGCCAACCTGCATGAGTTCATCGCCGGCGTCGTCATCGTCAATGACTACTCCGCTCGTGACATTCAGATTCCCCAGATGCAGTTCTACAAGGGCAAGAGCTTCCGCACGTTTGGCCCGGTCGGTCCCTACCTCTGCCTTCTGGATGCCAAGGACATGCATTACCTGAAAGCACTGCAGCTGCGCCTGACGGTCAACGACCAGGTGCGACAGAACGACAGCACGGCGAACCTGGTTTACGGCCCCGCTGAAACCCTGACCGAACTCTCCCGCGTGCAGGATCTCGCCCCCGGGGACCTGATCGCCACCGGTACCCCTGCGGGCTGCGCGCTAACGGTACCTTCGCCTGCCAAACAGCGCATTGCGGCCCTGATGCCGGAAGCCACCAAGTGGAAGCTTTTCCTCAAGGCGCAGGAAGGCCGGACGCAGTATCTCCAGGCGGGTGATGTGGTCGAGGCGCGCATTCGTAGCGCCGATGGCGTGATCGACCTTGGCGTGCAACGCAACCGAGTTGTGGGAGAAGCCTGATGACGGTGCAGACCCTGAACGACATCGAAAATATCGAACGAGTCCCCTTGTCGGAGCGTGGCCTGGCGTCCAGCACTTATGAAGCGCTCAGACGTACGGCTGATCGCACTCCCGAGGCGCCCGCATTGAGTTTCTTCGCCGACGCCACTGACTTCAAAAACACCCACGACTGGAGCTATTCCGAGCTCTTCGCGGATATCACCCGTGCGGCGAATGCCTTCCATGACCTGGGCATAAAACCGGGCGAGGTGCTTGCGTTCATCCTGCCCAACCTGCCGGAAACCCATTTCACTATTTGGGGCGGGGAGGCGGCAGGCATCGTCATGGCAATCAATCCTCTGCTCGAAGCCAAGCAGATGGCCGGCTTGCTGAATGCCGCGAAGGCCTCCGTGGTGGTGACGCTCGCACCGACTCCGGGTAGCGATCTGTGGCCCAAACTGGCTTCGCAGCTGGATCAGTTACCCGCGGTCAGGTCTGTCGTTTGGGTCAGCATGGAACCCTATGTCGCCGAACCTGTGCGCGGGATCCTGAAATCCGTGGCACTGAAGGAACGAGCCGTGCACAGCGCAATCGCGATCCATGATTGGCAATCGCTGATGAATACTCAGCCGCACACACACCTGAAGAGCGGTCGGCAAATCCGCCAGGATGAATGCTCCTCCTACATCTGTACGGGCGGCACCACCGGGCTCCCGAAGATCGCCGCGCGAACCCATGGCTCGGAAGTCTTCAATGCATGGGCCATGGCCGCTCACCTGCAGCCACGCAGCAGTGGCCAGGTTATCTTTTGTGGCCTGCCGCTGTTTCATGTCAATGGACAGCTGGTGACGGGCCTGATGCCTTGGACTCAAGGCGACCAGGTGATCCTCGGGACGCCTCATGGGTATCGTGGCGAGGGAGTGATCCGACGATTCTGGGAGATGGTCGAGCACTTCGGTATCAACTTCTTTTCCGGCGTACCCACTGTCTATGCCGCACTTTTGCAAAATGAATGGCAGGGCCGCGACCTCTCCAGTCTTCGCTATGCCATGTGTGGCGCCGCCCCGATGCCGGCCGAGCTGTTCCGGGAGTTCGAGCGCCGGACCGGGGTAAAGATCCTTGAAGGTTATGGCCTGACGGAGGGTGCCTGCGTTTCCTCGATCAATCCGCCCCACGGCGAGCGCCGTATCGGCTCCATCGGGGTGCGGATCGCCTACCAGAATATGCGCGCGGTTGTGCTCGATGATTCTGGAGAGTACCTGCGTGACGCCAATGTGGATGAGACCGGCCTCATCACCATCAGTGGCCCGAACCTCTTCGTTGGCTATCTGGAGGAGAGTCATAACCGCGGCCTCTGGATCGATATCGACGGTCAGCGCTGGCTGAATACGGGGGATTTGGGGCGCCAGGATGCGCAAGGTTACTTCTGGCTGACCGGACGCAAGAAGGAGTTGATCATCCGCGGCGGCCACAACATCGATCCCAAGCAAATCGAGGAGGCTCTACAGGCGCATCCCGCCGTCGCCCTGGCCGCTGCAATCGGCAGCCCCGATGTCTACTCGGGCGAGGTGCCGGTTGCCTACGTTCAACTGCGCCCCGGGCAAGCCTGCAACGCCGAAGAGCTTGAGGCGTTCGCTTATCTCAACATCAGCGAGCGGGCGGCAGTTCCCAAACGCATTGAAATCCTCGAAGCACTGCCACTGACTGCCGTGGGCAAGATATTCAAGCCTGCCTTGCAGCTGCGGGAGATTGCCAGGGTGGTCCATCAGGCAGTAGAGCGCTTGGGGCTTTCGAATATCGCAGTGGAGGTCGTGCAGGATAATCGCCGTGGGCCGGTCGCTTGCATCAGGGCTGGAATTGGCCAGGAAGTCCTGGCTCCTCTCCTTGGACACTATAGCTTTCAGGTCGAGTGGCTTAAATGAGCCCGAATTCGCTTCCGTAACTCCAGCAAACCTGCCCTGGCACTCATCAGTCAGGGCCTTTTACACAACTCCGATCCACTCCAACCGGCACTGACAAGTGCACAGGAAGGCGAAGCCTTGCCTGCGTGCAACCAACAAAAACAATAAAAGAGAGGTGGAAAATGAAATTGAATAACCGTGCGATCCAGTGTCTCTCTGCTCAGCAAAAGTGTGCTGCGTGGATCAAGCTCACCAGTGCCATGGCACTGCTCAGCGCCTCTACACTGGCAGGTGCCAATGGCATTGCCCTTAACGAACAAAGTGCCAGCAGTGCGGGAACGGCTTATGCGGGCAGGTCGTCATCCGCGCTGGACGCCAGCACCATCTACGGAAACCCTGCAGGCTTGACCAAGTTGCAGCGCAGTGAGATTTCCGGCGGGGCCGCGATCCTCTCGGGGAGCGATGACATTAGTGATGCTCACGGCAGTGTCGCAGGAACGAGTAAGGGGAACTCGGTACCGTTGGCGGTCGTGCCCTTCGCCTATATGTCGACGCCGCTTGATGATCGGCTTTCGATTGGTTTGGGGCTCTATGCTCCGAGTGGTCTGATCAATGACTACGAGAGCAGTTTTCAGGGCCGCTACCATGGTTCCTATAGCTCGACCAAGGAAGTAACCCTGCAGCCCACCATTGCCTATCGGATCAATGATTACGTGTCCATTGGTGGCGGGCCGACCATCAACCATTTCGATGCCAATCTTCAGAATTACCTGGCCACCGGCACCCTGAACAACGGCCAGGACACACGGGTCACCATCAAAGGCGATGACACGGCAATTGGCTATAACGTCGGCCTCTTGGTTGACTTGAGTGATGCAACGAGTTGGGGGATTAACTATCACTCGAAGGTGAACTATCACCTCAAAGGGCATACCGAGGTTTCCGGCTCCCCGAGCGTTATCCCGCTGGACGGAAACTATCCCGCCACGATAAATCTGACTATGCCCGAATCGGTGGATACGTCCATCACCCATCATTTCAATAGTCGCTGGACGGGATACCTGGGGACCACCTGGAAACGTTGGAGCCGGCTCGAAAAGTTCGAGGCAATCAACAGCGAAGTTTCCGCCCTTGGCCAGAGTGCGGGCCTGGAGCGTGTGGGCGAACCATTGAACTGGCACGACACGTGGTCCACCGCAGTTGGCGCATCCTATCAATTGACCCCGCAATGGCTGATGCGCGCAGGCTACGCCTATGATCCGTCGCCAATTGGAAATGCCGATCGCAGCGTGCGCGTTCCGGTTGGCAACCGCCAGGCCGTGACCCTTGGCGGCGCTTATCTGCCGACTCCCGATCTGACCATAGACTTTGCTTATGGTTATCTCTGGGATTCCAAAGCCTCGGTAAACCAGCCGAACAGCTCCGGTCTTCAACCGGCCTACAGTGCCAATTATGAAAACAGTGCGAACGGAATTTCAGTGCAGGCAACCTATCGGTACTGATTGACGCGACAGCCCTTTTCAAGGGAGCCAATTGTTGCCTGTCAATCAGCACCCACTGCCGCGAACACGTTTTGCGGCGGTGAGTGGGGGGCGGCAACTCCAGGTCTTCTCTCGATCCAGTGGGGGGAGGGCTATTCAGCGGCGCCACGATCCATGAGGCAATTCAACCTGCCGCTGAGCCGCTGCCAAGGCAACCTTCAGCCCCTGTTTATCCAAGGGGATACAGTAGGCGGGTTTGGCCCGTTCGAATCGCCAGCTTTCATCGAGATTGCCAGCATCGACAGCGTCGAACCCAATCTCGTCCAGCAACGTGATCACCAAGGCTTTCGCAACCGGGTCATCCGCAGCGATCGGCAGTGCGCGTCGGTCGGGCGCAGCTTTCGGGCGCGAGTCCTGCACCAGGTCTTGAGCGAGGATTGCGTTAAAAACCTTGACCACTCTGGAGTGGGGCAGGTGTTCGGCGAGCAGGCGGCTGGTGGTGGTTTCGAATCGGTCCAGGACGGGAATGTGGCCGTCTCGTTCCGGGTAGTAGTTGTTGGCATCCAGGACGGTTTTGCCCTCTAGCCACTTGGCCGGCACGCTTCGATAATGCGCCAGGGGGATTGCCGCGAGAACCACTTCACCAAACTGCGCAGCCTCCTCGAGGGTCCCGACTTTACTGCCGGGAATGTCACTGAGCACGCTGCTCATGGTCTGTGGCCCACGTGAATTGCTGAGCATTGCCTCATGCCCGGCAGCTATAACCAATTGCGCCACTGCACGTCCGATGAACCCTGCGCCAATAATGCCTATCCGCATGTCCTTACTCCGTTGGTTGGTAGGAGAGGCTATGATGATTGGCAACCAATAGGGGATAAATAACGATCGTGTACTTAGTCTCGTTACCAGGAGTGTTGAATGATGGATCGCTTGACGAGCATGGGCGCTTTTGTGATGGCGGCGGAATCAGGCTCCTATGCCCGCGCCGCCGAGCGCTTGGGCATGTCGCCGCAGATGGTGGCCAAGCATGTTGCTGCTCTTGAGCACCGGCTCGGGGCGCGGCTCCTGAACCGTACTACCCGGCGGCAAAGCCTGACTGAACTGGGGAGTGCTTACTACGAACGCTGCAAGCATATTGTGAGCGAAGCCCAGGCTGCCGACTCCCTTGCGCAAATCATGAACGACACCCCTCGTGGCAAACTGAAAATCAGTGCTCCCGTGACTTTCGGTTCCTATAACCTTATGCCGTTCGTGACGGATTTTTTGCGTCAGCACCCTGAAGTGGAAATCGATCTGCAATTGACGGACCGCTTCGTCGATCTGGTGGAAGAGGGGTATGAAGTGGCTTTCCGGATCGGCCCCTTGGCCAACTCCAGTCTGACCGCCAGACCGTTGGCCCCTTATCGGCTGGTGGCCTGCGCGGCACCGAGCTACCTGATTGCGCGCGGAACGCCACAAACACCGGCTGATCTTGAGAGCCACGAGTGTTTGGGATATGCCTATTGGTCCCGCCCGGCCGACCGCGAATGGCAGTTCTGCAAAGGCTCCACCGTTCATAAGGTACAGGTCTCCAGTCGTTTGCAGGTCAACGAGAGCAAAGCATTGCTGTCAGCCGCGCTTGACGGTTTTGGAATTGTCCTTGGATCCGAAGACTTCCTTCAGCCGGCGCTGCAAAGCGGCGAGTTGGTGCGACTGTTGGCTGATTTCGAAGCGCCGAGCCGACACATGCATTTGCTCTACACGGCAAATCGTCAGAGAACAGCCAAACTCCGACGATTTATCGAGGCTGCAATCGCCCGCTTTGGTGCGACTTGAGCCGGCTTTTGAGTTGTCCAGGCCGCATTGACCTGTGATTGATCCCGGTCGCAGGTGAGCGCTTCATTGACTGGATGCTTTTTTCCACTCCATATACGCCAGCGGCAAACACACCGCGCACGGTCGATAACCCGCGGCGCGGGCAGTGGTTTCATCGGCGAAAAATACCCGGTGCGCGACATAGCCGCCACGGGCAATGGCACGCAGTGCAGCAGGGCAGTCGAGTCGACCGTAAATTCGCGATTGTCGATGACCACCCATTTGTCCGGGTTCGGCGCTGTCTAGCGGTTTGCCCTGAGCATTGATCAGCACAAAGCGTTTCATGAGGTCGGCACTCGCCACAAATACCAGGCCGCGACGGTTCTATAGGGGCTCCATGCCTGACCGATATCGACCATCTGCTTGCGGCTTGGCTGTTGCTCCAGGCTCTTGAAACGGCGGTAGCCGTCGCGCACGCCAAAGTCGTCGGCGGGCAGGATGTCCATGCGTTCCAAGGTGTAGATCAGCAGCATCTCGACAGTCCAGCGGCCGACACCGCGTAACCGGGTCAGGCGTTCGATCAGTGCGTCGTCGCTCATCGACAGCGCGTTTGAACGATCCGGCACCAGCCCCTCCAGCGCGCCTTGGGCGATACCTTGGAGCGTGGCGATCTTGCTGCCGGAAAAACCACAGCTGCGCAGCACCTCGAATTCGCAGGCCAGCAATTGCTCGGGCGTCGGGAACGGCGAGTCGGGAAACAGCGCGATCAAACGGCCGAGAATGGCATCGCCGGCCTTGGCATGGAGTTGCTGATAAGCAATGGCCCGAACCAGCGCTTCGTAGGGATCGCGAGCCGGTTTTGGCTGGTGCAGACAGGGGCCGATGGCGGCGATGTGTCGCGCCCAGTCCGGGTCGATGGCGGACAGGTATTGGCTGGCGGGGTGATAGGGCATGGAAATTCCAGGCAGAAGTTCAGGTACTGCAGGCAGATTAAAGGTCTGCCCGCAGGATCGCACCCGGTCTCTTGCGCTCAAATTGTCGCGCAGGTTGCAGCGCCATTAACGCATTCAGCCATCAAAACTCCAGTTGCCGAGATTGCCGCAGCACGGATGCGCTACTGGGGCTCCATAATCCGGAGTACCGGGTGCCCATCAATATCCTTGAGCGGAAAATACGAGCGGTGTGTCGCTGCATCCACGGCAACGACGTGCGCATGCGGGCCTACGCGGCCACTGCCGATGTTCGTGACGACGGTGTTCTTGACGTGGAACATCGACACTATGCCTGTCTCTGCAGCCACATAAAGTGTGCCCGGCACGGGGTCAAACGCAAGCACATCAGGGGTTCCTCCAGTATCGAACGCCCGGATAACCTGCATCGTGCGCATGTCCAGTACCAGGAGCTTGTCGTTACCTTCGCACGCGATAAAGGCCAGCCGGTCACGCGGGGTGATCAACAAGCCATGGTTGCCTCTTGCCCCCGGCAAATCAATGCGCGCAACGATCCGGTCGGTTGCGGGATCAATCTCGATCAGTTGCTGACGTGTCTGGACATTGACGAAAATGTGTCGTGATACAGGGTCATATTGTGTATTGCCGACTTCACCTCCCAGGGGAATCGTTGCAACGCGAGTGTTGGTGCTCACGTCGATTACCGTTTCGGTCTTGCCGTTTTCGTTCGATACGTAAAGCTTGTGAAGGTCGGGCACATAAGCCATGCCGTCTGGATAGACACCGCCGGGCATACGACTGACAACTGCCAGGGTCGCTTCGTCAATCGCAACGATTTCGTTGGTGCCCGTCGCCGACGCGTAGACACGCGACTGCTCAGGAATAACCAGCACACCGTGCACCGACGAAACGTTCGCAATGCGTCCAGCGACGCGGGACTCACGCAGGTCAAAGACGATCACTTCGCTGTCACCCAAATGGGCGATGAACAACAGGTTGCGCGCTGGATCGTAGCTCTCGTAGTCAAGCCGAGTAGCGCCACCGGGCAACGGAATGTCGGTGACATGTTTCAGTGGCAGGTCGTTGGTCGATGGTTCGTCTGCTGCCTGAACGTCACGAAGGCTCGCGATGTTCATGACAGCTAGCGCCGTCAACAGGGCGGCGAAGACTGGCAGAGCAAAACGTCGTTTGTGCCGTATGTTCATAAGGCCCTCTTTTGCTCGGGCAGGGCGACGTCAATCGCCCTGCCTTTGTCCCGGTAATGCAGGATTAGAACGTTCAGTGTTTCACGGGTCATCAGCCCGGCTCAGGGCCGGGCTTCGGTGTGAACAGGCCTCTTCACATCTGCGGAGGCCAGTTATGCGTCTCGCCCTGACACTCCTTGCACCAGGCGTACAGCGCGTCATACAGGATCAAACCGTGCGAAAGCATTTCCTGGTCATCGGCAAAGCATTGCGACAGTCCCAGCGAAATCGCGTACAGCCCAGCCGATTGCGGCGTCAGATCAAGGCGGGAGGTATCCGCCCCACGCACGACTTTGGCCAAATGCTGCAGGGCAGGGTCACTGAGCTGGTACTTCTTCAGGAACGCATCAAAGCTGCACAGCTCACCTACGTGGGAAAGCTCGACGCCCGGAATATCGTAAGGCGTTGCATCTTTCTCAGCGGCAAACCGCAGAACGTCTTTGCTGGGGACGTACAAGAACTCGCCTTGTGGATCAATAAAGCGAGTGATCAGCCAAGGACAAGCGATGCGATCAATCTTGGGTCGTTCACGGGTAATCCACCTCATGGAACACCTCCTGCCTGGTTCGACAGGCTGGATGATCCGGCAGGCCCGATGCCTGCCAGGAAACGTTTGATCGCCGCACGCTCGCTAGCGCAGCAGATGCACTGCCAAACCTATGAGCGCACAGGCCATCAGTACTTGAATGACGCCACGTTTGAAGCGAAACAAGGCAATCGCTGCGGCAATGGCGATCAGCGCAGAGGGCCAGTCGAGGGTGCCGCCGAACCCTTTGGGCCACAGCACGTGATAGCCGAAGAACACTGCCAGATTAAGAATCACCCCAACCACAGCGGCAGTGATCCCGGTGAGCGGCGCGGTGAACTTGAGTTCGTTGTGCGTCGTCTCCACCAGCGGGCCGCCGGCGAGGATGAACAGGAACGAAGGCAGGAAGGTGAACCAGGTCACCAGCGTCGCCGCGACGGCGCCGCCGAGAAACACCTGGTCGGCGCCGAACACCTGCGAAACATAAGCCCCGACAAAGCCGACAAAAGCCACCACCATGATCAGCGGCCCCGGCGTGGTTTCCCCCAACGCCAAGCCGTCGATCATTTGTGTCGGGGTCAGCCAGCCATAGTGTCCGACGGCGCCCTGGTAGACATACGGGAGCACCGCGTAGGCGCCGCCAAATGTCAGCAGTGCCGCCTTGGTAAAGAACCAGGCCATCTGGGTCAAGGTACCTTCCCAGCCAAAGAGCGTGGTCAAGATCGCCATTGGCAACGCCCATAACACCGCGCCGATGAGTGCCAGCAGCGCCAGTTTCAACCAACTGAACCGGGCATGTTCGGGGGAGGGGGTATCGTCATCGATCAATGCCGGACCATAGGATTTTTGGGCAGCGCTGTGGCCTCCGATCCGGAACTTCTCGGGAGCAAAACGGCCACCCAGGTAGCCGATCAAGGCCGCACTGAGCACGATCAGAGGAAAGGGGACATTGAATGCAAATATCGCCGCGAATGACGCCGCCGCCATGGCCCACAGCCAATTGTTCTTCAGCGCTCGCGAACCGATTCGGTGTGCCGCCTGCACCACGATGGCGGTCACGGCCGGTTTGATGCCATAGAAAAGCCCGGCGACCATCGGTACGTCGCCGAAGGCGATATACATCCAGGACAAGGCAATCAGGATGAACAGCGAGGGCAGCACAAACAGCCCGCCTGCGATGACGCCGCCCCAGGTTCGATGCATCAGCCAGCCGATGTAGGTTGCCAACTGCTGGGCTTCCGGCCCTGGCAACAACATGCAGTAGTTGAGGGCGTGCAGAAATCGCCGTTCGGAAATCCAGCGCCGTCGTTCGACCAGCTCCTGGTGCATGATCGAGATCTGTCCTGCCGGCCCGCCGAAACTGATGAAACCAAGCTTGAGCCAGAACCAGAACGCCTCACGCAAACTGATCGTCTCGGGCCTTGGCAGTTCCTCTTCAACGAGCGATGGAGATACCTTACTCATTGGGGTTGTTCCTCTTTCACAAACGCGGCAAGCAGGCCGTCGAAGATGGCGCTCGCAGCCGCCAGCAAATGATCGTCATCAGTCATGGTTTCGCGTAGTCCGGCCAGCACCCGTTCGATGCCGGCAGCCTCCACCGGCTGAATACCCCCGATGTCGAGGTAATGCACGAGGGCCGCAATGCGCTCCAGGCCGGGCTCCTGGATTTCAAAGCTGGCTTGCAGGGTTTCGAAGCTCACACGATTGCCGACATGACTGAAGGTCGCCTCATCGAAATCAAAACCCAGGGCATCGGCTGGGCAGTCCTGCGGGCTGTTCAGCCAGAGGATCTGAGCGTCTGGATCGATGAAGCGCCGAATCAGCCAGGCGCAGGCCAGTCGATCAACCCAGGGCCGCTTGCGTGTTGCCCATACGCGACCCTGAAAGTCCGCGAGACTCAGCGGCACGATTGGCTGGTCGCGGCTATGGGGTTCGTCCGCCGACAATGCTCGACTGACAGCGGTCTCAAGCTCCTGCAAAACCGCGTCGATCTGCTGCTTCGGCTTGCCAGGAAAATAATCGATAGTCGTCAGCTGCTCATAGGCTTTGCGCAGCTTTCGAATCTGCTTGGTGGTCGCCAGCGCATTCTCGGTATTGAGCTGAGCACGGCAGGCATCGATCTCGGCGCCGAGCTTGCTGTACTCATCGCTACGGTCGAACAACGCTACGAAGCGTTCGCCATTTGGGTCGACGACAGGCAGGACATAGGCGGTGCCATTGATGGCCAGAATATCGCGCTCGACCGAGGCCAGCGCTTCACGACAGGCGTCGGAGTCCGGCAACAGATAGGCGCCATCGCGTAACACCGCCGCTCCAGAGGCTTTCAGGGCGCGCCACGCTCGCATGCGCTCCGTGGCATTGGCGGTCGGTAGGCCAAGGATTAATGCGAGCCAATTTTTCATGTAGAGATACATTCAAAAAAAGTTTGTATCTCTACAATATTCCTCTCCGGGCCGATTGAAAAGCCCTCGCGCGGCAAAGCATTTTGTCGGTTTGCCTGAACTGGCTTCAATGCTTGTGCCGGTGATGAATGTCCGGGAAGTGCGGGTGGCTGTGGCGGATCGCCTGATGTTGGTGAACGTGACTGTGGGGTTCGCTGCCATCCCATTCAAAGTCATGCTCATGCTGATGGTGTTCATCGTGAACGTGCCGGTGACCATGGAGGAGCGGCTCGTGCTGGTGGTCGTGCGCATGGCTTTCAGTGAGGTGAATCCACACGCCAATGCCCATCAGCAGGGCAGCGATCCAGAACGTCAGTGACGCCGGTTCGCCGAGGATCAGAATCGCTATCGCCGCCCCCAGAAACGGCGCGGTCGAAAAGTACGCGCCGGTGCGTGCCGTGCCCAGGCCGCGTAGGGCGAGCACGAACAGCACCAGGCTAATGCCGTAACCGAGAAAACCGACCAGGAGTATCGGCGCGAGCGTGGCAATGTTCGGCAGTTTGGCCCCCAACGATAGCGCCAGCGTACAGTTGACCGCTCCCGCAGCCAGCCCCTTGATACCGGCAATGAACAGGGCATCGGAGGCCGAGATCTTGCGGGTCAGGTTGTTATCGATGGCCCAGCAGGCACAGGCCAGCGCGACGGCCAGCGGGCCGATCCAGCCTTGCGCCTGTGTCGAGTCCTGCGGCCAGGCCAGGAACACTCCGCCAGCGACGATGGCCAACATCCCCGCAACGATTCGCCGATCAGCGTTCTCCTTGAACACCAGCCAGGCCAGCAGCGCCGTCAGTACCGATTCCAGATTGAGCATCAGCGAGGCTGCGGCCCCTGAAGTCAGGGTCAAGCCGAACATCAATGCCACCGGCCCAAGCACACCGCCGAAGGCAATGGCACCGATCAGCCACGGCCACTCGCCAGCTGTCAGGCCGGTTGCCTGCCAGCCGCGGTCACGGATAAACCTGACCAGGGTCAAGCCGAGGCCACTGCCCAGGTACAGCAGCCCCGCCAGCAAAATCGGCGAGACCTCAACACCCAGCAGTTTGGCCAGCGGGGTGCTGGCGCCAAACAGTGCGGCCGCGCTCAAGGCGTAGAAAATACTCAGGTTCATGGGGGCTCAGTGCCTTAAACGTTCAAGGAGATTCAGGCCCTGCGGGCCATCAGAAATACCAATACTGCCAATGATATCGCGCTACTCGAGCATGATGCCCGGTTGGCGTTCATTCCAGGCAAAAAAGCACTGCCCTAGCGCCAAACTGCGGTGTCCTGGGCAATGACTGTCCACTATACGATGGGGACTCAACCGGTCGATTGTCCTGGCAGCAAGCATTGGGCATTATCCTTTGCCCGATATGAAGGAACGTATCCCATGACTACTACACCTACGTTGCATTTGATGTGCGGCAAGATCGCGTCCGGTAAATCGACGTTGGCAAAAGTACTTGCCGACAACCACGCTGCCATCCTACTCAGCGAAGACCATTGGCTTTCGATGCTTTACCCCGGAGAGATCCGTTCGGTGAGCGATTATGTGCGGTGTGCACATCGCATTCGTGGGGTATTGGGGCCGTTGGTCACCAACATGCTTGCGGCAGGTGTTTGCGTGGTACTGGATTTTCCTGCAAACACCGTCGCTGATCGTGAGTGGTTGCGCACCTTGGCAGATCGTGCACAAACGCAGCACTGCCTGCATTATCTGGATGTCGACGAAGAGACTTGCCGCGCCAGATTGCACGCACGGAACGCCGAGGGCGCACATGATTTTGCAGCCACAGACGCCGAGTTTGATCTGATCACACGCTACTTCAGCATTCCGGGTGAGGAGGAGGGGCTGGTTGTCGTTGCGCATTAGCAACGATCAACTTTGCGCTGGGCGGCCACGTGGTACTGAGTCGCCCACCGCGTAGCCGAATATAAACCCGCTCTCGGGGTAGCTGAACGCCTTGCCCGTGGCGTCGGTGAAGTCAATTTGTGGGTGGCTGCCGCCCGCGTTCAGGGCGCTGACATGCCCTTCGGCGCGTTGCGCCTGGGCCAGAAAGCCAAGCCGGTCTTCGACCAGCCATAGGGTGAGGTAGAGCAGACACAGGCCCAGCGGAATGAAAATCAGCGCGCGGGGCAGACTCCAGAAGCGGGACCGGTATTTTTATCACAGGTGTCGGGCGGTTTAACGGATTTCGCGGCTGATACCATTTTGATCATCACATCCGTTAAAGTATGCGCCGCTCGAGAGATGGATCCCGGGCTTTTTCTCATGGAGTAATTCAGTGAAGCACCTCAGCAAAGTTGTTGCCGTTGTACTGTTTGGCCTGGTTCTGGCGGGTTGCACCGGCACCTCGATGAAAACCCAGCACTATGACAGCACCCAATACACCGTTCTGGGTCACAGTGAAGCGAGCGCCACAGGCCTCATGCTGTTTGGCTGCATCCCGATCCAGCAGAACAGCCGTTTTGTTCGTGCTCAGGACGCGGCGATCAAGGCCAAGGGCGGCGATGCAATGATCAACACCCAGGTGCAGGAAAAATGGTTCTGGGCTTGGGTCCTGACCGGTTACACCACCAAGATTTCCGGCGATGTGATCAAGCTGAAAAACGTTCAGTAAACGCGGTACTCAGCCTACTGGCGAGTGCGCTCTGACGTAAAAAAGCCCGGGTTTCCGGGCTTTTTTGTCTGTGCTCGTTGCGCGAAATGGCGGCGGGATTATTGTTGTGACAGGTCCATCGATAACCGTACGGCCGGGAGCATCGAATGCAATACGCTTGCCCTGCGAGGAGGGCTTGAGGCCGTCGGCGACGCTACCGATTGGCTGCGCAAAGTTGCGGGCGGCACAATCCCGGCCTATGGTCCAAGCGAGATATTTCCTGCGATGGACGCATGTTGACTCACCGTCGGTTGCAGTCCATCCAATGTGATAGTCCGCAAGGAGGTGAAGACATGCCGAACAACTCTCGCCCGGCCGTGCTCGGTCTGATCGGCAATACGCCGCTGGTGCGCGTCAGCCGCTTCGATACCGGCCCGTGCACGTTGTTCCTCAAGCTTGAATCGCAGAACCCCGGTGGGTCGATCAAGGACCGCATCGGCCTGGCGATGATCGACGCCGCCGAGCGCGATGGCCGCCTGCAACCTGGCGGCACCATCGTCGAGGCCACCGCCGGCAACACCGGCCTCGGCCTGGCCCTGGTCGGCCGTGCCAAGGGATACCGGGTAGTGCTGGTGGTGCCGGACAAGATGTCCACCGAAAAAGTCCTGCACCTCAAGGCGATGGGCGCCGAGGTGCACATCACCCGCTCTGATGTCGGCAAAGGCCATCCCGAGTACTACCAGGATGTTGCCGCGCGGCTGGCGCAGGAGATTCCCGACGCCTTTTTCGCCGATCAGTTCAACAACCCGGCCAACCCGCTGGCCCATGAGTGCAGCACCGCTCCGGAGATCTGGGCACAGACCGAGCATGATCTGGATGCCATCGTCGTCGGTGTCGGTTCGGCCGGCACGTTGACCGGGCTGACCCGCTTCTTTCGCCGCGTGCAGCCGAACCTGGAAATGGTGCTGGCCGACCCGGTCGGCTCGGTGATGGCCGAATATAGCCGCAGCGGCACCCTCGGCACACCCGGTTCGTGGGCGGTGGAAGGCATCGGCGAAGATTTCATTCCATCGATTACCGACCTTTCCAGCGTGCGCCACGCCTACTCGATCAGCGACGAGGAAAGCTTCGATCATGCGCGCCAACTGCTGCGCGCCGAAGGCATTCTCGGTGGCTCTTCGACCGGTACATTACTGGCGGCAGCGTTGCGCTACTGCCGCGAGCAAACCGAACCAAAGCGGGTGGTCAGCTTCGTCTGCGATACCGGCACCCGTTACCTGTCGAAGATCTATAACGACCAGTGGATGACCGATCAGGGCTTGCTCGCTCGCAAGCGTTACGGCGATCTGCGCGACCTGATCGCGCGGCGCTTCGAGGATGGCCGGGTGATCAGCGTCGGACCGGATGACACGCTGCTGACCGCGTTCCAGCGCATGCGCCTGGCGGATGTATCGCAATTGCCGGTGCTGGTGGGCGGAAAGCGGCTGGTCGGGGTGATCGACGAGTCGGATATTCTGCTGGGCGTACACAAAGACGCTTCGCACTTTCGTATGACCGTGGCCAGCGCGATGACCAACAAGGTCGAAACCCTGCCTCCTGGCGCCAGCCTGGCTCAACTGCAGGCGGAACTCGACCGTGGGCTGGTGGCGATCATCGCCGACGCCTCGGGCTTCCACGGCCTGATCACTCGAGTCGACATGCTCAATCACTTGCGGAGATCCCTCACATGAGCCAGCACGATGAAAACGCCACGCCACAGGCCTTCGCCACCCGGGTGATCCATGCCGGCCAGACGCCGGACCCTACCACCGGGGCGTTGATGCCGCCGATTTACGCCAACTCCACCTACTTGCAGCAGAGCCCCGGCGTACACAAGGGCTTCGACTACGGGCGCTCGCACAATCCGACGCGTTTTGCGCTGGAGCGGTGCGTGGCGGACCTCGAGGGCGGGACCCAGGCGTTTGCCTTTGCCTCCGGGCTGGCGGCAATCTCCAACGTGCTCGAACTGCTCGACGCCGGTTCGCACATCGTCTCCGGTAATGACCTGTACGGCGGTACGTTCCGCCTGTTCGACAAAGTGCGTCAACGCAGCGCCGGGCATCGCTTCAGCTTCGTCGACCTGACCGACCTGGCGGTCTTCGAAGCGGCGCTACAGGACGACACGCGGATGGTCTGGGTCGAGACCCCGAGCAATCCCTTGCTGCGCCTCACCGACCTCGCCGCCGTCGCGCGCATCTGCCGCGAGCGAGGCATCATCTGTGTGGCCGACAACACCTTTGCCAGTCCGTGGATACAGCGCCCGCTGGAGCTGGGCTTCGATATCGTGCTGCACTCGACGACCAAGTACCTGAACGGCCACTCCGACGTAATCGGCGGCATTGCGGTGGTCGGGCAGAATGCCGAACTGCGCGAGCGCCTGGGCTTCCTGCAAAACGCCGTGGGTGCTATCGCCGGGCCGTTCGACGCTTTTCTCACCTTGCGCGGGGTGAAGACCCTCGCGCTGCGCATGGAACGCCACTGCAGCAACGCGCTGAAACTGGCGCAATGGCTGGAGCTTCAGCCGCAGGTGGCGCGCGTCTATTATCCGGGCCTGTCGTCGCACCCGCAGCACGAACTGGCGCGGCGGCAGATGCGCGGTTTCGGCGGGATGATTTCCCTCGACCTGAACAGCGACCTGGCTGGCGCCAGGCGTTTCCTCGAGAGTGTGCAGATCTTCGCCCTGGCCGAGAGTTTGGGCGGGGTCGAAAGCCTGATCGAGCACCCGGCGATCATGACACACGCCAGCATCCCCGCCGAAACCCGCGCACAGCTTGGCATCGGCGATGCGCTGATACGGTTGTCCGTGGGGGTCGAGGATGTCGAAGACCTGCGCGCCGACCTGGCCCAGGCGCTGGCGCAGATCTGAGCAATGGGTCGCTAGCCGCCTCTCACGAAGGGGCGCTAACGACAAACAGCCAAAATCGGCCGGTAGTCGTTGCATCTCGTTTATCGCCAGCGTTTGGCTAAGCTTAATAAGTCGGGAGTGAACTGAAACCTGAGCGATAGCGGCCATCATCGGATCTGGATGGGCATCAAGACGGGACTCCCAAAGGAGACGACTATGTATGCGGTGATAAGAACCTACCTGGGTGCTGGAGCAAAGCAGTTTTTCACGCTTTTAGAACAGCGCAACGCCGACGTCGAAGCGACCCTGCGGACAGTGCCTGGCCTCGTCAGCTACACACTGCTGAATACCGGTGATGGCGGTACGGCAGTGACGGTTTGCACGGATAAGGCCGGCTGCGATGCGAGCTTGAAAGTCGCACGCGACTGGATTCAGAAAAACGCCTCGCATATCCACGCGAACCCGCCGATCGTCACAGAAGGCCCGGTCATTGTGCAAATCAAATAGCGCACCGTCCCGATAATCTCACGATATGTTTGCATCGCCAGGATCGCAGCCTGCGGCAGTTCCTACGCCAATTCGTAGGAGCCGCCGCAGGCTGCGATCTTTTAAACGCTTAACGGGCAGGCATTACGCCTTCAGACCCCCCCGCTTTCACTCACTTCGACGCCTGCGCCCGCAAGCGTCTGCCGATCACATCCATCACATCACACCCATCGCGCAATGGAATGGCCAGCAGCTTGGCGAAGTCGGCCAGCACCACGGTGTCGCTCTCGATGTCGGCACGAAAAGCGATATTTTCGAGGAGTTGTGTGACCGTGCGGATGCGGTAGTCGGCGGTGGCTTGCAGCACGTCGAGTGGGGCTTGGGTGTCGATGAGCAGGGAGGCCGGGATCAGGTCGATTCCGGTGAGGGGCATGTATCTATCCATGGGTGGAGCTCCGAATCAGATTTAAAGGGCTGATCCGATCAGCAGGTCGCCAAACCTGGTCGCCATATGGGCGACGGGGGGACTATAAGCTTCATCCAATCAGGGGGAAAGGTGAGGGATTCTGAGGCTGCTGTAGGATCTGTATTGATGTGGCCCTGGACCAGAACGAAATCGCTTTCCTACGCAAATTTCCAGTCCGGCTGATCAACCCATTACTGGCAAATTTTACGTGGCGGTGCAGACTTCAAAACACTGCCTGCGTTTTTACACAGCCTGAGCCCAAAGTAGCCAGACCGGAGGGGCAGAAATCGGCCATATACGGACACCCACAAGCCTCCGACTTTCTCCTGGCGATTGCAGATTTTCCTAGCTACGCTTGCCTGCAAGGGAAAGGCGTGGGTGCGGCCTCCCCTTAATTGTCAGGCAAGGGAGCCAACATTTATGGATAGCATGCAGAACGTTTATCCATCAGCCACCGTTCTGGTGGTCGACGACACCCCCGACAACCTGATATTGATAGCCGAGTTGCTCAAGGACAGATATCGGGTCAAGGCAGCCAACAGCGGCGAAAAAGCGTTGCGTCTACTCCAGCTCGACCCACTTCCCGACCTGCTCCTGCTGGACATCATGATGCCAGGCCTGTCCGGCTACGACGTTGCCGAGCAGCTCAAGCTTGACACCCGCACTCGCCACATTCCGATCATTTTCCTTACCGCCATGGCTGCCACCGAGGACGAGATTCGCGGCCTGACCCTGGGCGCTGCGGACTACATCACCAAACCGATTATCCCCCCGGTACTCATGGCCAGGGTCGCGACCCAGATCAAGGTCAAGGCGGCTGCGGATTTCCTGCGTGACAAGAACGAATTTCTGGAGCAGGAGGTGCAGCGCCGCACCCGCGAGGTGACCGCCATCCAGGACGTCACCATCCACGCCATGGCATCGCTGGCCGAAACCCGCGACAACGAAACCGGCAACCACATTCGCCGTACCCAGCACTACATCAAACTGCTGGCCGAGCTACTGCGCGAGCATCCTCGCTTCCGCCACTTCCTCGACGAGGAAACCATCAAGCTGCTGTTCAAGTCGGCACCGCTGCACGATATCGGCAAGATCGGCATTCCCGATCGCATCCTGCTCAAGCCGGGACGTCTCACTCTGGAAGAGTTCGAGATCATGAAGACCCACACTACATTGGGGCGCGATGCCATCCAACACGCCGAGGATCAGTTAGGGATAGGCGTCGACTTCCTTCATCTGGCCAAGGAAATCGCCTACGGCCACCAGGAAAAATGGGATGGCAGTGGCTATCCGCAAGGGGTGGCCACCGACGACATCCCCATCAGCGCCCGTTTGATGGCCGTGGCGGATGTCTACGATGCGCTGATCAGCCGCCGCGTGTACAAGCCAGGTATGCCCCATGAACAGGCGGTGGAAATTATCCGCGAAGGCCGGTGTTCGCATTTCGACCCAGACATCTGCGATACCTTTCTGGCCAATGCCGAACGGTTCCGGGAAATTGCCGAGCGGTTCGCCGACAGCGATCAGGACATGGCCAAGCAGTTGGCCTCACTAGAGCAGATCGCTGAGCAGCCCTGAGCCCTTGCATCATTCTGCACACCAAGCTAAACGAGGCGGTATATGAACAGACTGTTCGAGCTGCTCGAGCGCCTGTCCCTGCGCAGTAAATTGATCATCGGCTTCGCGGCGCTGCTGATATTGATCCTGATGCTGGGCGTGCAAAGCCTACGCACCCAGTATTCACTCAGGTACGAAATGCAGCAGTTGTACCAGCAGGATCTGGTCGGTATCCAGCATGTGCAGGAGGTTCGGGTGCAGCTGCCGCATCTGTTGCTGGCACTGCAACGCGCCGTCGCTACCAGCAACGCGGACATCCGCATCAGCGCCAGAGCCCAGATGGCCGTCGCTCAGGAGCGTCTGCACGAGGCCCTGGAGCAGGTTCGTCCAACGCTGCGGCGACAGAGCAGCCTCAACAGCTTGTTGGCGTTTGAGGTGGTATTGCAGCGCCTGCAAAAAAATGGCGATGAAGCGCTGGAGTTGGTCGGCAAGGGCTCCCTGGGTCAGGCGCTGACGTTGCTCAACAGTAAGGAATTTCTCGCGCTGGAGCAGGAAAGCGACGGGCTGCTCATCCAGATAGAGAAAAACAAGGAAGCCGACATCCACGATACGGCGAAAAATCTGGCCGAGTATGCGCGGCGTAGCGGCACGATCACTTATGTATTGCTGCTGGGCGGTTCGACGCTGGCCTTGCTGCTGACCTGGCTGGTCAGCCGCTCCATCCGCGTGCCGCTGAACCGCGTACGCGCGGCGGTTGACGAACTGGCATCCGGCAAGTTGTACGGTCAGATTCCTCACACCGACCTGCGCAACGAAACCGGCGACCTGGCGCGCGCCATCGCCACGCTGCAACTGGAGGCTTGTCAACTTGAGCGCCAGCGCTGGGTCAAAACCCATGCCTCGCGCCTGCAAGTGGATCTGCAACAGGCAGAGACGCCGCAGCAGTTGGCCCAAGCTTTTTTTTGCCGCATCGCGCCACAGCTGGGTATGTGCCAAGGGGCGCTGTACGTTCTCTATGAAGGCGCACCACGCCTGCAATTGCTGGGTGGTTATGCGGTGGACAGTGAGCACCCACTGCGCGCTGAGCTCGAGCTCGGTGAAGGGCTACTTGGCCAGTGTGCACTGGATCGCCAACCCCGCCAGCTCAACAATCTACCTGAGCAGTTCTGGCGTGTGCGCGCACAGTTGGGTGAAGCCTTCGCCAGCCATCTGCTGGTTCAGCCTGTGCTGCGTGGCGAGCGTCTGCTCGGGGTTGTGGAAATGGCCGGCTTTCGCCCGTTGGAAGAGAATGAGGCATTGCTGCTGCAGGAAGTGCTACCGAGGCTGGCCGGTGCTATGGCCATTATGGAGCGCAGCGAGGCGGCCCAGGCGCTGCTGCAGGAAACTCGGCGCCAGGCTGACGAGATGGGGGCCCAAACCTTGCAACTGGAACACCAGGCCAGGGAGCTGGAGGCTCAGCAGGTGGCACTGCGCGCCACCGAGGCGTGGTACCGCGGCATTATCGAGGCGGCACCGGACGGCATGCTGGTGCTGGGCGCCGACGGCCGCATCCTGATGACCAACCCGCAGATGGATGCCCTGTTTGGCTACGAACACGGCGAACTGATCAGTGCCAGCATCGAGTGTCTGGTGCCGCAGGCCGCCCGCGAGCGGCATGTTCGGCTACGCGACGGGTTTATTGCCAGCGGCGGAACCCGGCAGATGGGCGGCGATTTGAATGACCTGCACGGCGTGCGCAAGGACGGCAGCCTGTTCTCCGTGGAAATTGGCCTGTCCCATCTGCCCCGCTTGGAAGGGCGTGGTGTCTGCGTTTGTGCCTCGGTGCGAGACGTGAGTGAGCGCAGGGCGATGGAGGCCAAGCTACGTACTGCCAGCGATCGTCTGAATCTGGCGCAAGAGGCCGGCGACATCGGTCTATTCGACGTTGATCTGGTCAGCGGTAAAAACTATTGGACGCCACAGCTCGAAACGCTGTTCGGGCTTGAGCCTGGCGGATTCGGTGGCACTCTGGAGCACTGGAAGGCGTTGGTGCATCCCGATGACGTGGCGCGTATCAGTAGTACGTTCGAGAGCGCAGTCCAAAGTGGCGATGATCGCGTCGAGTTCGACTTCCGCATCGTGCGGCAAAACGATGGGCTGGTGCGCACGTTCAAATCGCTCAACCGCTTCTCACGCACGCCTGATGGCAAGCCATTGCGCGCAACCGGCATCAACATCGACGTGACTGCACTGGCAGAGGCCAGGTCGGCGGCCGAGGACGCGACCCAGGCCAAGAGCGAGTTCCTCGCCAACATGAGCCACGAGATCCGCACGCCAATGAACGCCATCATCGGCATGAGCCACTTGGCGCTGCGTACCGAACTGGATAATCGCCAACGCAACTACATTGAAAAAGTGCACCGCTCGGCGGAGAGCCTGCTGGGGATCATCAACGACATCCTCGACTTCTCCAAGATCGAGGCCGGCAGGATGAACCTCGAACAAACTCCCTTCCACCTGGAGGACGTACTCGACAGCTTCGCCGCCATGATCGGCCTCAAGACCGAGGACAAGGGCCTGGAGTTGTTGTTCCAGACCCAGCCTGAGTTACCCACCGCACTGCTCGGAGACCCCTTGCGCCTGGGTCAAGTGCTGATCAATCTGGGCAACAACGCTGCCAAATTCACCGAGCGCGGCGAGATTGTGGTCGGCGTGGAAGAAGTTGGCACACACGAGGAGCGCGTACAGCTGCATTTCTGGGTACGCGACACTGGCATCGGCATGACCGTCGAGCAGTGTTCGCGCATGTTTCAGTCGTTTAGTCAGGCCGACAGCTCGACCACGCGCAAGTACGGTGGCACCGGGCTGGGCTTGTCCATCTCGAAGAAGTTGGTGGAGCTGATGGACGGCCGCATTTGGGTTGAGAGCGAGCCGGGGGTCGGCTCCACGTTCCATTTCCAGGTACGCATTGGCGTGCAGCAAGGCGTTCAGCCGCGTCGCATGTTCAAGGCCGACGAACTGCTGGGTATGCGGGTGCTGGTGGTGGACGACAACGCTAGTGCTTGTGAAATCCTCTCGGGCATGGCGCGCAGCTTTGGCCTGGAGGTGGATGTCGCGGAGAATGGTAGCCTGGCGCTGCACATGCTGGCCGATGCCGAGCATAGGGTGCTGCCCTACGATCTAGTGCTGATGGACTGGCGGATGCCCGGCATGGATGGCATAGAAGCCGTGCGTAGAATGCATTCCGCCAGCCTGATGCATACGCCGTCGGTCATCATGGTCACCGCCTTTGGCCGCGAAGAGGCACGCGAGGAAGCCGAGCGACAGGGCATCCAGTTACCGGTGGTACTGACCAAGCCAGTAACACCGTCCTCTTTGCTCGAAGCCATCGGTAAGGTGCTGGGTAAAGGCCCGCACGGCGATACACGGGCCGGCGAACGCTCCCAACAGAATGCCAGCACCGTAGCCAGCCTGAATGGAGCCCGGCTGTTGCTGGTAGAAGACAACGAGCTGAATCAGGAACTGGCCTGCGAGCTGCTGGAGAGTGTCGGAATACAGCTGCGACTGGCCAGGAACGGCCGGGAGGCCCTGGACATCCTTACCGAGGACGGCAACTTCGACGGCGTGCTGATGGATTGCCAAATGCCGGTGATGGACGGCTACACCGCCACCCAGCGGATTCGCCAACAGCCGCGCTTTAATGCTTTGCCGGTGATCGCCATGACCGCCAATGCCATGGACGGTGATCGCGAGCGAGCCCTGAACAGTGGCATGAACGACCATATATCCAAGCCACTCAATGTCGATGACATGTTCGCCACACTGGCAAAATGGATCAGGCCACAGGCCGCTCCAGCATCGCCAAATGCAGGCCTGTCAGATGGGCTGCCGGATCGTCTTGAGGGCATTGATATGGTTGCCGGCCTAGCGACCTGTATGGGCCGGCGAGAACTCTATCTGCGCCTGCTCTGCAAGTTTCGCGACACTCAGACAGGTTTTGCCGAGCAATTCCAGGCCGCACTGGCCGACTCGGATGATAGCGCGGCCGGACGTGTGGCTCACAGCCTGCGCGGCACGGCCGGCAACATCGGTGCCAGGGCCGTAGCGCAGGCCGCCGCTGTGCTGGAGCTGGCCTGCCAGAACGACGAGCCCGCTATGGTGGTGCAAGAGCTGGCGACAGAGGTCGAGCGTTGCCTGCTGCCGACATTGGCCGCCTTGGCCGGCCTCGCCGGAAACGCCCCAGCATCGATGGGCGAGGCCCAGCAGGATGGCCCCGAGTTGAGCGAGCAGTTGAACAGGCTCAAAGGTCTGTTGGCCGAAAGCGACACGGCAGCCATGGACGCGCTTGCCGAGCTACGCAATCTGTCACTCGATCGAACCTTGGCCAAGCGTCTGGCTCTGGTCGCTGAGCAGGTGGAGTTGTTCGACTTTGATAACGCCCTGGAACTGTTGCAGGACTGGTGAGTTTTGCCAGGAGAGGAGCTACTGACCTCTCCTGGCAACTGGAGACCGACTGGCCGGTTTGGGTCGATGTTGGTCAATCACAACAGGCAGAAAACGGCCAATACGGTCACTCGAAGGTATGCATTTCATTCTTACGCCTTATTCTGCGTCGGACGTCACTGGATCTGAGTTGCAGGAATGACTCAAGTATCCGAAGAGCGATTACTTCAAGAGCATGATTTGATCCATGAGAGATGACCCCTACACACTGTCCATGCGCTTTCAGACACCCGCCCCTGGCATTGCCCCACGCGAACAGGCGCCGATGCTCGCCCAGGAGCAAGCCTGGGCGCGGGAGCACGCGTCCAGGCACCGCTTCAGCTGGATCGAGGTGTTAGTGCCGCCGTTGTGCTTTGGCCCTGTTCTGCCGGGTATCGCGTTTTTACTGGGCCTGTTGCTCTATCGCTCGTTATTCGCCCCCGGCCTGGATATTGACCGGATCGTCGGAGCCTCCTTTGGCTGGCTTGCTCTCGCGACGCTGCTCTTCATGGCTGCCTGGGGGTTACGCAACTTCTTGCGCGATGCCCACGACCCGACCAAACGCTACTGGCAGTCCATGCCGGACCAAGGGTTGGCCGAGCTTGAGCACCATAGCCTGGTATCTGGCACCAGCCTGTGGTCCTCCGATTATGATCCGGACTGCTACACCCTCATGCAATGGACAAACGGCAAGCTTGAATGCGTGCAAGACAGCGGTGTGTCGCAATGGGTCCTGGCCAAGACTACTGCGGGCCACTGGCTGGTGCTCAAGGAAGAATATCCGGGCAGCTTCAACTATGGACGGGTTGGGAAAATGCCCACGCCGGACAAGCAAATGCAACCCTGCCAGGAACTGGCGATCGCCTTTGCCCCCGGCACCAACCTCCCTCTTGGCCGGCGTTTCGGCGGCGCGCCGATGCCATTGGTCGACACGCCGTATTGGGTGTCTGCCGATGAGCTCAAGCGCCTTGTCGAGGTCGCCCATCACTGGGCCTTTTTCCCCCCGGACCGCTACGCCGTGGTCAATAACCAGGATGCCGAGTGGGTGCAACGGCTGGTGGACAGGGCGCAAGCCAGCGTCGGCCCCCGGCCGGACGAGACAGCCAGTAATCGGCCGTTAGCGGACGCCAACGGATGTCCTCTACCAGAGGCGATTCATTATGTGATGAAATCTGGTTCACACTCGAAAAAGTCACCTTAGGGAAACTATGACAGACGATGAATTTGAAGCGTTTCTAATGATGGTGACGGATGAACTGTTACTGAAACAAGCGGAGCTAAACCGGATTTATGCGCTCGGAGAGATGGCTCGCTGGTGGTTCGAGCAAAGCACTGGCACAGTCCAATTCTTCGATAACAGCGACAGGCTGGTAGTTGAGGCAAAAGTCGTGAGCATTGGAAGCTTCTCGATCAAAACGTGTAGTTGGAAATGGGCTTGGAGCAATCCCTCGATTGAACCTGCATTACGCCAAGCAGCGCTCCCGCTGAAGCAGCTCCAAGCCATTACAGGGCTTGATCTATTCGGAAACGAACAGGCATTTTCAATTCAAGACGAAACGATGGCATGGGAGCTGGCAGCCTCGGCGGTTCATTTCTTTAAGGCCGTAGGGTGCTACCGGGCACCAACTTCATCTGAGGGCCCCAACACTTATCTGGCTATCACGTCTATTAAGGTTCTTGGCGACTGAAGTCTTTGCTTACACTGCGAAGAGTCCGACCTCAGTCATAAGAGGATATCCCCAGTTTTTGGGGGTTGCGAACGTATCGTTGACCCGAACGATGGTACCAGTGGCTTCCTCAGAGTGAGTCGCCCTAGGTTTTGTAGCCGCAGCCCAACGTCCACTGGTCTCTTATTTTTCCAGTGCTCACAGTCCACTTTGGGAGCTGCCTTCTGGAATACGGAACGTCGCCATTACAATCGGGGGGAGAAGATGAACGAAGAATTCAGCTATGTCTGGTTGTTGCCACTGCTTGAGAAACCTTTCGAAACAGCTGCACTTGATTTGCCAGATGCGGTAAGAGCTCTTAGCAAAAAATATACACTGCCTGCCGATATAGTGTTGCAGCCGCTGGTGATCACAGCCTTGACGTCGCATTCCGAATATTGGTCGGGGCTGGCGCTTAAATGGCTTGAGGATGGTTTTCCTATAGACGTTGAGCTGACTGCGCTCTTGGCGCATTGCGCCGAGGACAAAATGTTGTCCCAGTCTCGCCGTCATAGGGCACGTAGGCTTGTTGGTCGGAAAAAATCAGGTAGCTGAATCCTATGTCTGGCTGTTATCGGCCGATTCTGTTGAAAAAGTCCGGCCTGGCTTCCATGGCTGAAAAGTATGCGTCTGAGATTGAAATCCTTACCTTCAGCAGAGGCTGCGGGACTCGGATTTCACGTAGCAGTGTGAAAAAATGGGAGTTTCACCCATCAGTATTCGAGCAGTTTGGGCAAACCGACTTTTTCAACAGAATCGGCCAGAAGCCGACATTCCTTACCCCTTGACCTCCATTCGCCTGCGTATTATTTGGAAAGCCCCCTCCAGCAAATGTGCCCCTCGGATGGTCGTCTATTGTTAGACGATTCGCTTCGTGCCGGCGCGCGAAGAAACGAGTTACCATGCAGGCAAACTCCGTTGTCATGCTTCGAAAACCAAACCTCCAACACTGATCATTCCATCACAGTTAGACGCACTGATTTGACACCTATTACCCAGCATGACTCCTTGGTACAGGATGATGTTTTTTGCCAGGCATACGCTGAGCGCGCCCGCGGCTACGCCAGTTGCAGCATCCTCCAGGTTCTCTGCCAGATGATTGAAATTTCGTCCCTCGTACTTATTCAGTTCGCGGTGCGCGTAGGCGTAAACGCCGTTCACAGCGGACACCTTCCCCCATTCGACAATCCCAGTTAGTTGGGGACGCAATGCGTACAACTCCTCTGGACTGACCATTTCAACCAATAGCTTCGGACTACCAACCGACGCTATTGCCGCGGGGGACTTGATCGCTGTTTCAGCGCAGCCCAGCAGTTTTGCAACGGCACCCATAGAGGGTACAGGCCTTTTCACTTGATCCGGTTCGACACTGATGTACAGCTCATTTCCCGAGTGCGTAAAGGTCAACAACTGGTTACTCATAGATGTCTGCATTGACCCAGAATATTCAGCGACATTATGGGTGTGCATGTAATATGCCGCCGCCAGTGAAGCGTGAAAACAGAGAGGACTTCTGGCATGTGGATAATAAAAATCGAGAATGCACGGTCCGACGCCACCCTCCACTATGTTGATGAACACACAAGCATTAACTTTCTGCGCGGCTGCAAAACTTTGACGCTCAGCTATCGACCATCCAGAGGAAACACCTTCAAAAATGACCAAAGCTTCATTGCCGCTATTTGGTTCTGCTCCAAAACATTTAAATCGCTTTAAGTGCATTTTTTAGATTCACAGTGTTTGGTAATGGATATTTAGTGTTAGGGGGCGCCAAACCTACTCTAACGTAGCGAGGAAGGCATCCACTGCTGCGGCAGCAGCTGCCCGACATTGTCTGCCTGCTGTGTTGGAATCGGCGCCAGTACATATTGGGATACACATACGGATCATGCCCGTTCAGCAGCGATAATCCAATGAGGTAGTGAATGGCGTCAGAGCACGCCTGTGCCGAGCCGCTGCCAAGGCAAATCTAGTACCAAGTTCTTAAGTTGTTCGCTGTCGAGTCCGACTTTTGACCGCTAACGCCTCGGACGGCCGTTGATTCTAGCGACAGCTAGGGGTCCAGAGTGTGTAAAAACGCAGGCCCTGTTTTGGAGTCTGCGTTGCTACGTAAATTCTGACACTGGTTGCAGATCAGTGGGTCCTGAAATTTTCGCAGGAACGCGGTTTTCGTTCCGATTCTGACTTTCAAACCTGCTCTAAAACGTTTTTACACAGCTTGGGTCGATAACAGCCCTTGCTGACAGGCAGAAATCAGCCAGAAGCAGCCGCCGGCGAAGATTGCGGTTTCGGCTGGGTTGGTCATGGTAGGTCACCTCAGCGGAAGGTGTGGGGGCCTGTTAAACATAAGCGGCGTTCTGTCTATCGGTCGTCAAAGGCCAAAGTCGGCCAAAATCGGACATTGCTGCTCCCGCCACGTTTCAGTCTTCTCTTTTCACTAGCGAGTTCGCTAGCTTAGGCCATTGCTCCATCAATACATCGCGCACTCGTAGTCCTGCGGGGACGGATTGTGCGTGATCGTCTTGAACTAGACGGGCGAAAACCAGCGAATGCTCATCCTTTGTCGCCCAGCCGACAAACCAGCCGTATCCGTGAGCTTCATCGCTGCTCCCATCCTCCATTCGAGGAAAGGCCGTGCCTGTTTTACCGTGAATATTCCAACCATCGGGCCGTTGGGCAATTTGCGAAATCCGACTCGTCATATCAAAGGCATGTGGGCTCACTGGCAATTGGCGGTTAACCAGTCTCTTCAAAAAAGTGATTTGTTCGTGAGGGGAAATCTTCAAAGAGGAACTGATCCAGGCACGATCAAGGCCATTGTTTTTTCCGGGATCACCGGACAGGTCGGTATTCCCGTAATCGAATGCCTCGGCATATCGCTTGACCGCTGCCTCTCCAAGCGCATGAGTAACGCGTTGAGAGAACCACACCACAGAATACTGAAACCATCGAACTGCATCTGTAGGCTCCAGCCAGGCAGCACCTCCCCAATCAGGATCACCGGGATGGTATGGCAAGGTCGGAAAATGTTCGTCTCGCAAAAAAGTCGCGTCGAAACCCATCAGGCTTATCGCGATCTTGAATGTTGAGGCAGGAGTCACGCGACGGTAGCAATCACCCTCTTGCTGTAAAACGTCACCGCTTTTGGCATCTGCCACGATGGTGCAGATAGTCCCGGCCTGTGCTGCTGAAATGCTGAATCCCAGAGTCAATAAACTCAATGCAACGCTGCGCATGAACATGTGTTCTATTCCTTTAGTTAGTAGGCGCCCCCATAAGCCCCTCTCAAGAGTCTTGAGCGAACGTAGGGAAAAACTGTTGCCTGCCCGCTGGGGCGGATGCAACTCATCAGTCCGAGCAAATTCTACCGGCAGGCGCTGTATCAATGTCAGCTTCGGGTCGATAGTAGCCCTTGCTGTCAGGCAACAATCGGCCAAGAGCAGACGGTCCCCAAAAAAGATCTTCGTTGCATTTTGCTACTATCGGGCGCTCTTACCTTTGGCACGACGCAAGCATTAGGTTCTTCCATGTTCGATAGAAGCGACTTTGATCAACTCTCCAGTGAGCAACTGACTTTTTGGACAGCGCACAATCATTGTCCCGGTATCTACTACACCGCTTATCCACAAAGCGCCTTTCGAACCCGCTCATCGGAGGAACGCATCAGAGTAACCCGAGTCCGCAAGCGGCAAGGCGAGAACGGATTAAATTTCTGGCTTTTCGCGGAATGGATCGATTGGCGGCCTGGAGGAGAAAGTTATTTCGCGGGATACGTTTCCGACGCTAAGTTTGAGGAGATATCGGAAGCTGTTTTCAACCAGATGGTTGCGGAGCAGGCGATCGATTTGATCGCTCCGCTCAAACAACCGCTGCATGAGTCCACAGGTTTCGTAGGAGCGCTATTGATGTACTCAATGAAAACGGAGTTCATCGTTTCGCTGTTCGCGGAGTATGAAGATGAGTACATCCACTTCTATTGGGACACGACAGCATGAGCGGCAGCAATGGGTCGTCCTCTGCCGGTGCTGTTTACTGAGCGTTGAAGTCCGATGCAAACGCTGGGTTAGTTAATTGCGAACGGGTGGTCAAGTCAGTGCAATTGATCATTAAGCGATGGCCTCAAGAAGGCGTGTTGCCGGACTTACAATATTCATGACTGCCTAACGTTTAGGTTAAGGAGCCGCGGTACGCGGTCCCAGAGAGCGAAGCGAACGGCTTGAACCGCTTGTTATACGTTAACCCTGTAACTCAAGGTTGCCTCATCGCCTGTGATCCCTCGGAATCCCCAGCAATGACTTGGCTGCTCAAATATTGTGATTTCAACGTCAACCGGATTTATAGCCAAGTTTCGCTCAAAGGCTGTAAATATTTGCTTTATGAGCTTCTTTTTTGTTTCTTCCGTTCGCCCAGAAATCATGCTTATTTCGATTACTGTGTATTTTTCAGATCTACCGCCGGGGTAATAAAAATTAGTTTTATCTAAAGGGACGAAACGGTGAGCACGCTTGTCTTCGGGTAACCCAAGAACAGTAGTCATGCAATTATGTAGCACATCGGACATCTGTGCTTTTTTGGCATTTAAATTGTAGTCAATTCCATAGACGGTGATCATTGCGACTCCTTGCAAGCGTATAACTACTATTAGCTGACATGCCATGTCGCGTTTCTTGTCGCGATGGCGTGTCGTATAACGTTCCTTGTCGTCCTGTAAGTCCTTACCTAGCTTAGAGGTGGACGCGGTAAATGCGACATTACTCAGGGAGAAACGCGACACGGATGACGGCAAGCCCTGCTGCCCTCTAGAGTCGAAAGCAGCATCCGTGACACTACTCATTTGCCATCACCGTGTCCACCGTCCACTTTTGGCCGATTTCTGCCTGTCACAAATGATCGCTTCGTTACCTCCCATTCGTGATTGGCAGCTAACGACCCCGCACTGTCGCTCGATGCGCTGTGTGCCAGCAAAGGGTTGAGCATGGGCATGAGGCAACGTATGCAGGCTCCCGAATGGCGAGTCATCGACTCGGTCATCCACCGATTTTGAGTACATGATCGATCCCGATTATTTGTGTTCATTACTCATTCCGCCCTCCCGTAGAATCCCGTCACGGCATCCCCACCCGAGACGGAACCTCCATGCAAACCCCAACCACCCAACGCCCCCTCTGGCAAACCTACCTCCTGTTCCTCGCCCCCATGGTCCTGTCGAACTTCCTGCAATCCATGTCAGGCACGATCAACAGCATCTACATCGGCCAAATGCTCGGCACTCAAGCGCTGGCGGCCGTGTCGGGGATGTTCCCGATTGTATTTTTCTTCATCGCGCTGGTCATTGGCCTCGGTGCGGGGGCGGGGGTGTTGATTGGTCAGGCGTGGGG
>NZ_VMSG01000029.1 GCF_007713465.1 Pseudomonas sp. H3(2019) | reverse complement strand
TCAACTTACGGTGGGACTTACACCCACAAGATTGCGCCCATGCTGGGCGCACGAACCCGGCAGACCCGAAGGTCTCCCACACACAGCCACCATAAAACGGACTTCGGACGCTGATGCGACCGTCGTTGCTTTTTAGGGTGCTTAGGTTACTACACGTATCGTTAGGGCTGCGAAACCCCGTAGCCGATTGATGCCAGCCACGGAAGAACTTTAGGCGTCGATATCAGCGACTGCAACCGAGGGGTAGGACGCTGCGCCGTCATTGTGGCGATGTGGTTTGTCCATGTTCGGCGGCGTATTTGCCGTAAACCGGGCGTTGCGGAGTGTCTGAGGAGATTGGTTGCAGGATATGGGGCCGCTTCGCAACCCAGCGGGAGCAAGCTCCCTCGCCACGGTGGGTGGATTCCTACGAGAGTTTCGGAGCTGAAAATCAAAAGATCGTCCGAACGCGGCCCGAGCCTTCGGCAGCTCCGAGCGTGGAGGAGTGGAAGTCCGTCGCGGGTTGGCTCAAGCTCGGCATCAATGTGAGTAACCGCTACGGCTTTGAAGCCAAGGAAAACCGAGATGACTCAAACACTGGAACGTGCCATCGCCATTGCTGCTGCCGCTCATGAAGGGCAGGTCGACAAGGGCGGTTCGCCGTACATCTTGCATCCGCTGAAAGTGATGCTGAGGGTCAGCACCCTGGAAGAGCGGATCGTGGCGGTTCTGCATGACGTGGTCGAGGACTCTGGCATCAGCCTCGATGATCTGCGTCAAGAAGGCTTCAGCGAAACGGTGCTGGCGGCCATTGAGTCTGTCACCAAGCTGCCGGGAGAGTCCTACGAGCTGTTCGTCGAACGAGCGGCGCAGAACCCGATAGGCCGGGTGGTCAAGCTGGCTGACCTTGATGGATTTGGGGACAGACCACGATTTCAACGGTTTTCGGAATCGTGGTCTGTCCCGGTATTTCCTGTGATAGAAAGGTTGAGCATCAGATACGGTCAAATTCTTCGATGCCGGTGACCTGCCCGTGAAGTCCAACCACTGTCCGTTTCCATGGCCCAGCACATGCGAATTTAGCCGCAATCTCAAAAATGAAAGAAACGACTTCGCCAGAGGTTGGCCACTCAGTACAAGGTATGGTCATTTCATCCACGAATCTTTGAGTCTCGGACAGAATTGTGGCCGTGACTATAACTGTTGGCTTAGTATGAAATGAAGACTTATCCAATTCCATTTTAGCCGCCCCAAGACAATCAAGAACGCCTAGAGCATCTTCAAAGTAGTCGCCTTGTGGCGCAGACCGGCCACTAAGAACCATCGCGTAAGCAGCGATGGCACGTTTGGCATCATCGCCCAATACTCGTCGTTGGAGTAACGCCAGCTCCGAGAGGCTTTGGCAACCGGACGCAGGACCAAATATTTCGCGTTCATTCATTCTATGAGAATCCATATTTTCTTTTGCGGTGACCGGCAGGTTCTAGCCGATTTCTGCCTGTCACGACTGACCGAAATCGACCCAGGTTGTGTGAAAACGTTTTGGAGCAGGTTTGACAGTCAGGACTGCAATGAAAATCGCGTTCCTACGCGAATTTACGGCCTGCTGACTAACCAAACGCTGGCAGATTTTACGTAGCAACGCAGACGTCAAAACGGGGCATACGTTTTCACACAGCCTGGACCCAAAGCAGACACCTTAAAAACACATTCTTCTCTTTCTCGGACCAGGCCGGCAGCAATGCTTAGCCCTATTCGTTCACAGTGCGGTTGCAGGCACCTTCTGACACCATTTGATAGAACGCAAAGCCTGCTCGGTAGGTACTAGCGCATAGCGGAAGTAGAAACGTGTTCCACCGTAGCGACCGTCGTCCACCTCGCCTAGGCTCTGACCATCCTCGTAGGCAGAGGTGCTGATCTGATCTGCAATGAAATAGACCTTGCCATTCTCGACGCTGATATCGAAACGCTTATTGACCATACCGCTGATGATGGGTGGTGAGGTTGATTCAACCCTGTACTTACCAGCAGGAATGTTGGCCTTGAAATAGCCACCGGATGGCAGGCTGCCGATGGCTTTGCCATCCACGTGGATGGTCGGCGCAACACCATTGCCGATACTCGCTGCGGTGCGATAGAAGTACACCGTGGCTTGGTCTGGGCTGGCCTCTGAGGGGGGCGTGAAGAAGGGTTGGCCCTTCAGATCGGGACCGCTTATGCAGCCGGTAAGTAAGGTCAGACTTGCGAACAGGCAAGCCCAAAGTAGCGCGCAGCGTTTCATAGAAGGACATTCCTTGAAAGGGGGAGGATCACTATGCGCCGGCCTGCATGGGAAGGCCGGCTGAGTCGACTCAGTACCTGCAGAGCCCTTTACCGTTGTCAGTTGCATCGGAGCTAGGCCAGGGTTCAAAACCACTCTTGGCGGTCAGATTCAAGATCTTCCGGTCATTGAGTATCGGGTACTTGCGCTTCAAATTACCCAGTGTCTTGTCGTCGTTGTTCACATTGGACAGGCAGAAGCTAATGGCATTGGCGTAGAGGTCCCCGATGTAGGCTATTTCCCCTGCTTTCACTGTGAAAACTACAGGCGCTGTGCGTGCCATTGCCCGGCCCGCGTAATACTGGTAGCTCCAACTCGTGAATTCATATTCCCCAGGTGACACTTCATACATGAAGAGATTGCCCAGCAAATTCGGTGATGGCTGATCGTCTTCATTCTGCAGGGTATATAGCTGGAGGATTGAGTTCGGTTCTCCATGCTTCCTGATCTCGACCACCAGCCCATGCGGCTGTGTCAGGAAGCCTTCAGTAATCGAGCCAAGAATGATGGCTTTGCTGGGATCCGGTTCGCGTTTGCCGTCATATCTTGAGGTAGCGCACCCGACCAAGAGAGTGGTCGAAAGTGCCATAGCTGCCCAAATGAAAAGTTTGTTGCTGACTTTCCGTAGCATAGGACTTGTAGGTTCCATGATTGCCTGTTGATTCAGGAGATGCACTCTTATGAGTGATGCGTGAAGGCACGCGGCAAAGCCATGACGCCTTCGACATCGCAATATGAAGTGTGCCCCCTTAGGGGAGGTTGTGGACGCAGCAGAGATTACCCATGCCGCGGGGTGACGGCAAATTGATATGTTTGCACTGACGATTTTGGCGGCGTGCTAATGCGCGGCTATTCCGTATCCGTGAGAGGTGACTGTCTGCTTCTGGCCGTTCTCTGCCGGTCATGTCTCCACTAATCTTGCTGGTCAAAAAACGGTGCACGTGAATGGTCGAGTCGAACGCAAATGGGGGCAAGCCAGTGCAATTTCCCCCCTGTGATCTGAAAATGGCCGAGAGCAAATTCTGATGCTCTGAGGAATCTATTCAAAGCATCTGGTCAAGTCCCATGCAAACGGCTGGTCTGGTCCTATGCAAATGGGTGGTCATATGCAACGCAAACGGGTGGTCAAGTAGGGTGCAATTTCCCACGCAGGATAAAAACGGAATGTAAGCAGACAAAAAAAACCGCAGCAATGCGGTTTTTTTGCGACTCGATGCGGGTCACTGCCCCTTGGGCATATCAAACCCACGCTGCTCAATCACTCCAAACACATCAGCCACATCCTGAACCATAATCCGAGCAATATTGGTGACAGTGTTGATGTCGTTCTCGGCGTAGTCGGGGAGGCTGGTGCAGGCCATGAGGTTCAGGTATTTGAGGACGGCGTTGAGGCGTTCGCTGACGCAGTTGTGGAGTTCGCGTAGCGGGACGTCGCTATCGATGTGCAGGACTGGGCAGTCGGTGGCGAATTGGGACATGGGGGTGAAGCGGTGGGGCGGGTTGTTCGTAGTCATAAGTGTGAGCTCTTCAAAGGATAATGAAGTGCCACCTTTCTGCTGCGAAACAAATGGGTGGCAGCTATGTGCGGGTTCGCAGACCGGAGAAGAGTCAAGCCGGCAGACCCGAGGGTCTCCCACACACAGCCGCCATAAAACGTAACGGCGGCAAATTTTGCCACAGTTGTCATTTAGCGGTGTGTGTCATCTTCTGTAGGGCTGCGAAACCCTATCGCTAACAGCTGTCAGCGACGTCTCGAATATAGGCGTCGGTTTTTGGCGCCGCAACCGAGGTGTAGGACGCTACGCGGTCATTGTGGCGATGGGTTTTGTCCATGTTCGGCGGCGTATTTGCCGTAAACCGGGCGTTGCGGAGTGTCTGAGGAGATTGGTTGCAGGATTTGGGGCTGCTTCGCAGCCCAGCGGGAGCAAGCTCCCTCGCCACGGTGGGTGGATTCCTACGAGAGTTTCGGAGCTGAAAATCAAAAGATCGTCCGAACGCGGCCCGAGCCTTCGGCAGCTCCGAGCGTGGGGGAGTGGAAGTCCGTCGCAGGTTGGCTCAAGCTCGACATCAACGTGAGCAACCGCTACGGGTTTGAAGCCAAGGAAAACCGAGATGACTCAAACACTGGAACGTGCCATCGCCATTGCTGCTGCCGCTCACGAAGGGCAGGTCGACAAGGGCGGTTCGCCGTACATCTTGCATCCGCTGAAAGTGATGCTGAGGGTCAGCACCCTGGAAGAGCGGATCGTGGCGGTTCTGCATGACGTGGTCGAGGACTCTGGCATCAGCCTCGATGATCTGCGTCAAGAAGGCTTCAGCGAAACGGTGCTGGCGGCCATTGAGTCTGTCACCAAGCTGCCGGGAGAGTCCTACGAGCTGTTCGTCGAACGAGCGGCGCAGAACCCGATAGGCCGGGTGGTCAAGCTGGCTGACCTTGAAGAGAACAGCGACCTGTCCCGAATCGCACAGCCGTCCTGGGAAGATCTGGAGCGAATTGAAAAGTATCGGCGGGCGATTGGCAGGCTGCGTTCGTAGCCTGCCAACTCGGCATCTAGGCCCTAGCTATCGCTCACGCCTGCACTGGCGTGCAAAGCTCCACCAATGTCCCGTCCGGGCAGCGAACGTAGGAGACGGTTTGCCCCCAGGGTTTGATGAGCGGGGCGGCTAATTCAGTGGCGCCTGCGTGTAGCGCTTTGGCATGGGCGGCGGGGACGTCGTCGGTCACCAGGCCGACTTTGATGCCCAGTGGTTTGGGGGAGGCGTGGGCCGAGATGTGGCCGCTGCTGAAGTTCATCGCCGCGAGTTCGTCGGCAGCGAATGCCAGGGTGGTTTCGCCGGTTTCGAGTTCGCCGTAGGTGGCGGATTCGTGGAGGAAGCGGGTGGCAATCCCGAAGGCGGATGAAAAGAACTGGAGTGAGGCTGCAACGTCCGGGACGTAGATGATCATGTAGCCGAATTTCATGTGCAAACATTCCTTGTTGTGACATTGGGGTGGCAAATCTAGCAGAAGGCGGACGCAACATCGCATCCGCCTGTCATTTCACTACAGAGCCATTTACTTGCGCAACGCCGGAGTCCTTGGCGGAATCATCCGCTTCGTTCCCGTCGCCTCGAACGCCGAAGCCAACCGCAGCAACGTCGAATCGTCATACGCACGACCGGCAAAGGTCAGCCCGACCGGCATGCCGATGTCCGGCATCACACCCATCGGCACGGTGACCGTCGGCACGCCGAGGTGGCGGATGGCGAGGTTGCCGTTGGCGACCCAGATGCCGTTGCTCCAGGCGATGTCCGCCGAGGTCGGGTCGACATCGGCATTCGCCGGGCCGACGTCGGCGACGGTCGGGAACAGCACGGCATCGAGGCCGAGTTGGTCCATCCAGTCTTCAAGGTCGATTTTACGGGTCTGTTCAAGCCCCCGCAGGCCGTCGGGTACTGTGGCGATCTGGTCCCACGGCGTCAGGCCGCGCTCGGCCATCCGCACGTATTCGTCCATGCCGGCGGCAAGGTCGCCTTCGCGGTTGGGCAGGGTGCCGGGGTCGTGCGGGAAGATCAGCGGGCCGTCGACGTCGACCAGGCGATTCAATTTCGGATCGCCGTTGGCCTGCAGAAAGTCATCGAACGCCCAGGCCGTCAGGTCCCACAGTTCATGGTGGAGGAACTCTTTGGAGACGATGCCGCGATTGAACACGGTCGGCGCACCGGGGCGATCACCTTCGCAATGGGAGACCAGCGGGAAGTCGACGTCGATCACGTCGGCGCCAGCGGCTTCGAGTGCCTGGCGAGCCTGTTCCCAGAGCCCGATCACCGAGGCGCGGGTGTTGATGCGTTGCCCGGTCGGGCCACCGATGCCCGGTGCTTCAGAGGTGCCGGCTTCGGGATCGGCGTTGATGTACATCCGCGGAATGCCGAAGCGCTTTCCGGCGAGTGCATCGGGCTTCGCGGCAAGGTCGGCATAGGAAGCGGGACGCACCGAGGCGACGCTCGGGATCGGCACCCAGGGCTGCATCCGCCACAGGTCGCCGCGTGTGTCGGGGTCTTCGGCCACCACCACGTCGAGCACATCGAGCAGGTCGGCCATGGTTCTGGCAAACGGTACGACCACGTCCATCGTCGGCGTTAACGGCCAGTTGCCGCGCACCGAGATCACCCCGCGTGACGGCGTGTAGGCGCACAGGCCATTGTTCGAGGCGGGGCCGCGTCCGCTCGACCAGGTTTCTTCCGCGAGGCCGAAGGCTGCGAAACTGGCGGCAGTGGCGGTACCGGCGCCGTTCGATGAGCCGGAGGCGAAAGGGGCGGTGAGGTAGTCAGCGTTGTACGGGCTTTCTGCCCGGCCGTAGACCCCGCGCTGCATGCCGCCGTTGGCCATCGGCGGCATGTTGGTCTTGCCCAGGCAGATGGCGCCGGCGGCGCGCAGCCGTTCGATGGTGAACGCATCGCGATAGGCAATCAGGTTGGCGAAGGCGGGGCTTCCGGAAGCGGCGGTCAGCCCCTTCACCAGATAACTGTCCTTGGCCGTGTAGGGAATGCCATCGAGCGGGCCCAGCGTCTCGCCTTTGGCGCGGCGGGCATCGGAGGCCTGCGCCTCGTTCAGCGCCTCGGGGTTGCGCACCACCACGGCGTTAAGGGCGGTGGGCGTGTCGGGGCCGTCGTAGGCATCGATTCGGGCGAGATAGGCCTGCACCAGTTCAACCGCGGTGGTCTGGCCCGATTCGAGCGCCGCCCGTAGTTGGGCAATGGGAACCTCGGTGACCTCGATCATGCTGCTCTCTCAAAATGGGTGTTCATAGGGGGGGGCGTGGCACTGTAGTACGCGCCGGTGTCTGGGCTTTCAACCTGAGCATTCTATTAAACGCCCGGCAAAAAAGAGCAGAAAAAAAACCGCAACACCGTGTAAGGCCAGTCAGTCAGGAGATTCCGGGGCGAGGCAAGTCTGCTGTCGATTCACGACTCGCCGCCAACAAATCTCACTCTGTGGCAGTCAGACGGTCCAAGTTTTTGACCGCTTGATGAGCGAACATCCATCGGCATCAGAGGCTCGCCGGACTCGTTGTCCATCAGCACAGAACGCGTCTCCTGCGGCTTGAACAGGAAACGTTCGCCCCACTGCCTCATGCTGACCACAACTGGAAAGACCTCCCGTCCTTTTTCCGTAAGGACGTACTCCTTGTAGGCGCTGCCATCTGACGCCGGTCGAACGTCGAAAACCCCGACCTCAACCAGCGTCTTCAGTCGCGATGCCAGAATATTCTTGGCCACGCCCAAGCTCTTTTGAAATTCGCTGAATCGGCGAATGTCGTCAAACGCGTCGCGGATGATCATGAGCGACCAACGATCTCCGATGGCCTCCAGTGTTCTTGCGACCGGGCATTCGCTGCTGTGTGGTGAGGCATCTTCGACCATTTTTTTGACCTTGCGGAATGTGGAGTTGCCAAGTCTGTCCACCAGCCTGGCGCAATGTGGTTGCAATTTAAAACCTGATACAGCAACAATGAAATCTAGTTCTGAATTGAAACCAGTTTAACGCCATGGAGGTGTACATGACAGCAGATGCCGACTCAGCCACCAAACGGTTCTCCAGACAGCCTTCGGGATTACTGCATTCGGATACCGGAGATAGCAGCAGGACCGACCGGTCTCCAGGGCTTTCCCCGTCGCTCACGTTATTGTTTTCCGTCACCTGCGCACTTGCAGTCGCCAACGTTTACTTCGCCCAACCTTTGCTCGCCTCAATGGCTGAGAGCCTGGGCGTCACCTCAGGAATGATCGGGGGCGTGGTGACGGCCACTCAGGTGGGTTACGCGTTGGGGTTGCTGTTCATCGTCCCACTGGGCGATAGGGTCAACCGAAAGCGGCTGATTCTGACTCAAGTCCTGCTGTCTGCGGTTGCACTCGCGGCGGTCGGCGCAGCACAGCAATGGCTGGCCCTGTTGGGCGCCATGATCGTGATGGGCTTACTGGCAGTGGTTGTTCAAGTACTGGTGGCATACGCCGCCGTGTTGGCAACGCCATCACAACGCGGGCAGGCAGTGGGGACGGTAACCAGTGGAATTGTCCTGGGCATTCTTCTGGCGCGGTTTACCTCTGGCCTGATTGCGGACATCGCCGGCTGGCGCGCCGTTTACTTCGTGTCCTCAGGATTGATGCTGAGCATCGCGGCGGTGCTGTGGAAAGTGGTTCCTGTCACGGCGCCGCCCAGGCACCAAGACTCCTACCTGACGCTCATGAGTTCACTCTTCAAACTGTTCATTACCGAACGCACTTTACGCACCAGGGGCCTTCTGGCCTTACTGATCTTTGCCGCTTTTTCCGTGCTGTGGACATCCATGGTGCTGCCGTTGAGCGCTCCGCCGCTGTCGCTTTCACACACCGCCATCGGCCTGTTTGGCTTGGCCGGCGTCGCCGGTGCCCTTGCTGCCAGTAGAGCCGGTCGCTGGGCCGATCAAGGCCTGGGGCAACGAGTGACCGGCATTTCGCTGGGGCTCCTGACGCTGTCCTGGTTACCCATCACGTTTGCCGAGACGTCCCTGATCGCGCTGGTCTGCGGCGTAGTCCTGCTCGACTTCGCGGTGCAAGCGGTACACGTCACCAACCAGAGCCTCATTTTTGCTGCACGACCCGACGCCCAAAGTCGCATGGTCGGCGCATACATGTGCTTCTACTCGGTCGGTAGCGCGCTGGGAGCCGCAGCCGCGACTCAGGTTTATGCGCTCTGGGGCTGGATGGCAGTAAGCCTGCTGGGCGCCTTGATCAGCGCTGCTGCTTTGCTGCTGTGGATTCTCACGTTTAATGCTTCAACGACCCATCAAGGACGATCAGCATGAAAGCCAGGCACCTGCTACTCGCCATTTCGATTACGGCCATATGGGGCGTGAATTTCTCGGTTATCAAACTGGGTCTCACCACCGTTGACCCGCTGATCCTTGCTGGCATTCGCTTCACGCTTTGCGCACTTCCAGCGATCTTTTTCATTCCGAAACCTGATGTGCAGTGGCGCTACATCATGGGTTACGGTCTGGTCTTCGGTATCGGACTTTGGGGCGTCGTTAACCTTGGCATCCAGTCTGGGCTTTCAGCAGGCATCGCTTCGCTGGTGCTTCAGTTCAGCGCATTTTTCACCCTCCTGTTGGGCTCATGGATATTCAAGGAAGCGATTTCCCGCTACCAACTGGCGGGTATAGGTATCGCCTCCTGTGGCTTGTTGAGCATCATCTCGATTGTTGATGGGACAGTCACGACGGCCGGGCTGCTTTTGGTGCTGCTGGGAGCGGTCGCCTGGAGTGCGGCCAACGTGATCAACAAAAAAGCGAAGACCACCCAGGTCTTCGCTTTCCTGGTGTGGTCCAGCGCGTTTTCGCCCATCCCTCTTTTCGCGCTGGATTACGCTGTCAACGGCTCAACGGGTTACAGCGCATTGGTGAATCAACTCGACTACCGCGCCGTCCTGTCGATTCTGTTTCAGGTCTACCCCAATACACTCTTCGGCTACTGGGTGTGGAATTCACTTCTGAAACGATATCCCGTGTCTACAGTCGCTCCATTGTCGTTATTGGTGCCGGTATTCGGATTGCTCGGTTCAGTCACAATTTTCAATGAGAGCCTGTCAGTCAACAAAATCGTTGCAGTCGTTCTCATCGTGTCGGGTCTTGGCGTCGGCTTATACGGACAGCGCGTCCTCAGTGCGGTGCTCAAGCGTTCTGACCGATGCCCATCGTGATCTGACTGGCATTACGCAACACAGTGCGGGGTTTTTACGATTGAACGCTGCGCGCTATCCCTTACACGGCGCTCGCCAGTTTCCCGCTCGACAACCGACGCTTGTAGGCGCTGTCCCGGTTTGCCAACCACCAATACAGCGGCGACGTAATCAGCAGGCCCTCCAGCCAGGACAAATCAGCCCCATCGATGTGCGCCGAGATCGGCCCGACGTACAACGGTGTGTTCATGAACGGAATCTGCATGGCGATACCAATCGCATAGGCCAGCAGCGCCTGCGGGTTGTAGCGCCCGTAAATCCCGCCATCGACATGGAAGATCGAGTCGATGTCGTACTGACCTTTGTGAATGGCGTAGAAGTCGATCAGGTTGATTGCGGTCCACGGCACCAGCACCACGAGCAGCACCAGCACCATGTCGACGAAGTGGCCGATGAAGTCCGCCGAGGCGCCGATGGCGGCGAAGCAGCAGGCGGCCAGGACGATGATCGAGAGTACCGCGCGGCTCTTGGCGGTCGGAATCCAGCGAGCGGCGAAGGTCTGCACCAGGGTGATCAGCGAGAGCACGGCGCCATAGAGGTTGAGGGCGTTGTGGCTGATCACGCTGAGCAGGAACAGCAACAGCATCAATGGGCCTATGGAGCCGGTGGCGAGTTTGACCGCGTCCATGGTGTCCATGCCCACGGGCGTTGCCAGCACGGCGACGGCGCCGAAGTTGAACGAGAGGCTCGAACCGAGCACGGTGCCGAGGTAAGTGGTCCAGATGATCGAGGTCACGCCGGCCTTGGCCAGGTCGAGCTCAAGAATCGGATGGGTCGCGCACTCCGGGTCCGGGAAGGTATGGCGGGCTTCAGGTTCTTCCGGCAGGTCCAGGCCATTGCGCTCGATGTAGGCGTCAGCGGCATTGAGCAGCGCCAGATAGTTCTCGTCGCCGCGTGCCAGGTTGTCGGCAAGATTCGGCTGGAAGGTCGCCACGGCGCCATTGAACGATTGGATCAGGCCGATGAGCGTCATGCCGCGATGGGCCCGCCCGCGGAAGTCCACCGTACGGCCGCCATGCGCACCGCTCACGGCGATGGTGACGTGTTCGCGACCGGGCTTCATGGCCGCTTGATCCCATTCGCCGAGCACGCCCAGCCACCAGCAGAAATCACGGTTGCGATAGGCGCGAGGAGGGCGGTCGTGCGCGCCGACCGAGAGGTACACCTGCTTGCCGGCACGCTGCAATTCATCGGCGATCTGCACCCCCGACGACCAGCACAGCGCCCTCGGGCAATTGCGCTGGATTGCGGTAGTCGGCCGAGTGGATCTGCAGGAACGGCTGATCTTTCGGCGCGATCGGCGGGATGACCGGACGCTGGAAAGGCCCGGTGGCGGCCACCACACGGTTGGCCTCGATCACGCCTTTAGAGGTTTCAATGGTGAAGCCCGGGCGGCTCACATTGCGTTCAACTTTCTTCACCTCCACACCGGTGCGGATGGGCGCGTTGAATTTCCTGGCATAGGCTTCGAAGTAGTCGGCTACCCGCTCTTTCGGGGCAAAGCCATCCGGGCTGAGATCAGCGAATTCCCGCGCCGACAATCAGCGTGTCTGTTTTTATTGTTTCAATGGTCATCTCAATGCCCTTCGAAGTTGGATTAGGGTCGGTTACGACCTGCCATTTCTTGGGCTCAAGACTAGGGATCACCCCGGTATCGGTAAAATATTATTAAGCTGGCATTTGAGTATAAATAACTGATGCAGCGTGTTTACCGGGGGCGGTGAGGCGTCCTGTTGATTAAGCGTGTCTGTATCGGGCTCTACGGGCGATAATGCCGCGCATCCTGTCTTCAACTTAGCAAAAGAGCCCTGCCGTGATGTTCGAGATCAAGCCGTGGAACCCCGAAACCTATCGACAGCAGACGCGCCGCAGCACCGTGATCATCGCCGTGACCTTCATTTTGTTGGCGATGACGCTGTCCGGCCTGGCCGTCATGCTGTTCGGCGAACCCGGTGGCGATAACTTTCGCTTCAACCTGGGGGGCGTCATTGCCGCCGTCATCCTTAGCGCCGCGTTGATGAAAACCAAAGGCTGGTCGCAGCCGTGGATGGCGGCGGCGGTGTACGGCTGGCAACTCAAGCGCAGCCTGATGAGCGTCACCAACGTCATGCATAAAGTCACTGACGCGGTGCAGGCCGGTAACCCGAGCGCAATCAAGCTGCTGCGCTTTTATCACCTGGGGCTGACGCAAATGCACCAACTGGACGGCAACACCAGCAGCCTCAGCCAGATGACTCGCGAGATCGATCAGCACAAGGCGAGCATGGAAGCGCTGGGGATCGAGACTGAGCAGAATCAGCTGAATCCTGAGTGGCTGGCGGCAGTGAAGGCGAAGGAGGCATGAGTTCGATGTTCACTATTACCCATTTTGAAACCCTGTGCTCCGAGCACATTAACGACCAGATTCTGCAGATGGTCGTCGACTATCTGACCGATATCAGCACGGTGGCGATTGCACCGAGCAACCTCCTGTTCAACGTGTATCAATATGCGATCGGCTACGAGGTTCATCTCTATTTGCAAGCGCTCGGCGGGTCCAAGGGGATCGCCGTCGAATTGATCGTCGCGACGGACGATGAGGCCCCTTCGAAGGTCATCGGCTTTTTGCTGTATCTGCCGGTCAAGGACGATCCCGAGGCGTGCGGCGTGGCCTATATGGCAGTGCAAGCCAGTCATCGGCGCCAGGGCGTCGCACGGGCGATGGTCCAGGAAATGCTCGGCCGATATCCGCATGCCGAGCTGACATGCGCGGTCGGCAAGGTTGCCTGTTTCGAAGCGATGGGCTTTCAGGTGCTGGGTGCGCGCGGGCCGCAGGTGCTGATGAATACTCGTGATCACAGCACGGGCGGTTTGATGGGCGTGCTGGATACAGCGCCGATCTACCGCTCGACAGAAGTGCGGCAGATCCATACGTATCTGCTGCAAAGACACGGGAAGCGGGCGATGCTCGACGCCGAAAAACAGCGCGACCGGCATCTCGACCAGATGACGGCCAAAGCCAGGGCTTTTGTGCAGGAGCGACTCGGGTAGGCGGTAGTGCATGCTACTTCGCGTTCTGACGGGCACCGTCGTTTACAACTGAGATGTAAGAGGCTCGGACGCTGATATTTAGCGTTCAGAGCCCTACTTGAACAGTTCAGGATGGCTTCCGAGATCAACAAATGTAATCAAGTCAGAACATGAGTGCTCGTAGATCATCAAGAAGTCCCCCCCAATATGACACTCCCGAAAACCACACCAATCGCCCGTCAAAGCATGATCCAGGTACTCGGCCGGCAGTTGCTCCCCCAGAAATAACATGACCATCACCTGACGAACTTCATTCATGTCACGGCGTCCGGCCCGCTTGTAACGTTCCCAGGACTTCTTGAATTCCGATGTTTGAGCACACTGCTTTGGCAGTTCAGCGCGCTTTTGCTTTTTCTCCGGTTTCGCCATCAGTGTCCCTCAGCATGTCGTCTATCGAGTCGAACTGTTGGCGAATGCCTCGCGCTTCGATCATGGCGCGGGCAGTTTTTTCCGAAGGGACGCGTATCTCAAACGGGAGCCCTTGAGTCGCAACGACCTGACGGAGAAAAAGACGCATGGCATCACTAATGCTCAGCCCGCAGGCGTTCAAGACTTCGGTGGCACGCATCTTCAGATCCTCATCAATGCGGCAACGCACGTCAGTGGTTTTCAGCAATGCACCCATGGTAATGACCTCATTGTTAGTTTGTAGCTACATTGGCGCTACCTCCAGCATTGTGGTTGAGCGTAGTCCTTTCGGTCAACGTCGCCTTGATGAGCGGTTTCAAAGTCTATGACGCGGTCTGAGCACCGACAGGGATTCTCGCCCAGTATTTCAATCGTTTGGGCGCACGCTGGATATCAGCCTGATCCACTTTGTCTTTGAGAACCGTCCGAGCCCAATGCAGGAAGTTACTGAAGGTGCTGCACTCCGGTGTCGACTTCCTACCTGAATCTGGTTTTTCAGGAGGCCGATTGCTGAGCAAACCAGTCCAATACGGCTGGTCGGGCTGGGTGCAAGGCGCTGGTAGGTTGTAGTCATTGGTGTAGACGCCAGGTGTTTTTCGAGGGCCTAAGCCCCGTAGAGGCTAATCAGCCTGCCTTGAACACCAGCGCCTTCAAGCCGCTTTCAGCATCGATATCGGGAAATTCCGGTGGGTTTTCCAGGCGTTGTTCGAAGCGCAGGCTCGGGGCTTCGCGGGTGACGCCGTCGATGAGAAAGTCCGGACCGAAGGCCGGGTCATTCATGCAGGTCAGTACCACGCCCTCGCTGGTGAGCAGTTCTGGCAGGCGGCGTAACACGCGCTGGTAGTCCTTGGTCAGCAGAAAGCTGCCTTTCTGGAAAGACGGTGGGTCGATGATGATCAGGTCGTAAGGGCCGCTGTTGATGACCTTGCCCCAGGACTTGAACAGGTCATGGCCGAGAAAACTCACCTTGCTCAGGTCGTGCCCATTCAGTCGGTGATTGTCGCGTCCGCGGCTCAGGGCGCCGCGGGACATGTCCAGGTTGACCACATGCTCCGCGCCACCCTCGATGGCGGCCACCGAAAACCCGCAGGTGTAGGCGAACAGGTTCAAGACGCGTTTGCCATGGGCATTGGCGCGCACCCAATTGCGGCCGTAGCGCATGTCGAGAAACAGGCCGCTGTTCTGTTTTTTTCCCAGGTCGATGCGATAACGCAGGCCGCCTTCGGTGATCGTCCATTCCTCGATCATTTCCCCCAGCAACCATTCGGTGGTGCTTTGCGGCAGGTAGCGATGTTGCAGCAGTAGCGTATGCGCGCCGGACTTTTCCCACGCAGGCGATTGCGCGATCTCCATCAACAGCTGCTTCAATGCCTCCAGTTGCGCCGGGTCAGGCTCCTTGAACAGCGAGACCAGCACCACACCCTGCATCCAGTCGACGGTCAGTTGTTCCAGCCCCGGCCAGCATCGGCCCCGGCCATGGAACACGCGGCGGGTTTCTTCGGGGACAGCGGTCAGAGCCGTCAGTAAATGCTGGCGGAGGATGGCGAGGGCGTCAGGGTTCATCGGGCAGGGCCGGCAATATGAAAGGGGCGGCATTTTAACCACAATTGTGATGCCAGGGGTTCTGCGAGGCAAAAGGCGATTGCGTAGGCAAGCTTGCCGTCAAAGCATTTGCGCAAGTACTGGTACAGATCAACAATGTACCGGCCGTCAGGCAGCGAGGTTTTTACCCGGTCACGTCGTCAGTCGACGCGGAGTGCTCATGAACGATCGTTACACCCGCACGGCGATTTGCCTGCACTGGCTGATAGCCCTCGGGCTGATCGGCACCTTTGCGCTTGGCTATTACTTGCCTGAGCTTGCGCTTTCGCCGACCAAACTGAAGCTGTACTCATGGCACAAGTGGGCCGGGGTGACCTTGTTTTTTCTGGTACTGCTGCGACTCGGCTGGCGCCTGGGCCATCCTGTCCCGCCGTTGCCGACGAGCGTGCCGGCCGTGATGAGGTTCGCATCCCATGTTTCGCATGGGGTGATGTATGCACTGATGCTCGCGATTCCGCTCAGCGGCTGGCTGATGAGTTCGGCAAAAGGCTTCCAGACGTCGTGGTTTGGTGTCTTGCCGCTGCCGGACCTGCTGCCCAAGGACGCCGCGCTCGGCGACCGCCTCAGTGATGTGCACAAGGTGCTCAACTACACATTGCTGGTGCTGGTGATCGTCCATACGTGCGCGGCGCTCAAGCACCATTTCATTGATCGCGACGACGTGCTGACGCGCATACTGCCGTCGAAGCGCCCGCCTGCCCCACGGCATCTCAAGCCATGAAGCAGGCCACTGACCGGATAATCCCATGACCCATCGATTTTCACGCTCTGTCATCCTGGCTGCAGTCCTTGCATTTGCTACCACGGCGGGCGCCCAGGCCGTCGAATACAAGAAAGTAAACGCAAGCGCCAGCCAGATCAGCTTCACCTATAACCAGATGGGGGCGAGGGTCTATGGCACGTTCGGCAAGTTTGAGGCCACCCTCGATTTCAACTCGGCGAACCCCTCGGCGGCCCGCGCCGCACTGACCATTCAGCTCGACAGCATCGATGCCGGGAACAGCGATGCCAACAGCGAGTTGAAAAAGCCCGCCTGGTTCAACACGGCGGCTTATCCGGAGGCGAAGTTTGTATCGAGCAGCGTGAAGGCACTCGGCAACAATCGCTACGAGGTCTCTGGCAAGCTCACGCTCAAGGGCATTACCCGCGAGGTCGGCGCACAAATCACCTTGAAGCCTGAGAGCGCCATCGGCGTATTCGATGGCGAGTTCATTCTCAAGCGCGGCGACTTCAGGATCGGGGAGGGCGAATGGGCCGATTACGGGGTTATCTCCAACGAGATCAACATCAAGTTTCGGGTGGTTGCCCCCGAACAGTGATGCAGGCCGCTTCACTGCTTGTAACCGATCTGTCGCAACAGGTTCTTGCGCCACAGGATGTCTTCGTCGCCTTCAATGCCCTTGGCACAGAAGCCATCCACCACGCCCCCTGATCGGTTTCCGCGAGAATCACTTCAGTCGGGTTGGCGGTTGCACAAAAGACACGACACACCTTGGGCACCATTTTGAGGGTGTTCAACACGTTCAGCGGGTAGAAACCGTCGCCGAGAAAAATGATGAAGCTATGGCCGGCGGCAATGGCTTGTGCATTTTTCCGGGCCAGTTCGATCATCGCGGTACCGGTGCCGGACCATCGCACCGGGCATTTGCCGGAGGCTTCGCAAAAGGCCACGCCAAGATTGTTCCCCAACGATGGGGCTGTAAACTGGCCGCAGTTTACACATTCACCCCTTTATCACTTCATGCAAGAGAACCCCCATGGCAAACCACGACCTGACCTTCCTCCCTGACCCGGATCCGGAATCCATCTCCTCCGACGTCGCCAGCTTCGGCGGCCTGCTGGTCTCCACTCAGATCCCCACTCGCGCTGACGGCAGCCTGGAGCTGGGTGGCATCACCGAGCAGAGCGAGTGCACGTTGCAGGCACTCAAGGTTGCGCTGGAGCGGGCCGGCAGTTCCATGGACCAGGTCATGCATTTGACCATCTACCTCACCGACATGGCCGACCGCGCCGCCTTCAACGAGGTCTATCAACGCTTTTTCGCCAAACCCTGGCCGGTGCGCGCCGCCGTTGGCGTAGCCGCCCTGGCGGTCGAAGGCATGCGCGTGGAAGTCACCGCGATGGCGGCCAAGGGCTGAGACCGCGAGTCAGTCATTGTGCGCCGTGAGGATGTCGGTCACCGGGTGTGGCCGACAGTTGAGGTAGGCCGAGGTTTTCAGCCAGCGCTGGTCGGGATACCAGGAGAACATGAACTGGCCGTCCTTGAGTTTATCGATCACCTGGCGCGCCACTTGCGGGCGCACGGCCGGGCAACCCTGGCTGCGACCGATGCGGCCCTGGCGTTCGCTCCATAAGGGATTCACGTAGTCGGCTGCGTGGATCACGATGTCGCGATCACGTGCGCGGTCATTGAAGCCCGGTTCCAGGCCATCCATGCGCAGCGAGTAGCCGTGGCTGCCCTGATAGCTTTCCTGGGTGCGAAACAGGCCCAGGCTGGACTGATAGCTGCCGACGCGATTGGAGAATTGCGTGGCGAAATTTTCCCCGGATTTTTGCCCATGGGCGACCAGGTCGCGCAGCACCAGGGACTTTTTGCGCAAATCGAAGATCCAAAGACGACGAGCCGTGGATGGTTGCGAATAGTCGATCACGGCCAGGCGCTCGGCTTGTCTGGCGCCACTGTTGACGGCGCATTGCATGGCGCTCAGGGCGCTGTGCAGTGCTTGGGGATTGAGTTCTGGAGCGGCGTGCGCGAGGCTGTTATACAACGCTTGATTGTGGGTGTCGGCGGCGAATGCCGGACTGCACATCGCGCCCAGCGTTATAGCTGCCAGACAGCGTCGGCGCAAAAAGGTCAGCATATGTTGAGAGTCCCAGTGTCGTTGTTGGCTCTCGACTTCCTGTCGTTTCCCCGGCAGGCCTGTTGCTACGCTGGCCTTATTGCTTGCCGCACCTGCTGCAGAGGTTGACCGTCTACGAGACGGCCATGGAGTGGAGTAAAGCAGTTGATCAAAAAGTACGCATGTTACTTGAGCCTTTTCCTGCTCGCTGCGCCATTGGTCGCGACTGCCCAGAACGAGCTGGCTGATCACGACAGCCCATTGAAATTGGCGCTCACTCAATTGCCGGTCGATTGCCCGCGCCTGGCCGCGCACCTGAGCGCGTCAGCGCAAACGCTGTTGCAGGCTTTTTATCAGCAGCAGGACTACGTCCTGATCTGGACGGCCAACGGACGCTTGTCGGCCTTGCAGGCACAGTTGCAGCAGTTGGCCGATGACGGACTGGACCCGAAGCGCTACAGCCTGCCCACGGGCGGTACTGAGGAGGATGCGTTGTGTGCCGACATCGGCATCAGTCAGCGTTACCTGCAAGCCTTGCAGGACCTCCGTTACGGCCGCTTGCTGCAATCGCGTTTCGAGCCGCTGTGGCATGCGCAGTCGTTGCCGCACGCCCGACCCGCCGAGGTGCTGGCCATTGCCGGGCCGGGTCTGCAAGACATGGCGACGGCTTTTCAGCTGGCCCGTCCAAGCCTTGAGCAATACCAGAGCTTGCGCCGTGTTTATGCCCGGCAGCGCCGGCAGCCGTTGCCCCATTGGCAGGTGCTCGCCAGTGGGCCCTTGTTGCAACCCGGCGCACAGGATGCGCGAGTTCCCGAGCTGGCGAAGCGACTGTTCAGCGAGGGCTATCTGGCCAGCGCTTCCGCGGGTATCGGCACGGTCTACAACAAGGAGCTGGTGAGTGCGCTGAAAAACTTCCAGCTGAGCCATTCGCTGCAAGCGGATGGCGTGCTGGGGGAGGGCACCTTGACCGAGCTGAACGTCAGCCCGGCGCTGCGGCGCGAGCAGTTGCGGATCAACCTCGAACGGTTTCGCTGGCTGGCGCAGGATCTGGAACCCAATGGTTTGCTGGTCAATGTGGCCGCGGCGACGCTGACCGTCTATCAGGGCGGTCTGCCGGTCTGGCAGACGCGCACTCAGGTGGGGCGTGCCGAGCGGCAGACCCCGCTGCTGAAGTCGTCGGTCACGCGCCTGACCCTGAACCCGACCTGGACAGTGCCGCCGACCATCATGCGTGAAGACAAGCTGCCGGAAATTCGCCGGGACCAGGCGTTCCTCGGTAAACAAAACCTGCAGGTGCTGGACAGCGACGGCCATCCGTTGGCGGTGGACGAGATCGACTGGGATAACCCCGGCAACATCCTCCTGCGCCAGGACGCGGGACCGAAGAATCCCTTGGGGCAAATGGCGATCCGCTTCCCCAATCCGTTCTCCGTGTACCTGCACGACACCCCCAGCCAGGCGCTTTTCCAAAAGGCGCCGCGGGCGTTCAGTTCAGGCTGTGTGCGGGTCGAGCAAGCGATGCAGTTGCGCGATCTGTTGTTGAGTCCGGCTGAGCGTCAGCGGACCAATGAGTTGTTGGCGACAGGCCTGACCCACGAATTCAGGCTCGCGACACCGGTGCCGATCCTGCTCAGTTACTGGACCGTGCAAGCCGACCGGCAAGGCCAGTTGCTGTATGCCCCGGATATTTATGGGCGGGATGGCGCATTGTCGGCTGCGCTGGGCGGCAAGTCCTGATCCAGTCGGGAGGTACACGGCATGAACACTGGACCGCGTGAGCAGGGCGAGCCGTTCAAGCGATTGTTTTTCGCGCTGCCCTGCGCCACGGCACAACGTCGAGCCATCGCCCAATGGCGAAGCGCTCTAAGGCTTAATAGCGGGCGCCCGGTGCCAGCGGAAAACTTTCATCTGACGCTGATGTTTCTGGGGGCTGTGGCGGTGACGCAAATTCCGGATATCTGCGCGGCTGCCGCGCAAGTCCGAACGCCGGGCGAGCGGTTGACGGTCTCTCTCGACCACCTGGATGCATGGCGCCGCGCCGGTGTTTTGTTACTCGCGCCAACGCAGACGTCGTTGCCGTTGCGTCAGCTGGTGTATGCCTTGCAGCAGGCGATGCTGGCGCTTGGGTTTGCCGACATTCCCAGGGAATATCGTCCGCATTTGACCTTGATGCGCGACTTTCGAGAACCTGTCCCGGAGTCTGACACGCCCCCCGACTTTCATCTGAGTGCCGGGCATTTTGCGCTGTTCGAGTCGCATAAAGGCCGCTATCGGGCGCTGGCCGAATGGCCTCTGGCGCCCATCACCGGGTCAGGATAATAGAGGGCTCTGCCCAGTCAGTTGGTGGTACATCTTGACCCGTCGATGGCTGCGCGCATAACCGCCCATCGCTGAGACCGTCCCGCTTTGAATATGGTCCAGATAACGGAAAATCGTGCGTGGCGAAATAAAGCCGATCTTGTAGTTCAGCGCAGCGATCCGGTCTTGCAGTTCGTAACCGGGATTGCGCCCATCCATTTGAAAGCGCAGACCGTGCTGTTTAATCAGGCGCGCATTCCACAGGGTACAAAAGCTCTTCAAGTGAACTTCCCTGAACGGTTTCGGCGCCCGTGCATTCAACCCGAAGGCCAGCAAGCTGCGCCGGGTGTAGTGCTTGAAAAACCGTGATGTCAGGCGCCAGGCCGATCGGGCCACGCCGCGATTCAGCTGTTCCAGGCAGCCGACCGCCGCCACTTCCTGCGGGCCAGCGCACTGGCTGAGCATCAGGCTGAACACAGCCGGGTCGTAAATGAACGTGTCGGTGTGCAGCAAAAACAGGTACTCGGTTTCAACCTGCTCCAGGGCAAGGTCCAGGGCTCGGCCGTGAGCAAAGCTCCCGGCTTCAGGTGCGGTACTTTTGCGCTCGATCAGGTTGATCCAGTCGAGCGTGCGCAGGTATTCGCTGCTCGCATCGTTCGAATAGTTGTCCACCACAAACACCGGCACGCCAGCCTCTTGCACATGCTCGCGCAGCAGTTGCAGGCAGGTCCTGGTCAGTTCAAGCGATTTGTAGTTGACCAACACAATGCTGTAGTTGGCCTTGGTCGTCAGTGAATGCGTCATAAGTGGGTGAGCCTCGATTGCTGCCTGAACTTCAGGCTTGCGCTCATCCTAGAGAGGGCAAACTTTCGACCTGTTCCCACATGGATAAATTTTTTGACAGGGTTGTTTCTGATCTCAAACCAGCAACCGCAGCGTATCAAACAGCTGCCGGTCTTCTTTCTTGGCCGAGCGCGCATGGCGCCGAATAACCTGTAGCAGGCAATCGGTGAAGCAAAGCGCCGGATTGCTCAGCGAGCCGTTGCGGCGAGTAACGATGCTCAGTTGTCTCGGTTCGAACTGCTCGGTCAGGTTTACGGACACCAATCGGCCGAGGAAGGGTGAGGCGGTGCTCAGGATGGTCGGGCCCCAGGTACACATGTCGGCCTGTTCCAGCATCATTTGCAGAATCGCCAGTGAATGGGCGCGCACGATGCGTTGTTCATCGATCTGCGCGTTGTGCCTCCAGAACAGCTCCTGCATCAGCGCATCGTGGCCGTCTGGCGCGTAGTTCAGGGTCCAGTCCTGGTCCAGCAGCTCGTGAATCGATCGTGCGTTCTGGCGTGGATGACCCTGGCGAACCAGCACCGAAGTCTGGTATTCGAGCAGGGTTTCGCAGGCAAATTCCGCGGTCGCTTGTGCTGGATGAAGCTGGCCGATGGCGAAATCCATGCTGCCGTCACGCAGCAGCGGCTGGGCCACCGCCATCAGGCTTTCGAACAACTCCAGATGAATCTCAGGCATGCGTGCCCGAAAAGCCAGGACCACTTCGGGCAGGAAGGTTAACGCGACCCAGGGCGTGACCCCGACGCAAAGTCGCCCCTGAGCCTTGCCGCGCAAGTGATCAAGCTCGGTCTGCGCATGTTCCAGTTGCTTGAGCACCAGCCGGGCGTGCATCAGCAGCACCTTGCCGAACTCGGTGAAGTTCAGGCCGCTGGGGGTTCTGACGAACAGCGGCAACTGTTGTTCGGTTTCCAGCTCGCGCAGGGCTTTGGTCACCGCGGCCTGGGAGATGTCCAGCGAACGCGCAGCGGCGCGGATGCTGCCGGTCTCGGCGCTGGCAATCAGGGCTTGTAATTGATGCAGTTTCATCTGCTCACCTGGGCGACAACTGTTGGTTGTCATCATAACCAAACTGAGCCTCCCCAGCCTACGGCCCATTCCCTAAGATCGACCCGACAGCGCCCACGTTGAATCGCCGGCAGCTGAATATTCTTATCGAGGAGCACACCCATGAATGCTGGCCACGTCCTGCCGGGAATCGCGGCGCTGCAGGATGAAATGATCGCCCTGCGTCAGCGTATTCACGCGCACCCCGAGCTTGGCTTTGAAGAGTTCACCACCAGTGAACTGGTGGCCGAGTGCTTGACGCAGTGGGGGTATGACGTCAGCTCCGGCGTGGGCAAGACCGGCGTGGTCGGGACCCTGAAAAATGGCGAGGGCCGATCCCTCGGGCTGCGGGCTGACATGGATGCGCTGCCGATTCAGGAAGCCACCGGGTTGCCTTATGCCAGCCGGATCGACGGCGTGATGCATGCCTGTGGCCACGACGGTCATACGGCAACCTTGCTCGCGGCGGCTAAATACCTGGCGCAAACGCGGGATTTCAACGGCACGTTAAATCTGGTGTTCCAGCCGGCCGAAGAAGGGCTGGGCGGTGCGAAGAAAATGCTCGAGGACGGGCTGTTCGAACGTTTCCCGTGTGATGCGATATTTGCCCTGCACAACATTCCGGGCTATCCCGCCGGGCAGTTGGGGTTTTACAGCGGGCCGTTCATGGCCTCTGCCGATACGGTCACGATCAAAATCATCGGCACCGGTGGCCATGGCGCGGTGCCGCACAAGGCAGTCGACCCGGTGGTGGTCTGCGCGTCGATCGTGATCGCCCTGCAAAGCATCGTCTCGCGCAACGTCAATCCGCAGGAAACGGCGATCATCACGGTCGGTTCGATTCATGCCGGGAGCGTTTCGAATGTGATTCCCGCGTCCGCGGAAATGATCCTGAGCGTACGCGCCTTGACGCCTGAGGTTCGCCAATTGCTCGAACGCAGGATTACCGATCTGGTCAACGGCCAGGCTGCGAGTTTCGGCGCGCAGGCCGAGATCGATTATTACCGTTGCCACCCGGTGCTGATCAACGATCCGGAGCAAACCGAGTTCGCCCGGCAGATTGCACGGGAGTGGTTGGGAGAAGAGCAACTGATCGAAGACCTGCGGCCTTTCACCGCCAGCGAAGATTTTGCGTTCATCCTGGAACAGTGCCCCGGCAGTTATCTGGTGATCGGCAATGGCCAGGGCGATGGCAGCTGTTTGCTGCACAATCCCGGTTACGACTTCAATGATGCCTGCCTGCCAATCGGCGCGAGCTATTGGGTGAAGTTGGCCGAGGGTTTTCTGCGTTGAGGCGCACGGCTTTTGAACATCAATATTTTTGAGCATCACGGTTGTAAAAAAAAACGGTCGGTAACCCGACTCGGCGAACCCCTGGAGGACAATAACAATGAATAAGATGATCGCGGCGGTTTCACTGGTTTTCATGACGGCATCCGGCCTGGCCGGTGCGGCCGACTGGTCCGGCAAAGTGTTGAGACTGGGTATTGACCCGACGTATCCACCGCTGGAATACAAAAACCAGGATGGCACGCTGACCGGTTTTGGCGTCGACATCGCCGACGCGCTGTGTGCAGAGTTACACGCTAAATGCGTCTGGGTTGAAAGCAGCTGGGACGGGATGATTCCAGGGCTGCTGGCGCGCAAGTTCGACGCTATCGCGTCATCGATGACCGTCACCCCCAAGCGCCAGGAGCAGATTGCGTTTAGCGACAAGGTATCCAACGCGCCGGCACGCTTGGTCATCAAGCGCGGATCGGACCTGCAGCCGACCGTCGAGTCGCTCAAAGGCAAACGCATCGGCGTGGAGCAGGGCTCGACCCAGGAGGCTTTTGCGAAAGCCGTCTGGGGCAAGCAGGGGGTAGAGATTCTTTCTTACCAGAATCAGGACCAGGTCTACGCCGACCTCGTGGTCGGGCGCCTCGATGCATCGTTGCAGGGCTCGATTCAGGCCAGCTACGGGTTTCTGAATAAACCGGTGGGCAAGGACTACGAGTTTGCCGGCGGCACCCTGGACAACCCGGACTTCTTCGGCGTCGGTGACGGCATTGGCGTGCGCAAGAGTGACGTTGAACTGCGTGAAGACCTGAACAAGGCCCTGGCAACCATTCTTGCCAACGGCACGTACGCGAAGATCAACAAAAAGTACTTCGACTTCGATATCTACGGCGCGAAGTAAACCCCGCTCGATATGTTCCGTAGCAGCTGTCGAGCTCGCGAGGCTGCATTTTTGATCGTTCCCATGCTCTGCGTGGGAACGATCAATGGATCTGCGTCTTTGCAGGCGCCGACGTTTACTTGCCAAGCGCCGCTGCCAGCAACGGCGCCGCTTGTTCATCCGTCAACGCAGGGTGAATCTCCATGGCCAGCAGGTCGCTCCATTCGAGCACCCATTTCTGTATCAGTGTGATATCACTGGCCTCTGCAACACCAAAACCGGTCATGCGTCCTACGGCATGCCAGCGTCCCAGCATGGTGACGCCTGCGGGTGGGGCTCCGCCTGTTTTGAGAAAACGTTCGATCGCGCTATTACGACGTTCCGGAGTGATTGACCAACTGACGATGTAGAGCATTTGCCACCTCCTGTCAGGGGTTGGCACCGGTTTTTCTCTGCGCGCACGAGGTGGGTGCCGCGACCCTGGCCACGCATCGGTTTGCAGCTTGTCCGTTGGCTGGCTTGATCGACAGCTCCCATGAGAAGGCATAGCAGCCCCCCGAACGCGGCGTATGACCGCTGATCTTCTTTCCCACCGCTAGAGCAAATCCCAGGTTTATGTTGAGTGATTGAAGCCATATGAGAGGAGATCCGCCATGCAAGGTTTTCTGGTGATTTTCTTTACTCAGCAGAACCGCCGTCATCACGGAAAAATGCTCGGTGACTGGCTCATTGATCTCGCAAAGGAAATGGGCCTGCACGGGGCCACGCTGGCAACCGGTATCGAAGGCTTCGGGCATTCCGGGAAACTGCATTCCGCGCATTTTTTCGAGATGGGCGATCAGCCCGCGGAGATTCGCCTGGCGATTACCGAAGAAGAGTGCACTCGCCTGTTCGAGCGGCTCGAGGCCGAAGACATTGCCTTGTTTTACATCAAGGCGCCGGTTGAATTTGGAATCGTGGGCAAAAGGGTCGAGCAGTCCGGCCACCCGGTTTGATCGTGCTGGCCCAGCCAGTCGGGCGCCGACGTCTAAACTCAGGTGGACAGCCCGGTCCAGGAGGGGGCATGGCTCGACTGTGTCTTTGCCTGTTCGAATCAGCTACGGTGTCGGGTTTCCATTCATCCGATTTTTATCAGGACGCCTGTGATGCTGCATATCAGAACACCCTTGATACTCCATCCGGGGCTCTCGACGCCAAGCCGGCGCATCTGGCTCAAGCTGGAAAACCTGCAACCCAGCGGTTCATTCAAGCTGCGCGGCATGGGCCTGCTCTGTACCCGCGCGGCCGAGCAGGGCATGAAAAAAGTGGTCTGCCCGTCCGGCGGCAATGCCGGTTATGCGACGGCAGTCGCCGCCGCGGCGTTGGGGCTGGAAGCGAGCATTATCGTGCCGCACACCACCCCGGAAAGCACCCGGGCGCGAATTGCCAAAACCGGGGCGCAAGTGATCGTGCACGGTCAGGTGTGGGACGAGGCCAACCAGTTGGCACTGGAACTCGCCAACGAGCCTGATACCGAATACGTGCCGGCGTTCGACCATCCGACGCTGTGGGAAGGGCACAGTACGATGATCGATGAAATTCTGCAGGACTGCCCTCAGGTCGACACGATCGTGGCGTCGGTGGGCGGGGGTGGTTTGCTGGCCGGGATCCTCACCGGACTGGAACGCCACGCCCGGCTGGATTGCCGGATCATCGCCTGCGAAACCGAAGGCGCAGCGTCATTCGACGCCGCGGTCAAGGCCGGGCATCCGGTCAAACTCTCCGAAATCAGCAGCATTGCCAGCTCACTCGGGGCGCTGCAGGTTGCTCAATGGCCGGTTGAGCACATCCAGCACTTCCCGCACACGTGTGTCGTGCTGACGGATGCCGAGGCCATCATGGGCGTCGTTCGTTATGCCGATGACCTGCGTCAACTGGTGGAGCCAGCGTGCGGTGTCTCGCTGGCCGTTGCGTATCTGGATCACCCGGCGATTGCCGAAGCCCATGATGTGGTAATCATCGTGTGTGGTGGGATCAGTATCAGTGCGCAGAAGGTTGCCGGCTGGCAGAACCTTTGACGACACGGGTTCAGGCTGGCGTCAGGCGCAGTCGCCAACGGCCGTTGTAGCGTAGTTCGACGGCGGCCAGCGGTTCGACGTCTATCGTGTTGAACAGCGCGGGCGGGCATTGCATCACGTGCATCAGTGCGGCACGAATCACGAACGGGTGAGTGACGGCAAGGAGGTGCCCGGGTTGACTGACCAGGGTCTCCAGCCAGGCAGCGGTCCGCTCGCAGAGTTGGGCCACCGATTCACCGCCATGCGCAGCACTGGCGCTGTCGCTCAACCAGGCATGCAGCAGCTCGGGTTCGTCTCGTTGCAGGTCATTGATCCGCAGCCCCTTCCAGCGACCCAAATCACAATCGCGCAGGGCCGAGACAATTTCCATGTCCGCGCCAAACAGGGCGGCGGTCTCTCGGGTCCGGGCTTCTGGTGCGCTGAGCAGGCGTGGCGCTCGTTTGAAACGCTTGGCCAATGAACCTTTTTCGTTCTGCCAGTCCATTTCCACTGATTCATCCTCGGCAAAGCGTGCCAGTTTCTGGGCCGCTGTCCGGGCGTGACAGATCAGGGTCAAACGGGTGGTCTGCACAGGAAGTCACTCTGGCTGGGTTGGGCGAAAGCGTATCGAGAAGAGGGAAGAAAGGCCCGGAACCGAATGGTTCCGAGCCTGTCGACGCGCGGGTGTTTTTAGCTGATGACCTGATAGCAGGGCACATACTCTGCGCCACCGGGCAGTTTCATCCGGTGTTGCGCGACAAACGCTTTCAGCAGTTTGTCCAGGGGCTGCATGACCGCCGCGTCGCCGTGGATCTTGTAAGGACCGTGTTTCTCGATCAGGCGGATGCCCTTGTCCTTTACATTGCCGGCAACGATGCCGGAAAACGCTCGGCGCAGGTTCGCCGCCAGTTCATGAGGCGGCAGGTCATGACGCAGTTGCAAGCCGGCCATGTTTTCGTGGGTTGGATCGAACGGGCGCTGGAAGCCTTCGTCGATCTTCAGCAGCCAGTTGAAATGGAACGCATCGTTGCGCTCGCGGCGGAACTGTTTGACCGTCTTGAGCCCGGCAGTCATTTGCCGGGCCACCTCGGCCGGGTCGTCGATGATCATCTCGTAGTGACTTTGCGCGTCTTTGCCCAGTGTGGCGCCGATAAACGCGTGCAGTTGCTGCAAGTACGGTTCCGCGCTCTTCGGTCCGGTCAGAATCACCGGGAAAGGCACGTCGCGGTTGTCCGGGTGCATCAGGATCCCGAGCAGGTAGAGGAACTCTTCGGCAGTACCGGCGCCGCCCGGGAAAATGATGATGCCGTGGCCGACGCGGACGAAGGCTTCCAGGCGCTTCTCGATGTCCGGCAGGATCACCAGTTCATTGACGATCGGGTTCGGTGCTTCGGCCGCAATAATCCCGGGCTCCGTCAGCCCCAGGTAGCGGCCGTGGGTGATCCGTTGTTTGGCGTGGGAAATGGTTGCGCCCTTCATCGGGCCTTTCATCACCCCAGGCCCGCAGCCGGTGCAGACATCCAGACTGCGCAAGCCGAGTTCGTGGCCGACTTTCTTGGTGTACTGATATTCCTCGGTGCTGATCGAGTGACCGCCCCAGCACACGACGATCTTCGGCTCTACGCCGGGGCGCAAGGTGCGGGCGTTGCGCAGCAGGTGGAAAACGTAGTCGCTGATGCCTTGGGATGAGCTCAGGTCGATGCGCTGGCTGTCCAGCTCGTTCTCGGTATAAACGATGTCGCGCAGGGCGCTGAACAGCATCTCGCGGGTGCTGGCGATCATTTCGCCATCGACGAAGGCGTCTGCGGGCGCGTTGAGCAATTCCAGGCGTACACCGCGATCTTGCTGATGAATGCGAATCTCGAAGTCCCGATAGGCTTCCAGAATGGTCTTGGCATTGTCGACATGGGCGCCGGTATTGAGGATGGCCAGGGCGCACTGGCGGAAAAGAGAGTAGATGCTGCCTGATCCGGCGGCGCTCAGTTGCTGAACTTCGCGTTGGGACAGCGTCTCCAGGCTGCCTTTTGGGCTCACCGAAGCATTGATAACTTGTCTTGCGGTCATTCGATATTCCCTGAGAACGATGTTATCGAGCCCGACAGGCTCAGTAGCATCAGGATAGTCAGTGCCAGAGCGATCGTGCTGCTTTCATCTTCTCCGGCGACCGGGCATGAATGCAAACATCATGGCCGATGCGAGCCGGAGGGTTCGTTTCATGATGAACCGGACGGCCATGAAACAGGATTCCTGGCGGGGGGGCAATTGCGTTTTTTTCTGCTGCGGGCGGGCGCTCGCGCCAAACCGGCTGAATGAGCGGCCCTGCGGGGTCAGGCTGCGTTCATTTGCGCAGAGTGCCCAGGCTAATAATGTAAAACGGTGTCTATAAGTCGCTGCTAGTCTTGGTAGATGCGTCGCCAGGGCGGCGCTGTTTTCGACTCCATTGGAGTTGCCGGTTAACCATGGGGGATTGAGCCAACACACGTCGTGCTGGTCGGAGGGATTTTACCGGCGCGTTGCCGGCAGGGCAGGCATCATGAGTAGTTCGCAAACTATTCACCCGATCTGGCTACGGCTGACCCACTGGATCAACGTCATCGCCGTGGTCATCCTGGTGATGAGCGGCTGGCGCATCTATAACGCCTCGCCGATTTTCTCCTTTCAGATCCCCGCCAGTATCACCTTGGGCGGTTGGTTGGCGGGTGCGCTGCTTTGGCACTTTGCGGCGATGTGGATACTGTTTATCAACGGTATTGTCTACCTGCTGCTGAATATCTTTTCCGGGCGCATCGTCTACAAGTTCTTCCCCATACGGCCCCGCGAAGTCCTGCATGATTTCCTCGCGGCTCTCAGAGGCAAGCTCGCCCATGCGGACTTGCGGCACTACAACACCCTGCAAAAGCTCGCCTACCTGTTTGCCGTGCTCGATCTCGTTGTGCTGGTGCTGTCGGGCCTGGTGATCTGGAAGTCAGTGCAGTTTCCGTTACTGAGGGAGCTGATGGGTGGTTACGACTCGGCGCGCATCGTGCATTTTGTCTGCATGGCGTTGCTGGTCGCCTTTACCGTGGTGCATCTGGTGATGGTGGCCCTTGTGCCACGCACCCTGATTGCCATGCTGCGTGGGCGCTAACACATGAACAGAACGACTGGAAAAGACCGGATGGATGACCCCGCCATCATCAAATCGGTGGCGCAGGAACTTGATTTACCCGCACGCAGGCAATTTCTTCGGCATGCCTGGACGCTGGGTGGAATTGCCTTGCTGACAGGTTGTCGCCTGGACGACAGCAACTCAGTGGAGTCCATGCTGAAAAGGGTCTCGCGCTTCAATGACAAGGTTCAGGCGGCGCTGTTCGATCCGGGCAGACTGGCACCGACCTACCCCGAGTCGATGATGACGCGCCCGTTCCCGTTCAATGCCTATTACGACCGCAACGGCATTCCGGACATCGAGGAAGATGAGTTCACACTCACGGTTGGCGGTCTGGTCCAGGATAAACACAGCTGGACCCTGGCCGAATTGAACCAGTTGCCGCGCACCACTCAGGTCACACGGCTGATTTGCGTGGAGGGCTGGAGTGCCATCGGCAAATGGGGTGGCGTGACCTTTTCGACTTTTCTGCAACGTGTGGGCGCCGACACCCGTGCCAAATATGTCGGACTCAAATGTGCTGATGACTATTACACCAGCATCGACATGCCGACGGCCTTGCATGCGCAAACGCTGCTGGCCCTGAGCTATGACGATCAGGTATTGCCGCCGGAGTACGGCTACCCCCTGCGACTGCGCATGCCGACAAAGCTGGGCTTCAAGAACCCCAAACATGTGGTGGAGATTTTCGTGACCAACGATTACCCCGGTGGTTATTGGGAGGATCAGGGTTACAACTGGTTCAGTGGCAGTTGAGCAATCGGCTGTTCTGAAACGCGGCGCATTGCCGCTGTCCTTAACGCGAACTGCACAGGAGTAGTGACATGAAAAAGCTGATTGCTGCGGCGATTGCTGCCGTAGTCCTGGTGGTAGCCGCCCCGTTGTTTGCGGCTGAAGCGAATACGAATGACATGTCCAAGGATCAGATGGACAAGGGCACGATGAAAAACGACGAAATGAAAAGTAATGCCACGAAGACCACCAAGCACCACTACAAGACCAAGGGCGAGAAGACCAAGAGTGCCACCATGAAAAAAGACAGCATGGAGAAAGGTGGCGAGATGAAGAGCGAGGGCATGGAGAAAAAGAGCGATATGGGCACTGACACCATGAAGAAATATTAAGGCGTCCATTCGCGCCGCCGTGGCGCCCGATACGTCGGTGCGGGCGGACGCTCGCACCCAACCGGCTGAATGGCGGTGTGCCGATGACGTGTCGCGTCGCCAGTGCCGTTGATCACAGGGAGGCCGTCCTGTTGAACTGATCCGTATTTTCCCAGGCTATCTGCTTCTGTAATGAATCCAGCCCGAGCCTCACAATGACGCTGCAACCACAGACGGGTAATTTTGGAGGCCGAATGCTGAAGATGGCGATTTTTCTGGGTGGATTTCTGGCATTGACCATCGTGATCGGTGCGCTTGCCACCATCTCTCCGATGTAACCAAAAGAACAAAGCGCCGCGTTTTTCCGGATCCTCCCGAGCTTGTGTACGTGGCGCTTTTCGAACATTGCCGGCACAGCCTTTGTTGCGACCTCTAGTACCGGGTGTTACGGCGTGAGTGTCCAGTTGCAGGCCGGTCAGGTGACGGTGGGGATGTAGTCGATGTACGCCAATCGCTCGCCATTGTGATACACGTCAACCGCGGTGTAGTGGGGCGCGCTGGGGGGCATTACCCGGTCGTACCTGGCCTGTGCACTGCACAATATTTGTGGCCAGACTCCAGGCCGTTGAAACAAGTGCAGATCCAGCATGAGGATTGACGGATTAAAGCCTTGCGGGGCTCGCATGGTCAGATAGACCTCGACTCCCGGATTGGCAACTTCAACATCGCCTACCACGTGGAAGTCATCCGGTTTGGGTGGCATCGCGTTCAGCCATGCATGCCAGTTTTTGCTGCTAGTGGTCATTTTTCTATTCCTTGAGAAATGAAACCCGAAGCTTGAAGTACTGCCGTTCCGTATGGCGCTTCGTATGCCATCGAATGAAATGCCCGTTGTTCGATCGAGCGTGAAAGGTCTCCTGTCTAAAGGTGTAGACGAGGAAAGAGCGCTGCCGCTTCAGCCTGGACGAACGGTAGTCACGGGGTCTCGGGGCATGAAGCCTGCATTCGAATTCAACGCATGCCGCATAGGGTTCAAGGAATGAAGCGGTAACCCACACCGGTTTCGGTCACGAGATGGCGTGGCTGCGACGGGTCTGCTTCGATTTTCTTGCGCAGGCCGCCCATGAACACCCGAAGGTACGGCGTGTCGGTAGTGTGCGAGGGGCCCCACACGGCTTTGAGCAGTTGCAGGTGCGTCAGGACCCGATCCGGGTGCGAGCACAGATGAACCAGCAAACGGTATTCCAGCGGCGTCAGGTGCAAAGGCGCGCCGGCGCGCTCCACGACGCGTCGATCCAGATCAATTTGAATGTCGGAGAAGGCCAGAATCGCGCGGTTTTCGGCATCTTTCACGCGTCTGCGTAACAGGGCGCGGACGCGCGCGAGCAGTTCTCCGGTGCCGAAAGGTTTTACCAGATAGTCGTCGGCCCCGGTGTCCAGGGCCAGGATCTTGTCGGATTCGGCGCCACGGGCCGACAAGACAATGATCGGCACCTCTGACCAGGTGCGCAGATCCCGTATGAGGTCAACGCCGTCACCGTCAGGCAGGCCAAGATCCAGCACGATCAGGTCCGGCCGGCGCGTTCCCGCGTCGATCAGGCCGCGCTGAAAGTTCTCGGCTTCATGCACTTCCAGACCATCGGCTTGCAGGGCCATCCGTACAAAACGGCGAATGTCCTTTTCGTCCTCAACCAGCAGAACACGCAGCACCGGTTCGCTCATGATGGATCCTCGTCAGCCTGCTGTGAAAATGCTTCGATGTTCGGCGGCTCTTCACGGGGCAGACGCAAGGTGAAGCGCGCACCGCCTTCCTGACGGGTAACACCGAGCATGGTTCCGCCATGCGCCTGGGCAATCGCCCGGCAGATGGCCAGGCCCAGACCGACGCCGGGAATCGAACTTTCCTTTTTGCCGCGCATGAACTTGTTGAAGATCGCCTCTTCGTGACCGAGGGGCAATCCCGGCCCCTCATCGGCGACCCACAACTCGATGTTCTCGGGCGTGGCGCTGGCGCCCAGACTGATCGGGGTGCCGGGCGGGGTGTATTTGACGGCGTTTTCGATCAGGTTGATGAGGATGCGCTCGATCAGCACCGCATCGATGCGCACCGGTGGCAAGTCCTCCTCGAGTGCAACCTGCACCGAACGCTCTCCCAGAATCGGATGAATAGCTCTCAGGGCGCTGCCCACCACGTCTTCGATGGGTTGCCACTGACGATTCAACACCACCTTGCCGGACTCGAGGCGAGCCATGTCCAGCAGGTTGTTGACCAGCGTGTTCATGCGCAGCGCGGATTCACCCACCGCGGTGGCGATCTCGGCGGCGTCTCCGGTCAGGGGCGGCCTGGTCAGCTTGAGCGCTTCGGCGAGCCCGACCATGACCGACAGCGGGGTGCGCAAATCGTGGGAGATGGCCGAGAGCAGCGAGTTACGCAACCGCTCGGACTCCATCTGAACCGTCGTGTCCTGGGCCACATGGATGTAGTGAATCCGTTCGAGCGAGATGGCCAGCAATGATGCGCAGGTGTCGAGCAGGCGACGCTGTTCCGGCACCGCCAGCCGGGTCGAGTCGCGCGGTTGCACGGCCAGGACCCCGCGCACCCGCATGGGTGCCGACAAGGGCAGATAGAGCGTGGAGCTGGAGGGCAGGGTGTCGGTGCCGTAGCCGGCCGGTTCGGTTTTGTCGAACGACCACTGGGCAATGGCAGCGTCGACTTGCGGTGCGTCCCCCGTGACCATGGGCGCCAGCAGTTTATTGTTGTCGTCAGCGACCAGCAGTGCCGACCGGGCGCCAAATTCGGCGGCCAGGAACTGCGCACCGATTTGCGCGACCTGCTCGGTCAGCAGTGCGGCGGACAGCAGGCGCGACATGTCGTACAGCCCGCGCATGCGGTCTTCGCGCCGTTGCGCCACCCGCGCCTGATAGGTCAGGCTGGCGGTCATTTGCCCGATCACCAGGGCGACCACCAGCATGACGCTAAAGGTCACCAGATACTGGATATCGGCGATAGCGAATGAAAAACGCGGCGCCACAAAGAAAAAGTCGAAGGCGCCGACCGAGACAAAGGCCGCCATGATGGCCGGGCCACGGCCAAAGCGCACCGCAACGGCGACGACCGCCAGCAGGAACAGCATGACGATATTGGCCTGTTCCAGCACCTGGAACAGCGGCATGGCCAGCAGGGTCGTCACCGCACAGATCGCGACGCTCCAGAGATAGGGGCGCCAGGTGATCGGGCTGTCGCTGGCGGTGGAGGTCGTCTCGGCTTGTGGGCGGCGACTCTCCGGCAGCGAGATTTGAATCACGTCAAGATCGGTGCCCAGCACACCAATCCGATCGGCAAGCACCCGCCGCCAGAGTCGTTGGCGCGGACGTTCATCACGGCCCAGCACGACCTTCGAAAGGTTGTGCTGCCGTGCGTACTTGACCAGCGTTTCGGCAATGTCCTGGCCCGCCAGGGTCGAGATTTGCGCGCCCATGTCCTGAGCCAGTTTCAGGGTTGCCAGCACGCGACGCCGCTTGACCTCGGGCAGGCGCTGCAAGGCCGGGGTTTCGACATACACGGCGTGCCACGGCACGTTGAGCTGAGCGGCCAGGCGCGCCGTCGAGCGTACGGTTTTTTCGGCCTGATCGTGGGGGCCAACGCAGGCAAGCAACGACTCGCGGGTGCCCCACACCGGTTTCACCGCGCCGCTCTGGCGATACTGCAACATCTCGCTGTCGACCCGGTCGGCGGTGCGGCGCAGTGCCAGTTCGCGCAGGGCGATCAGGTTGCCCTTGCGGAAGAAGTTCTGCACCGCGCGCTCGGCCTGTTGCGCCATGTAGACCTTGCCTTCCTTCAAACGCTGCAACAGATCGTCGGGTGGCAAGTCGACGATGACCACTTCGTCGGCGTTGTCGAAAACATGGTCGGGCACAGTCTCCCAGACACGAATGCCGGTGATGCCGCCGACAATGTCGTTCAGGCTTTCGAGGTGCTGAACGTTCATCGTCGACCAGACGTCGATACCGGCGCTGAGCAGTTCTTCTACGTCTTGCCAGCGCTTTGGGTGCCGGGAGCCTGCGATATTGGAGTGAGCCAGTTCGTCGATCAGGATCAAGCCCGGTTTACGCGCGAGCGCGGCGTCCAGGTCGAATTCGGTCAGCGTCCGGTTTTTGTCGATGACCTGCTTGAGCGGCAGGTGTTCAAGGCCCTCTGTCAGGGCCTGGGTTTCGGCGCGGCCGTGGGTCTCGACCACGCCGATCAGCACATCGATGTTTTGCAGCTTCGCAGTCTGGGCCGCCGCGAGCATCGCGTAGGTCTTGCCGACACCGGCACTGGCGCCGAAAAAAATCTTCAGCCGACCGCGTTTGGCCTGCGCTTCTTCTTCGCGAATCCGGGCCAGTAGCTGGTCCGGATCAGGACGTTCATCGGCCATCAAACCCACCCTGTGTTAGCGCTCAATGTGCGGCGTCGAGTGCCAGGTTCAGTTCCAGAACGTTGACCCGAGGCTCGCCGAGAAACCCGAGCAGCGTGCCTTCGGCGTGTTGGTTGATCAGCTCGCGAACCTTGTCGACGGGCAGATTGCGCACCCGCGAAACCCGGCCCGCCTGGTACAGCGCCGCGGCAATGCTGATATGCGGATCAAGGCCACTGGCGGAACTGTAGACCAGGTCGGCGGGCACCGTAGCGGTGTTGCCCGGATCGGCAGCGTGCAACGCGTCGATGCGGCCTTTCATCGCATCCGCCAGTGCCGGGTTCAGCGGACCGAGGTTCGAGCCGCCCGAGGCCAGCGGGTTGTAGGGCATGGGGCTGGTGGCGGAAGGGCGGCTCCAGAAATACTTCGGATCACTGAAGCCCTGACCGATCAGCCGCGAGCCCACAGTTTTGCCGTCTCTTTCGATCAGGCTACCCGCCGCCTGATGGGGAAAGACCAGCCTGGCGATTCCGGTGGTGACCAGTGGATAGGCCAGGCCGGTAAGCAGTGACAGTGCAATCAGCAGGGTCAACGCCGGACGCAGCAGAGATAACATAGCCATACTCCCTCAAGTCAGACCGACAGCGGATAACGCCATGTCGATCACTTTTATGCCAATGAATGGAACGATTACCCCACCCAACCCGTAGATCAACAGGTTGCGGCGCAGCAGCAGCGCTGCACCGACCGGGCGGTACTTCACGCCTCGAAGCGCCAGGGGAATCAGGAAAATGATAATCAGCGCGTTGAAAATCACCGCCGACAGCACCGCCGAATTCGGGCTCGTCAGGCCCATGATGTTCAGTGCCGCGAGCTGTGGGTAGGTGCTGACAAAGGCCGCGGGCACGATCGCGAAGTACTTGGCGATGTCGTTGGCAATCGAGAACGTGGTCAGCGAACCCCGGGTCATCAGCATCTGTTTGCCGGTTTCCACCACCTCGATCAACTTGGTCGGGTTGCTGTCGAGGTCGACCATGTTGCCGGCTTCCTTGGCCGCCTGAGTCCCGGAGTTCATCGCCACGGCGACATCCGCCTGCGCCAGTGCCGGGGCATCGTTGGTGCCGTCACCGGTCATGGCCACCAGCCGGCCTTCGGCCTGATAGCTACGGATCAGTTCGAGCTTTTGTTCGGGTGTGGCTTCCGCGAGAAAGTCATCGACACCGGCCTCGGCGGCGATGGCGGCAGCGGTGATCCGGTTGTCCCCCGTCACCATCACGGTCTTGATCCCCATGCGCCGCAGCTCGGCGAAGCGCTCTTTGATGCCGCCCTTGACGATGTCCTTGAGTTCGATGACGCCCAGCACCCTGGCCCCATCGGCGACCACCAGCGGCGTACTGCCGCGCTGAGCCACTTGTTCGACGATGGTTTGCACCGCTTCCGGAAAGTGTCCGCCCAGGCTGTGGACATGCTTGAGGATCGCCTCACCGGCGCCCTTGCGCAGTTGCCGGTCATCCATGTCGACGCCGCTCATGCGGGTCTGCGCCGAAAAGTGTACGAAGTGTGCATGCAGCGCCGTGATGTCGCGTTCGCGCAGGTTGAACCGTTGTTTGGCCAGGACCACGATGCTGCGCCCTTCAGGCGTTTCGTCGGCCAGTGACGCAAGCTGTGCGATATCCGCCAGCTCCGACTCCTTGATGCCCGGCGCCGGCAAGAACGCCGAGGCGTGGCGGTTGCCCAGGGTGATGGTCCCGGTCTTGTCGAGCAGCAACACATCCACATCACCGGCGGCCTCCACGGCCCGGCCGGAAGTGGCGATCACGTTGGCTTCCATCATGCGGCTCATGCCCGCCACACCCACCGCCGACAGCAGCCCGGCGATGGTCGTGGGAATCAGGCACACCAACAACGAGATGAGCACGGTGATCGAGACCGGCGAACCGGATTTGGCTGCTGCGACTCCAAACAGGGAGTAGGGCAGGAGTGTCACCGTCACGCCGAGGAACACGATGGTCAGTGCGACCAGCAGGATCGACAGGGCGATTTCATTCGGGGTCTTTTGCCGTTTGGCGTTCTCGACCATCGCAATCATGCGGTCGACGAAGGTTTCGCCGGGGTTGGTGGTCACGCGGACGACGATCCAGTCCGACAGCACCCGCGTACCGCCGGTCACCGACGAGAAGTCGCCGCCAGACTCGCGAATCACCGGGGCCGATTCGCCGGTAATCGCCGACTCATCCACCGAGGCCGCGCCTTCGATCACTTCGCCGTCGGCGGGGATCACCGAGTCCGCGAGGTCGCCGGCTTCAACCACCACCACATCGCCTTTGCACAGGTCGCTCGACTGAGCCAACTGCCACTCGGCGCCGTAGTGCGGTTCGCGCAGTTTCTTCGCCCAGGTTTGCTTTTTAAGGTCCCGCAGGGAGGCCGCCTGGGCCTTGCTGCGGCCTTCGGCGAGCGCTTCGGCAAAGTTGGCGAACAGCACGGTAAACCACAGCCACAAGGCAATCGCGAGGATGAACCCGCTGCTGGCTTCACCCTTGCCGCCGAGGGCTTGCGCCCAGAGGGCGGTGGTGATGATCGCGCCGATGTAGACGACGAACATCACCGGGTTGCGCCACTGGATTCGTGGGCTGAGTTTGCGTACAGACTCGACCATGGCCGGACTTATCAGTTTCGGGTCGAACAAGGAGAACGCTTTACGTGTCATGTTCGTGGTCTCACTTGATCATCATGAGGTGTTCGACGACGGGGCCCAGTGCGAGCGCCGGTACGTAGTTCAGCAAGCCGACCAGCAACACCGTGCCCATCAGCAGTACAACGAACAGCATCCCGTGGGTCGGCATCGTGCCGCCGGTGACGGCCAGGCGTTTCTTCGCGGCCAGGCTGCCAGCGACGGCGAGCACCGGTACGATCACGCCAAAGCGCCCAAACCAACAGGCGATGGCCAGCATGATGTTGTAGAACGGGGTATTGGCCGACAGACCCGCGAAGGCGCTGCCATTGTTGTTGGCGGCCGAGGTGAAGGCGTAGAGGATTTCCGAGAAACCATGGGCGCCAGGGTTGGCGATTCCCAGCTTGCCGGCCTCGGCCATGACCGCGATGGCGGTCCCGAACAGCACCAGCAGCGGCGTCACCAGAATCGCAATGGCGACCATCTTCATCTCGAAGGCTTCGATCTTCTTGCCCAGGTATTCAGGCGTGCGCCCGATCATCAGACCGGCGATAAACACCGCGAGAATGGCGAATACCAGCATGCCGTACAGACCGGAACCGGTGCCGCCGAACACCACTTCACCGAGTTGCATCAGCACCAGCGGCACCGCACCGCCCAGTGGGGTGAACGAGTCGTGCATCGCGTTGACCGCACCGCATGAAGCCGCCGTGGTCACCGCTGCAAACAGGCTGGAGGCGCTGATACCGAAGCGCAGTTCCTTGCCCTCCATGTTGCCCGCCGCTGTGTCGATACCCAGCGCTGAGAACTGCGGATTGCCGAGCTGTTCATAATGGGTGACGGCCACCACCGCGATCACGAAGATGATCGTCATCGTCGCCAGCAGCGCCCAGCCCTGGCGTATGTCACCGACGACATGACCGAACACGAAACACAGCGCGGTCGGGATCAGGAAGATCGCGAGCAACTGGAAGAAGTTGGTGATGGCGGTTGGGTTCTCGTAGGGGTGCGACGAGTTGGCGTTGAAGAAACCGCCGCCATTGGTGCCGAGCATCTTGATCGCTTCTTGCGAGGCCACTGGCCCCATGGCAATCGTCTGCTTGTCGGTGCTGGCGGCCTTGGTCACCGGATTGCCCTGGGCATCGAGGGTCGGCTGGCCGGCGTCATTGAGCACCGGGTTCTGGTACTGCATGACCTCCAGTGTCGAGACGTCTTTATACGGGTCAAGGTTCTGAATCACACCCTGACTGACGAAGAACAACGCGAGTATCAGTGACAGTGGCAGCAGCACCCACAAGGTGACGCGGGTGAGGTCGGTCCAGGCGTTGCCGATGCTGTCCGCGCTGTGGCGTGCGAACCCGCGGATCAGCGCCACCGCCACCACGATGCCGGTGGCGGCGGAGAGGAAGTTCTGCACCGTCAGCGCGAGCATCTGCGTCAGGTAACTCATCGTCGACTCGCCGCTATAGGCTTGCCAGTTGGTGTTGGTCACGAAGCTGAAAGCGGTGTTGAACGAGGAGTCGGGAGTGACGGCCGCAAACCCCTGCGGGTTGAACGGCAGTACGCCTTGCAACCGTTGCAAGGCATAAACGACCAGAACCCCCAACGCATTGAACAGAATCAATGCGAGCGCGTACTGGAGCCACCCCATCTGCGTTTCAGGCTTGACGCCCGCCAGGCGATACAGCGGCGACTCGATGCGTGAACCGAAGGCAAATCGGCCCTCCATCACCGTGGTCAGCCAACGCCCAAGGGGCCAGGCCAGAATGCCCAGCGCCAGCAGAAAGGCGCCGAGTAAAATCCAGGCTTGAATAGTCACAGGAAGTCCTCCGGAAACAGCAGCGCGGCGACGAGGTAAACCAGCAAGCCGGCCGCAATGAGGCCGCCGAAAAGGTAGAAACCGGTCATGACCGCCTCCTGTTGAGCGCCGCGCAGCCGTAAGTCAGACCGACCAGAATGATGAGAAACAGTGCACCGAGTAGCAGATAGAAGAAGTCCATGGCGTTTCCTCCGGGAATGAGGAAAGCCTAAATGGACGCTTGGAAAGTTGTTGACAGGATTAGGGGCAGGGAAATAAAGATTTGATAAAGATGCTGGTCGGGTACAACGAGGTGTTTAAAGGTTCGGGAGCGTATCAATACAGGTCCTACTTAAACCCAAGAATCCGTCACCTTGCCCCTAGATTGGATGCAGCTTATAGTCCGCTCCGTCGCCCATATGGCGACTGGGTTTGGCGACCTGACTAATGAGTGCGAGAGCTGACTGCTTATTTGCAGGCACCTCCGCATCTGCTATGCCGCTTTCTATGGCGGCTGTGCGCGGGAGACCTTCGGGTCTGCCGGTTACTCGTTTCCGGTTCGCCAACCTGCGTACAGCTGCCACCTATTCGTTTGGCGACGATTTGTTGGCAGCCTCAACAATCTAAACGAGGCTTTAACTATGGAAAGATACATACCCCTCACCGGAATCGATCTGATCCCGGCCTCCCTGCTCATCGACACCCAAGCCCCACTCGACGTGCTGCAAGCCACTGCTGATTATCGAATCCGCACCGTCACTCAGGTGCTGGAAAACATCGCCTTTCGTGCTGATATCGAGAGCGATACGGTGGTGCTCGCCGACTTCGCCAAACTGCTGGCCATTCCGTTGCGTGATGGGTGTGATTTGATGGATGTGATTGGTAGACGTTTGCGGGAGGAGGCGGCGGGGTGAATGAAGGTGGGTGCTTTGAAGGCGTGATGCCTGTCTGTTAAGCGTTTAAAAGATTGCGGCCTGCGGCAAGCTCCGGATTTACGTACGGGCTCGACTGCTCGGCGTGGGAGTCTGCTTTGGGCTGCGATTTTGGCTATTCTGCATGCACCGATGACTGCTATCGGCCAAGAGTAGATATACGCGAACTTGGAGCCGCCGCCAGGCTGCAATGGCGCGGAGCGCGCCCCGGACTCTGAAGGGGCTGCGAACCTTTTCGCCGCTTGCGGCAGCTCCTGCACTGCTTGCAGGTCATTGGTCGCGATAGGGTACTTCTTCCTCCGGCCCTAGGTACACCGGCACCCGCCACCCCACCTCGCGCAATGAGTGCTGGACCTGATCCTGAACGCCCAGCAGTGTGGCAAAGATGGCCATGCGTACGGCAATACCGTTATCCGTCTGTTTGAAGATGGCCAGTCGTGAGTCGAAGTTCAGGTCGACACTCAGGTCATTGGCGCCCGGGCGCGAGTCCCGTGGCAGCGGATGCATGATCAGGGTGTGGGCCCCGCAGGTGGCGTTAACCAAGGCCTGGTTGATCTGGAAGTCAGTGCTGTAGGCCTCCAGAGTCTCCTGCTGGGAAAAGCGCTCTTTCTGGATGCGGGTGGCGTAGACCACATCAGCGCCCTTCAACCCACCGGGCAGGTCGTCGGTCTGTTCGATGTGATGACTGTTGCGCGCAAGGTACTCCACCAGATGCTCGGGCAACATCAGCGACGGCGGCGAGATCAATGTGATCCTCAAGTTACGGTACAACGCCAGTAGTTTGCTCAGCGAGTGCACGGTGCGGCCGTATTTGAGGTCACCGACAAAGGCGATATGGGCGCCATCAATCAGCTTGTCCAGGCGCGAAAATTCGCGCTGGATAGTGTACAGATCGAGCAATGCCTGGCTGGGGTGCTCACCTGGCCCGTCACCGGCATTGATCACCGGCACGTGGGTGGCACGGGCAAACTCGGCCACCGCCCCCTGCTCCGGGTGGCGCACGACAATGGCATCGGCGTAGCCGCTGATGACCCGACTGGTGTCATGGATCGACTCGCCCTTGGCCATCGAGGAAAAGGTGAAGCCGGTGGTGTCGCACACCGACCCACCCAGCCGGGCGAAGGCCGAGCTGAAACTCAGGCGTGTGCGGGTGCTGGCCTCGAAAAACAGATTGGCCAGCACCGCGCCTTCCAGCACGCGCGTGGTTTTTTGCCGCCGTGCAACCGGCTGCATGATATCGGCGACACGCAACAGCGCCTCTACCGAATCGCGGGTATAGCTGTCCACCGACAACAGGTGCTGACCCGATTCACTGTTACCAGTCGGATGGCTGTATACATCCTGCGTATCGATCGATGCCCTTTTGAGAATTTCAAGGACAAACCGCTGGGCAATCTCTGGCATCTTGCGCATCTCCGGCGACTCGTCTGGCAGCAGCCAGCTGTCCAGCGCTCGCCGTGAAACGCCAATGCGCTGGGCGAGCGCGTCACGGGTGAAGTTCAGACGACGCATGGCATCGCGCAGGAAGACTTGTTGGGGCATTAGGGATGACCTCGATCGATATATACACAGAGCGTATTGTCACCCACTAAATCATGCAGCTCAAGCGTGGGCCTTGAGCTAATCTCACAGGCCACGCCGGTAAGCAGGAGACTCTATGGTTAACCGCAACATTTGCGGTGAAGCTACCGGCCTCTTGCGAGCAAGGTCGTGCGCGACCTTGCTCGTGATGCAAGCGCCGTCGTGTGTCAGGCAAGACGACATTACGGCCAAGGCCGGTTCCTGCCATGTGAAGTTGAAGCGAACCGGAGAATTTCCTACAGGATGTGATCCCGATGTCGGCTTTGGGTCGATTCTGTTGAAAAAGTCGGTTTGCCCAAAATGCTCGAATATTGATGGGTGAAAACACCTCTTTTACACGCTGCTACGTAAAGTCCGAGTCCGGAAGCCTCTGCTGAAAGCAAGGACTTCAATCTCAGGCGCGTACTTTTCTGCCGTGGAAACCAAGCCGGACTTTTTCAACAGAATCGGTTGAAAGCGGCCGTCCACCTGGGTGAAATCAAGCTAGGCCCCAGCAAGCCTCATGATGGGCAATATAAAATCTTGTGACAGGCTGCTATCGGCTGTGGATTCAACCGGTCGAACCAAGCTGCTTCAGGCCGTGAGCGTAACCGTCCGGCACGGATCTCTGCGAGCTTGACCCATCCCTCACGCCGATGCTATGCCGATATCAGGGATTTCCATCGATAGGACCTGCTCTATGACCTACCTCTCTTCGTTGCTGCTCGATATCCCCGGTATAGATCATGGTTTCGAGACTTCTGGAAATTTAACGCTGCCGGAAGGAACACGTTACTGTGCTCAGGTTCACGGTACGCACATCATCGATGCTGACGTGGTAGGGCGGGATGAACGCCCTGTCGCCGATGCACTGTTCTCAAGAGGAGTCCGGGATACGGTAGCGGTCATCACTGCCGACTGCTTGCCGGTTCTGGTAGCGTCGGTTGATCAACCATTTGTAGCGGCAATCCATGCAGGATGGCAGGGTTTGAAAGCTGGCATCCTCGGTAATTCGATAAGCCGGTTAGAGAAAGAAGGTGCTTCTCTTGCTGGTTTGCGAATAGTGATAGGTCCCTCCATCGGACCCTGTTGTTATGAGGTGAACAGGAAGTTTGTCGAGGGTATTGAATATGCCGACAGCCATCTTTGGCAAAACGATTCTCCTCCGTGGACGGCCCACAGAGTGCCACCCGCGAGTGCGCCTTGGGTCGAACCTGATGTCACACATAATGAAGCCTGGTTCGATCTACGAAAATATGCGTTGCACCACTTGGTGGGGATTGGTGTGAGCCTTGAACAGGTCCAAGTGCTTGGACATTGTACTTATTGCCACAGCGCTGATCTGGGCAGCTACCGGCGAAGGAGCCATCGAGCAGAGCCTAAAACCTTCCAGTATTCTTGGATAAGACGTCAGGAGGATCCGATTTGCTGAAGGGCGGCACACATCAGCGGGCTGACAGAAGGCTTGAAGTGTGTCAGCGGACAGGGAACTGAATAGCTCCTGAATCTGTAGACTCAAATGACTAGCAGCTATGGGGCGGCTTCAGCCGGTCGCGACAGGCAGAAATCGGCCAATAGCTGCAAGTCACGAAAAGCTGCTTTCGACCCAAAGCAAACATCATGTGTCTAGCAAATCCGGAGCAATTCACTGATGTGGAAATCAAATCCGGCCATGGGCTTTCGGGCGTTCAAACTGTCTATTCGAGGGCTCCTTACGCAGCGGTACACGTGCGGCTGCGATTATGAGTTTGAACCAGTCGGCACGGCTTAACGGCCATGATCCGTATGCGTATTTAAAGGGCGTGCTCACGCGACTGCCGATGCAGCGGCCGAGCGAGATTATCGAATGGCTGCCGCATAGAGGGCGCCCGTTTAACCACGCAAGGTCTTTTGGGCGGACGCTGACTGTCCAGGGCCTGGCCACAAGGTTTGAGAAAATGCGTAAGCGATGGACTTGAAACTGGAAGCAGGCTGCAGCTTCCGTTTCCCAGATGCTGACAGTTCAGTTGGAAGCGTTGCTCAGCTGCTGAAGCTCAAGTTGCTTGGCAGCACTGGCTTCGAGGTTTGCACGCTCTTCATCCAGATACCGATAAATGCTTTGGAAGTTGGCGATTTTCTGTTTGATTTCTGCCATCTTCTTTTCAATTAGCTTAGCGCCGTCAGCACAATCGATCAGCTTGTTTCGCTGCGCATCCAGAATCTCGCCTATTTCCCCCAGGGAAAACCCCATGCTTTGCGCGCGCTGGATAAAGTCCAGATCCTGCAGAGTTTGCGCTGCGTAAACGCGATAGTTGTTAGTTTGCCGCAGCGATGAGATCAGGCCGATTTGCTCGTAGTAACGCAGCGTATGGCGGCTGGCGCCGCTGCGGGCCTCGAGTTCGCCGATTTTCATGAAAACACCGCTTGACTATAGAGTTGGGTCGATAGTTTACGCTTGATTTCTCACCTTAAACAAGGAACAGGGAAATGAGTGTGGAGTGCTTTGTCACGGGGGGTACCGGCTTCGTCGGTCAACATTTGGTGGCGTATCTGAGTGCAAAAGGTCACACCGTTCGGGTGTTGATGCGTCGCCCAGAGCGACTGGCTGCGCTGCGCGAGCAAGTCGATAATTTGGGAGGGTGCGCAACCCGGGTATTTGCCGTAGCTGGCGATCTGGAACGGGACAACCTCGGGCTGAGTCTTGCTGACCGAGAAGTGCTAAGGCACGCCAGAGTCGTATTCCACCTGGGCGTCCACTTCGCTTGGGGGCTTTCAGTGGAGCATTCTCGTGCGGTGAATGTGGAAGGGGCAACGCGTGTGGCGCTGTTGGCGGCTGAGCAAAAAAGCCGTTTAGTGATGATCGGCGGCTACATGCTGAAAAATCATGAACATCTGCAACGCATCGGAATTGATCCTCGTTATCCGGAGTTGACGAATTGGCCTGCCGTCTACCGACATGTCGGTGGTTACGAGGGGAGCAAGCTGGAGGCGCATTTTGCGACTCTGGAGGTCATGTCCGCCAAGGGCGGGGAGATTACCGTTGTCCACCCTGCGACGGTCTGTGGCCACAGCCGCACGGGGCATATCCTTGATGGTCAGCCGCTGGTGGAGCTGATACGCAACCTTGTGCAGGGAAAGCTGACTGCAGTGCCCGGTACCGCCGAGCACTGGCTGCCACTGGTCACCGTGGATTACCTGGTTGAGATAGTGGCGGTTTGTGCTTTTGATCCTGCCATGGTGGGCCAGGAACTGCTGGCGCTTGATGACCAAACTCCCAACTTGCGAGAACTCCTGGTACAGGTGGCACAACCTTTGGACTTAAAGTCCCCCAAGCATTACATTTCACTCCGATTGCTGAAGTTGCTACTGAGTATTCCTCCCGTCGCGTGGTTTTTGAATACAAAACCCGAAGCCTTGGACTTTATCCAGACCACTCGTTTTGATACAACGGCGGTCGAGCAATTTGCCAACAGGCATGGAATAGCCAAGCCGGATATACGTCAGTCTTTGCAGCACACTGCAACGTTCGCCAACTCATATTGCATAGCCAAGGGCTAGGTCCTCTGACTTCTCCCTTGGTGGCGACAAGAAGGCGAAAAGCATCCTACTGGGCGATCCAGCGCTCATGCCACACTAAATACTGGAGTGGGTGGGATCTTCGTATCCTCAAACTTCGGGCCGTCGATGTAGGGCGGCATTCTATCGAACGACAATTCAGCGACAGGGATCGTCATCAATGCAATCTACTTTCAGCAAAGGCGTCATATTTGCACTCTCCGCTGCGGCACTGAACGCAACGATCGGTGTACTCAGCAAAGTACTCATGAGTCATGGTTTCACCGCAAGCAGTGTCGCTGTCATCAAGACCGTACTGGGTTGCGTGCTTCTCTCGATCTTACTGTTTTTCCTCAAGCGCCCGGCGGCGTCGACTAAATGGACTCAGGCGGCTATTTGCGCATTCCTTGGCATCTTTGTGCTGTTCCATTTCGAAACGTCCGCCTATCGACACTACGCGGCGGCAGGTGTGGTGGTGGTGCTGATGGCCAGTGCCTCAATTTCCTCGATCATTCTGGGGCGCATTTTCCTCAAGGATGCCATCACCGCGAACGCTACCGTTGGCGCCGCACTGGCTATTGCTGGGATCTCGGTGATCTTCGGCGGCGACCTGCAGCAGGGCTTTACCCTGCAAGGTGCTGCGCTCGCCTCCATGGCCGGCTCCGGCTATGGGGCCTTTTCGGTTGCCATGAAGCGTATGGGTGTGTCGGGGGGGCTGCACTTCACCCGACAATTGTTGTTCTTTGGCAGCCTGTACCTGCTGATGCCGGCTGCGGCCGATGGTTTCGCGATGGGCGAGCTGTCGCCGCTGGCGATCGCCGCGCTGCTGGCGCTGGCCACGCTGCCGACAATCCTGGGCTTCTTCTGCACCACCAAGGCCATCGAGTATCTCAAGCCATCCCAAGTGCAAGCGCTGGAGCTGACCGAGCCACTATTCGCCGCGCTGCTGGCTTTTGTGGCGCTCAATGAAGTACCGCGCGAAAGCCTGTACGCGGGAGCGGCACTGATCATCATCGGCCTGTGTTTCTCCAATGAACTCATCCGCTTGGGCAGCAAAGCATCCGTCCCTTCGACCGAGTGAGCTATTTTCGGATCCTGATTACTTTAGCAATCAGTGGTTTTTGAGTGTTTTGAGCGACTGACTGCTTTTGGCCGATTTCTGCCTGTCGTAGCGGGCAGCAATCGGCCAGAAGCAGATGTTTAAAGCTGGGAAAATGAACTCGTCGAATTTCTTCCCGCTTTAAGAGTTTGCCGACGCGCTTTTACACAATCTGGGCTGGCAAGTAGAGTTGGGAAATCAACTCTCGTCCCTTTTTTATAAAGTAGGTGAAAATGGTGGCTCCCTTCGTTCTCCAGGACTTTGATGTTGGATGGGTCGCCACCGACGCCGTCGGGCAGGTTGCGCTCTTCACTACGGGTGGCCCGGGGCCGGTTCCTGATTCCGCGATGCCCTCCGTCGAAAACTCCGAAGAATTTGTCCTCTCATTGCCGGAGGTGTCCGATGTAGATCGGGCCGATGCCAAGGCTGGCGCAAACGCTTTCGTTGAATTTTCCAAACGTGGGTTATTTGCGTACGACTGGTCGGACGTTCATCGCGATTCACGCCAGGCCTTGAGGGGGTATGAGCTGCAATGCCGCCCACTGAATCCACTGACACTTTTCGATTTGCCTGCCCCTTTACGGGCATTAGCTGAGGCTACCCGGCTATCTGAAGTAACCTTCGGAGCATCCATCATAGTGATAGGTGATCAGGTTTCTTAGCCTTCATTCGGCGATTCGGGGCCGCTTGTTTGGGCCGGAAGCTTTCAGTTGCGTACCGCAGCTCCCGGCCAATAGCTGCGCTTCGCGATTGACGACTTTCGACCCAAAGCGGTCAACTCACTAAACGCATGTTCCACCGACAAAGAATGGGATTCGCTGAGTTTCCGCCTCGCTCATTACTCGCCAATCATTTGGCAAAATACCGTACTCGAACTCGGCGCTTTCCAGTGCCTCATCCAATCCAAGCATCAAGTGGTCGCCTTCAATTTGGAGTTCTCCGTAGTCCTTAAAGCGTATCTCCAGATACACCAGGTCATCGTCTTCGGCCTTCAGGCCGAAAAGCACGATAGCGGTAACGTCAGGTCGGAAATTGCTGATTTTCCTTACATAAGCAAATAGGTGACTTGTGTGCTGGGGCATGGCGTCGGCCGTATCTATTGATGGTGGGTTACTGCATTTTATATGACTGCTCCTTGGCGTCGGCTCAGCACAACCTCTCGCGCACAGCCCTCAACACCGCTTCGATGTGCCAGGTTTCGACGCCGATGGCGACTGCTTCGCCGGCATCAAGCACTAACTCGATTTGGGTGGTTATGCCTTGTTCGAGAAGCAGTCGCTGCGCGTCTTCAAGAAGCCTGCGTTTACCTGTGAGCCAAAGTCGTTGTTTGCCCGTCAGCAACGCAAGGGTTTGCGGATAGGTGCACTGCAGTTTTCGACGCAAATTGACCAGCGCCGGTTTGTCGCCTCGGTCAATTGCCGGGGTCAGTACATACTGGTTGCCCGACACTGCCTCCAGATCGTATTTGTCTTGCAGATACTCATCGACACTCATGCAACTGACGACCGTCTCACGCTCGCCCGTCATGACGTTGATCAAGTGCGCGTTAACACCGACGTAGCAGAACTCCGCCATGCCGTGGACGACGTAATCCTCACTGTTACTGCGAATAACCCAGTAATCACCGTTGGCGGAAAGCTCACATGACTGAATGACAAAACGCTCAGGTTTGCCATCTCTCATGACGCCGTCAAACAGGCTAAGCACGATTTCGCAGGCCTGCTCGGCGGTTAGCACGGCGTTGATCTCTGTCACGCGTTGCCAAAGCCGAACAATGAACGCAGCCAGCCTGCCGACTTCCGTTCATAGAAGGGTGCGGTTTGCTTGAGGAAGTAATCGCTAAGGCCTGATTCCCCTTCGTGAACGCGATAGAGGTCAACGGGTTCGCCATCCGGAGCGGTATCCCCGGCAACGTTACCGGCTTCGCGCATGACCAGTTCAATATCTCCGTCCGCTTCAATACCAATGATCAGATGAGGCTTTTGATCAGACGATGCGTCATGCATCAACGCCAGAAATGCACGTTTTACGTTGCGATGTTTGGCGAGTAATTGTGTGAGCGAGTTGACCATCTGCGACGGATATTGCGACGGCTGTCCGAGCAGCACTTTGGTGTCTTTTTCGACCGTGCGCTGCACCGGCTTTTGGCCGACCTCGTCGGAGAGCAGATGGCGCACTTCCTCCGGGAAAAACTCTTTCCCGTAAGGAGACTTTGGATTGAGGAAAAGAGGGGTGCCCAGTGTGATTTCAAACAGCGATCTGGCCGGGATCTCTACGTAGGACTCTTCGCTATCTATGGATCTTTGTAGTGTTTGCAACGAAGAAAAAAACGGGATGACAGCGGAGCCGTCAGGCTTTTGCCAATGCGCGATGCTGATGTTGCTACCAGCCTCGAGGTTGACTTGACCTTCGCCAGTGCCGGCAGTGCCAAGGACGTAGATAGTGGAATTCAACAGAGTCTTGAAAAAGTCAGGTCGATGGGCCGGTTCATCCGCCGCCAGCCTGAGTGATTTTTCGAGGGTGTTTTCTTGCTTGGTATCCATGATGTCCATCGGCAGTTCCATCAAAACAGACAAAAAGTGAGCGGCAAAGAGCGCGCAGTTTTTCACGCGACGGTGAAAACAGGAAGAACAGCAGGCTAATAAATCTGGAGCATACGGAGAGCCACCCTAAACGGTTTTCCAAGGATAGTTCCTCCATATCAGTGGTGGATGAAGAGCCAAATGCGGTTCGCCTCCAAGGGCAGCTTCTGGCCGATCTCTGCCTGTCGGGAGGGCCGTAATCGACCCAGAGCGGATGCCCAGACATTCAAACCAAACGAGTAGATAATCGACTGCTATTCCAGCCATTTCCAGTGCGTATGAACAACGAATCTTCCCAACGCGAATCTACCGGCAGTACAGCATATAACCTGCGCAGGCCCACGGTGCCCGGCCCCTGTCCGTTGATGGCTATCATCAAACGGTAGAACTGTGCGGTCGCGTCGCCTGCGGCTGGCTGTTCCGCTACAGGATCATTTGCAGCTTGGACATCCCAGCGCATGACCAAGAGTCATTCGCTGGCGCTGTAGGTTGCTTGGTTGCTGACGACGGAGAGATACGTGATCTCTCAGGTCCGATGTTCATGGACATGCTTCACATGCTGGCATAGCTCGCGGGACCACTTTTGGCCGATTACTGCCACTCACGACAGGCAGAAATCGACCTAATGCTGACACCAGGCGATGGCAGCTCTTGACCACTGGCCGTGATAAGGCAACCAACGTAACCTTTCAGGCTTACCGAACGACCGAGGTGAGCAACAAATGAAGGAACAGCTTTGCCTAGTATTCATACCGGCGCTTTCGGCAGTTTTGCAGAACGCCGAAACGAACAAAGGCTCTTCACTTACAGAGTCCGAGGCACTCAAGATCCGTGATTCAGCGACGTGTGTTGCAGTCCCATTCGACGTCGCCCTAGATATGGAGCGCGAACGTGGTTTCCGAGATTTAGTTGCCGAGGACTGCTGGAATGAATGGCAGCGAACACGACTCTCATTGAAAAAATGATCCATCTGCATCGCACTAATACCCAGTCATAAAAGTAGCCTATAGCTGCGCAGTGATTCCGAAATGAGGGACAGCTTCTGGCCGATTGTTGTCTGTCGTGAAAGGCCGAAATGCCGTACGTCCGGCTAACACACGTTGCGTAGTCGAAAGGATGCCAGGCCGGTATTCTTCATCCCTATCACGGCTACCGGCTCTGAGGGCGCACTTTGGCAATATCCATCTATTACACTGCTCAGCGAAAAGCACCGCTCAGCTTGAACGAGATAACCGTCGTCGAGGAGATTGTCCATCGCCACTGCGTAGACGATCAAATCGAACGATTTCTTTCCCTCGGCTCCGGCCTAAACTGGGAATCATTCGATTTTTCAACAAACCTGGAGCCGAGCCGTTTTCTAAAGAAGGGCCTCGTGTTTTCGGGCTCTACCAAGCTCCCAGATAACCAAGAAGACGCATCATGGGTTGGCGTACAGCATTGGTGTAAATGTTTATCGGAAATTCGTATCGCGGTGTCTGGTTGTGAATGGAATGTTGAGGTCGAAGACCATGAAATGCAGTGGGACGCGGCAGTCAATGCTTATGACCCAACGCGATAAGAAAGGAGTGTTCGGCTACGACGATATGGCATTCAAGTAGTGTCCGGCCAGCACACCTTATTGGCATCATCCTGGGCAGCTCAACTGTTCAGGGTGAAGCTCAATGGAAAAGAGTGTGCTGTTCCTGGCCAGGTAGTAATGCTCCTGGTGAAACTTGAACCTGCGCATCATCGCCAGCAACTGCGGTTCCTTGCAGGCCAGTTGCTCCAGACCACGGCGCATTCTCGCCTCCATGCTGGCCTTGCGTTCCTCGGAGAGGCTGCTCGCTGCTAAGTCGATCCTGTAGCGGTAGAAGATCGTGTCACCGTACGTCAAACCGACGTACTCAAGGGTGGTAATTGCATCCAGTTGCTTTGGCAGGGTCGCGTCCAACTGGGCGAGGCGCTCGACCAGCAGCGCCTGTTGGGCCACCTTCTCCTGCTCGGCTTTGAGCGCGAAATAGCGTCCAATCCAAGCAATCAGTACCACCGCAGCGATACCCAGATAGAAATTACGCGGGTTGCGCAGCTTCTTCGGCGCCAGCTTCATCAACATCTTGAATGACTCGTCCTGAGCATGAAAAAGCCCCTAGCGGGGCTAGGAGCTACGGGTGAAAACGGCATAGCCTGACACAATACCCCCGGGGGAGCACTCGGCCAATCCGGGGTGGTTATCAGGGCGAGCACTGCGTGAGCTGTCTGCCCAGGCCTGAACTGACTTCGACGCGCCGCGGCTCCGAATCGAGAAGCCAGGAAAAATCTCTAGCCAACCTTCAATTGCCCGGTATGTTGCCGTTCAGCGCTCAGGGTGGTCACTGGCCCACTATCGCCCTCAATGCTGGAGTTCGAAATGGGCGCCTGGTGGGACACGGTATCAATCTTGTGCTCAGTGCCGAGGTCCCATGACACCCGTGTAACTGCGCCAGAGCTCTGGCTCGTGAGACGTTTATGTCGCCGCGAATGCGTAACTTTGTGTCACTGCGGCCAGCATCAGAGCACTTGCCAATGCAATGCATTTCATCGCGTTCTCCTTAAAAATGCGCGCGGCTTCAGCGTGGCTGAACGAGCAGCAGATCGCGTAGCGCTTCACCCACTCCGGTGGCGGATTGAGGGTTTTGTCCCGTGACGAGCCGACCATCGACCACCACCTTGGCAGTCCAGTTTGCTGCGCCGTGATGATGTGCACCACGCGCACTCAGGGTGCTGGCCAGCAAGAAAGGCACGATGTTGTCGAGCTTGACCGCACGTTCTTCGTCGTCGGTAAACGCACTGAGGTTTTTGCCGGCAACCAGGTAGCTGCCATCGCTGAGCGTCACGTTTACCAGTGCCGCGGGACCGTGACAGACTGCGGCCACTGCACCGCCGGCTTCGAAGAGGTCGCGGGTCATGCTTTGCACGGCAGGGCTAGTCGGGAAATCCCACATCGCACCGTGGCCGCCGGTAAAGAAGATAGCGGCGTACTTCGACGCATCCAGGGCGTCCAGGCGTTGTGTGTTGGCAATGGCGGCGCGAAAGCGGCTGTCGTTCCAGTAGCGTGCGTTGGTGACATCATTCAGGTCGAGACCATCGACCGGAGGTTCGCCGCCCTGGATCGAGGCGAACTCGATTGTAAAGCCGGCCGCTTCGAGTACGGCAAGCGGGTGGGTGACTTCGCCGAGGTAAAAGCCAGTCGGCTCGCCACCATCGCCTTTGCTGGCGTGACTGGTGAGGACCATCAATAGTGGTTTGTGTTGGTTTGCGGATGAGGGCGTCATGATTTTTTCTCTAGAGTTCAAGCTGAAGGAGCAATGCCGGCGGTAGTGCCCACTGGCACAGTCGGGGAATTCGCTGGAGCGGCTGAGCCGCAAATGTTGTCGTTAGAAAGTCGCTTTGCCGACTGACGCACCGGTAATAAGGAAAGTGCGAGGTTTCATTACAGTGCTCCAAATACCCGTTAAAAAACCGGAGTCGGGGGAGGGCGCAGTGCTGCAGTCGTGTTATTTCAATCGATCGAGCAGTGCCTTGCCGACCTCAATGGCCGAGGCTGGATTCTGGCCAGTGATCAACTCACGATCGATGACCACATTAGGCGTCCAATTGGAAGTGTTGCTGCGGTACACCCCACCGGCTTGTTCCAGCGCGGTTTGCGGGTAGAACTTCATGACACCACCGTTGAGCAGACCTTTGGCTTCCTCCTCTTCCTTATTGCTGATAACGGTCATCTTGTAGCCCGCATAAATCCAGTCGGCGCTGCCCCTCACCGGTTTCGCACTCTGGAGTTGGCGGGTGAATTTTTCGGCGTCAGGCAAGGTCGACAGCAGGGCGATCGGGCCGTGGCAGACGAGTGCGGTGGTCTTGTCTTGTCCATGGAAATTCGCCAGCAAGCGACCCAGCGGACGGCTGTGGAGCAGATCCTGCATGGGGGCGTGGCCGCCGGGAATGTAGACCGCATCAAAGTGCGCATAACCGATCTGCTCTACCCGAGAAAGGCTGATGACCGGTGACTGTTCCGGCAGGGTCAGTTTCAGTTGATCAAGCAAGTTCTTATAGGTCTGAAGCGCTGCCTCATCGTTGTTGAAGTACATTTTATCGATGGAGGTTTTGTCCACTGTCGGCGCGTTGCCGTTCGGGGTGGCAAAGGTGACGTTATGGCCAGCGTCGAGCAGCATCTTTACCGGTTGCAAAAGCTCGTTCAGGTAGAAGCCGGTAGCAAAGACCTTGCCGTCCTTCAAATCGAGTTTCGCCGAATCGGAAAGCACCACAAGCACGTTGTCAGCGCTGGCTGCCAGGCTAGTGCTGGCGAGGGCTATGGCCAATGCAATACGGGGCAGTTTTTTCATGTCGTGTCCAGAATTTATCGGGCGAACGGTTGCCGCCCCTGCCTGGATACTCTATTGATGTATGATATGGCGATAAACTACCGAAAATGGAATTCATTTGGACCCGTGAGGCAATAATGTCGCGTAGATTTGACCATCTTGGGGATGTGGAAGCCTTTATTCGCGTGGTGGAGCAGGGCACTGTCAGTGCTGCTGCCATCGCCTGGCGACCACGCCTTCGGTGCTCAGCCGGGCGTTGACGAGGCTCGAGTCGCGCCTTGGCGTGCAATTGTTGCGACGTACTACCCGAAGGCTCAGCCTGACAGACGCCGGCAAGTTGTACCTGGAACAAACCCGTTTGGCCTTTTCACAGATTGAAGAGGCGGAGCGCAATATTTGCGGCCAGGAAGGCGAGTTGAGCGGGCGCGTTCGGATGAGCGTCCCAACGACTTACGGGCATCATCGTCTGCCACCGCTGCTCAGTGAGTTTGCCCGGCAATACCCGGCTGTGCGGGTGGAACTGAGCATCACCAACCGCAATGTCGACCTGGTCGCCGAAGGCTACGATCTGGCGATTCGTCTGGGGCAGTTGCCGGACAGTGGTCTGGTGGGCCGCAAACTGGAAGATGCGCGGCTTTGCCTCGTCGCGTCTCCCCAATACCTGGCTCGCGCCGGCATCCCTACGACGCTTGAGATGTTAGGCGAGCACGTTTGTCTGCCATTCATCATGCCCAGCAGCGGCAAGGTCGGATCGTGGTTGTTCTGTCTTGACGGGAAAAATATCGAATGGCTACCGCAAGCCAATGTGGAGGTTTCGGACGATGTCCTGGGGATCGTTTCGCTGGCGGAAAGCGGTCTGGGCATCTGCCAGACCTATGATTTCATCGTCCGGGACAAAATTCAGCGCGGGCAATTGGTGGAAATACTTGCGCAATTGAGTGGGCGCAGTCGGCCATTCTCGATTATTTACCCGCCTCACCGGCAATTGTCAGCCGCATCCCGGGCGCTGATCAAGTTCATCCTGGACAACACCCAAGCCTGAGTCGGGGCTATTCATACACTGCAATAGCGGGGTGGCGCATGAAGTCCCATGTTTCTGATCGAGATCAATTATGACGGTTTAGTGAGCCGCCGAAGTCTGAATTGCCCCTGATTTTCTAGACTCATTCGAACATCCGTATATGGACTCCTCCTCATTGCAAGCCTCCTTATTTCTCACTGTTGTCGAGGCGGGTGATGTCTATTCCTGAAATAGGTTTACACCTGTTTCAGGACTAGACATGCGTCGAGGCAGGTGACAGAGAAATAAATTTGTCCCCTTTTCATTTGCGCTGCCTTTTCGCGTAGGCCGGTGGAATGGTGCGTAAGCGCGCTTCTCCCAGCAACGCGTTGGCATCGCCCACACAAAAAACTGGCTTGCTGCCGCTCAGCAAGGTTGCAGTACTGCTTTCACTGCTTCCACCGAGCGTTCGACGTCCCTTGTTGTCATGGCATTGAACATCGGCAGCGAAACGATCAGACGGCCAACCCGTTCTGCAATCGGGAACATACCTTCCTTGAAGCCGCGCGCGCGGTACAAGCTCAATAAGTGGATCGAGGGGTAGTGACAGCCGATGCCGACACCGTGCTCTTGCATCTGCTCCATAAACGTGGCCCGGGCCGGTTTACCGTCCTGACGCTCTGGCAGCACTAGCTGAAACATGTGCCAGTTGCTGTTATCGAAATCGGCGACCGGTAGTTGAGCACCGTATTTCGCTTCGAAATCACTGCCAAGGCACTCGAAGTAGTATTTAGCCAACTCTCGACGATGGGCAGTGATCGCCTCGATATGCGCGAACTGGCCCAGGCCGATGGTCGCGGCAATGTCGGTCATATTGTATTTGCCGCCCAGGACATCCACATCCAAACCATCGAAGCCGATGCGAGTGACGCCCTGCAACCGGTGTTTCTCGGCAAGACGTGCCTCTTCGAGATTATTCAGCACCAAGCAACCGCCTTCGGATGAGGTGATGTTCTTGTTGGCTTGGAAGCTGAAGGACACAAAATCACCAAAAGCCCCGATGCGCTCACCTTTCCAGGACGAGCCCAGCGCTTGTGCAGCATCCTCCACCACCCGCAGGTTGTGTTTTTTTGCCAGCGCGTACAAACGATCCATATCCAGCGGCAGACCCGACAGATAGACCGGAATGATCGCCTTGGTCCGTGGTGTGATTGCCGCTTCGACTTGAGCTAGATCGATATTGCGAGTGACTGGATCAACGTCGACAAACACAGGGGTCGCACCCACTTCAATGATCACGTTGGCCGTTGCAACCCACGAGATCGGAGTGGTGATGACTTCGTCACCAGCACCGATACCCGCGATGCGCAAGGCGATCTCCATGGTGCAGGTTCCGGAATTGAACGTCCGTACCGGACGTCCGCCGAAATAGTCCGAGAGCTGCGCTTCGAATAACTGGACCTTGGGCCCACTGGTAATCCAGCCGGAGCGCAAGACGTCACCGACGGCTGCGATCGTGGCTTCGTCGATAGAGGGTTTGGTAAACGGCAGGAAGTCTGGAGAGTTCATGATGGTCGTGAAGCCCTTATATATTTGTTGGAGTAATCGACAGCCGGTGAATAAGGAGTTGGCGGGAACACGTAGACGCTTTCGATCGCAGCCACGTAGCCGAAGCACTGCAATGTCGGCCATCATCATCCCGCTAGAGACTCGACAGATTGGTATCGGGTGCGCCCGGTCGTCCAGGCGCTTTGCCGCGCGCCTGGTTTTTCACCCAACGATGACTTCAGCCTGGCGGCGACAGCTCGGGGTAAAAGAATCAACGATAGACAGGATGACGGCGGCAGAGCGCCACCACCTGTTCGCGCACGTGGTGCCCGACCGTCTCGCTGTGGCCGTTTTCCAGGGCCTCCAGTACGTCGCACAACCAGCCCGCCAGTTGTTCGCATTCGAACACGCCGAAACCTCGGGTGGTGATGGCTGGGGTACCGATGCGCAACCCAGAGGTCACGAACGGTGAGCGCGGGTCGTTGGGCACCGAGTTTTTGTTGGCGGTGATGTAGGCGTTGCTCAGGGCCGCATCAGCTTCCTTGCCGGTGTAAGGCCTGTCGGACAGGTCAATCAGCATCATGTGGTTATCGGTGCCACCGGAGACGATCTTGTAACCCCGCCGTTGCAGCACGGCCGCCATGGCCCGGGCGTTGATCACCACTTGCGTCTGATAGGTTTTGAACTCGGGCGCCAGTGCTTCCTTGAAGGCGATGGCCTTGGCGGCGATCTGGTGCATCAGTGGCCCGCCCTGGACACCCGGGAATACCGCAGAGTCGAGCTTTTTGTAGAACGCTTCGTCTTGCCCCTTGGACAAAATCAAGCCACCCCGTGGGCCTCGCAGGGTCTTGTGAGTGGTGCTTGTAACCACGTGGGCGTGCGGCAATGGGTCCGGGTATTCGCCGGCAGCGACCAGACCTGCGACGTGGGCCATGTCGACCCAGAAAATAGCCCCGACCTTGTCGGCAATGGCCCGCATGCGCGCCCAGTCTTTGTACCGGGAGTAGGCAGAAAAACCACCGATCAGCATCTTCGGGCGAGTTTCCAGGGCGATGCGTTCCATCTCGTCGTAGTCGAGAAAGCCCGTCTTTGGGTCAAGGCCATAAGGAACGATCTTGTAATGACGGCCCGAGAAGTTTGAAGGGTTACCGTGGGTCAGGTGGCCACCTTGGGCCAGGTTCATGCCCATCACTGTGTCACCAGGATTGATCAATGCGAGGAATACCGCGGCGTTCGCCTGGGCACCTGCATGCGGCTGCACGTTGGCGTAGTCGCAGTTGAACAGGGTCTTTACCCGCTCGACGGCCAGGCGCTCGGCCACATCGACATACTCGCAGCCGCTGTAGTAGCGCTTGCCTGGGTAGCCTTCGGCGTATTTGTTGGTGAGCACGGTGCTCTGGATTTTCATGACCAGAGGGCTGGCGTAGTTTTCGGAAGCGATCAGTTCGACGTGGTCTTCCTGACGATGTTCTTCGTTATGAATCGCCTCACACAGCTCGGCGTCGAATGCTTTAAGGGTCAGCGTTGAGTCGTACATGATGAAGGGGTCCTTGGTTGAGAACGTAAGCCGGTTTATGGCAAGAGCCGAGAGACACGCGCTGCGATGTCGTCGATCTGCAAGTCCTCACAGATCAACGGCGGCGGCAGTCGGAGGGTGGTGCCGGGTGCAGAGGACATCGCATGGCTTCCTGTAAAGGGTGAATCAAGATGTTAGGGTGTTGTCAGCGGCGACTAATCGTCACTTCCCGGACGGACATCCGCGGTCGGCCAGTAATAAGCGTCCGGCATGGCTCGTGCGCCGAAGATGGCCTGACCGACACGCACCACGGTCGCTCCCTCTTCAATGGCGACTTCGAAATCGCCGGACATGCCCATGGACAGTTCCTCTAGCCCGACGCCCGCCGGGGCGTGCTGGCGCAGGCGCTCGCGCAGTTCACGCAGCCGTACAAAGCAGGGGCGGACACGGGCCACGTCGGCCGAAAACAGCGCCAGCGTCATCAGCCCGCGGACCCGTAACGCCGAGAACGCCGGCAGGGCGTACAAGAAGTCCGCGACGGCTTCGGGCGCCAGGCCGTATTTGCTGACTTCGCCGGAGGTATTGACCTGGACGAACACATCCAGTTGGCGCCCCTCGATTTGCAGGCGACGATCCAGAGCCTCGGCCACTCGCAGGCTGTCCAACGCCTGAAATTCACTGGCAAAACGCGCCACCTGCTTGGCCTTGTTGGTTTGCAGGTGGCCGATGACCGACCATTGCAGGTCGGCCAGGTCGGTCATGGCCTGCCATTTGCGCTGCGCTTCCTGCACCTTGTTCTCTCCCAGCAGCCGGCAGCCGGCGGCGTAGGCCAGACGCAGATGAGCTTCGTCAAAGGTTTTGCTGACCGGCAGCAGGCGCACACTCGCCGGATCACGTCCGACCCGCTGACAGGCGTTGGCGATACGCTGCTGCACGGCTGCCAGGTTGCGACGAAAGTCCTCGACGCTGTTGGCCTGTGGGTAACGGCCATGACGCTCGTGCAGGGTGGCGGTTTCTTCCAGTTGATCGAACATCAGTGGGTGGCTCCTTTGGCCGTCACAACATCGTCGGCCGCCGGAATGACCACCGCCTCGCGACGCGGCAAGCGGCCATTGAGTAAGGCGTAGGCCGCCAGACCGATCAGCAACCCCCAGAACGCCCCACCGATTCCCAGCAAGGTGATGTTCGCGGCGGACGCCAGAAAGGTGATCAGCGAGGCTTCGCGGGATTTGACGTCAGCCATGGCGCTGGCCAGGCTGGCGCCGATAGTGCCGAGCAGGGCTAGCCCGGCCAGCGTCGTAATGAAGGTGGCCGGGAGGGCCATGAACACTGCGGCGAGGGTCACGCCGAAAATCCCGACGAGGATGTAGAACACGCCCGCGGCAACCCCGGCGATCCAACGCTTGGACGGATCCTCCGTAATGATTGGCTCACGGCTCACCCAGCTGAGAAACAGCCCGGTAATACCCACGCCAATCGACACCGACCATACCCACGATGCCGTCAGCTCGGGGCTGAGCCCGGCGACTTTGGCGGCCTGAAAGACCAGGATGAACGTGCCGCCATAGTTGACGATGACTGAAATCAGCCCGGCGACAATCGGATGTATAAGGTCGCCTAGACGTAGGGCCGTCGGGGATGCTGAAGAAGACATGATGGCTTTGCTCCTTGCAAAACGAGGTGTTTGGCCTCGGGTGAGGGGGGATTTATAACGCTGAAATGGCATGTTTTGCCCCTGCACTTTTTCGTGGAGGACCAGACCACTTACCGGACCGTCTGCTGTGACTGAAGCGATCCCTGCTTCAGCCATGCGCTCGGACAAAACCCTTCATGAAGTCGGTCAATGCCTCGACTGCCTCCAGCGTGACCGCGTTGTAGAGGCTGGCTCGCATCCAGCCGACCGAGATAGCTGAGTAACCCCTGTGCAAAATCGCTCGCAACGCGCGTGCTCACCACGCACAAAGGCGGTGGTGAGGAGTGAATTCTACGGATAGACTGGCCTGCCTTTGCAGGCCAATTTATTGAAGTAAGGCAGACCACATGGCGAAAGCGTTCGAGCTGGAAACGCTGAAAATGCGCCTCAACGATGCTGAGTTTCAGTTGCTGGATCTGCATCAACGGATTCAGCGCGCACTGCGTGAGCTGATCCTCGATGGCGCTCTTGACCCCGGTTTGAAGCTGCCTGCGACTCGGGTGTTGGCCAAGTCACTCGGGATTGCCCGTGACACCGTGGAGAACGCCTATGTGCAACTGCACCGGGACGGTTTTATCGTGCGGCGCGGGGGGGCCGGCAGTTATGTCTGCGAAACGGTGGGCACCGAATTGCGAGGCGCGGCACGCCGCCGCATCAAGGCGCAAGAGGTCAAAAGCAGCCAGGCGGTACCGGGGGCGGGCTTGAGCCAGCGCGGGCGGATGATCTTCGACAGTGGAGGTGTAAACGATCAGCAGGTGATCAAGGCATTTGCGACCGGCCTGCCGGAAACCCGCACTTTCCCCACCGATGTCTGGGAGCGCCTGCAACGCCAGGTCATGAAGGACTATCGCGCCAATGTGCTGTTGCATGGCGACCCGCAAGGAGCCGAGCCGCTGCGCAAAGCGATTGCCACCTACTTGAACCTCGAGCGCGGGGCCAAATGCTCCCCCGACCAGATCATGGTGTTGAGCAGCACTCGCCAGGCCCTTTTTCTGTGTGCGCAGTTGTTGGTGGATGTCGGCAAACCGATCCTGCTGGAAAACCCGGGTTACTATGGCGCGAAGAAGGCCTTTGAAACCGCGGAGACCAAGGTTCTGCCCATCGATGTCGATGAACTGGGCATACGCACCGACCTGCTGTACGCCGACCGCAGCGGCGCTAATTGCGTCTATGTCACGCCGTCTCATCAATACCCCACCGGCGCGACCTTGCCGCTGGAGCGTCGTCTTGAGTTGATCAACTGGGCAGCGCAGAAGGGCAAGTGGGTCATCGAAGATGACTACGACAGCGAGTTTCACTACGACGGGCAGCCGACTGCCTGTGTACAGGGCCTGGACAAGTACCAGCGTACGCTCTACATCGGTACCTTCAGCAAGACCCTCTACCCTGGGTTGCGAATGGGCTACATGGTACTGCCCCACGAGTTGATCAAAGCCTTCACCTACGCGCGCAGCATGATGGACGGCCATACGCCCCAAATCCTGCAACTGACCCTGGCGCGCTTCATGGAGGACGGCCATTACAACGCCCATGTCCGGGCCATGCGCAAGCTGTATGCCGGGCGCCGTTCCGTCATGCTTGACGCAATCGGCAAGCATTTGGACGGCATTGTTACCGCCTTGCGCCCTCCCGGCGGACTACAAATTCCCTGCCTGCTGCACGGTGGCTGGTCTGAGGAAAAAACCATCCGCCAAGCGGCCAGCGCGGGCGTACAGCTTTCCGGCCTGAGCCGGTTGTACGCCGGCGAGGAGAAGAAACAAGGCTGGCTATTGGGTTACTCGTCGTTGACCGCTTATGAAATCGAAGCGGCCATGCTGCGCCTGGCCAATGCACTGAAAACCCGGTAGTGATGACGTGGGCGAACGGTACTGGCGACGGATAGGCGCCATCGGCAACCAGGCCGGCGACATGGGCGATATCGGCCATGAGGAATGCGTCCACCTCGTCTGCAATGGACCGAAACCGGGCGAAGTCCAGTGTGCGCGAGTAGGCCGAAGCGCAGACAATTATCAGCCGGGGCCGCTCTTGTCGGGCTATCCGTTCGACCTGATCCATGTCCACTTGATGGGTGACAGGATGCACCCCATAACTCAGGGCCTGAAACCAGTGCCCGGACATGTTGAACGTGGCGCCGGAAAAAGGGGATTTATTTTTCATTACATCTAGGCTGATGCTAGATAAATAATTCTGTCCTCTTTTCAGTGAGGTACATGACCCTTATTCCCTTGGCGGATAACTATAGTCCCAGCGAAAAAAACCTTGCTCTTGGAAATGAGCGCCGCGAAGTGACTCTTCTTTGCTTTTAAAGTAGTTAGGTGGTGGGCATGTTACGTTGCGCATCAAGTAACCAGGATGCCAATTTTCTATGCCAGGGAGGCTGTTGATCTCTTCATGAAATGGATTGAGTTCAGGAAGTGAAAAATAAATAAATTCACCAATGGATTCCTTCAGCCATTCTTCGGGACTCTGCTTCTCCGAAAGAGGCGTGACGTGTAAGGGGGATTTTGCCAGCTCCACAAAATCTCGAATTTTTGTCATCGACCAACTGCAAAACTCTAAATTTTCTTCCGTGTCATACGCAATGTCACTGAGCCGAACAATTGTGTCTTCTGGTGGAGTGATAAAGGTTTCCGGAAAGTGCTCTGTGTTCTTTTCAATGCAAAAAAGAATATACGATGCCGCTAATGATCCTGGTCCATGGACGACTATCGCCGGATGTTCGCCGGCTCCACCCCCGATAACCAAATTGTCGGGAGAACATGAGAAGTTACGGTCTCCCCATCCTCCTGCTTCAATAAGCTCAAGGGGGTGATATATGGCCAAGCCATTGATGTGTCCGACTAGCTCATGTTTTATCGTGTCAATATAGCTCATATTTTCTGTCTTGAATTATCCAAGGCTAAAGCTATAGGGCGAAGAAAAGTGGGACGAATTTATTTTTCATTACGTCGAGGCTGATAGCAGATAAATAAGTCCGTCCCCTGTTCATTGCTCATCTCAAAATCATCGATTTTTTGAAATTACACCACTCATGTATTGATTCAAATCGCGAAAATCCTTAACGCTCCAAGCGTGTGGCGGAATCTTTACACCATTCTCTCGCAAAGTTCTTGGAATCAAGTCTCCATTTGGACGAAGTATTATCGATGATACAATAACGCCCGGATAATCATTTAGTCTTTTTTTGAAAGCCGATGTTGTAAGATCAGGTGGAGGAGGATTGATTTTATTAGCCAATGGTCCTGTTCCTTTGATATCTATTCCGTGGCACATGACACACCTCTGTAAATAGAGGTTTTTCCCATTGATATTGTCCGCGAAAGATAGTGGTGTTTGAATTAGCGATAGAATTCCTAGCGAAGCGATGAATGATATTTTCATTAACATGTGGGTTTTGTCTCGTCCATGAATGCTAGAGGGCGTCTCTACTGAGCTAGCGTTAGTTTACTGAAGCGGCTTTGCCATAGGCAAGAAGTTCTGGGTACGGTAGCTCTTGGCCGACTCTTGGCCGTCCCAACTGACCGAAACCCACACCCCAAAGCAGCCTTCGAATTGAAAAAGGGCCAGATTTATCTTTCCTTGATATGCGGTCGCGGTTGCGAAAAAGCTCCGACAGGCACGTGCCTGAGCTGGGCTTTTTCAATGCGGCCTTAGTCATGCGGGACCTGCGCCAAGGCTCAATGCGCAATGGCGAGCTTGCCAAAGTGCCGCCCGCCGACACTCAGTTCGGCATATGCCGCGCGAGTGTCGTCGATCCCGAAAACACGGTCGATGACCGGCACGATGCGGTGAGCGGCAACGGCCCGGGCCGCTTCCGCGAGATCAGCCACGGAGCCGGTGTTGTTGCCGACAATGCGTAAAGCCTTGACGATGATCGGCAGCAGATCGATCGAGGATGCTGTACCGCCGACAAAGCCGACCGTGAATACCGTACCGCCTACCGCTGCGGCATTGAGTGAACGCACAATGGTTGCCCCGCCAACTGTCTCCACCACCAGATCGGCGCCGCGCCCTTCGGTCAGTTTCAGCACTTCTTCGTCCCAGGCAGGTGTGGCACGGTAGTTGATCAAGTGATCCGCACCAAGCAGGCGTGCACGCTCCAGTTTTTCATCGGACGACGAGGCCAGGATCACCGTGGCGCCAGACGCCTTGGCGAACTGCAATGCAAAGATGCTGACGCCGCCGGTTCCCAACACCACCACCACCGACCCAGGGCGCAGTTGCGCTGAACGCACAGCGTTCCAGGCCGTCGTTGCAGCAATGGGCAGCGCCGCGCCCTGAACGAAATCCAGGTGGGCCGGCAACGCAACGAGACTGGTGGCCGGTATGACCACGTATTCGGCCAGCGATCCCGGTAGCGTGACACCGCGCATCGCAGCCACATTGCGCGGTGTGATGGCCCCGCTTTGCCAGTTCGGCATGAAATGTGGAATCACCCGATCGCCAATGGCCAGCCCACTGACGCCCTCACCGAGTGCGGCCACTTCGCCCGCTCCATCAGCAACCGGAATCATCGGAAAGCCCGCGCCGGGGAAGTGACCTGTCGCGATGGCTACGTCCACGAAGTTCAGCGTGGCGGCGCGCAGGCGCACCAACACCTCGCCTCGACCGGCCTTCGGCTCGGGCAGTTCGGTCTGGCGAAATGCGGTAAGGACGGGAGCTGTGAGTTCAATGGTTTTCATGGTCTGCTCTCTTGGTGGCGGCAAGCCTGCTGATCCTGTGATGCCTGAATCACAGGGTTTGCCTGAGCGGCGATTGACCGCTCTGCTTGCGAGGAGGGCATCAGTTTTATTTAGAACTGATCGGAGATAAACTGCGATCTGGTTTGTGCATTTAAAACCTGGGGTTTTCAATGGACTTGTTCGACAGCATGAGGGTGTATGTTCTGGTCGTCGAAAAAGGCAGCCTCAGCGCTGCTGCCACGGCTTGCAATATCTCGGCGACGATGGCGGGCAAACACCTGAGGACGCTGGAGAAGCGCCTAGGCATGCGACTGCTTAACCGGACGACCCGGCGCCAGCACCTCACGACCTTCGGCGAGGACTACTACGTCCGCTGCAAGGAAATTCTCAAGATGGTGGCTGAAACCGATGCACAGGCACAAAACCTGCAGTTGGCACCCGCAGGTAAGCTGCGCATCACCGCCCCCATCACCTTCGGCACCGAAGCACTGATACCCGCCTTGTCGGAATACCTTGAGCGATATCCCGACGTCAGCGTCGATGTCGCCTTGTGCGACCGTGTAGTGGATCTGGTAGAGGAGGGATTCGAGGCGGCCATCCGCATTGGCCAACTGCCGGATTCGGCACTGATCGCCCAGTCGCTGGCGCCTTATCGATTGATGATTTGCGCGTCCCCCCAATACCTGGCGCGCAGAGGTACACCGGGCAAACCAGAAGATCTAAGCCAGCATGAGTGCCTGTCTTTCTCTCCTGCGGCCGTGGCGCATTGGCGTTTGGCGGATCAAGATGGCGTATGTCGCGTTCCTGTCTCGGGTCGGTTGCAAGTCAATCACGGGCAGGCACTGCGCGTTGCCGCACTACACGGTCTGGGTATCGTGCTGCAACCCGCGATTCTGTTGGAGGCCGATGTTCGAGCGGGCCATCTCGTCCAACTGTTCCCCACCCACGAACTTCCCAGCCGGACAATGAGCGTGGTCTACCTGCCGGATCGGTATCGCTCACCTAAGTTGCGCAGCTTTGTAGATTTTCTGGTGGAGCGGTTCAACTGATTTGCTTGCGACGGCTGGCCTGTCTTTGAAATACAAAACGCCCGATGCGATGCACCGGGCGTTGGGGCGAAACAGGTGTAAACCTATTTCAGGACTAGACAACTGCACAACCGGTTCGATTAACCGCATCAGCCCTTTGGCCAACGGGATAACCAAACCGCTGACGTTAGTCGTCTTCGTATCATCACATGCACAGACGACGGCTCAGGTCATTCAGAAGCCATCGGCCTGCTTTCCCTAAAGAGCGATTTTGCATGTGCGCTGCGTAGATCGTAAGTGTGTCTGGTGTGCGCTGAAGTTCGGCGGCTAACTCAAGCGGCAGGAGGCGTCCTGAAGCCAGATGATCCGCAATCAGATGCTCTGGCATTCGGCACCAACCGAACCCGGCGAGCAAAAAATCCAGCCGCCGTGCCAAATCTACAAACCGCCACTGGTGACTGCCCGTCACCCCATAGCTAGGGCCGTCGGGAGAAACCGGATCGGAAAGTACCAGTTGCACATAAGGCTTGAGGTCTGCACTTGTTGCCCGACGGCCTAACATAGCCAGGGGATGCCCGCTGGCTACTACTGGCCTCAAGTCGACGCTGAGCAGCGGCAGTGCGGTGATATCGTCGGGCACTATCGGAATCAATGTGCAAAGCGCCAGTGCCGCATTGCCGTTGCGCAATCGGCGCTCTGCGCCGCCTAAACCTTCTGTAGAAAAACTCACTGCCAGATGCGGGAAAGCCTCACGGATAGCGCGCAGGCTTTCGATGAGCGGTGCGCTAGGGACTAAAGGGTCTATGGCGAGAGCCAACTCCGGCTCAACCCCTGCTGCCGTACTTGAGGCCATTGCTTCAAACTGGGCAGCGCTTGCCAGCACTGCGCGCGCTTGAACCACCAGCACTCTACCTACCTCAGTGAGCGTTGGACGATGGCCGCTCCGATCAAACAGCCTCACACCTTGAACTGACTCAAGTGTGGCAATCGATTGGCTAATGGCAGATTGAGCACGCCGCAGGTGACGTCCCGTTGCCGAGAAACTGCCTGTGTCAGCAATGGTTACAAGGATTCGCAACTGATCCAGGCTGAGACTTTCGATCATGACCCATCACTTAAACAGATGGACTCAATCATATTTACATCACTCCTGCGTAGAGATCGCATTGGGTAGAGTGTGTCGCACATCGCCTAGAGCGACAACGCAAAACATACCGCCGCGTCACCGCGCAGGAGTTACTTTCATGTCCAGGCTTCTCTCCATTGAAACCAGCGCACGTGGGGATGCTTCAATCTCCCGGCAGCTCACTCGCCGATTTGTGGCGGCGTGGGAAGCTGCACACCCTAGGGGCGCCATCAAAACACGGGATCTAACGGACACTTCGCTTACGTTCGTGACGGCCCCTTGGTTACAGGCTTACTTCACCTCGGAAACTAAACATTCGCCTGAAATGAAAGCCGTGTTGCAGCTATCCGATGAGCTTGTGGCCGAGTTGCTGGAAACCGATCACGTGGTTATTTCAACGCCGGTTTACAACTATAACGTCCCTGCGGCGCTCAAGGCGTGGGTGGATCACGTGGTACGTAAAGGCCTGACCTTGGGCTTTGATGGTAAAGGGCTGGTGACCGGTAAAAAGGCAACGGTGCTGCTCGCCTCGGGAGGTGTATACACCAGCGACTCCCCGATTAGAGGCCGTGACATTGCGACCCAATATTTGAAGCTGATCCTGAACGTCCTGGGTATCTCTGATGTCACCTTTATCGCGGCTGGCGGCGCTAAAGCTGTAGATCTCGGAGATATCAGCATGCGCGATTTTCTGGATACATTTGATCATCAAATTCAAAAGTCGCTGGTTTAGACAGCATCTCTCCTAGCCCATACGATTCTGCTCGATCGACTTCGCTTGGTTAAACGCGCATCCAGTTATGCGGCAGCGTGAAGAAGGGGGCAGATTTATTTTTCATTCTTGCTGCCGGGAATCAAAGGCAAGGACATCACCGACCCCATGTTGACTTCTACGGCCGCTTCGTCAAGCCGGGAGTGGTGATCGCCAACCTCGACAACGACCCTGAGTCCTATGACCACGCAGTGACGCTTGCCCATTTGGAGATTCTCAAAGATGCCACGGATGCCGATGGCCGCCCGCTGCACGTGCACACCAGCAAAACTTGTAATTCCTGTACATCAACCGCTCCCTGATACCTTCGAGCTCCCCTGTAATTTTCAGGAGCCGGACATTGCTGGATAGCGGCCTTATGGTACTAGATCTTGTGAAGGCCCGAGCAGTTGGTACAGAGTGGGGGAGTTTGGGGCAGAGACATCAATCGACCTCTAACGTCCGATTTTGGCCGATTTGTGCCGGTCACGACTGACGGAAATCGACCCGTTTTCTGCCTTTCAGCATAGGCAGCTATGGCTCAGCATCAACCCGCACAAATCTTCTAAACGTCTTTTTCAAAAGCGCGGTAATTTAGTCGCCCGCACAGTTCAAAGCTGAACCATACATCTGGAGCCTTCCGTGGATAAACGCAACTGGATTGAGCTGTCCCAGGATGCCGATACCGGGATTGAATCGATTCGTGCCCATTTTCAGGGGCATGCCTACGATCCGCACTGGCATGACAGTTTTCTGGTGGGGGTCACCGAACAGGGGGTACAGCAGTTCAATTGCCGACGCGTTCGCCATCTTAGTACGCCGGGCAAGGTATTCATGCTGGAGCCGGGGGAAATCCACGATGGGCATGCGCCGACCGAGGAAGGGTTTACCTATTCCATGCTCTACCTTGATCCGCACTGGCTTGAACGGGAGTTGCATACGTTGTTCGAGCACGCGCCGGCCAACAGTCAGCCGGGCTTTACCGACACCCTGAGCCAGGAACCGGGCCTGGCCACTGCCGTTTATCAAGCCTTCCACGTGCTCCATGAGGGTGACTTGCGCATCGTGCGCCAGAGCGCCATCGATACCTTGTTGGGGTCGCTCACTTGCCACCTTGATTGGCGCAAGCGGCAGGTCTTTGATCCGCGTCTGCCGTTGGTGGCCCAGGTTGCGCGTGACTATCTGCATGCCCATGTCTACGAGGACATCGGGCTGGATGATCTGGCTCAAGCCTGTGATGTTGATCGCTTTCGCCTGACGCGGGCCTTCAAGGCAGCCTTTGGGCTGGCGCCTCATGCTTATCTGATTCAGCTGCGTCTGGCCAAGGCGCGGCAGCTACTGGCGCGGGGCGAGTCGCCGGCGCGGGTGGCCAGTGCTCTCGGGTTCTCCGATCAAAGTCATATGGGGCGCTGGTTCCGCCGTGCCTACCAGCTCACGCCTGCGGACTACCGCAAGCGTTGCTCAAACCTTCCAGACTGAATCCAGCTGACCCGCGACCATGGTCGCCTATCTGATCAAGGAGTCCATGCCATGTCTTTTTCGCTGTTCTTTTCTGCCCCTTCGATGCGTCCTCAGGGAGCCTGAGCCATGGAGTCGTTGTTGCCTTTCCTGCTGTTTGCGTTCGTTGCCTCGATCACCCCGGGGCCGACCAATATTCTGGTGCTGAGCCACAGTTCGCGGTGGGGGCTGGGCGCTACACTGCCGATCATTTTTGGCGCATGCGTGGCGGCGGCGCTGATTGTGTTTGCAGTCGGGTTCGGCGTGGGCGAGACGCTGCTGCGGTTTCCGCGAGTGCAGCAGGCGATGGCCTGGGCCGGGGTGCTCTGGTTGAGTTGGCTGGCCTGGCAGATCTTTCAAAGCGCGCCGCCGTCCTTGGACCAGGCCAGCTCGCGCGACGAGGGTCTCAGCGTGTTCGGTGCCGCCACCCTGCAATTGCTCAACCCCAAAGTCTGGATGATGGCGGTGGCGGTGGCGAGCGTGTTTGCCGGTGGCGGCGACAAGACCATGCGGCTGGTGTTGTTGTCGCTGGTGTTTCTGTTGGTCTCCTTGCCATGCATGATCCTGTGGGCATTGCTCGGCGTGGGTAGTGCTCGGTTTTTTGGTTCGCCACAGGCGTTCAAACGCGTGAACTATGCACTGGCTTTTTTGCTGCTGGTGTCGGCCTGGTTGACCGTGCTGGTGTAGGTCGAACATTGCCTGGGCAGGGCGATTTAATCAGCAGGCAGCCCCCGCCAGACTTAGGGTGGTGAAGAAGGCCTGTATGGAGAAATAGGCGGGCAGAATGCGTTCGTACAGAGACTTCAAGGGGGGGCAGGCCGACTGTAGTCTCGATTGTCCAGTAACGTTCTGGTTCTGACCGTTTAACTTGCTCTAAATTGTTTTTACACAACTTCGGCCGATTGCTGCCTGTCGCGACAGGCAGAAAACGACCCATAGCTGATGTTCAAAATCAAACTATTTTGGCTTAAATATTAGTCGCTCAAATGCTGCGCTCCGGCGCGCTTGTACTGTTCGTTCCACCAGACGACAAGTTCAGCATGTTGTTCACGAGTGATCCACGCCACATTTGTTTTGTCTGTTGGATCGCCCCCACAGACTAACGGCTTCACATGCCACTTGATCTTCCCTGTGAACTGCTCGTCAGGCTCTAGCGAAATCTGCTGGGGCAGCGCAAACGGCGCAACACAGGACGCATCGAGCGGCAGTGTTGGCACCGTAAACATTACTCCGCAAGAGTTGATGACGATAAAGTCGTCCCAACTTCTTAGGCCCAGTAGCGTGTAACCCGGCAGGTAATGGTCAAATCGGTAGGCTTTCATCGCAGCGAAGCTTTCATCCTGCGTGAGGACGATGAGGTAATCGTCGTTTTGCCAACCTTCGTTCATAAAATACTGACTCACTTCCAGGATTCGGTTTGCTATCAGTTGCCCATGGCTGCAAGCCGCCTGTTAGTACATATCATATTGCCCATCACCGCGAGGAGTCTATGTGACCGTAATAGCGAGAACCGCCAAATTTCCCACTATACCGAGAACCACCCACGCAAACGCTACCAGCGCCTTGAATACCTTCCGCGAGGGGCTGAAAACAACGCCAAGCAATGTCCCGATGAGGATGCCTGGAAAGCTGAATAAGTAGAAAAGCCACCCCATGGAGTCTGTGACCCAGAGGTCGAAAAGGAACAAGTACAGCCCCATGGCAGTAGCCATTCCCCCCAGCGATTCTCGTGACGCTTTGCACAGCAGCGCTATGCAAAGCACTGCCGCTTGCGGTAACCAGGAGTATGCAAAGTTATCTAGGAAGAAGGGGCCTTTTCCGGTTGTGTAGACGGCAACGGCAAGGCCCAGCCCGACGCCGATGGCTGCCAGCGGAATACGAGTGAACTGTGGAGGATTATTTTTTATCGATCTCATTCCCTGTGACCTTTTTGAAGCGGGTGGTTCGTTGAAAGTCCGCAGCCTTTTTACAGTGAAATCCCGCCAAATCAAGCGACATTCGAAATGCCAGCTTTCGACCCTAAGGAGACAGTCAGGCTATTGGAAAGGGGACGTTTGAACGCCGGCGCTGTCTGGCACGTAGAGGTCTGGTTCAACTTCGCGCGACCTCTACTTTGACTTCTTCTCACGAACCCATTTCGCGCCAACTCGTTCTCGATGTGCTCGCCAGCCAACTGGAAGATCGGCGATTTCCTTCAATGAAGGGTCAATCCTAACCAGCTGTTCCATACCTGCCACCGCAGCGTTACCTGAACTTGGTGGAATTGACCCGGTCAGGAATTGCCATCCGTGATCTTCGGCGTCGTGTGACACCAAGAGGATTGCTGCCTTTTCATAAAGAACTTGTCTTTGGGTAATGGCCGCCACATTTGGGCTTTGGTCGAATGGCCAGGCCTGCTCTTCGGCAAAGCACGAAAGCGAGGCAATCGCAGCCAAGAGGAGAAGAAGTAGCCTCACAGCGAAATCTCTAACGAACAGCCAAGGGGCGCGCCGAAGGCGCGTCCCAGCGACCAAAGGGAGCGAACTTGAGCGTAGGGTTAGGGCTCCGAGTGCTTGGCATAGATTGCTATGGCCTTTTCGTAGCTGTCAGTGTTGAGGAAATCACTCTCGTATGCGCCCTGAACTTTTGTCCTGCCACCTTCGACCCCAGAGAGTGCAATTGCTACAGCTAGTGAATTGTTGTGGCCGCACTCCTCGACGGGAAAACCACGTAGCAGGATATCCGCGACGTCCTTTAACATTGGAGGTGGTAGCTTCTCAAGGTAGTAAGCAGCAGCAGCGGGCGGTGCGTCGCCTTGATAGTCTTTCTCGTCAATTGCGATCTCCGTCAGTTGGACGAGAAAACGGGTGCAGTTGGCGTGAGATAGAAAGAACGAGTCTGCTACTTGGGACGAGTGCCAGCAAAGAATAAGCAGTTCGCGAAGCATCTCTTCTGATGGGATGCCTTCGTCGATGATGGTTTGCGCCCGAGCTTCCGTCATGTTGTGAAAATCAGTCATGAAGAGCCTTAACGAATGATGAAAGATAGCATTTCAAACTGATCGATTGACCGCTTATGTACCCTCCTCAACCGCGAGAACGTAGCTATCCTCCAGGTAGACATTGGCTAAGCAGACGTCATCGTAGTAATGCATAAGTCACTGAACGAGCCCCATGAAAGACAGGACACCGTTTCCCCCTTACGATAAGGGATAG
>NZ_VMSG01000028.1 GCF_007713465.1 Pseudomonas sp. H3(2019) | reverse complement strand
CTATCCCTTATCGTAAGGGGGAAACGGTGTCCTGTCTTTCATGGGGCTCGTTCATATGGGGTATCGGTGACCCGCCAGCAGGTGGGAGACACACGACCCTACTAAGACATCGGGTAAGGGCCTGGCGAAGCGCTGGGTGACGATGTTCGAAGACACCCGAAAGAGATTCCGCGAAGAGACTTCAGAGATCCCGACTGGGGATTCGTACAGGCGGTATGGCGCTATGGGAATGCATGTTCGTAAGATGAGAACCTGAAATCCGACATGGAAGACTTGGAATGACTCGAATTGTTGAAATCCTGATGTACACCTTGAAGCCTGGGTCGGGATTGGATTTCCATCGGATAATGCAAGAAGTTAGCGTTCCGCTTCACTTGAAGGCTGGAATGGATGTCGTTTCTTATGGCAGCTCATTACATGACGATGACAGCTATCACTTGATTCGCTCCTATGAAAGCGAGAGCCATCGCGTAGCATCTCAAGATGTTTTTTACGCAAGCACTGCGTGGAGACAAGGCCCGAGAGCAGATATCATCAGTCGGATTGAAGTAAGCACAGTCACGATTATAGCGCTCACTCAAGACGCGATTGATGCCATCAGGGTTTCCCGTACATCTACCTACGGCTGATGTGAAAAAGCCCAGTCTAGTGCTGGGCTTTGTTGTTTTGGGTTCGTGCCGGGGGGCATCCTCTGTCGTTCTTGGCTTCAGTACGGCTTGATACCTTTCCAAGCGAAAGGCGCTAGAAGTAGCACTGCCAGCAAAAACACCGTCTGCGAAATATAGAATGTCTCCAGCCATTGTCGGTTTAGCGCCACATAGAACGTGTTATGGATCACGTCCGCAATGATGATTGCAGCTGTGAAAACGATGCCTGGTCGGGGTTTTCTGAATAGCAACAGTGCGGCCAGAGGATCTAAAAAAGTAAGCGCTCCCCAGAAAAAACGGCTGCCCCATGGAGTACTGTCACCATATCCGTAATCCCAGAGCAGCCCATGTGCAAGGTCTGCATGCAGGTGATTGGTTGTTGCAACGAGGAGGCAGCCTGCAAACAGAGTGCGGATGGCAAAAGATAATCTCGGCATGGCATCGTCCGCTGATGGTCATTGGTATCACCATCGTATCGAAATCGGCGAGCTACACGCGACTGGCTACTGCTATCCGATTGCTGATACTCGGAGTCGACACCAATCAATTTCAAATGACTGATGAGATTGCAACAGGGTGGACGAGCTTATTCGCTGACCTGATCAGACGTGATAAAGCCCAGTCTAGTGCTGGGCTTTGTTGTTTCTGGGATTCGTATAGCCAACGTAACCGTCCGGCGAAGTCGCCTTGTGTTCACCATACGCTAGGCGTAAGCCCATAACACACAGTGACATCCGCCCAGCACGGGTCTCTACGAGGTTGATCCGTACCTCATGTTGATGCAACGCCGGTATCACGGATCTCCATAGATAGGACTTCCCCTATGACCTACCTCGCTTCGTTGCTGCCCGATATCCCCGGCATAGGTAACCGGCCATCTCTCGCGTTCTTTCGATTCTGCTCGGTTTTAACGGCATCCTGATGACTGCGATATTCGCGTCTATCAGTATTCGGGCCATCGAAATTGCAGTACGAACGACAGAATCGGAAAAGTAATGAGTTTGTACTGCCGCGTGGCTCAAAACCGTTCGGCAATGTATTTGAAGGGGTAATCAATCGCCTTGTATCCCCCTATCTTGCGTTTGGGAAACTTGACCTTGGGTTGTTTTATTGTCCTGTAGGGGATTTGTTCCAGCAGATGAGTCAGCAGGTTCAACCGCACTGACTTTTTATTTTCCGAACGAGCGACAAACCAGGGCGCCCATTCGGTATCGGTGGCCTCGAACATCTCGTCACGGGCCCGGGTGTAGTCGTCCCAGCGGTTATAGGATTTGACGTCCATGGGCGACAGCTTCCAGGTCTTGCGACCGTCGTTGATGCGATTCTTGAGACGCCGCTCCTGTTCTTGAGGGCTTACTTCCAGCCAATACTTCAACAGCAGCGCACCGGAGTTGACGAGCAGGCGCTCGAATATCGGGGCGAGCGTGAGAAAGTTGCGCACCTGCTTTTCGTCGCAAAACCCCATGACCCGTTCAACGCCGGCACGGTTGTACCAGCTGCGGTCGAAGATCACGACTTCACCGGCCGCCGGGAAATACGGAATATAACGCTGCAAGTACATCTGGCTTAATTCCCGCTCGGAAGGCGCCGGCAATGCCACGACGCGGAAAACCCGAGGGCTGACACGCTCGGTCAGCGCCTTGATTGTGCCGCCCTTGCCCGCGCCGTCACGGCCTTCAAATACCACCACCACCTTGGCACCGGTCGCAACCACCCATTGCTGGAGTTTGACCAATTCGATGTGCAGGGTTTCCAGTTGTTTTTCGTATTCTTTCCGGCTCGGTCCCGCGGTGGGGTTTGCTACAGCGTCAGCCATCGCGCGATCACGTTTTTTCGTTGCCAATATTCAGCCTCCAGATGCGCTCGAACTTGGTTGCATTCACGTCGACGCTGCGCCAATTAACTGCTGAGCCAGCGATCTGTCTGTAGCCTCATCATGGTCTTTTTTCGCTGGCCGTTGAAGTCAGTTTGTCCGCCTCGGTTACCCAACCTCCACCTGTGGCCTTGTAAACATCAACCATGGCGGTAAACACCGAACCTCGGGTTTGAGTATAGTTCAGCTCGGCATCGAGCAAGCTGCGTTCGGCATCGAGTACTTCTATGTGGCTGGTGTATCCATTGTCGTAGCGAAGTCGCGCAAACTTGGTGTAAGTCCGCAGCGCCTCGACCTGATTGGCCTGAGAGGCCATCTGTATCTGCTCGGGGATTTACTTGCAACGGCCGGCGCGTTTCAACGTCCCCGAAAGCCAATTGAATTGCCTGTTGGTAGCCCAGCAAGGTTTGTTGTTGAAACGCCTCAGCCTGTTGGACCTCACCCGCAATCCTGCCCGCGGTGAAAATTGGCATGCTTGCCGCGACGCCATAGGATCAGGTGGCGGCCGGCCCGGTGAACAGGTTCGAGAGTTGGTTACTTGCCGAGCCTAACAACCCGGTCAGGGAAATGGTCGGGAAATACACGGTCTTCGTGGCACCGATACGGGCATTGGTGGAAATGAGGTCCAACTCGGCTTGGCGTAGATCGGGGCGCCGCTCCAGTAATTCCGAAGGCAAGTCGGCAGGCACCGACGGTAGCGTCAATTGGGACAGGTCACGCCCTTGTATGATCGGCCCGGGTTTGCGTCCAGGCAGCACGGCCAGGTTGTTTTTCTGCGGTGCCACCTGGGACTCGAATTGAGATACAGAGGCCTGGGTGCGCTGAAACTCAGAGAGGTTTTGCGCCAGTTCCATTTCGGAAATGGTGCCGGCGCCAAAGTGCAGTTTGAAAACTCCGTAGGAGTCGTCGCGGGCCTTGGCAGTGGTGCGGGCGATTTCCAGTTCCCGGTCAAGATCGCGAAGCGCTATGTAGAGGGGGCATCTTTGACAAAAATCAACGAATACGACTTGCCAGCCGTGAAACCCATGGATTAGCACTCAAGCCATGTAGTAGCACGCTGAGTAAAACGGTACAGGCAGCTGCAGATACCAGCGTACGACTGGCTTGTAGTGGGTAGTCCAGTATCATCACGGCGAAGACGATGCTTGCCAGGCCTCGCGGGCCGAACCAACCGATGAACAGGCGGGTTTCGAAATCGAAGCGAGTTCCTACCAGGCTGATCAGTACGGGCAGTATGCGAATCGCGGTCAGACTGAGCACTGCGTACAGCCAGATGTTCAGGGTGAGACTGCTCCATGCCCAAGGGATCACCAGTGCGCCGAATACGACCCAAGTGATGACCGATAGCAGGCTGGCGAATTCTTCGCTGGCCTTGAGTAGGTGATGCTTTTGCTCGGTAAACAAAAAGCTTGCGAGCAACCCACCGACGAACGCGGCGATAAACCCGCTACCCCCTAATGTTTGCGCTGTGGCAAAGCACAGGATGGCGAGCCCCGGTAGCGTCAGTTGTGACCACATGGGTGTTTGCCAATGGTGCTTTTCGGAGTAACGCTGCAACAGCCAGGCAATGAACGTAAGTGCCACACCAATGACTGCACCGATGCCCAGTTCCTCGATAAGCAACTCCACCGCGAGTGAAAGGGGCGACTGCGTACGCTCTTCGACCAGCAGTGCCAGGAACATCAGCAGCACCGGAACACAGATGCCATCATTCAACCCGCTCTCCACGTTTAACCCTTCACGCACGGCCCCAGGAACCTTGGGATTGCTCACGACGGCCTTACCCAGCGCCGCGTCGGTGGGAGCCAGAAGGGTCGCCAGTATTGCCAATTCCACCGCGGGTATCTGCGGGAACAGCCAGAGGCCGACCAACCAACCACTGAGCATAGTCAGTGGTAGCCCTATCATCAGCAAACGCAGTGGCAATACTCCGTGTACCTTCAGAACCTTGAGGTCGGCGTTGGCCGCATCGCTGAAGAGTACAATCGCCAATGTCAGTTCTGCCAGGATTTTGAGGCCGTCCTTGTCAATCCGAGGTTGCAGAATGCCCAGAACGGCCGGGCCGAGAATCAGACCGGCAAGCATGAACATGAGCGGACCATTGAGCAGGCGTGACTCGAAACGCCCCGCAAATATGCTGTAAGCCAGGAGGAAGGCGGCAAGTAGGGCTAAGTTCTGATACATCTTTGTCCTGCCTGTCCAGGTTTAATCCCACGGCAATGGCGCCATTACCATTCTGTATGAGGCGGGGCTTGAAACGCAGAAAAGTCAGGTTATTCCAGATGCTCGGGTTTGACCGGATCCCCCGACTTCACATCCAGCTGTACCCTGACATCGTTGAACATCACGTCGTAGTTTTTGTGCATTGAACCGATGGTGCTGTACACCTTGGGTATGCCGTACTTCTCTGCGATTTGCGTGATGTTGCTAGCAAAATTGTAGGCTTGGTCCTTGGGCAGGAAGAATTTTTCTTCCATCTCCCGGCCCTGGATATTGCCGCGCATCGTGAACAGCATCCCTTTGCCTTCCTTGGGATCCTGAGTGACCTCATAGTCGATGTGAATGTTGTAGCTGACATCGTCATCGGTCAGTGCGTGGCGCTCGATGTGCAAGTGACCGGGCTCGAACGTGGCCATGGGCGTCTCCTTCAAAGGCATTGAAGTGGGGCAGGCTCAGCCCTGTCCCGGATAATTGCTCCGATGTCCGAGAGTGAACCGATCACCGCGACTTTGCCAGTGTTGCGGGCGAACTCGCAGGCGGCCTGGACTTTCGGTCCCATGGAGCCAGCGGCGAAGCCGAGTTTTTCGATGTCGTCCGGGTGGGCCTGAGCGATGGCTTTCTGGGTCGGCTTGCCGAAGTCGATAAACGCGGCACTGACGTCGGTGGCGATCACCAGCAACTCACTTTCAAGCCGTTCGGCCAGCAGCGTCGAGCACGGGTCCTTGTCGATCACCGCCTCCACGCCCTTGAGCTTGCGGTTTTCGTCGTACATCGTCGGAATGCCGCACGCTTCGTTTTTGTATACCAGAGCCTTGTGTTTTTCCGGTGCACAGCTGGGTGTACACCGATCACAACGGTATGGGGCGGCAATGGTAAGCATGTACCCACAAAAATCTATGGTCACCCCCATTTTTGCAATACTGATTAGTGGGTGAAGTGGTTGGCTTGCTTAAATCTATCCGGCGTCTGTTTGGGGCATGCCCCAGCGCCACGATGAGAGTCGCGCCTGACGATTCTTAAAAAACCGTCGGCTTCTGGAGCCGATTTTTGTGTCAGGATCTTCGCCAGGCCGGTAGGCCGTTCACGTCATCCGTTGTTCAGCTATCGCAAAACCTGAAGGGTGATTCGTGGTACTGCAACAACCACAGGGTCAGGCGTTCAAGGCGTCTGGCCCTGCTTCATATTGCGTATGGTGAACGGCTATCGCCCAGGCGATACGCGCTAGTTTATTGGCCAAGGCACAGGCCACCACATTGGAGTGTCGTCGGCTGAGCAGTGAACGCACCCAGTCGGCCAGCGTCCCTTTTTGGTGTTCCAGCCTCTGCATATAGACCCGAGCACACTGCACCAACAGTTGTCGCAGGTGCTTGTCACCGCGCTTGCTGATCCCCAGCAGGTTGGCCTTGCCACCCGTGCTGTACTGCCTGGGCACCAAGCCGACAGCGGCGGCAAAATCGCGACTGCATCCGTACTGCTGACCATCGCCCCTCTCCACAGCCAACAGGCTGGCGGTGATCGGCCCGACACACGGTAAGCTCAGCAAACGACTACCCAGATCATCGTCGGCCAGTTGGCCAGCCAATTCTTTATCCAACGCCTTGATCTGCTCATCCAGGTAGACGAAGTGATCGTGCAGGCGTTGCAACGTATGCGTCCGGGCATCCCGTCTTGCGTCACTAAACCGGTTGCCACCTGTGCGGCAGCAGCTCCGCAATCTCACTCGCCCGCTGCGTCGGCAGGTGCGTGAGGACGTCCTTCAAATAAGCATACGGATCATGCCCGTTGAGCCGCGTCGACTGAATCAAACTCATGATTGCCGCCGCGCGTTTACCGCTGCGCAGTGATCCTGCAAAGAGCCAATTTTTGCGACCCAACGCCCACGGCCGGATCTGGTTCTCGGCCCAGTTATTATCAATGGGCACAGCACCGTCATCGAGATAGCGCGACAGCGCCGTCCAGCGTTTGAGGCTGTAATCCAGAGCTTTGCTTATCGCCGAGCCGTCGTACACGATCTGGCGCTGGGCGATCATCCAGGCATGCAGTGCATCCATCACCGGTACCGCTTTTTCTTGCCGTATTCGGCGGCGTAAATCCGGTTCCAAGTCGCGGACATCGCGTTCGATTTCATAGAGCAACTGGATGTAGCACAAGGCCTGCTCGGCGAGCTGGCTCTTGTTGGTGGCGTGTAGCTCGAAAAACTTGCGCCGCGCATGGGCCATGCAGCCGATCTCGGTGACGCCAAGTTCAAAGCTGGCCTTGTAGCCACCAAAATCGTCGCAGACCCGCTTGCCCTTCCAGTCTTGCAGGAAGGCGGGCGTGTTCTCCAGCGCGGCTGGGGCTGAAGTCGTAAACGACCGCCGCCAAGTCCGAGAACTGGCTGGTGGCGTAGGCCCAGACATACGCACGATGGGTTTTCTTTGTGCCCGGCGTAAGCATCTGCACTGGCGTTTCATCGGCGTGGATTACGCCATGTTCGAGAACAGCATCGCGCAGGGCATCGACCAGCAGCTGCACGCTACAGTTGCCGACCCATTGCGCCAAGGTTGAGCGAGCGATGGCCAAACCGGCTCGACCAAAAATCGATTCCTGGCGATAGAGCGGTAAGTGGTCGGCAAACTTCGCGATCATCACATGGGCCAGCAGCCCGGCGGTCGGGATGCCCTTGTCGATGACCTGCGCCGGAACCGGTGTCTGGATCAGGGTTCCGCACTGATCGCAGACCCACTTGCCATGGATGTGCCGTTCAACGGTGAACACGCCCGGCGTGTAGTCGAGCTTCTCGCTGACGTCCTAAACCGACGATAGGCTCATCGGACAATTGTACGGCCTGGGTGGTCATGGCAGGCGTTAAACGATGGAAATCGCGCTGCCAGCGCCCGACTCTTTGCCATGGCAAACCCAGCACCAGGGCATGCAGTTGTTCGGCATCCAATTCCATCTGAGAGCCGTGTCGAGAACCTGGCCAGAAGAACTTGCCTTGGCGCAGCCGCACTTTCGATCGGCCAGTTCACCTTGACGGTGCCGCGTGGGTGTGGGATTTCGAGGCAGATCATGGCCGGGGGGATATCTGATCTTGACGCCGACGACGGTAATGCCACGGGAATAAAGGCAGGTTGCAGGACGGCACTTTTCTGCTATTGCAGCCGAATCCATTTGTGGAGGAGGTTCGCGTTGAGGCTGTGGCTCAGCGCGACGCTGGCAATCTAAGCACCAGGCTGGCCACACTCTTGAATGACCTGGGCCTTGAAGGACTTGGAGTAGGAACGGCGTTGTGGCTGCATGAAATACCCGCTTAAAAGGCTAGAACTGGTGCCCACTTAAATTTGAACTGCCCCCCCCAAAGGTTGTGTCCAACCTTTGGGGGGGGCAGTTCAAATTTAAGTGCACACCATGTCTTGGCTTTTCAGGGCTGGGTAGATGACTTGGCCGGACGGATACTAGCCAACGGCACTGAAGCCGGACTGAATACCCAGTCTTAAATCCAGCGCCGGAACAGCACGCTGGCGTTGACCCCACCGAAACCGAATCCATTGGACAATGCATATTCCATGGGCAGGTGCTGGGCCCGGTCGCGAATCAGGTTAAGGCCTTCGGCGGCGGTGTCCGGGGTTTCCAGATTGAGTGTCGCCGGGGCCACCTGATCGCGCAGCGCAAGTACGGTGAAGATCGCCTCGATCCCCCCAGCGGCACCCAACAGGTGGCCAGTGGCGGATTTGGTCGAACTGATCGCAAGGCCGCTGTCTGTGCCGAACAGGGCTTTGATTGCCGCCAGCTCGCCTTTATCGCCCACCGGGGTCGAGGTGGCGTGAGCATTCAGGTGCTGAACCTGGGATGCTTCCACGCCGGCTTGGCGCAGCGCCTGCTGCATGGCACGGCGGGCGCCGTCGCCATCTTCCGGCCCGGCGGTCATGTGGTACGCGTCGGCGCTGGTGCCATAACCCACCAGTTCGGCGATGGGCCTGGCGCCGCGCGCCAGGGCATGTTGTAACTCTTCGATGACCAGCAGGCCGGCGCCTTCGCCCATGACGAAACCGTCGCGGGTCTGATCGAAGGGGCGCGAGGCGCGCTCCGGGGTATCGTTGTAATCGCTCGACAGGGCGCGTGCGGCAGCGAAGCCAGCCAGACTGACCCGGTGAATGGCCGCTTCCGCCCCACCACAGAGCGCTACGTCAATTTCCCCCGCGCGAATCATCCGTGCAGCGTCGCCGATGGCCTGGACGCCCGCCGCACACGCCGTCACTGGAGCCCCCAGCGGCCCCTTGAAACCATGTCTAATTGAGACATGACCGGCGGCCATATTGCTGAGAAATGACGGGATGGTGAAGGGTGACAAGCGCCGTGGTCCCTTGCTGTCAGTAGTCCGCACGGCTTCGGCAATCGCCGGAAATCCGCCCACGCCCGTAGCGATGATGGTGGCGGTGCGCTCCTGCGCCTCTGGGGTTTGCGGCGCCCAGCCGGCCTGTGTCAACGCTTCATGAGCCGCTGCCAGGGCGAACAGAATGAAACGGTCCATCTTGCGCTGTTCTTTGGGTGCCAGCAGTAGATCCGGATCGAAGCCGGCCTCAGGGTCTTGGGTACGGTCGGGAACCTGGCCGCCGATGCTGATCGACAGATCGCCGATTAGCTCCGGCGGCAACTGGCGGATCCCTGACTGCCCGGCCAGCAGGCGTTGCCATATCTGCTCGACTCCGCAGCCAAGTGGGGTCAGTGCGCCCATGCCCGTAACGACGATGCGTTTGTTCATGCTGGTCTAGCTCCTTCTGCTTATGGGGGGGTAGCGACATATGGACGTCGCTATCATTATGAAAGTAACATGCCAGACCAACAAATGTTTGACCCCCCGTAAGGAACTGCCATGCAGCGCAAGACCCTCATCCATGCCGAATGCCCGATCGCCCGCAGCCTGGAAAGGGTTGGCGAGTGGTGGAGCATTTTGATCATGCGCGATGCCCTGCATGGCCTGAGACGCTTTGAGGAGTTTTCCCGCAGCCTGGATATTGCCCCGAACATGCTCACCAGACGCTTGAACTCGCTGGTGGAGGCGGGTCTGCTCGAGCGTCAGCCTTACAGTCAGCGCCCGCTGCGCTACCAATACGTGCCGACTGCCAAGGGCGAAGATTTCCGCGTGGTGCTCATGGCCTTTGTGGCCTGGGGCAATCGCCATTACGCGCCAGAAGGGGAAAGTGTGCAGATTGTCGAGCGGGAGACTGGGCGGCCGGTGCGGCCGATGATGGCGGATATATCCGATGGCCATCTAGTGCCCTTGGACCAGTGCAGCGTGCAGGCCGGGCCAGCCGCCAGCGCAGGCATGCGTCAGCGGCTGGGTTCCATAGCTGATCCGGATTGAGCCTTGCCAGGTCGATCGAGGAGCAGTAGCCATTCTGATTGTGTGAGGGTGGGGAGCTTATTCGCTGACCCGCTCAGACGTGATAAAGCCCAGCCTAGTGCTGGGTTTTATCGTTTCTGGGGCTCGGGTCGAACTATATCTCGGCGACACGGTGAGCACTGCCGCGCGAAGTTCTATCGACCATAGCGACGATCGTTTCGAAGAGTTCGTCCTGCGCTTGCGCGGGGGTGATTTCTCCGGTTGCAGCAGCATGGGAGAGAGCCTCGGCCGCGCCAAGCATTGCCCGCAGACCTGCAGGCGGAATATCAGCCGTTCTGGCAAAAGGGGCTAGGGCGGTCCGGCATTTATTGATGAAGATCAGTTCGTACTCGCGCTTGATTTTTTCGAGCTCTGGCGAGCTGGCCAACGCCGCGATCACGCCGGGTATCTCGTTGCCCTGGAGAAGCACGCAGTCGACGTAAGACGACGCGATGACAGTAGCCCTGCTCACTAATGTAGGTTCACTCGCTTGGAGAGCGGCGTCCATGAGTGCTGTCTGGCGTGCGTCGAACTCCTGATAGAGCGCCGCCAACAGTCCGGGCCTTGTGCCGAAATGGTCGTAAACGACGGGCTTAGTTACACCGGCCTGCTCGGAGAGCCGTCCAAGCGTTAGCGCCTCCGTGCCTTCCTCGCGGACCAGACGCCATGCGACATCCAGCAACTGACGCTGTCTCTCCTCTCGAGACATGCGTCTACGTGGCTGAGTGCTGGAGACCTGTTCTCTATTTTCGGTGCTTGACATGCTTATATACCAAAAGTAACTTAAAGCTCGTAACTTACTAAAAGTATATAGCCTTCACCTTTTACCCTCAATCAGTAGCAGGAGTTTTCGACATGCACGCGCTCATCGTTGTTGCTCATCATGATCCCAGATCGCTCAGCCATAGCCTCGCTACGCAGGTTGCTGAGGGCGTATCCCAGGCAGATACCGCTAACTCTTTCGAAATCGCCGACCTCTTTGCGGAAAATTTCGATCCGAGGTTTTCTGCGGCCGACCTCGCGGTGCATCACAGGGAGGGGCCTTCGCCGGCGGATGTTGCTGCCGAGCAAGCGAGGATTGATCGCGCCGATACCCTTGTGCTGGTCTATCCCGTCTACTGGTGGTCGATGCCGGCGCTTCTCAAGGGGTGGATCGATCGAGTATTCGCCAACGGCTGGGCGTTCGACTTCAGTTCCGACGCGAAGCTGGTGAAGAAGCTTCGCCACCTCCGAGTTCATCTTGTCGGTGTTGGTGGCGCAGACGGGGGAACCTACGAACGGCACGGTTATGCCGACGCCATGAAGACGCAGATAGACCATGGGATCTTTGATTATTGCGGCGCATACGTCGTGACCTCCGAGCTCCTGCTCGAATCGGAAACGCAAGATCCGACTGTTCATTTGGACGTCGCGCGAGCCCTCGGTCGTAATCTTTTCGCTGCATCCCATCGATGCAATGGCGGCGAGGGGCAACCTGCAAACAGAGTGAGCATGGCAAAAGATAATCTCGGCACGGCATCGTCCGCTGATGGCCATTGGTATCGCCATCGTATCCAGTGAGCTACACGTGACTGGCTACTGCTACCCGATTGGGTTTAGCGCCGCCCTTCGATGACCATGCGTACGGCCAAGCCCGCGAGGACCGTCCCCATCAGCCAGCGTTGCACGATCTGCCACACGGGCCTGTCTGCGAGAAATGTCGCGATGGAGCCAGCCATGACGGCAATCAGCGCGTTGACGCTCACGCTAATGACGATCTGCGTAAAGCCAAGCACGATGGATTGCGTCAGCACGCTGCCGTGGTCGGCGGGGTCGATGAACTGAGGTAGCAGCGACAAATACATGACCGCAACTTTTGGATTCAGCAGGTTGGTGACAAAGCCCATCATGAACAGCTTGCGCGGGCTGTCCTTGGGCAGGTCTCGCACCTGGAACGGGGAACGGCCACCGGGCTTGACCGCCTGCCAGGCCAGGTAGATCAGATAGAGCGCACCGCCGAGTCGCAGGGCGTCATACGCATAGGGAACCGCCAGGACCAGGGCTGTGATGCCCAATGCGGCGCAAAACATATAAACGACGAAACCCAACGCCACGCCGCCCAAAGAAACCAGTCCGGCTATTCGCCCCTGGCAGATCGACCGCGAGATGAGATAGATCATGTTCGGGCCGGGAGTCAGCACCATGCCGAGTGAGATCAGGCCGTAGGCGAGCAGGTTGGACAGTTCGGGCATCGCGTAACTCCTGATGGATGAGATAACGAATCGAAAGCTTCGCTAAATCAATACAAGCGGTTTTCGCCATCTCGGATGGTTTGCACCTGGATGGCGCGGACGATAGTAGAGCGGTCAAGGGGAGAGTGTTAGATACAGATTGATACACAAAACGTCATACAGTACGGGCTACCTAACCGCCGTCCACGCCAGCCTGGGCGATGCGGGGATATTTCCTGAGTCTATAAGGGCGGGGCAAAAGGTTATTAGACGTGCCGAAGCTGTTTTGTTAAAAAAATAGTGCATGGCACGCTGTCTGCGTGCCCATGCATCTCCATTTGGCTAAATGGAAATCGCCCAACATTGAGTTGGGCAACGATCAATGAGTCTGATTGCCGATACAGGGAAAAGTAGCTGCGACTTTGGCCAACTGCTCGCGCACTAGTGCATTGGGCTCATTGATCCCTCTTCTTTTCGGCCGCTTGACCCTCTCACCCAAAAACCTTCTCGCCGGCTCGCCGGGGCCGACAGACACATCACAAGATGAAGCGTGAGAACAGGGCTATAGGCGCGGAATGGGATGCGGCTGTAGCACGGCAGATCGCATCTCTTGATGCCAGGATGGAGCTGCCCCACGAGTTCGGGGACTTCAAGGCGGATGATTGATAGGTTTCGATTCAGTGGAGCTTGCTTGATCATCGAATACGAGGGTTAGCAATCGGACCCTGACACGTTTTATCCTGATAATAGCGGGGGATTCACTAGCTATTCGCGATAGTGTCCAGGGGCAAACACCGGAAAAGTAATAAGGAAATGACAGGCCACGGAAGTTTGTTTTGGGGTTGAGCATTTAGCAGCCGGGCGTTTTGAACCTCCTCAATGTGAGGACATCAAACGACTATAACGTCAGGCACGGGCCTGCCCGGAGATGATCAAATGAAACGTACAACTGCTTTGATTTTTGTGGTGTCGGCAGCGTTGTTACTTGGCGGTTGCTGGCCGTATTGGCATGACCATGATGGACGCGGACATGAACATGGGCGTTACTACGGTGACAATCATCAGGCACAAGAGTATCGCCGTGCATGAGATCGATGTGGCGGAGCCAGGATAGATTCGTGTCGAGCCCGGCAGTTCAATTGACTGCCGGCAGGAGGGAGCGGTCCGACACGAGATCGGGCTTGAACGTGCACGTCAACTCAGCCCATTAATCGTGTTTATACTTATTTTTGTATTTATGGTTGTGTTTACCGTTGTGGCCTCTGCCCTCTGAGTCGTGATTACGATTATCGCCAGACAGGTTATTACCTACTGCACCACCTGCGGCACCGCCAAGACCTGCGCCAATGGTTGAGCCGGTTGAGCCACCCAACTGATGGCCAATGACCGAACCACCAGCCGACCCGAGCCCACCGCCGATCGCTGCGTTGGTTTTGTTGCCCCTCGGCGCAGCAACAGCGCTGCCTGCAGCTCCCCCTACACCGGCACCGATCGCTGCACCGGTGCTTCCGCCCATTTGCTGACCGACTATGTTGCCCAGTGCGCCGCCTAGGCCTCCGCCAACGGCTGCGGTGCCATCTCCAGCGGCCATTGCTCCTTGTGTGATCAGAGCACCAAGAGCAAGGGTAAGCAGTTTGATTCGCATGCTGTGGACCTCAATAAGTAGTTTTTGTGTTCAGACTGCTATTTTGACTATTGAGCATTTTGAAACGTGCGTTGTTGCTTCCTGTCGCCAAGCGGCTCTCGTCACTTCATTCAAGATGGAGCGCTACAACTGTAGAGGACGCGGCAAAGCCAAAGTTCGACCTGCGGTAACAGCACGCCGTCGAGAGCTGACACGAAGCAACAAAAAAACCGCACGCGGCGGGCTCTTTAGTGCGGGGTACTCGACTATCAACCACCAGAGGAATGTAGCAATGACTGAGCGCCATATGATCCACACGGAAACGCTTTCGAACGGACGCAAGATCGAAGTCAAGGCCAGGATTCTGAGGGACGGCTCGTTGCAGATGTTCATCGGTGTTTACCAGCCTGACGGCACGGTCCTCTTTGAGGATCACGACCCGAAACCGCATCTGCTGGACATGGAAGACGCGCTGGACTGGGGGATCGAAATCGCGAGACGCACCGGTAACGCCCCTGAAGCCAGTCAGGCTTGATGACCACCGGAGCTGTTTTTCGGGTGTGTCGTCTCTCACTAATGAATCATTGATCCGCTTGATGGTCGTACCTATGGTTGAACGCTCTCCAGACTAAACTTGCGGATAGCGACATTCCTTCTCCGTAGCACTGACCTTTGCTTTTAGGATGTTCATATGAAGCGCACAGCGATAATGATCGTGGCCATTTCAAGCTCTCTCCTGCTGGGAGGCTGCTGGCCTTACTGGGAAGACGGAGGCGGGTACGGTCGAGATCATGAGCGAGGTCGTGAGTATCACCGTAGTTATGATCGCCACGATGACCGTGGATACGAACGTCGTGACAATGATCAGGGCGAAGGTCGTTACCGCAATCGTGATCATGACAACAGAGAAGACTGACGCTTGAGGTCTGGTTCGGACGAGGAAAGGTCATGCAGATTCTGACAGCAAGGATGGCTCGATGTGTCAGCCAATGGCTGATGGCGGCGGGTATTGGTCTGATCGTAATGATGACCAATGTGCAGGCTCAAACCTCACCTCAAGCCGCTCAAGAAATAAAAAGCTTGCTGGATTTTATCGAGCACAGTGAGTGTCGGTTCGTGCGTAACGGAAGCGAATATTCGGGCTCCCAGGCTCGGGCGCATCTGGAGAAAAAGCTGAATTATCTCGAAGGCAAGAACATGATCAGCAGTACAGAAGACTTCATCGATCTGGCGGCCACTAAAAGCAGCATGAGTGGCAGCCTCTATGAAGTGCGATGTCCAGCAGGCGTACAACCTGCAAGTCTCTGGCTGAAGACCGAGCTACAGCGGCAGCGTCAGTTTCATTGAGTCGATCTGAAGTCGAGAAAGCCCAGTGTGATGCTGGGCTTTTTCGTTTCCGGGCGTCGTACTGGCGGATTGGATCGACCGGTCAGTCACTTCGAGGCTATCCTGTGATTTCAAGCCAAGGGCGCAGTGAAGTAAGGGTACGACCAGAGTGAATAAATCCCGTCTTTCGATATAGAAACAGTAGTGCGCGTTGCTCCGTTGATAGGCCCCTTCCTGGTCTGAAGGTTCTTATGACGCCCCACACGCAGCCAGGGAGGGTGGGTCGTGGTGGCATTGGAAAAGTGGCGATTATGGACACGAGAGTCAGACTGGCGAGCGGCAAAGAGGCAGAAGACTTTTTCGTGCAAACACTGGAGCAGGCTGTCGATGCCGTGGTGGTCATTGATGACCAGAATAACGTGGTGTTTTTCAATGCCGCTGCTGAACGGTTTTGGGGGTGTCCTCGTGAAGAAATACTGGGGAGCAACGTCAATACGTTGGTTCCTGACGCCATACGTCCCCACCATGACGGTTATGTCGGCGCGAACCGGGAGACCGGAGGCAACAAGATCGTGGGTGTCAGCCGGGATGTCCATATCGTGCGCAAGGACGGCGAGGAGCGCTGGGGCGCGATGTCGATCTCGAAAATTACCTTGCAGGGCCGAGTCCTTTATGCGGCCTTTCTCAAGGATGTGACACAGACGCGCCTGAAAGATATCGAACACCGGTTGCTGTCGATGTCGGTCAACATCACCAGTTCTGCCACCTGTATCGTCGACGCTGATGCGCGTCTCATCTATGTCAATGACGGGCTTATTCGATTGCTCGGGTATTCCCGTGAGGAGGTCATCGGGCGGTCGCCTTTGATGTTCTTTTTCTCCGATATTCAGGCCGAATCGCGTGCGCAAGCGGTGCTCGAAAGAGTCCTGCGTGGTGAGCCCAGTGAGGCCAGTGCACTGATCAGCAAGCGTAATGGTCAACGGTTGTGGGTGCATATTTCGTCGACCCCGGTGTTCGATGCTCGAGGGAAGGTCGACAACATCGTCATTGTGCTGACTGACATCACCCGGTCAAAGCTGCACGAGGTGCTACAGGAGAAGGTGATAGGGGCGCTTTTGAAAGAGCAGTCTTTGGAAAGCGTATTGACCCTGATGTGTGAGGAGATCGAACGCATCGCGCCTGAAGTCATCGTTTCGATCCTGAGCGTGGACCCGGAGGGATTTCTGCACCCGCTGGCCAGTCCTGGCTTACCAACCGATTACTCGAGAGCGATCGAGGGGTTACCGATAGGTCCTGTTGCCGGGTCTTGCGGGACTGCGGCCTACAGGGGCGAACCGGTTCTGGTGACGGATATCATCCACGATCCGCTCTGGGCGGATTACAAGTCTCTGGCCGAGAAGTCAGGTATGCGAGCGTGCTGGTCTATTCCTGTGCGCAACGGTGCTGGACGGATCGCTGCCACTTTTGCACTCTATTTCAGGGAATGTCGTGGTCCCGATACCTTGCATGCTCACCTGGTGACGGCCGGAACGCACCTGTGCATGTTGGCGCTCGAGCGGGAAGAGGCGCGTGAGTCGATTCGAAGAATGGCGTTTTATGATGCGTTGACCGGCTTGCCCAATCGCAGTTTTTTGCTTGCACAAGCGGACCGGGCCATTGCCGAAGTTGCTCAGGAGCAGGCTGAACTGGCGGTACTGTTTGTCGACCTGGACCGCTTCAAGCAGGTCAATGATGCGCTGGGGCATGCATCGGGTGACGAGTTGCTGCAAGTCATGGCGCAACGGCTACGCAGCGTGCTCCGGGAGTCGGACGTTGTCGGGCGGTTATCCGGCGATGAGTTCGTTCTGGTGCTCCCAAGGATGAATGCCACGCAGGTCACGACCTTTCTCGAGCGGCTGAAGATGACCCTGAGTATTGCGGCCAATATAGCCGGCACCTCCGTGGTCCTGTCGGCCAGTATCGGTATAAGCATGTTTCCAGATGACGGGCAGGATATGGAAAACCTGCTGCATTGCGCCGATATTGCGATGTACCAGGCCAAGCGTACCGAACGTGGCAGCTTCAGCTTTTTTCTCGAAGAGATGAACAAGATCGCTCAGGGACGTTTGATACTTGAGACGGCGTTGCGTGTGACCCTGGCTGAGAATGGTCTTCAACTGGTTTATCAGCCGCAAGTCGATTTGAGGAGCGGGCGTCTTGTCGGTGTAGAGGCGCTGGCACGTTGGGAACACCCAACACTGGGCAGCATCTCGCCAACGCGATTCATACCCTTGGCCGAGGAGTGCGGGTTAATCAATGAGCTGAGCCAATGGGTGTTGCAAGAGGCCTGCGGGCAATTGGCGCAGTGGCGTCGGCAAGGATTCGCGGTCCCGTCGATGTCGATCAATCTGTCACCGATCAACTTTCACAATCTGAATCTGGTGGGGCTGATCGCCGAGCAACTGCACCGGTGTGAATTACAGCCCGCCGATTTGTGCGTGGAGGTGACGGAAGGCGTTTTGCTTTGCAACAGCCCTGGTTCAGAGCAAACCATCCAGGATCTGCATGCTTTGGGTGTGCGTCTGGCGATCGATGACTTTGGCACGGGTTATTCCAGCCTGGGGTACTTGCGGCGGTTGCCGATCAGTGAGCTGAAACTGGACAAGAGTTTTGTGGATGACCTGGAGCACGATGCTTCCTGCCGCGCATTAAGCGAGTCTGTCATCGGTATTGGTAAGGGGCTTTCCTTGCATGTTGTCGCTGAAGGCATTGAGCACGCTGCCCAGCGTGACATTCTCAGAGCGCAAGGTTATGAGGTCGGGCAGGGATATTTCTTCTCTGTCCCATTGTCTTCCGGGTCGTTCATGCAATGGATGCTGAGCGGCCCGAGCGGGCGATAAACGGTGTAGAAATAACCCTGGCCAGCCACGGCAGTCGATCAGGTCCTCATCCCAGGCATCTATACTCTTTGTCATGCATTCAGCCATGGGATCCCGATCCCGGGACCTATCCTGTTCACTCGCTGGTGATAAAGCCTTGGCATAGATTTACGAGGGCTCAACATGCGGATTTTGATAGGAGTTGCGGCCTTTTTATTCATTTCAGGGTGCATGACATCTCCAGTTCCAGCAGAAAAGGCCTCTCAGGTTCCAGGTGATCGGGTTTTTGCATTTCAGCAACCCATCGAGGGAGACAGCGGAACGATTTTTGTGACGCGTGATGGCGGTTTACTGGGTTCGGCCTGCTACATCGGTGTTTACGTGAACGGTGATTTTGTTGCGCGAGTGGGACCTGGTGAAGGAGCACGATTTTTCACTAAGCCCGGGGAAGTTTTTGTAGGCGCAGGAGAAGACCTGAAGGGTAACGGCTTGTGCTCGATAGGTATTTCCTTGCGCGAGGTCGTAACGACCATGGATGCCGGAGAGGTAAGGCATTTTCGAATTTACGGTGATGTGAGCGAGGGCATTTCAATAGCGCCAAGCTCTCATTGAAGTAGCGGCATGCTTCATCGCACCGAGCTTCTACCTTTAAAAAAGTGTGGTTATTTAAGGACTTAGGTGATTTTTTGTGTGAAAAAAAGATGTAAATATCTTGTTACATCTAGTGTGGTGAGCTATTATCACGACCGTGTTCACCTACCACGGTTTACGCATTTTTAAGCCCCAAGCGTCCATCAGCTGCTTGGGCTTTTTTTTGCCTGAAATTTGCCGCTGGCTGGTACTGGTTTTGAACATGGGTCGTTTCTAAACTTCTAATACGTATCGACCGCAGGGCGTACGAGAGGTGAGCCATGAAGACCGATCCGCAAGCACCAGGTACTAGAAAACCAGCTGAGCCAAGCCGTTCGGGTGACGCACGGCAGGACCGCGACGAGCTCCAGCCAGATAATCCGAAAAAGTGGAAGGATGTTCAAAGCGCGGTCGAGAGCGAGCTGGAAACACTGCACGATAAAGCCAGACCCCTCTAAGTGGCGCTCGCCAGCGAGTACAAGCCATGCATCTCACCGTCGGGTGAGATGCATCTTGCGAATCAGGCAATCAGATCTACTTTGCCGCTGGCCAGGCGATAGATGCCCCCGACGATTTTCAACTCGCCCTTGCTCAGCGCTTCAGTCAGTACGGGTGAGGCTTTCTTGAGGTTGTTTACCGCGTCTTTGACGTTTTGCACGGTCGCGTTCTCGAGTAGATCCCCCGGGTCCTTGAGTACTTTCTCAATAGTGGGCTTGAGTGCGTCTGTCAGTTTCTGGATCTGGCCGGGGAAGACCGCATGGTCCTTGACTGCCTTGATGCCGGCAGTGAGGGCGCCGCAGCTTTCATGCCCCAATACCAGAATCAGTGGCGCGCCGAGCGCCAGCACCGAATACTCCAGGCTTGCCAAGCCTTCTTCCGTGACGAAGTTGCCCGCGACACGCACTGCGAAAAGATCGCCGCGGGCCGTGTCAAACGCGTACTCGGGGGCGATGCGCGAATCAGCACAACTCAAAACTGCCACGAACGGGTTCTGACCAGAGACCAGGGCTTCACGCTCTGACTTGAAGTCATGTGTCTTGGAGGTGCCGTTGATGTACCGCTTATTGCCCGCGATCAGTCGTTGAAGGGCCGCGTCCGGGTTGATCGAGTTTTGTGGTTTTGGAGGTGGGGCCTTTTTCTCGGCGGCCTGGACGATGCTGTTAGGCAACACTCCACCAAGCAGCAGGGCGCCAGCCCCTAGTCCTGCAAGCCGGAGAAAACGACGACGGCCATCTGCGTCTGGCGCGGGGTTTGAATCACAGGATTCACACATAGTCTTGTGTACTCTGGGTTTGGGGGGAGTGGTTCGTTATCAAGGGGGCATTCTTGCATTTATCTCCAGCACTTCTTCGTTGGAGTCTAGATGCTTTGTAAAAGCCTGTTGCGGGCTTCGCGGCTTTACAAAGTGCGAAACAGACAGCACTTTGAGGTTAATTCGTTCGCGTTTGCCGAGGTCAGCTAACCTGTAAAGGTCAAGCAACACCCCGGCACACAATCCCCACGGACGGAATGCCATGTTTCCTCTTCTTCAGCTTTGCCAGATTGTGGAATCCGGTTTCTATCCACTCTCATGCACCTGCACGGTGAATCCCGACGGGTCGTTGAGGGTCAAAATTGTCGAACCAGAATCCGGACGGGTTGAACTGTTGATCACCGGCGTGTCGACGGCGACTCTGACCAGTGTCCGGGAGATCGCCAATTTTATCGGTGAGCTGCGTACTGAATTGAAAGCCGGGCGCAGAGCATTCGCAGACTGATGCAACGATCAAGTCAGGTCGCAGGCCGACGATCGGGCGTTTGGCCAATGATCGGGTGGCAGGCTTGATTCCCCGCGCAAGCGAGGTACCCACTCTGGGAGTTGCATCGAGTGCGCAAGAGGGTTATCAAGTCTTTTGCAGTGGAAACGATTTTCAGAGCGTCGCATCGAGTGATGCCGTGACGCGGAGGGAATTGCCATGTTACTCAACAAACCCGAACACGAACTGCGAAGCGATTTCCAGAACCTTGCATCTGATTTGCGATGGTCGGCGGTGGAGCTCAAAGCCATTGCCGAGCGGCTGAGACAGGCTGGTAATGAGGTCGATGCCCAGTCACTGCTGAAGACGTGTCAGGTGTTGGAGACCGCCGAAGAACGGCTGGCCATCTACGCGAGCGAAGTGAAGGCTCATAAAATACACCTTGAATAAGCATGGGCCGCCATTGCAGCCCGCTCAGGGCTGCCCGGTTGGCTTCTGCGGCATCATTGCGGGTTTTTCGGAGCAATGGAGATTTCCAGGCGTCTCGCATGAGGTTGCCGCAATAGAGTCGGGAGATATACCCAGTTGAAGGAAAGGTTATCGAGCCTTGCAGTTGTCACGTTAATGGCACTTGGCGGCATTTCGTTGCTGTTTGTCATTAAATACTGCATTGAGTACTTCATAGGATCCATCGCCGAGTCATGGATCGATCTCACGCTTGTCCTCTCGGGCTATATATTGTTCTTTCTCCTTGAGCCCATTCGAAAGTGGGGAAGTAAAAAATGGAGTAGAAGGGCGAGACGAAAAGGCACAGCGAGAGGGTGTCAGGGGCGTTGACAAGGTGCTGGCCTTCTTGGGGGGGCTGCGATCTTTCCGTAACCATGACAACCCTTTCACGAAGTCTTCACCCTGACCGGCCTAGATTGACCTGACTCCTTTGAGACATCCCCTTCAAGCCCGCCCGCATGCGGGCTTTTTTTCGTCCTCAATATCGTCCGAGCAATGGCTCGGCAACAACGGCAAGGCCCGCATGCGCAACGACTCATTGTCCAAGGTCTGCGGCAGCAAGGTATTTGCCCGCGACATCCGCGCCAAGGACATGCCGGGCTGGCCGCAGCAACAAGGCCACGCGATGTTGCTCAAAACCATTCGCGCCGATCGTATTTATGACGGTTTCGACCTGTCGTTGCTGGGAGCCGATCTGCAGCCGGATCGCATCGTCACCGCTGAAGACCTGGACAAGGACGGCATCGTTTTCCCTGAAGATCACGCGCCCGATCCGCTGCTGCCAACTGGCAAGGTGCCGATGTTCATCGGCCACCCGGTCCGGTGGCGCGCCTTATGGCGGCGGCCTGCTCAATGGCCACCTGCGCCAAGTTTGCTCGCCAACGATCTGGCCGTACGCGGCTGGACGCATCAGGACCTGAGCTCTTTCCTCAAGCACAGCATGAGCGCTCAAGGTACGATGTTCAACGAGATGTTCCCGGTGTTTCATAACAGCACCCAGAACCTCAATACGTTGCGCCTGGAAGATCCGCGCAACCTGTTGCGGCTGATCTGCTGATCGGCCAGATCGAGCAATTGAAGGCAGATGCTCCCGTTGAGCACAAGGCACACTGATATGCAGCATCTTGACCTGCAAGTAGTTCGGCGAGCGTTGGCCTGGTCCAGCGCTGGTCAGCGTGTATGGCTCTGCAGCGTGCTCGGCACCTACGGTTCGGCACCCCGTGCGCCGGGCTCGATGTTGGCGGTCAACGACAGCGGGCAATGGATTGGTTCGTTGTCGGGCGGCTGCGTCGAGGACGACTTTCTGGCGCGCATGGCCGAAGGGGCGTTTCTCGACGCCGTTTCGGTGGTGCGTTACGGCGAAGGCGATGACCCGCGCTCCCAGGTGAAACTGCCCTGCGGCGGGTTACTCGACGTGCTGGTGGAAAAGCTTGAACCTGAGTGCGAGGTGCAAGCCCATCTGCGCGAACTGGAGTCCGCGTTGCTCGGGCAGCGCCGCTTGATTCGTGAAGTGAATCTGGCCAGCGGCGCACGCAGCGTGCTGGTCGACCGTGAACACGGGCCGCGTATCGAACGGGAAATCGACCGGGTGCGTTTGCGCGTCGGTGCGGCCCAACGCTTGTTGCTCGCCGGTTATTCCAGCGTGGCCCAGGCGTGTGCCGAGTTCGCGGTGGGGCTGGGTTTTGAGGTGATTCTGTGCGACCCGCGTGAAGAGGTTCTCGATGGTGTGGTCCTTGAGAACGTGGAGATTCGTCGCGAGTTGCCATCGATGTTCATTGCCGATGGCGGCTGTCACAGCGATACCGCCGTGGTGGCGCTGACCCACGATCCGCGCATCGACGATCTGGCGATGATGGAAGCGGTGCGCACCGAGGCGTTTTACATCGGTGTGATGGGCTCGATGCAAACCTCGCAAAAGCGCTTTGAGCGTTTACGGCGTATCGGTGGTTTGGGCGAGGCTGAGCTGGCACGTATTCACGCGCCTATCGGGCTCAATCTGGGCAGCAAGACACCCGCGGAAATCGCCTTGGCGGTGCTCGCCGATATTCTGCGTATACGCAGCGGTATAGCTCGGGATCAGCTCTGAAAAACAGCATGTCAGTGCGCTGCCGATCCTCGGCGAGTCCCGACTTCAGCGAATGAGCCGGGACTTGCTTAGCGGAATCGAGGCAATGGCCGGTCGACAGGTTTGAGCGACGTCAGCGCATTCTGAATCAGCGGGGCATCTTTCTCGATGTCTTGCAGCCGGTCGCGGATTTTCATCGCGGTGGGGTGGCCGCCATGAATGTCGACCCAGTCGGCAATTTCCTTGCAGGCAGCCGCCAAACGCGCCTGACGCGAGTCGAGCAGAGTGAGGAGTGTGGTGATGGACTCTTTTTCGGACATGAGAAACACCTCCGTATCAGAGAAGCTTTTGATCGAGCAACAAAACGCTCGCCGGACGCGAGCGTTTGCCGATGAGGTCGCCGATCCTTCAGCTGGAATCAGTATAGACCCGCAATGCCAATGGCAGCGGAGCTACATGTAGCTTGCGTTTCAGACTTTACGCGAGACCCGCGAGCTGGCGGCATTGAGCCGTCGGCACTCCTTCATGGCATCTTCCATGTGCTCATAACCGTCGCCGATAAAACCGCCACCGGTACGCGTATCGGCGATCCGGTACCAGACCGCCGCAATCGGCTGCTGATGAGACACTTCACCTGCACGGCGACCCTGAACGGTGGTCTTGTTGCAACGTTTCACAACGAATATGTCTTCCATGGCGTCACCGACGCTCCAATTGTGTACACATCAACTATAGAAGCAAGTTGAAAAGCTGCAAAAGCGGTCTGTGCTGTTCGTCGCCTTACGCGAGGACCGCCACTGCCTTGATTTGCGCCCACAACTGCTGACCGGGGTGCAGTTGCAAGTGATCGCGGGAATAGCGAGTGATACGCGCGAGCAACGGTGTTCCGGCCGCGTCCAGGCGCACCAGTACGTGGGCGGCGTTGTCCGCGGATATTTCGCTGGTCACCGTCACTGGCAGGCGATTGAGGATGCTGCTGAGTTCACCGCCCTGAAGACTCAGGCTGACATCGCGAGCCTGGACTTTGACGCGCAACAACTTGCCAACGGCCATAGGCGAATGCGCGACCCGCACATTCAATTGGCTGCGGGGCAGTTGCAGGGTCAGCAGTTGATAATGGGCGTCGTAGTCCGTCACCTGACCCTCGATCACCACGCCGGCGTCGTCGCCCAAGGCCAGCGGCAGGTCGAGCCGCGCCAGCGTTTCGCCGACAGGCCCGCTGGCCAGGGCTTTGCCGTAGCTGAGCAGGACAATGTGGTCGGCCAGCCGAGCGACTTCATCCTGCGAATGACTGACGTACAACACCGGGATTTCCAGTTCGTCGTGGAGCCGTTCGAGGTACGGCAGGATTTCGCTTTTGCGCTGTGAGTCCAGCGCCGCCAGTGGCTCGTCCATCAACAGCAGTTTCGGGCTGGTGAGCAACGCGCGGGCGATACCGACCCGTTGGCGCTCGCCACCCGAGAGGTGTTGTGGATGACGGTCGAGCAAGTGGCTGATTCCCAGCAGTTCGGTGGCGTGGGTCATGTCGACCCGGCGTTGCTGGCGCGGAATGCGCCGCAGGCCAAACTCCAGGTTGGCCAGCACCGACAGATGAGGAAACAGGCTGGCTTCCTGAAACACGTAGCCCAGTGCCCGTTTGTGCGGGGCGACAAAGAGCTTTTTGCTGCTGTCTTGCCAGACTTCGTTGTTGATCTGGATAAAGCCTTGCTCGGCCTTTTCCAGGCCGGCGATGCAGCGCAGGCAGGTGGTTTTACCCGAACCGGAATGACCGTACAGCGCCGTCACGCCGCGACCGGGCAGGTACAGGTCGACGTCCAGGGAAAAATCCGGGTAGCTCAGTTGCAGGCGAACGTGAATCGTTGAGGTCATCGATCAGCTCCAGCCGGCTTTGGTTTTGCGGCTGGAGTACAGCGCCAGCAATACCAGGAACGAGAACACCAGCATCGCACCGGCCAGCCAGTGGGCCCGGGCGTATTCCATGGCTTCGACATGATCGTAGATCTGTACCGACACCACGCGGGTTTTGTCCGGGATATTGCCGCCGATCATCAGCACCACGCCGAACTCACCGACGGTATGGGCGAAGCCGAGAATGGCTGCGGTGATAAAGCCTGGCCTGGCCAGCGGCAAGATCACGCTGAAAAAAGTGTCCCAGGGATTGGCGCGCAAGGTGGCGGCCACTTCCAGTGGACGCGGACCAATCGCCGAGAAGGCGTTTTGCAGTGGCTGGACGACAAAGGGCATCGAGTAGATAACCGAACCGATCACCAGCCCTGCAAAACTGAACGTCAGCGTGCCCAGCCCCAGTGCTTGGGTGAACTGGCCGATGACCCCGTTAGGACCGAGGGTCAGCAGCAAATAGAAGCCGATCACTGTCGGCGGCAGCACCAGGGGCAGGGCGACGATGGCACCGATGGGCCCGCGCAACCAGGAGCGGGTACGCGACAGCCACAACGCAATCGGAGTGCCAATGACCAGCAGGATGGCCGTCGTCAGGGATGCCAGCTTGAGGGTCAGCCAGATGGCGGACAAATCGGCACTCGATAGGGTCATTTAGAGTTGGTAACCGTAGGACTTGATGACGGCAGCGGCTTTAGGCCCTTTGAGGTAAGCGACCAGTGCCTTGGCGGCGGGATTGTCTTTGCCTTTGTTGAGGATCACTGCGTCTTGTTTGATCGGGTCGTGCATGTCGGCTGGAACGATCCACGCCGAACCGCCGGTGACTTTGCCGTCTTTATAGATCTGCGACAAGGCGACGAAGCCTATTTCCGCATTGCCGGTGGAGACGAACTGGTAGGCCTGGGTAATGTTCTGGCCTTCGACGATCTTGCTCTTGACCTTGTCGGTCAGGCCCAGCCTGGCCAATACCTGGGTCGCAGCAAGGCCGTAAGGGGCGGCTTTCGGGTTGGCGATCGACAGGTGCTGATAGGTGTTGTCGCTTAGCACTTTACCTTTGGCATCAACGTAACCGTCCTTGGCCGACCACAGTGCCAGAGTGCCGATGGCGTAGGTGAAACGCGAACCTTTGACCGTGTCGCCTTCGCTCTCGAGTTTTTGTGGGGTGCTGTCGTCAGCCGACAGCAGCACTTCGAACGGCGCACCGTTTTTGATCTGGGTGTAGAACTGACCCGTTGCGCCATAGGCGGCGACCAGTTTGTGCCCGGTGTCTTTTTCGAAGTCGGCGGCAATGGCCTGGATCGGTGCGGTGAAATTGGCCGCGACCGCAACCTGGACTTCATCGGCGTGGGCTGAGCCAAACGCGAACACGGCGAGCAAGGATGCCAGGCAAGTGGGGGCAATACGTGAGGCACGAATAGTCATGAAGCGGCTCCGAGGTGCAAGTGAGTCGGGCAGTGTGTTGATATCAGTCGACTGCGCCGGGGCTGAGGCAAAACGCTATATATCGGAATATATAGCGAATGGGCGACGAACGGAACTCACGAGCTTTCTTTGAGCAAAAACTGTATACAACTTTCAGCGTTATCGGCGTGCCATCAAGGCCAACGCCTCGTCAGCCAGCCGCCGGGTCAACTCAGCGGTCGGTAATTCAATCCCAAGCCGTAGCGCTTGTCCTGCCCAGAGATTGCTGAAGTCCGCTTCATCCTTGGCACGCAGTGGCATCAGCGCACCGCCCGCCAACGGGAAGGCCGGTGCCTGCGGGCTGATCGGGCCGAGTTCGCGCATGACCCGGTTGAGAATGCCTCGCGCCGCACGCCCAGTGAAAATATTGGTCAGCGCCGTCTCGCTTTCCTTGGCGCTGCGCAAGGCCCGGTGATGGGAGGCGCTGACCTTGGCTTCCGGGGTAAACAGGTAGGCGGTGCCCGGTTGCACTGCCGAGGCACCCAAGGCGAAGGCGGCGACAATCCCGCGTGCGTCGCCGATCCCGCCAGCGGCGATCACCGGTACGCTGACGGCATCGACGATCTGTGGCACCAGCGCAAAGGTGCCGACCTGACTGTTCAGGTCATCGCTGAGAAACATCCCGCGATGGCCTCCGGCCTCGTAACCCATGGCGATAATCGCGTCGCAGCCATGCTGTTCCAGCCAGATCGCCTCATCGACGGTGGTAGCCGAAGACAGAACCTTCGCGCCGGTGGCTTTGACCCGATCGAGCAGGGATTTTTCCGGTAGGCCGAAGTGAAAACTCACCACCTCTGGACGGAACTCTTCGACCACCGCGCAGGCGGCGGCATCGAACGGCGCACGATTGGAAACCGGCGTCGGTGCGTCGAAGTCTGCACCCAATTCGCGGTAATAAGGCTCCAGCAGGTTTTTCCATTGCTGAGCGCGTTGTTCGTCGGCTACGGGTGGTTGATGGCAGAAGAAGTTCACGTTGAACGGGCGCTGGCTGTGTTGCCGGATGACCTTCAGCTCTTCGCGCAACTGTTCGACGCTGAGCATGGCCGCGGGCATTGAGCCCAGGGCGCCGGCATTGCTGGCCGCAATGACCATGGCTGATCCGGTAGCGCCGGCCATGGGAGCCTGGATGATCGGCAATTCAATGCCGAGCAGATCAAGAATACGGGTGTCAGGCCACTGGTTCATCGGAATGTCCTCTTCATGACAAGAGTGGGGTTTGTAGCAGGAGTCAGCGTCACAAGGCCAGTGGTCTTTAGGCGCAGATGCCGAGTTCGACAACGCGTATTCTAAGACTGGGTTTCACGCGCAAGCAGTTGACGCTTGCGCTCCACGCCCCAGCGATAGCCCGAGAGACCACCGTCACTGCGCACCACCCGGTGGCAGGGAATGGCCACCGCGAGGTTGTTGGCACCGCAGGCCTGGGCCACGGCACGGAAGGCTTTTGGCGCGCCGATGCGCTGGGCAATGTCGGCGTAGCTGGCGGTGCTGCCCGCCGGAATATCCCGCAGCGCCATCCACACCCGCTCCTGAAACGCCGTGCCGCGCACATCCAGCGGCAGGTCCAGGCCAAGCGCCGGGGCTTCGATGAAACCCACCACCTTGGCAATCAACTGCTCGAACTCATGGTCGGCGCCAATCAGGTTGGCCTGGCGGAACCGGTCTTGCAGGTCGCAGACCAGCGCATGGGGATCATCCCCCAACAGGATTGCGCACACCCCGCGTTGACTCTGTGCCACCAGAATCGCCCCTAATGAACATTGGCCGACGGCAAAGCGGATGTCGGTGTTCTGGCCGGCAGCGCGGTAGTCGCTGGGTTTCATGCCGAGCAGATGATCGGCGGACTCATAGAAACGGCTGTTGGAATTGAAGCCTGCCTCATACAGCGCGTCGGTCACCGAACCGGCGATTTCCAGGCGTTCACGAACCCTGCGCGAACGTTGTGCAGTGGCATAGCCCTTGGGCGTCAGGCCGGTGACAGCCTTGAACACCCGGTGAAAGTGGAACGCGCTCATTCGTGCGGTCTCTGCCAGTTCGTTCAAGCTGGGTAATGTCTCGGCAGCCTCGATCTGCCGACAGGCTGCGGCGACCAGTGCGGCGTGTTGCGCGGCGAGATGAGTCTGATCCGGTGCTGCGCGTTTGCTCGGGCGATAACCGGCAGCCTGAGCCTGTTCCTCGGTGTCGAAAAACTCGACGTTTTCCGGTTTCGGTAATCGCGCCAGGCTGCTGGGGCGGCAATAGATCCCGGTGGTTTTCACCGCGTAGACGAACTGACCGTCAGCGCGCGGGTCGCGCGCCAGCACTGCGGACCAACGGGGATCTTGCTCTATGGTGGGTTTGGCAGTGTTCATGGGACGTTACCGGTAAAAGGTTTAGTTCAGCCTAGAGAGTGTGGGCGGTGAAGACACTCCGGCGCTTGCGGTCAAATTCCGTGATTCATCCCGCCGTGCGGAAAGTGAAGTTGATCCGCTGTTCGCCCAGTTGTGGGTGATGACCCTCCTTGAGCGGCAGCACGCCGTGATAACGCAAGCGATCCACGCCGCCCCAGACCACGATGTCACCGTGAAACAGCGGCACTCGCAGGCGTTTGTCGCTACGCTCAAAGCCGCCGAACAGGAACATCGCCGGCAGGCCGAGAGACACCGAAACGATCGGTGGATCATAGGACCGCTCATCCTTGTCCTGATGCAACGACATTTTGGCGCCCGGCAGGTATCGGTTGATCAGGCAGGCATCGGGCTCAAAGTGATGGAAACCGGCTTCTCGTGCGGCGGCCTGTGCCATTTCCCGAAAGAGCTCGGGCATCGCCGGCCAAGGCTGGCCGCCGACGGGATCGATGCGGGTGTAGCGATAGCCACTGCGATCGGTGGTCCAGCCCAGCGTGCCGCAACTGCTCAAGCCGACAGACATGGTGAAACCGCCGGGGGTCACCATCTGCCGAAACGGTGCGGCCAGTAAAATCTTCTCCAGCAGCGGCAGCAATTGCTCCACCCAGGGCAGGGCGAAACCTCGGAGAACGAAAGACTGTTCGCCGATTTGTTCGTTCCTGACCGGTTGCCGGTCTTCATCGGCAAAAAGCTCGAAGGTCGCTGGAGGCATCGCTTTACTGCGCATCGTGAAAGATCACTCCAAGGGTGTGCCGTTTGCCGCTGTGCAGGCGACTGACACCATGGCGCAGGTTCACCCGGTAATCGCCGCGAACACCTTTGGCCGGGCGCTGATGCACGGCAAAGATCAGTGCGTCGCCTTTTTCCAGGCTCATTACCATGGGCCGTGATTGCATCCGTGGGCGCTGCTCGGTGAGCACGAATTCGCCGCCGGTAAAGTCTTCACCGGGAGCGGACAGCAGAGTCGCCACTTGCAGCGGGAACACATGCTCGCCATACAGATCCTGGTGCAAACAGTTGTAGTCCAGCGGACCATATTGCAGCAACAGCGGTGTAGGGCGCTCTTGTCCGGCGTCATGACAACATTGCAGGAAGGCTGCGTGCTCCGTGGGAAAGCGGCCGGGCAAGCCCATCCGTTCATTCCAGCGATTGGCCAGCGGAACAAGTCTTGAGTAGAGCGTGCTACGCAGGCAAGCAACGATATCTGGCAGCGGGTATCTGAAATACTGGTACTCGCCGCGCCCGAAACCATGCCGGGCCATTATCACTTGCGAGCGGAAAAGCGCAGGCTGAGCGTAGAGTGCGCTGAGGTCTGCACATTGTTCGGGGCTGAGCAGTCCTTTGATTGTCGCGCAGCCGTCCCGGTCTAGGTCTTGCTCCAGGGAAGGCCAATCCAGTGCATTGATACGCGAGATCAGAGGCTGTTCGCCCATTGCACGGACACCGTCGATATAACGCGCTACTGAGGTGTTGTGCGGCAAAGAAATGGACATGTCCGGCTCCTGAACTCAAGGTTGAGGTGTGCCAGTCTGGGGAGTACGAGGGTGGGCGACACTCCGGTGCTTGCGGTCGAACTCCGGAGTGGTTGTGTCAGGGGTTACAGCGCTTTGCTGACCTTTATATCGCTGATCCCGGACAAGTCACCGTGAATCGCTTCAAGTGCTGCTCTGGCTTCTTCTTCGGTGCCGGTTTCAAGCTGGGCGAACTCGAAACGGCGTTCTTCGTTGAGCTTGTATTTGATGACGTATTTAGTCGTTTGGGCCACGGTCGTACCTGTCTGTCGCAGTGCGGGCCGAGGTCTCAGCTGAGTTTCGAGCTGGACCGGCGGATGATTTTGATCGAGTGGGTCAGGGTCGGTTTGCGGGTCACACTGATCGGCCGGCGGTTGACCGTGTCGATGGTGATGTTCCAGAAACCGGTGCTTGGCGCGGTGATTTTCGCAGGGAAGGTGTCGAACGCGCCGCCGTGGTAGGTGTGGCGGCCGCCATTCTTGAAACTGCGAAAATTGGCGTCGTTCATCAGGCGGATGTTGCACATTTGGGAGCATTGAATGACGACGATGTCATCTTCATTGAGGTGCTCGCGCTGGTGGATAAATTTCATGGGGGCGCCTCCAGAAGGGCTTTTTCTACAAAATCAAAACGATAGCATGGGCGATGGCGCAGTTTATCAGCCCGAACGGTTTATTATTGGGCTACCGCGAGGCGCTTTGACAATTAAAAACAGCTATTCGGGTTTTTATGGGTGATAAAGCAGCGGTCTCCGGAGAAAAACAGTATTTGCGCTGTCGGAGGGTCTTTAAGGGAGGATTCGTATGAAGCGGGGTGTTTTGGTACTGGCGTTGGCGATGAGTGGTTGCGCGACTGTCTCGGACATTAGTCAGACGCTGCCGACCATGAATGTGATCTCGGGGAAAAAGCCTCAAGCGTATGCCGACTGCGTGGCCAAACATTTGGCCAGTACCCGAGGGGCTGTGCAAATGGAGCCCTACAACAAGGACGGTGTCCGGGTCATTGTTCCAGGAAAACTGTCTGCGAGTCCGTCTGCGGTGTTTGACATCGAAGAACGATCCAGCGGGAGTAGCATCAAGCTCCACGAAAGCATGTCCAATGTGCCAATTCGGCCTGGAGATGTGCAGGATGCGGCCAACAAATGCATTTCTGGCTCATAGTTTTTTTGGCGGTTCCCTCTCGCTCGCTGAATTTGAAATTGGCTGATTGACCGTATCGTCCGATAAACTGTCGTCAATCAGCAGGAGTGCCGTCCAGCTTCGGGCTTGGGCGGCACTGTCATTTCTGGAGTGGTCAATGAAGCGAGAGCAAGTAAGAGAGCGGCATGCAGAGGGGCACATCTCTGCGACGCATGTGATTCAAAACCCGGCAAACTCCGGGGAGTGGATTGTGTTCTTCAAGAAAAGTGCAGGGCGCAGCTATTTCCTGGTGGATGAAAACGACGAGGTCGAATCATTCGCTCGACTGGACGATTTGATTGAGACAGTACGCGGGCTCGGGATCAAATTTGCCGAAATTCACATGTGACGGCTCACAGCGTCTTGCCGGTTACTTGCACACCACTACGACGCTGCGGCTCTTGTAGTTGCCAACATCGACGCCCAGGGTCTTGTCGCTTTCCTTGGTGGCTGGCGTGCCATCGGTGCCAATGATCCGATAGCCGGTTCCAGCGCAGGAATCATCGGCCATTTGATAACATTTGGCCCAGGAGTTGGCTTCACCCGAGCAGTCGATCGACAGGCCTTGCTCGCCGTTATTCAGATAGGTTTTGGACGCAGTGGCGCAACCGCTCAAGGCCAACACCGCAATCAGAGCCAGGTATTTTTTCATGTGTGGGTCGTCAACGAGTGGAAAGGGTGTAAAGGGCACAAATCGCCCTGCAGCGAGATGCTATAGCGAACAACCATTTCGGTACAGACAAACACCAAAAAGCCCTGCACGTCGGCAGGGCTCTTTCGAGCAGTGGTGTTACTCAGGCTTGGCGCCGCGCCGCTTGGGTGCAGGCGGGGTGTCTTGAAGCACCGAGGCGACTTCAATTGCCAACGCTTCCGTAGGGAAAGGCCCGGCGATATTCTCGCCGCTGACGCTGTCGACCCACCATTGGCCATCTTTGGCCTGATTGATCAGGTAACCGTTTACGCTTTTTGCTGCCGACATCTATCTGCCTCGTTGGCTGGTTCAATCGCGCAATGATAACTGGAAAAGTGCCTGGGCGCGTTCACTGGTCTAAAGTGACGTCTTTGCGTTGTTCCGTACGCCTTGGCTTGGAGGCTAATCTGCGTCGTTGCGGAACTATCCGCCGGAATATTTCTCTATGATGGCATCGGTTAGCCAGTGCGGGGCATTGTAAGGTGCTCGCCGCCTGATTAGACTGCGCCGAAACTCGTACACACAGCCCTTTTAAGGACTTTTATGATCAAGAAATGCTTGTTCCCAGCAGCCGGTTACGGTACTCGCTTCCTGCCAGCGACTAAAGCCATGCCCAAAGAAATGCTGCCGGTGGTGAACAAGCCACTGATCCAGTACGGCGTTGAAGAAGCGCTGGACGCTGGTTTGACAGAAATCTCCATCGTGACCGGTCGTGGCAAACGGGCCCTGGAAGACCACTTCGACATCAGCTACGAGCTGGAAAACCAGATCAAAGGTACTGACAAAGAGAAGTACCTCGTCGGTATCCGCAAGCTGCTCGACGAGTGCTCGTTCTCCTACACCCGTCAAACCGAAATGAAAGGCTTGGGTCATGCAATTCTGACTGGTCGTCCATTGATCGGTGACGAACCGTTCGCGGTCGTGCTGGCGGACGACTTGTGCGTCAACCTGGAAGGCGACGGCGTACTGACCCAGATGGTCAAGCTGTACAAACAGTATCGTTGCACCATCGTCGCGATCCAGGAAGTCGACCCGCAGGAAACCAACAAATACGGCGTGATCGCAGGCGATTTGATCGGTGACGACCTGTACCGCGTCCGCAACATGGTCGAGAAGCCAAAGCCGGAAGATGCTCCATCCAACCTGGCAATCATCGGTCGTTACATCCTGACCCCGGACATCTTCAAGCTGATCGAAGAAACCGAGCCAGGCAAAGGCGGCGAGATCCAGATCACCGACGCCCTAATGAAGCAGGCGCAAGACGGTTGCGTGATTGCCTACAAGTTCAAAGGCACGCGTTTCGACTGCGGTGGCGCTGAAGGCTACATCGAAGCGACCAACTTCTGCTTCGAACACTTCTACAAGACGGGCAAGGCTTACTAAAAGCGCTTCGCTGTTTTGTTCTGGAAAGCCACCTTCGGGTGGCTTTTTCGTTTTCCGGCCCCATGTCATTCGCAGCACTGACCGAAAAAGCTGCAGCGGGTATGCTTGTGGCCTGCCGAGGAGATTGAAAAATGGCCTACGATTTTGACCTTTATGTAATTGGCGCCGGTTCCGGCGGTGTGCGTGCAGCGCGCTTCGCGGCAGGTTTTGGCGCGAAAGTCGCTGTGGCCGAGAGCCGCTATCTGGGCGGGACCTGCGTCAACGTTGGCTGCGTGCCGAAGAAGTTGTTGGTTTATGGGGCGCATTTCGCCGAAGACTTCGAGCAGTCGCAGGGCTTTGGCTGGTCGTTGGGCGAGGCGAATTTCGATTGGGCAACGCTGATCGCCAACAAGGATCGCGAGATCAATCGGCTGAACGGTATCTACCGCAATCTGCTGGTCGGCAGCGGCGTAACCTTGCATGAAGGTCACGCGAAAATCGTTGGCCCGCATGAGGTCGAGATCAACGGCGAGCGCCATACCGCCAAGCATATTCTGATTGCCACCGGCGGCTGGCCGCAGATCCCCGAGATTCCGGGGCACGAGCACGCCATCAGCTCCAACCAGGCGTTTTTCCTCAAAGAGCTGCCCAAGCGCGTTCTGGTGGTCGGTGGCGGCTATATCGCCGTAGAGTTCGCCGGGATTTTCCACGGGCTGGGCGCCGAAACCACCTTGCTGTATCGCGGTGAGCTGTTTCTGCGTGGCTTCGACGGCTCGGTGCGTAAGCATTTGCAAGAAGAGCTGACCAAGCGCGGGATGAGCCTGCAATTCAATGCCGACATCGAGCGCATCGATAAACAGGCCGACGGCAGTTTGAACGTGACCCTCAAGGATGGTCGCGAGTTGCAGGCAGATTGCGTGTTCTACGCCACGGGGCGTCGTTCAATGGTCGACAACCTGGGGTTGGAGAACACCAACGTCACGCTCGACAAGAAAGGCTTTGTCGAAGTCGACGAGCTGTATCAAACCGCTGAGTCATCGATCCTGGCGATTGGCGATGTGATCGGTCGCGTGCAATTGACGCCGGTAGCCTTGGCTGAAGGCATGGCAGTAGCGCGTCGGCTGTTCAAGCCTGAGCAGTATCGTCTGGTCGACTACAAGATGATTCCCACGGCGGTATTCAGCTTGCCGAACATCGGCACCGTTGGCCTGAGTGAAGAGCAGGCAAGGGACGAGGGTTATGAGGTGCAGATTTTCGAAAGCCGGTTCCGGCCGATGAAGCTGACCATGACCGAGTGCCAGGAGCGCACTCTGATGAAATTGGTGGTGGACGCCAAGACCGACAAGGTTTTGGGTTGCCACATGGTCGGTCCGGAAGCGGGCGAGATCGTTCAGGGCCTGGCGATTGCCTTGAAGGCTGGCGCCACCAAACGCGATTTCGACGAAACCATCGGCGTGCATCCTACCGCTGCCGAAGAGTTCGTTACCATGCGCACACCGGTAGCGGGCTAATCGTCCCCACTCTCTGAAGCGGTATCTGGCTCTGCGTTAATCGCGCAGGCCAGCCCGTTTCTCGGGATGGCCTGGATCGCTGAAAAGGCTGTTGGCGAATTGATACGGTTTTCTTCTATTGATAGTGCTGGCTAATAGCGAAAACCAATTAGCAGCATCAGGTTTGCCAATGAGCCATCCGTCGGTCGAGTGGGTAGGATTCACTCCATCAACTTCTCAACCCCTGACGGAGAGTCAACGATGCCTATCATCAACAGCCACGTAAAACCGTTCAACGCTACCGCATTCAAAAACGGCGCGTTCGTCGAAGTGTCGGACGCCGATCTGAAAGGCAAATGGTCCGTCGTGTTCTTCTACCCGGCCGACTTCACCTTCGTTTGCCCAACCGAGCTGGAAGACCTGGCTGACAACTACGATGCATTCCAGAAGCTCGGCGTAGAAATCTACAGCGTGTCGACCGACACCCACTTTGCCCACGCCGCATGGCACAACACTTCGCCTGCGATCGAAAAAATCAAGTACACCATGATTGGTGACCCGACCCACGTGATCTCCCGCAACTTCGACGTGCTGATCGAAGAAGTCGGCCTGGCAGACCGTGGCACCTTCGTGATCAACCCTGAAGGTCAGATCAAAATCGTTGAACTGAACGACGGCGGTGTAGGCCGTGACGCTTCCGAACTGCTGCGCAAAATCAAGGCTGCTCAGTACGTTGCCGCTCACCCGGGCGAAGTCTGCCCAGCCAAGTGGAAAGAAGGCGAGGCCACCCTGGCTCCGTCTCTGGACCTGGTCGGCAAGATCTGAGTCTGTGAGTCGATTGAGGGCGATGAGCTCTTAAACAAGTAAGCCGCACCGCCCTCAAAAACGCCCGGGCGAGATTCGCTCGGGCGTTGTTTTTTCTACTGTTTAAAAAATGGAAATCGCCCGTATGTTGGACGCTAATCTTAAAGCTCAGTTGAAGTCATACCTGGAACGGGTCACCCAGCCGATCGAGATCGTCGCCTCCCTCGACGACGGTGCGAAATCCCAGGAAATGCTCGCGTTACTCAAAGACGTTGCCAGTCTTTCCCAACAAATTACCTTGCTCGACAACGGTACCGATGCGCGCAAGCCATCGTTCTCGTTGAACCGCCCGGGAAGCGATATCAGCCTGCGTTTCGCCGGTATCCCCATGGGTCACGAATTCACTTCGCTGGTGCTGGCCTTGCTGCAAGTTGGCGGTCACCCTTCGAAGGCCAGCAGCGAGGTGATCGAACAGATCCGCTCGCTCAAAGGCGAGTTCAACTTCGAGACCTACTTCTCGCTGTCGTGCCAGAACTGTCCGGACGTGGTCCAGGCGCTGAATCTGATGGCGGTGCTGAACCCGAACATCCGTCACGTCGCCATTGACGGCGCGTTGTTCCAGGACGAAGTCACTGAACGTCAGATCATGGCTGTGCCAAGCATCTATCTGAACGGCGTGAACTTCGGTCAGGGCCGTATGGGGCTGGAAGAAATCATCGCCAAGATCGACACCAGCGCCGTCGAGCGTCAAGCCGAGAAGATCAGCGCCAAAGAAGCCTTTGACGTACTGGTCGTCGGCGGCGGCCCGGCCGGTGCTTCGGCAGCAATCTACGCCGCCCGTAAAGGCATTCGTACCGGCGTTGCAGCCGAGCGCTTTGGTGGTCAGGTGCTGGACACCATGGCGATCGAGAACTTCATCTCGGTACAGGAGACGCAAGGGCCGAAGCTCGCCGTTGCGCTGGAAGAACACGTCAAGCAATACGACGTCGACATCATGAACCTGCAACGGGCCGACAAGCTGCTGCCGGGCAAGAACGGTGAGCTGCACCAGATCAAGTTCGCCAGCGGTGCGTCACTGAAAGCCAGGACCGTAATCCTCGCGACCGGTGCTCGCTGGCGTGAAATGAACGTCCCGGGCGAGCAGCAATATCGCAACAAGGGCGTGGCGTACTGCCCGCACTGCGACGGCCCGCTGTTCAAAGGCAAGCGCGTTGCGGTGATTGGTGGTGGTAACTCGGGTGTCGAAGCGGCCATCGACCTGGCGGGTATCGTCGCCCATGTGACTTTGCTGGAGTTCGACGTGCAGTTGCGTGCCGATGCGGTGTTGCAGCGCAAGTTGCACAGCCTGCCCAACGTGACTGTCATCACCAGCGCGCAAACCACTGAAGTGACCGGCGACGGTCAGAAGGTCAACGGCTTGCGTTACAAGGATCGTCAGTCAGGCGAAGTGCTGAGCGTCGAACTGGAAGGGATCTTCGTGCAGATCGGTTTGTTGCCGAACACCGATTGGCTCAAGGGCACCGTCGAGCTGTCGCCGCGCGGCGAGATCATTGTCGATAACCGTGGCGAGACCTCGATACCGGGTGTGTTCGCTGCCGGCGATGTAACGACCGTGCCGTACAAGCAGATCGTGATTGCGGTAGGCGAGGGTGCCAAGGCATCGCTGAGCGCCTTCGATCACCTGATCCGCACGTCTGCCCCCGCGTAAGCAATTGCTGGCGTAAAAAACAAAAACCCATGAGTGATCGTGGGTTTTTTTGCACATGATCGTTCCCACGCTCCGCGTGGGAATGCAGCCCGGGACGCTCCGCGTCCCAAAAGCGTGACGCAGAGCGCCACAAGAGGCGTTACCACGCAGAGCGTGGGAACGATCAAACGATCAGCGTCGGTGATTTTTTACAGCGGTGCCGGCTGAATGATTTCAACCCAGTACGCGTCCGGGTCTTTGATGAACGCCAGGCTCTTCATGCGGCCATCGTTCAAGCGTTTCTGGAAATCGCAGCCCAGGGCTTCGAAACGCTCGCAAGCAGCGCGAATGTCGGGCACCGAAATGCAGATATGGCCGAAACCGCGAGGGTCGGTGTTGCCATTGTGGTAGGCGAAATCCGCATCGTTCTCGGTGCCGTGGTTGTGAGTCAGCTCAAGAATACCGGGAATCGATTTCATCCACTGGGTGCGTGCAGCGGCGTCGGCCGGGATCTGGTTCTTATCAACCAGCGCGAGGAAGTACAGGCTGAACTCTGCTTCCGGGAAGTCGCGTTTTTCCACCAGCGTAAAGCCGAGGATGCGTGTGTAGAAGTCCAGGGATTTGGTGATGTCCTTGACCCGCAACATGGTGTGGTTGAAGACAAATTGCTGTGTGGCGGTGTCAGGTTGGGCGGTAACGCCGGGGAAGGTGTTCAGTTCGTGCAGGCTCATGGGCCCTCCGGAAAATAAGTGGGGCAAACGGCGCTCAAGACAAGAGCTGTCCCTTGGCTTGCAGTTGATGAGGCTTGCTTGCAGTACGCCAATAATACGGGTGCATTGCGCCAAAGCAAAACCTTCAGCTATTGCCTGGCGGCGTGGCGGGGCTCAGACTTTAAGTTCGCCCCGTCAGTGTTGAGTGCAATGTTTCGACCGTATCGCTACCTGCTTGTTTTGACCTGCCTGTTTTCGGCTGTTGCCCGCGCCGAGACTGTGCTCCCCGAGATTACCTGGCCCAGCGGCTGGGCAGTGCAAGTGTTGCCACAAGAGGAGGCGACAACTCAGACACCGCCCAGGGTTTCAAGGCAGCGGGCGGTGAAAAACGATGCAAACGGTGATCCGGTCCTGGTAATGGAGTTGACCATGAGCCAGGTTGAGCCTGGGCATGAAGTCAATTTGCAAGGTGTGCTGCTGGAAATGCGCAAGTCCGTGCAAAAGGATTTTTTTCAGGGCGGCTATCAAAGTGTTTGCAACAAAATTCATCCCGCTACATTGAGCAGGCTGCAAGCGCTGGAAACCACCTGTACGGTCACTCAGAATGGACGACATGTGTTGTCGCAAACATTAGTCGCGGCGCTAGATGCCGATAAGGCCTATGTTTTTTCCTACGCAGGCCAAGCCGAGGCTTATGCCGCAAGTCAGGATGAAATACGCAATGCGCGAAACAGTTTGAGACTTTAGTAGTGCGCGATGTCTGCACGCTCGCCGTGCCGAGGGGTATTGTTTAATACCCAAAGGGATTAAGCAGAAAGTTGTACCGGATGCCTACGGTATTTGGCCGGCGTTTCCAACTGGATCGACGATCATCGTTGCATCAAGTATGGATGAGCATAAAAAAGCCCTGCACAGGCAGGGCTTTTGGAGGAACGCAGGAAAGCTTAAGCGCGCAGCCAGGAGTCAACGGTGCTCGCACCATATTGTTCCTTCCAGGCTTTCAGGCCGCGGTGATTGCCGCCCTTGGTTTCAATCAGTTCACCGGTGTGCGGGTTTTGATAAACCTTGACCACACGGGCGCGGCGGGTTTTCGGTGCGACGGCCTGATGCAGGCTGGATTTTGGATTCGGGTCGAGAATGGCGATGATATCGCGCAAGCTTTTGCCGTAGGTTTTCATCAGCCCCTGAAGCTTTTCTTCGAATTCGATTTCTTTCTTGAGCCCGGCGTCGTTCTTCAGCGATTCCAGCTGCGCGAGCTGTTCTTGAAGGGCCTTTTCAGCGGCACGAAATTCAGCGAGTCTGGACAATATCTTTACTCCAATAGTGTGTTTGGCTGATACCAACCGCCAACAAAGCTATAAGCCAAGAGCCTTGTAGCGACTCGGTGTTAATGGCTCACCTGTCAATCTTGTGCAGGCAAGAAAAATTGTAGTAGTTAATTCGCTCAGAGTAAATCACGTCTTTTTCATGATGTAACGCATGCTGCTGTTTGATGCAATTTGCTGCGCGGATCCATTTGTTGAGGATGTCCATGGAATGCGCAAAGTGGCTAATTAATGGCTGTTCAACGCAATAATGAAATCGGTACCCGGCATCGGTCGCCCAAATAGGTAGCCTTGCAGGAAGTTCACCCCATGACAGGCAAGATAATCACTCTGCTCGACAGTTTCGACACCTTCGGCAACGATACCAAGGTCCAGCTTGGCCGAGAGTTCGATGATGCTGTCGAGTATATGGCGGGACAAGGCATCGACACCGATCATCGCCACAAAGCTTTGATCGATCTTCAGAAAGTCCACATTGAACTGGCGCAAATACCCCAGGCTTGAATGCCCGGTGCCGAAGTCATCGATCGCAATCATCACCCCCAGCGCATGTAGCTGTTCAAACAATTGGAGGGTGATGGCGTTGGGTTCGATCAGCTCGCGCTCGGTCAACTCCAGAACCAGCGCAATCTTGTCAGGCGGGAAGGCCGCGAGAAATTCGCGGCAATCGTCTACCAGCGCAAGGTCACGGCAGTGGCTGGCGGTGATGTTGATGCCGATATGAAAGCGCTCATGGAACATAGGCGCATGTGGGGCGAGCAATGCTGCAGTCTGGCGCATCAACGAGCGGGTCATCGGCACGATCAATCCGGAATGCTCGGCGAATGGAATGAACAGGTCCGGACGTACCAGGCCTTCTTTTGGGTGTTGCCAGCGCATCAAGACCTCGACGCCTGCCCACTCTTTGCTGTCACCGTGAACCACTGGCTGGAAGTAAGGAATGAACTCATTGGCTTCCAGTGCCCGTTGCAGTTCGTGAGTCTGTGATGAGGAGCGCTTCTGCAGCCAATGACCAATGGCCCCGGCGATGACCCCAAAGAAAATCAGCAGACTGAACAGCGGTGGGTATTCGTTCTTCATATAGCGCCAGACTTCACCCACGGGAAAGCCGGCCTCGACCTCAAAGGCATACCGCGAAGACTCAAGATTGCTCCGGGCTACCGGTAATACAGGCAGGGCGCCCTCATGGACCTTGCCATCGGCCGACAGCCAGTGGGGCCCGACTTGCAGCAACAGCAGGGTCTTGCGGCCAATCAGCCGCAGGACATTGCTCAGGTGATAGCCATCAAGGGAGGTCAGGGCGCCTTGCCTGCCATTGCTGAGTCGATACACCAGCAATGCGGTGTCAGGCGTGACCGGGTTGCCGTTCATCAACCACAACGTGCCCCGGGTGTATTCGCCAGGATCAACCTCCGCCTGATAGTCGCCAAACAGCGAGCTGCAATACAGGTTGTTGTCCCACACCAGATTGGTTGAGCGCACAAAAGGTCGCCGCGTGACTTGTTCACGCAGGGCCAGTTTTACGTCAACGCAAGGTTGTCCGGCCAGAGGCAGCAGTTCTTCTGCTGCCTGCGCAGTGTTGTCGAGCATCAAATCGAATTGGCGCACCGCATCTTCGGCCGTTTGGCGGGTGCTGTGCTCCAGCACCTGTTCGGCTTGCATGTGCAGAATGACGAAGCCCAGCACCACCGGCACCAAGCCGATCAACAGCGTGATGAGGTTGCGAGTCCGTGGTGTGCGGCGGGCTTTGACGGTCAAGGGCATGTATGGAACCTGCGGCGACGAAGTACGGCTCTCAGATGGAGTAGGGCTCTCAAATGCAGGCAGGGTGACGGCTTGCCTCTCAAAAAGAGTACAGACAAGGGCCATGATAGATGGCGCACAGGCTTTGTGCTTTTCAACGGTAGTCCAGACTTTCGGCCAACTTGATAAACGCCAGGGTCGCTGGTGATGACTGGCGCTGGTGGAGTACTGCCAGGCCGACCTGACGTTTGACCAGCGGTGAAAGCGGCTTTTTCACGTAGCGCGGGTGTTCCGCGTTCGGCAGCGAAAGTTCGACCGCCAGTGAAAAGATCTCGAGTTGGGTGAGGGTCATGAGTATTTACTCATTTCACGATGATCAGACATTACGCAAAGAATACGTCATCCGACTTCCTTCGTTGCCGGCCGGTTTCTCGCTGACTCACTCAGCGCTGGGGCAGGGGTGGTCATTGTCAGTCGCAATCAGCCAGTGTTTGATGGCGGCGACGCGAACAGCTGGCCGCTGAGTGGGGCAATGTACCTGGGAGGCGGGGGCGATTCTGCTGGGGATCTACCTGTGCAACAAACCCCTTGCACCGGCGTCAAAAAGGGGGATTTTATAGAGAAGGCGGACAAACATGGTTACGCTGTGTAGAATCCGGTTACGCATATAAGAATAACGTCTTCTGGCAGCAGAAGCCTCGCCCGCAAGAGCCTTGGGTCGACAATGAAGATATTCGGGTTCCAATTGATCTACGGTGATTTTCTCGCCCGCAGTGTGCGGGGTATCTCCTGCGCGCCACCCGCCGGCCTCGGCAGTGCTTGTAACTAACGATCCGTTAATACTAGAAAGCATGATGAGGCGCCAACCATGGCAGATTTATACGAAAACCCAATGGGCCTGATGGGCTTTGAGTTCATCGAATTCGCATCACCGACCCCGAACACCCTTGAGCCGATCTTCGAGATCATGGGCTTCACCAAGGTCGCGACCCACCGCTCCAAAGACGTGCACCTGTATCGGCAGGGCCAGATCAACCTGATCCTCAATAACGAACCCCACAGCGTCGCCTCGTACTTCGCGGCTGAACACGGCCCGTCGGTGTGCGGCATGGCATTTCGGGTCAAGGATTCGCAAAAAGCCTACAAGCGTGCCCTGGAACTTGGCGCGCAGCCGATCCACATCGAAACCGGCCCGATGGAACTGCACCTTCCGGCGATCAAAGGCATCGGCGGCGCGCCGTTGTACCTGATCGATCGTTTTGGCGAAGGCAGCTCGATCTACGACATCGATTTCGTGTTCATCGAAGGCGTTGACCGCAACCCGGTCGGGGCCGGCCTGAAGATCATCGACCACCTGACCCACAACGTGTACCGCGGCCGTATGGCTTATTGGGCGAACTTCTACGAGAAGCTGTTCAACTTCCGCGAGATCCGTTACTTCGACATCAAGGGCGAATACACCGGCCTGACCTCCAAGGCCATGACCGCCCCGGATGGCATGATCCGCATCCCGCTGAACGAAGAATCGTCCAAGGGCGCCGGGCAGATCGAAGAGTTCCTGATGCAGTTCAACGGCGAGGGTATCCAGCACGTTGCCTTCCTCTCGGATGACCTGATCAAGACCTGGGATCACCTGAAAAAAATCGGCATGCGCTTCATGACCGCGCCGCCAGACACCTACTACGAGATGCTCGAGGGCCGTTTGCCGAACCACGGCGAGCCGGTCAACGAACTGCAAGCGCGGGGGATTCTGCTGGACGGTTCTTCCGAGGCGGGCGACAAGCGTCTGCTGCTGCAAATCTTCTCGGAAACCCTGATGGGCCCGGTGTTCTTCGAATTCATCCAGCGTAAAGGCGACGATGGTTTCGGCGAAGGCAACTTCAAGGCACTGTTCGAATCCATCGAACGCGACCAGGTTCGCCGTGGTGTGCTCTCGACTGAGTAATCTGCATCAGATGTGAAAAAGCCCGGTCGGCATTGCTGCTGACCGGGCTTTTTTTGCTTTTATGGCCGGCGATGCCGCATCAAATGCTTGAAGCCCTCAAACACCAGTACCAGCACCGCCAGCCAGATCGGAATGTAGGTCAGCCATTCTCCCGCCTTGATACTTTCTCCCAGCAGCAACGCAACCCCTAGCAACAGCACCGGTTCGACGTAGCTCAGCAGTCCGAACAGGCTGAACGGCAGCAAGCGGCTGGCGATGATGTACACCACCAGCGCCGAAGCGCTGATCACCCCGAGCAGCGGGATCAGCAGCGACAACCACGGGTGTTGATCGAATACTGCAAAGCCTTGTTCACCGCTGTGCACGAACCTGTACGCCACCGGCAGCATCAGCGCCATGTCCAGCCACAAGCCACCGAGGTTGTCCGACGCCAAGCGTCGGCGCAGCACGAAGTAGGTCGGGTAACCGATGGCCACCAACAAGGTCGCCCAGGAAAAACTGCCCACCTGATACAACTCGTTGAGCACGCCGAGGGTGGCGAAAAACGCGGCGACCTTTTGCAGGTACGAGAGCTGTTCGCCATAGGCGATGCGCCCGGTCAGCACCATGGTCAGTGGCAACAGGAAGTAGCCCAGCGAAACGTCAAGGCTGTGGCCGTTCAGCGGCGCCCACATGAACAACCAGAGTTGCACGCCGAGCAATGCCGAGGAAACCAGCAGGCCACCGAACAATGCCGGTTTTCTGCCCACCCGACGGAGGATCTCGACCACGCGCCGCCATTCGCCGGAAACCACCATGAACACGGTCATGCACGGCACGGTCAGCAGCATTCGCCAGCCGAAGATTTCCACGCCGCTCAGGGGCGACAGTAACGAGGTGTAGAAATACATGACGGCGAACAGCACCGAGGCTGACACCGATAGAGCAATACCTTTAGACAAACTGTCCTCGCGAGACATTGAGTGAGTGTGAAGCGGGTGCAAAGGATACGTGGTATTGGAGCCGATTGTTGTCCGACTGATCAACACAGGCCAATTGTGAGAGCAAGCTCGCTCTCACAATTGGCCTGTGTGTTCGGTTAGTTGGAGCGTGGTTTACGCCCAGAGACGAAATGGCTCACATCATTGAACCCCGGCGTCGACGAGTGCCCCGGCGTCACCAGTGAGTCAATGAAGGCTTCGTCTTCAGCCGTGATCTTCACCGCCAGGGCCTTGGTGTAGGCATCCCATTGGGCTTCGGTGCGCGGACCGACGATGGCCGAGCTGACGGCAGAATTGTTCAGCACCCAGGCGATCGCGAACTCGACGATACCGACGCCGCGCGCCTGGGTGTACGCTTGAATCTGCTGGGCAATGCGCAGCGACTCGACCCGCCATTCGGTTTCCAGAATGCGCTTGTCCTGACGACCGGCGCGGCTGTTGGCGTCCGGGGTGACGTCTGGCGCGTACTTGCCGCTCAACACGCCACGGGCCAATGGGCTGTAAGGCACCACGCCGAGGCCGTAGGCGTTGGCGGCGGTGATTTGTTCGGTTTCGGCCTGGCGATTGACGATGTTGTACAGCGGCTGGCTGATCACCGGTTTGTCGACGCCGAGTTTCTCGGCGACGCGGATCACCTCGCTGATACGCCAGCCACGGTAGTTGGACAGGCCCCAGTAACGGATCTTGCCTTGGCGAATCAGGTCGCCGATGGCCGACACCGTGACCTCCAGCGGCGTGTTGTGGTCTTCGCGGTGCAGGTAATAGATGTCCAGGTAATCGGTGCCCAGGCGGGACAGACTGGCATCGATGCCATTGAACAGGTGCTTGCGGCTCAGCCCGCTGCGATTCGGCACACCGTCCACCGGGCCAAAACCGACCTTGGAGGCCACCACCCATTCGTGACGGTGACCGGCAATCGCTTCGCCGACGATTTCCTCGGAGCGGCCGCCGGTGTATACGTCTGCCGTGTCGATGAAGTTGACGCCCTGATCCCAGGCCTTCTCGATGATCCGCAGCGAATCTTCGGTGCTGGTCTGTTCGCCGAACATCATGGTGCCGAGGGTCAACGTAGACACTTGCAGGCCGGAGTGGCCCAGTGTGCGGTAGGTCATGTGCGAAATCCTTTTACCGGTGGGAAAGGCTCAATCAAATACCAGAACAATCGCACGGGGCAAACGGAATTATCCGGCCAATGCTGAAATCAGTGTGGGAGCGAGCTTGCTCGCGATGGCGGCTTCACATACAACATTGATGTTGGCTGGAAGACCGCTATCGCGAGCAAGCTCGCTCTCACAGGGATTGGCGGTGATCAAACGCGCAACGTGCGCGTCATACGCAGCGCCAACAGGCTGCCACCGACAATCACCCCCGCCAGCAGGTACAACGCCGCATCGGTCGAGCCGGTGCTGTCCTTGACCCAACCGACCAGGTACGGGCTGAGGAAACCGGTCATCTGCCCCATGGAGTTGATCAATGCCAGGCCACCGGCAGCGGCGCCGGCGCTGAGCATGGAGGTCGGCACCGGCCGGAATATCGGCAGACCGGTGAGGGCGCCCATGGTGGCGATGGTCAGGCCAAGAATCGCAATGGCCGGGTTGGCAGCGGCGCTCTGTGACATGGCGGGACTCTCTTTATTATGATTTTTTGCGAGGCAAGGGTAACGTTGGTCGCTTGGAGAGTCTCGGTCACCCCTGAGCCGATGTCTTTGTGCCTGGGCACAGGGTTTACGCCAACAGCCTGTGCGGGTGAGCAATCAATCGCCGCACGTTCTCAAGGATTACGCCGCATGTTCGAACTCGATCACGACCTGGCGCAGGATATTGTCGACCGGGCGATGGCCATCCTGCCGTACAACGTCAATGTCATGGACAGCCAAGGGCTGATCCTCGGCAGTGGCGAGCCGGAGCGGATCAACACCCGGCACGAAGGTGCGCAACTGGTGCTGGCGAATGGGCGCGTGGTGGAAATTGATGCGCAGACCGCCGTGCACCTCAAAGGCGTGCAGCCGGGGATCAATTTGCCGTTGCTGCTCGATCAGCGTTTGATCGGCGTGTTGGGCATCACCGGCGAGCCCGAGCAACTGCGTACCTATGCGGAGTTGGTGCGCATGACTGCCGAGATGCTGGTTGGCCAGCGCAACCAGCAGGCCGAGCAGCAATGGCGTCGCCAGCGTTGCGATGACCTGTTGGCGTTGCTGCTCAGCGAGGCCGGGGATTCGCCACGGCTGATCGACGAAGCTCAGCAAATGGGCCTCAAGCCGCAGCTGTCGCGTACCCCTTATTTGTTTGAATTGGGCTTGGAACATGGCGCCGGGCAGACCGCCGAGGCCTTGAGTGCCTGGCTGATCTCGCGTTATCCCGACAGTTGGTGCGTGAGTTCCGCCAAGTCGTCGTTGCTATGGTGCCGGCCGACTACGCAAGCAGTGGACAACGAACGCTTGCTGGAAAAACTCGAAGGCCTGGGTTGGAACATTCTGCGCATCGCCGTGGGTGGCCAGGCCGACGGTTTGCAAGGCTTGCGCCGCTGCTATCGACGGGTCGGCGACTTGCTGGCCTACGGGCGCGATGTGCTGCCGAAAAGCCGTTTGCTGATGCTGAACCGCTATCGATTGCCGGTCATGCTCTGGCGTCATCGTAACGACGATGCACTGGACGAGTTACTCACGCCACTGCGCAAAGTCATCGCCAAGGACAGTAACGGTCAACTGTTGGCGACATTGCGCAGTTGGTGCGAACACGACGGCCAAAGCCAGGCCTGTGCCGATGCGTTGGGCATTCACCGCAACAGCCTGCGCTACCGCATGGAACGCATTGCCGAACTCAGCGGCGTTGATCCGCTGCGCCTCGATGGCATGCTCGCGCTGTACCTGGGCGTGCAACTGCTACCGCAAACCGAATAGCCCCCCAAAAAACCGTAGCAGCTGCCGAGCCCGCGAGGCTGCTGCTACGTCGGGCGCGCAGGTGTTTGTGAGAATGAACAATAAACCCCTGTTGCACTTGTGCAACGGACCGGCGTTATTGTTCATAGCAACTGGCAGCATGGGCTCCATTGGAACTGGAGAATTCACATGAAAATCGTCATCGCCCCCGATTCGTTCAAGGACAGTCTGAGTGCCGAAGCAGTGGCTAACGCCATTGCGCTCGGCTTGGCCGAGGTCTGGCCGGATGCGACGCTGGTCAAGTGCCCGATGGCTGACGGCGGGGAGGGGACGGTCGAGTCGATTCTTGCTGCCTGCGAAGGTGAGCTGCGCAGCGCCACCGTACAGGGGCCACTCGGCACCCAGGTCGACGCGCATTGGGGCTGGCTGCCCCACAATCACACCGCGATCATCGAAATGGCCGAAGCCAGCGGTTTGCAGTTGGTGCCGGTGGGCCAGCGCGATGCGTGCATCAGCAGCACCTTCGGCACGGGCGAACTGATCCGCGCGGCACTCGATGCGGGGGCGCAGCGGATCATCCTGGCCATCGGCGGCAGCGCCACCAACGATGCGGGTGCCGGTGCGTTGCAAGCGCTGGGTGTGCGATTGCTCGATGCCCAGGGGCAAATATTGAAACCGGGTGGCCTGGCGTTGGCGCAACTGGCGCAGATCGATCTGAGTGAAATGGACCCGCGTCTGGCCAGCGTGCGCTTCGAAATCGCCGCCGACGTCAACAATCCGTTGTGCGGCCCCCACGGTGCCTCAGCCATCTTCGGCCCGCAGAAAGGCGCCTCGGTCGAACAGGTTCAACAGCTGGATCAGGCCCTTGGGCATTTTGCCGGGCTCTGCGCCCACGCTCTGGGAAAAGACCTGCGTGACGAACCGGGCAGTGGCGCCGCGGGCGGTATGGGGTTTGCGGCCAAGGCGTTTCTGGGCGCGCAATTTCGTGCTGGCGTGGAAGTGATTGCCGATCTGGTCGGCCTGGAAGAGGCGGTACGTGATGCGGATCTGGTGATCACCGGCGAGGGCCGCTTCGACGCCCAGACCTTGCGCGGCAAAACCCCGTTTGGCGTGGCGCGTATCGCCCGGCAGCAGGGTGTGCCGGTGATCGTGATTGCCGGCACCCTCGGCGAGGGCTACCAGCAGATGTACGAACATGGCGTGAACGCGGCATTCGCTCTCGCGTCCGGGCCGATGACCCTGGAACAAGCCTGCGCCGACGCTCCGCGCCTGCTGCATGATCGCGCGCGGGACATCGGCCGTGTCTGGCGCATGGCGGCACGCAAGGGCTGATCAGAAATATATTTCGCTCAACCCTCCATAAAACCTAAAGCCCTGCCGATACAGGGTATAGGCGCACACACCCCTCAAATAAAAGTCGCCTACCTGCATGCGAGGAGCGACTTCCTGCCTGCCAGCGTTCACGGCAAGGATGCGCGAAGAATTCACTACTCCGTCCGAGAGTCATCCTATGTCCCTACGTAATATGAATATCGCACCTCGAGCATTCCTCGGATTTGCTTTCATTGCGTTGCTGGTGATCGTGCTCGGTGTCTTTGCCGTGAACCGCATGACGATCATTCGTCAGGCCTCCATCGACATGCAAACCAACCAGCTACCCAGCGTCGCTTTCCTTGGGACCATCACGGAAAACGTTCTGCGTATGCGCATTCTCTCGTTCCGCGTGCTGGTAAACCGCGACGCCGCCGGACTGCAAGACGCTGAAACTCGCATCAACGTACTCACTGACAAGGCCAGACAAGCTCAAAAGAGCTATGCAGCCTTGCCTGCCGATGGTGAGGAAGCGGCGCTTTCTAAAACCTTTGCCGCCACCCTGGACAGTTATCTGCAAGCCCAAAGCCAGATGATGGAGCTGTCGCGGCAGAACAAACTCGATGACCTGCGCAACCTGATCAATACGCGTATCAAGGACGGTACCGATCTGATGGGTGAGCAGTTGAACAAGCTGATCGCCATCAACAAGGCAGGTGCAACCCAGGCCGACGCTGTCGCAGGCGACCAATATTCTTTCGCCACCAACGGCATCATTGCGGTGTCGGTGTTTGCCGCATTGGTGACGGTGTTGCTGGCCTGGCTGCTGACCCGCAGCATCGTCACACCACTGAACCGCGCAGTCGCCGCTGCCGAGTCCATTGCTGGCGGTAACCTCACCAAACCTATCGTAATCGACGGCAACGACGAACCGGCGCGTCTGCTCGGGGCCTTGTCGACCATGCAAGCCAACCTGCGCAAAACCATCGAGCAAATCGCCGGTTCCGCGAATCAGCTGGGCGCTGCCGCAGAAGAACTCAGCGCCGTGACCTCGGAAGCGTCGCGCGGTCTGCAACAGCAAAACAACGAAATTGAACAGGCCGCGACCGCCGTCAATGAAATGACCGCCGCCGTGGAAGAGGTTGCACGCAACGCGGTGTCCACCTCCGAAGCGTCGAATCAATCAACCCAGGCCGCCCGTGAAGGTCGCGACCGCGTGGTGGAAACCGTCAACGCCATTCAGACCATGACCCATGACGTACAAAACACCTCGCTGATGATTGAAGGCCTGGCCACTCAGGGCCGCGATATCGGCAAGGTGCTGGACGTGATCCGGGCGATTGCCGAGCAGACCAACCTGCTGGCGCTTAACGCCGCCATCGAAGCGGCGCGTGCCGGTGAAGCCGGGCGCGGTTTTGCGGTGGTGGCAGACGAGGTCCGCGCCTTGGCGCATCGCACCGCGCAATCGACCCAGGAAATCGAAAAAATGGTCGCCGGGATTCAAAACGGCACCGGCGAAGCGGTCGACTCCATGCAGCAAAGCAACCAGCGCACGCACACTACGTTGGAGTTGGCCCGTGCAGCCGGCGTGGCGCTGGAGCAAATCACCCAGTCGATCCACCAGATCAACGAGCGCAACCTGGTGATCGCCAGCGCCTCGGAAGAACAGGCGCAGGTGTCGCGTGAAGTGGACCGCAACCTGGTGAACATCCGCGACCTGGCCACGCAATCGGCCGCCGGTGCCAACCAGACCAGCGCCGCCAGCCATGAGCTGTCGCGCCTGGCAGTTGATTTGAATGCGATGGTGGCGCGTTTCGTGATTTGAGATAGGGTTGAATGTGGAGTTCGCGCGACAGGAGAAGTACATGCGCTATTCAGCCTTGACCCAACGAATCGCTGGTGACGGAGCCGATGCCTGGCAGATTCACTACCGAGCGCTGGAGTTGCGCGAGCAGGGCGTCGATGTGCTGCTGCTGTCGGTCGGCGACCCGGATTTCGATACGCCGAAGCCGATCGTCCAGGCAGCCATCGACAGCTTGCTGGCTGGTGATACGCACTATTCGGAGGTGCGCGGCACCCGCTCGCTGCGCACCAGTATCGCCCGTCGTCACACCCGGCGCAGCGGTCAGGTGGTGGATGCCGATCATGTGCTGGTGCTGCCGGGCGCGCAGTGTGCGGTGTACTCGGTGGTGCAATGCCTGCTCGACCCGGGTGACGAAGTGCTGGTCGCCGAACCCATGTACGTGACTTACGAAGGTGTGTTCGGCGCCTGTGGGGCGAAGGTAGTGCCGATACCGGTACGGCCGGAGAACGGTTTTCGTGTTGACCCGGCGGACGTCGTTGCACGGATCACCCCCAAGACCCGGGCAATTTTGCTCAACAGTCCGAACAATCCTTCCGGGGCCAGCCTGTCGCTATCGATCTGGCAGGCCCTGGCGCGTTTGTGCATCCAGCATGACCTGTGGCTGATCAGCGATGAGGTCTACAGCGAACTGCTGTATGAAGGCCTGCACATCAGTCCGGCCAGCCTGCCGGGGATGGCCGAACGCACGGCGACCGTGAACAGCCTGTCGAAATCCCACGCCATGAGTGGCTGGCGAGTCGGTTGGGTGATCGGCCCGAAACCCTTGACTGAACACCTGGAAAACCTTTCGCTGTGCATGCTCTTTGGCATTCCCGACTTCGTGCAGAACGCAGCGCGTGTGGCACTGGAGGCTGATTTGCCGGAGCTTGTACTGATGCGCAACGAGTACCGTGCGCGGCGCGATCTGGTGTGTGCGCACTTGGGCGATTGCCCGGGCATCAACCCGGTGATCCCCGATGGCGGCATGTTCGTGATGGTCGATGTGCGCCAGACGGGAGTCGGTGCGCAGGCGTTCGCGGAAAAATTGCTGGAAGGTTACGCCGTGTCGGTGCTGGCCGGCGAAGCGTTCGGGCCCAGCGCGGCGGGGCATATCCGTATGGGTCTGGTACTGGACCAACAGCGGCTGGCCGAAGCCTGCCGCCGAATCGTGCGCTGTGCAGCAGAGCTGCTGAAGGCCCACCGTTAACAAATAAATCAAAAGATCGCAGTGCTGTCAGCGCCTGATGGCCTGCGTTGACCCGCGAACCACCAAGCGCGCCGCAAAATCCACGGTTCGCGCCGGCCCGTCATCGCCACGCAAGTGCTTGAGCAAACACTCGGCTCACGCCAATGTCCGCCGTTGGCTGGGCGAGAGCGGTAATACCGCTGCCCACCAGCGGGTACCAGCCCAGGTTGTCCAGGGCAATCAAACCGGTGTCTTCAAACAAACTGCAGCCCTGCTTGCGCCAAGCGTGGGTGCTCGCCAGTACGGCAATACCGTTGGCGCAAAACAGCGCGACCGCGCCAGGCGTAAGTGAACGTCAAGCTCATCGGAGAAGGAAATTGTGGGAAAAGTCGCATTAAACCGACAGACGGTCGTAAGACCTGTCAGATCTGACAGTAGCCGGTGTCGGGGATAGGGCGTTTAATTTTGAACAACGCTTGGTGAGTGACGACTCCAGAAGTCTTGCGAACGTAGTCATCCGCTTCGGTATTGCGCGGGCAATGAAATAGCGGGGGGGAAGAGTAACGTGTTCTTGGGCATGAATCGGCTTGAGCACAAAAATGGCTAATCAGTCTAATCAGTGATGGAGTACACGAAATGACGGCTAAACAAGATCTGGGCCTGCTGCGCCCTGGTAAACGGGAACTGGCGGAAAAATCCCGAGACGAACTTCGTTTTTTAAGATTGGATGATCCCGGTGTTTTTGCAGGTAAGACGACTATGGACGGTCTGCTTAACGGAAACCATGTGCCGAAAGCATTGCTCGATCTAACGGATATCACCATAAAGTTGGAGTCATATGACTCTGCTAACCCCCATGATGATGACTCGTATCAAATTCGCTTGCGTAATCCGGATACGGGTATCGCGACGACTGTCGGCAGTGGCGATCTCGGGCCAATTGCTGATCGTAAGTGGCCATTAGTGCTTACATTTCCTTCCAGTGAGTTATTGGACAATAAAATCGCTGAACCATCAACTGCGTGGGACGTGGGTGTAAGGGTTATAAATGGTGATACCGAAAATCCAACCGTTCCACAGTATTTGACGATTCGAGTCGACAGATTTGCACCCTACCAAAACAAGCAAACGGGTGATAAGAGTAATCCTGCAAGGGTTTCTTTTGTAAACCCGGCGCCCGGTAGTGATCTGGACAGCGAATGGTTGCTTGGAAATGATCACATCGAGATAGATGTTCCGACAACTTATGGGTTCTATAACCTCACTGACCAAGTAATAATTTATTTCGCCGATACCTATTCACAAACAGCGCCTCCGACAGCAGCGATTAAAGTGCCGTTGCTGTCGCACGGTCGGGTGCGAATTCCGGTAAAGGACATTCCAGAGGCATTGACTAATGGCACGTGGTATGCCTACTGCGCTATAGAAGACTACTCGGGGAATATCAGTCTGGTCTCTCTAGAACGTTCGATTACCGTGAGAATCCAGCCCGATGCCGTGCTGAGGCCCCCCAGGATCCCAAGCGCAATCAAGCCGGATGCCCTTGACCTGAAAGACCTTCAATCACACGTTTATGCCGAGGTTGATCGCCCGGTCAATGGCTTGGGTAACGATAAAGTCAGGCTTTATGTCGCCCTTAACACCCCCACGGCTACACCCATCCTGGTGGGTGAGAAGTTTCTGTCCAACCTGCGAGTAATACAGTTCGAACTGTTTTACGATCAACACCTCAAAACCTTGTTTGGTGCTTCTGATATCGACGTGGATGCGAAGGTGTACTACGAGTTCGTGCGCGGTATCGCTCCGCCACGTAAATCCCCTGAGCAAGATTTTTTGATTGATTTCAGCTATGCAGGGCCGGATACGGGTGACCTTCCGGATTTGACTAACAAAAACATGGTCAAGGTGACGGTTATCGGTAACTCCGGAGTAGCCAACGTAATTTCAGCAGAAGATCTCAAAGGGCCGATCTGGATCAGCACCCCGATGAAGGAAGCAGCTGACACCTGGACACCAGAAGGGAATGAAGAGTGCTTTCTGGTTTACGAAGGGAACAGATTCGGACCTATCGCTTTGCTGGGGGGCGAAACTGAAATCAAGCGGCAGATTCCCGCTAACATTATGGAAAAAGTCGGCCCTGGGTTTCACAACAACAACTACTGGGAAATTCAGTATGTCGACGGCCGGAACACCATGTCGTCGCAATTGCAGACGGTTGAAGTTGAAAAAACACGTATCACGTTCGAGGAACCCACATTCCCTCTCAATTCCAAAGGTGATGTCAATTGCCTGAGCCTGGAGGGTGATGAAGGAACGACCAATCTTTGGCTACCTGTGACGGTTGATATTATTAAGGCTTATATGCCGCCAACTACGATAATCACTGTGCACTCCTACTGTGCGAAAGATCTGCTTGGGCTAGAACCTATAGCAGGCACTGAGTTTTCGGAACCGTATGAGATTCAGGGGGCCGAACCGGACGACAAGTTTGTGATCAATGTCAAGCCGTATTTGACCAAAATCAAACCTGCTCAACCGACGCAAGACTCCGGGCAGGAGCCAGGAAGTATTAACGTGTGGTACGAAGTGCCCGTGGCGGGCGAGGTGATAGATTCTACTGTGAACCGGAAGAAAGTAACGCTGCTCTCTGACGATAAATACTGTGAAGGGTAGCGCGACCGTCGCAGTTGATTGATTCAATGCTTCTGAGGGCGGATAAAGCCGCCCTTTTTTTCAAGAGTGAAAAGACGAATTCCATAGAGGAAGAAGAATATTCCTACATACGATTGGCGATTGTATCCGTAGTCTGCCGGCTCTTCTTGGGTGGGCTCTTCCACCGAATCATTCAATCGTAAGGTTTGAAAAATACACTAGGTAGATATCTCATGATATTGCAGAAGTATCGGTTCCATTTGAAACCCATTGTCATTGCATTGGGCGCGCCTTCATTGGCCATGATTTCACTCGTGGCCGTCGATGCCGACGCACGGGATCTGGTGGAGGAGAACTGGACTGTTATTCCGTCAGAGGGTGCGCAAGCGTGGTCCCTGTCACGTAACTCGGTACTGAACGTCAATGGCTCCGAGGCGCTTGACATTAACGCCTTGCAATCGACGGTCAATGTCAACGGGGGGACTACTCGGCAAATTTCCGCTGAGAACGGCTCCCACGTAAATCTCGACAACGCCACAGTAAACGGCAATGGTGGTCGGGGCGCAGTGGAACTGGTCAACAGCACCGCGACCATTACCGATAGCACGATCTCCAGCATTAATACGGGCTTGCAAGTTGCCCACGATCAGGGCACCTCTACAGGCTCTACTGCCACCGTCACAGGGAGCCGCGTTACCGGGCAGACGCTCGGCGCGCGGGTCACCGCCTTCAGTACGCTCACGCTTTCGAACTCAACGGTTGAAGGGACCGGCGCTACGAGCACTGGACTGACTCTCTTTAGCGGCACCGCTTCAGCCAGCAACGGTTCTCACATCATCGGTGGCCAGAACGGTGTAATGGTCAAGGTTGAAGTGCCTGGCACAGGCAGCCAACTGGTGCTGGACAACTCGAGTGTGGAAGGCAAGACCGGCGCAGCAATCGTTGTAGACAATGCCGGAACGGGCGACACCACCACTGATATTCATGTCCTCAACGGCTCGACCCTCACGGGTGGCAATGGCACGATTCTGGACGTGCTCGGGGCGGCGTCGGTCAACATGAGCGTTGGTCATAGCGCACTGAACGGTAATGTTCAGGTGGCCGGCAACAGCACCGCCAACCTGAACTTCAACCACGCCTCGCTCACCGGTGACGTGATCGCCGAGTCAGGCAGCACGGCGAATGTTCGGTTACAACAAGGTTCTCTGTTGACCGGGCGCATGGAGAACGTCGCCGCCGTTGGCATCGATCATCAATCCGAATGGAACCTCACCGGCAACAGCCAGGTCGGTCACCTGGACATGCTGGACGGTGGCACCGTCCGGTTCGGTGCCGAGGATGCCTACTATCAACTGGATGTGAAGGACTTGTCGGGCACGGGCCTGTTTGTCATGGGCGTCAACTTCAACACGCACCAGAGCGATGTGTTGAACGTCACCGGCATCGCCAGCGGTAACCATCAACTGCTGGTCACCAGCAGCGGTGTCGATCCGGCCAGTGGCCAGCCGATCACCGTGGTGCACACGCAAGGTGGCGATGCCCGGTTTTCGCTGGCCAATGCCGATGGCGCGGTCGATCTGGGTACGTATTCCTACGGGTTGAGTCAGGATGCGGCCGGCAAAGACTGGTTCCTCGATCCGACCAAGCGTACGGTCAGCCCTTCCACTCAGGTCGTCAGCGCCTTGTTTGGCGCGCCGCTCACCGTGTTGTACGGCGAAGACGCTTCGTTGCGTACGCGCATTGGGGAAGTGCGTTTCAATACCCGGAAGTCGGGCCCCTGGAGCCGCGTGTACGGCAACAAGTACAACGTCGGCGGGGCGTTCGGCGATGGCTATCGGCAAACCCAGCAGGGCTTTGCGCTGGGTGTCGATGCACCTTTGGGCGACGGTCAATGGTTGCTGGGGGTAATGGCCGGCTACAGCCAGTCGGACCTCAGTCTGAGCCACGGTTCTTCCGGGACCGTCGACAGCTACTACCTGGGCAGCTACCTGACCTGGATGGATGATGCGAGCGGTTACTACGTCGATGGCACCGTCAAGCTCAACCGCTTCGAGAACAAGGCGGATGTTGCGATGAGTGATGGTACGAAGTCCAAGGGCGATTACGGTAATACCGGGGTGAGCGGCTCCGTAGAGTTCGGCCGCAACATCAAACTCAACGACGGCTATTTCGTCGAGCCCTTCACTCGCTGGTCGACCGGCTTCATTCAGGGCCAGGATTATGAGCTGGACAACGGTATGCAAGCCAAGGGCGACCGGACCTGGTCATTCGTGGGCAAGGCCGGGGTGACCGCAGGTCGTAATTTGCAGTTGGACAACGGTGGCACGCTGCAACCTTATGTCCGCGCGGCGCTGGCCCACGAGTTTTCCAAAGGCGATGAGTTCAAGGTCAACGACAATGCGTTCAGCCATGACCTCTCCGGGTCGCGCTTTGAAGTGGCAACGGGGGTTGCGATGAAGCTGACGGACCGCTGGAGTGCCCACGCCGAGGTCGAGTATATGAATGGCAGTAACATCGAAATGCCGATTGGCGGGACGGTAGGTGTTCAATTCAAGTGGTAATGGGTGAATAATTTTTTATCGCTGCCCCATCGTAAAAGCCCTGTTTCTATATGAAGCAGGGCTTTTTTGTTTATCGGTTTGTGCTGGTTAACAGGGTATCGAATTTACCATCCGCCACAGTGGAGACAGTCTTGACCTCTTTCTTTTCGATCTTCGCGTTAAAGTCGCCTGAGAAGTGGCTGCCTGCAACATCGAGTTGAAAATCTATATTGCCTGATTCTGCCAGCTGACTGGTCAGATCTTGTGGATCTGTGTAATCAACGAGCTCAATGGTGACGAAACCTTGTTTGTCCTCGCCAACCGGATGACTCCCGTTAGAGAGTGTCTGGGAAAACACGATCAAAAACACCCGCAGGCGTTTTTCATCGCTATCCTTTTCAGTGGCTTCTACTACCCAGGTTCTACCCCGATTCGGGCTTATGCTGCTGCGCAGACCTGTCACGCTGGCCTTGAATGGCTTGGCATCCTCCAACGTGACGTCGAAGTAGTCTTGTGTGCTGGTTTTTTTTGCGGCTACGTTCATGGTTGCTTTCTCCCTGGCAATTAACAAAGAATCCACAAATAGGTAACCATCGCTAACTTATGGATTAACGCATCAGAGCTCAGTAGAGTCATTCTGTAAACTGTCAGATGTACCAGTTTACAATTGGCGTTTTATAGGGTTGGTTAGTGGGAGGTTTTATAGGTGTGGAGTGTTATTTCAAAAACATATAACTGCTAGTTGAAAGGCATTACATCAACTGAACAACCCGGCGGCGATATTGATCGAAAAGCCAAGGATAGCGGTGTTGAACAAAAAACCGATCAGCGACTGGGCAAGCACGATCTTGCGCAAGCCACGGGTGGCGACCCCGACATCGGAAGTCTGCACCGCCACGCCGATGGTGAAGGAAAAGTACAGGAAGTCCCAATAGTTGGGGGTCAGCAGGCCTTCGGCAAAACGCAGCGCCGGCTCCTTGCCATCCCAGGTGTAGAACAGCCGGGCGTAATGCACGCTGAAGATCACCCCGACCAACAACCACGAACCGATCACCGTCATCCCGGTGAAGCCGTAATGCAATAGCCGTCGGCTGGTCTCCAGGTCCTTGCTGCCGGCCAGTTCCAGGGTGATGGTGGCGAGGCTGGCAATCGCCGCGATACAGACGATGAGCAGTACCATGCCGGCGTTTTCATCTTCGACTTCGGCGATGCGTTTTACATCATCGGCCCGTGAGCGGATGGTGAGCCAGAGCATCAGTACCAGATAGGTCCAGACGCCGGCATTCCAGCCAATAAGGATTTTGCTGATGATCGAACTGGCCGGAGCCAGAAGGCTGACCGCTACCCCCAGCAGGGCGGCGGCGGTCAGGCGAGGGTGGGTGCGCAGGAGGTGTGGCATGGTCACTCGACAGGACAGGTTTTAACCACCATAGCGCAACGCGGTCCATTGTGGCGAGGGAGCAAGCTGCCTCGCCACAAGGTTGCGCCTGGTTCAGGGTTTAGCTTGGCGTTTCCTGACCAGCCTCATCACCACTACAAAAAATACCGGCACAAACACCACCGCCAGGGTCGCGGTGATCATCCCGCCGATCACGCCGGTGCCGATCGCTTGCTGACTCGCCGAGCTGGCACCGGTGGCTATCGCCAGCGGCACCACGCCAAGGATGAACGCCAGCGAGGTCATGATGATCGGCCGCAGGCGCAAGCGTGCGGCTTGCACCGTGGCGTCGATCAGGTCATGGCCTTCGTCGTACAGGCTCTTGGCGAATTCGATGATCAGGATCGCGTTTTTCGCCGACAGACCAATGATGGTGATCAGTCCGACCTTGAAGAACACGTCGTTGGGCATCCCGCGCAAGGTCACGGCCAGCACCGCGCCGAGCACACCCAGAGGCACCACCAGCAGCACCGAAGTCGGGATCGACCAGCTCTCATACAGCGCCGCCAGACACAGGAACACGATCAACAATGACAGGCCGAGCAGCATCGGTGCCTGGCTGCCGGACAGCCGCTCCTGCAACGACAAACCGGTCCATTCCTGGCCCAATCCAGCCGGGCCTTGCGCGACCAGGCGCTCGATTTCCGCCATCGCTTCGCCGGTGCTGCGACCAGGCGCCGGCTCACCGGAAATGCTGATGGCCGGGTAACCGTTGTAACGCGTGAGCTGCGCCGGGCCCTGGGTCCATGTGGCCTGGACGAATGCTGACAACGGCACCATTTTTCCGGCGTTGTTGCGCACATGGATCTTCAGCAAATCGGCCACCTGGCTGCGTTGGTCGCCCTCGGCCTGAACCACCACCCGCTGCATCCGCCCCTGATTGGGGAAGTCGTTGATGTACGCCGACCCCACGGCGGTGGACAGCACGTTGCCGATATCGGCGAAGGAAACGCCCAAGGCATTGGCCTGTTTGCGGTCCACGATCAGTTGCACTTGTGGGGCTTCAGCCAGGGCGCTTTCGCGCACGTTCATCAGGATCGGGCTTTTTTCAGCCGCCGCCAGCAAGGCACTGCGCGCTTGCATCAACGCGGCATGACCCAGGCCACCGCGGTCTTGCAGGCGGAACTCGAAACCGCTCGACGTACCGAGGCCGTCAACCGGAGGCGGCAGTATCGAGAAGGCCACGGCGTCCTTGATCTGGCTCAGGGCAATGTTGGCGCGGTCGGCAATCGAGGCCGCCGAGTCATCGCTGCCGCGCTCAGACCAATCCTTGAGCGTGGTGAATGCCAGGGCAGCGTTCTGGCCGCTACCGGAGAAGCTGAAGCCGAGAATCACCGTGCTGTCGCCGACACCCGGTTCAGTGGCGTTGTGCGCTTCGATCTGCTCGACCACCTGCACCGTACGGTTCTTGCTGGCTCCCGGTGGCAGTTGAATGTCGGTGATGGTGTAGCCCTGGTCTTCGACCGGCAGGAAGGACGAGGGTAGGCGACTGAAACAAAACACCAGGCCGATCAACAGCACGCCATAGACCAGCAGATAACGACCACTGCGTTTCAGCGCGTAGACCACCCAGCGCTGATAACCCTCGGTCATCTGCTCGAAGCGCTGATTGAACCAGCCGAAGAAACCGCCCTTGGCGTGATGTTCACCTTTGGCAATCGGTTTGAGCAGCGTGGCGCAGAGTGCCGGGGTGAGTGTCAGGGCCAGGAACGCCGAAAACAGAATCGATGTGGCCATCGACAGCGAGAACTGCTGGTAGATCACCCCGACCGAGCCCGGCATGAACGCCATCGGGATAAACACCGCCACCAGCACCAGCGTAATACCGATGATCGCCCCGGTGATCTGGCTCATGGCTTTGCGCATTGCTTCTTTGGGCGACAGGCCTTCGTTGACCATGATCCGCTCGACGTTCTCGACCACGACGATAGCGTCGTCGACCAGAATGCCGATCGCCAGGACCATGCCGAACATGGTCAGTACGTTGATCGAGAAACCCAGCGCCAACATGGTCGCAAAGGTGCCCATCAACGCCACGGGCACCACCAACGTCGGGATCAGCGTGTAGCGGATGTTCTGCAGGAACAGGAACATCACCGCGAACACCAGCAGCATCGCCTCGCCGAGGGTGTAAACCACTTTGGTGATCGAGACTTTGACAAACGGCGAGGTGTCGTACGGAATCTTGTATTCGACGCCGGCCGGGAAGTAGCGCGCCAGTTCGTCCATCTTCTCGCGCACCAGCGTTGCGGTGCTCAAGGCGTTGGCGCCGGGCGACAGTTGCACGCTGACCGCTGTCGACGGTTTGCCGTTGAGGCGGGTGGAGAACTGGTATTCCTGGCTGCCGATTTCGACCCGTGCCACGTCCCCCACGCGCACCGTGGAGCCGTCGGGGTTGGCCCGCAGCACAATGTCGGCGAACTCTTCGGGGGTCGACAGTTGACCTTTCACCAGCACCGTCGCGGTGATTTCCTGGGTGGTGCGAGCCGGCAAGTCGCCGATGCTGCCGGCCGAGACCTGGGCGTTCTGCGCCACAATCGCGGCGTTGACGTCGGCCGGGGTCAGGTTGAAACCAATCAGTTTCTGCGGGTCGATCCAGATCCGCATGGCCCGCTCGGCGCCATACAGCTGAGCCTTGCCGACGCCGTCCAGACGCTTGATTTCGTTCATCACGTTGCGCGCCAGATAATCGCTGAGCGCCACGTCATTGAGCTTGCCGTCGCTGGAGGTCAGGGTGATCAGCAGCAGGAAGCCGGCCGAGACTTTCTCGACCTGCAAACCTTGTTGGGTCACCGCTTGCGGCAGGCGCGACTCGATCACCTTGAGCCGGTTTTGCACATCGACCTGAGCCATTTCCGGATCGGTACCGGGCTGGAAGGTGGCGGTGATGGTCGCGGTGCCAAGGCTGCTCTGGGATTCGAAATACAGCAGGTGATCGGCACCGTTGAGCTCGCCCTCGATCAGGCTGACCACGCTTTCGTCGATGGTTTGCGCCGAGGCGCCCGGGTACACCGCATAGATCTCGACCTTCGGCGGTGCAACGTTGGGGTACTGCGCGACGGGCAGCTGCGGGATAGCCAGCGCACCGGCCAACAAGATAAACAGTGCGACCACCCAGGCGAACACCGGGCGGTCGATAAAGAATTGCGGCATAAAGTCTGCGTCCTGCCTACTGCCCGGTGACCTGGGCAAGGGGAAGAGGGGTGTCGTCGATTTCTACTTTTTCGCCGGGACGGGCGTGCTGCAGGCCTTCGATGACAATGCGGTCGCCGGGCTTGAGGCCGCCGGTGACGATCCAGCGATCGTTCTGCACCTGGCCGAGCTGCACCGGTTGCTGGCTGACACGGGCGTCGGCGTCGAGCAACAGCACCTGAGCAATGCCGGCGCTGTCACGCAGGATCGCCCGTTGCGGCACGCTGATACCGTGCTGATTCACCGCTTGCTCCAGGCGCACCCGGATGAAGCTGCCCGGCAGCAAGTCGAGGTCCGGGTTGGGGAACTCGCTGCGCAGAATGATCTGGCCAGTACCCGGGTCGACACTGATGTCGGCGAACAGCAGCTTGCCGGGCAATGGGTAGAGACTGCCGTCGTCCTGAATCAGCGTGGCTTTGGCCTGATCCTGGCCGACCTGCTGCATCTGCCCGGCACGAAACGCCCGGCGCAACTCGTTGAGTTCGCGGGTCGACTGGGTCAGGTCGGCGTGGATCGGGTCCAGCTGCTGGATCAGTGCTAATGGCGTGCTTTCGTTCTGCCCGACCAGCGCGCCTTCGGTGACCAAGGCACGGCCAACCCGCCCGGAAATCGGTGCGGTGACAGTGGCGTAACCGAGGTTCAGTTTCGCCCGTTGCACAGCCGCCTGATTGGCCGCGACATCGGCGGCGGTCTGCCGGACGGCGGCGCGGGCGTTGTCGTAATCCTGGCCGCTGATGGCATTGCCTTCGATCAACTGCGCGTAACGCTGCTCTTGCAAGCGCGCCTGAAAGGCGTTGGCCTCGGCTTTGCGCAGCGCCGCCTGGGCGCTGTCCAGATCAGCCTTGAACGGTGCCGGATCGATGCGAAACAGCACGTCGCCCTGTTTGACGTCGCTGCCTTCGCGGAAGGTCCGTTGCAGGACCACGCCGGCCACCCGGGCGCGGACTTCGGCGATCCGCGGCGCGGCGATCCGCCCACTCAGTTCGCTGCTGATCGACAGTGGACGGGCTGAGAGGGTTTCGATCCGCACCGTGGCCAGCGGCGCTGTTTCTTCGGCAGTGGAGGACTTGTCGCACGCGCTCAGCGTCATTGCCAAGGCAATCAGGCCGAGCTTCGCAAACAGGTTCTTTGACATGTGAATACCTCAATAATGACCCCGACATGCTACGGGGAGGGGACGAGGGTAGCGGTGAAGCTTTGTAGGTGCTGTGTGAAATTGTGTAAGGGTTTTACTCGCGAGTGCGTGAGGGCGTATATCCTTGGGCGCTTGATTCCTTTTGCGACTGACCGGCCGCCATCGCGAGCAAGCTCGCTCCCACAGTTGATCGGGGTATCCACAAAATCTGTGATCACATCAAACCCCTGTGGGAGCGAGCTTGCTCGCGATGGCGGTGTATCAAACGCCACTGCACTTTCTGGAAACACCCATGCCCAACATCCTCCTGGTCGAAGACGACTCCGCACTCTCTGAATTGATTGCCAGCTACCTTGAACGCAATGGCTATCAGGTCAGCGTGATCAGCCGTGGCGACCATGTGCGCGAACGGGCACGGGTCGATCCGCCGGATCTGGTGATCCTCGACCTGATGCTGCCGGGCCTCGATGGCCTGCAGGTCTGTCGCTTGCTGCGCGCCGATTCGGCGACTCTGCCGATCCTGATGCTGACGGCCCGCGACGACAGTCACGACCAGGTGCTGGGGCTGGAGATGGGGGCCGACGATTACGTCACCAAACCGTGCGAGCCACGGGTATTGCTGGCGCGGGTGCGGACCTTGCTGCGGCGCAGCAGCCTGAACGAACCGCAGACCGCCAGTGACCGGATCCTCATGGGCAACCTCTGCATCGATCTGTCGGAGCGCACCGTGACCTGGCGCGAGCAGTTGGTCGAACTGTCCAGTGGCGAATACAACCTGTTGGTGGTGCTGGCTCGCCACGCCGGCGAAGTGCTCAGCCGCGACCAGATCCTGCAACGCTTGCGCGGCATCGAATTCAACGGCACCGACCGCTCGGTGGACGTGGCGATTTCCAAGCTGCGGCGCAAATTCGACGACCATGCCGGCGAAGCGCGCAAGATTAAAACCGTGTGGGGCAAGGGCTATCTGTTCAGCCGCTCCGAGTGGGAATGCTGAACATGCTGCGCATTCTGATTCGCCTCTATCTGATCACCATCGTCACCTTCAGCGCGGCGATCTATTTCATCCCGGATCTGGTGATCAAGGCATTTCATGAGCGATTCGTGAACTACAACCTTGATCAGTCGCGAGGCTTGCAGAAGCTGATCACCCAACAGTTTCACGGGGTGCCGACCGAGCAATGGACCCATCTGGCGGCGCAGCTGGACCAGGACTTCAGCCCGCTGAACGTGGCACTGGTGCGCAATGACGATGCGGATTTCACGCCCTACGAGCGTGAGCGACTGGAGCGCGGTGAAAACGTCATCCGCATCGGCGACTGGGGCTGGCGCACGCTGGCGGTGTCACCGCTGGATCAGCAACTGTCGGTGAAACTGGTGGTGCCGCCGGATCCACTGGACGTCAATTTGTTGTACTGGAGCATCAACGTACTGATCGGCGGCGCGCTGCTGGCATGTCTGTTGATCTGGCTGCGGCCACACTGGCGCGATCTGGAACGCCTGAAAAATACCGCCGAGCGCTTTGGCAAGGGGCACTTGAGCGAGCGCACACAGATCCCGCCGAGTTCGAACATTGGCAGCCTGGCCAACGTTTTCGACACCATGGCCGGTGATATCGAAAACCTCCTGAACCAGCAACGTGATTTGCTCAATGCGGTGTCTCACGAATTGCGCACGCCGTTGACCCGACTGGACTTTGGCCTGGCACTGGCATTGTCCGACGACTTGCCGGCCGCCAGCCGCGAGCGTTTGCAGGGGTTGGTTGCACACATTCGTGAACTGGATGAGCTGGTGCTGGAGTTGCTTTCCTACAGCCGTCTGCAGAATCCGGCACGGGTGCCGGAGCAGGTGGATGTGTCGCTGGATGAGTTTATCGACAGCATTCTGGGCAGCGTCGATGAAGAACTGGAGTCGCCGGACATCGTCATCGACGTCTTACTGCACGGCCAGCTCGAACGCTTCAGCCTCGACCCGCGCCTGACCGCCCGAGCGATCCAGAACCTGCTGCGCAACGCCATGCGCTACTGCGAAAAACGCATTCAGATCGGCGTGCAGGTTTGCCCGAAAGGCTGTGAAATCTGCGTCGACGATGATGGCATCGGCATTCCGGAAGACGAACGCGAGCGTATCTTCGAACCGTTCTATCGCCTGGACCGCAGCCGCGACCGCGCCACGGGCGGGTTTGGCCTGGGGCTGGCAATCAGCCGTCGGGCGCTGGAAGCCCAGGCCGGCACGCTGACAGCCGAAACCTCGCCGCTAGGCGGGGCGAGGTTCCGGTTGTGGTTGCCGACACTGGTTTGAGCGCCTGAAGACTGATCGTTCCCACGCAGAGCATGGGAGCGATAAATTCACCGTATGTCTGTAGTCGCCTTAATCCGCAGGCAACAAACGCTGGCGGCAATCGAGCGTCAGGCGGGCGCCGCCGAGTTCGCTGCTGCCGACGTCCATAGCGAATCCGTGAAGGTTCACGATAGCCGCGACAATCGATAAGCCGAGGCCGAAGCCCCCATTTTTGGCGTTGTCGTCGACGCGATAGAAACGCTGAAACACCGCCGTGCGTTTGTCCGCCGGGATGCCTGGCCCGGAGTCGAGGACCTCGATGCGTGTGCTGCCGGCGTTGTTGCCCGCTCGCACAATGACCTGACCGCCCGCCGGGGTGAACTTGATCGAGTTGCTCAGCAAGTTCGACAAGGCTTCAAACAACAACGCCCGGTCGCCGGTCAGCGCTGGCAAGGTTAGCGGTGCTTGCAGGCTCAAGGTCAGTTGACCTTCTTCGGCCAGCGGCAGGTAAAAATCGTGCAGCTCCTGCAGCAACGGCAACGGATCGAACAGCACAAAGCCCGAACGCCGTTGCTGATCCTCCAGCTCGGAAATCCGCAGTAGCCCGCGAAAGCGCGCCATCAGGGTGTCGGTCTCGGCGATCACCTGATCCAGCTGCAACGCCTCGGCAGAACCTTCGACGGCCTGCTGTTGAATGCGGTAAAGCTGCGCGCGCAGCCGGGTGAGCGGGGTGCGCAGGTCGTGGGCGATGTTGTCGCAAACGCCCTTGACCTCGTTCACCAGGCGCTCGATGCGTTCGAGCATGGCGTTGACGATGGCCGCGAGCATGTCCAGCTCATCGCGGCGGCTGGACAGCGGCAAACGGTGGTTCAGGTTGCCGGCGACGATGGCTTCGGCGCTCGCCTGCAAGGCGCGAATCCGTTGTAACGGCCGACGGCGCAACAAGTGCCAACCGGCGATGCCGGGGATGATGGTCAGCGAGACTCCCCAGAACAGGGCATGCAGGATGATCCGCGTGACCGCGAACAACGAACCGTTGTCACGCACCAGGACCAGCCAGCGGCCATCCTGCGTGTGGGTCGCCACCGCGTCGCAACTGTCGGACGGCAGGCTGGCGTCATCCGGGTCGGCGCAGTCGCCCAGTGAATGGATCTTGCCGTCCAGCGGCAGGCCGGAGGGGATCTTGCGGATCAGCCCGTGCAGAGGCCGATGCTGTTCGTCGAACAGCCCGTAGGCGTCGATACCGCGCTGGTCGAAGGTGATGCTGGCGATCAGTGCCTCATCCAGCTGGTCGCCGTGGAAGCGTGAAAACAGGTGCTGGCGTTGCATCAGCGAATGTTTGGCAAGGTTCTCCAGATAGCTGGAAACCTCGTAATACATCACCCCCATGAGCAGACAGCTCCAGACCACGAACAGCGCACTGTAGAGCGCCAGCAAACGGCTGCTGGAGGAGCGCCAGCCTTTAGACGGGTTCAGCAATGACATAACCCGAGCCTCGCACAGTCCGTATCAGCGGCAGTTGGCCCGGTGGGTCGATTTTTTTGCGCAGACGTCCGATGTGCACATCGATCAGGTTGGTGCCAGGGTCGAAGTGATAGCCCCAGACCTCTTCGAAAATCATCATTCGCGAGAGGATCTGCCCGGTATTGCGCAACAGAAACTCCAGCAATTTGTATTCGGTCGGCAGCAGGCTCAGCAACTGTCCGCCGCGACTGGCTTCGCGGCTGATCAGGTTGAGCTCGAGGTCGGCCACGCGCAGCGTCGTGGTGTGGTCCTTGACGGTGTTTTGGCGTCGCAGCAGGACTTCGACGCGGGCGGCCATTTCATCGGTGGCAAAGGGTTTGGTCAGGTAATCGTCGCCGCCGGCGCGCAAGCCGCGAACACGCTCATCGACGTCAGACAGGGCGCTGATCATCAGAATCGGCGTCGACACGCCCATGGTTCGCAAGGTAGTGACAATCGCCAGGCCATCGAGCTCCGGCAGCATGCGGTCAAGGGTGATCAGGTCGTAATCACCGCTGACCGCCCGCGCCAGGCCTTCTCGACCATTGGCAACCCAGTCCACCTGCAAGCCATGGCTGCTCAGCTCGGCAACGATCTCCCGTGCGGTGACGGCGTCGTCTTCAATGGTCAGGATTCGGGTCATGGGGCTTGCCTGAGAATAAGTGAAATGCACAAGTGGCAGTGTGCCAAGAAATGTCGGCGAAGGTTCTAAAAAAACTTTCATGCAGGGTAGATCGACTTCAGACAGACACGAATTTTCATCGCCTGTGACAGAAGGAGGCGCGGTACGGTTCACTGGCCTGGATCAATATTCCGCTCTGGCATATCACGTAACGTAAAAGATCAAGGGCCTTGTAGCGCCGTCAGCTACATTGCCTCGGCGCAGCGATGTTGCGTCATTGCACGACTGCAACGTGATGCTGACTGACACCCTTCAATGACTTTTCACGGATGAAACATGCCATGCAACGCCTAGACCGTACCTTTGATATCCAGCCGCTTGTGCGGGCAGATATGACCATCGAACTCAATGGCCAGCCGGTCAGCGCCGCGATCGGCGAAACCGTGTTGACGGTCATTCAAGCCCTTGGCATGCGTCAGGTCGCACGTAACGATCACGATCAGATCGGCGGGGCCTATTGCGGCATGGGCGTATGCCAATGCTGCCTGGTGAAAATCAACGGTCGGCACAAACGCCGCGCCTGCCAGACGCTGGTGCAGCCGGGCATGCGGGTCGAAACGGCGGTCAACCGCATTGCCGAGCAGGAGGCATTATGAGCCTGCATCCAGTCATCGTCGGCGGTGGCCCGGCGGGTATGTCGGCGGCCATTGAACTGGCCAGACACGGCGTGCACTGCACCTTGCTCGAAGAAGCTTCCCGATTGGGCGGCGTCGTTTATCGCGGGCCGTTGCGCGACGGCGTACAGCTGGATTATCTGGGGCCGCGTTACGCCGAGGCTCTGGCCAAGTTGCATGGCGACTTTCAGGACCGTTGTGCGCTGATCGATGTGTGTTTGAACACTCGGGTCATCGGTGCGCAAGGTACTCGGGCATTGGTCATGCTGGACGCTGATGAGCGCGTGCAGGAAATCACCTACCCGCAATTGTTGCTCGCCGCCGGATGCCATGAGCGCAGCGTGCCGTTCCCCGGCTGGACGTTGCCGGGGGTGATACTGCTGGGCGGTCTGCAACTGCAAATCAAGAGCGGCGTGGTCAAGCCGCAAAGCCCGGCGGTGATCGCCGGCACCGGTCCGTTGTTGCCGCTGGTTGCCTGTCAATTACACGCCAGCGGGGTGAAGGTCGCCGGTGTGTTCGAGGCCTGCGCGTTCGGCAAGATTGCCAAGGAAAGCCTGGCACTGCTGAACAAACCGCAGCTGTTCCTCGACGGGCTGAGCATGCTCGCCTATCTGAAACTGCACCGAATTCCGATGCGTTACGGTTGGGGCGTGGTCGAGGCGCAAGGCGAGGGCGAGTTACGCAGCGTGACAGTCGCACCATATTCCAGCAACTGGCAGCCAGACCTGAGTCGCGCCGAACAGGTGCCGGCGCTCACCCTGGCGGTGGGCTATGGCTTTATTCCGCGTACCCAGCTCAGTCAGCAAATGGGCCTGGAACATGGTTTCAGCGATGACGGTTATCTGCGCGCCACAGCCAATATCTGGCAGCAAAGCAGCGAACCGCACGTTCACCTGGCCGGTGACATGGGCGGGATTCGCGGTGGTGAGGCGGCGATGCTCAGCGGTCGAATCGCTGCGCTGTCGATCCTTGTGCAGCGCGATGTGCTGAGCACCGAAAAGGCGCTGCACTTGCGCGAGCGCTATCTGGCGAAACTCAAGTCCATCGTGCGCTTTCGCGCGGCGGTGGATCGCTATACCGAGCGCGGTGCCGGGCAGACGGCGTTGCCGGCTGCCGATACGGTGATCTGCCGTTGTGAAAACGCCACCCGGGCGGACATCGATCGGGCGCTGTCCCAAGGCGTTCAAGACATGGCCAGCCTGAAAATGCGCACGCGGGTGAGCATGGGCGATTGTCAGGGGCGGATGTGTGTCGGTTATTGCAGCGACCGCTTGCGGGAAGCCACCGGGCACCAGGATGTAGGTTGGTTGCGGCCGCGTTTCCCCATCGAGCCGATTCCTTTTTCGGCTTTCCAGAACCTCGGCACGGATGCGTTGAATCATGACTAAGTTCTACGATGTGGTGATTGCCGGTGGCGGCGTGATCGGGGCTTCTTGTGCCTATCAACTGTCGAAACGCAAAAATCTGAAAGTCGCGCTGATCGACGCCAAGCGCCCCGGCAACGCGACCCGCGCGTCGGCCGGCGGCCTGTGGGCGATTGGCGAGTCGGTGGGGCTGGGCTGCGGGGTGATCTTCTTTCGCATGATGTCGGCCAACCGCAAGCGCGAAACCCAGGGCACGGCGGTGGCGGTCGACTCCAGTACGCCGCACATCCTGCCGGACTCGTTCTTTGACTTTGCCCTGCAATCGAATGCGATGTACCCGGACCTGCACCGCGAATTGCAGGAGAACCACGGTATGGACTTCAAGTTCGAAAAAACCGGGCTGAAGTTCGTGATCTATGACGATGAGGACCGCTTGTACGCCGAGCACATCGTTGCCTGCATCCCACACCTCGCCGATCAGGTACGCTGGCTTGACCAGGCCGCGTTGCGTGAGACCGAGCCGAGCGTCAGCCATGAGGCGCGTGGGGCGCTGGAGTTTCTCTGCGACCATCAGGTCAGCCCGTTTCGTCTGGCGGACGCTTATACCGAAGGTGCCCGGCAGAATGGTGTCGACCTGTACTTCAACACCAATGTCACAGAGGTGTTGCGCCAAGGGTCGCGGGTGGTCGGGGTGCAGACTGCCGAGGCCGGCAAGTTCCGTTGCGACACCTTGATCAACGCCGCCGGTGCCTGGGCCGCAGAGCTCAGCCTGAAAGCCACGGGCATCAGCATTCCGGTGAATCCGGTCAAGGGCCAGATTTTGCTGACCGAGCGCATGCCGAAGATCTTGCGCGGTTGCCTGACCACCAGTGATTGCTACCTGGCGCAGAAGGACAGCGGCGAGATTCTGATCGGCAGCACCACCGAAGACAAAGGCTTCGACGTGACCACCACCTACCCGGAAATCCATGGGTTGGTGCAAGGTGCAATCCGCTGCATTCCAGAGCTTGAACACATCAATCTCAAGCGCTGCTGGGCGGGGTTGCGGCCGGGCTCGCCGGATGAACTGCCGATTCTCGGGCCGATGAAAGGGGTGCAGGGTTATCTCAATGCCTGCGGGCATTTCCGCACCGGCATCCTGACTTCGGCGATCACCGGTGTGTTGCTCGACAAACTGGTGAACAACGAAGCGTTGCCGCTGGACATCACACCGTTCCTGGCGGATCGGTTTGAAGTGCAGAAACCGGCCGTGGTCAAACAGGCAGAAATGGCCTGAATTGGCTCAGGCGTTCTGCGAGCACTGGCAACAGCTGTTCGCAGGACGCTTCTATTTTCATGTCCAGCAACTCATCGGCGCGGGTCTTGCCCAGATTGATGGCGATCAACGGTTTGCCGCGGTCGGCGATCACCCGACACAGGCGAAACGCCGAAAACGCCATCAACGACGAGCCCACCACCAGCATACCCGCTGCCTGTTCGGCAGCGGCCATGGCCTTGGCGGCGGTGGTCTGCGCGACATTTTCACCGAAAAACACCACGTCCGGTTTCATTCGCTCACCTTCGCAGTTTGGGCAACGGGGGACTTGAAAGTGCGACTCGAAGGCCGGGTCGAGCAGGGCGTCACCATCGGGTGCCTGAACTGCATCGACACCCGCCAGATAGGGGTTCTGTGCTTCCATGAGGCGCTGGATCGAGTCCCGGTCACTGCGTTGGCCGCAATCCAGGCACAACACCCGGTGCAAGCTGCCATGTAATTCGATCACGTCCGGGCTGCCAGCCTGATCGTGCAAGGTGTCGACATTCTTGGTGATCAGCCCGGCAATCTGCCGCTGCGCTTGCAACGTGGCCAAGGCTTCGTGGGCGGTATTCGGCCGTGCTTGCCGAACCCGTGGCCAACCGAGCATCGCCCGTGCCCAGTAACGCTGGCGCGACTCGGGCGCTTTGAGGAACTCCTGATACATCATCGGCTGCCGGCCGCGCCGCACCCCATCGGTATCGCGGTAATCGGGAATGCCCGACGCCGTACTGATACCGGCGCCCGTGAGCACCAGCAATGGCTGCTCGACCATCAGGTTCTGAAGGTGGTCAAGCTGTTTGCGGATGGGGCTGTCGAACATGGTCAGCGCTCCGGTTGCCGGGTTTCACAACACGATGCAGGATAGTTGTTATTCGGTCTACTGCGAGGGGGGGGTGGCAGTTGAGCGAAAAACTGTGCTCTGACGTGCGTCTGTGACGTCTAGCGTCTGTGTCCCCGCGGTGGTACGGGGCGTGAATTCGGAAGCCGGCATGCAAGCGTTGTTGAACGAGATTCTTGACACGGTTCGCCCCCTGATCGGACAGGGCAAGGTGGCTAATTACATTCCTGCGCTGGGCAGTGTGCCGGCCGATCAGTTGGGCATTGCGGTGTATGGCAATGACGGCGAGCTGTATTGCGCTGGCGATGCCCACACACCGTTTTCAGTGCAGAGCATTTCCAAAGTGTTCAGCCTGGTGCAGGCCATTGAACATTCCGGTGAAGCGATCTGGGAGCGACTCGGTCACGAGCCTTCCGGTCAGCCGTTCAACTCGCTGGTGCAGCTGGAGTTCGAACGCGGTCGACCGCGCAATCCGTTCATCAATGCCGGGGCGCTGGTGATCTGTGACATCAACCAGTCACGCTTTGCCGCGCCAGCGCTGTCGATGCGCGATTTTGTGCGTCGGTTGTCCGGCAATCCGCAAGTGATGGTCGACGGTAAAGTCGCCGAGTCGGAATACCAGCATCGTGCGCGTAATGCGGCCATGGCCTACCTGATGCAGTCGTTCGGCAACTTTCATAACGATGTGGAAGCAGTGCTGCGCAGCTATTTCAGCCATTGTGCGCTTCGCATGAGCTGTGTCGATTTGGCTCGTGCCTTCTGTTTCCTGGCCAATGACGGGTTCTGCAAGCACAGCGGCGCACAGATCCTCACGGCGCGTCAGACCAAACAAGTCAACTCGATCATGGCCACCAGCGGTCTGTATGACGAGGCTGGCAATTTCGCCTATCGCGTTGGTCTACCGGGCAAGAGTGGCGTGGGCGGTGGCATCGTGGCCGTGGTGCCGGGGCGCTTTACCGTGTGTGTCTGGTCACCGGAACTGAACCCGGCAGGTAACTCGCTGGCCGGCATGGCGGCGCTGGAGTTGCTGAGTGAGCGCATTGGCTGGTCGGTGTTCTAGTGCTCGGGTTGCTCGTTCCCACACTCTGCGTGGGAACGAGCAGCGTGTTGACGTATTACTGCGGTGAATCAGGTGGATCGAGGTGGTCCAGCGCGCGATTCACCGCTAACTCGGCCAGGGAAATCATCTGCTGAATCGCCAGTGCGGTATTGCGCTTGGGGCCGTCGAGGTCGAACGCCAGGTCGCTGGCCATGACATTGGCCGAGGCGAGGGTTTCGCAGGCGTGGG
>NZ_VMSG01000027.1 GCF_007713465.1 Pseudomonas sp. H3(2019) | reverse complement strand
CCGCCGACATTCTGCTTGTAAGGCAGACGCTCTCCCAGCTGAGCTAATCACCCTTCACGTTCGGTGTGGCGCGCATTCTACGGAGCAGCCCCACCTCTGGCAAGCACTTTTTAAAATAATTTTTTCAGGCCTTCCAAAGGCTTAGCTGAGGGTTGGCCTATGACGCTGCGCGGAGAATAATGCCCCCCTTTGTATAAAGGAGAGACTCACCCCATGTGGTTCAAAAACCTGCTTATCTATCGCCTGACCCAAGATCTGCCTTTTGATGCTGAGGCGTTGGAAACTGCACTGGCCACCAAACTGGCGCGTCCATGTGCAAGCCAGGAGTTGACCACCTACGGTTTCGTCGCGCCGTTTGGCAAAGGCGAAGATGCACCCCTGGTACATGTCAGCGGAGACTTCCTGCTGGTCGCCGCACGCAAGGAAGAACGCATTCTGCCAGGCAGCGTCGTGCGCGACGCGGTCAAGGAAAAGGTCGAAGAGATCGAAGCCGAGCAAATGCGCAAGGTCTATAAGAAGGAACGTGATCAGATCAAGGATGAAATCATCCAGGCGTTCCTGCCGCGTGCCTTCATCCGTCGTTCGTCGACCTTTGCCGCCATCGCACCAAAACAGGGGCTGATCCTGGTCAACTCCGCCAGCCCGAAACGCGCCGAAGACCTGCTTTCCACTCTGCGTGAAGTGATCGGCACGCTGCCGGTACGTCCGCTGACTGTAAAAATGTCCCCGACCGCGACCATGACTGAGTGGGTCACCACCCAGAAAGCCGCAGACGACTTCTTCGTACTGGATGAGTGCGAACTGCGCGACACCCACGAAGATGGCGGCATCGTCCGTTGCAAGCGTCAGGACCTGACCAGCGAAGAAATCCAGCTACACCTGAGCACCGGTAAAGTGGTCACTCAGCTGTCCCTGGCCTGGCAAGACAAACTGTCGTTCGTCCTCGACGACAAGATGGTGGTCAAGCGCCTGAAGTTCGAAGACCTGCTGCAGGATCAGGCGGAACAGGACGGTGGCGATGAAGCCCTCGGCCAACTGGACGCCAGCTTCACGCTGATGATGCTGACCTTCGGCGACTTCCTCCCGGCGCTGGTTGAGGCCTTGGGCGGCGAAGAGACTCCGCAAGGGATCTAAAGGTTTGTGATCTCTACTGTGGGAGCGAGCTTGCTCGCGATAGCGGAGTGTCAGTCAACATCATTGTTGAATGTCAGTCCCTCATCGCGAGCAAGCTCGCTCCCACACTTGTTTTGTGGTGTTACTAAATAATAAGGAACAGGTCATGCGTGCACTGGCAGCACTGAGCCGCTTTGTCGGCAACACTTTCGCTTACTGGGTCTTGATCTTCGCCGTGGTGGCCTTCCTGCAACCGGCGTGGTTCACCGGTTTGAAAGGTGCGATCGTGCCATTGCTGGGGCTGGTGATGTTCGGCATGGGCCTGACCCTCAAACTTGAAGACTTCGCTGAAGTGGCCCGCCATCCGTGGCGGGTGGCACTGGGCGTGGTTGCACATTTCGTGATCATGCCCGGCGTGGCATGGTTGCTCTGCCAGGCATTTCACCTGCCACCCGAAATCGCCGTCGGGGTGATTCTGGTCGGTTGTTGCCCAAGCGGCACCTCATCGAACGTGATGACATGGCTGGCCCGCGGAGACTTGGCGCTGTCGGTAGCGATTGCCGCCGTCACCACCCTGCTCGCCCCGTTGCTGACGCCGGCCCTGATCTGGTTGCTGGCCTCGGCCTGGTTGCCGGTCTCGTTCATGGAACTGTTCTGGTCGATCCTGCAGGTGGTGTTGCTGCCGATCGTGCTCGGCGTGGTTGCCCAACGCCTGCTGGGAGATCGGGTGCGCCACGCGGTAGAGGTGCTGCCGCTGGTTTCGGTGGTGAGCATCGTGATCATCGTCGCCGCCGTTGTCGCGGCGAGTCAGGCAAAGATTGCCGAATCCGGCCTGCTGATCATGGCCGTGGTGATGCTGCATAACAGCTTTGGCTTCCTGCTGGGCTACTTCACCGGACGCGTGTTCAAACTGCCGCTGGCACAACGCAAATCCCTGGCCCTGGAAGTCGGCATGCAGAACTCCGGGCTGGGCGCGGCGCTGGCCAGCGCCCACTTCTCGCCACTGGCGGCGGTGCCGAGCGCGCTGTTCAGCGTTTGGCACAACATTTCCGGGGCGTTGCTCTCGACGTATTTCCGCCGGATGAGTGAGAAACACGACCGCGAACTGGCCGCTCAACAAGCAACCGACTGACCCTGGAACTTGATCCCCAGGTTGATAGTGGGCACTATAGTGCGCATCGCGAGGACGACCTTGCGGCTCGATCGAGTTATTAATCTGGGGACGACCCCGTCAATCGATGGAGGTTTTCATGCCTTGGATCATTCTGTTTTTTGCTGGCCTGTTTGAAGTCGGCTGGGCCGTTGGCCTGAAATACACCGACGGCTTCAGCCGCCCTCTTCCCACCGTCCTGACTGTCGGCGCCATGGTGATCAGCCTGGGTCTGCTGGGGCTGGCCATGAAGGATCTGCCGTTGGGCACTGCCTACGCCATCTGGACCGGCGTCGGCGCCGTGGGCACGGTTATCGCCGGGATCATCCTGTTTGGTGAATCCATGGCGCTGTTCCGCCTGGCCAGCGTCGCGCTGATCATTGCCGGGCTGGTTGGTTTGAAAGTCAGCGCCGCCTGAAGAGCGCCCAACAATGAAAACGCCCGCAATCTGCGGGCGTTTTTTATACAGCCAGTAAACCTAACGAACCGCGCCACGCAGTTCGCCGACCAGCGCTTGCAACTGCGCTGGCTGCGCGACTTCAACCGCCACCGCCGGCCCGGCCACCAGGGTCACCCGTGACCAGAGACGGTGGAACAAACCCTTGTTCGGATCGCGGCTGAAAAAGCTTCCCCATAACCCTTGCAAAGCCAATGGAATCACCGGCACTGGCGTCTCTTCCAGTATCCGCGTCAGCCCGCCCTTGAACTCATTGATCTCGCCATCGGCGGTCAGCTTGCCTTCCGGGAAGATGCACACCAGCTCACCATCCTTCAGGTACTGGGCGATTCGCTTGAAGGCCTTTTCGTAAATCTGGATGTCTTCCTGGCGCCCGGCAATCGGAATGGTTCCCGCGGTACGGAAGATGAAGTTCAGCACCGGCAAATTGTAGATCTTGTAATACATCACAAAGCGAATCGGCCGACGCACTGCGCCACCAATCAGCAATGCATCGACGAATGACACATGATTGCAGACCAGCAACGCTGCGCCTTCATCGGGAATCAGCTCAAGATTGCGGTGCTGCACGCGGTACATGGAATGGCTGAGCAGCCAGATCATGAAGCGCATGCTGAATTCGGGAACGATGCTGAAGATGTAGACGTTTACACCAATGTTCAGCAGCGACACCACCAGGAACAGCTGGGGAATCGACAGCTTGACGATGCTCAGCAGCACAATCGAGACAATCGCCGAAACCACCATGAACAGTGCATTGAGGATGTTGTTGGCCGCGATCACCCGTGCCCGCTCGTTTTCGGCAGTGCGTGACTGAATCAACGCGTACAGCGGCACGATATAGAAACCACCGAAAACCCCCAGCCCGAGAATATCGAACAGCACCCACCACGTCTGACCGAAGCCAAGCACTTCGATCCAGCCATGACCTTGAAGGCTTTGCGGGATCCCCCCAGAGCTCCACCACAGCAGCAAGCCAAACACTGTCAGCCCAAAGGAGCCAAACGGCACCAGACCGATCTCGACTTTGCGTCCGGAGAGTTTCTCGCAGAGCATCGAACCCAGCGCGATACCGACCGAGAACACCGTCAGAATCAGCGTCACCACGGTCTCGTCGCCGTGCATCCACTCTTTGGCGTAAGCCGGAATCTGCGTCAGGTAAATTGCCCCGACAAACCAGAACCACGAGTTGCCGACAATCGAGCGCGACACCGCAGGTGTTTGCCCCAGTCCCAGACGCAGAGTCGCCCAGGACTGGCTGAAGATATTCCAGTTCAGCCGCAGTTCAGGGGTCGACGCCGCGGCACGCGGAATGCCGCGACTGGCCAGATAGCCCAACACCGCGACACCGATGATCGCCGTGGAGACGATCGGTGCGTAGTGACTGGACGACATCATGATCCCGGCGCCGATGGTCCCGGCCAGAATCGCCAGGAAAGTACCCATTTCCACCAGACCGTTACCACCCACCAGCTCTTCTTCATGCAGGGCCTGGGGCAGGATCGAATACTTCACTGGGCCAAACAGCGCCGAGTGGGTGCCCATGGCGAACAGCGCCACCAGCATCAGTGATAGGTGATCGAACAGGAACCCGACTGCGCCGACCGCCATGATCGCGATTTCACCGAGCTTGATCAGACGAATCAGCGCGTCCTTGGCGAACTTTTCGCCGAACTGCCCGGCCAGCGCCGAGAACAGAAAAAACGGCAGGATGAACAGCAGCGCACACAGGTTGACCCAGATCGAACGGTCACCCTCGATCGTCAGCTTGTACAAAATGGCGAGGATCAACGATTGCTTGAAGATGTTGTCGTTGAACGCCCCGAGGGACTGCGTAACAAAAAACGGCAGAAATCGCCGCTTGCGAAGCAAGGTGAACTGCGAAGGGTGGCTCATCTTCCATGTCCCTGTGTGGCTTGGATGCTCTTATTGGAATGTCGTACAGCGATCCAGGCCACAACCTTACCTAAACTTTGCGAATTATTTCGCTAATCCGGCAATGCACGGCGAAACAAACAACTCTCCGCGCCAGGCGCCTTGAACGGTGCGCTTGGAGACGATCAGCCACATGATCGCCAACGCGACCACCAAGACACTGCCAAAGAGGCTGAAAAAAGTCAGGTTCAAGGTGCTTGCCAGCTTCAACGTGGCCAGCGAGTAGACCCCCAGCGGGAAGGTAAAACCCCACCAGCCGAGGTTGAAGGGAATCCCGCCACGCAGGTAACGCAGGGTGATCAGCACCGCCATCAACATCCACCACAAGCCAAAGCCCCACAACGTGATCCCGGCAACCAGACCCAGCCCGGCGGCAATTTCACCGATACCCGGCAAACCGTTGGCGGCGAAAATCGCCGGTGCGTCGCTGCCCAGCAACAACATACCCAGCGCCCCAGTGCCGATCGGCCCCAGCGCCAGCCAGCTCGACGCGGCCATGTTTTCGTGGGGCAGTTTGTGCAGGGCCATGCGCAGCAGCAGGATGGTCAGGATGCTGAACGCCACCGGCAGCGAGAACGCCCACAACACATAGCTGGTGACCAACACCACCAGTTGCGAGTGGGCGTCAGCCAGATGCGGTGCAAGCAAACCACCGCTGGCCGCCGCGACTTCCGCAGCCACCACCGGAAGCAGCCAGACAGCGGTCATCTGGTCGATGCTGTGCTCCTGACGGGTGAACATCATGTAGGGAATCAACACGCCGCAGGCCAGCGACATCGCGACATCCAGCCACCACAACACCTCGGCCAGGTGCACAACGCCCTCCCCCCAACGCGGCAGGCCGAACAGCAGGAAGCCATTGATGATGGTCGCCAGGCCCATGGGAATGGTGCCGAAAAACATCGAAACCGTGGAGTGGCCGAAAATCCGCCGCGCTTCATCGAAGAAAAACGCCCAGCGCGCGGCATACAACCCGCTGAACAGCAGGAAAAGGAAAATATTGAACATCCACAGGCCTTCAGCGAAGGCATGCAGACCAGGGACAGACACCGGCAATTGGGCGAGCGCCAGGGCCAGGACCCCGGTGCCCATGGTCGCGGCGAACCAGTTCGGGGTGAACTGACGAATCGCTTCGCGAGGGTGCTGTAAATGGCTCAAAGGCCGGTCAGCGGTTTTGTTGCTGTTGGGGCATTGCATCGTGAGCTCCTGTCCTCGGGTGAGGTAGAGCTCATGGTAGAACTGAATCGAATATCTATATAACGGGTAATTTCTCTAACTGTTATCTGTTTTACAGATATACGCATAGGAACGTCTCTGTCGCGCTAAGGATTAGCCCTTGCGCCACAGAGCTTGGCCGGCCGCTGACGCATCAACCCCAACAACGCCCCCAACGACAGCACGATCAATACCGCGCCATATCCATCGGTGGTGGCGATCAGGCCGAAGGTCCGGGTCAGGTTGCCTGCCAATAGCGACGGCAGGCAGAACGCCAGGTAACTCAGTACGTAGAACGCCGACATCAACCCCGCGCGCTCATGGGGCAAGGCCAGCGGTACCACGCTGCGCAAGGCACCGAGAAAACCGGCACCAAAACCACTGCCGGCCACCACAGTCGCGAAGAAAAACAGCGGCAGGCTGGCGCTGTGCACCGCAGTCAGAATCAGCGCAATGCCGATCGCCAACAAACTCGCACCCAAGCGCAGGACTTTGTCTGCCGGGCGATTGCGCAACGAGAAGATCATCAACGCGCCGCTGACCGTCAACACGGCCACCAAGCCTCCGCCGATCAGATTCGAGGTCGAACCGGTCGCCGTACGAACCAGCGATGGCGCCAGTGACAGGAAGAAGCCACCCACCGCCCAGACCGCCACATCCACCGGCAGCGCCAGCCACAGCGCTCGTCGTGCCTGTGGCGGCACATGCAAGGTCGGGCGCATGGACGCCCAGGCGCCGGCTAGCCGAGTGACGCTTTCTGGCAGACGCCAGACGTACAGGGCTTGCAGCAGGAACAGCCCGAACAGAATCCAGTAGGCCAACTGCAACGGTTGCGGCGCGTACTCAGCCAGCAATCCGCTGCCCATTGCGCCACACGCCATGCCCAGGAGCGGCGCAACGCTGTTCACCAGCGAGCCTTGCTGCCGGTCGGTATCGAGCAACGCCGCACCGAGTACGCTGGTGGCCATGCCGGTGGCGAACCCCTGAAGCACCCGCGCAGCAATCAGCCAGGCCACACTGTCGGCGTTGATAAACAGCAGCATCGCCAGCATATCCAGCAGCAACGCAGCGAAAATCACCGGTTTGCGCCCCAGATGATCCGACAACGAGCCGACCGTCAGCAGCGCCGCCAGCAGGCTCAAGGCATACACCCCGAAAATCAGCGTCAGGGTCGCCGGAGAAAACTGCAGCGCCTCCTGGTACAGGTGATAAAGCGGCGTTGGCGCACTGGAAGCGGCGAGAAAACTCAGTAAGGTGATCGCCAGGAACACCAGACTGGAACGGTTTGAGACAGAACTGGACATGGGTATACTCCGCAAAAGCTAATTTTTTGCTTTTGCGGAGTGTGCTACTGGCTTCGGCTTAAAGCAAATTCTTTGTGTTAAGGTTCGGCGCATGACTATTAAAGAAGGTTTACGCCCGGGCGGTCGTAGTGCCCGGGTGCAAGAGTCGATTCATTCGGCAGTGCGCGAACTCCTCGAAGAGCAGGAGCGTTCAAGCGTGACCGTGCCGCAAATCGCCGCACGCGCAGGCGTTACGCCGTCGACGATCTACCGACGCTGGGGCGACTTGTCGGCACTGCTGGCCGACGTCGCGCTGGCACGCATGCGTCCTGACAGCGAACCGGCCAACACCGGCAACCTGCGTAGCGACCTGCGCGCCTGGGCCGAGCAGTATCTGGACGAAATGAGCTCGGAGCCCGGCCGCAACATGATGCGCGACGTGCAATCGAGCGCCACGCCGGGGTATTGCGTGAGCATTATCAGCGGGCAGTTGCAGACGATACTGGACCGCTATCCGAATCAGCCGAAGCCCGGTGTCGACCGACTGATCAACATGGTGGTGGCGCCGACGGTGTTCCGCATCCTGTTCGCGTCAGCGGCGCTTGAGGTTGAAGAGTTGCATCGGTTGATCGATATCGCGCTGGGTCAGTGACGCCTTAGCGCCTGATGCAATCGCGCTCCGTTTGCTCGCGATGGGGTCGGTGTCGACAAAGAAAATCACCCTGCGACACCCCGCCGCGCCACGACCTTGGTCGACACTGACTAACCGAAGTGGTCGTGCGAGACTGTCAGACCGGGTTTGCGTCCCGGGTGTCTTTTGCCTGGAGTTACCATGTCGTTGTCCAGCGGGCTGATTGCCACCGTCGCCCTGGCCTATATGGCCGTCATGTTCGCCATCGCCTTTTACGGTGACCGGCGCAGCGCGCCGCTGCCACCGCGCATGCGTGCCTGGGTGTACAGCCTGTCGCTGGCGGTTTACTGCACCAGCTGGACATTCTTTGGTGCTGTCGGTCAGGCCGCCGAACAACTCTGGTCGTTTTTGCCGATTTATCTGGGGCCGATCCTGCTGCTGGTGTTCGCGCCGTGGGTCCTGCAAAAAATGGTGATGATCAGCAAACAGGAAAACATCACCTCGATTGCCGACTTCATCGCCGCTCGCTATGGCAAGTCGCAATCGCTGGCGGTGGTGGTGGCGCTGATCTGTCTGGTCGGCGTATTGCCCTACATCGCCTTGCAGCTTAAAGGCATCGTCCTGGGGGTCAACCTGTTGATCGGTGCAGGCCCGGATGCCATGGGCACCCGAGCCCTGGACACAGCGCTGATTGTGTCGCTGGTTCTGGCGCTGTTCACCATCGTCTTCGGCACCCGCAACCTCGATGCCACAGAGCACCACCGTGGCATGGTGCTGGCGATTGCCTTCGAAGCACTGGTCAAGCTGTTCGCCTTCCTCGCCGTCGGCGCCTTCGTCACGTACGGTTTGTACGACGGCTTCGATGACCTGTTCGATCAGGCCATGCTCGCGCCACGCCTGGAAGAATACTGGAAAGAAACCGTCAACTGGCCATCGATGGTGGTGCAGACGGGCGTGGCGATGATGGCGATTATCTGTCTGCCACGACAGTTCCATGTGACCGTGGTGGAGAACATCGAACCACAGGATTTGCGCTTGGCAAAATGGGTGTTCCCGGCTTATCTGGCATTGGCCGCGCTGTTCGTGGTGCCGATCGCGCTGGCCGGGCAAATGATGCTGCCAAGCTCGGTACTGCCCGACTCCTTCGTGATCAGCCTGCCACTGGCCCAGGCCCATCCGGCGCTGGCGCTGCTGGCGTTTATCGGCGGTGCATCGGCCGCCACCGGCATGGTAATCGTTGCCAGCGTGGCGCTGTCGACCATGGTCTCCAACGACATGTTGCTGCCATGGCTGCTGCGCCGGAAAAACGCCGAGCGGCCGTTCGAGGTGTTCCGCTACTGGATGCTCTCGGTGCGTCGGGTGAGCATCGTCGCCATTCTGCTGCTGGCCTATGTTTCCTATCGCCTGCTCGGTTCGACCGCCAGCCTGGCCACCATCGGGCAGATCGCATTTGCCGCCGTGACCCAACTGGCACCGGCGATGCTCGGCGCGCTGTACTGGAAACAGGCCAACCGCCGCGGGGTATTCGCCGGTCTCGCCACCGGGACTTTTCTCTGGTTCTACACGTTGATTCTGCCGATCGCCGCCAACAGCCTGGGCTGGTCGTTGCACAGTTTCCCAGGGCTGGGCTGGCTGCACGGCAATCCGCTGAACCTGCCGATTTCCCCACTGACTCAAGGCGTGGTGTTGTCGCTGGCCGGTAACTTCACCTTGTTCGCCTGGGTGTCGGTGTTGTCGCGCACACGGGTCTCGGAACACTGGCAGGCCGGACGTTTCATTGGTCAGGAGATCAGCACACGGCCGAGCGCGCGCTCGATGCTGGCGGTGCAAATCGACGACCTGCTGCAACTCGCGGCACGTTTTGTCGGCGAAGAACGGGCACGCCAGAGCTTCATCCGCTTCGCCTACCGTCAAGGCAAGGGCTTCAACCCGAATCAGAATGCCGACGATGAATGGATCGCTCACACCGAACGCTTGCTCGCCGGTGTACTGGGGGCGTCATCGACCCGCGCCGTCGTAAAAGCCGCTATTGAAGGTCGGGAAATGCAGCTCGAGGACGTGGTGCGAATCGCCGACGAAGCCTCGGAAGTGCTGCAATTCAACCGCGCCTTGCTGCAAGGCGCGATCGAGAACATTACCCAAGGCATCAGCGTGGTCGACCAGTCGCTCAAACTGGTGGCCTGGAACCGTCGCTACCTTGAACTGTTCAACTACCCGGATGGCCTGATCAGCGTCGGCCGGCCGATTGCCGACATCATTCGCTATAACGCCGAACGCGGCCTGTGCGGCCCCGGCGAGGCGGAAGTCCACGTTGCCCGGCGCCTGCACTGGATGCGCCAGGGGCGCGCCCATACCTCGGAGCGTTTGTTCCCCAACGGTCGGGTGATCGAGCTGATCGGCAATCCAATGCCGGGCGGCGGGTTTGTCATGAGTTTCACCGACATCACCGCGTTTCGCGAAGCTGAGCAAGCGCTGACCGAGGCCAACGAGGGCCTGGAGCGACGTGTCGCCGAGCGTACCCATGAACTGTCGCAGTTGAACATCGCGTTGACCGAAGCCAAAGGTACCGCCGAGGCGGCCAATCAGTCGAAAACCCGTTTCCTTGCAGCCGTCAGCCACGACCTGATGCAGCCATTGAACGCCGCGCGGCTGTTCTCGGCCGCCCTCTCCCACCAGAACGACGATCTCTCCCGCGAGACCCGGCAACTGGTACAGCATCTGGACAGTTCGCTACGCTCGGCCGAGGACTTGATCAGTGACCTGCTCGACATCTCGCGCCTGGAAAACGGCAAGATCAACCCGGATCGCAAGCCATTTGTGCTGAATGATTTGTTCGACACCCTCGGCGCCGAGTTCAAGGCGCTGGCGCAGGAGCAAGGGCTGAAATTTCGCCTGCGCGGCAGTCGCCTACGGGTCGACAGCGATATCAAATTGCTGCGGCGGATTCTGCAAAACTTCCTGACCAACGCCTTTCGCTACGCCAAAGGTCCCGTGCTGCTGGGCGTACGACACAAGGGCGATCAGCTGTGCCTGGAGGTCTGGGACCGTGGCCCGGGGATTCCCGAAGACAAACGCCAAGTGATCTTCGAGGAGTTCAAGCGCCTCGACAGCCACCAGACCCGCGCCGAAAAAGGTTTGGGCCTGGGCTTGGCGATTGCCGACGGCTTGTGCCGGGTGCTGGGTCATCAACTGCAAGTCCGCTCCTGGTCAGGCAAAGGCAGTGTGTTCAGCGTCAGCGTGCCTCTGGCCCACGCTCAAACCAGTGCGCCCGGTACACCTGCCAAACTCAATGGCCGGCTGCCAACAGGCGCGCAGGTGCTGTGTATCGATAACGAAGACAGCATTCTGATCGGCATGAACAGCCTGCTCTCGCGCTGGGGTTGCCAGGTGTATACCGCGCGTAATCGCGATGAGTGCGTCGCCCTGCTCAGCGATGGCATGCGCCCGCAACTGGCGCTGGTGGATTACCACCTCGACCATGGCGAAACCGGTACCGAACTCATGGCCTGGCTACGCTCCCAACTCGGCGAGCCGGTACCTGGCGTGGTGATCAGTGCTGACGGGCGACCGGAGATGGTCGCCCAAGTGCATGCAGCAGGCCTGGAATACCTGCAAAAACCGGTGAAACCGGCGGCGTTGCGGGCGTTGTTGAGTCGGCATTTGCCGTTGCGATGAAGACGATCTTTTGATTTATTCCGGCAGCTCGGCCAACCCATCGACATCGGTCATCGCCCGCTCCAGCAGATCGGCCGGCAAGCTCTTGCTGGCCCGTGCGCCGAGCAATTTGAGCTGCTCGCTACGGCTGACCAGATTGCCGCGGCCTTCCGTCAGTTTATTGCGTGCGGCGCTGTAGGCTTTATCCAGTTGCTGCAAGCGATTGCCGACCTCGTCCAAATCTTGAATAAACAGCACGAACTTGTCGTATAGCCAACCTGCACGCTCAGCGATTTCCCGAGCGTTCTGGCTCTGGCGCTCCTGCTTCCACAGGCTGTCGATGACGCGCAACGTCGCCAGCAAGGTGGTCGGGCTGACAATGACGATATGGCGATCGAACGCTTCCTGAAACAGATTCGGTTCGGCCTGCAATGCCGCGGAAAAAGCCGCCTCGATGGGCACGAAAAGTAATACGAAATCCAGGCTGTGCAGACCGTCCAGACGCTTATAGTCCTTGTCGGACAGGCCCTTGACGTGATTGCGCAACGACAGCACGTGCTGTTTCAGCGCGGCCTGGCCAATCGCATCGTCGTCAGCCGCCACGTATTGCTGATAGGCCGTCAGGCTGACTTTGGAGTCGACCACCACCTGCTTGTCGCCCGGCAGATAAATCAGCACGTCGGGCTGGAAGCGCTCGCCATCCGGGCCTTTGAGACTGACTTGAGTCTGGTACTCGCGGCCCTTCTCCAGGCCAGCGTGTTCCAGCACTCGTTCGAGAATCAACTCACCCCAGTTGCCTTGGGTTTTCTGCCCCTTGAGTGCTCGCGTGAGGTTGGTCGCCTCGTCGCTCAAGCGCAGGTTCAGTTGTTGCAGACGCTCCAGTTCCTTGGCCAGCGAGAAGCGCTCGCGAGCTTCAGCCTGATAACTTTCCTCGACGCGTTTTTCGAAGGATTGAATGCGCTCTTTCAGTGGGTCGAGCAATTGGCCCAAACGCTGCTGGCTGGTTTCGGCAAAGCGCTGTTCGCGCTCATCGAAGATTTTCCCGGCCAGCTCGGCGAACTGCGCCCGCAGCTCGTCCCGAGAGCCTTGCAGGTCGCTCAGGCGTTGCTGATGGCTTTCCTGCTGCTCACGCAGCTCGGCATTCAATGAGGCGGCCTGCGCGTCCAGCCGCCGCAACTCGGCCTCTTTACTGCTGCGTTCAAGGTTCCAGGCATGGGCCGCATCACGGGCGTTGTCGCGCTCGATCTGCAACAGCTCGACTTCACGGCGCACGGCAGCCAGATCGGCTTGCTTGGCGGCATTGGCCTGGCTCAGGTCGCTGATTTCATCACGGCAGGCATCGAGTTGCGCATTAAGACCGTCCTGCGCCAGTTGTGCAGTACCCAAGCGCTCTTCAAGCAGCGACAGCTCGGACTGCGCGGTGCTCAGGCGCCGCTGTAACTGCCACGCCAGCATCAATAACGGTAGCGCAGCACCCGCCAGACCGAGCAACACACTGGTCACGTCCATAGCCATGACGACTCCTGCCGATGAATTAAAGCGCGAAGGTTAACCAAGCCGTCGGGGCTTGGACAGCTCAGTCTTCGATCTGACCGAGTTCCTGCCGGGCACGCCGGTCGCCGGCACGCGCGGCTTGGCGCAGCAGGTCCTGGCCAATTCGCCGATCCCGGGCATTGCCGCATTCGCGGCACATCAATTGCCCCAGACGACTTTGCGCAGCCACCACCCCTTCACGCGCTGGAGCCTTGAGCAAACGCCCGGCGAAATGTTTGACGTTGGGGTTATCGCCCAGGCGTGGGCTGTCGAGCAACCATTCGGCGACTCGAATCGAAAAGCGCTTGGGTGGAGTGACACCTGAGGTGATGGAGGTAACAGCGGTGGGCACTGAGCGAAACTTCATAAAGCACTGCGGGACGAATCGGAAGGCGCGCAACTCTACTCTTTTTTTCGTACGGGTAAAGTCGAAAAAAGCCTGCACGCCCGTCCTAGAGCAAGCGCTTGGGACAATCCACAGAAGCTGTGGATAACTCAGTGGACAACCCACCCTGAACTCGCCAGAAGCCCTGTGGAATGGGGCTCGCAGTCAAACTGACGATTTTTTCACCAGTAAAAAAAAGCGATGTTTTTCATTGACTTAAATTTCCATTACAGGCACCCACTGCGCTTGAAGGTGAAATGACAGCGAGGTGACAGCCCACGCAACTAATGTGCACAAGTCCCTTCGAGGTGGTTATATCACCGCCCTTTTTTCGTGCGTTTTGCAGTCAATCAGTCACAACGAGCCTCACTGTACCTGCGTTTCAAGCGAGGTGATGGCTCATGCCACTGGACACCCGGCGACCCAATTGTGTGCTTTACTGTTACCGCGACGTTTTTACTCACGACTGCAGATGCTCCAGGCGCGGCAATTTCCCGCCAGCGAGCAGAGCGATTCAAGCATGAGTAAAAGTTTTTTGCCTAACACACTTCCTTTCTCGAATTCAATCCGTTACTATCCGCGGCGTTAGTACCAAGCTGAAAGTCAATTCTGGTCGATCAACTCCTGCGGTATACCTTCCCTAAAGAGAAGCCTCTACCGACATCACGGGACCGACCACCTCGATGGTTTCCAGGTAACGCTTGCGACAACACTGCCTTTGAATCGAAAGCAAAGGGTGTTGCGAAGCACACTTACTCTGACCGAACCAACCTGCAAATTGATCAGGATCTTCACCCCGGGCCCAGAACCTTTGCCCTTGATGTGTTGCCTGCCCTCCTAAGTACCTACCTGCCGGCCCAAGCGCGCAAAAATCATAGCGCTTCAACTGGCTGCTTTGTTCCAGTCGGGTTCTTCGTTTGATCAATGGTGATCGACGTTACTGGAACGTTTTAACGTTGCACGGTTCTTATCCGTGTCATTTGTAGGAACACCCAATAATCATGTCTACTCAAATCCACACTCAGGATGCCATTCGCACCCTAACCAACGCTTTTGCTCCAATGAACTGCCTGATCATGGCCGCTCGCAAAGGCTGCTTCAGCTTCACCCTGGTCAACGAACACGGCATCGCTCGTCACAGCGAACGCCTGTACCCCGATCAATACTCCAGCGCCGAGCCGCTGCAGGCCGTGATCGAGCGTACCCGTCAGGCACTGGTTGCCTGAAACGCCAGAAAGGCTGAAAACCTCAAAAGCCCTGCCTGAAAAGCAGGGCTTTTTATTGCCTGATATTTCTCCATTCGCTGTACCGGCTTAAGCACCAAGCGATATAACGGTTATAACTCGGTGCTGGAAATATTTTAAAAACAGGCCTTTACGGCACGAATATGACACTACACTTCAACTCAAGCGGCTTGATCCGCTTCCGGCGATCCTGAGCCGATCCACCGCTGCCAAGCCCCCCTTCAGGAATCGCCGCCCACTTCACGTTTCGAGGGCTTTATGGGTATCGCCGCCAGCGAACTGTGCCGTTATGTGATCCGTCCGACACTGATTTACCTCGGACGCCACAGCACGATTGCCGAATCCCTGCTACTGGGTGTTGCAGCCAGTCAGTCCGCTCTCGGCTCCGCCCTGCATGACCGCCGCGGGCATGGCCTGTACCGGATTGCCGAACCTCGTCACCAGGCGCTTTGGGATCACTACCTGGCGCTGGACCCGGAACGCGCCAGCCTGGTTCGTGGCCTCGCCAGCCAGCATGCATTCCTCAGCGGTCCGCATCTCGAACTGACCGTCAATCTGCGCTATGCCACCGCCATCGCCTGGCTATTAATAGAAGAGCAGAATACCCCGCTCCCCGAAGCCGATGACCTGCTGGGCATGGCCCGAATCTGGCGCCAGACCTTCCAGCCGCAAGGTCGTCTGCGTGACTTCACCTGCGCCTGGCAAACCTGTGTATCACCGTTGAATCAGGTCGCCTGTTAACCGGGCAATTTGCAAGATCGCGCATCTAGACGCGAATTTGGTCTGATTGTCCTACAAAAGCGCTCTATCTCAAGCCATACAGCCTATAGCGCTGAAACGAAAATGTTGGTAATTTTCGCTCCGGTGATCACCAGGAGTTCTAATAATGAAAAAAGTAATGCTCAAAACCACCCTTAGCCTCGCCGTTGCCTTGGCATCCACCCAGATCTTCGCAAGTGGCTTTGCCCTCAACGAACAGAGCATCAGTGGGATGGGGACTGGTTTTGCGGGACGCTCTTCATCTGCCGATGATGCAAGTACAGTCTTTGGCAACCCTGCCGGTATGGCCCGCCTCAAAGGCCAGCAAATCACTGGCGGTATCGCAGCGATCGACGCCTCGAGCGATATCAGCGATACCAGCGGCCGCTCAAAGGGAACCAACAAAGGCGACATGGTTCCGCTCACTGCGGTACCGATGGGTTTCTACACAAATAAAGTCAATGATGAATGGGCTTTTGGTTTTGGTGTCTACGCTCCGTTCGGGCTGATCACCAACTACGAAAGCGGCTTTCAGGGCCGCGCGTTCGGCAGCAAGAGCGAAGTCAAAGTCATCACACTGCAGCCAACCGTCAGCTACGCTTTCAACGATAAAGTATCGATCGGTTTTGGCCCTACCATCAACCGGATTTCCGGCACCCTGGAATCGGACATTGCTCTCCCTATCCCCGGGACTGGCGACAACAATGTGAAGATCAAGGGCGACGATACGGCCTTGGGCTTTAACGCCGGCGTCCTGGTGCAAGCCACCGACACCACTCGCGTAGGCCTGACCTATCACTCGAAAGTGAACTACAAGCTCGACGGCCACACCGATGTGACTACTGGCGCTGGCGTGCCACCTCAGGTACTCAAAACCAACCGTTACGATGCCTCGCTGAAGATCGAAACACCTGAGTCCTACGACCTCTCCGTGACTCAAGATCTGAATGACGCCTGGAAGCTCTATGCCGGTGCTACCTGGACTCGCTGGAGCCGCCTGAAAGACATCACGGTCAACAACGAAGGCGTAACCCGACTCAGCGGTGGTGCCCTCGCCCCACAAATCGTTGGTACTATCAAGGAAGACCAGAACTGGCATGACACCTGGGCCTACGCCGTGGGTACTTCCTACCAGTTGAACAAGCAGTGGGTACTGCGTACCGGTCTGACCTTTGACCAGTCGCCCACCAACAACACTGATCGTTCGCCACGCATTCCTAGCGGCGACCGGACGATCTTCAGTGTCGGTGCGGGCTTCAGCCCAACCGACGACTGGACCATCGATGTGGCTTACTCCTACCTCAAGGAAGAAGCCGTCACAGTCAACCGCACTAACGCCTTGGGTCAGTCCTACAACGCCAAGTACGAAAACAGTGCGAACGGTTTCGGTGTCGGTGCAACCTACCGCTTCTGATTCACGGCGAGCCTGAACAGCTCACCTGCTGAATTGAAAAAGCCCCGCTCTCTTGCACAGAGGCGGGGCTTTTTAGTGGGCGTGACTCAGCAAGCACCCATACCGAGCTGCATCAGTGCGAGCCCTCCCCGATGCCAGCCCCACCAGGCCAGCGCCAACAACAGCGCGCCAGCACTGGCAGCGGCGAGCCAGGCTCCGAGCTTGTTCATGCCGCACTCACCTGAGCCTGCAACCGCGCCACCGGGCGCTCGCGCACAGGCCAGTTCAAGACTGCTGCCAACAGACTGAGGAGAATCGCCACCTGCCAGATCAAGTCATAGTTGCCTGTCCGGTCGTAAACCACCCCACCCAACCAGCCGCCAAGGAACGAGCCCAACTGGTGAAAGAGGAAAACGATACCACCGAGCATAGAGAGGTTTCGTACACCAAATAGCGTCGCCACCGTGCCGTTGGTCAAAGGCACTGTCGACAACCAGAGAAACCCCATGGCCATGCCGAACAGATAAGCACTGGTCTGCGTGACCGGCGCCCAGATGAACAGACTGATCACCACCGCACGCAACAGGTAGAGCCCCGTCAACAGACGCGGTTTAGACATGCGTCCGCCGAGCCAGCCGGCGGTGTAAGTACCGAAGATATTGAACAGGCCAATCAACGCCAGCACTGTGGTGCCGACGCTGGCAGGCAGATGCTGGTCGACCAGATAGGCCGGCAAATGCACGCCGATAAACACCACCTGGAAACCACAGACAAAAAAGCCGAACGCCAACAGCCAGAAGCCCGAGTGCGAACACGCCTCGCGCAGGGCCTCGGACAGGGTTTGCTCATGACCGAGCACTGGCAGCGGTTTGTCCTTGAGCATGCTGACCAGCGGCACTATCAGTGCCACCAGCATTCCCAGCACCAGCAGCGCGGTCGACCAACCGAGCCAGCCGATCAACCCCAGCGTGCCCGGCAACATGGCGAACTGGCCGAAGGAACCGGCAGCACTGGCGATCCCCATGCCCATGCTGCATTTCTCTGGCGGCAGGGCTCGACCCACTACACCAAGAATCACCGAGAACGAGGTCCCGGACAGGCCGATACCAATCAACAGGCCGGCACTCAACGACAGCGACCAGGCCGAATCGGACAAGCCCATGAACACCAAACCCACGGCGTACAGTACGCCACCGACCAGCACCACTTTCGCCGCGCCGAAGCGATCCGCCAAGGCCCCGGTGAATGGCTGCGCCAGCCCCCAGATCAAGTTCTGCAGGGCAATGGCAAAAGCGAACACTTCCCTCCCCCAGCCGAACTGCGCGCTCATCGGCGGCAAAAACAGCCCGAAGCCATGCCTCACGCCAAGCGACAGCGCAAGAATCAGTGCGCTCCCAAGTAGAACCCATCCGCTGGTACGCCATATTGATGTCATTCTTGTTCTCCGGTAGCGGGTATATACCCGCTTAAGTTCGGGCTTACGCTTGGAAAGGCACGCCGCCTCAGGCGAGTTCATCCAGCAAGGCCAGCAAGGTTGCACGCTTCTCTGCACCCAGACGATCGATCAGCCGCTGTTGCGCCGCTTCCCAGGCCGGTAAGGCTGCTGCCAGGCGTTCACGCCCGGTTTCGGTCAGTTGCACGATGCGATTGCGCTGATCTTCACCCTCGACCAGCCTAACCAGCCCCTCCCCCTCGAGCACCCGCAGATTACGCCCCAGCGTGCTGCGATCCAGGCCCATGGCTTCCGCCAGGGTGGAAATGCTCGGTTGATCGAGGCGCTGCAAATTGCACAGCAAGGAATACTGCGCAACGTTGATCCCGAAGCCGTCAAGGGCGCCGTCGTAATGCCTGCTGACGCCACGAGCGGCGCGACGCAGGTTGGTGCATAAACATTGAGAGGCTAGCATTGTGCGTGTATATACCCGCGATAAAGTTAAAGCAAGTTTGATTATCAAACGGCCGTTAGGCCGCGCACGTTGAAGGTCACTCTCAGAACAGGGCCAAACCCACCAGCACCGCTGTTTCCAGCAGCTCCAGCAACGCCCCTGCCGTATCGCCGGTGGTCCCGCCCAGACGCCGCAACATCACCTGGCGCAACCAGAAGAACATCAGAGCCGCCAGCACCAGCGCAATAACACCGCTCCAGCCGCCGATCAGTACGCACGCCAGCGCGCTGAGCAACAACACCTGCTGACCGGCCTTGCGCGGCAGATGATCGGCCAGCGCCTGCCCCAGGCCACCAGAGCGCACGTAAGGTGTATTCAGAAACAGCCCGAGCAAGGCACTGCGACCAATCAGTGGTGCGAGGATCAAACCGGCCATGGAGTGCTGTTCAATCAACGCCAATAACGCCGTGAACTTGAGCAACAGCACCAACACCAGCGTCACCACTGCGATTGGCCCACTGCGCGGGTCTTTCATGATGGTCAATGTGCGTTCGCGATCGCCAAAACCGCCGAGCCAGGCGTCGGCGCTGTCGGCCAGGCCGTCGAGGTGCAAACCACCGCTGAGCATCACCCAGACACTCAACAACAACGCCGCATGCAGCAACGCTGGCGTACCGAGCAACAGCCCATTCAGCGCCCACAACAGTCCGCCAAACAGCAACCCCACCAACGGATAAAACAACAGCGAACGGCCAAGCTCCTGAGGCGCCGGCATGCCTGGCAGACGTATCGGCAAGCTGCTGAGAAACTGCAAGGCGATCCAGAACGGCAGCATGTTCAACCCTCCTCCCTGAGCACGGCATCAGCCTCGACGCACAACGAAAACAGCGCGCCATGACCGACGTCAACGTTGAGCAATTGCTCGCGCGGCAATCCGCGTGCGCGGGCCAGCAACAGACGCATGACCCCACCGTGACTGATCAGCAACACCCGCTCGCCGGCATAGGCCTGATGCAAGCGCTCGACGGCCGCCAGTACCCGCGTGGAAAACGCAGTCACCGGCTCACCTTCCGGAGGCGTGAATCCGTAGGGATCAGCCCAAAACTTGCCTAACGCTTCGGCGTCGGTTTCCATCAGCGCTGCTGCGCTCTGCCCTTCCCAGGCGCCGAAGTGCAACTCTTGCAGGTCTTTGTCCAGCCCGACAGGCAAGTCCAACCGCTCGGCCAGTTCCTCGGCAAAGCGCGCGCAACGTTGCAGCGGTGAGCTGACCAAGCGATCCCACGGACCTTGATCAATCACCGCCGCGCGCATCTGCTCCCAACCTTTGGCGGTCAGTGCGTCGTCCAGGCTGCCGCGCAAGCCACCACCGAGTTCGGTTTCACCGTGACGCAGCAGATCCAGACGCAACGTCATGCCGGGCGATCGGCCACAGCCGCTTCAGCGAAGGTCGCCATTTGCCCGTGCAGATTGCAGGCCAGACGCAGCAACGGCACTGCCAGCGCGGCACCGCTGCCCTCGCCCAGACGCAGGCCGAGATCCAGCAAAGGTTCAGCGTTCAGCGTTGCCAATACATGTCGGTGGCCCGGTTCAGCCCCGCGATGACCAAACAGCAACCACTCGCGGCACGCCGGATTCAGGCGCACCGCGACCAATGCTGCCACGCTGCAAATAAAGCCATCGACCAGCACCGCCAAACCTTCCTGCGCGCAGGCCAAATAGGCACCGACCAACGCAGCGATTTCAAAACCACCGAGGTTGAACAAGGTCTGCAACACGTCGCCACGCTGAGCGGCATGCAACGTCAGAGCGCGCTCAATCACCCGGGCTTTATGGCTGACACCTGCCGCGTCCAGACCGGTGCCCGCCCCGGTCAGATGCGCCACCGGGCAATCGAGCAGTGCACAGGCCACCGCGCTGGCAGCGGTGGTATTGCCGATGCCCATCTCGCCACCGATAAACAGCTCGGAGCCTTCAGCAATCGCCCGCAACACGCTGTCGCGGCCAGCCTGCAAGGCTTGCTCGCCCTGGATTTGCGTCATCGCCGGGCCGTGAACGAAGTTCGCAGTGCCTGGACCGATGTGCAAATGACGCACGCCCAGCAAATTCAACGAAGGTGTGACGGTGCCGAGGTCGACCACTTCCAGCCGCGCCTCAAGTTGCCGCGCCAACACGCTGATCGCCGCGCCACCGCTGACAAAGTTATGCAGCATCTGCCCGGTGACTTCCTGCGGAAACGCCGAAACTCCTTCGGCGACCACGCCGTGATCACCGGCAAAAATCGCAATCCACAGCTGATTCAAGCTCGGTTTGACCCGACCTTGCAGCCCCGCCAATTGCACCGCTGCCGACTCCAGCTGCCCGAGGGAGCCAGCCGGTTTGGTCAACTGCTGCTGACGAGCCGCCGCCTGCTCATGCGCTTGCGCATTGATCGGTTTGCACGGGTTCAACCACCAGGAATGAGTCATAACGCAGTACCTTTCAAAGTCAGGGGCAGGCTGGCGACGGTCAATACGACACGCTGACAGCGCTCAGCCAGGGCTTGATGCAACCAACCGGCTTCATCGACATAGCGGCGAGTCAATTCGCCCAGCGGCACGACACCCAGACCGGTCTCGTTGCTGACAAAAACAATTTCGCCCGGCAGTGATGCCAGGCACTCCAGCAGGGCTTCACGCTCATGCGCCAGACGCTCGGGATCTTCAAGCATCAGAAGATTGGTCAGCCACAAGGTCAGGCAATCCACCAGTAAGCAACGCTCGGCACTGGCGTTTTCACGTAGCACCCGGGCCAGTTCCAGCGGCTCTTCAACGAGCGCCCATTCAGGCGGACGGCGCTCGCGATGATGGGCCACGCGGGCATTCATTTCGCCATCCAGCGGCTGGCTGGTGGCAACGTACGTCACCGCCAGGCCGCTTTCGCTGGCGAGCTTTTCAGCCAGACGGCTTTTACCGGAACGGGCGCCGCCGAGGATCAGTTGCAACATGATTGAAATCCCTTAGAACCCACAGAGTTCGCGCAAATAGCCCGTATCGAGATGCTTTTCCACCAAATCCGCCAACCGTTCGATATCGCGCTCGCGCAAGGCGTGGTAATCGACTTCCTGCACATCCTGCAAACCGGCCCAGCGTAACAGCGCGCTGCACGCCGCCGGGGATTCGAACAGGCCGTGCAAATACGTGCCGAGCACCTGTCCGTCAGCACTTCGGGCTCCGTCGTTGCGACCGTCATCCAGCAACACCGCCGCCTGTTCCAAAGCAATACCGGTGGTAACCCCGGCATGAATTTCATAACCGCTGACTTCAGCGTTTTCCAACGCCAGATGTCCGCGCACATTACGCAGCTGTTTTTCTTCTTCGAGCACGGTTTCGAACGCCAGCAAGCCGAGACCGGCACTGGAGCCCGCCGCGCCTTCCAACCCCAGCGGGTCATGCACATGCTCGCCGAGCATTTGCAGGCCACCGCAGATGCCGAGCAGCTTGCCGCCGTAACGCAAATGACGGGTAATGGCCGCGTCCCAGCCGTTGGCGCGCAAGTAGTGCAGGTCGCTGCGCACGCTCTTCGAGCCCGGCAGGATGATCAGGTCGGCAGACGGAATCGGTTGACCCGGCCCGATGAATTGCAGATCGACCTGCGGATGCAGACGCAGCGGATCGAAGTCGGTGTGGTTGCTGATACGCGGCAATACCGGCACCACGACGTTGAGCACCTGCTCGGCCTTATCGGCCTGGCGCTGATCGATGCCGTCTTCGGCTTCCAGATGCAGATCCATGACATACGGCAGCACGCCGATTACCGGTTTGCCGGTGCGTTCTTCCAGCCAGTCGAGGCCTGGCTGCAGCAAGGCGATATCGCCGCGAAAACGGTTGATGATGAAGCCTTTGACCCGCGCCTGCTCAGTGGCTGACAGCAACTCCAGTGTGCCCACCAAATGCGCGAATACCCCGCCGCGATTGATGTCGGCGATCAGCACCACCGGACAATCCACCGCCTCGGCGAACCCCATGTTGGCAATGTCGCCGGCACGCAAGTTGATCTCGGCCGGTGAACCCGCGCCTTCGACCATCACCACCGGATAGGCTGCACTCAAGCGTTCGTGAGAGGCGAGTACCGCTTGCATGGCGATGGCTTTGTAGTCGTGATAGGCGACTGCGTTCATGGTGGTCACGGCACGTCCGTGAATGATCACTTGCGCGCCGGTATCGCTGTTGGGTTTGAGCAGCACCGGGTTCATGTCGGTGTGTGGCTCAAGGTTGGCCGCCTGGGCCTGCACGGCTTGAGCGCGACCGATTTCGCCGCCGTCGGCGGTCACCGCGCTGTTGAGCGCCATGTTCTGCGGCTTGAACGGCACCACGCGAACGCCCTGGCGCGTCAGCCAGCGGCACAGCGCGGTTACCAAGGTACTTTTGCCGGCGTCCGAGGTAGTGCCTTGCACCATCAGCGTGGTCATAGGGTTTCCTTGGTGTAGGCTTCGAAAGCGTGCTCGAGACGCAGCCAATCGGCGTCATCGGCCGGCAAGCCAAAACGCAGGCTGCTGTTGTGGGTGAACAGCCGCAGCAAGATGCCGCGCCGGGCCATGAATTCATGCAGATGCTCCGCGCGCTCGGTGATCAACCACTGAAACAGGGCGCAGCCACCTTGCGGCTTGAAGCCGTGGCGCTCGAGGACTTCAGCCAGACGCCGGCTCGCCTCTTCACTGCGCAGACGCTGGCGAGCATGACCTTGGGTGTCACGCAAACAGACCTGACCCAACACCCGGGTCGGCCCGCTGACCGCCCAAGGACCGACCTGCTCGGCGAGCAGTTTGAGCAACTTGCGCTCAGCCAGCACAAAACCCAATCGCACCCCGGCCAGGCCGAAAAACTTGCCGAACGAACGCAGGACGATCAAGCCGACCTGATCGGTATAAGACGACAGGCTCAGCTGCGGGGTGTTGTCCATGAACGCTTCGTCAACCACCAGCCAGCCACCGCGCTGCGCCAGCCGTGCATGCCAGTCGAGCAGACGTTCCGGGGGCAGACTCAGGCCAGTGGGGTTGTTCGGGTTAACCACTACCAGCACGTCGAGGCTATCGAGGAAAAAGTCGACCTCCTGCTCCAGCACTTCACGCACGACGTAGCCGTTGCGACGCCAGGCTTCGGCATGCTCGGCATAACATGGCGAGAGCACGCCGACTTTGCCGGCGCGACGCAGGCGTGGCAGCAACTGGATAGCCGCCTGGGAGCCCGCGACCGGCAGCACCTGCGAGGCGCCGTAGTATTCGCGTGCAGCCTGCTCCAGGCCGTCATCGGTTTCCGGCAAGCGTGCCCAGGCCCGTAACGGGATGTCCGGGATCGCCCACGGCCAAGGCGCCAGACCGCTGGACAAGTCGAGCCAATCGGTTTCGGCGATGCCGTACTGCAACGCCGCCTTGCGCAAGCGGCCACCGTGCTCAAGCATAAAACTCGGCTCCCACACAGAGAATCAGCAACCAAAGCCATACCCCACGCTGAACCAGATGCCAGCCGCGATCGATGGAGTTGGCGTCTGCCGGCACACCTTCGCCCAGTTGTGGACGCTGATGCAGTTCACCGTGATAGATCGCCGCCCCGCCCAACTCGACGCCCAAAGCGCCCGCGCCAGCGGCCATCACCGGCCCGGCGTTCGGGCTGTCCCACGTTGGCCCCTGCGTGCGCCAGCATTTGAGTGCCAAACGGGTTTTGCCCAGCAGCGCGTAGGTCAACGCCACCAGACGCGCCGGAATATAGTTGAGCACATCGTCGATTTTCGCCGCCGCCCAGCCGAAGCGTTCAAAGCGCTCGTTGCGATAACCCCACATGGCGTCCAGAGTATTGCTCAGCCGATAGAGCACCACGCCCGGCGCACCCGCGACGGCAAACCAGAACAGTGCGGCGAATACCGCGTCGCTGCCGTTTTCCAGAACCGATTCGGTGGCCGCGCGGGCCACTTCGGTCGAGTCCAGCTCGCTGGTCTGACGGCTGACCAGATAGCCGACACGCTTGCGCGCGTCATCCAGGTCGTCGCTGCGCAGGGCCTGAGCCACCGGCTCGACATGCTCACCGAGGCTGCGCAGACCGAGCGCACAATACAACGCGAGAATCTCGACGACCCAGCCGATGTAAGGCAGCCAGGACAATGCAGTGATCAACAGGGTCAGCGGCAGCACCGCAATCACCCAGGCCGTGACGCCATGACTGCGCCAGCCACGGCCGGCAGAGTTGAAACGTTGCTCGATACGATCAGCAAAACGGCCGAACGCCACCAGCGGATGCCAGCGCTTGGGTTCGCCCAACAGCGCATCCAGCGCTACTCCGGCGACACTCAGCAACGCCACACTCATTGACTCACTCCCCAAAAATTCTCGTACAACAGTTCACTTAGCGGACGCGCCTGCGCCCAGCCGTCAAGGACCAACATCGGCGCCGGGTAAAACTCCTTGACCGGTCCCAGGCACAACACCGCCAGCGGCTTGGCCCCCGGCGGCAGTCCGAGCAAATCCGCCAAGGCTTGCGGTTCGAACAACGAGACCCAGCCCATGCCCAGACCTTCGGCACGGGACACCAGCCAAAGATTCTGGATCGCGCAGGACAACGACGCCATGTCCATTTCCGGCAAAGTCCGACGGCCAAAGATATGCCGCTCGCGATCATCCATCAGCGCGGCGACCAGTACTTCGGCGCAGTCGTTGATGCCTTCGACTTTCAGCTTCATGAATTCGTCGGAGCGTTCGCCCAGCGCTTCGGCGGTGCGTACTCGCTCCTCTTCCACCAGTTGCTGGATCCTGCCGCGTAACGCTCGGTCGCTGATGCGGATGAACCGCCAAGGCTGCATCAAACCGACACTTGGCGCCCGATGCGCCGCTTCGAGCAACCGCCGAAGCAGTTCGGGCTCGACGCTGCCGCCACAGAAGTGACGCATGTCGCGACGCTCGGCAATCGCGCGATAAACCGCTTCGCGTTCGGCCTCGGAAAATGCGTTGTCGGTCATGGCCTCTTCGCGGGCGAGCCCGCCCCTACAAGATTCAGGTCTGGCGCAAACAGCGCGGCGATCGCGGATGGATTGGACGGGAAATAAAAATGTACATAAGACGCCGTCATCCGCCCCTCACGGTAAACCGCCTCGGCACCGCGCCCGCCGTTAGGGCTCAGGCCGCGAGCGATCGGCTCAAGCTCGGTGCTGGTCAATGAATGGTGGTACGTGTGGCCGCGCAACGCGCCTTCAGGTAATTCGACCGCTTGCAGGGCCAACGCGGCCAGACGCTTTTGCATCACTGCATCGCCGGCCAGCAGCCCCACTAACTCAGCGCGCGTGCCATCGACATCGGTCAATGAATCGAGCAGATACAGCATGCCGCCGCATTCAGCCAACAACGGTTTGCCAGCGGCGTGATGTGCGCGAATGGCATCGAGCATTGTCCGGTTTTCAGCCAACGCCACGTGGTGCAATTCCGGATAACCACCGGGCAGATACAGGCTGTCCGCTTCAGGCAGTTCACGGTCATGGATCGGCGAGAAGAATCGCAACTCCGCGCCCATCGCCCTCAACAAGTCGAGGCTCGCGCCATACGTGAAGGCAAACGCTTCGTCACGCGCCACGGCAATTCGCACACTCGCCAACAATGGCTCGGCGGCAATCACGTCAGGCGCAGCGAACTCGACGGCGGGCGGCAACGCCACTTCGCAGCTGCTGGCCAACGCTTCGGCGGCGGCGTCGAGGCGCAGATCGAGATCATTCAATTCACTGGCCTGGACCAGGCCCAGGTGACGGCTAGGCAATTCGATTCCGGTTTCCCGGGACAAGGCGCCGTACCAGCGCAAGCCTTCAGTGAGGCTGCCTTCGAGCAATTGCGCGTGACGCAAGGTGCCGACGCGGTTGGCCAAGACACCAGCAAACGGCAAGTCCGGCTGATAACGTGCGAGCCCCAACGCCAGCGCGCCGAAGGTCTGAGCCATAGCGGTGCCATCGATCACGCCCAGCACCGGCACACCGAAATGCCGCGCCAGATCGGCGCTGGACGGCGTGCCATCGAACAACCCCATCACGCCTTCGATCAAAATCAGATCAGCCTCAGCGGCGGCTTCCCACAACAGCCGGCGACTTTCCTGCTCGCCGACCATCCACATGTCCAATTGATAGACGGGGGCACCACTGGCGCGCTCGAGAATCATCGGGTCGAGAAAGTCCGGACCGCATTTGAACACCCGGACCTTGCGCCCCTGATTGCGATGCAAACGGGCCAGCGCCGCGGTGACAGTGGTCTTGCCCTGACCGGAAGCCGGCGCGGCAATCAGTACCGCCGGGCAAAATCGAGGCTCACTCACAGCTCAACGCCTTTCTGCGCTTTGATCCCGGCCTGGAAAGCGTGCTTGATCATGCCCATGTCGGTAACCGTGTCGGCCAGTTCGATCATTTCCGGCTTGGCACCACGACCGGTGACCACCACGTGTTGCATCGGCGGACGCGCCTGCAAATCACTGAGCACCTGATCCAGGTCCAGATAACCGTGCTTGAGCGCGATATTCAGTTCATCGAGCACCACCAGACCAATGCTCGGGTCACGCAGCAGTTCGCGGGAGACTTCCCAGGCAGCCTCGGCGGCGGCGATATCGCGCTGGCGATCCTGAGTTTCCCAAGTAAAACCTTCGCCCATCACGTGGAAGCGCACTTGTTCCGGAAAGCGCCGGAAGAACAGCTCCTCGCCAGTGCTGTTACGCCCCTTGATGAACTGCACCACACCGCACTGCATGCCGTGGCCCATCGCCCGGGCGAGCATACCGAACGCAGAACTGCTTTTGCCCTTGCCGTTGCCGGACAGGACCAGCAGCAAGCCGCATTCATTCGGCGAATTGGCAATACGCTCATCGATCACGGCTTTCTTGCGCAGCATGCGTGCCAGATGGCGTTCGTCACGATCAGGGGAATCAGTCATGGGGGAGCTCTCCGTTGAGGCTGGATAACGGCGGGCAGGCATAGAAATAGACGGCAAGAAGCCTGGCATCGCCCACCGTGATGCCGCTGGATGGATCAGGCCGGTCTCCGGACTCATGAGCGGCTTGCGCCTGACTGCGCGCCTTCCCATGTCATTTCGACACAGTGGCTTAAAGCGCAGCTTTTACTCATTTACCGTTGCGGGGGCAGCGCCGGGATCGTCGCCCGCTCTTTCAAAGAACGCGCCCTCACCGGCTTCCCTGTTTCACTCGGTCGACCACTGGGTCACAGAGCACCTGAAACAAGTCGCGAAGGTTAGAGGGTTGGGGGTGGAGCGTCAATTAAAGCCGGGGGCTCACCGATGGATAGAAACCGACCTCGATCAATAAACTGGCGCCAATCTTGTGCCACACTGAAAGCAGTGATATCAAAGAGCCACAACCTGACACCACAAGAATAAAAGAGGGGGCAACATGCAAGGCATGATCATCAGTAACCCGAAGCTGGAATTTCTGCGCCCGGTACTGGAACGCTGGTTCGAGTGCATCGACCGTTACAACACAGTACGTGGCGATAACGAAAGCCCTTACTGGTTTGACGAACGCGCCAATGTGAGCCTGCTTTCGGCAGCGGCGTGGATGGCTGAAATGGTCACCCTCGAACAGACTCCGACGAAAAAGCAGATAGAGGAAGGCGAACGCAAAGGCCGCGCCGACCTGTTTATCGCCAGCAAAGAAGAACGCGCCTACCTTCAAGCCACGCAACGCTGGCCACGAGTCAACAACCTGAATCTGACCCAGGCCTTGCTCGATGTCGTGAGCGATGCGAAAAAAATCAGCTACGCCAGCGACCTGAAGCTCGGCTGCCTGTTCGTCGCCCCCCAAAAAGCCCAGCACAGCCCTACGCCGGAAGAACTCCAGGACATGGTCGACGACCTGCAAAAGGAACACACCTGCGCCGTGGCCTGGTACTTTCCCTACGCCTATCGCAAATTGCACAACGAAGCCGGCAACTACCATCCGGGCATCGCACTACTGCTCAAAGAGGCTCGCGGCTGACAGGTTGAACCTTAGGCCGGTCAGGGTCTAGCGCTTGCGGCACAAGGTCAGACCATCGCCCAGCGGCAACAACGACAGATCGACACGCGAGTCATCCTTCAAGGCACGATTAAGCGCCTGGATGGCTCGGGTGTCTTCGCTCTCAGGATTGTCTTCCAGTACTCGCCCACTCCACAGCGTGTTGTCGAATACCGCCAGCCCACCGCTTCTCAGCAGCCGCAAAGCGCTTTCCAGATAAGCCGGATAGTTGGCCTTGTCGGCATCGATGAAGATCAGATCGAAACAACCACCCTGCCCTTGCTGCTCAAGTTGAGCCAGGGTTTGCAACGCGGGAGCCAAACGCAAATCGATGCGCCCGGCGAGACCAGCCTCCTGCCAGTAGCGGCGCGCCGTGGCGTTGCAGTCTCCAGGAATGTCACAGCAGATCAACGTGCCGTCATCCGGCAAGGCTGCCGCCATGCACAAGGCGCTGTATCCGGTGAAGGTGCCGACTTCAAGCAAGCGCCTGGAGCCCGTCAGCTTGACCAGCAACGCGAGGAACTGACCCTGCTCGGGCGCCACCTGCCAGCGCGCCATGGGCAGCGCCTGGGTTTCGTCACGCAAGCGGCGCTGCAGCGGCGTTTCGCGTAAGGAAACGTCGAGCAGGTAGTTGTAAAGGGAGTCGTCGAGATTGAGTGTACGAGCGGTCATGACAACCTCTGCGAACTAGAAATTGTGCGCCAGATGCTCAGGCTCGATAACACGCTTGGCGCTCAGGTAGGCTCTCTGCCAATAGGCCTTGGACAAGCTGTCCAGCTTCACCGTACCACCCGTGGCGGGTGCATGCACGAAGCGACCTTCACCAACGTAGATCCCGGCGTGACTAACTTGCGAGCCGCCATTGGTGGCGAAGAAGATCAGGTCACCGGTTTGCAGTGCTTCCTGGCCGATATTCGGCGCTTGCATGCCGATCATCTCGCGAGTTGAGCGTGGCAAGGAAATACCCGCCGCATCACGGTAGACGTAGCCAATCAGGCCGCTGCAATCGAAACCTGAATCCGGTGTATTGCCACCCCAACGATAAGGCGTGCCGACCAGACCCAGCGCGCGAATCAGCACGTCTTCAACGGCAGGAGAGAACGATTGGGCGGGAGCGAAAACCGGGGCGCGAACGACTTTGACAGGCGGCGGAGTGCGGCTGGCGCAGGCGCTGAGCAGCGCTGCGAAGAAGATGAGTACAAGGCGGGCCGACATCGTCATATACAGAACATCCTGATCTGGCTGCGGTTTTCTCTGCCGAGGGGCTGAAAACAAAACCGCGTAAGCAGGGCTTACGCGGTTAGTTAGTCAACAATAGATCAGGATTCTAGCGGCTACGCGCCAAACTTCAAGTAAGACTTTAAGTTAGCCTTACAAAAAGTCCGCTTACTTGCGTGCCGTGACTGTCGTTGGTGCCATGGCGAGTGCTCGCTTGGCCTCAATGAAGGTCTTGCTCCAGTAGCTGTCGCCCAGGTTATCGACCCGGACACCACCGCTGCGGCGGCTGCTGGAATGGATGAACTGGTCATCACCCAGGTAGATCCCGGCGTGACTGACGCGACCGCGACGACCATTGGTGGCGAAGAATAGCAAGTCGCCAGGCTTCAGGTTGTTGCGCGAGACCAACGGGGCATTCACGTTGATCATTTCGCGAGTGGAGCGCGGCAGGTTCATGCCAGCCTCTTCACGAAACAGGTAACCGATGAAACCACTGCAATCGAAACCGGCTTCAGAGGTACCGCCCATGCGGTAACGGGTACCGACCAGGGACAAGCCACGCTCGAGGATGCTGTCGGCCAAAACCGGAAGCTGGTAAGGCTTGCTGCTGGCAAAGTCGGCCAGCTCTTTTTCGGTAGCCAGCTCTTCCTGATAAATAACCGAAGACTGGGCAGTCGCTGAGTTTTTAATCTGCTGATCGTTTTGTTGTTGCGAGACCGGGGAATGAACCGCGCAACCAAAAAGCAGGGTGACAAGTGCGAGAGGCACGAGGGGTGCGAAGCGATTTAGCATGGGCACGACCGTGGCTGAAGTTTTAAAGAAGGCGAGACTATGCCTTCTATCGTCCTCATTTGCAAATTCAATCGATCCAAATGTGACTTATCGGTTTCTCGTTAACATCTAAGCGCTTAAGCCCATTTTAAATCTGCACGCGCCGTGAATACCTTTCCGGAAGCGGATTTTCTGACGTCTGAAAGATGCCGAAACGCGCTACAGGCCACGGTTTTACCAGCCCAGGGTTTCTTTGAGAAAGGGGATCGTCAGCTTGCGCTGAGCCTGCAGAGAAGCCTGATCGAGGCGTTCAAGGAGTTCGAACAACGCGCTCATGCTGCGAGTACCGCGCGTCAAAATAAAATGCCCGACTTCGTCAGTCAGGTGCAGGCCGCGACGCGACGCGCGCAATTGCAACGCACGCAACTTGTCTTCATCGGACAGTGGCCGCATCTGAAAAATCAGCGCCAGGGTCAAGCGGGATTTGAGGTCTGCCAGTTTTACCGGCAACTCGCGTGGCGAGGTCGAAGCGGCGATCAGCAGGCGCCGACCACTGTCTCGCAGGCGATTGAACAGATGGAACAACGCCTCTTCCCAATCAGCCCGCCCTGCGACTGCCTGCAAGTCATCCAGGCAGACCAGTTCGTACTGCTCAAGGTTGTCGAGAATTTCGATACCGCGATCCAGCAACTCGGCCAACGGCAGGTACACCGCGGGCTCCCCCAACTGCTCGAAGCGCAAGCACGCGGCTTGCAGCAAGTGCGTACGCCCTACACCGTCCTTGCCCCAGAGATAGATCAGGCTTTCGGTCCAGCCGGCGTCGGCTTCGCACAGCCGCTCGACATAGCCGAGTGCAGCGGCATTGGCGCCAGGGTAGTAGTTGATAAAGGTAGCGTCATCACGCAGACGCACACCTAGGGGCAGCTGAATCGGTTTCATGCTGACTGAACAGTTCAAACGAACCGTTAGTGGCCTCTGTGTAAAGTTTGCAAAGTTTATACCCGTGACGCCAGCCGCACAATGCGGCAGACCATAAGCAAAATCAAAGGTTTGCGTTAACTTGCAGGGATCGCCGGGGTTTGTTTGACGGCGTATGTGACAGCCGGGAGAGTTTCACAGGCCTGCCCGGCAATCCGCCGGGCGTCCTTGAGCACTTAATCGACAGGGCTGATCAATCCGAATCATCCACACCGCTGTACATGCCAGAATCTTTATACAAATCATGTAGATGGCGAACAAGCACCATGATGACCGCCGCCACTGGCAATGCCAGCAGGATCCCGGTGAAACCGAACAGCTCTCCACCCGCAAGAATCGCAAAGATCACCGCCACCGGGTGCAGACCAATCCGGTCCCCCACCAACAACGGCGTCAGCACCATGCCTTCCAGCGCCTGACCGACCATGAATACCGCGACAATCCCGATCATCGGATACAGGTCGCCACCAAACTGAAACAACCCGGCGATCAACGCCGCGCCAATCCCGATCACAAAGCCCATGTACGGCACGATTGCTGCCAGACCGGCAATCAGGCCGATCAACAGCCCCAGCTCCAGCCCGACCAGCATCAGGCCTGCCGCGTAGATCACACCCAATGCCAGCATCACCAGCAACTGCCCACGAACAAATGCGCCAAGCACCTCGTGACACTCGCCCGCCAGCGATACCACACGCTCTTCACGATCACGCGGCAACAGGCTACGGATCTTCGCCATCATCAGGTCCCAATCGCGCAACAGGTAAAAACTCACCACCGGTATCAACACCAGATTGGCCAGCCATCCGATCAATGCCAAACCCGATGCGGTGGCCTGGCTCAGCACGATACCGACGATGTCAGTGGCCTGCCCCATGTGCTCGGTGATCGCGGCCTTGACCTTGTCGAACTTCCAGAACCCATTCGCCAACCCGAGTTTCGACTGCGCCCAGGGCATCGCCGTGTGCTGCAACCAATCGAGCATTTGTGGTGCCAGCTCATACAAGCGGAACAGCTGCTTGGCCAGCATCGGCACCAACACCAGCAACAACGTCATGACGACCAAGGTGAACAGCGCGAATACTGCGACCACCCCCCAGGTTCGCGACAGGCCAAATTTCTCCAGACGATCCACCAGCGGGTCGAACAGATAGGCCAGCAGCAGCGCCACCAGGAACGGTGTAAGGATCGGATGCAACAGGTACACAAATGCGCACAGCAGGGCTATCCCACCCAGCCACACCCAACGCCGCGTATCGGCCATGAATCACTCCAGCTTCTATATAAGAAAGAAAAATCTACCAACGGAAACTCAACTGCGCTTTAGGCGCGGGTGCCGGGGCAAGCCCTGGTGCCGCACCGCCGACCGCAGGCTGAACCGATGCAGGCGCAACACCCGCCGGCACTTCTTGCAACTTCGCCAGACTCAACTGCGCTCGCAGCTGATCGGCACTGCCGTTGACGCGATACACGATCCGGTCGCCATCGACACTTTGCAGGTGCGCACCAAACGGCTCCAGCAAACGCCCCAGTACCGCGTAGCGCTCCAGGTTCATGCCTTGCACCTCAAGCACCTGCTCGGCGGAGGTTCCCGGCCTGGCGACAAAACGCGACGCCAGGCGCTGACTCACCGCCAGCAATACCGCATCGGCCACGGCCGCACTGTCAGCCCCCTGCACGCTGCCTTGCTCGCGCTGGTCACCCAGCCATAAATGCCACTTGGCCTGCCACTGACCGCCCTCTTCCCGCGCATGCACGGCCAACAGGGCGTCCGCGCCGTAACGCTCGGAGATGCCATGCAGCGGCGCCGGGTCGTTGCCTTCAAGATGCGGCGCGGTGGCGACGATCTGCTCATTCAGGTCACCCAGTGGCAAACGCAATGGCAGACCACGATGCTGCGCGGCACGCCGCAATGGCGCAGCACTGGCCTGACCGTCGCCCACCAGGCTTGAGCCCTCAGTCGAATCGTTCAGCCACCAACCGAGAATCGACGGTCGATTGGCGCCCCACAAGGCCAGCCCCGCCTGACGCAGCGCCCGATCGGTGCTGACCGGATCGAAGTCGACCTGCAGGCTTTCCGGCGGCCCGGCGTCGTAGCCGTATCGGCTGATGATCTGCTGCGGGTCCTTGCGAATCGCTGCCAGCCCTGGATTCTGCGCGGCCTTGGCGTCACCGGTCAGACGCAGTACCAGGGTATCCAGCGCACGCTGGGTGGCCTGCTCGCGCTCTTCCGGCGCCTGACTGCCGACCGGCTCGCGCACCTGGTAGAGACCGTTAACGGTTTGGGCATGACTCGCCAGGCTGACCAATGACAAACAGCCCACAAACAGTAATTTACACAAACGCATGGAGGATTCCCGACGACAAAAAGCGGCTGGAACAGACCGCATGAACAGACTTGAGCAAGGCTGTGACCGCCGGCCTGCGCAAAACATTCACGCAATCGATGGAAGTTTTCACTCTGTCATAACGATAGCCGGTTAACGGCTATACCTTATACAGCCACGAGCGAGGTCACCAGTTCAGGCATTTTCGATTTTTTTAACACGATATGCCTCTGCCCGTCGGCCCGAGGATGGCCGCTGCCTCTCAAGCCTGATAAAATCGCGCGCCTTCGTAGACCGGCAACGGCTGGGTACTCTGAAATGCTCACGCGGCAATCGCGCCACACGTATTTCAGCGCACTCGCCGAACTCGGTCGTTACCCCTGAATCCCCCCTAAAGGCCTGGATCATGAGCAAGCAACCCTCCCTGAGCTACAAGGACGCCGGTGTAGACATCGACGCCGGTGAAGCATTGGTCGAACGCATCAAGAGCGTCGCCAAGCGCACTGCGCGCCCGGAAGTCATGGGCGGCCTGGGCGGTTTCGGCGCCCTCTGCGAAATCCCGGCTGGCTACAAGCAGCCCGTGCTGGTATCCGGCACCGACGGCGTTGGCACCAAGCTGCGCCTGGCTCTGAACCTGAACAAGCATGACAGCATCGGCATCGACCTGGTTGCCATGTGCGTCAACGACCTGGTGGTCTGCGGTGCCGAGCCGCTGTTCTTCCTCGACTACTACGCCACCGGCAAACTGAACGTCGACACGGCCGCTCAAGTCGTCACCGGCATCGGTGCTGGCTGCGAACTGTCCGGCTGCTCGCTGGTGGGCGGCGAAACCGCTGAAATGCCTGGCATGTACGAAGGCGAAGACTACGACCTGGCCGGCTTCTGCGTGGGCGTGGTCGAGAAGTCGGAAATCATCGACGGCTCGAAAGTTGCGGCGGGCGATGCCCTGCTCGCCCTGCCGTCTTCCGGTCCGCACTCCAACGGCTACTCGCTGATCCGCAAGATCATCGAAGTGTCCGGTGCAGACATCGAAAACATCCAGCTCGACGGTAAGCCGCTGACCGACCTGCTGATGGCGCCAACCCGTATCTACGTCAAGCCGTTGCTCAAGCTGATCAAAGACACTGGCGCAGTCAAGGCCATGGCCCACATCACCGGTGGCGGCCTGCTCGACAACATCCCGCGCGTTCTGCCAAAAGGCGCTCAGGCCGTGGTTGACGTAGCGAGCTGGACCCGTCCGGCCGTATTCGACTGGCTGCAAGAGAAAGGCAACGTCGACGAAACCGAAATGCACCGCGTGCTGAACTGCGGCGTTGGCATGGTGATCTGTGTGGCTCAAGAACACGTTGAAACCGCGCTGAACGTGCTGCGTGAAGCCGGCGAGCAACCTTGGGTCATCGGTCAGATCGCTACCGCTGCCGAAGGTGCTGCGCAGGTTGAACTGAAGAACCTCAAGGCACACTGATGTACGAGCGGATGCAAGAGCAGATGTCCGCCACCTGTGATGTTGTGGTGCTGTTGTCCGGCACCGGCAGTAACTTGCAGGCCTTGATCGACGACGCGCAGAACGCGGACAACCCTGTGCGCATTCGCGCGGTGATCTCGAACCGCGCTGACGCCTATGGTCTTCAGCGCGCCAGGGATGCGGGTATCGACACCCGCACCCTGGATCACAAGGCTTTCGAAGGTCGCGAGGCCTTCGATGCCGCCTTGATCGAATTGATCGACGCCTTCCAGCCCAAGCTTGTGGTCCTGGCCGGATTCATGCGTATTCTCAGCGCTGATTTCGTCCGTCACTATCAGGGTCGCCTGCTCAATATCCATCCTTCGCTGCTACCCAAATACAAAGGGTTACACACTCATCAGCGAGCGCTGGAAGCCGGCGACACCGAACATGGCTGCAGCGTGCACTTCGTCACCGAGGAACTCGATGGCGGACCACTGGTCGTACAGGCAGTAATACCGGTAGAGTTGCACGATTCGCCGCAAAGTCTGGCGCAACGGGTCCACACCCGCGAACACCAGATTTACCCGATGGCCGTACGCTGGTTTGCCGAGGGCCGACTGAGCCTTGGCGAACAGGGTGCTTTACTGGATGGTCAGTTACTCGCGGCCAGCGGTCACTTGATTCGAAACTAGGAGATTTTATGCGTCGCGCCCTGCTCTTCGCTTGTGCTCTGCTCGCCCTGCCCCTTGCGCAGGCGGCAGACCTTCAACCGTTCTCCGCCAGCTACACCGCCGACTGGAAGCAGCTCCCGATGAGCGGTTCGGCCGAACGCAGCCTGTCGAAAAATGACAACGGCTCCTGGACCTTGAATTTCAAGGCCTCCATGCTGGTCGCCAGTCTGACCGAGGAAAGCACCCTGAAGCTGGACAAGGACACCTTGCTGCCTCAGTCATATCGCTTCGAACGCGGTGGCCTGGGCAAGGCCAAGAAGGTCAATCTGGACTTCGACTGGACCACCAAGATGGTCACCGGTATTGATCGCGGCGATCCGGTCAAGGTACCGCTCAACACCGGCATGCTGGACAAGTCCACCTACCAACTGGCCTTGCAGCGCGATGTAGCCGCCGGCAAAAAAAGCATGAGCTACCAAGTGGTCGAAGGTGAAGACACCGACACCTACGACTTCCGCGTGATTGGCCAGGAGAAAGTCCAGACCAAAGCGGGTTCGGTCGATGCGATCAAGGTCGAACGTGTTCGCGACCCGACACAAAACAAGCGCATCACCGAAATGTGGTTCGCCAAGGACTGGGGCTACATTCTGGTAGCCCTGCGCCAGGTCGAGACCGACGGCAAGGAGTACAACATCATGCTCCTCGACGGTACGGTTGACGGCAAGGCTGTCAAAGGCAGCTAAGCGGATCGAAATGAAGAAGCCTCGCGATTGCGGGGCTTTTTTTCGTCTGTCGTTTTGTGTCCAAGCCCTTGGAAACATGAAACTTCTGTCATGAAACCCAACGCCCTGCGACTAAATGTCACGGCCTGCAAGGGCTGCGGGATTTTTTCAATTTCTGCAAAAGATCATTACCGACCGCAGGCATTTACTTAGCAAGCTAACAAAATATATAACAAAGGCCTGCACACGCCTTGCTGCAGAACAATTGAGATTGGAGCCAGCAGATGACTGTAAAAGTAACTGAACGCGACGATTCACATAAATCCCACGAAGGCGTAGCCGCCGGCATCCGGATCTGGGACGTCTATCAACAAGACATGCTGGTGGGGATGTTCCACTCCGAGAGCGATGCCCACAGCTACAAGGCCGAACTGGAAAATCTGGAACAGCAACGAGACGCCCGCTCCGTGTAATGACCGCATTGAAAACAACAAACCCCGCCAATGAGCGGGGTTTGTCGTTGTGGCAACCTCTAAAGGCTTACCACATCAGATCGTCAGGGATCTGATAGGCCGCGTACGGATCGTCTTCGGCGCTGACTTCTTCTGTCTTCACATTCAACTGCACGATGCGCTGCGGATCGCGCTCCTGGATCTTCAGGGCCGCTTCACGCGGGATCACTTCGTAGCCGCCGGCGTGATGCACGATCGCCAGGGAACCGCTGCTGAGCTTGTTGCGCATCAGGGTGTTGACGGAGATGCGCTTGACCTTCTTGTCGTCCACGAAGTTGTAGTAATCCTCGGTGGTCAACTTCGGCAAGCGCGAGACTTCGATCAACTGCTTGACCTGCGCGGCACGGGCCTTCTGCTCGGCCTTTTCCTGCTGCTGGCGATTGAGTTCCTGGTCGCGCTTGACCTTCTCGGCCATGGCTTCCTGGGCCGCACGCTGCTGGGAATCATCAAGTTCGATCTGACCTTTATGGGCCAGACGTTGCTGCTTCTGTTTGTCTTTGCCGACCTGCTTGGCCTGCTTTTGGTTGACCAGCCCTGCTTTGAGCAACTGGTCGCGAAGGGAAAGGCTCATGGTGCTTACTCACTTAGGCAACAGCTCAGCCGCAGCTGGGCAAATTCTTTTCCTGACGTTTGGCTTCGCCCCACAAGGCGTCCAACTCTTCGAGGGTGCAATCTTCTATGGGACGGCGGGTGTCGCGCAATGCCTGTTCGATAAATCGGAAGCGTTTTTCAAACTTGCTGTTGGCGCCGCGCAATGCGGTTTCGGGGTCGACCTTGAGGTGACGCGCCAGGTTGACCACGGAAAACAGCAGATCGCCGACTTCGTCACTGATCGCGGTCGCGTCGTTATCCGCCATGGCTTCGAGCACTTCATCAAGCTCTTCGCGGACTTTATCAAGCACCGGCAACGCGTCCGGCCAGTCGAAACCCACCTGCCCCGCGCGCTTTTGCAGCTTGGCCGAACGGGACAACGCCGGCAGCGCTGCTGGCACATCGTCGAGCAAGGACAATTGTTCAGGGGCCTGGGACTTCTCGGCCCGTTCCTCGGCCTTGATCTCCTCCCAGCGCTGCTTGACCTGCTCCTCACTGAGGCGCGGGATATCCAGCGCCGCGTACAGATCACCGGTAGGAAATACGTGGGGATGACGACGAATCAGTTTGCGGGTGATGCTGTCGACCACACCGTCGAACTCGAAACGCCCCTCTTCCCGCGCCAGCTGGCTGTAATACACCACCTGGAACAGCAGATCACCCAACTCACCCTGCAAATGATCGAAGTCGCCGCGCTCGATGGCGTCGGCCACCTCGTAGGCTTCTTCCAGGGTATGCGGGACGATGGTCTGGTACGTTTGCTTGATATCCCACGGACAGCCGAACTGCGGATCCCGCAGGCGGCTCATCAGGTGTAGCAAGTCTTGAAGTGAATACATCTATCAATCTCTTCACAAAACCCATGTGGGAGCGAGCTTGCTCGCGATAGGGCCGGCACATCCAGCATAACTGTTGACTGGACAACCGCCATCGCGAGCAAGCTCGCTCCCACATAAAGCAGCTCCCATACCGATCATCACGGGGTGCGGTTACGCCGGGTTTCGATGATGTTCGGCAATTGGGAAATACGCCCCAACAACCTCCCCAATGCGTCCAGCCCCGGAATCTCGATGGTCAGGGACATCAACGCGGTGTTGTCCTCTTTGTTCGAGCGGGTGTTGACCGCCAGCACGTTGATCCGCTCATTGAGCAGCACTTGCGACACGTCACGCAGCAGACCGGAACGGTCGTAGGCACGAATGATGATGTCCACCGGATAGGTCAACACCGGCACCGGGCCCCAACTGACCTGGATGATCCGCTCAGGCTCGCGCCCGGCCAGTTGCAGCACCGAGGCGCAGTCCTGGCGGTGAATACTGACACCGCGACCCTGGGTGATGTAACCGACGATCGCATCGCCCGGCAACGGCTGGCAGCAGCCGGCCATTTGGGTCATCAGGTTGCCGACGCCCTGGATCTGGATGTCGCCGCGCTTGCCCGGCTTGTAGCCAGTGGCTTTGCGCGGAATCAGTTCCAGCTGTTCGTTGCCGCGTTCCGGCTCGACCAGTTGCTGTGCCAGGTTGACCAGTTGCGCCAGGCGCAAATCGCCGGCACCCAGCGCGGCAAACATGTCCTCGGCGGTTTTCATGTTGGCCTTCTCGGCCAGCTTTTCGAAATCCACCTGCGGCAGACCGAGGCGATTGAGTTCGCGCTCGAACAGGGTTTTACCGGCTGCGACGTTCTGGTCGCGCGCCTGCAATTTGAACCAGTGAACGATTTTCGCCCGCGCCCGCGAGGTGGTGATGTAGCCCAGGTTCGGGTTCAGCCAGTCGCGGCTCGGCGTGCCGTGTTTGCTGGTGATGATCTCGACCTGCTCACCGGTCTGCAGGCTGTAGTTGAGCGGGACGATCCGCCCGTTGATCTTCGCACCACGGCAGTTGTGACCGATTTCAGTGTGCACGCGGTAGGCGAAGTCCAGCGGTGTGGCGCCTTTAGGCAAATCGATCGCGTGACCGTCGGGGGTGAAGATGTACACCCGATCCGGCTCGATATCGACCCGCAGCTGTTCCGCCAGACCACCGATATCGCCCAGCTCTTCGTGCCACTCGAGCACCTGACGCAGCCAGGAGATTTTCTCTTCGTAGTGATTGGAGCCGGATTTGACATCGGTGCCCTTGTAGCGCCAATGAGCGCAAACGCCCAGCTCGGCCTCTTCGTGCATCGCGTGGGTGCGGATCTGCACTTCCAGCACCTTGCCTTCAGGACCGATGACCGCCGTGTGCAACGAGCGGTAGCCGTTCTCTTTCGGGTTGGCGATATAGTCGTCGAATTCTTTCGGGATGTGCCGCCACAAGGTGTGGACGATGCCCAGCGCGGTGTAGCAGTCGCGCATTTCCGGCACCAGCACGCGCACCGCGCGCACGTCGTAGATCTGACTGAACTCCAGACCCTTGCGCTGCATTTTGCGCCAGATCGAATAGATGTGTTTGGCCCGGCCGCTGATGTCGGCATCGACGCCGGTGGCCTGCAATTCGGCCTGCAACTGGTTCATCACATCACTGATGAACCGCTCGCGATCAAGGCGCCGCTCGTGCAGCAACTTGGCGATCTGCTTGTATTGTTCAGGCTCCAGGTAACGGAAGGACAAGTCCTCCAGTTCCCATTTGATATGACCGATGCCAAGACGGTGAGCCAGCGGCGCATAGATGTCGAAGACTTCCCGGGCGACCCGGTTGCGCTTTTCGTCATCGGCAGTTTTCACCGCACGGATCGCGCAGGTGCGCTCGGCCAGTTTGATCAGTGCGACGCGAACGTCGTCGACCATGGCCACGAGCATCTTGCGCAGGTTTTCCACCTGGCCCTGAGAGCCCAGCACCAACGATTGGCGCGGGCTCAGGCTGGCGCTGATCGCCGCCATGCGCTGCACGCCATCGATCAGTTTGGCGACCACCGGGCCAAAGCGCTGGCTGACGGCCGGCAGCTGGATATGGCCTTCGCGTACGCCACGGTAAAGAATTGCCGCGACCAGCGAATCCTGATCGAGCTTGAGGTCGGCGAGGATCTCTGCGATCTCAAGGCCCGTACGAAAACTCGACGTGCCTTCGGCCCAGAGATTCTTCGCCGCTTTGTCTTGCTGTTCGGCCTGACGAGCGAACTCGCAGGCTTCTTTCAAGGCTTCGCGATCCAGTGCCGGATCGACACTGACCGCATGATCGAGCCAAGCCTCGAGATTGATACTGCCGTCGGTATTGATCGGCTGGTGTGCTCTCACCTGTACCATCTTGCTTACCTTCCCTACGACGCAGATTCAATGCGTCAAATCGCTGACCTTCGTTGCTCATGCGCCCCTGCCGGGCTGAGCGGCTGATGCATGAGCGGTCTGGTCGGACCTGACGAGCCATCCTAGCTCGCTTCAAATAACGCCATGGCCTCGACATGTGCCGTCTGAGGAAACATATCGAGGATCCCGGCACGTTTTAACCGGTAGCCCTGCTTGATCAATTCGACCGTGTCGCGGGCCAAAGTTGCAGGGTTGCACGACACATAAACCAAGCGCTTGGCACCCAGCGATGCGAGTGTGCGCACCACCTCGAAAGCACCGTCGCGCGGTGGGTCCAAGAGTACCGCAGAAAAGCCCTCGCCGGCCCATTTGGCATCAGCCAAAGGCTGGGATAAATCGGCCTGAAAAAACTTCGCGTTATGCAGATTGTTGCTAGCGGCATTCGCAGCGGCGCGCTCGACCATGGTCTGCACACCTTCCACCGCTACCACTTCACGGACGTTCTGCGCCAGCGGCAAGGCAAAGTTACCCAAGCCACAGAACAGATCGAGCACGCGTTCGTCAGCGGCAGGCTTCAGCCATTCCAGCGCCTGGGCGACCATCGCTTCATTGACCCCGGCATTCACCTGAATGAAGTCACCCGGGCGATACGCCAGTTCAAGATTCCATTGCTCAAGTCGGTAACCCAACGCCTGATCGGCATCGACCGGTTGCGGCTCGCCTTCGCCATGCAGCCACAATTGGGCGTCATGGAATGCGCAGAATTCCTTGAGAATGCTCAGGTCGGTTTCAGACAGTGGCGCCATGTGCCGTAGCAACAAAGCCTGTGATGAACCGGCGAACAATTCCACATGACCCAACGCTTGAGGCTTGCTCAAACGCCGGAGCATTTCCGGCAAACCGCTCATGATCGGCTGCAAGGGCTGTACCAGCACCGGGCAATCGTTGATGCCGACGATGTCCTGGCTGCCGGCGGCACGAAAACCGACTTCGAGTTTTTTCGTCTTCACGTCCCAACGCACCGCCACCCGGGCGCGACGTCGGTAGGCAAACTCAGGACCGCTCAAGGGCTCTGCCCACTGCTCGGGTTCGACACCGGCCACTCGCGACAGCTGCTCGGCGAGCATGCGCTGTTTCAGGGCGAGCTGTTCGTTGTGGGGCAGATGCTGCACGCTGCAACCACCGCAGCGCCCGGCATGGGCGCACGGTGCCGGACGACGCACTTGATTGGCGACGAAGACGCGCTCGGTGCGTGCCTCGACGACTTTGCCATGGGCACCCAGGACGCGGGCCTCGACTTCTTCACCGGCCAATGCACCGATGACGAACCAGGTACGACCTTCGAAAAACGCGATACCGCGACCGTCATTCGCCAGGCGCTCGATGGTCAAGCGCTGCTTTTTGCCGGTCGGGACTTGCGGGGCCTTGCTGCCGCCAGTGGGCTGGAAGCGCAGGCCTCTCTCTTGCTTGGCCATCAGTTGGGTGCGTCGAAAATGCCGGTCGACAAGTAACGGTCGCCACGGTCACAAATGATCGCGACCATCACCGCGTTTTCGACTTCTTTGGACAGGCGCAGCATCGCGGCTACAGCACCGCCCGAGGACACGCCACAGAAGATCCCTTCTTCGCGCGCCAGACGACGGGTCACGTCTTCGGCTTCGCTTTGGGCCATGTCGACGATCCGGTCAACCCGATCGGCTTGATAGATCTTCGGCAGGTATTCCTGCGGCCAGCGACGGATACCCGGAATCGCCGAGCCTTCCATTGGTTGCAGACCGACGATCTGCACAGCCGGATTCTGTTCTTTCAGGTAACGCGAGACACCCATGATGGTGCCCGTGGTGCCCATGGAACTGATGAAATGAGTAATGGTGCCCTGGGTCTGGCGCCAGATTTCCGGGCCAGTACCGGTGTAGTGCGCCTCGGGGTTGTCGCCGTTGGCAAACTGGTCGAGCACCTTGCCGCGACCCTCAGCCTGCATCCGCTCGGCGAGGTCGCGAGCACCTTCCATGCCCTCTTCCTGGCTGACCAGAATCAGCTCCGCGCCATAAGCGGTCATCGCAGCCTTGCGTTCAGCGCTGGAGTTGTCGGGCATGATCAGGATCATCTTGTAACCCTTGATCGCCGCGGCCATGGCCAGGGCAATCCCGGTGTTGCCGGAGGTCGCCTCGATCAGCGTATCGCCAGCATGGATCTGCCCACGCAGCTCGGCACGGGTAATCATCGACAGCGCCGGACGGTCCTTGACCGAACCCGCCGGGTTATTACCCTCGAGCTTGAGCAGCAGGGTGTTGCTGGTGGCGCCGGGCAGGCGCTGCAAACGAACCAGCGGAGTGTTGCCGACGCAATCGGCGATGGTGGGGTACTGCAAGGTCATGGCGTATTCGCAATCCAGACTGCGGGGGCGACCATCATACCGGCAAACGTGCGCAGGCCATATCACGCAAAGTGTGGTGCTTATGGCTAATGGGAATAAGCGCTGGTTTTGACTCGGATCGTTCCCACACTCTGCGTGGGAATGCAGCCCGTGGCGCTCTGCGCCACATGCGCCCAGATGCGGGATGCAGAGCGTCCCTAGAGGCATTCATTAATGAGCCAACAACCGCATATTCAGCCGCAACCCCTGCCCCGTGTTCTCCGCCCACAAGCGTCCGCCCTGACGCTGCACCGCGTTGCGCGCGATGCTCAGGCCCAGGCCAAAGCCGCCATTGCAGGGGCGTGAGCCATTGAGTCGGGTGAACGGGTCGAAGATGCGTTCCAGGTCGTGTTCGGCAACACCGCCGCCCTGATCTTCGAGCCACAGCAACCAATAATCGCCGTCGCGCTGGCCGCCGAGGCGCACGCTGCCGCCAGTCGGAGAATGGCGGATGGCATTGCGCAGGATGTTTTCCAGCGCCTGGGCCAAGGTATTCAGATTGCCGCGAACCCAGCATGAAGCCTCCACCGCGCAGTGCAGTTGCTCGGTGGGCCAGCCGCTTTCGTAGCAGGCGTTTTCCGTAAGCATTTCCCAAAGCGCCTGAATCTGGATCGCTTCATCCGGTAAGGGCGCGCACTGCGTGTCGAGCCAAACCAGTTGCAGAGTGTCCTCTACCAGCCGCAGCATGCCATCGACTTCGCGGCCGATTCGCTCGCGCAGTTGCAGCAGATCCTCTTCGCTTTCGCTGGCTACCCGCAGGCGGCTCAACGGTGTGCGCAGTTCATGAGACAAGTCGCACAGCAGTTGCTGTGGCAAGGCCTCGGTGCTTTGCCGGCGTTCGGGCATTTGAGCGAAAGCGCGGGCCTGTTCATCAAGGTTGTTCAAAGGCGCCACCCGGTCAGACCACTTCATCAAGCGCACTCAATACATAACCCTTGCCCCAGACGGTGCGCACTTCTCGTTCGCAGTAGCCGATGGCCTTGAGTTTGCGGCGGATCTGGCTGATGTGCATGTCCAGGCTGCGATCGTGGGGCGCGTAGCCGCGCTGCAACACCTGCTGATAGAGGAAAGCCTTGCCGAGCACTTCATCGCCACTGCGATTGAGGGTTTCCAGCAGCCGGTATTCGCTGCGGGTCAGCCCGGCCCACTGCTCACCATAGTGAACGTCACGCCGTTCATCGTCGAAACGCAGGCCGTGAACGTCGCCGTTGATCGCTGGCCGCGTATGTCGACGGTCCAGGGCCACCCGCCGCAGGATCGCTTCGATGCGCACCCGCAACTCGGCCATGCTGAAAGGCTTGGGCAGGTAGTCGTCGGCACCCTGACGAAAACCGCTGATGCGATCCGCTTCGGAGCCCAGTGCCGACATCAGCAGCACCGGGGTGGAATCGCGGGTCCGCAGATCGGTCAATAGCGCCAGGCCATCCATGCCTGGCAGCACAATATCCATCAGCACGATATCGAAGGTCTGCTCGCGAGCAATCGCCAACCCGTCCTCGCCGTTCTGGCACCAGGTCACCTGAAAGCCACAGCGCCCCAGATGTTCATGAACATGTGCCCCCAATACAAGGTCGTCTTCAATCGCCAGGATACGAGGGGGGACAATAGATACGGGAGTCATTAGCTTCTGCAAGTAATTCTCAATCACTAATTATTCAAGATTGCCCGGCAGTGAGCAACCCGCGACTTTCGTCGCTGCCCCCCCGTAACGTTCAAACCGTCACAAAGCTCCGGATAATTTGCCGGGATTGCCTGCCAGCAAATCGCTACACTGCGCGGGTAGCGCGTGCCGGATGCACGCACGGTCATCTATAAACAGCGTGATAGCAGGAGAGTGACGTGCTGAAGAAACTGGGGATCAAAGGTCGCGTATTGTTGTTGACCTTGTTGCCGACCAGCCTGATGGCCTTGGTTCTGGGCGGTTACTTCACCTGGATGCAACAGTCCGACCTGCAAACCCAACTTCTGCAACGCGGCGAAATGATCGCCGAACAACTGGCACCTCTGGTCGCCCCGGCCATGGGCCACAAGAATGACGACCTGCTGGAGCGCATCGCGACCCAGTCACTGGAGCAACTGGACGTGCGCGCCGTCTCGTTCCTGGCGCCGGACCGCACGCAACTGGCGCACGCCGGGCCGCTGATGCTCAACCGGGCGCCCACTGGTGACAACACCCATATGCTGCAACGCACCAGCAACGACGCCACCCGTTACCTGTTGCCGGTGTTTGGCAGGCATCGCAACCTGGCCGGCGAGCTGATCCCCGATGAGTCCGATCGCTTGCTGGGCTGGGTCGAGCTGGAACTCTCCCACAACGGCATGTTGCTGCGCGGTTATCGCAGCCTGTTCGCCAGCGTGCTGTTGATCGCCGCCGGTCTGGTCGGCACCGCACTGCTGGCATTGCGTATGGGCCGCACCATCAATACACCGCTGAACCTGATCAAGCAGGCCGTGGCGCAACTCAAGGACGGCCATCTCGAAACCCGCCTGCCCCCGCTTGGCAGCCAGGAGTTGGATGAACTGGCCTCGGGTATCAACCGCATGGCCAGCACCCTGCAAAATGCTCAGGAAGAATTGCAGCACAGCATCGATCAGGCCACCGAAGACGTCCGGCAGAACCTGGAAACCATCGAGATCCAGAACATCGAGCTGGACCTGGCGCGCAAGGAAGCCCTGGAAGCGAGCCGGATCAAGTCCGAGTTCCTCGCCAACATGAGCCACGAGATTCGCACCCCGCTCAATGGCATCCTCGGTTTCACCCACTTGCTGCAAAAAAGCGAACTGACGCCGCGTCAGCTCGACTACCTGGGCACTATCGAAAAGTCCGCCGACAGCCTGCTGGGGATCATCAACGAGATTCTCGACTTCTCGAAAATCGAGGCTGGCAAACTGGTACTCGACAGTATTCCGTTCAACCTGCGCGATCTGCTCCAGGACACCCTGACCATCCTCGCCCCGGCCGCCCACGCCAAACAGCTCGAACTGGTCAGCCTGGTGTACCGCGACACTCCGCTGTCGCTGGTTGGTGACCCGTTGCGGCTCAAGCAGATCCTTACCAACCTTGTGAGTAACGCGATCAAGTTCACCCGCGAAGGCACTATCGTTGCCCGCGCCATGCTTGAAGAAGAACACGAAGATAGCGTGCAACTGCGCATCAGCATTCAGGACACCGGCATCGGCCTGTCGAATCAGGACGTGCGCGCGTTGTTTCAGGCCTTCAGCCAGGCCGACAACTCGTTGTCGCGGCAACCGGGTGGTACCGGCCTGGGACTGGTGATCTCCAAGCGGTTGATCGAGCAGATGGGTGGCGAGATTGGCGTCGACAGCACACCGGGCGAAGGCTCGGAATTCTGGGTCAGCCTGAGCCTGCCAAAAACCCGCGACGATGCCGAAGACCTGCCAGGACCACCGTTGCTCGGACGGCGCGTTGCGGTGCTGGAAAACCACGAGCTGGCACGTCAGGCCTTGCAGCATCAGCTGGAGGACTGCGGCCTTGAAGTGACCCCGTTCAACACCCTCGAAAGCCTGACCAATGGCGTCACTGGCGCGCACCAGACCGAGCAGGCGATCGACCTTGCCGTGCTCGGCATCACCTCCAACGACATGCCGCCGGAGCGGCTGAATCAGCATATCTGGGACCTCGAGCACCTGGGCTGCAAAGTGCTGGTGCTGTGCCCGACCACCGAACAGACGCTGTTCCATCTCTCGGTGCCCAACCCTCACAGCCAGTTGCAGGCCAAACCGGCCTGCACCCGCAAGCTGCGTCGCGCACTATCGGATCTGGTCAACCCGCGTCAGTTGCGCAACGAGCCGGGCGAACCGGTTTCCAGCCGCGCGCCCAAAGTACTCTGCGTCGACGACAACCCGGCCAACCTGCTGCTGGTGCAGACGCTGCTTGAAGACATGGGCGCCAAGGTGCTGGCGGTCGAAAGCGGTTCCGCGGCGATCAAGGCCGTGCAGACCGAAGCCTTCGACCTGGTGCTGATGGACGTGCAGATGCCGGGCATGGATGGGCGCCAAAGCACCGAGGCGATTCGCCAATGGGAAAGCGAACGGCATTGCACGCCGTTGCCGGTCGTCGCCCTCACCGCCCACGCGATGGCGAATGAAAAGCGCGCCTTGCTACAAAGCGGCATGGACGATTACCTGACCAAACCGATCAGCGAACGCCAATTGGCGCAGGTGGTGTTGAAGTGGACCGGGCTGGCCCTGCGTAACCTCGGTCCGGAGCGGGCCGACGTTTATGGCAACACCAGCGACCTGCTGGTGCTCGACCCTGATGAAGGCCTGCGCCTGGCGGCCGGCAAAGCCGATCTGGCGGCCGACATGCTGTCGATGTTGCTGGCCTCACTGGAAGCCGATCGCGAGGCGATTCGCGTCGCCCGTGAAAGCAATGACCAGAATGCCCTGATCGAACGGGTCCACCGCCTGCACGGGGCGACGCGCTATTGCGGCGTTCCGCAGTTGCGTGCGGCCTGCCAGCGCAGTGAAACCCTGCTCAAGCAACAAGACCCCAAAGCCCTGGTGGCGCTGGAAGAGCTTGAGCGGGCGATCAACCGCCTGGCCTCGCAAGCGCGTATTGGCGCTTGACCCAGCGCAATGGCGCGGCGGTCGCTGAGGGTTAAACTCAGCGCACTACCCCACCCGTTGATCGTTCCCACGCTCTGCGTGGGAACGATGAAACGCACTCAAGCACAAGGATGACGCCATGCGCACGATTCTCTTCAGCAGCCAGACATACGACCGCGAGAGCTTTCTCGCAGCCAAAGTGCCCGCCGGTATCGAGCTGCACTTCCAGCCCGCGCGCCTGAGTCTGGATACAGCGGCGCTGGCCGAGCGGCATGAAGTGGTCTGCGCCTTTATCAATGACGACCTCAGCGCGCCGGTGCTTGAACAACTGGCCGCTGGCGGCACGCGCCTGATCGCCCTGCGCTCGGCCGGTTACAACCACGTTGACCTGGCTTGCGCGAAACGCCTGGGTTTAAGCATCGTCCGCGTGCCGGCCTACTCGCCCCACGCCGTGGCCGAACACGCAGTGGCGCTGATCCTGGCACTGAACCGCCGCCTCTACCGCGCTTACAACCGAACCCGCGAAGGCGATTTCAGCCTGCACGGGCTGACCGGTTTCGATCTGTTCGGCAAGACCGTCGGCGTGGTCGGCACCGGCCAGATCGGCGCCGTCTTCGCGAAAATCATGGCCGGGTTTGGCTGCAAGCTGCTGGCCTATGACCCTTCCCCTAATCCTCACGTCCAGGCCCTCGGTGCCCGCTATCTGCCGTTACCGGAGCTGTTGGCCGAAGCGCAGATCATCAGCCTGCACTGCCCGCTGACCGCCGAGAGCAAACACCTGATCAACAGCCAGTCGCTGGAGCATCTGCAACCCGGCGCCATGCTGATCAACACCGGGCGTGGCGGACTGGTGGACACACCAGCGCTGATCGATGCACTGAAAAGCGGTCAGCTAGGGTATTTGGGGCTGGATGTCTATGAAGAAGAAGCCCAACTGTTCTTCGAGGACCGCTCCGACCTGCCGCTGCAAGACGACGTGTTGGCGCGGCTGTTGACCTTCCCCAATGTGATCATCACCGCGCACCAGGCCTTCCTGACCCACGAAGCGTTGGCCGCCATTGCCACAACCACCTTGCAGAACATCATCGATTGGGCCGCTGGCACACCGCACAATCAGGTCGAAAATTGATTTGGCCTGATCGAAGGTCGCAACCATGGACCATGCCCGATTCTTTCGCGTGCTAGCATATCGCGCATATTTGGAGGACCCATGGTCGAACACGATTTCCGCTACAGCCTGATGAACCCGCAACACACCCTGACCGAATGCCGCGCGCTGACGCCGGGGCGTTATCAAGTCACCGGCAACGGCGGCTCGATCCGCGCCGATGACGTGTTGTTGGTCACCCTCAAGGGCAGCAAGGACTTGTCCATGCGCCTGACCGTTGAAAACGTTCGCCACCTGCTCAAGCCCATGGGCCAGTGGGTTGCCGTGGCCAGTGGTCCGGTGTTTGGCGAATTGGCGATCCATAATTGGCAAGTGAATTGCGACAGCTGCACCAAGGAGCTGAAATTCGAGTTCGCGGTCGACGCCAAGCTGGGCAACAAGGCCGAAAAACCGGCCGCCACTGCACGGATTGCCGAACTGGGCTGGACCACCGCCAGCGAGAAGCACCTGTGCCCGAAATGCCAGGAGCCCGTGTAATGAAACACCTCGTTCTGGCCGCGATGGCGGGTGCCAGCCTGCTGGGTTGCGCCGCTGAGCCGGTGCAACTGCAGCAGGATCGCAGCTATGTGCTGGAGTGGATCGGTGAACGCCCGCTGATCGACTACAGCCACCTGACCATCACTTTGGGTGAAGACGGTCGCGCTTATGGCAATGGTGGCTGCAACCACTGGTTCGCGCCCTACACGCTGGACGGCGCCAAGCTGAGCTTCGGCAAAGTCGGCAGTACTCGCAAAATGTGCGCCCCGGCCTTGATGGAACAGGAAAAGCGCTTCCTGCAAGCACTGGAAACCGTGCAGCGCTGGGACATCTCGCCGATCGAGCAAATACGCTTCTGGCCAGCCGAAGGCAAGCCGCTGCGCTGGTGGCTTGAAGAGGGCTGATTAACCTCGACGCTGATCGTTCCCACGCTCCCGCGTGGGAACGATCATCAGCAGTCGTCACATCGCCTGCAACGCCTTGAGCTTCGCCATCACTCCCGCCGCCGTCTGCTCACCCATCAACTGTTCGCGCACCTTGCCCTTGTCATCGATGATGTAGGTCACCGGCAGCGCCTCGCTGCGTGGCAATTCGAAGCGGTCGGCCGGATCCTGGGCCAGCACAGTGAACGTGATCCCGAGCGTTTCACTGGCGCTCTTGAGCTCTTCGCCCTGCACATTGTCGAAATTGACCCCGAACACACCGATCTTCTGACCTTTGAGCTGTTCAGCCAAAACGTTCAATTGCGCAATCTCGGTACGGCACGGGCTACACCACTCGGCCCAGTAATTAAGCACAAACCATCGGCCATCCAACCGCTCGGACGCCACTTTCTGTCCCAGTTGATCAGTGCCGTAGTCATAGCCACAGCCGCCAAGCAGCAAGGTTGCGAAGAGGGCCAATGCTGCTGTCAGTCGCCTTGTCATGAGGTCATCCTTACTCAAAAAAACAGGTTCTGCTGCGACCCATCGCCTCCCAAGGTTCAGGACTGCTCGCTGCACAGGTAGAATAGCCGCCACCTTACGCAAGATGCGAACCGCACATGACCGATCTGACGCTTTATCACAACCCGCGCTGCTCGAAATCCCGCGGTGCGCTGGAACTGCTGGAAGCCCGTGGCCTGACGCCAACCGTGGTCCGCTACCTGGAAACCCCGCTGAACGCCGCGCAGCTGCAAAGCCTGCTGGGCAAACTCGGCATCAGCGCCCGCCACTTGCTGCGCACCGGCGAAGACGAATACAAAACCCTGAACCTGGCCGACAGCAGCCTGAGCGAAGCGCAATTGATCGCCGCCATCGCCGAGCATCCGAAACTCATGGAGCGACCGATTTTCGAAGTCGGCGACAAGGCCATCATCGGCCGTCCGCCAGAGAACGTGCTGGAGATCCTGCCGTGAGTACGCCGTACATTCTGGTTCTGTATTACAGCCGCAGTGGCTCGACCAATGAAATGGCCCGACAGATTGCCCGTGGTGTGGAACAGGCCGGGATGGAAGCGCGCCTGCGCACGGTGCCGGCGATCTCCAGCGAATGCGAGGCGGTGTCGCCGGACATTCCCGACGAAGGTGCGCTGTACGCCAGCCTCGACGACCTGAAAAACTGCGCAGGCCTGGCCCTTGGCAGCCCGACCCGCTTCGGCAACATGGCGGCGCCGCTGAAGTACTTCCTCGACGGCACCAGCAACCTGTGGCTGACCGGCGCACTGGTGGGCAAACCGGCCGGGGTCTTCACCTCGACAGCCAGCCTGCACGGTGGCCAGGAAACCACCCTGCTGTCGATGATGTTGCCATTGCTGCACCACGGCATGCTGATCACCGGCTTGCCCTACAGCGAATCGGCATTGCTCGAAACCCGCGGTGGCGGCACGCCTTACGGCGCCAGCCATCATGCCGGCGCTGACGGCAAAAGCGGCTTGAACGAGCATGAAGTCGCCTTGTGCCGGGCTCTGGGTCTGCGTTTGGCGAAAACCGCCCTGAAACTGGAGCACTAACGTGGCCAAAAAGCCGAAGGTTCTGCCCTCCATCGATTGGCTCGAACCGCGAGTTCGGGCGATGCGTGTCATCAGCCTGCTGTGCTACTTCGGCCTGGCGGGATTGCTCTGCGCCTATTACCTGATGATCGCCGACCTGCATGGTGCGCGGCCGTGGGTCATCCTGCTGATTGAGCTGGTGCCCTTGTTGGTGCTGGCACCGGGCATGCTCTGCGGCAGCCCGCGCGGGCATTCATGGATGTGCTTTGTGGTGAACCTGTATTTCATCAAGGGCGCGACTGCCGCGTTCGACCCGAATCGGCAGGTGTTTGGCCTGCTGGAAATGGCCGCGAGCCTGGCGGTGTTCTGTTCGGCGCTGCTGTATGTGCGCTGGCGGTTTCAGTTGAACCGTAAGCTGGCCGGCGAAGGTCAACTGGCCTGATCAGATCGTTCCCACGCTCTGCGTGGGAATAATAATCCACGCTAATGATTGACGGTGTAAGCCAGCATCATCGAAATCTGACACATCGGCCGGCCACTCTCGGCGTGCCACTGGTTGAAAGCGTTCTGCACCATCGCCAAATCGCGCAGGCTGGTCGGCACCTTGTCGATAATCTGCTGCGCATTCAACGCCGCGACCACGTCATAGCTCGGCACGAAGGTGTCCTTGCCGACCATCCGCAGAAACCGCGGTGCCGACAACCCGCCCAACTGATGACCGTGCTTGGCCAGGTATTTCCACAGGCCAACGATGTCGGTCACCGGCCACGCGGCGATCAATTCGCCGAAGCTGCCCTTCTCTTTCGCCACGTCCAGGATGAACTGCGCGTTGCGCGGCACACTCTTGAGCTTGCCCAGGTGGCGGATGATCCGCGCTTCCTGCATCAGTCGCTCAAGGTGCTCGGCGCCCATCAGCACGACCTTTTCCGGGTCGAACCCGAAGAACACTTCTTCGAATGCCGGCCATTTGGCGTCCACCAGGCTGTGCTTGAGGCCGGCGCGAAACACCCGCAACGCCAGGGTCGACAGGTAGCGGTCATCGCTGATCTTGCGCAGTTGTGCCGGGGTCTTGGGTACGGGCAGATGGGCTTCCAGTTCGGCTGCCGAACCAAAACGGTTCAGACAGTATTCGTGCAGCCACTTGTAATCGCGCATGCCCTCTCCTGAGGATTGAATTGAAAACGGCCTGCCATAAGAATCTGTGGGAGCGAGCTTGCTCGCGATGGCGGTGTGTCAGCCGGTATCGTTGTCGACTGACAGGACGCTATCGCGAGCAAGCTCGCTCCCACATTTTGTTCAGAGGTTGACGACGTTGACGAAACGCGACGCAGCGGTTTCGTCGATACGCAGGTTGGTGAAGTCGAACAGGTTACGGTCCGCCAACTGCGACGGAATGACATTCTGCAAACCACGGAAAATGCTTTCGGTGCGGCCCGGCGTCTTGCGTTCCCAGTCCTGAAGCATTTCCTTGACCACCTGACGTTGCAGGTTTTCCTGGGAGCCGCAGAGGTTGCACGGGATGATCGGGAACTGCTTGAAGTCCGAGTAGGCCTGAATGTCTTTCTCGTTGCAGTAGGCCAGCGGGCGGATCACTACGTTACGGCCGTCGTCGGCACGCAACTTCGGCGGCATGGCCTTGAGCGAACCGTTGTAGAACATGTTCAGGAAAAACGTCTCGACGATGTCGTCGCGGTGATGACCGAGGGCCATTTTGGTCGCGCCGATTTCGTCGGCGAAGGTGTAGAGCGTGCCGCGACGCAGGCGCGAGCACAGCGAGCAGGTGGTCTTGCCTTCCGGCACCAGCTCCTTGACCACCGAGTAGGTGTCTTTTTCGACGATGTGGTATTCCACGCCCAGCTCTTTCAGATAGGCCGGCAGCACATGCTCAGGGAAACCCGGCTGTTTCTGGTCCATATTCACCGCGACTATCTCGAACTTGATCGGCGCCACCTTCTGCAGGTGCATCAGCACGTCGAGCAGGGTGTAGCTGTCCTTGCCACCGGACAGGCAGACCATGACCTTGTCGCCGTCTTCGATCATGTTGTAATCGGCGACGGCTTCACCGGCCTGTCGGCGTAGACGTTTCTGCAGTTTGTTCTGGTTGACCGAAAGAGTGCCCATGGCGCTTGAAATCCGCGAGGTGTGACGAAAGGCCGACATTTTACGCAAAAACGCTTCGGGGGCGAAGAGCCGAGCGGATACCCCCCCTCGCCACAGGAATGAGACTGGCCACAAATGATGCGTTGTCATGCGGCGATGCGATTAGCCCCAGGGTTTACAGCGCGATTTGCTCTAAAGCCCCCCACCTGTGGCAGCCAGTACTTTCTATACTGCGACATAAGGTCGCACGCATTCAGACCTCTACTGACTTGGCCATTGGCCCGTAGGCGCTCCGCTGGGGGGCGATAGCAATCACGAAGGAGTGACTGACTATGATCCATCACGTCGTGGGGCTGTTCACCCACCCTGATCAAGAATGGAAAGAAATCCGTGGCGACCAAGAGGAAAGTATCAGCCACATGTACCTCACCCACACGCTGATTCTGGCGGCAATACCGGCTATCTCGGCGTTTATCGGCACTACCAAGGTCGGTTGGGTCATCGGTAGCCGCGCGCCGGTCATGCTGACCCAGGAAAGCGCGCTCTGGATGACCATCATGTCGTACCTGGCGATGCTCGGCGGGGTCGCAGTGATGGGCGCGTTCATTCACTGGATGGCTCGCACGTATGACGCCAGCCCGAGCCTGGCGCGCTGTATCGCGTTTGCCACCTACACCGCCACGCCACTGTTCATCGGCGGTCTGGCAGCGTTGTACCCACATATGTGGCTGGGCATGGTCGTCGGCACCGCGGCCATCTGCTACACCGTGTACCTGCTGTATGTGGGGCTGCCGACTTTCATGAACATTCCGTCGGATGAAGGTTTTCTGTTCTCGAGTTCAGTGCTCGCCGTAGGGCTGGTGGTGCTGGTTGCGATCATGGCATTCACCGTGATTGTCTGGGGACTGGGCGTCGGCCCGGTCTATACCAACTAGCACGGGCAACTTACAACGAGCAGATGAAGCGGGCGAAGGACGCTGCCTACAAAACAAACAGGGATCTGCCAACACAGGCCGCCGCAAGGCGGCCTTCTCTATTGCACGACGACCATTCGGCGCCTGGGCGATTCGCAATGAGCGCGGTTTGCAGCATACTCGACGCCTCTGGAGATCCGCCAAGCATGCCCGAGCAACTCAATTCCCGCGTCGAAGACTGTTTCCAACAAGCCGAATCCTTTTTCAAACGCTCCTTCAAACGCCCGGTGGTCAGCCTCAAGTTACGTGGCCAGAAGGCCGGCGTAGCGCACCTGCATGAAAATCTGCTGCGCTTCAATCCGCAGCTGTACCGGGAAAACGCCGAAGACTTCCTCAAACAGACCGTGGCTCACGAAGTCGCGCACCTGATCGCCCATCAACTGTTCGGCGACCGCATACAGCCGCATGGCGAAGAATGGCAATTGATCATGCTCGGGGTGTACGAACTGCCGCCCAATCGCTGCCACACCTACGCTATCAAACGTCGCAGCGTGACCCGCTACATCTACCGCTGTCCCTGCGCCAACAGCGATTTCCCGTTCTCGGCCCAGCGCCATAGCCTGGTGCGACAAGGGCGACGGTATTTGTGTCGGCGTTGCCGGCAGACGCTGGTGTTTACCGGTGAGTCGCGGGTCGAATGACCATATGATCGTCCCCATGCTCCGCGTGGGAACGATCACACCACTACCTTCGCTGTACGCAATGTCTCGATTTGTTCAGCGCTATACCCCAACTCACCCAACACCTGATCGGTATGCTCGCCCAACGCCGCGCCGATATGTCGTGGCTCGGGCAAGCCTTCTGAAAACTTCAATGGACAAGCCATTTGCGCCTGCGTGGTGCCGTCGTTGCATGGCACCCGGGTGACCAGAACCCGAGCTTTCAACTGCGGATGCTCGACCGCTTCGGCCAGGCTCAGCACTGGCTCAACGCAAGCATCGAGCCCGGCAAACAGCGTGCAGAGCTCGGCAAAGTCATGTTTTTCGAATTCGATCTGAAACGCCAGCTTGAGCGCCTTTTGCTGCTCGTGGACCGGCGACAGCCCCAGTACCGCCAGCTCCGGCTGACCCAGCGCCGTGCACAGCTGCTGCATGAAATCCGGTTCCAGGCTGCCGACCGACATCCAGCGACCATCGCGAGTGCGGTAATAGTCATAGAAGCTGCCACCATTGAGCACCTGATCTTCGCGCCCCGGCATCACACCGCAAGCCAGATAACCCGCGCCGGCCATGGCGTTCAGGCTGAATGCGCAGTCGGTCATGCTCACGTCCAGGTGTTGCCCCTGGCCACTGTGCTGACGGGCTATCACCGCCGCCAGCAGGCCGATCACCCCGTGCAGCGAACCACCGGCAATGTCCGCGACCTGAATGCCCAACGGCAGCGGCCCGCTATCCTCGTGCCCTGTGTAGCTGGACACGCCGGCCAGTGACAGATAGTTGATGTCGTGACCGGCGCGGTCCTTGTAGGGGCCCGTCTGGCCGTAACCGGTGATCGAGACGTAAATCAGCCGCGGATTGATCGCCTTCAGGGCCTCGTACCCCAGCCCCAGACGCTCCATCACACCCGGGCGAAACTGCTCGAGGAGGATGTCGTGGTCTTGCAGCAATTGCTTGACCACCTCCAGCGCTGCTGGCTGCTTGAGGTCCAGCGCCAGGCTGCGCTTGTTGCGATTGAGGTAGGCGTGACTGGCAGAAGTACCCTGATCGTGGGGCGGTAAAACCCGCACCAGGTCCATCCGGTTCGGCGACTCAATGCGCAGCACCTCGGCGCCCATGTCCGCCAGCAACAACGAGGCAAACGGCCCCGGCAACAGCGTCGAAAAATCCAGAACCTTGAGTGATGCCAATGGCCCGTGCATGTGCGTTCTCCCTAAGCGATACATAAAGCCTAGGCAGCCGATGACCTGGCAGCAATCACCGTAACCATCAGCCGGACTGACCTTTGCGCTCAAACCTGCGGCAATAAAAAACCCGCCGAAGCGGGCTTTTCATCAACTCGATGAATTACTTCACCGGAGTCGGGTTTGGGTTTTCAGCCACTGGCAGATCGTCTTCTCCATAGGTGTTGGTGATTGCACGACCACCGGAAGCCAGTTCCGTGTGCATCTGGTCGACATCCAGCTCCTTGACCCACTTGGCCACGACCAGAGTCGCAACCGCGTTACCCACCAGGTTGGTCAGGGCGCGGGCTTCGGACATGAAACGGTCGATCCCGAGGATCAGCGCCAGGCCGGCAACCGGCAGGTGACCGACCGCAGACAGGGTGGCGGCCAGCACGATGAAGCCGCTACCGGTCACACCGGCAGCACCTTTGGAGGACAGCAGCAGCACGATCAACAAGGTGATCTGGTGCGTGATGTCCATGTGGGTGTCGGTCGCCTGAGCGATGAACACCGCGGCCATGGTCAGGTAGATGGCAGTACCGTCGAGGTTGAACGAGTAACCGGTCGGGATCACCAGACCCACAACGGATTTCTTCGCGCCCAGGCGCTCCATTTTGATCAGCATGCGTGGCAGTACCGATTCCGAAGAGGAAGTACCCAGCACGATCAGCAGCTCTTCACGGATGTAGCGAATCACTTTCAGCACGCTGAAACCGTGAGCGCGCGCGATGCCGCCCAGCACGACCAGAATGAACACCACGCACGTGATGTAGAAGCACGCCATCAACTGACCCAGTTGCACCAGCGAACCCACACCGTAGGCACCGATGGTGAAGGCCATGGCGCCCAGGGCACCGATTGGCGCGAGCTTCATGATCATGTTGATGATGTTGAACATCACGTGGGCGAAGCGATCGATGAAGTCCAGGATCGGCTTGCCATAGGCACCCAGGCGATGCAGGGCGAAACCGAAGATTACCGAGAACATCAGCACTTGCAGGATATCGCCGTTGGCGAACGCGCCGACGATGGTGGCCGGGATGATGTTCAGTATGAAGCCAACGACGCTTTGATCGGCACCGGCCGCGACATAGGCCGCAACCTTGGAGGCGTCCAGTGTGCTGGCATCGATGTGCATGCCGTTACCTGGCTGCACGATGTTGACCACTGCCAGACCCACCAGCAATGCGATGGTCGAAACGATTTCGAAGTATAGCAGCGCGTAACCGCCGGTCTTGCCGACCGATTTCATGTTCTGCATGCCCGCGATACCGCTGACGACGGTGCAGAAGATGATTGGCGCAATGACCATTTTGATCAGTTTGATGAACCCGTCACCCAGTGGCTTGAGCGCCACGGCGGTCTGCGGGTAGTAGTGACCGAGCAGGATGCCGATAGCGATGGCAACGATCACCTGGAAATACAGGGATTTGTACAGTGGCTGACGAGTCGTCATTGCAAAGTTCCTCAAGAGCACCGCGCTGCAATCAATCATCTGAGGCAGGCGACACCTAAAGTGCGAACCCTCCTGCACCGGAGGGATTTGTTTTGTCGAGCTGCGCGCTGGCAGACCTCTCGCCCTTATCGCAAAGCCCGTGCCACCTTGCCAAAATCGTCCAAAAGCCTTTTGCCATCAGGGTTGCCGGGGTTCCTTCATCCCTTGACCACCCGACCGGGGTGGCGGATTTCCGCCCACCAACCGGCTCTCGTCCTGAAATTTGGCGGATATCCGCCTTGTCCGGCCACGAGACCGTAGCTAAGATCCGCCACTCAATGGACGGACCAGACCCCATGCGCGAACACACCATCGCCAGTCATTTTGCTCGTGCGGCCCTCGGTGGCGCACGCCGACGCGGCTATGACTATTCGGGTCTGTTGCAACAGCTGGGGATCAGCGTCGAATTGCTCGACGAACCTCGCGCCAGGATCGCGCCCGAACAGTTCACCAGCCTGCTGCAAGGGCTCTGGCAAGCGCTGGATGACGAATACCTGGGCTTTGCCCTCGGCCCAAGCAAACGCGGCACCTTCGCCATGATGTGCCATGCCTTGATTCACTGCCGCACGCTCGAGAAAGCACTCAGTCGCGGCTTATTATTTTATAGCCTATTCCCCGACGCTCCGCGCCTGACCCTGACCCGCGAAGGTGAAATGGTGCGTTTGAGCCTGGATGATGCTCAGCTGTGGGACCCGGATCACTTTTTCAGCGAATGTCAGCTGGTGATCTGGCATCGACTGGGCAGTTGGCTGATCGGTCAGCGCATTCGCCTGGAACAGGCCTGTTTCAGCTACCCGAAACCCGAGCACGCTGCCGAGTACGACCTGTTGTTTCCCTGCCCGATGGTGTTTTCGGCCGAGCAAAGCAGCCTGTTGTTCCACAGCCGTTACCTGCACATGCCGTTGTTGCAGGATGAACGTACCCTCAAGCATTTCCTCGAACGTTCGCCCGCCGATCTGCTATCGCGCCCGGATGACGGCGATAGCCTCAGCAGCCAGTTACGCCGCCTGCTCAGCCGCGACAGTGCGTGCTGGCCAGACCTGGAAGCGGTTGCCGCACACCTGCACATCAGCCCGCAGACCTTGCGTCGGCACTTGCGTGAAGAGGGTTCGAGTTTTCAGGAGTTGAAGGACCAACTGCGCCGCGACATCGCGATTTATCACTTGAGTCGTGCCGACCTGCCCTTGCAACAGATCGCCGAACAACTGGGATTTTCCGAACCGTCGGCGTTTCACCGGGCGTTCAAGAAGTGGACCGGGTTGACGCCAGGCGCCTATCGCGCCCAAGAGAATTGAGTTTCAGGGCTGATTTTTTGATGTGCCCACTGGCCCCTTCGCGAGCAGGCTCGCTCCCACATTTGATCTCAGGTGTTCACAAATAATGAGTTCGCAGCATATCCCCTGTGGGAGCGAGCCTGCTCGCGAAGAGGCCCGAAGGAGCACCGACCACTACCTCAAGCCACCGGAAAGTGAATCCGGAATGCCGCGCCGCCCAGGGCTGAATCCCCCAGGGTCAACTGTGCGCCGTAGCTCTCGATGATGTCCTTGACCACCGCAAGGCCGATGCCCTGCCCCGGGTGCTGGCGGTCCAGCCGTTCACCGCGCTGAAGAATCCGCGCACGCTGATCCGGCGGCACGCCCGGGCCGTCATCTTCGATACACAGTTCCACACCACTCACGGTTTGCCGCAAGCTGACGCGCACTTCGCCCAGGCACAGGCGATAGGCGTTTTCCAGCAGGTTACCGAGCATTTCCAGCAAGGCGCCCTGTTCGATCGGCACGTAGCACGGGGTCGGCAGGTCGAACGAGGTCCGTACCTGCTTATCGCGATAGACCTTGTCCAGGGTGTCGCAAAGGCTTTGCAGCACCGGCCGCAATCGCACCTGGTGACGCACCAGACCGCTTTTGCGCAAGCTCGCGCGCTGCAACTGATAGCTGATCTGTTGGCTCATGCGCTCGATCTGCGATTGCAGCACCCACGCCTGCTCCCGATCTTCCGGCCGTAGGGCCATGTCTTCACTGACCCCTTGCAACACCGCCAACGGGGTTTTCAGGCTGTGAGCCAGATCATCCAGAGAGTCGCGGTAGCGACTGCGCTGTTCACGCTCGCTGCGCAGCAATCGGTTCAGCGAGCCGGTCAGGCGCAACAATTCGCGGGGGTGTTCTTCGCTGAGGCTTTCAAGGGCACCGTTCTCGATCTGGTCGAGTTCCTGGCTCAAGCGTTTCAAGGCCTGCAAGCCCCAAGTCAGGCCGATCCACAGCAGCGACAGCAACACCAGCAACGCGGCGCCAAACCCCAGGTAGAGATTTTCCCGCAGGCCGTCGAGCGTCTGCTCGTATTCACGCACCGGCTGCAGCGCGACGATGCTGAACGCTGCACTTTTACCGCCGAGCAACTTGACCTCGACGTCATAGACGAAGAATTCCTGGCCGTTGGCCTCACGAATCCGCGCGAATTGATCGCCGTGTCCGTCGTAACGCGGTCGGTAACTGATGTCCTCGTCATGAGTCGCCCGCGAGCGCCAGACCAGATGACCGTCGCGATCATAGATGTAGCCCAACAGGCGACTGTCGGTGAGGTTGAGGAGCTCATCCGGTAACTGCGTGGGCATCACTAATCGGTTGTTTTCAAGCCGCGCAGCAGATATCAGTGTGGTGACATCCGAGGCCAGGCGCTGCTTGATCGAATCCTGCAGCGCCAGGCTGAACGCGCCCTGCATGGCCGGCAACAAGGCCAGCATGAACAGCACCGCCAGTGTCGTGGCGGCAAGCATCAGGCGCAGACGGAGCGATCGAATCACCGGCAGCGCTCGTTGAACAGGTAGCCCAGACCACGCACGGTATCGATCGGCTTGAAGCCGGTCGGCCCTTCCAGCTTGCGCCGCAGGCGGCCGACCAGTACTTCGATCACGTTTGGATCACGTTCGTCGTCGTCCGGATAGAGCTGTTCCATCAAACGGTCCTTGGCGACCACCTGCTGGTGATGACGCATCAAGTATTCGAGGATCCGATACTCATAAGCGGTCAACGCCAGCGGTTGCTCGTCGAGGGTCGCCTGTTTGCGATTGAGGTCGAGCACCAGTGGCCCGGCAACGATGGTTGACTGGGTAAAACCGCTGGAACGGCGTAGCAAGGCGTTCAGGCGCGCGTCCAGCTCTTCGAACTGGAACGGCTTGACCACGTAATCGTCGGCACCGGCGGCCAGGCCTTCGACCTTGTCCTGCCAGTTGCCGCGCGCGGTCAGGATCAGGATCGGAAAGGTCTTGCCTTGCGCACGCAGTTGGCGAATCAGGTCCAGCCCGCCCATGCCCGGCAGACCGAGGTCGATCACCGCTAGGTCATGGTTGAATTGCCCGGTCTGGTACAAGGCCTCTTCGGCATTGGCCACAGCCTCGACCACATGGCCATTGTCGGTCAGTCGGGTTTGCAGGTGATGACGCAACAGCGCTTCGTCTTCGACGACCAGCAGTTTCATATCGCTCTCCCAGGCAAAATCAACATCTCCACAGGTACCTCGCCCCTCGATTGCTAATACGCCAGTAACGGTAACCTGGTTCAACCAAGGTGTTTGGCGAAACCTGCTGCATCATCCCGGACAACCCTGACGAAGTAACCGATACCACAGTTGTGACTGTAGGTTAACCACAACCCGCTGAACTCGGACTGAACAGGATCGACTAGGCTGTCTGGACGTCTTTTAAAGGAGCATCAACCATGCGCGTATTGATCGCACTCGTTTTATTCGCCCTGAGCAGCCTCAGCCAAGCGGCAATCAAGACTCAGGAGATTCCTTACAAGAGTGCCGACGGGACTGAAATGATCGGCTACTACGCCTATGACGACAGCATTCAGGGGGCTCGTCCGGGCGTGGTGGTGGTCCATGAGTTCTGGGGGCTCAACGACTACGCCAAGCGCCGGGCGCGTGACCTCGCCGGGCTTGGCTATAGCGCACTGGCGATCGATATGTATGGCGAAGGCAAAAACACCGAGCACCCGAATGACGCCATGGCGTTCATGGAAGCCGCGCTTAAAAATAGTGCGACGGCTAGTGCTCGCTTCAATGCCGGGCTTGATTTGCTCAAGAAGCAACCGCAGACCGATCCGAACAAACTCGCAGCCATCGGCTACTGCTTCGGCGGCAAGATCGTTCTCGATGCGGCACGCCAAGGGGCACCGCTGGCGGGCGTAGTGAGTTTTCACGGCGCATTGGCAACCAGCACTCCGGCAACGCCTGGCAGCGTCAAGGCCAAGCTACTGGTAGAACACGGCGCTCTGGACAGCATGGTCACCGCGGATCAAGTGGCAGCGTTCAAAACCGAAATGGACAAGGCTGGCGCCGACTATAAGTTCGTCAGCCTGAAAGGTGCCAAGCATGGTTTCAGCAATCCGGATGCTGATCGCCTGAGCCACGGCGATCACGGCGGCCCGGACATCGGCTACAACAAAGCCGCCGATGAAAGCTCGTGGGCGGATATGAAGGCATTCTTCAAAAAAATCTTTGCCTGACCCTCCTCCGCTGATCGTTCCCACGCTCTGCGTGGGAATGCATCCTGTGACGCTCTGCGTCACATCGGCGAAGGGACGCGGAGCATCCCGGGCGGTATTCCCACGGGGACCGTGGGAACGATCAGCGGTGTACAGGTTTAACCGGGGCTACCCAGCGCCAGGTCAACCCGGCAAAATGCCGGGATGAATCCGCTCCCTGCTCTCCCCGCCTGCTGCACGCCGCTCGACGCCCACTGGCCGTTGCCTGACGCGCTGCCCGACACGGTGCTGCTCAGCACTCGTTTCGATCCGTCATTGCTGGTATTCGATGACTTCCGGCGCAGCACGATCGATCCGCCCCCCAGTATCCAGCGCTCGGTCGCCAAACGTCAGGCCGAGTTTCTCGCCGGGAGGGTGTGCGCCCGGGCTGCCTTGCAGCAACTGGAAGGTCTGGACTGCATTCCGGCGATTGGCGAGGACCGCGCACCCGTGTGGCCGGCGCATATCTGTGGTTCGATCACCCACAGTACCGGTCGGGCCGCCGCTATTGTTGCGCGCAAGACGCATTGGCGCAGCCTGGGCATGGACCTGGAAAACCTGCTGAACGCCGAACGTGCCGAGCGTCTGGCCGCAGAGATTCTGACCCCGCCCGAGCTCGAACGCATGGCCGCGGGCCGTCAAGATCAGCTGGCGCTGTGGGTGACCCTGACCTTCTCGGTCAAGGAAAGCCTGTTCAAGGCGCTCTACCCCATCGTGCAGAAGCGCTTCTATTTCGAACATGCAGAAGTGCTGGAATGGGCCGACAGCGGGAATGTGCGCCTGCGCTTGTTGACCGACCTTTCCAGCGAATGGCACTACGGCACAGAACTGGATGCGCAATTTGGCGTGCGCGATGGACAACTGTTGAGCCTGGTCAGCATCAAGGCCTGAGGGTCTTCAGTGTCTGTTCGGCCGTCATCGCGAGCAGGCTCGCTCCCACATTGGATCTCCAGTGTTCGCAAATGATGTGTTCACCGCAGATTTAATGTGGGAGCGAGCCTGCTCGCGATGAGGCCCTTACAGACGGTAAAGATCTCAGGGCTTCTCCTGATTTCTGGGCCAGCTCAGACTGAAACACGCGCCACCCAGGCTTTTACTCTTGCTGATCAACGCCCGACCGCCATGCCAGTGAACGATCCGGCGCACGATGGACAGCCCCAGGCCGTGCCCACCGGACGCCCGGGTACGACTGTCATCCAGACGCAAAAATGGCGTGAAGATCTTTTCCCAGGCATTTTCCGGCACGCCCGGCCCATCGTCTTCGACATCGACGCGACAACGCTGCTGCCCCACCTGGTAACTGATCGACACCTGGGACTGGGCATGACGCATCGCGTTGCTCACCAGATTCTGCAACGCCCGATGCAGGTAGCGCGGCTCAGCCTCGACCCAGGCGCCATCGCAATCGGCAGCCGACAGGCACAGGCCGCGATGCACCGTCACGTTGGCGCGTAAGGGTGCCAGTTCGCCGATCACCTGATTGACCAAGGCATCAAGGTCGACGCGCTGGAAGTTCAACGCTGGCGAACCCTGCTCCAGCCGCGCATACGTGAGCATCTCGTCCACCAGGCCATCGAGGTCCTGGATATCGTGGTCCATGCCCTCCAGGTATTTCTCCCGCGCTTGTGGTGTGCTCGCCGTGCTGATCATCTCCAGCCCAAAACGCAACCGCGCCACAGGCGTGCGTAGCTCATGGGACACCGCGCGTACCAGTTCGCGCTGAATCGCCAGCAGTTGCTGCAAGTGCTCGGCCATGCCGTTGAACGCCGCCGCCAATCGCCCCACCGAATCCGCACCCCGTGCCGGCACGCGGGTTTCCAGGCTGCCTTTGGCGATCCGCGTGGCGGCCGACTCCAGACCTCTCAAGCGACGCTCCAACTGGCGTACCAGCAAATAAACGATCAACCCGATCAGGCTCAGGCCCAATGCAGCAATCAATACCAGCCACTCCGGCGGGTACGGGTTCATCTGATACAGCGGGCCGATTTCCAGCACCCAGGGCGTACCGACCATTCCGGCAAACACCCGGATCGAATCGCCGCCCTTGCCCAGCGCCATCACCGTGTCGCCTTCAGAGACCCGACGGCTCTGGTCCTCGTCCATGTCCGCCTGATCGACCGTAATCAGTTGCAGCTCGAAGCCGAAGCCCTTGTCCTTCTTCAGCGCCTCAAGGCGCTTGGGCTGCTCGGATACCGGGTAGCGCACCAACTCATCGGCCAACAGGTAAATGGTCGCCCGCGCCAGTTGCTCGCTGATCTGTTGCACTTCCCCCGTCAGCACCAACTGTTCTTTATCGCTGACCAAGCGGTAGACCTTCGCTGCGTGCGGGCCGGTCTGTTCCACCAATGCCTGGCCGTGCAGCACCCGCGTGCGCTGGCTCAGGTCGAGATCGGTCTGGGCGAATGTCTGCAAGCTCAAGGGAATGCCCAGCAAACGCTCCCACACCAGCAACGCTCGATGACGCTCGGTCTCTTTCATCGGTTGCAGGTTGTCGGCCATCAAGGAAAACGTGCCGTGGGCCAGGCGCTCGCGGTATTGCTCGCTGCGCACCTGATTGAGCAGGTGCAAGGCCAGTACGCCGAGCACTGCCACCAGAATCAGCGCGGCGCACATGCCGCCATAAATGCGCAGGAAGATCGAATTCACAAGGGCTGATCTACACAGGCTTCAGGAACGAACAGATAACCCTTGCTGCGAATGGTCTTGATCAGTCGCGGATGGTCCGGGTCATCGCCGATCTTCGGCCGGATCCGCGAAATGCGCACATCAATCGAACGATCCTGACCGTCGTAACCGATGCCTCGCAGCGCTGTGAAAATTTCCTCGCGGGACAGAATCCGCCCGGCATTGGCCACCAGCAGCCAGAGCAGATCGAACTCGGCACTGGTCAACTCGATGCCAGTGCCCTGCAGCCACGCCTCACGCAGCGCGTTGTCGACGACCAGCGGGCCGAACTGCAAGCGACGGAGTTTTTCTGCTGCCGCAGGCTCGGGTGCTTCACTACGTCGCAGCAAGGCCTGGACACGCGCCAGCAACAAACGCGGGCGCACCGGTTTGCACACATAGTCATCGGCGCCCATGTCCAGGCCCTGGATCTGGTCCATGTCGTCAGTGCGCGCCGTGAGCATCAGGATCGGTCCGTCGTAGTGATCACGAACCTTGCGACAAATCGTCAGGCCGTCTTCGCCGGGGAGCATCAGGTCAAGGATCACCAGGTCCGGTTGCTCGGCGATAATCCGCGCCGCCGCCAGCGCGCCATTGCCTTCGAGGGTGACCCGCAGACCGTGGCTTTCGAGGTACTCACGGGTCAACTCGGCCAGGCGCTGGTCATCCTCGACAATCAATACCTGCCAGGCTTCTTGCTCCATGGGTGACCTCTTTGCCGAACACTATTTAAGGAAGGCTCCACTCGTCTTTTTGTAATGATTGGAGTGGATAAGACTGCGTATGCAGTGACCGATTGTAGCAATGCCTTCCCTTGAGAACACAAGCTGGCAAATGCGCTCGGTAACTGCGTTTTTTTGTGATAGGGTTCGCGCCCTCAAAAATACGCCCAAGGCTATTTTTCAGGGCAAAATTCCATGACAAACGGTCCGCCCCAGCAGGGTTGCGGCCTACACGCCGATTGACAGTTTCATACACATTTTACGCACAGCTTTATCCACAGGTAGTACGTTGCAATCACCCCCCAAAACGCATTATCTTGTAGCTCGCGCTAAAAAAAACCCTACATGTAGGGGTTTACGCAAAAAACCAAACACAAATCAGACACCAAATTCAAGCGCTTTTATTGCCTCTGTCTGGTTGAACCAAACACAATTTCAGAAGCCCAAACCGCACCTGCGGATGGCGACTGTTTTTTAGCCGCCAACGGCGAAAACGGTACGGGTGTTGCAGTCAATTACTGTCACCCAAACGGAATTCGGTTTTCAGCCCCAGGCTTGAAACCAAAGACTTCGGCAAGGAAGCGGCGCTCGACAGCCCCCTTCCTGACTGTCCCGAAGTTGTTATGCCCGGCGCTTGCCGGTTGTAGTGCTTCAGGACGGAACGGTGGGCGCCTTCATGGTGCCCAAACAAACATAGAGAACGTGGAGACACCCATGCAAACCGACACAACTCGCGAGAACCCGCAGGGCACCGCGCCGATGGCCACTGATTCGAATTCGGATCTGTCCGCCACCGCGCCAGGCCAACTGCGCGTGATCAAGCGTAACGGCACTGTCGTTCCTTACACCGATGACAAAATCACCGTCGCCATCACCAAAGCGTTTCTCGCAGTTGAGGGCGGCACTGCTGCTGCCTCGTCGCGAATCCACGACACCGTTGCCCGCCTGACCGAACAAGTCACCGCGACTTTCAAGCGTCGCATGCCATCGGGCGGCACCATCCACATCGAAGAAATCCAGGACCAGGTTGAACTGGCCCTGATGCGTGCTGGCGAACAGAAAGTCGCTCGTGACTACGTGATCTACCGTGACGCCCGCTCCAAAGAGCGCGCAGTACGCGCGCCTGCCGAGGAAGCGGTGCAGGCTCACCCGTCGATCCGCATCACCCGTGCCGACGGCACGTTTGCCCCTCTGGACATGGGCCGCCTGAACACCATCGTCACCGAGGCCTGCGAAGGTCTGGAAGAAGTCGACGGCGACCTGATCCAGCGCGAAACCCTGAAGAACCTCTACGACGGCGTGGCCCTGACCGACGTCAACACCGCGCTGGTAATGACCGCTCGTACGCTGGTCGAGCGTGAGCCGAACTACTCGTTCGTGACCGCGCGCCTGCTGATGGACACCCTGCGTGCCGAAGGCCTGAGCTTCCTGGAAGTTGCTGAAAGCGCAACTCACCACGAAATGGTCGACCTGTACGCCAAGGCCTTGCCTGCCTACGTTGCCAAGGGTATCGAATTCGAATTGCTGAACCCGGTCCTGGCGACCTTCGACCTGGAAAAACTCGGCAAGGCGATCAACCACGAACGCGACCAGCAGTTCACCTACTTGGGCCTGCAAACCCTGTACGACCGTTACTTCATCCACAAGGATGGCGTGCGTTTCGAACTGCCGCAGATCTTCTTCATGCGCGTGGCCATGGGCCTGGCGATCGAAGAGAAGAACAAGGAAGACCGTGCGATCGAGTTCTACAACCTGTTGTCGTCCTTCGACTACATGTCCTCGACCCCGACTCTGTTCAACGCCGGCACCCTGCGCCCTCAGCTGTCCAGCTGCTACCTGACCACCGTGCCGGATGACCTGTCGGGCATCTACCACGCGATCCACGACAACGCCATGTTGTCGAAATTCGCTGGCGGCCTGGGCAACGACTGGACTCCGGTTCGCGCATTGGGTTCGTACATCAAGGGCACCAACGGCAAATCCCAGGGCGTTGTTCCGTTCCTGAAAGTAGTGAACGACACCGCTGTCGCCGTTAACCAGGGTGGCAAGCGCAAAGGCGCTGTCTGTGCTTACCTGGAAACCTGGCACATGGACATCGAGGAGTTCATCGAACTCCGCAAGAACACCGGTGATGACCGTCGTCGTACCCACGACATGAACACTGCCAACTGGATCCCTGACCTGTTCATGAAGCGCGTCTTCGATGACGGCAAGTGGACCCTGTTCTCGCCGTCCGAAGTTCCGGACCTGCACGACCTGACCGGCAAGGCCTTCGAAGAGCGTTACGAGTACTACGAAGCCCTGACCGAGTACCCGGGCAAGGTCAAGCTGTTCAAGACCATCCAGGCCAAAGACCTGTGGCGCAAAATGCTTTCCATGCTGTTTGAAACCGGCCACCCATGGCTGACGTTCAAAGACCCATGCAACCTGCGCAGCCCACAGCAGCACGTTGGCGTGGTCCACAGCTCGAACCTGTGCACCGAGATCACCTTGAACACCAACAAGGACGAGATCGCCGTTTGCAACCTGGGCTCGATCAACCTGCCGAACCACATCGTCAACGGCAAGCTGGACACCGCCAAGCTGGAACGTACCGTGAACACCGCTGTTCGCATGCTCGATAACGTGATCGACATCAACTACTACTCGGTGCCACAAGCGAAGAACTCCAACTTCAAGCACCGTCCGGTCGGTCTGGGCATCATGGGCTTCCAGGACGCTTTGTACCTGCAGCACATCCCTTACGGTTCCGACGCTGCGGTCGAGTTCGCCGACAAGTCGATGGAAGCGGTCAGCTACTACGCGATCCAGGCTTCCTGCGACCTGGCTGACGAGCGTGGCGCTTACGAGACGTTCCAGGGCTCGCTGTGGTCCAAAGGCATCCTGCCGCTGGATTCGCAACAGATCCTGATCGATCAGCGTGGCCAGAAGTACATCGACGTTGACCTGAACGAAACCCTGGACTGGGCACCGGTGCGTGCTCGCGTACAAAAAGGTATTCGTAACTCCAACATCATGGCCATCGCACCGACCGCGACCATCGCCAACATCACTGGCGTCTCGCAGTCGATCGAACCGACTTACCAGAACCTCTACGTGAAATCGAACCTGTCGGGCGAATTCACCGTGATCAACCCGTACCTGGTTCGCGACCTCAAGGCGCGCGGTCTGTGGGACTCGGTCATGATCAACGACCTGAAGTACTACGACGGTTCCGTGCAGCAGATCGAACGCATCCCGCAAGAACTCAAAGAGCTCTACGCGACTGCCTTCGAAGTCGACACCAAGTGGATCGTTGACGCGGCCAGCCGTCGTCAGAAGTGGATCGACCAGGCTCAGTCGCTGAACCTGTACATCGCCGGCGCATCGGGCAAGAAGCTCGACGTGACCTACCGCATGGCGTGGTACCGTGGCCTGAAAACCACTTACTACCTCCGTGCCCTGGCCGCGACCAGCACCGAGAAGTCGACCATCAACACCGGCAAGCTGAACGCTGTTTCCAGCGGCGGCAACCACGGTGACGACTCGGTCCTGGCAGCTCCAGCCGGTCCCGCTCCAGTACCGAAGGCCTGCGCCATCGACGAGCCGGATTGCGAAGCCTGCCAATAAGCTGAGCCGGTAAACGCCGCAAGGCGCTTGCCTGAAACCCCCGATCAGTCTTCTGGACTGGTCGGGGGTTTTCTTTTGCTTCCAGGAAAGCAGTGACCGTACTGGCCCAGACAACCAGAACTTCAGTTGCTGGCAGAAATCCCGACCACAAAAAAAGCCCCTCTTGCGAGGGGCTCCTTGTGTAGCGTTACCCGCCAACCAGCATCAGGTCATCTGAATGATGGTCTGCATGATGGTGCTCTGGGTGGAGATGGTCTTGGCGTTGGCCTGGTAGTTGCTCTGCGCCTTGATCAGGTTGACCAGTTCGTTGGTCAGGTTGACGTTGGACTCTTCCAGGGAGTTGGACTGAATCGAACCCAGGGACCCGGTTTCCGGAGCATCGTAGCCAGGGATACCCGAGGCGAACGTTTCTTTCCAGCTGGTGCCACCTACGGCTTGCAGGCCTTGTTCGTTGGTGAAGCTGGCCAGTGCAACCTGGCCGATGGCCTTGCTCTGGTTGTTGCTGAAGTTGGCGAACAGGGTGCCGGTGCCGTCGATGGTCAGGTTGGTGATCTGGCCGGTAGCATAACCATCCTGAGCCGGGATAGAGCGGGCGGAGTCGGCGTTGAACTGCGTGGTGTTGGTCATCGAGATGACCATGCCGCTAGCGCTTGGTGCCGCGCCGTTGGCCGCCCACACACCGTTGGTGACCTTACCCGGCACCCAGTTGGCCAACGTCACGGTGTTGGTTGCGTTAGGGGCCGCCGGCGTCGCCGGCGGTGTTGCCACCGAGACCAGTTTGCCAGCGGTATCAAACGTGATGGTCGTAGCAATCGGGGCGGTGACTTTCGGGTCGCTGCCGGTGGCATCCGGGTTGCGACCGTCTACCAGGGTGTAGGTCTTCCACGTGTTAGCGCCGGTCTTCACCATGTATTGATCCATGACGTGCGAGTTGCCCTGGCTGTCATAGATCGGCGTACTGAACGATTTGGTGTAGGTGGCGAGGGTGTTTGGGTCGAATGGAGTACCGGTGGCCACCGTGTCGTCAATCACCGGAGCAGTCGAGTTCAGGTTGATCGTCGAGGACACGGTCGACGTCGGTTTTGGCGCCAGGTTCGAGGTGTCGATCTTCAGGTCGGTCAATACGCCGTTGATGATCTTGCCATTGGCGTCCACACCGTAACCCTGCAAACGGGCAGTTTGATTGGTATTGGTGATGAAACCATCCTTGTCGACCTTGAACGTACCGGCACGGGTGTAGGTCGTCGAACCGTTATTGCTCAGGGTGAAGAAACCCGAGCCATTGATACCCATGTCCAGCACGTTGCCGGTGTTGTTGATATCACCCTGGGTGAACTGCTGGGATACGTTGGCCAGGCTGACGCCGCTGCCGACGACTTTACTACCGCTGCCCAGCTTGGTTGCCGAGTAGACATCGGCGAACTCGGCGCGCGAAGACTTAAAGCCGGTGGTCGCGACGTTGGCAATGTTGTTGCCGGTTACGTCCAGTTGTTTGTTGGCTGCATAGAGACCGCTAAGGCCGATATTGAAAGACATATTCCACTCCTTTATGCCGTATTAGTCGGCTCTATAGACCAATGGTTTGAACTTTGGACAGGCCGATGGGGCCCAGACCTGCAAGATTAAGCGTCAACTCGCCGCCGGTTTGACTCAGGGTCACGCTGTTGACCGTTGCTGGCAGGTAAGTGGCCAGGTCTGTCGCCGTGCCGTTGATCGGCGCACTGGCCTTGAAGGTGTATGTGCCCGCAGCGACTGCGGCGCCGCTACTGTCGTTGCCGTCCCACGTGAAGCTGGCGCTGCCGGCAGGCTGGTTGCCCAGGTTAAGGGTTCTCACAACCTTTCCGCTGGTATCGCTAATAGTCACCGTGCCATCGGCAATGGACGATGTCAGGTTCACCGTACCGGTCAGGCCCTTGCTCGGGTCGCTGATCTGGGCGGTGCTGGTTTGCGCAATGACCGAACGGCCAACCAGCGAAGAAGCCTGCAAGGCCTGGGAAGAACTGAAATTACTGGCCATGGAACTCACAGTCGTATTGAGGGACGTGATCCCCTCAAGACTGCTGAACTGCGCCAGTTGAGCCACGAATGCGCCGTTGTCCTGTGGCGAAAGCGGGTCCTGGTTCTTCAGCTGAGTCACCAGCAATTGCAGGAACGCGTCCTTGCCCAACGACTGGTTGCCGGTCGCGCTGCTGGTTGCTGCGGCAAGGCCATTCGCGGCCGTACCGGTGCTCTTGACCGAAGAGTTGGCCAGCAGATCGGTCATGCTCAGGCTGCTGGTGGTATCGGTAACACTCATTGAAGTCGCCCCTTATCACTGACCGAGGGTCAGGACCTTCTGCATCATGGTTTTGGCGGTGTTCATCATTTCCGCGTTGGTCTGGAACGAACGACTGGCGGAAATCATGTCGGCCATTTCCTCCACCACGTTGACGTTGGGGTAATACACGTAGCCCTTGGCGTCAGCCGCTGGATGGTTCGGCTCGTAGCGTGCTTCGAGGTTGCTTTGATCTTCGACTACGCCGAGTACCTGCACGCCCTGCCCCGCGGCATCCTGATTCTGGAACAGCGAATTGCTGCCACCGGACTGACCGCCCTGGAACATGGTGGCAAACACCGGGTGACGGGCACGGTAGGTCTGATCGATGCTCGAAGAGACGGTCTCGGCGTTGGCGATGTTACTGGCGACGGTGTTCAAGCGAGTGGTTTGAGCACTCATGCCGCTACCGGCAATGTTGAATACACTGGACAGAGACATGGATTACTCCCCGCGCAGGGCTGATACCAGCCCTTTGAATTTGCTGTTGAGCAGCGTGAAGCTGGCCTGGAAGTTGACCGCGTTTTCCGCGTAGTTCGACTGTTCCAGTTGGGCGTCCACGGTGTTTTGGTCAATCGACGGTTGCATCGGCGTGCGATACAGCAACGACTCCTCACCACTGCTCATACCCTGGGCTTCGATATGACGGCTATTGGTCATGTTCAAAGCAAAGGTGCCGTTCTTGTTCTTGTCGTTCTGGGCGGCCAGCACCGACGAGAAATCCAGATCCCGAGCCTTGTAGTTCGGGGTATCGGCGTTGGCAATGTTGTTGGCCAGGACTTCGGCACGCTGAGCGCGGAAGCCCAGGGCTTGTTCGTGGATACCGAGCGCTTTATCGAAGCTGATGCTCATATCGGAAACCTTTGGGTGACCTGATTTTTCGTAACAGGGTTGTAGCAAGCCCCGTGCCAGCTTCTTAAACCCCATAAACCGGGGCTTTGCGGGCAACGGCAAAGCGGCAATGCCAGAAAAGCGGCAACGGATTTCCGGCGCCTGCCGCTTTTCTGCCGCCTGTGTCCCCCAAAGCTCCTACAAAGAAAATCGGCATAGGGGACGGCCTTGCCGTTCCCCTGCCACACCACCCGGCATGCGGGT
>NZ_VMSG01000026.1 GCF_007713465.1 Pseudomonas sp. H3(2019) | reverse complement strand
GATTTGAACCGACGACCTTCGGGTTATGAGCCCGACGAGCTACCAGACTGCTCCATCCCGCGTCTGTGTGTCGGCATTCTACAGAGGATCGCCGGGCTGTCAATTGCTAATTGAGAAAAATCTGTTCCTGTTCAATCGCTTAGCGTATCAGTCGGGAGGTCGAATAGGGCTTGAGGGCTTGCTGCGTAAGGCTTTCAGCTCTATTGGCGGGCTAGGGTCGATTGAAAAAATAAATCCAGTGAAGGCGTTTCCTACCGCGAGTAGAGAAGAATCAAAGCACTGGTGCTATATACAGTTGTCAGTGAGATACTGGCGATCCGGTTCGCCGTAGTCCTTTTTCCTTCATTGAACACCGCCTTATATGACTCAGCGCAAAATCATCCACGTCGATTGTGACTGCTTCTATGCCGCCATCGAGATGCGTGACGACCCGACTCTGGCGAGCAAGCCGCTGGCGGTGGGTGGTTCGGCGGATCATCGCGGGGTTATTGCGACGTGCAACTATGAAGCGCGGGCTTACGGGGTGCGCTCGGCCATGTCCTCACGGCACGCCTTGAAGCTGTGCCCGGACCTGGTCATCGTCAAGCCGCGCATGGATGCCTATAGAGAAGCTTCGAAAGAGATCCAGACGATTTTTCGCGATTACACCGACCTGATCGAGCCACTGTCGCTGGATGAAGCGTACCTCGACGTCTCCGAAAGCACGCATTTCGCTGGCAGTGCCACGCGAATTGCTCAGGACATTCGGCGCCGGGTATCCAATCAGCTGCATATCACCGTCTCGGCGGGTGTGGCGCCAAACAAGTTTCTCGCGAAGATCGCCAGTGACTGGAAAAAGCCCAACGGATTGTTTGTGATTACGCCGGATCAGGTCGAGGACTTTGTCTCACAGTTGCCGGTGACCAAGCTGCATGGTGTCGGCAAAGTCACTGCCGACAAGCTGGCGAAGCTCGGTATTGCCGATTGCCTGCAGTTGCGTGACTGGAACAAGCTGGCGCTGGTGCGCGAATTTGGCAGTTTTGGCGAGCGTCTGTGGAGTCTGGCGCGTGGGATCGATGATCGGCAGGTGCAGAACGACAGCCGTCGGCAGTCGGTGAGTGTCGAAAATACCTACGATGTGGATCTGCCGGATCTGGTCAGTTGCCTGGATAAGCTACCGGACCTGCTGGAAAGCCTGAACGGGCGTATGGCGCGGATCGATAGCAGCTACCGGCCGGGCAAGCCGTTCGTCAAAGTGAAGTTCCATGATTTTACCCAGACGACACTGGAGCAGGCCGGGGCAGGGCGTGACCTGGGTAGCTATCAGTTGTTGCTGACTCAGGCGTTCAATCGGGGTGGAAAACCCGTGCGTTTGCTGGGGATTGGCGTGCGCTTGCAGGATCTGCGTGGCGGCTTTGAGCAGTTGGATCTGTTTGAGCGGTAGGGTCCCATCGCGGACAAGCCTTGCTCCTACAGAGCCAGGCGCTGTGTGTAGGAGCAAGGCTTGCCCGCGATGCTTTTAAGCTTTAATTCGGTCCTGGATCCGCCACCAAACGCCCGGCATCCTTGGTCAGCGACTTGAGAAACTCGCTTTGCAACTCGGGATCGTTGCGGGTCAGTTCGATCAGGCTTTGTTCCAGCTCGCTGGCTTCTTCTTCCAGGCCCAGCTCCGACAGGCGTTTGACCCGGTGTACCCACTGGCTCACTTCGTCGTCTTCGAGGTCGTCGTAAATCAGCGTATGAGCTTCCAGCAGCTTGCTGCGCAAGGTGCTGCTGATCGTCAGGGACGAGTCGGTGTGCACATCGTCCTGAGCATCTTCAACAGTAATCTGCAGTTTGCCGATACGATTCAGGTCCTGCTCCGCGAACGGGCTGTCGAGCAGATTCAAGCGCAACACGCCGTTGCGGTCAGTGGTGAGCTCGAAGGTCTGCGTGCCGGCCTTGACCTCTACCGGGCGCTCACTCCATGGCAGGCTCGAATACTCCATGCGCTTATCACGCTGGACTTCATCGATGCCGGCCAGGTTCTGTTGTGCGCGACCACGGGACTGTATGTTCATGAACGGGTTGAGGCCGGCAATGCCATTGCTGATCCAGTCCTTGGTCATGCTGTCTGGCAAGTTGCCAAGGGCGAACACGTTGGCAATGTTCGCGCCGACGCCGGCCACCAAAGTCACCGCGCCCAATGGAATCTCGTAGACCTTGCGCCAGGGTTGGTAAGGCGTGTAGCGATCGTAGCGCCGGGTGACATCGTACTCAGTGACTTCGAAGGTCTTCTGCTCGTGGATCCGTACCCGGCGTTGCGGCAGCTCAAGCACCTTAGGCTCGCCGACATCGATCTGCAGGCTGTGATCGAGCAGCTTTCGCTCGATGCGTTCCTCGTGCTCGCTGCGTTGTGACATCTGATTGGCGCAGCCGCTGAGCAACAGGGTGCCGCACAGGGCGGCACCACCGAGGCTTAAGGTGTTTCGCTTGAACATGACTTCTCTATCTGGTGTCAGCGGCGGATACGAGCCTGAAGGAACGACAGTACGTCAGCGACCGGCAGCGCTTGCGGCTCGGCCTCGGTACGGCTCTTGTATTCCAGGTTGCCTTCGGCAAGGCTGCGGTCACTGACCACGATCCGGTGAGGAATGCCGATCAGCTCCATGTCCGCGAACTTGATGCCCGGGCTGGTTTTCTTGTCGCGATCGTCCAGCAGTACTTCGAAGCCGGCAGCGGTCAGTTCCGCGTACAGCTTGTCGGTCGCTTCGCGAACCTGCTCGGTTTCGTAGCGCAGCGGCACCAGGGCGATCTGGAATGGCGCGAGGGCGTCGCTCCAGATGATGCCTTTCTCGTCGTTGTTCTGCTCGATGGCCGCAGCCACCACGCGGGACACGCCGATGCCATAGCAACCCATTTCCAGGGTTACCGGCTTGCCGTTCTCGCCGAGTACTTCGCACTTCATCGCTTTGCTGTACTTGTTGCCCAGCTGGAAGATGTGCCCGACTTCAATGCCGCGCTTGATTTCCAGGGTGCCTTTGCCGTCAGGGCTCGGGTCGCCGGACACGACGTTACGCAGGTCGGCAACGGTCGGTACTGGCAGATCGCGCTCCCAGTTCACGCCGAAGTAGTGCTTGTCGTCGATGTTGGCGCCGATGCCGAAGTCGCTCATCAGCTCGACGGAACGGTCGATGATGATTGGCAGTGGCAGGTTCAGCGGGCCAAGGGAGCCGGCGCCGGCGCCAATGGCGTCACGCAGTTCGGCTTCGGAGGCCATGACCAGCGGGCTGGCGACGCCAGGCTGGTTGGCGGCCTTGATTTCGTTCAGTTCGTGGTCGCCACGGATGATCAGGGCAATCAGCTTGCCTTGCTCTTCGGCGTGAACCACCAGGGTCTTGATGGTCTTTTCGATTGGCAGATTGAAGCCTTCGACCAGTTGCGCAATGGTCTTGGCGTTCGGGGTGTCGACCAGTCGCAGTTCTTCGGTTGGTGCGGCGCGCGAGGTTTCCCGTGGCACGGCTTCGGCTTTCTCGATGTTCGCTGCGTACTCGGAACCGTTGCTGAAGACGATGTCGTCTTCGCCGGATTCGGCCAGTACGTGGAACTCGTGGGAGCCGGCGCCACCGATGGAGCCGTTGTCAGCTTCTACAGGGCGGAACTTCAGGCCCAGACGGGTGAACACGTTGCAGTAGGCCTGGTGCATGCGGTCGTAAGTGACCTGCAGCGATGCCTGATCAGCGTGGAAGGAGTAGGCGTCCTTCATGATGAACTCGCGACCGCGCATCAGGCCGAAGCGTGGGCGGATTTCGTCACGGAATTTGGTCTGGATCTGGTACAGGTTGATCGGCAGCTGCTTGTAGCTGCTCAACTCGTTGCGCATCAGGTCGGTGATCACTTCTTCGTGAGTCGGGCCGGCGCAGAAGTCGCGACCGTGACGATCCTTGAAGCGCAGCAGTTCAGGGCCGTACTCTTCCCAGCGACCGGATTCCTGCCACAGCTCAGCCGGTTGAGTGCTCGGCATCAACACTTCGAGAGAGCCGGCGGCGTTCATTTCTTCACGAACGACGGCTTCGACCTTGCGCATCACTCGCAAGCCCATCGGCAGCCAGGTGTACAGGCCGGAGGCGAGTTTGCGGATCATGCCGGCGCGCAGCATCAGCTGATGGCTGACGACGACCGCATCGGAAGGCGTTTCTTTCTGTGTGGCGAGCAAAAATTGACTGGTGCGCATGGTAGGCCGTTGTCGGTTGCTGAAGACTAGAAATGACGAAGCATTGTACGGGTGAGATTTGCTGGCGTACAGGATTGCGGCCGGCGGCGTGGCTTGAGTGCGGAGAAAACTCCGCACTCAAGGGGCTATGATTCTTCGACGGCGGTGGTGGTCTGGGCAGGCTCGGGCGTAGGTGTCGGACCTTCGCGACGGCTTTCCTGGAACCAGTGCAGGGCGATCAGCAGCAGGGTCGGCACGCCAAGCAGTGTCGTGATGATGAAGAAGTTGTGATAACCGTATTTTTCCACCATGACTCCAGAGTAGCCGCCGATCAGGCGTGGCAGCAGGAGCATGATCGAGCTGAGCAGGGCGTACTGGGTCGCGGAAAACTTCAGGTTGGTCAGGCTCGACAGGTAGGCGACGAAGGCCGAGGTGGCCATGCCCGAACTGAAGTTATCGAGGGAGATGGTGACGATCAGCATCTCCAGGTTGGCGCCCATGTCGGCGAGCATCACAAACAACAGGTTGGTGGCGGCTGACGCAAACCCGCCGATGAACAGAATCGGCAGGATTCCGAAACGCACGATCAGCAGGCCGCCCATGCCGGCGCCTATCAGGGTCATGATCAGGCCGAAGATCTTGCTGACGCCGGCGATCTGATCCTTGGTGAAGCCCAGGTCGATGTAGAACACGTTGGCCATCACGCCCATGACGGTGTCAGACATTCGATAGGTGGCGATCAGACCCAGCAGCAGAAAGGCCTGCCAGCGGTAGCGGACAACGAAGTCGTTGACGGGCGTCAGCACCGGGGCCAGGCCGCGGCGGCCCATGGTGGAGAGGCACAGGCTGGTCAGGATGATGTAGAGCAGCGCTCGTAGAAATGCCCGATCTTCCAGCAGCAGATCCAATGGGCTCATGGCGCCCGTGATGACGCTGGCGAAATCAGTGTTGTAGAGCTGGGTAAACATCGCGGGTACGGATACCAGCAAAACGATGAGTACGAATACCGACGCGAGTTGGTGCACAAAGCTGTAGCGCCCGGCGGACAGCTGGGTACGCAGCGGCACGGGAGGCTCGCGCATCAGCAGGCTGGTCACCAGCGCCGGGATCATCAGCAGGCCGAACAGCGCGTAGGTGCCGGTCCAGGCCGAGTGTTTGTAGTTGAACCCGGTGGAGCCGAAACCTTCGGCAATGAACAGTGCGCCCGCTGTTGCCAGGAGAGCCGCGACCCGATAACCGGACATATAACTAGCGGCCAATGCAGCCTGGCGCGTGTCGTCGACAATTTCCAGGCGATAGGCATCGACGGCAATATCCTGGGTGGCGGAGGCGAATGCGACCAGAACGGCAATCGCAATCAGCCAGGACAGGTGTTTTTGCGGGTCGCAGAAACCCATGCCGATCAGGCCGAGGACCAGCAGTATTTGCGCCAGGACCAGCCAGGAACGTCGTCGGCCGAGTTTGCCGAGTAATGGCAGGCGCCATTGGTCGAGAAGTGGCGACCACACCCATTTAAACGCGTACGCCAGCCCGATCAGGCTGGCATAACCAATCGTTTCACGGGCCACGCCGGCCTCACGCAGCCAGACGGAAAGCGTTGAGAACACCAACATGTAGGGTAGGCCGGCGGCGAAACCCAGTAGCAACAGTACGAGCGTCGAGGGGCTGGCATAAGCAGCGAGCGCGGCGCGCCAGGTTTTACGGGGCATGGGCTGGAGTCTGCCTCAAAATTGCGAAAACAAAGCGCGCACTCTAACCGCTGTGCTCTACCGGGCGCCAGCCATGACGCTGAATATCAACACGATTGTTCAGGATGCTGACACCTTCCATGCGCAAGCGTGCCCGCTGTTCATCGCCTGAGGGGCTTCCCGCTGGCAAGCTGAGGCGACCGCCGGCAGCCAATACGCGATGCCAGGGCAGCTTGGTGTCGCCGGGCAACTGACTCAACGTGCGTCCCACCCAGCGCGCGGCCCGCCCCAGGCCTGCCAGTTCGGCGAGCTGACCGTAACTCACCACTTTACCTTCCGGAACCTGGGCCAGGGTCAGGTAGAGCGTGGTTCGGCGCATTTGCGCCGGGGTTTCGGTTTCATGGTTGGCGTCAGTCACGTTGCCGCTTCCTGTTGAGGCTGTTTCCAGAATAAGTCTTCAGTGGGCGAATGAAAATCTCGCGATATTTGGCAGGGTCGGTAAAAACACACAGGCACAAAAAAGCCCCGCTTTTGAGGGCGGGGCTTTTTACTGAATCAGGACAAGTTAGATAACTTGAACTTCTTCAGCTTGCATGCCTTTCTGACCGCGGGTAGCGATGAAAGAAACCTGTTGGCCTTCTTTCAGGCTTTTGAAGCCGTCGGATTGGATAGCTTTGAAGTGAACGAACAGGTCGTCACCGGATTGTGGAGTGATGAAGCCGAAGCCTTTTTCATCGTTGAACCACTTAACGGTACCGGTTTGGCGATTAGACATGGTGTAACTCCTTGAACAAAGATAACTGCGACTCAGGAAGAACCCTGGCCGAGACTGAGTGCAAAGAGCAGGAAAAATTCTTGTAGATGGTTGGATCGAAATTCAACATATCGTGTAGAGATTCTCAGTGACACAAGCAGCACAGTGGCGCCACCTTAACCCTTTTTCCTGAACGTGCCAATGGTCTTTGCGAAGGTTTCTCTGTTTTCATGACTGACGGTGCTCTGTATTGCCGCGAAGGCCCGGAAATCGTGGGGGATCGGCGAGAATTGTGCCGCGGACTTTGAACCGGCGGCGCGCCCCGGTAAGATGCCGGACAGAATTTTTCCACCTCGCTATTCAGGACACCCCGCCATGAGCATCAAATCGGACAAGTGGATTCGCCGCATGGCGCAAGAGCACGGCATGATCGAGCCCTTCGTAGAGCGCCAGATGCGTGGCGAAGGCGCCGACCGGCTGATTTCCTTCGGTGTATCGAGCTACGGCTATGACGTGCGTTGCGCCGATGAATTCAAGGTGTTCACCAACATCAATTCGGCGACTGTCGATCCGAAAAATTTTGATGAGAAGAGCTTCGTCGACGTCAAAAGCGACGTGTGCATCATTCCGCCAAACTCTTTCGCGCTGGCGCGTACCGTCGAGTTCTTCCGTATTCCGCGCAATGTACTGACGATCTGCCTGGGCAAGAGCACCTACGCTCGTTGCGGCATCATCGTCAACGTCACGCCGCTGGAGCCGGAGTGGGAAGGTCACGTGACCCTGGAGTTCTCGAACACCACCACCTTGCCTGCGAAGATCTACGCCAACGAAGGCGTGGCACAGATGTTGTTTTTCGAGTCGGACGAAGAGTGTGAAGTGTCTTATAAGGACCGTGGCGGCAAGTACCAGGGCCAGCGTGGCGTGACCCTGCCGCGTACCTGAGTCAGCCGTCTGACAAACCGTTGGAATTCCTGAGCGGGCGTACACTCTATGGGGTGTACTGCTCCGATGCGCGCAAGGCGTATCGGGCCATCGCTCAGGAGTGCTTCATGAAGATCGATCCGCGAATAAGTGCCGAACTGGCAAGGCTTGAGCCCAATCAAGTGGGCCTGCTGGCCTGGTCTTTGCTGGCGCATCCGCCTGTCACGCTGGCCGGCGGAATCCCTGGTCAACCCGACCCCGATACCCCGAACGAACAACCGACCGAACCTGGTGAGCCTGGCGAACCTACCTTGCCGGATAAGCCGCCCCCCGCGCCGGTTGCCTGATTTTTTCCGATCGGCTTGATCCTCGCACTCTGTAGGAGCAAGGCTTGCCCGCGATGAACGATAACGCGGTTTATCTGATGGACCGCATTGTGCCCATCGCGGGCAAGCCTTGCTCCTACAAGGGGGAGGGGTTACTTGAGGTTGCCGCTGAGGAATTGCTTGAGGCGTTCGCTTTTCGGGTTACCGAGCACGTCTTCAGGTGCCCCTTCTTCCTCTACCAGTCCCTGATGCAGGAACAGCACCTGATTGGAAACCTTGCGGGCGAAGCTCATTTCGTGGGTCACCATGATCATGGTCCGGCCTTCTTCGGCCAGACCCTGGATCACCTTGAGCACTTCGCCTACCAGTTCCGGGTCCAGCGCCGAAGTCGGTTCGTCGAACAGCATGACTTCCGGCTCCATCGCCAGTGCGCGGGCAATGGCAACACGTTGTTGCTGACCGCCCGACAGGAACGCCGGGTACTGCTCCGCCACGCGCGCCGCCAGGCCGACCTTGTCCAGATAACGCCGGGCGCGATCTTCGGCGTCCTTCTTGCTGACCCCCAGCACCCGGCGCGGGGCCATGGTGATGTTTTCCAGCACGGTCATGTGGCTCCACAGGTTGAAGTGCTGGAACACCATTGCCAGGCGGGTACGGATTCGTTGCAGCTCGGCTTCGTCGGCCACCCGCATGCCATGGGGGTCCTTGATCATGCGAATCTGCTTGCCGTCCAGGCTCATGGCGCCGTCGTTGGGTTGTTCGAGAAAGTTGATGCAGCGCAAAAAGGTGCTTTTGCCCGAGCCGCTGGCGCCGATCAGGCTGATCACGTCACCGGTCTTGGCCTTGAGCGAAACACCTTTGAGCACCTCATGAGTGCCGTAGCATTTATGCAGGCCTTCGATGGTCAGTTTGTACATGGGGCATGCATCCTCAAGGCGAAAGTAGGTAACCGGTGCGATAGGCTTCGAGCCCGGCAACATGGGCGATCACCATGCCGGCAGTGGCCATCCGGCGAGTCGAGCGGGCGTAGAGCAGGCCGGCGTTGGCGCAGTGAACCGGGGTCACGCGGTCGCCGATCGGGTCGATGATTTCAGCGATCAGTTGTCCTGCCTCCAGGTACTCGCCCGGCAGCACGTGGTACACCAGCAAACCGCCGACCGGGGTTGCAACCGGTTCTACTGCGGCCAGTGGAGTGGCAGGGTAGGGCAGTTCGGGCAAGGGCGCGGCTTCACCTTCAATGGCGCCGAAATGAATCAGGTAGTCGATCAGCGCCTGGCAGTCGAGACTGGCCAGCGGATGATTGACGTCGCCTTGACCACGCAATTCGACGGTCACCGAGAAGCTGCCCAGCGGAATGTCGAAGTGCTCACCGAAGCGCTCCTGCATTTGCCACCAGACCAGAGTGAAACACTCGTCGAACGAATGACCACCGGAGTCGGTGGCCAGCAGGCTGGCTTCGGCGCCGATGTAGCGCGCCAGTGGCTCGACTTGCGGCCAGGCCTCGGGCGTCGTGTACAGGTGTGCGACGGCTTCGAAATCACAATGCAGGTCCAGCACCATGTCGGCATCGCAGGCCAGTGTTTGCAGGGTCAGGCGCAGGGATTGCAGTTGGGTGCGGGCGGTTTGCCGAGCCAGCGCATTGCGCAGGCCGCTGCGGATCAACTCAAGGTTGTGTTGCGGGTCGTCGTTGAGTTGCCCTTCGATCTCGTTACCGACTTCTTCACCGAGGTCAACGAACCAGCGGTTGAAGTTCTGCCCGCTTTCCAGCTCGTAGCGGCCCAATGGCACGTCCATCAGCACTTGTTCGAGGCCAATCGGGTTGGCCACGGGCACCAGCACGATCTCGCTGCGCAGACGGCCGGCGGCTTCGAGCTCGGCCAGGCGCAGTTTGAGGTGCCAGGCCACCAGCATGCCGGGCATTTCGTCGGCATGCAGCGAGGACTGGATATAGATCTTGCCTTTGGCCTGGGTCGGGCCGAAGTGGAAGCTGTGGATCTGTCGTGCAGTGCCCGGCAGTGGGGCAAGCAGGTCATGGATCTGGTGGCGCATTTGAAAAAAATCCTAGTGAGTCGGCCCGAGGAACGCCAGCCATCGGCGTTCGGCCAGTCGGAACAGGCCGACCAGCGCAAAGGTGACGGTCAGGTAAATCAGTGCGGCAATGCCGAACGATTGAAAGGTCAAAAAGGTCGCCGAGTTGGCATCCCGCGCCACTTTCAATACGTCCGGGACGGTAGCGGTGAAGGCCACGGTGGTCGAGTGCAGCATGAGGATCACTTCGTTGCTGTAATACGGCAACGAGCGACGCAGGGCTGACGGCATGATCACGTAGGCATACAACTTCCAGCCCGTCAGGCCGTAGGCCTTGGCCGCTTCGACTTCGCCATGGGCCATGCTGCGAATCGCCCCGGCGAAAATCTCCGTGGTATAGGCGCAGGTGTTCAGGGCAAAGGCGAGGATGGTGCAGTTCATCGCATCGCGAAAGAACGCATCGAGCACCGGCTGCGCACGGACCGCGGCCAGGCTGTAGATCCCGGTGTAGCAGATCAGCAGCTGGATATACAGCGGTGTGCCACGGAACAGGTAGGTATAGAACTGCACCGGCCAGCGCACGTAAAGTTTGTTGGAAACCCGCGCAATCGACAGCGGGATCGACACCAGGAAACCGATGAAGATCGAAGCGCTGAGCAACCACATGGTCATTGCCAGGCCAGTAATGTGGTAACCGTCGGTGTAAAGGAACGGTCTCCAGTAGTCCTGTAGAAGTTCGATCATCGTACGGCCTCCCGGGCACCGGCGGCATAACGGCGTTCAAGCCTGCGCAGGACAAAGTTCGAAGCGCTGGTGATCAGCAGGTAAATCAAGGCGGCCAGCACCAGGAAGTAAAACAGTTGATAGGAGCTTTTACCGGCGTCCTGAGCCGCTTTGACCAGGTCCGCCAGGCCGATGATCGACACCAGCGCGGTGGCCTTGAGCATTACCATCCAGTTGTTGCCGATACCCGGCAGGGCGAAGCGCATCATTTGCGGGAACACCACGTAGCGGAACCGCTGGCCGCGCTTGAGGCCATAAGCTGTGGCGGCTTCGACCTGACCCCGTGGGACAGCGAGGATCGCGCCGCGAAAGGTCTCGGTGAAATACGCGCCATAGATGAAGCCCAGGGTGATGACCCCGGCGCTGAACGGGTTGATTTCGATGTACTCCCATTCCATCAGGTCGGTAAGGGAGGTCAGCCAGGTTTGCAGGCTGTAGAAAATCAGCAGCATCAGTACCAGGTCCGGCACGCCGCGAATCAGGGTGGTGTAGACCTGGGCGGGAACCCGTAGCAGTTTGACGCTGGAGAGTTTGGCGGTGGCGCCGAGCAGGCCGAGCAACACGGCCACCAGCAGCGACAACACCGATAATTTGATGGTCATCCAGGTGCCTTGCATCAGCAGCGGACCGAAGCCCTTCAAGCTGAAGGCAGAAAGCCCGAGGTTTTGTAACAGTTGTTCGAACATAAAATCTGCAACCTGATAGCGTGAAAAAAGCGCCCATCACGAGGATGGGCGCCGGGCATTATTTGCCGCTGTACAGATTCAGATCACCGAAGTGTTTCTTTTGAATGGTCGCGTAGGTGCCATCATCGTGTAACGCTTTGATACCTTTATCGAGAAGGGCTTTGAGCTCTTTGTTACCTTTCGAGATACCGACAGCTGTTTTGGCTGGCAGCAAAGGATCGTTGACCGGCTTGCTGACTTCATAAGCAGCACCTTGTGGCGACTTCAAGAAGCCCAGCTGCGCTTGCAGCATGTCCTGGATCGAGGCGTCCAGGCGACCGGAAGTCAGGTCGGCGTAGACCTGATCCTGGTTGGCGTAGGCCTGAGTGGTCACGCCAGCCTTGTCCAGCACGGCCTTGGCGTAGGCTTCCTGGATGGTGCCTTGCTCGTAGCCGACTTTTTTACCCTTGAGCGAAGCCACGTCAGAAATGCCGGAGCCTTTCTTGTAGACCAGAGCGGTCGGGCCGGAGAACAGCTCGCTGGAGAAGTCGATGACTTTTTCGCGGGCTTCGGTGACGGTCATGGAGGAGATCACGCCGTCGAATTTATTGGCCTTGAGGCCCGGAATCATGCCGTCGAAATCGCTTTCGACCCATTTGCACTTGACCTTCAGTTCGGCGCAGATCGCGTTGCCCAGATCGATGTCGAAGCCCACCAGGCTGCCGTCGGCCGCTTTGGACTCGAACGGAGCGTAGGAAGGGTCAACACCAAAACGCAGTTCTTTGTATTCCTTGGCCAGTGCGGAACCAGCGGCCATGCACAACGCCAGTGCAGAAAGGGTCAGCAATGCTTTTTTCATTATTAAATCCCTAAGAACCAATATGAGCGCTTGTGGCGCGAAATTATTGTTACTGGAAAGCGTAAGACCTTATGAAAGTAGCAATTTCCGAACCAGAGTCCCGAACAAGCGTTTTAAAAGATGATTCAAGACACGTCTGGAGAGGAATCGTGCCCAAAAACGGGCGTGAACAATTTACCGCACCAAAGTAGAGCGATCTGTGGCGAGGAAGCAAGCTCCCCCTGTCACAGATCACCACCGTGTTACTTACCCGGCACCAGGGTCAGCCGCGTTTTGCCATACACCTTGTCGAAGTTCTGCGGTTGCATCGGCAAGCTCATGTATTGGCCTTTGAGCCATGGGTCGATGCTATCGATATAGTTCGGGCTGGCCGGGTTGCCGGATTGGCCAGTGCCGCTCTGGCCCATCAGCGGTTCGGCCTGGCCGAAGTCGACAATGAAGCGCATCGCCGGCACCAGCGTCACGTTGAAATCCTGACCCCAGGTGTAGGCGGCAGCATTCAACGTGGTGTGGTCACCTCCGGCCGACATGGCGCCGCGTACGGTCTGGCCTCGGCTGTTTTTCCATTCGTAGTGGTGCAGTTTGCCCCACTGCCAGGCTTTGTGGTCGGCGCCCATCTGGCTCTCGCCGGCGGTAATGGCCGCAGCCAGACTGCGGGCGAGAATGGTTGGTTTGTCTTCTTTCTGCTGCGTGCGCAGGTCATCCCAGAACGGGCTGTCTTCGCGGCCCAGCAAATGGTCGGCCTGGGCCGAGTAAGACAATTTGCCATTGGCGACGAAGGCTTTCCACGTCGGGCTGTCCTGAGGGCCGAGCTCGTCGAGGAAAATCTGCTTCATGCTTTCTTGCAGGAACAGTTCATAGATCGCTGCGTCGGTGGAGGTCGGGCTGAGCTTGCCGTCGAACGCCATCAAGCGGCTGTAAGCTTCGCGCGCTTTGCCGGCTTCGGCAGCCGGCAGTGCGTCGATCGCCTGTTTGAGCGGTTGGGACATGCCCGGGGCTTCAAACATCTTTTTCAGTTTGGCGGCGAACAGCGTGGTCTGGTCGTACTGCATCGCAATCATGCTGCGGCTGTCGTGCTTGCCGGCACCCGCCAGCTCGGCGATGCGCTCGCCGCGTTCAGGAGCGGCCCAGGAATTGGACAGCTGCATGCCGTAACCGTGGGGGATGACCCGCTGGTTGGCGGTGCCGACCCAGCCTTGGGCCGGGTCCTGGTCATAAGGGTGGAGCATCGGGTCGGCGTAACCGTCCCAGTCGTAACGACCTTCCCAGCCCGGTGATGGCAATCCACCTTCACCTTCGCGGCGGTTCGGGAAGCGCCCGGTGACTTGCCAGCCGATGTGGCTGGCGTCGGCGAACACCATGTTCAGCGCGATAGCACGGATTTCACGGCTGGCGTCCGAGGCTTTCTCTGCGCTCTGTGCACGGGACAGGTCGAAGAAGGCGTCGAGGCTCTTGTCGTCGGTAAAATTCGGCATCTGCAACGCCAGACCGAAACCATTGCCCAGTGCGGTGCCTTGGGCGCTGTTGAGCAGCGGGCCGTGGCGGGTTTCATACACGGCTTCGCGAATCGGCCGCTGACCTTTGACGAAGTAAGTTTCGTTGCGAACCGTCACCGGTTGCCATTTGCCTGAGACTTCGTAGCTCAGGCCATTGCCTTGACGCTTGAGCTTTTCAAGGAACAGGTCCTGGTTATCGCCCATGACCGCGGTCATGCTCCACGCCACTTTACCGTTGAAACCGGCGAGGACCATCGGAAGGCCCGCAATGGAAAACCCGGCTGCCTGGTACTTCGGTGAACGGATCTGCACGTAGTTCCACAGCGACGGTACGCCAATCGGGAATTGGCTGTCGCTGGCCAGCAGGCTCTTGCCGCTGCGACTGTGCTGCGGGGCAATCGCCCAGTTGCTCGACGCCGTGGCGCCGAGCAAATTCAATGCGGACAACTGGTCGCCGGCTTTGCTGAGTTCGCTCAGGCCCGGGATCGTACCGTTGAGCTTCACGCCTTTAAGCTTTTCGGCTTCGGCGAGCGGCAGCTTTTCATCCGGATACGACGGCAACAGCCACGGGAGTTTGTCTGTCGTGACGGTTTGCGCCAGCACCAGCGAGGCGATTTCTTGCGGCAGGTTGGCTGACTGGCTGAAGTTCAGCAGGCAGAAAATCAGCGCCGAATCTTCCGGTTTCCAGTATTCAGGCTGGTAGCCAGTGGTGGCCAGGTCTGACGGCAGCTTGTCGCGATAGCGGAACAGGTAGGCGTTGACCCCGCGTGCATAGACTTCAAAGAAGCGTTGCAGGCGTGGCGAGGAGGCCTTGTAGAGTTCGTCGGCACTTTTCTTCAGGTTGACTGCACGCATGTAGCGGTCAGCGTCGAGCATCTCTGCGCCGGACATCTCCGACAGGCGACCCTGGGCCAGCAGGCGCAGGGTGACCATCTGGGTGATGCGATCACTGGCGTGTACGTAGCCGAGGGTGAACAGCGCGTCGTGGAAGGTGTTGCTCTCGATCAGCGGCACGCCCATGGCATTGCGCCGCACTGAAACGTTCTGCGCCAAGCCTTTGAGCGGCTGCACGCCTGCGGTGGGTGGCAGGCTGTCCTGGGCATTCCAGGTCTGGCAACCGGTGAGGCTGAGCACACTGGCCACTGCTGCGGCAACGCCGAACCGGGGAAGAAAAGATGTAAAGGCTGGCGAGGCCATGGCAAAGCTCCTGCGGGAGTAGAGGCGCAATAAAGGCGCTACGTTAGTGAGCAGGAGAAGGCCGCGCAAGCGGGTGCCGATCTTATTTCAAGGTTTGTCCGATAAATCACAGAATTTGACGCGCAGGGTTACCGTTTCATGACTTGCCTATTGGAAAAGGTGGTGCTCAAGTGTCGGGATTTCGATGATTCGTACAGGAGAAAAGTCGCCATGGAGCTTCACGCCAACGCAGCGTTGATCCTCATTGATCAGCAAAAAGGCATTCATCACCCCAGGCTTGGACCACGCAATAACCCCCACGCCGAGGAGCGGATGGCCGAGTTGTTGAGTGAATGGCGGCGCATGGCGCGGCCGGTGATTCATGTGCAGCATTTGTCCCGCTCGCCGGAGTCGGTGTTCTGGCCGCAGCAGTCGGGCGTCGAGTTTCAGGAGCGGTTCGAGCCGCGATCGGGCGAGCGTGTGATCCAGAAACAGGTCCCCGATGCGTTCAGCGGAACGACGCTTGCAGCGGGTTTGCGTGAGGCGGGGATCGAGCAACTGATCATTGTCGGCGTGGCGACCCATAACTCGGTCGAGTCCACGGCGCGTACGGCGGGCAATCTGGGGTTTGAAACCTGGGTCGTGGAAGACGCCTGCTACACCTTCGACAAGCTCGACTTCTTCGGCAAGAAGCATTCGGCGCAGGAGGTGCATGCCATGTCGCTGGGCAATCTGCACGGGGAGTATGCGACGGTGGTTCGTACAGCCGAGATTCTGACGGCTGATTAGAACCTGTGGGAGCGTGGCTTGCCCGCGAACGGGGCACCTCGGTGCATCAGGCAGGCCACGTTATCGACTATCTTGGTCAAGCCACGCTTCTACAAAGTACGCGTTGTGTTAACGCATCAAGCGCCGTGGCACTTCTTGAACTTCTTGCCGTTGCCGCATGGGCAAGGGTCGTTGCGGCCAACGTCTTTCAACGCGTTGCGCACCGGCTCCTGGTGAGCGTGGCCGCAGTTCGGGCCGTGGACATGGCCATGGTCGTGATCATGGTGGTCGTGATGGTCATGATCGTGGTTGCAGTCAGGGCCATGGACATGGGGTTGCTGGGTCATCGAGGTTACTCCGGAATAAAATCGCCGGGAATTATCTCGCCATAACGGGCCTGGTGCACGTCATTGCCAAACAATAATCCGGTTTTCAACTCGCCTTCCAGGCGATAGGGGATCGGCTGGTCGGGTTTCTTCAGCAGTTTCACCACGTCACGCAGGTGTTGCCAGAGGTTGGTGCGAATCGGCACCTGGAAATAGCTGCTGCTTTTCGGGTCGACGGTGAACCATTTGCTGGACTCGCCTTCGGCCAGCAGGAACTCGCTTAAATGAATCCGGTACACCAGGCCGCGAACCATAAGGTCGGAGTCGTTGGGGTTATCGACGCGAAAATAGAGCATGAATTTCTGCTCAAGGAGTTTGGCGCGAACCACTTCGACTTTGAGCAGATGGACTTGCGGGTCGAGGGTGTCGTCAGCGAACCAGGACGCGCAGCCACCGAGGCTCAGGAACATGAACAGGGTGACGATTCGTAAGGCGCGCTGCTGATGGGTCATGGTGGTATTTCTCCTTGAACCCCAGTCTAGCCCCAAAAGATCGCCTCAAACGGTGAAACAATTCGCACAACACTTCTTGAATTTCTGCCCGCTGGCGCAGGGGCATGCATCATTGCGCCCGGCCTTGAGCTGCACGGTAGGGTCGATGAAGTACCAGCGACCGGCGTTTTGCACAAAGGATGAGCGTTCGCGGTGGCTGTGCTCGCCGGTGCTGTCGTGCCAGCGTGCGGTGAAGGTGACGAATGCATGTTCAGGCTGGCCGCCGAAGACCTCGGAGCTTTCCACCTCAAGGCCAAGCCAGGTGCTTTGCGCGCTCCATTCGCTGATCGACTGACGATCCAGGCCTGCCTGTTGGGCGGGCAGGGTGGTGGCCACCAGATAGTCGATCAGGCCCAGCACATAGGCGCTGTAGCGCGAACGCATCAAGGCTTCGGCGCACGGCGCAGGGTGGCCGGCATGGTAGTGGCCGCAGCAGGCATCCAGCAGGGTGCCACTGCCGCACGGGCAAATGGACGTACTCATCGTGTTACCACCAGTATTTTCCGAAGTTTTCCGGATTGGCCCAGAACCGTGAATTGAGCCAGTCAGGCACTTGTTTGTAGTCAAGTAGATCGTAGGTAAAGAGTGTCAGGACCTGTTCGTCACGCTGGAAGCGTTCGCTGGCCTGCAGTGCCAGGGAAAAGAAGTCGGTTTCTTGCCAACCGCAGGCTTTCAGGTCCGCAAGCACCGCGATGCGGCTGGCGTTGAGATTGCGAATTCCGCCGAGCAGGTTCAGGCCATCGCGCTTGGGCAGATGCTCAAGGCAGTCGAGTGCCAGCGCCAAGTCGAAGCGTTGTGCGGCCAGTGCCGGTGGCAGAGGGCCGGGTGCGACTTGAGCGACGCAGGCATCCGGGTGCGCGAGCTTGAAAGCTTCGAGCGCCGGGAAGTCGCTGGCGCCGATCAGCAACAGACGTTGTGGCGCATAACGGTCGAGCAAGGCGGCGAGCGCTTGCTGGGGCGTGCGCGAAGAATTACCTGTGGTCATCGAAGATCCTCAATCAGATGTGCGAAGACTAGCCTGCCCGAACGTGCGGGCCTAGGGGCGGTTTGCAGACACTGGCGAGGCCTGCCGTAAATACGTGGCAAAAAGCCGTAGAGTCGAACGGGTCATGGACCGCTGATCGACAGTTGCGATGCTCTAAACCGCCCGTTCAGAAGAATTTTCGTTGGCCTCTGGCTTATCCGTTGCGGAAGTCGGTACTGTGCGCGCAAAGAATAATGATCTGCGGGGGCGTACATGAAGGTGCTTTGGGGCTTGGGGAAGGGTTTGACCCTGTTGTTCTGGCTGGTGGTGCTGGTCAATCTGATCAGCCCGTTGATCAGCCCGTTTCATCTGATGATCAATCTGGCCGGTAGCCTGTTGCTGATGACCCATGTTGTGGAGCTGGTGCTCTATAACCGTAACCTTAAAGAGCGGGTTCATCCGTGGCGTGATCGCTTACAGATCCTCGTTGTCGGTATTTTCCATGTGCAAATCCTTGCAACCCCTGCCGCCGGGGAGATTCGTCATGCGTAAGCTCTGCCTGCTCGCCGCCTTGATCAGCCCGATGGCGATGGCTCAAGTGGTCACGGTCGAAACCAACTCACTGCTGCGTTTGCCCAATGCCGCCAGCACCTTGCAGCTGGAGCGCCTGGAAGTCGCCGATAATGGCACGCTGCTGATCCCCTCCAACGTGACTGAACTGAGTGTTGGCGAGTTGCGTCTGGGCCGCGAGGCACGGATCGCGATTGTCCCCAGCGAACAGGCTCTGCAACTGAATATCAGTCGTGCGCAGCTTGCCAGTGGCAGTCAGATCACCTCGCGAGGCGCACCGGGCACTTACCTTAAGGCCGCCCGCGCCGGACGCAACCTGAATCTGCGGATTGCCTCGCTGAACGCTCCCGAGTTGTCGGTGGATGCCCGCGGCGGTGCCGGTGCGCCGGGTTACGTGGGGCTCGATGGCGGCAACGGTGAGGAACCGGGTTGCACGTGGGGCCAGGCCGGGCATGGGGCGGATGGTGATAATGGTGGCGATGGTCATGCCGGGGCGCCGGGCGCGCAGGTCCGGGTGGAATTGCCGCGTGATTACCCGCCCCAGCAGATCAAGGTGCTGGTCGACGGTGGCGCCGGCGGCGTGGCCGGTGCCGGTGGCAAGCCAGGCGCAGGCGGAAAGGCCAAGGGGTGTTTCGTCTACCGTGCCGACGGCGGTAAAAGCGGTCGCGCAGGTGCACAAGGTCAGCCAGGTCCTGCCGGAGCGACAGGTGCCGTGACGGTGCAGCGGTTGTAAGCAGCCTGTGTAACTGATCGTTCCCACGCAGAGCGTGGGAACGATCAGCGAGGGGAGTCAGAACATCGGCCGCGCCGAAGCCACCGCCACCAGCAGCAACCCCAGCAATAGATTGATCCCCACCAGACGCCGAATCTTGCCCAGCATCGCGGCACCCGCCGGCCAATCCTCAGCCAGCACCGTTTTACGCAACTCCGGTAGATTCAGCGCCTGAATCCGGATAAACAGCGCGGTCATCACCAGATACAAACCCATCATGATCTGCACATAACGCGGCGCGGTTTCAAAACCGCTGAAGCGCAGATGAATCAGCCCGACGCCACTGATCGGCAAGATCACCACGGCGACCCAGACCCAGACAAAAAAACCTTGAAACACTTCTACCCAGAGCTTCAATCGCGCAGGCCCTTCAAGTGCCTTCATGGCGGCGGGGCGCAGGACCATCCAGGCGAAAAACATGCCGCCGACCCAGATCAGGGCCGCCAGTACATGCAGGGTGTAAATGAGGGCGAAAGGTGTCATTGGGGTACTCCGTTCTGCGCGGGATTAATTAGCGGGGTATGATAGCCCCCTTAACCACTGAAAATTTATCCAGCGTTTTTTGCGCCCGACAATCCATGATCAGCACCGAACTTAAAACCACGATCCAGGGCGCCTACTCGCGTTTTCTCGAAGCCAAGAGCCTCAAGCCGCGCTACGGCCAACGCCTGATGATCGCCGAAATTGCCAAGGTCCTCGGTGACATCGACACCGACGACGAAGGCCGGCGCAGTGGCGACCCCGCGATTGTCGCGGTGGAAGCCGGCACCGGTACCGGGAAAACCGTGGCCTACAGCCTGGCGGCGATTCCGACCGCCAAGGCTGCCGGTAAACGCCTGGTGATCGCTACGGCGACCGTCGCCCTGCAAGAACAGATTGTCTACAAGGACCTGCCGGACCTGATGCGCAACAGCGGGCTGAACTTCAGCTTTGCGCTGGCCAAGGGCCGTGGCCGCTACATGTGCCTGTCCAAGCTCGACATGTTGTTGCAGGAAGGCCACGCGCAAACCGCTACCGCGCAGCTGTTCGAAGAAGAAGGCTTCAAGATCGAGGTCGATGAAGCCAGTCAGAAGCTGTTTACCAGCATGATCGAAAAGCTTGCCGGCAATAAATGGGACGGTGACCGCGACAGTTGGTCCACCGCCCTTGAAGATGCGGACTGGGCGCGCCTGACCACCGATCACAGCCAGTGCACCAACCGTCATTGCCCGAACTTCGGTCAGTGCGCCTTCTACAAGGCCCGCGAAGGCATGGGCAAGGTTGACGTGATCGTCACCAACCACGACATGGTCCTCGCTGACCTGGCCTTGGGCGGCGGAGCCGTCCTGCCCGACCCTCGCGACACCATCTACGTGTTCGACGAAGGCCATCACCTGCCGGACAAGGCGATCGGCCACTTCGCCCATTACACGCGTTTGCGTTCCACCGCCGACTGGCTGGAAACGACCGCCAAGAACCTCACCAAATTGCTGGCCCAGCACCCGTTGCCGGGCGATCTGGGCAAGCTGATCGAACAAGTGCCGGAGCTGGCGCGAGAGATCAAGACCCAGCAGCAGTTCATGTTCACCGCCTGCGAACAGGTTGCCGAATTCAAGCCCGGCGAAGACGTCGAGGGCCGTGAACGGCCGCGTCATCGTTTCGTCGGCGGGGTGATTCCCGAGCATATGCGCGAGATGGGCGTCGAGCTGAAGAAAGGCTTTTCGCGCCTGACCGACGTCTTTACCCGGCTCACCGAGCTGCTCAAGGAAGGCATGGATGGTGAGGTCAACATCGGCATCGCCAGCAATCAGGCCGAAGAGTGGTATCCGTTGTTTGGCAGCCTGCTGTCCCGTTCTCAGGGCAACTGGGAGCTGTGGACGGCATTCACCGCCGAGGACCCGGAAGACAACCCGCCGATGGCGCGCTGGCTGACCCTGGCCGAAAGCGGTTCGCTGTTCGACATCGAGGTCAACGCCAGCCCGATCCTGGCGGCGGAAATGCTCCGACGTAACCTGTGGAATGTGGCGTACGGTGCGCTGGTGACTTCGGCCACCTTGACCGCACTCGGCACCTTTGACCGTTTCCGCATGCGTGCCGGTCTGCCCAAAAAAGCCGTGACGGCGGTGGTGCCGAGCCCGTTCCATCATGCCGACGCAGGCGTGTTGCGGGTGCCGGACCTGCGCGCCGACCCACGGGACGCGGCAGCCCACACCGCGGCGATCATTCGTGATCTGCCGGAGCTGGTCGAAGGCTCGCGCGGCACACTGGTGCTGTTCTCTTCGCGCAAACAGATGCAGGACGTGTTCGATGGCCTGGACCGTGACTGGCGCAAGCAAGTGTTCATTCAAGGCAACCTGTCGAAACAGGAAACCCTGAACAAGCACAAGGCGCGGGTCGATGGCGGTGACTCCAGTGTGCTGTTCGGTCTGGCGAGTTTCGCCGAGGGTGTCGACTTGCCGGGTGCTTACTGCGAGCACGTGGTGATTGCCAAGATCCCGTTCTCGGTCCCGGACGATCCAGTCGAAGCCGCGCTGGCCGAATGGATCGAAGCCCGAGGCGGCAATCCGTTCATGGAGATCTCCGTGCCGGACGCCTCGCTCAAACTGGTTCAGGCCTGCGGGCGCCTGCTGCGCACCGAAGAAGACCGCGGCACCATCACCTTGCTTGACCGGCGTCTGGTCACGCAACGCTACGGCAAAGCGATCCTCAATGCGCTGCCGCCGTTTCGCCGCGAAATATCTTGAGACACGGTGGGCGAAATCGCCCACTTCGTTGTCTATCCCCCGTCACCGATTCCACACAGGCCGTTCACCGGTCGTTAGGGAGAACCTGGTTCATATGATTCGCCGTTCGTTACCCGCTGTTTTTGCCCTGATGTTCGCTGCGCCGCTGTTGGCGGCTCCGGCCGGACAACAGACGCTGTTCAACTTCGTTCGGCCCGCCGATGTGGTCCAGGTGGCGACTCAGGACGCCAGCCTGCCGCAGTCCAATGCGGAGCAAACGGCCGAAGGTGAAGTGCTGCGCCGGGTGACCTTTAATCCGGCGGCGCAACCGAATCTGCGTCTGACCCCGCAAAGCGGCGCCTGGGACTGGTCGCCGTCTGGCGTCATGAGCCTGCGTATCCAGAGCGCGATGAACTGGCCTGTGACGCTCTACGTGAAAATCCAGAGTAGCGACGGCAAGACCCTGGTCAGCCGCATCGATTTGCCGGCCGGGCCTGCGCAAACCTTGCTGGTGCCCCTGACACCGAGTTCGCCGCTGAGCCAGGGCTTGAAAGCCGGGCCGCCAATGCCGATTACCGTCGAAGGCCAGCGCGTGTTGCTGGCCAGCAGCACGGGTGAACTGGACCGCAGCCAGGTGGTGTCGGTGACACTGTCGATGGATCAGCCAAAAGTCGCCCAGAGCATCATGCTTGAGCGCTTTGGCGTGCAGGACGGCGAGGCGGTGGTCAAAGCGGCCTACGGTTCGTTAGTGGACGCATATGGTCAGTCCACGCGAGCGAAATGGCCGGAAAAAGTCGCCAGCGACGAACAGCTCAAAACCGCGGCGAATAAAGAACAACAGCAACTGAAAACCTGGCTGGCCGAGCGCGAGCGTTCGTCTTTGGACACGTTCGGTGGCTGGAGTAAAGGCCCGGCGTTCAAGGCCAGTGGCTTCTTCCGCACTGAAAAGCGTGATGGTCGCTGGTATCTGGTGACCCCGGAGGGCCACCCGTTCTATTCCCTGGGGGTCAATACGGTTACTGCCGATACCAGCCAGACCTATGTCGCCGGGCGCGAAACCATGTTCGAGTCGTTACCCGATAATGACGAGCCATTGGCCAGCCATTACGGTGAAGGCGACAACCGCAATGGCAATGGTGCCGATCAGGGACGTGGGTTCAATGCCGGTCGCTGGTATGACTTCTACGGTGCCAACCTGCAGCGCACTTATGGCCAGCCGTGTGCGGTTGTGACTGAAACCAAGGCTGATGGCGCCAAGGCTGAAACTGCCACAACTCCGTGCGCTTCCCACACGTTCGACGAAAAACGCTGGACCGGCCATACACTCGATCGCCTGCAAGCCTGGGGTTTCAATACCATCGGCGACTGGAGCGCCCCGGCGTTGGGCTTGAATGACCGTGTGCCGTACACCTTGCCGTTGTCCATCGTCGGCGATTACGCCAGCATCAGCACCGGCACCGATTGGTGGGGCGGCATGCCCGATCCGTTCGACCCGCGTTTCGCCATGGCCACCGAACGTGCCGTAGCGATTGCTGCACGCGATCACCGCGACGACCCATGGCTGATCGGTTATTTCGCCGATAACGAACTGGCCTGGGCCGGTCCCGGCGATGACCCGAAGGCCCGTTATGCCTTGGCGTACGGTACTTTGAAAATGACCACCGACGTGCCGGCCAAACGGGCGTTCCTCAAGCAACTGCGGGATAAATACCGTAACCAGGCGGGACTGTCGAAAGCCTGGGGCATTGACCTGCCGGCCTGGGAATTGATGGAAGACCCGGGGTTCGTGCCGCCGCTGCCAAGTGCGGAACACCCGGAAATCGAAGCCGACTTCAAATACTTCCAGAAAGTCTTCGCCGATACCTACTTCAAGACCATTGCCGATTCGCTGAAATGGCACGCACCCAACCACCTGCTGCTCGGTGGTCGGTTTGCCATCAGCACACCTGAGGCTGTCGAGTCTTGCGCGCAGTACTGCGACGTACTGAGCTTCAACATGTACACGCTCAAACCTCAGGACGGTTATGACTTCGCCAAGCTACGGGCGCTGGACAAACCGGTGCTGATCACCGAGTTCAACTTCGGCTCGCGCGATCGCGGTCCGTTCTGGGGTGGTGTGACGGAGCTGGCGAAGGAAGAAGACCGTGGGCCGGCCTACGCCAATTTCGTCAAGCAAGCGGTGAGTGAGCCGTCGATTGTCGGTGTGCATTGGTTCCAGTACCTCGATCAACCGGTGAGCGGTCGTCTGCTGGACGGTGAAAACGGTCATTTCGGTCTGGTCGGAATCACCGACCTGCCGTTCCAGGGCTTTGTCGAGAGTGTGCGCAAGGCCAACTTGCAGGCCGTCGATCAGCTTGGCAAAGAAGCCGAGAAGGCCAAGGCTGCGGCGGATAAAGCCGACAGTGCCGGTCATGAAGACGCAGCTGGGAAAAAAGGCCGCGACAGCAAGGGCGCAGGGCAGGGCGCGGGTCATGCGGGTGGGCATTCCGCCAATGGTCATTAACGCCTGAGATTGCTGCGATCTTTTGGCTTTTACAATCAACGATAACAGCAACCACCCAGCCCGCCCCTGTTCCCAAATCGCTCAAGGGCTGGAACAATGCAGGTCATTGTGTCGAAACGTTTTTTCGGAGAGTTACGGGTGCTGATTCAGGGTCATTACGAGCTTAAATTTGAAGCGGTGCGTGAAGCTTTCGCGGCACTCTTTGACGATCCTCAGGAACGCGGCGCGGCACTGTGCATTCAAATCGGTGGTGAAACCGTCGTTGACCTCTGGGCCGGTACCGCCGACAAGGACGGTACCGAGGCCTGGCACAGCGACACCATTGCCAACCTGTTCTCCTGCACCAAGACCTTTACCGCGGTGACCGCCCTGCAACTGGTCGCCGAAGGCAAGTTGCAGCTCGACGCTCCGGTCGCCAGGTATTGGCCGGAGTTCGCCGCTGCCGGCAAGGAAGCGATCACCTTGCGTCAGTTGCTCTGCCATCAGGCCGGTTTGCCGGCCTTGCGCGAGCTGCTACCACCTGAAGCGCTCTATAACTGGCAAACCATGGTCGACGCGCTGGCTGCCGAAGCCCCTTGGTGGACGCCCGGTGAAGGCCATGGTTATGCGGCGATCACTTATGGCTGGTTGGTCGGGGAGTTGCTGCGCCGCGCCGATGGCCGGGGGCCGGGCGAGTCGATCGTGGCGCGTGTTGCACGACCATTGGGGCTGGATTTTCATGTCGGCCTCGCGGACGAAGAGTTTCATCGCGTGGCGCACATCGCGCGTGGCAAGGGCAATGTCGGCGATGCGGCGGCGCAGCGCTTGCTGCAAGTGACGATGCGTGAGCCGACGGCGATGACGACCCGTGCGTTCACCAACCCGCCATCGATCATGACCAGTACCAACAAGCCCGAATGGCGTCGTATGCAACAGCCGGCAGCAAATGGCCACGGCAATGCCCGCAGCCTGGCCGGATTCTATAGCGGTCTGCTCGATGGCAGCCTGCTTGAAAGCGAGATGCTCCAGGAACTGACTCGTGAGCACAGCCTGGGCGAAGACAAGACTTTACTGACCCGGACCCGTTTCGGTCTGGGTTGTATGCTCGATCAACCGGACGTACCCAACGCGACCTTTGGCCTCGGCCCTCGAGCGTTTGGTCATCCGGGTGCTGGTGGCTCCATCGGTTTCGCTGACCCGGAACATGATGTGGCCTTCGGTTTTGTGACCAATACCCTTGGGCCATACGTGTTGATGGACCCGCGTGCGCAGAAGCTTGTGCGGGTTTTAGCCGCCTGTCTGTAAAGGGTAGCTTCAAGGCATTTTTTTGAAAAAAACTTGCCCAATGGTCGCAGGACGGAATCCTGTGGCTTCTATAGTTTCAAAGCGTCTGTTTTATACGGGTCGTAGCGGCCCACAGCTTCTTATCTCATTTTGTGGATATCCCCATGTCACCGAACAAATCTCTAGCCTTGGCACTGTGTCTCAGCATTACCGGTTGCGCGCAAACCCCACAAAGTGATGCAGACGGAGGCCACTGGTGGTCTTTCGGTTCCGGTTCGGACAAGGTCGCGGACAAAGACGCCGCCAAATCGGACGTCAAGGCGGCTGAAGCTGCTGCAGCCGCGAAGGCCAAATCGACCGCAAATGCTGCTGCACCAGCCACCCCGGCTGCAGTTCCAGGCTCTTCAGCTGCCGCAGCAGCCAAAGCCGATAGCGAAAGCAAATGGTGGTGGCCGTTCGGCGACCAGCCAAAGGCCATCACCAAGGCCGATATCAAAGATGTGCCAATGCCTGATCCGAAAATCACCCAGGCCTGGCTGGACGATTACGAACCACGTCTGCGTGCGGCCGTTCAGGGCAGCCACCTGCAAGTGGAGCGTCGCGAGAACGTGTTGGTCGTAGTGGTCCCGGTGGATGACGCCTTCAACCCGAAACGTCCAGCCATGTTGCTGCCTTCGGTCCTTGGTCAGTTCACCAAGGTATCCAAGCTGGTTGAAGGTGATACCAAGACCTCTGTGCTCGTACTGGGCCACGGTGACAACACGGGGACGCATGACGAGGCTAAACAGCTGAGCAAGGACCGTGCGACTTCCGTTGCATCGATCTTCAGCCTCGGTGGTTTGAAGGGGGATCGTCTGATGTTGCGTGGTATGGGTGATCTGATGCCGCGCGCCGCCAATGACAGCACCCAGGGCCGTGCCTTGAACCGTCGTATGGAAATCATGCTGACCCAGCGCACCACCATGCTGGCATTGCTGAACAAGTACAGCCAGCCGACCCCACCACCGGTGGAAATGGTTGCAGTGCAGCCCGCCAAGCCGGCAGCGCCAGCTGTGGCCGAGAAAAAAGCGACGTCGAAGAAGAAAGGCGCTGCCTCGAAAAAGGCTCCGGCGAAGAAAGCTCCGGCAAAAAAACAGCCAGCCAAGAAGCCAGCTGCAGCCAAAGCGGATACAGCGGCAAAAAGCACCAGCGGCCAGTAATCAGGCCGGCAACTGACTGATCAAGCACAAGGAATACGCAATGACCCGGACTCTGGCTGATATGCGTCGTGACTACACTCGCGATGGTTTGACCGAGGCTCAGGCCCCGGCCGAGCCATTCGCGCTGTTTCATCAGTGGTTTGCCGAGGCGGTGAATACCGAACAACCTCCGGTCGAGGCGAATGCCATGACCCTGGCCACGGTTGATCAGGGCGGTCGCCCGCATTGCCGGATCCTGTTGCTCAAGGGGCTTGATGATCAGGGTTTTACCTTCTTCACCAACTACGACAGTGCCAAGGGTCAGCAGCTGGCGGGCAATCCGTTTGCTGCCATGACCTTCTTCTGGCCGACCCTGGAGCGCCAGGTGCGCATCGAGGGGCGGGTGGTGAAGGTCACGCCGCAGGAATCCGATGCCTATTTCCAGGTACGGCCGCTGGGCAGTCGCCTGGGGGCCTGGGCGTCGCCGCAGAGTCAGGTGATTGCCGATCGTGCCGAGTTGGAAGGGCTGCTCAAAGTCACTGAACAACGCTTCAGCGATAGCCAGCCGCATTGCCCGGAACACTGGGGCGGCTATCGTTTGTTGCCAGAACGCATCGAGTTCTGGCAAGGTCGGGCGAGCCGTTTGCATGATCGTCTGAACTATCGTCTGCAAGGCGCGGACTGGAGTCGCGAGCGCCTTGCACCGTAAACCGGCTACACAGTGGGGTAGGTGGCAGCCGCCGCCTCCAGCCACTGTGGCAGGTCCCGACGTTTGATATTCTGCTGCCGGGCAATGATCAATTGTTGCAGCATGAACGCCTTTTTCCGCTCGTCATTGCCGGCAAGTGCCAGCGCCAGATCACGGTCCATCCAGCGTTTGATCCGCACGTACAGCCACCCATGGAAGTACAGTCCGGCAACGGTGGTGGCGACAATGATGAAGTAATCCATGGAAATCCTTGGTGCAATGGCGCAGGTTCTGGAATTTGGCGCTACTGTGTGATGAGTTCTCAAGTGCGACTGTACTGCAACTGAATGAAACCAATTTTATCCGGGCGGTGCCGTGACAGGCGTCAAGCTGCGGAGTTTAATGAATGCCTGTCCTTTGGAGTTGATGCTATGCGTAAGTCTGTTTTGCTGATTGCTTCTTTTTCTACGATGGCGATGCTGCTTACCGGTTGCCAATCGAGCCTGACCGGTGACTCCTACTCCCGTGACGAAGCACGTCGGGTGCAGACGATCCGTATGGGTACCATCGAGTCCCTGCGTCCGGTGAAAATCGAAGGCACCAAAACCCCGATCGGCGGCGCAGCCGGTGCGGTCGTTGGCGGCGTTGCCGGCAGCTCCGTGGGTGGTGGCAAAGGCAGTATCGTCGCTGCGGTGATCGGCGCAGTGGCCGGCGGTCTGGCAGGTTCTGCCATCGAAGAGGGCGCGACCCGCACCCAAGGCGTGGAAATCACCGTTCGCGAAGACGACGGCAGCATGCGCGCCTACGTTCAGGAAGTTCAGCCAAACGAAGTATTCCGTGTTGGCGAACGTGTGCGTATCTCCACCGTCGGTGGCACCAGCCGCGTTTCTCACTAAATTTTGCGCGGTTAAAACAAAACCCCGATCAGGTGACTGGTCGGGGTTTTGTGTTTTTGGATGATTGTTTTATGAACTACGCATTGCAGCTGAGTTGGTAGAGGTACGCCGAGTCGTAGATCTGCTTGCCCAGCATTTCCTCTATGGCTGATAGCTGGGATTTCGAGAGGTCATATCCTTCCCAACCTTGTTGATCTGTGGTCCAACCCATAATCGCTCTTAACTGTTCATCACATCCTTTCGGTAGTTCTTCCTCAAAAACCAGAAGCTCAGTTACTTTGTCGAAGGCTTCTACGAGATAGATCACTTTCAACATGCATTTAGTCATGTGAACTCAGAAAAAAATCCAGATTTTGAGGTAGTTCAATCGAAGCTAAATCCGCGATTTTTGCTGCTTGAGTTTTGCTGAGAGGGAAGTCGACGCCAATGCAGTCGCTCGCATCCACCCAGTGCATGATTGGAGTCAGGTCAGCAACAGACAGATCAAAACTCTGCTCGTAAACAAGTTCATCTTTACCGGGGTTAAAACCCATTACAGAAAAAATCATGGTTCAACCTCTCTTTTCTTATCCGCTTTCTTGGTCTGTTCGCCTGTATTGACGTCAAACTCACCTAGGTGTTTTCCACGTTTATTGTATTTTTCCAATGTGCCGTGCTGGCGGTCCCATTCGTAGATGTTTCCTGCTTTATCCGTCCAGCGTGGACGCAATCCACCACCGCCTTGCACTGAGGTTTTTGGTCGCCTCCGAATCGCGTCGGGGAAAGCTGGAAGCGCTCCTTGCGGAGTCGGATGGTATTTATGATCAGAAACACTCACCACAATATAAACCGGCTTCACCCCCGAATCCGCCGGAAACACCAGAATGAAATCCTTGTACTCCGGCGGGTAGATCGGGTTGACGATAATGCTGTCGGCGGCGGGTGTCGGTGGGTAGACCCAGATGTGCGGCGCCTGGGGCGCGGCTTCCAGGGCAGGGATTCCAAGGATGCCCGAGGGATCCACGACCGGCGTCCAGATCAGCTCTATACCACCGCCTAGATCGGCCACCTGCTGAGAACCGTGCAGTTTGAACTGCACGACATCGACCATCTCCCAGTCGCGGTTCTTGCCAGTATAGAAACCATAACCCTTGAGACTGCCATCAGCCTGCTGCTCGACCTGCAGGCGTACGCGGGTCCGCGCCTGTTTGAGACTGCGCAGTTGGTCTTCGGTGTAGAGGGCGCTGTCGCCCAGGCTCGGTGTCCAGAACAGGGCGACTACACCAGCCAGTACGGTGGCTCCAGCAACGCCGAGCGCTGCGCTGATGCTTATGGCGGGTGTGGCGACAGTCGGGGCGCGAAGTGCAAGTCGGCCAATGCCTAGGGAGAGGGTAGTGCCGCTGATCGTTTCCAGGTTCAGCAGACCTGCCTCGTCCACGTCGCGAGCGCCGAGCCAGGCGATCTCGCCGTATTCCTTGAGGCTGTCGGTGGGGACCATTCCCGAAGTATTCGAGTAGTCGATGATGGCGTCCGGCAGCTTGCAGGACTTGGCGAAGACGCATCCGGCCCGGATAGGGGCGGTTGGTTTTATTGCGAGTTGGCGATGCTTTTCGAAGGCCGTTTGCCTTGCGAGCATGTCGTCGTAGGATTTTTGTCTTGCGTCACGTTCTGCCAGTTCGGTGGCAGTCATGTAGCGATGGGTAATGTGATGCCCATCGCCTGATGGTGGGTTGGGAACCCGGGGGATGTCCTTGTTGCCAGCCACTGATTGTCCTTGTTCGGTTCGTCCATCGGCAGCCCTGTGAAGGGCTGCACGACGTTATCGAACGTGGCTTATCGTGGCTGTAGGACTAGTCCTGGATGTACCTGGGTTCTGTCTTTGATGATCAAGAGGTCAGAGCGGCGCTCTTGCGACTGGCCGCTGCGGTCACCGCGTAACCGATCAATGCAGCGAGGATCGAGCCGGTGAGAATGCCCATGCGGTCCATGCCGGCGTATTCGCTGCTGCCCGGCACAAAGGCCAGGGAGCCGACAAACAGGCTCATGGTGAAACCGATACCGCAAAGGATCGCCACGCCGAGTACCTGGCCCCAATTGGCGCCAGCGGGGAGGGCTGCAATGCCTATCTTCACGGCGAGCCAGGTCAGGCCGAAGACACCAACGGTCTTGCCCAGCAGCAAACCGGCAGCAATGCCCATCGGTACGTGGTGGGTGAAACTCTCAAGGTTAACGCCAGCCAGTGAAACACCAGCATTGGCGAAAGCGAACAACGGCAGGATACCGAAGGCCACCCAAGGGTGCAGCGCGTGCTCCAGGCTCAGCAACGGTGACGGTTCAGCGTTTTTGGTACGTAGCGGAATGCAGAACGCCAGTGTTACACCAGCCAGTGTGGCGTGGACACCGCTCTTGAGTACACACACCCATAGAATCAGGCCAATGATCATGTAGGGGCCGAGCTTGACCACGCCTAGCCGATTCATCGCCACCAGCGCCACCAGACAGGCTGCGGCCAGCATCAACGACAGCGTCGACAATGCGCCGGAGTAGAAGATCGCGATGACGATGATTGCACCCAGGTCATCAATGATTGCCAGGGTCATCAAAAACAGCTTCAGCGAGACCGGCACACGCTTGCCCAGCAAGGCGAGTACGCCGAGGGCGAAGGCGATATCAGTGGCCATCGGGATCGCCCAACCGCCCAGGGCTGACGGGTTGTCCTTGTTGAGGAACCAGTAGATCAGCGCCGGCACGACCATGCCGCCGATGGCCGCTGCACCCGGCAGGACGATCTGCGACGGTTTGGACAGATGACCTTCAAGGATTTCGCGTTTGACCTCAAGGCCGATCAACAGGAAGAACATCGCCATCAGGCCGTCGTTGATCCATAACAACAGCGGCTTGGCGATTTTCAGGGCGCCGATCTGGGCGACCACGGGAGTGTCCAGCAGGCCGTTATAGAGCCAGGACAGCGGTGAGTTGTTGATGATCAGGGCAAGAGCTGCAGCGGCAATCAATAACAGACCGCTGGCAGCTTCCAACTGAAAGAAACGCGTGAAAGTGCTACGCAGAGGCAAGGTCGCTCTCCATCTATCGATTCAAAAGGTGGACCACCCTAACCCGTACGGTTAGTTGTTAAAACAAAAGTTATATTCTTTTTTGTTATATGTCGTTACAACGATCTCTCCGGGACCCGGCCTGAGCCTAGCAGTTGGCTGGCGTATTGGGCCTCAGCTGTACCTGTGCGTTATGCGGGTTTTTTCCTAAGCTTGTTGACTGAGCCTTTCGACAAGGTCAATCCGTTGCCTGTTGTCACCGCCAAGTTTTCCTACGCCTATTCGATTCAACGAGAAAAAGACCATGAGCGACAACCGTCAGTGGGCCCGCGAAGCCATCCGGATCATCGAAGCCGACTTCCAGCGCAGCGCCGATACGCACCTGATCCCTTTGCCACTGCCGGGATTGCCGGGCATCGAGTTGTACTTCAAGGATGAGTCCAGTCACCCCACCGGTAGCCTCAAACATCGGTTGGCGCGCTCACTGTTCCTTTATGCGCTGTGTAACGGCTGGCTCAAGCCGGGAGCGCCGGTGATCGAGGCGTCCAGTGGTTCGACGGCAATCTCCGAGGCGTATTTCGCGCGCTTGCTCGGTTTGCCGTTCATTGCCGTGATGCCGGCCACCACGTCTCAGGAAAAGATCGCGCAGATCGCCTTTTATGGTGGAAAAAGCCATCTGGTGCAGGACCCGACGCAGATCTACGCCGAGTCTGAGCGTCTGGCCCGGGAGCACGATGGCCATTTCATCGACCAGTTCACCTATGCCGAACGCGCCACCGACTGGCGAGCCAACAACAACATTGCCGAGTCGATTTTTCAGCAAATGCGTTTCGAACGTCATCCTGAACCGAGCTGGCTGATTTCCAGCCCTGGAACGGGCGGCACCACCGCGACCTTGGGGCGCTACGTGCGTTATCGCCAGCATTGCACCCGCGTGTTGTGCGCCGATGCCGAGCGTTCGGTGTTCTTCGAGTACTACCAGACCGGCGACGCGAGCTTGCGCCTGGATTGTGGTTCGCGGATCGAAGGCATTGGCCGGCCGCGGGTCGAGGCGTCGTTCTTGCCGAAGGTAATCGATGCGATGGTCAAGGTGCCGGACGCGTTGTCGCTGGCGGCCATGCATTATTTGGCGCAGCGTCTGGGCCGGCATGTGGGAGGCTCGAGCGGGACCAACCTGATCGGCGCCTTGATGGCGGCGCAGCAGATGGTGGCAGCGGGGGAGAGTGGCTCGATCGTGGCGATTCTGTGCGATAGCGGCGAACGCTACGCGACCACCTATTACAATCAGGACTGGTTGAAGGCTCAGGGTTATGAGTTGAGTGGCCTGATCGCAGCCGTTGCGGCCAGTGTCGAGCGCGGTGAGCCGCTGCCGGCCAGCGTGTTGCGCGCAGGTATCTGATCGCGGCGGATTGATCGTTCCCACGCTCCGCGTGGGAATGCAGCCAGGGACGCTCTGCGTCCCAAGCGTGGGAACGATCTACTGTGTGTCAGGCCTCGATACCGAGAATATCCCGCGCCACGGCTTCGGCAATGCGAATCCCGTCGACACCCGCCGACAGGATCCCACCGGCATAACCGGCGCCTTCACCGGCCGGGAACAGGCCTTTGACGTTCAGGCTTTGCATCGACTCGTTACGGGTAATCCGCAGCGGCGAAGAGGTGCGGGTCTCGATCCCGGTCAGCACCGCGTCGTGCAGCGAGTAGCCGCGAATCTGCTTCTCGAAGGCTGGCAAGGCTTCACGAATGGCGTCGATGGCAAACGCCGGCAACGCCAGTGCCAGATCACCCAGTGCAACCCCGGGTTTGTAGGAGGGTTCGACGCTGCCCAGCGCCGTCGACGGCTTGCCGGCGATGAAATCGCCGACCAGTTGCGCCGGTGCTTCGTAGTTGCTGCCACCCAGCACAAAGGCGTGGGACTCCAGACGTTCCTGCAACTCGATCCCCGCCAATGGGCCGCCCGGATAGTCGACTTCCGGGGTGATGCCCACAACAATCCCGGAGTTCGCGTTACGTTCGTTACGCGAATACTGGCTCATGCCGTTGGTCACCACACGGTTCGGCTCGGAAGTCGCCGCCACCACCGTACCGCCCGGGCACATGCAGAAGCTGTAGACCGAGCGACCATTCTTGGCGTGGTGCACCAGTTTGTAGTCGGCGGCACCGAGTTTCGGGTGACCGGCATATTTACCCAGGCGCGCGCTGTCGATCAGCGATTGCGGGTGTTCGATACGGAAACCTACCGAAAACGGCTTGGCTTCCATGAACACGCCACGACCGTGGAGCATGCGGAAGGTGTCGCGGGCGCTGTGGCCAAGGGCAAGAATCACGTGTTTCGAGTGGATCTGTTCGCCGCTGGCGAGCTCGACACCGGTCAACTGGCCGTCTTCGATCAGCACGTCAGAGACTTTTTGCTGGAAGCGTACTTCACCGCCCAGCGCACGAATCTGCTCACGCATGTTTTCGACGACGCCCGTCAGACGGAACGTACCGATGTGCGGTTTACTGACGTAGAGGATCTCTTCCGGCGCGCCGGCCTTGACGAATTCGTGCAGGACTTTGCGACCATGGTGCTTGGGATCCTTGATCTGGCTGTACAGCTTGCCGTCAGAGAATGTCCCCGCGCCGCCTTCACCGAATTGCACGTTGGACTCGGGATTCAGCACGCTTTTGCGCCACAGACCCCAGGTGTCCTTGGTGCGCTGACGCACTTCTGTGCCGCGCTCGAGAATGATCGGCTTGAAGCCCATCTGCGCCAGCAGCAGCCCGGCGAAAATCCCGCACGGGCCGAAACCGACCACGATCGGTCGTTGGCTCAAATCCGTCGGAGCCTGGCCAACGACCTTGTAGCTGATATCCGGCGCCGTATTGACGTTACGGTCGTCGGCGAACGTGTGCAGCAACTTCGCCTCATCGCGCACACTAAGGTCGATGGTGTAGATGAAGCACAGTTCGGAAGATTTTTTGCGCGCGTCGTAGCTGCGCTTGAACAAGGTGAAATCGAGCAGGTCATCACTGGCGATGCCCAGGCGTTGCACGATGGCAGGCCGCAGGTCTTCTTCGGGATGGTCGATCGGCAGCTTGAGTTCGGTGATTCGTAACATGACGGGATCCGGTTCGCGGGGCGCACAACTGCGCCAAAGGCGTTTCACAAACCGGTGATTATAAGCCTCAACGGCCCGTTCCGGTGAGGCTAAAACAGCATCCTGTCGAATCAGTCGTTACGCGAGCCGCCGAAATACGCGCAGCCACGTTGTACCTGACCGTTGACCCGCAACTCGGCGCTCATGAATTGAACGCTGCCGTGGGTGCTGTCGACGCAGCGTTGTGGTGCGATCCAGAGTTCAACGTGTTGGTCATTGGCTTCGCTACTGAGGCTGAAACGTCCGTCACCGAGTTGTTCTTCCAGAAACGGTAAGGCCAGCGCTGGCTGGCCGGTACGCTCGATCACCATGCCCTTGGTGTTGACCTTGACGTTCCAGTCGGGCGTATTACCGCTGGCACGCAAGATCAGCCGCTGGAAGTTGGGGTCTTCACAGGCTGTGCCCGAGCGTTCGACGCGGTATAGCTGCTGCACGTCGAACTGGGCACCCGCATCAGCTGATTTGCCAGTGGCAACCCGGCCGCGCACGTCAGCGAAAATCTTGTGCTGCGAGCCCGCCAGCGTTGCGGCTTCCTGCAGGATGCTGGTGCTGCCGGCGTCATTGACGACATACAACTTGTTTTCCTGGCACGGCTGAAACATCAGCTTGCCAGTGTCCATGCTGAGTTCGCCCTGCATGCGGGTCAGGCCCGCCATGGACGGTTTCTCAGGCTGGCTCTGCAGCAACTGGCAACCAGCGAATACAGGAAGCAGGGCGACAAACATCAGGGAACGGGCAGCACGCATCGTTGGGTCTCCAGACAAGTGCCGCCACGTTACTCAGGCTGACCGCTCATCACAACCCTGCAGTGCGCCTGCCTTCCTGTAAAACGCGTCGTTCTTAGCCGACGTTATAGGTCTGGCCAGTCTGCAAGCCTTCTACGCTTTTCGCGTAGGCCAGCGCCACATCGGCGGCTGGGACCGGTTTGAATCCACGGAAGTACGGTGCGTAACTGCCCATGGCTTCAACCAGTACGTTAGGGCTGACCGAGTTGATCCGCAGACCGCGTGGCAATTCGATAGCCGCCGCTTTTACGAAACTGTCCAGTGCGCCGTTGACCATCGACGCCGAGCTGCCGGTACGAATCGGATCGTGGCTGAGAATACCGGTGGTGAAGGTGAACGACGCACCGTCGTTGGCGAAATCCCGGCCGATCAACAGCAGATTGACCTGGCCCATCAGCTTGTCTCGCAAGCCCAGCTCGAAGTCTTTTTCGGTCATGTTCGCCAGTGGCACGAAGTTGACGCTGCCGGCGGCGCAGATCAGCGCATCGAAAGTGCCGGTCTGTTTGAACAGTTGGCGGATGGACTCGCTGTCACTGATATCCACCTGAAAATCTCCGCTCTTGCGGCCAATGCGGACGATTTCATGGCGCGGTGCCAGTTCGCGATCAATGGCCGAGCCCACAGTACCGCTGGCGCCAATCAGTAGAATTTTCATCGTGCTGCTCCTTTATGGGTTGGACGAGGTTTCAGTTTAGTGTGGTTTTTTTTATTGATAAGCGTGCTAATGGGCAACCTTTGGTTTTCAAATGGAAACAATCCATGAGCGAAATGGATGATCTGGCGGCGTTTGCAGTGTTGATCGAGGCCGGCAGTTTCACGCTGGCAGCGCAGCAACTGGGGTGTAGCAAGGGGCAGCTGTCCAAGCGCATCAGTCAGCTGGAAACACGTTTCAGCGTGGTGCTGTTGCAGCGAACCACACGGCGTTTGAGCCTGACGGCGGCCGGTGCGGCGCTGTTGCCGCAAGCGCAGGCGCTGGTGATTCAGGTCGAGCGGGCGCGACAGGCCCTGGCACGGTTGAAGGACGATATGGCAGGGCCGATTCGGATAACGGTTCCGGTGTCGCTGGGGGAGACCTTTTTCGATGGATTGCTGCTGGAATTTTCCCAAGAGTACCCCGACGTGCAGATCGAACTTGAGCTGAACAACAGTTACCGCGACTTGTCGCGGGACGGGTTCGATCTGGCGATTCGTTCAGAGGTGGCCAACGACGAGCGAATGGTGGCCAAGCCGCTGCTGGCCTGGAACGAGATGACCTGCGCCAGCCCGGCTTATCTTGAGCAGTTTGGTGAGCCGCAGACGCCGGCGGACCTGGCCGATCATCGTTGCTTGCTCAACAGCCATTACAGCGGTCGGGAAGAGTGGCTGTATCACCAGCAACATGAACTGTTGCGGGTGCGGGTCTCGGGGCCGTTCGCCAGTAACCACTACAACCTGCTGAAGAAGGCTGCGCTTGCCCACGCGGGGATCGCGCGCCTGCCTTCTTATTTGCTGCAGGCTGAGCTGGCCGATGGCCGTTTGCGCTGGCTGCTGCGCGACTATCAGACGCGCAGAATGCCGATGTATCTGGTGCACCCGTATCAGGGCGGCTTGCCCAAGCGCACGCAAGTATTGGCCGACTACCTGATGAGATGGTTCAAGCGCAGCGGCGAAGCGCTGGATCGGCTTCAGCGATAACGTTTGGCGATCAGATGATCGATCGATAGCACGCCCGGCCCTCTGGCCATCAGGTACAACAGAATGGCCGCCCAGGTACCGTGAGTCGGGTAGGCGTCCGGGTAGACAAAGGTTTGAATGGTCAGGGTCATGCCCAGCAGCGCCAGGGCCGAGAAGCGAGTGGCGAAGCCGACGAGGATCAGGATCGGGAAGAAGTGCTCGGCGAAGGCCGCCATGTGCGCCGCCAGTTCCGGGGACAGCAACGGCACGTGGTATTCGCTTTGGAACAACGGAATGGTCGAGTCCGCGAGGTGCGGAATACCGAGCTGGAAGGTACCGTCGAACAGGTCGATGGCCAGGCCCTCGACCTTGGTTTGCCCGGACTTCCAGAACACCGCGGCAATGGAGAAACGTGCAACGAAGGCGATCAGGCTGTGGGGGATTTTCTCGAACAGTTCGATGATTTGCTCGATCAGACGAGTGATGGCGTTCGGGTGTTCGGTGCGGGTGTTCATGGCGATACCTTGTCGTGTTGCAGGTGGATGATGGCGTTGTGGCCGATCAGCAGCGCCAGGCACTGACTCGGGTCGAACGCCGGTGCGGCGTTCAGGGCATCGGCTACTGCTTGCCCTAGAGGGTGGTTGTTTTGCAGGCTGTGGATGAAGGTCGCAGTGCCGACATCGATCGCAAAGACCTCAACCTCCAGGCCGTTGCGCAGCACCAGCGCGCTTTGCGGGTGATACGGCTCGAGGTTCCGGGGCGGTGTGTCAGTCTGGTGGGCGGCCCATAGCGCAACGGTGGCGTACGGCGAACTCAGCGTGAACGTTGAGGGATGCAGATGGATGTGCAGCTGTGCGAGCGCTTCGGGAGCAGCCAACGCAGCAGCAATCCGGGCAGGCTCGACGGCATTGGCATCCGCTGCGTGATAGGCCATCACCCGCAAGCGTTCCAGGCGCGCAACATCTGCGAGATAAGGCACTGAAGCGGCCGGTGCAAAGTGCTCGATGAAACTGGCGAAGTCACTGCCGTAGTCGTTGATCAGCGCACTGGTCGGTGGGAAATCTCGCACATAGAGCTGGGCCATGGCCCGGAAGAATTCATCGCCGACCAACTGCGAAACCACTGGATAACTGTCGGCCAAGGCGTTGATCAGCGAGCTCTGCACGTTATTGCGATACACCGCGAAACGGCTGGCCGGATCAGCCCCGTTGGCGCTGAACAACCCGTCAGGGCAGGGCCGTTGAGGATCAAGCAGGGCGGCGGCGAAATCGGCTGGAGTGCTCATCGGCGAACCCCGGTGTAACCCAGCAGTTCATCGGCCTGACGGGCCTCGGCGTGCAGCACGGAAAATGCGGGTACCTGATTGTCGCGCTCAATCAGCGTGGCCACCGGCCCGACGCGCTCAAGAACATGTGTGTACAGCGCCCACACGGCGTTATCGATGGGGGCGCCGTGATCGTCGATCAGCAGGCGATCGCCGAGGCTATCGGTGTCTTCGGCAAATCCGGCCAGATGGATCTCGCCCACGGCGTGCAGTGGCAGAGCGTCGAGGTAGGCTAATGGATCGCGCTGATGATTGATGCAGGAGACGTAGACGTTGTTCACATCCAGCAGCAAACCGCAGCCGGTGCGGCGGATGACTTCAGAGATGAAACAGGCTTCTTCCATGCCGGAGCGCTGGAACTGCAAGTAAGTCGCCGGGTTTTCCAGCAGCATGGGGCGTTTCAGATGCTGCTGGACCTGGTCGATATGCTCGCAGACACGCTGCAGTGTCGATGGGTCATAGGCCAATGGAAGCAGGTCATTGAGAAACACCGGGCCGTGGCTCGACCAGGCCAGGTGTTCGGAAAAGGATTGGGGTTGATAGCGTTCGATCAGATGGGCGAGCCGGGCAAGGTGCTCGACGTTCAGCGGACCTTCGCCGCCGATCGATAGACCGACGCCATGCAGCGACAGCGGATACTGCTCGCGGATCAAACCCAGGTAATGATGAAACGGGCCGCCGGCCACCATGTAGTTTTCGGCGTGGACTTCGAAGAAACCGATGTCCGGGCGAGTACCGAGTACTGCGCCAAAGTGCTCGGTCTTGAGCCCCAGCCCCGCGCGGGGCGGGAGCTCGGACGCCAATGCCTGAGTGTGAGAATGTACGGTGTGCAGCGCTGAAGTGGTCATCATCAACACTCAGGCAGAGGAGGGATTACGACTTGGCTTTGTAGGCGGCCATTTGACCGAAGCCGGTTGGTGAGGTCGGGCTGGCAGTCTTCTCGCAAGTGCCTTTTGGTACCAGTTTGAAGTGGTTGCTCTCGTAGTCGACTTTCGAGGTGCCCGCGCAGGTAGTGCCTGCACCTGCGGCGCAATCGTTCTTGCCTTTCATGGCGACGCCAAAGCATTTTTCCATGTCAGTGGCTGCGGCGTGGGCAGTGGTCGGCAGAGCTGCGATGCTCAAAGCGGAACCCAGGGCCAGGGCGAGGGCGGCGGCGGACAGGGTGCGAGTAGTAGCAGTCATGGTGTTTCTCCAAACAAGGGGTGGGTTCAAGTAAGCGTTGGTGCTTGCTTACCCCTCTAGAGAAAGGTCACTGCGGTTCGTTACAGCGCGTGTAAAAAAACTTTTGTACACGACACAATCCTGTAGGAGCACGGCTTGCCGGCAATGGCGTTCTTCCAGGCACCATCGCCGGTAAGCCGTGCTCCTACAAGGCAAAAAAAACGGCCCGCAGGCCGTTTTTTGTTGCAGCAGTGCTTAGCCGCCCAGGTAGGCGTCGCGCACTTTAGGGTCGCTCAGCAGGGCTGCACCGGTGCCTTGCATCACCACCCGGCCGTTTTCCAGCACATAGGCACGGTCGGCAACCTTCAACGCCTGGTTAGCATTCTGTTCAACCAGAAACACCGTCACACCATCCTTGCGCAGCTGTTCGATGATGTCGAAGATCTGCTGGATGATGATCGGCGCCAACCCCAGCGACGGCTCGTCGAGCAGCAGCAGCTTGGGTTTGCTCATCAGCGCCCGGCCGATGGCAAGCATCTGCTGCTCGCCACCCGACATGGTGCCGCCGCGCTGGTTGAAGCGTTCCTTGAGTCGCGGGAACAACCCCAGGACCTTGTCCATTTGCTCCTGGTAATCGCCCTTCTCGGTGAAGAAACCGCCCATGGCGAGGTTTTCTTCCACGGTCAGACGGGCAAACACCCGACGACCTTCCGGGACCACGGCGATGCTTTTACGCATGATTCGCGCGGAGTCCTGGCCGACCAGTTCTTCGCCCATGTAGCGAATGCTGCCGCTATGGGCTTGCGGCGAACCGCACAGGGTCATCAGCAGGGTGGATTTGCCGGCGCCGTTGGCCCCGATCAGCGTGACGATCTCGCCCTGACGGACTTCGACGTTGACGCTGTGCAGGGCCTGGATCTTGCCGTAGAAGGTGGAAACGTTTTCGAACTGCAGCATTTACGCTTCCCCCAGGTAGGCTTTGATCACTTCAGGATTGTCGCGGATCTGTTCCGGCGTGCCGTTGGCCAGAGGTGTGCCCTGGTTGATCACGAAAATGTGGTCGGAGATGCTCATGACCAGTTTCATGTCGTGTTCGATCAATAGCACGGTGACGTTATGCTCTTCACGCAGGGTGCCGATCAGCGCCTTGAGGTCGTCGGTTTCCCGCGGGTTGAGGCCGGCGGCCGGTTCGTCGAGCATCAGGATGCTTGGACGGGTCATCATGCAACGGGCGATTTCCAGGCGGCGCTGCTGACCGTAGGCCAGGGTGCCGGCCGGACGGTTGGCAAACTCCTTGAGGTTGACCTTGTCGAGCCAGAACTCGGCGTATTCCATGGCCTCGCGTTCGCTGCGGCGAAACGCCGGCGTCTTGAACAGACCGGCCAGGAAGTTGGTATTCAGGTGCCGGTGCTGAGCAATCAGCAGGTTTTCCACGGCGGTCATTTCCTTGAACAACCGCACGTTCTGGAACGTGCGCACCACGCCTTTACCGGCGATCTTGTGACCGGGCAGGCCTTCGATCGCTTCACCGTTGAGCTGGATAGTGCCAGCAGTGGGCTTGTAGAAACCGGTCAGGCAGTTGAACACGGTGGTCTTGCCGGCGCCGTTAGGGCCGATCATCGACACCACCTGTTTCTCTTTCACGCTCAGGGCAACGCTATTGACCGCCAGCAAGCCGCCAAAGCGCATGCTCAGGCCTTCTACTTTCAGGATCTCTCTGCTCATTTGCGCAGCTCCATGTGAGGACGTTGCATGGGCAGCAGACCTTGAGGACGCCAGATCATCATCAGCACCATCAAGGCGCCGAACATCAACATGCGGTATTCGCTGAAGTCACGCATCAGCTCGGGCAACAGGATCATCACGACAGCCGCGAGGACCACGCCGAGTTGCGAGCCCATGCCGCCCAGCACCACGATGGCGAGGATGGTGGCCGACTCGATGAAGGTGAACGACTCCGGCGTGACCAGACCCTGGCGCGCGGCGAAGAAGCTACCGGCAAAACCGGCGAAGCAGGCACCCAGGGTGAAGGCCGACAGCTTGATCACGGTCGGGTTCAGGCCCAGGGCCCGGCAGGCGATTTCGTCTTCACGCAGCGCTTCCCAGGCACGGCCGATCGGCATGCGCAGCAGACGGTTGATCACGAACAGCGCGAACAGTGCCAGCAACAGCGCCACCAGGTAGAGGAAAACCACTTTGCTGACCGGGTTGTACGTCAGGCCGAAGAACTCGTGGAAGGTCTGCATGCCTTCAGCGGCCGTTCTCTCGAAGCTCAGGCCGAACAGCGTCGGTTTGGGAATGTTGCTGATGCCGTTCGGTCCGCCCGTGAGGCCTGTCAGGTTCCGCAGGAACAGACGGATGATCTCACCGAAGCCCAGGGTCACGATCGCCAGATAGTCACCGCGCAGACGCAGCACCGGGAAGCCCAGCAAGAAGCCGAAGGTTGCCGCCATCAAGCCGGCGATGGGCAGGCAGATCCAGAAGCTCAGGCCGTAGTAGTGCGACAGCAGCGCATAGCTGTAGGCGCCCACGGCGTAGAAACCGACGTAGCCCAGGTCGAGCAGCCCCGCCAGACCGACCACGATGTTCAGGCCCAGACCGAGCAGCACATAGATCAGAATCAACGTGGCGATATCCACCGCACCGCGCGAACCGAAGAACGGCCAGACCAGAGCGATGACGATCAATCCCATGATGACCCAGCGCTGGGTACTGGGCAGGGTCAGGAAATTGCTCGCACTGGCCGGGATCAATTTACCTTTGGGCACGGAGCGCATGGCCGCGGTGTATTCGCGATCGAACAGCACGCGCAGGAACATCAACACCGAGCAGGCGGCGATGATCAGCAGCGTGGAGGTCGTGGCACCCTGTACTTCAAGGTTGATGCCGGCGATGGACAGTTTCAGGCCGAGTACCGGATACGCCACAGCCCAGACCAATAGCGCGCTGAAGAGCGCCTGTTTAAGATTCCTGATCATACTTTCTCAACCTCCGGACGGCCCAACAGGCCGGTTGGCCGGAATAACAACACCAGAACCAGAAGGCCGAAAGCCACCACGTCCTTGTACTGGTCACCGAATATATCGGCGCCGAATGCTTCGGCCACCCCCAGCACCAGACCTCCGAGCATGGCGCCCGGAATACTCCCGATGCCGCCCAGAACCGCCGCGGTAAAGGCCTTGAGACCCACCAGGAATCCGGCGTTCGGGTTGATCACGCCGTACTGCATGCTCAGCAGTACAGCCGCCACGGCCGCCAGGGCCGCACCGATGACGAAGGTCAGGGCGATGATGTTGTTGGTGTTGATGCCCAGCAGGTTGGCCATCCTGATGTCTTCGGCGCAGGCCCGGCAGGCACGTCCCAGACGTGAACGCGAAATGAACGTGGTCAGGCAGAGCATCACCACCAGGGTCACTACGAATACCAGGACCTGCATGTAGGAGATCAGCACTTCCTGGGCCCCGCCTGGACCGAAGGTGAAGCTGCCCGGAATCAGGTTGGGAATTGATTTGTCCTTGGAGTCCTGCGAGAGCAGTACGGTGTTTTGCAGAAAGATCGACATGCCGATGGCCGAGATCAGCGGGATCAGGCGGTTACTGCCCCGCAGAGGGCGGTAGGCGATCCGTTCGATGCTGTAGCCATAGGCACTGGTGACAACGATGGTCGCCAGGAATGCGGCGGTCATCAACAACGGTAGGGAATGGATACCCAGCATGGCCAGTCCGGCAAGGACGATGAAGGCCACATAGGAACCGATCATGTAGACCTCGCCGTGGGCGAAGTTAATCATTCCAATGATGCCGTAAACCATCGTATAGCCGATGGCGATCAGGGCATATGTGCTGCCAATGGTCAGACCATTAACCAGCTGTTGGAAAAAGTGATAGATCTCAGGCATTACTGCGCTCCTAAAAACCTGATACGCATTTCACTGGTGGAGTCATTTTCCCGCTCAGGCCCCATGGATCTGCATCCACTTCGAACGTGAGGTTTGCCAGCGAACCGCTGATGACGGTTTTGAGATTTTCAGGTGGGGAGGCTTCCGGATCACGGAGGCACGGCCCATTACCTCGTAAAATAAAGCCCACGGCACGCCGTGGGCTTTATTGGCAGTCAGTCAGGCAGCGCCTTACTGAGGCGAAACTTCGGTTTTAGGTTTGCCAAAGTGCCACTGGTAAACCACGAACTTGAAGTCTTTCAGGTCGCCCTTGGCGTCGTAGCTCAGGTCGCCAGTAGGGGTTTTGAAAGTACCTGCGTGGATGGCTGCAGCCACTTTGGCAGTGTCTTCGCTTTTGGCAGCAGTGATGCCGCCGGCGATGACTTCAACAGCCGAGTAGGCCGGGAACACGAACGGACCGGTCGGGTCCTGCTTCTTGGCAGCGAATGCTTCAACCAGTGCCTTGTTGGCCGGGTCCTGGTCGAAAGATTTCGGCAGGGTCACCAACAGGCCTTCGGAAGCGTCCTGGGCGATCTGCGAGATGGATTCGTTGCCGACGCCTTCTGGCCCCATGAACTTGGCGTTCAGGCCTTTTTCCTTGGCCTGACGCAGGATCAGGCCAAGCTCCGGGTGGTAGCCGCCGTAGTAGACGAAGTCGACGTTGGCTTGCTTGAGTTTCTGGATGATCGAGGAGAAGTCCTTGTCGCCGGCGTTCAGGCCTTCGAACACGGCAACCTTGACGCCTTTGCCTTCGAGGGTTTTCTTCACGGCGGTGGCGATGCCTTCACCGTATTGCTGTTTGTCGTGCAGAACGGCAACGATTTTCGGCTTTACGTGATCGGCGATGTAGTTACCGGCGGCAGGACCCTGGGCGCTGTCCAGGCCGATGGTGCGGAACACCATTTTGTAGCCACGGTTGGTGATGTCCGGGCTGGTGGCGGCCGGGGTGATCATGATCACGCCTTCGTCTTCATAGATATCGGACGCTGGCTGAGTGGAGCTGGAGCAGAGGTGACCGACCACGAACTTGACGCCGTCGTTGACCACTTTGTTGGCAACGGCAACGGCCTGTTTAGGGTCGCAGGCGTCATCGTATTCCTTGGCTTCGAGCATCTTGCCGTTGACACCGCCCTTGGCGTTGATCTGCTCGATGGCCATTTTAGCGCCGATGAACTGCATGTCACCGTACTGGGTCACTGGACCGGTTTTAGGGCCGGCGATGCCGATCTTGATGGTGTCAGCTGCGAACGAATGGCTGGCAACCCCGGCCAGAACCATAGCGGCAAACAGTTTGGAAATCTGCTTAGTAGCCTTATTCATAGTGCTCCACTCTTACTGTTGTATTTTTTATAGTCCTGGCAGCCTGAGCCACAGAACCGGATCGATATCTTGGATATCCCCCGGAAATGCCCCCGGCAACTGTACCGGTACAGTGTAGAGCGCCGGTTGTTCGCTTGGAAAGCTGGCGCTCAGGGGCAAAACCTGAGGGTGTCGCATTTTTGAAAGAAAAAGACAGAATTGCGGCGGGATTTTGGCTGCGTAGTAACCCGATTCAGCGGCTATCCTTGCTTTCCTGCAGTTCTCGATCAATGACTCTATTGCATCCGGGTTTTTCTGCCAGAGCGCCGACGTTATGATTGCGCCGATTTCAATTCCGGACAGGGCCCATGACTCAAGAACCTAGCACCCTCTATGCCAAGCTGCTTGGTGAAACCGCATCTATTACCTGGAAGGAACTCGAACCGTTCTTCGCCAAGGGTGCCCTATTGTGGGTCGATCCCGACCTGGATTTGATCGCTGCCGCTGAGGCGGTTGCCCTGGACGAAGGCGAGAAAGTGGCTGCCTGGCTGGCTGCCGACAAACTCGCCAAGCTCTCTGAAACGCGGGCGCTGGATCTTTTCGAGCGTGACCCGGAGTTGTGGGCCGTGGTCGTTTCGCCGTGGATTCTGATCCAGGAAAGGGCGCAGGCCTGAAGCTATGCACCGATTTGGTGCTGATGGCGTTCGGGTAAAAGTGTGTAGCCGAGTAGCGTGATGGCAGGTTGCCGTAGAGAAATGCCACAGGCAGGCGGAGGGGAAGGTTACGTAAACGTAACGGGAACAGTTTAATAAGCAGCCGAATGGCTGCTTAATTGTTTCTGGATGTTGGCAGGTCTGAATCTGATGATCGTTCCCACGCTCCCGCGTGGGAACGCCGCAACGGTCGCTCTGCGTCCGCTCCTGAATGTGACGCGGAGCGTCACGGGATGCATTCCTTTGCTGCGCGTGGGAACGATCGAAGGGTATCAGGCCGTCTTGCCCGTATGGTTATTCAGCGAAATGACCTTGGTCTTGCCGATGCGGTGACGGTAGATCTCGCGCAGGTACTTGATGGCTTTTTTCACGCAATCGCGCGACAGGCGGATATCGTTGATCGAGACAAACTTGTCTTTGTCGTTGATTAGCTCGCGGTACTTCTTCTCGTACATCGGCTTGATCGCGTACCAGTTGGTGTCGAGGATCTTCGCCGGGTTTTCGAACTCGTTGAGCAGCTCGTCGATTTTGGCCTCGTCGAAGTCTTCATGAATGATGAAGTCGAGGATCGAGTTGTCCAGGGTTTCGTCGAAACGGTACGGGTTGCGGGCGAAGCAGCGCTTGATGAACGCCACGATCAAGGTCAGGAAATCGTCTGACAGGCACGGGCTCTTGGCGATCAGGGTGGTCAGCGAAAGGTTGGCCGAGGCGCCGATCACCAGTGCATAACGCTTGAGCGTGGTGTTGGGGAACAGGCTGTTGAGGTGGGTCTTCAACCGGTTCAGGTCCATGTAGGACAGCTTGTAATCCTTGGGCAGCGACACGATCGACACCACCGACGAGCAGTTCTTGAAGAAGTGCAGGTCATGCAGCGCGGCAGCGTCGTAACCCGAGTTCTTGTATTGCTCCAGCGACGCACGATAGCGCTTGGACTCGATTGGCAACAGGCTGATGCCTTCGATGGCCTGGGTCACTTTGTTGAAGTGCGGCAGGTCGATGGAGCGGAAGAACAGGTCGTCGATGTTCAGGCGCTGCGGCTCTTTGTCGAACACCTTGAACTTGTCGCTGCTCGGTGCCGGTTGTTCTGGTACTACCGACTCGGCGTAGGCAATCGCCACTGGCCCGGCCAGACTCATGAACAGGTCGTTGGCGTCCAGGCGAATGGTTTCGCCGATATCGATACCGGCCCTACGGAAGTAGTTCTGGTCGTAGTCGGTGGTGACTGCCTGGGCCGTCAGAATGTTGAAGATCTGCTGCGAGATGTACTGGTTGGCGTGCTTTTCCATGGCATTGACATCAATGTTCTGGATATTGCCGTCATCGTTCTCTTCGGCGTAACGCATGATGTCGTTGGAGATCAGCATCATTGCGTTCCATGGGCGGATGCGGCCCATGACGCTGGCTTCGCTGCTGTCTTCGTTGGCGAAGTTGTACGAGAAATCCCATTCTTCCGACAGGTACTTGCACAACAGACGGCCGGCGTTGATGTGCAGCGCTTCAGACATTTCGCTGCGGTGATCGGAAATGTTCGGCAGTACGCAAATGCCGCTGGTGAAGATCGGTTCGAAAACGAAGGAATGACCGCTCTTGCTGTCGTGCTCGTCCACCGGTTTGGTGTCGAACGTCTTGTTCATGTACGAGTGTTGCTGGGCCAGCCCGAACTCCGAGGCCATGCCCGAACCGGTACCGCCGCCGGCGCTGAAGATTGAGAAATACAGGCGCGACTGGTTGGCCTTGATGCCGCAGCTGTCGATCAGGTACGAGTGGATCATCTTCCAGTCGGGGCTGGAGAAACGCTGGGTGTCCTTGTTCAGGATGATCTTCGCCAGGTACTGGCCGAGGATCGGCGCGTTACCGGCGCCACCGGCGTGGACTTCCGAGAGGTCCATGATCTTCATTTTGCTGTAGTCGCGCAGGAAGCCGCTTTTTTCGCCCTTGCGCGAGAAACGGATACGTCCGGCAATGTCTTTGTCGAGGTCGCCGAGCATCACCAGTGGCTCGACCAGGAACACCGGTTTGGTGGCCTTGCCGACACCCAGTTTGAGGTTGTTACGAATCCATTGCGCAGGGCTGTAGCCCTTTTCAGCATAGGGCTTGTCTTCGTTGTTGAACTCGTTGAGGTAGAACTTGCGGGCGTTGTACACCAGCTCCGCGACGTCCAGCGCAATGTTCGAACCGCAGCGACCCAGCCCGATCAGGCATACCGAAGGGAATTCCTGCTGATGCAGTTCGTGGGCGTCTTCCAGGTGCGGCGGCTTGGGGAACACCAGATCGCGCAGGCCATCGAGGTTGTCGAGGATGCGATCGGTGTTGGTCTCGGTAAAGTACAGGTACTGCTGGGTCGCAAGCGGGCGCGAGCTGGTCAATGGCTTCGGGACTGAGGGTTTATCCGTGGCGGCGGTGAGCGTCAGTTCGGATACCGCTGGGGCAGGATTATTTTTAGAAGTCATTGTGCGCCATGTGCCTGGACTGGTTGGTTCGGTGGCGAGATATCATCAAGCCATCACGAATAAGAAGCTCGCGACTTTACAGCGCGATATTGTCCCCAGCGATAGGGCTTTACCTGAGTATCGCTAGGGGGAATCCTTTCCTGAGTCATGATGAATCGGCCAAAATTTCGCGATCTTTAATCGAACAGAGGCAATTTGATGGCAGCGTTACCTTCGCTCGCGTTCGCTGGAGTCGGCAGTGAAGCCCTCATAACAATAAAAGAGACGGAGCTACGCAGAACTCGACCCAAGCGGCGAATGCCTGGCGTCTATTGTTCAGAAAACAAAAAAGGCCCGCATCGCTGCGGGCCTTTTGTTTTAACGGGGTAGAGGGGGGCTTAACCCGCCACCAGCACCCGGATCGCTTCCAGTCGCAGTGCCGCTTTGTCGAGCATGGCCAAGCCTTGCTCGCGCTGCTGGCGCAGGGCAACCAGTTCGCTGTCGCGCACGGTCGGGTTGACCGCTTGCAGGGCGGTCAGGCGCGCCAGTTCTTCATCGGTGTCGGCGGCCAGGCGGCGTTGCGCTTCGGCTACACGTTCGGCGTGGCGCGGAGTGATCTTCTCTTCACCGGCATTGATGCGCGGTGTCAGTTGATCACGCTGGGCCTGGACAAATTTGTTGGCGCTGGCGCGTGGCACGCTTTCGAGCTGGTCGTTGAGGGTTTCGAACGAGACGCGGCCCGCCAGGTCGTTGCCGTTGGTATCGAGCAGGCAGCGCAGCGCAGCCGGCGGCAGGTAACGGCCCAGTTGCAGCGAGCGCGGGGCAACCACTTCGCTGACATAGAGCAGTTCGAGCAACACGGTGCCAGGCTTGAGTGCCTTGTTCTTGATCAGCGCCACGGCGGTGTTGCCCATCGAGCCGGACAGCACCAGGTCCATGCCGCCCTGAACCATCGGGTGCTCCCAGGTGATGAATTGCATGTCTTCGCGAGACAGTGCCTGGTTGCGGTCGTAGGTGATGGTCACGCCTTCGTCGTCGCCCAGCGGGAAGCTGGCGTCGAGCATTTTTTCGCTCGGCTTGAGGATCAGTGCGTTTTCCGAATGGTCTTCGCTGTCGATGCCGAACGCGTCGAACAGGGTTTCCATGTAGATCGGCAGGGCGAACTGATCGTCTTGCTCAAGGATTGCCTCTACCAGCGCGTCACCTTCGCCCGCGCCGCCGGAGTTGAGCTCCAGCAGGCGGTCACGGCCGCTGTGCAACTCGGCTTCGAGGTTTTCACGGGTGGTACGGGCTTCGTCGATCAGCGCTTGCCACTCACCGTCATCGGCGTTTTCCAGCAGCGGCAGCAGGCGTGGGCCGAACTGATGCTGCAAGGCGTTACCGGTCGGGCAGGTGTTGAGGAACGCGTTCAGCGCTTCGTGGTACCACTGGAACAGGCGCTCTTGCGGGCTGGTTTCCAGGTACGGCACGTGCAGTTCGATGACGTGTTTCTGACCGATCCGGTCGAGACGCCCGATCCGCTGTTCCAGCAGGTCCGGGTGCGATGGCAGGTCGAACAGCACCAGGTGGTGGGAGAACTGGAAGTTGCGACCTTCACTGCCGATTTCCGAGCAGATCAGTACCTGGGCGCCGAATTCTTCGTCAGCGAAGTAAGCCGCCGCGCGGTCACGCTCGAGGATGTTCATGCCTTCGTGGAACACCGTGGCCGGGATGCCGGAACGTACGCGCAGGGCGTCTTCCAGGTCCATCGCGGTTTCGGCGTGGGCACAGATCACCAGCACTTTGGTGCGCTTGAGCATTTTCAGCTGGTCGATCAGCCACTCGACCCGTGGGTCGAAGCGCCACCAGCGTTGTTCTTCATCGATATCCGGTTGCGCCTGGAAGCTGACTTCCGGGTACAGCTCTGCGTGTTCGCCCAGCGGCAGTTCGAGGTATTCGTCCGGGCACGGCAGTGGGTACGGGTGCAGTTTACGTTCCGGGAAGCCTTGCACCGCGGCGCGGGTGTTGCGGAACAGCACGCGGCCAGTGCCGTGGCGGTCCAGCAATTCGCGGACCAGACGGGCGCTGGCCTCGGCGTCGCCAGCGTTGACGGCCGTCAGCAGCGCTTCGCCCTCATCACCGAGGAAACCCTGGATGGTTTTGTGTGCGGCCGGGGACAAGCGCCCCTGGTCCATCAGCTCCTGAACGGCTTCGGCTACCGGGCGATAGTTTTCGCTCTCGGCGCGGAAGGCCTTCAGGTCATGGAAACGGTTTGGATCGAGCAGGCGCAGGCGCGCGAAGTGGCTGTCCTGACCCAGTTGCTCCGGGGTCGCGGTCAGCAGCAGCACACCGGGAATGGTTTCGGCGAGTTGCTCGACCAGCGAATACTCGGGGCTGACCTGATCTTCGTGCCACACCAGGTGGTGCGCTTCGTCGACCACCAGCAGGTCCCAGCCGGCAGCGAACAGTGCGTCTTGGGCCTTTTCGTCGTCCACCAGCCATTCCAGAGCGACCAGTGCGAGCTGGGTGTCTTCGAACGGGTTGCCGGCATCGCTTTCGATGAAGCGTTCTTCGTCGAACAGCGCGACTTGCAGGTTGAAACGACGGCGCATCTCCACCAGCCACTGGTGCTGGAGGTTTTCCGGCACCAGGATCAGCACGCGGTTGGCGCGGCCCGAGAGCAGTTGGCGATGGATCACCAGACCGGCTTCGATGGTTTTACCCAAACCGACTTCGTCCGCCAGCAGAACCCGCGGCGCGATACGGTCAGCGACTTCACGGGCGATGTGCAATTGGTGAGCGATTGGCTGCGCACGCACGCCACCCAGGCCCCAGAGCGAGGATTGCAACTGGCGGCTGGTGTGTTCCAGGGTGTGATAGCGCAGGGAGAACCAGGCCAGTGGGTCGATCTGCCCGGCGAACAAACGGTCGCTGGCCAGACGGAACTGGATGAAGTTCGACAGTTGGGTCTCAGGCAGCGTCACTACTTCGTTCTGCGCGTTGAGCCCGTGGTAGACCAGCAGGCCGTCGACGTCGTCGACTTCGCGCACGGTCATTTTCCAGCCTTCGAAGTGAGTGATCATGTCACCCGGCGAAAACCTCACGCGAGTGAGGGGCGCATTCCGTAGCGCGTACTGGCGAGTGTCGCCAGTGGCCGGATAGAGCACGGTCAGCAAGCGACCGTCCTGTGCCAGAACGGTGCCTAAACCTAGCTCGGCTTCGCTGTCACTAATCCAGCGTTGCCCCGGTTGATACTGCTGCGCCATGCTGCCTGACTCCCGCCTTGAAAAAGCCGACTATCTTAACGGATCAGTGCCTTCAGAGCCAAAGGACTCTCATAAAAACTGCGAGGGCCTGTCATCGGTTATTTCCTGTGCCGCAGGAAATAACCGATGACAGGCCCTAGTCTTACCGTAGCGCACGGAGGCGATTGTCGATTGTGAGTGTCAACCGGGTCGCAAGTTTGCGACCGATGGCTCAAGTCGCCCCTCCAGCAGCCGACAGCCTGCCGTCAGGAGACTATTAACCATGCTGCCACCGATGCTCCCCTTGAGTGCCGTGCCGATTACTTCCCAGCAGGATCCGATTCGCCAGCGACCGGATATTCCGCCGGTGGTGCCGGTGGAGGCGAGCTCCAGTGAAAGTACGATCGACCTGCACAAGCGCCATGCCGAAGAGTCGGCGCAGTTGTTGCGCGAAGAGCAGCGGCGTCAGCAAGAACGCGACAGGCGTCGCCGCGAGGCCGAAGAGGATCCGCAAGAGCACCTGGCCGTGCCGGGTGACGAGTTGAACGCCGACAACACGGTGCCGGTGGTCCCGCTGATGGAGGATCAGCCGCGTCAGGGGTTGTGGGTCGATATCGAGGTCTGAAGCTCGCACACTATTTGTTGCGCTCTGATGCGGCTGGCGACTGGTCAGCGCCGGCTATTGGCCGCATTATTGGCAAACCTTGAGCGGGCAGGGTGACAGTGGTCGCTTTGCTACGCCTGTATCGACTACGAAGATGTAAGCCACGCCATGAGCCAAGACGACAAGCTGATCGACCTCAACACCGAGCGTGCCAAGCGCGTGCATGACCTTAATGAAAAGCGCCTGAACGAAGTGCGTCAGGCTTTTGAGCAGGCCATGCCTTTGGGTAAAGCGAAGAAAAAGCCGAAAAACAAACCGAAAAAGCGTTGATCCTCGCTGTTTCCATTGATGCAGGTCAGTTATTTCCCTTCCTTTTACGCCCGGCCTTGGGCGGCATTGATCCCGGTCAATTTTCTCTCGTGCCTGATTGGTTAACTTAGCCCCATCGCAACAGGGCAAGTGCAGGAGGCCAGTCATGTTTTTCGATAATGTGGTGATCGCCGGAGTGCTGACTGTCGGCCTCATGGTTCTGTTTTTTGCCGGGTTTGGATTTTTTATCTGGAAAGACGCACATAAGCGTAAAAAGCCTTAGGTCTTTCTGGAAGCACGAGCACGCAAGGCATTTTGGGCGACTTCGGTCGCCCTTTTTTTTTGCCTGCGAAAAGTGAAGATCGTTCCCACGCAGAGCGTGGGAACGATCAAAGCTTTGCTAAACATGTGGGCAATAAAAAAGGCGCGACCTCCAGGAGGGCGCGCCTTTTTGTTCGGCGATGAATCAGCTGCCGAGTGCCTTCGATGCCAGCCAGAACAGGCCGGCCGACAGGGCCACCGTTGCCGGCAGGGTCAGGACCCAGGCCAGCAGGATGGTTTTCACGGTGCCGCCTTGCAGGCCACTTTTGTTGGCGATCATGGTCCCGGCCACACCCGAAGACAGCACGTGGGTGGTTGATACCGGCAGGCTGAAGATGTTCGCCAGACCGATCATGCCCGCAGTGGTGATTTGTGCCGACATGCCTTGAGCGTAAGTCATGCCTTGCTTGCCGATTTTCTCGCCGATGGTCAGTACCACGCGTTTCCAGCCAACCATGGTGCCCAGGCCGAGTGCCAGGGCGACCGCCAGAATCACCCAGAACGGGGCATATTCGGTGGTGGTGGTCAGGTCTTTGCGCAGTTTGTCCAGGTCAGCCTTTTCGCGGGCATCGAGGCCAGGCAACTTGCCGACCTTTTTCGCCGTATCGTCCAGGCAGAGCAGGTAACGACGCACTTCAATGCGGCTTTCTTGCGACAGCGAATGGTAGTCCGCTACACCCTTGAGGGTGCCGAGCAGGGCGGTGATGGTCGGCTCGGTCTGTTGCGGGTTGCAGCGGAATTTCTCCGGCAAATCGCCATCCAGGCTTTTGCCCAAGGCCAGGAACTCACCCAGGGTATCGGCATTGCGCTTATAGAACTGGCTCAGGTGCAGGGTCGCATCGCGAGTCCGTTCGATCTGGTAGGTGGTACTGCTCAGGTCGAGTACAAACTGTGCCGGCACGATACCGATCAATACCAGCATGATCAGGCCGATGCCTTTCTGGCCATCGTTGGAACCGTGAACAAAGCTGACAGCCATTGCCGAGATCACCAGAACCAGACGGTTCCAGAACGGCGGGTGTTTCTTGTCGTCAAGTTTGCGGCGCTGGTCCGGTGTCTTGTGCATCTTGGACAGCGGACGCCACCATTTCAGGCCAATCAGCACCAGCGCGGCTACCAGGAAGCCGGCTATTGGCGAGAACACCAACGAGGCGCCGATATCGATCGCTTTCTGCCAGTTGACACCGTCAGCCAATGGAATGTCGTTGATCAGGGCGTTCGCCAGACCCACACCGAGGATCGAACCGATCAGGGTATGAGAACTGGAGGCAGGGATACCGAAGTACCAGGTCCCCAGGTTCCAGGTGATGGCCGCAGCGAGCAACGAGAACACCATCGCCAGCCCGTGGCCGGTATTCACATTGATCAGCAACTCTACCGGCAGCAGGTGGACGATGGCATACGCCACGCCAACGCCGCCCAGCAATACGCCGAGGAAATTGAACACACCGGAAAAGAACACTGCCAGATGAGGCGGCATGGCTTTGGTGTAGATAACAGTGGCAACCGCGTTAGCGGTGTCATGAAAGCCGTTGATGAACTCGAAGGCGAGGACAAAGGCCAGGGCGAGCAAGAGGCTCACAAGCACCCAAGCATCCAGTCCGCTGAATAAATCGATCATGAAGGTTTTCTGACCCGGTCATAAGGGGGCGCGATTATGCCAGAAAACCCTGCTAATCAATGCACTTGCTGCTCATCGGTTACATTCTTCAACGATTTAGTGTGTAACAAGGCCCTAAGTCCCAGTGTTGCCGTAGGTTTTTCAAGCCTTTGATTTCATTGGGTGTTGTGGCACGCGCCGGCATTTCAGCGACTTCGATGGGGGGCTGAACGGGGTGTGTGAAATATCTGTAAGGAGGGCCAGCCAAGCGCCAATAACCTCATCCGGTAGGAGTGAGGTGGCAATCGCCGGCTTTTAGCAGGCGCGATATGGGACGCCAACTCATTCAGCGTGTAGCTGAAGGCGGCGCAGGCCCTGAAAACTCAAACCTTCGCGATTATGGCTCTTCGGCTTTGAGTTCCTTTTCCATCTTCTGCAGTTCCTGGGTAAAGGCCTGGTCGAGGATGCTGGCGCGTTTACGCCAAGGTTTGCGTTCCGGGTCGGGCTGAGCGGCGTAGGTGGTGACTTCCCCGCCGTAAACTTCCTTGTAACGTTGTTCCTGGCGCTCAAGTTCCGCGCGCAGTTCTTCTTTCGTCACAGTGTTACCTAATTGAGTTGAGATAAATTCTGGTGATACGCACTGCATTCGTTGTGTCGGTCACACGCATACCGAACAGAGTGTCCGGGAAGGCACCCATTGCGACAGCGTTGTGCTTGACAGCTTCCTTCGTGCAGGCGGCCACGGCACCAGAGTAGAACCACTGACGTAGCATCAGTTTCTTTGTTTTTTGCAAACGCATGGGTCGGGCATTCGAAATGAGCGTCAGGCGTTTGCCAGCAGGAAGCAGGGTTGAAACCTCGCGCTGCCTGAGTGATTGGCCCCCGTAGTTGCCAGCAAGCACGGTCATCACTGAGTTGCATTATAGCGGCCGATTGGCAGAACACTATCTCGAATAACTTAAAAGTGCTTCGTTCTGTGAATTTGTTTTGTCACCCGCAAGTCGTGTGTGCAGTGCACTTTTGGGCTGCGTCTTTAACAAGCCCATTTCCTGGCGCCATTAAGTCGTACAAGTTGAGTGGATTAGAACGTGGTTGTTATTCAGTGTCAGCTAAAGTGTCAAAATCTGTAATGAGCGGTTCCCGGTCTTATCGGAAAATGTACCGCAGTCCTCATGCCATTTGGTCGTGCGTCAGTTGATTGCGATTATCGATTAATGGTTCGATAATCGCCCAACCTTGGCTGCCGATGCTTGTGCACAAGCTCCGGAGCAGCTTGTAATAGCTATCGAATTCTGGGGAATGACCTGAAATGAACGATCAATTGCGCAATTCCTTTGCTTCAGTGGCGCCGCCGATCGTTGCTTCCCCGGCCAAGCGGATTCAGGCATTCACTGGCGATCCGGACTTCATGACTTCCCTGGCCCGCGGCTTGGCGGTGGTCCAGGCGTTCCAGGAGCGCAAGCGGCATCTGACCATCGCGCAAATCAGCCACCGTACGGAAATTCCCCGCGCCGCCGTACGCCGTTGCCTGCATACGCTGATCAAGCTCGGCTACGCGACCACTGACGGTCGAACCTATTCGCTGCTACCCAAGGTCCTGACCCTTGGCCATGCCTATCTGTCCTCGACGCCGCTGGCGGTGTCGGCCCAGCCTTATCTGGACCGCATGAGCGAACAACTGCACGAGGCGTGCAACATGGCCACGCTGGAAGGGGATGACATCTTGTACATCGCCCGTTCGGCAACCACCCAGCGTCTGATCTCGGTCGATCTGTCGGTGGGCGGGCGTTTGCCGGCTTACTGCACCTCCATGGGGCGGATTCTCTTGGCCGCGCTGGACGATGCATCGCTGCACGATTACCTCGAACATGCCGAATTGCAGGCCAAGACCAGCCGCACCCTGCATACGCGCGAGTCGTTGCTCGAATGTCTCCAGGAGGTTCGGCAGCAAGGCTGGTGCATTGTCGACCAGGAACTCGAGCAAGGCCTGCGCTCGATTGCCGTTCCGGTGTACGACGCATCCGGTCAGGTGCTGGCTGCGCTGAATGTCAGCACACACGCCGGGCGGGTCAGCCGCAACGAACTGGAGCAGCGCTTTTTGCCCGGGTTGTTGAGTGCCAGCCGTGAATTGAGTGCCCAGCTGTTTGCGTAAGCTGTTCGATAAACGCACAGAGTCGCGTTTGGTGAATTGACGCTGTTTCCTTTGCCTCATTAATGTCGCGGCAGCGTCATCCGCTGCTGTTGGCCACTGTGCCAGGCGCCGGAAGACGACCGAATAATAATGAAGAGGCGATTGCCTGCACGTGTTCGCCTGCATTTCTTGCCTGGAATAAAAATAATGAACCAGCCTCAATCCGCTGTCGGGAACTGCCTCGATGTGCAGTCCTTTATCAATGCCCAACCGCTGTCACGCTATCAATGGCGGGTGGTGATCCTGTGTTTCCTGATTGTGTTTCTCGATGGCCTGGACACCGCGGCCATGGGTTTTATCGCACCGGCGCTGTCTCAGGATTGGGGGATCGACCGCGCCAGCCTCGGCCCGGTGATGAGTGCCGCGCTGATCGGCATGGTCTTCGGCGCGCTGGGCTCAGGACCGCTGGCTGACCGTTTTGGACGAAAAATCGTACTGGTCGGCGCGGTGCTGTTGTTCGGCGCTTTCAGTCTGGCCTCGGCTTACAGCACGAATGTCGAGCAACTGCTGGTGCTGCGTTTCCTGACCGGGCTTGGCCTGGGCGCCGGCATGCCGAACGCCACCACGCTGCTCTCGGAGTACACCCCGGAGCGCAAAAAATCCCTGCTGGTGACCAGCATGTTCTGCGGCTTCAACCTGGGCATGGCCGGTGGTGGTTTCATCTCCGCCAAGCTGATCCCTGCGTTTGGCTGGCACAGTCTGTTGCTGATTGGCGGGATTCTGCCGTTGATTCTCGGCGTGGTGCTGTTGCTGTGGCTGCCGGAGTCGGCGCGTTACCTGGTAGTGCGCAATCGCGGCACCGATAAAGTGCGCAAGGCGCTGGCGCCGATTGATCCGGCGACTATCGCCCAGGCATCGAGCTTCAGCGTACCCGAACAAAAAACCGTGAAGGCCCGCAACGTATTCGCGGTGATTTTCTCCGGCACTTACAGCACCGGTACGTTGTTGCTGTGGCTGACCTATTTCATGGGGTTGGTCATTGTCTACCTGTTGACCAGTTGGCTGCCGACCTTGATGCGTGACAGCGGCGCGAGCATGGAGCAGGCGGCCTTCATTGGTGCGCTGTTCCAGTTTGGCGGCGTGCTGAGTGCGGTGGCGGTGGGGTGGGCGATGGACCGGTTCAATCCGCACAAGGTGATCGGCACTTTCTACTTGTTGGCCGGGGTGTTTGCCTACGCGGTAGGGCAAAGCCTGGGCAACATCACACTGCTTGCAACATTGGTGCTGGTCGCCGGCATGTGCGTCAACGGCGCGCAATCGGCGATGCCGTCGCTGGCGGCGCGCTTCTATCCGACTCAAGGTCGGGCCACGGGCGTGTCGTGGATGCTCGGAATTGGCCGTTTCGGTGCGATTCTCGGTGCCTGGATGGGGGCGACGTTGTTGGGCCTGGGCTGGAATTTCGAACAGGTGCTGACGGCATTGGTGATTCCGGCCGCGCTGGCCACCACGGCGGTGGTGATCAAAGGCATGGTCAGCCATGCGGATGCGACCTGAGCCGCGATCGTTCCCACACTGAATGTTGATCGTTCCCATGCGCAGCAAAGGAATGCCTCAATGGAGGCTCTGCGTCCGCTCTTGGGACGCGGAGCGTCCCTGGCTGCATTCCCACGCGGAGCGTGGGAACGATAGGGAGATAACAATCTGTTCGATAAACGAACACTTAGTCGATTATCGGATTGTTTGGGGTTTTTCGGCGGCTTAACCTTCAGTCATTCCGGCGCTGCTCATCGCGCCTTGTCCTCCACATCGGTTTACTGAGAATCGGGAGTCCAACCCCATGGCTGAAATCCTTTCGCTGCACGACGCGGTGAAGCAATTCGTCAACGACGGCGATACCGTCGCGCTTGAAGGCTTCACGCACTTGATTCCGACCGCAGCGGGTCATGAAATCATTCGTCAGGGCAAGAAGGACCTGACGCTGGTGCGCATGACCCCTGATCTGGTCTACGACCAGTTGATCGGTGCCGGTTGCGCTCGCAAGCTGATTTTCTCCTGGGGTGGTAACCCGGGCGTGGGTTCTTTGCACCGCCTGCGCGATGCCGTCGAGAAACAGTGGCCGCATGCGCTGGAAATCGAAGAGCACAGCCACGCCGACCTGGCCAATGCCTACGTTGCGGGCGCCTCCGGCCTGCCGTTCGCAGTGCTGCGGGCCTACGCCGGTTCCGACTTGCCGAAGGTCAACCCGTTGATCAAAAGCGTGACCTGCCCGTTTACCGGTGAAGTGCTGGCGGCGGTGCCATCGGTGCGCCCGGACGTCACGGTGATCCACGCGCAAAAGGCCGATCGCAAGGGCAATGTCTTGCTCTGGGGCATTCTTGGGGTGCAGAAAGAGGCCGCATTAGCCGCCAAGCGCTGCATCGTCACCGTTGAAGAAATCGTCGACGACCTGAAGGCGCCGATGAACGCCTGCGTCTTGCCGACCTGGGCCTTGAGCGCGGTGTGCCATGTGCCCGGTGGTGCGCATCCGTCCTACGCCCACGGTTACACCGAGCGCGACAACCGCTTCTATCAGGCCTGGGACCCGATTGCTCGCGACCGTGAAACCTTCACCGCGTGGATCAACGAATACATCCACGGCAGTGCTGACTTCAGTGAATTCCAGGCCAAGCTGGCCGCTGCAATGGAGGCTCAATAATGGCTTACTCCACCAATGAAATGATGACCGTCGCCGCCGCTCGCCGCCTGAAGAATGGCTCGGTGTGCTTCGTCGGCATCGGCCTGCCGTCGAAAGCGGCCAACCTGGCGCGTCTGACTTCCTCTCCAGATGTGGTCCTGATCTATGAATCGGGTCCGATCGGTGCCAAGCCGACGGTATTGCCGCTGTCGATCGGTGACGGCGAGCTGGCGGAAACCGCCGACACCGTCGTCCCGACCGGTGAGATTTTTCGCTACTGGCTGCAAGGCGGGCGCATTGACGTCGGCTTTCTCGGTGCCGCTCAGGTCGACCGTTTTGGCAACATCAACACCACCGTGGTCGGCGATTACCATCAGCCGAAAGTCCGCCTGCCAGGTGCCGGCGGTGCGCCGGAGATTGCCGGCTCGGCGAAAAGCGTGTTGATCATCCTTAAGCAGTCGGCTCGCTCGTTTGTCGACAAACTCGACTTTATTACCTCGGTCGGCCATGGCGAAGGCGGCGACTCGCGCAAGCGTCTCGGCCTGCCCGGCGCCGGTCCCGTGGGGATCATCACTGACCTGTGCATCATGGAACCGGAAGCCGGCAGCAACGAATTCGTGGTCACCGCGCTGCACCCGGGCGTGACCCGCGAGCAAGTGATCGCCGCCACCGGTTGGGCTGTCCGCTTTGCCGATCAGCTGGAACACACCGCCGAACCGACCGCCATCGAATTGGCCGCACTGCGTGATCTTGAAGCGCGTACTGCTGCCGCCCACGGCCAAGCACCGGGAGAAGCCTGATGCGCGAGGTTTACATCTGCGATGCGATTCGCACCCCCATCGGCCGTTTTGGCGGTGGTTTGTCGGCGGTTCGCGCTGACGATCTGGCTGCCGTGCCGATCAAGGCGCTGATGGAGCGCAACCCGAGCGTCGATTGGAGCGCCGTGGACGAAGTGTTCCTCGGTTGCGCCAACCAGGCCGGTGAAGACAACCGCAACGTGGCGCGCATGGCATTGCTGCTGGCCGGGTTGCCGGACAGTATTCCCGGCGTGACCCTCAATCGTTTGTGCGCCTCGGGCATGGACGCCATCGGCACGGCGTTCCGGGCAATTGCCAGCGGTGAGATGGAGCTGGCGATTGCCGGCGGTGTCGAGTCGATGTCTCGCGCACCGTTCGTGATGGGCAAGGCCGATGCGGCGTTCTCGCGCAACATGAAACTCGAAGACACCACCATCGGCTGGCGCTTCATCAACCCGGTGATGAAGGCTCAGTACGGCGTCGATGCGATGCCGCAGACGGCCGACAACGTGGCCGACGATTACGCGGTTTCCCGCGCTGATCAGGATGCTTTCGCACTGCGCAGTCAGCAACGGACGGCGGCCGCGCAAGCTGCCGGCTATTTCGCCGAAGAAATCGTCCCGGTGCGCATTGCCCACAAGAAGGGCGAAAGCGTGGTCGAGCAGGACGAGCATCCACGCGCCGACACCACCCTGGAAACCCTGAGCAAACTCAAACCAGTCAATGGCCCGGACAAAACCGTCACCGCTGGCAACGCCTCGGGCGTGAACGACGGTGCCGCGGCGCTGATTCTCGCGTCTGCCGAAGCGGTGAAAAAACACGGTCTGACCGCCCGCGCTCGGGTATTGGGCATGGCCAGCGCTGGTGTCGCGCCACGGGTGATGGGCATCGGCCCGGTGCCGGCGGTGCGCAAGTTGACCGAACGCCTGGGCGTAGCGGTCAGCGATTTTGACGTGATCGAACTCAATGAAGCCTTTGCCAGCCAGGGCTTGGCGGTATTGCGTGAACTCGGTCTGGCCGACGACGCAGCGCAGGTCAACCCGAACGGTGGCGCCATTGCGTTGGGTCATCCGTTGGGCATGAGTGGTGCGCGGCTGGTACTGACGGCGCTGCATCAGTTGGAAAAAACCGGCGGCAAGAAAGCGCTGGCGACCATGTGCGTTGGCGTTGGCCAAGGGCTGGCACTGGCCATCGAACGGGTCTGATGCGCCGCCGCGCTATCGAACAAGAGAAGAGGAGGTTTCATGACTGACAAGCCTGGTTACCGTCGCCCGCAAGCGGGCACCCAGCCGGAATATTTGCATCCGGCCTATCAATCGACCAACCGCCGTTCGCCGTCCAAGCCGTTGGTGTTTTTGCCTCACTCATTGTCGGAAATTACCGGCCCGACCATTGGCGCCGAGTCGCTGCAAGAACGGGACAATGACCTGACCGCCCAGCATCAGGGCGCGCCATTGGGTGAGCGGATCATCATTCACGGCCGTGTGCTGGATGAGAACGGCCTGCCGGTGCCGGGGATTCTGCTGGAAATCTGGCAGGCCAACGCCGCTGGCCGCTATAACCACGACCGTGACCTGCATGACGCGCCGCTGGACCCGAACTTCACCGGCACTGGCCGCACCGTGACCGACGCCGATGGCTGGTACCAGTTCCAGACCATCAAGCCTGGTGCTTATCCGTGGGGCAACCACCACAACGCCTGGCGCCCGGCGCATATCCATTTCTCGCTGTTCGGGCCGAGCATTCTGACGCGCCTGGTCACGCAGATGTACTTTCCGGGTGATCCGTTGCTGGCCTACGACCCGATTTACAACTGCGTACCCGATACCAGCGCCAAAGAGCGCTTGATCGCCAGTTTTGACCTGGAAAAAACCATCCCGTCCTACGCCCTCGGTTATCGCTGGGACATCGTTTTGCGCGGCCGCGATGCCACGCCGATGGAGAAATAAGATGACGCTGAACGCGACGACGTCCCACACAGTCGGGCCGTATTACCACATCGGCCTGACCTGGTTGAACCGTGAAAACCTGACCGTTGAACAAACCCTCGGCGAGCGTGTGACGATCACCGGGCAAGTGGTCGATGGCAATGGCGATTTCGTCAACGACGCGATGCTGGAAGTCTGGCAGGCCAATGCCGCCGGCAAGTATGACCACCCGGAAGATCAGCAGGACAAACCGCTGGACCCGAACTTCGAAGGGTTTGGCCGAGTGCCGGTGGACGCAGAAGGGCGATTCCGTTTCACCACCATCAAGCCGGGGACTGTGCAGGGCCTTAAGGGCCGCACGCAGGCGCCGCATCTGGTGGTGCTGGTGTTTGCCCGAGGCCTGGTCAAGCACTTGCTGACGCGAATCTACTTCGACGGTGAGCCGGCCAACACCGGTGACCCGCTGCTGGCCTGTGTGCCTGAAGAGCGCCGCACGACCTTGATGGCAAAAGCCAACGGGACGGGCGCGTTGCAGTGGAACGTGATCCTGCAGGGCACCGAGGCCGAGACGGTGTTTTTCGATTATTGATCGAAGAGAGATCGTTCCCACGCAGAGCGTGGGAACGATCTCTCAGGGTTTGTTCTGTGGAGCGGGGCTGTTGCAAAGTATGTCTAGACTCTCACTGTCCCCATCGAGTGATAAACCATGACAACAAAAACCAGTCTCTACACCGCTGAAGAGCGTGGCAAAAGGATCTTTGCAATTGTCGGGGCGTCTTCCGGCAACCTGGTCGAGTGGTTCGACTTCTATGTCTACGCCTTCTGCGCGATCTATTTTGCCCCGGCGTTTTTCCCTTCCGACAACCCCACGGTGCAACTGGTTAACACCGCCGGGGTGTTCGCCGCAGGGTTTTTGATGCGTCCCATCGGCGGCTGGCTGTTTGGCCGGGTGGCCGACAGGCACGGGCGCAAGAACTCCATGATGATTTCGGTGCTGATGATGTGCTTCGGCTCATTGCTGATCGCCTGCCTGCCGACCTACAAGGACATCGGCGTCTGGGCACCGCTCCTGCTGCTGGTGGCTCGCCTGATCCAGGGCGTGTCGGTGGGCGGTGAATACGGCACCACCGCGACCTACATGAGTGAAGTCGCGCTCAAGGGCCAGCGCGGTTTCTTCGCCTCGTTCCAGTACGTGACCTTGATCGGTGGCCAACTGCTGGCAGTGTCGTTGGTGGTGATCCTGCAACAGTTTCTGACTGAGGACGACCTGCGTGCCTGGGGTTGGAGGATTCCGTTTGTGGTTGGTGCGCTTGCCGCATTGATTTCGCTGTTCCTGCGTCGTTCGCTGAAAGAAACCACCAGCAAGGAAATGCGTGCAAACAAAGATGCCGGCAGCATGGCCGCGTTGTTCAAGAACAACACCGCCGCCTTTATTACCGTGCTCGGCTTCACCGCCGGTGGTTCGCTGATTTTCTACACCTTCACCACCTATATGCAGAAGTACCTGGTGAACACCGCCGGGATGCCCGCCAAGACCGCCAGTTACATCATGACCGGCGCACTGTTCCTTTATATGTGCATGCAGCCGTTGTTCGGCACGCTCGCCGACAAGATCGGCCGGCGTAACTCGATGCTTTGGTTCGGTGCCCTGGGAACACTGTTCACCGTGCCGATCCTGCTGACCTTGAAGTCGGTGACCAACCCGTTCCTGGCGTTTGGGCTGATCACCGTGGCACTGGCAATCGTCAGTTTCTACACCTCGATCAGCGGTCTGGTGAAAGCCGAAATGTTCCCGCCGCAAGTCCGTGCGCTGGGGGTGGGCCTGGCCTACGCGGTGGCCAATGCGATCTTCGGCGGTTCAGCCGAGTACGTGGCCTTGAGCCTGAAATCGTTCGACATGGAAAACTCCTTCTACTGGTACGTGACGGCGATGATGGTGGTCGCCTTCCTCTTCAGCCTGCGTTTGCCTAAACAGGCGGCGTATCTGGAAAACGATCTTTGACTTGTCGGCGCGCGCCTGAATCGGGCGCGCGCCGCGTAAGGAATCCCCTATGCAACGACCGGGCAATCAATTGTTCGATGCCTATTTCACGGCTCGAAATATGCGTGAGGTGTTCAGTGATCAGGGCCGGGTTCAGGCCATGCTCGATTTTGAAGCCGCATTGGCTCGGGCCGAGGCGCGGGTCGGGCTGATTCCGGCGTCTGCCGTTGCCCCGATCGAGGCGGCTTGCCGGGCCGAATACTATGACTTTGCGGCCCTTGGCGAGGCGATTGCGATTGCCGGTAACTCGGCGATTCCGTTGGTCAAGGTGTTGGGCAAGCAGATCGCCGCGCATGATCAGGACGCCGAACGTTACGTGCATCTGGGCGCAACCAGTCAGGATGTGATGGACACCGGGCTGGTGCTGCAAGTGCGCCAGGCACTGCACTTGATCGACAGCGATCTGGCGCGACTCGGCGAAGCGTTGGCGATCCAGGCCCGGCGCCATGCGGTCACGCCACTGGCCGGACGTACCTGGCTGCAACATGCGACGCCGGTCACGCTGGGGATGAAAATCGCCGGTTGGCTGGGGGCGGTGACGCGCAGTCGACAACGTCTGCACGCACTCAAACCGCGCCTGCTGGTGCTGCAATTTGGTGGCGCCAGCGGAACCCTCGCAGCCCTCGGCGAGCAGGCCATGCCGATTGCCGAAGCGCTGGCGCAGGAGCTGCAGCTCACGTTGCCGGAGCAACCCTGGCACACCCAGCGCGACCGGCTGGTGGAGTTTGGCGCAGCGCTTGGCCTGATCGCCGGCAGCCTCGGCAAACTGGGCCGCGACATCAGCCTGCTGATGCAGACCGAGGCGGCGGAAGTCTTCGAACCTTCGGCTCCGGGCAAGGGCGGTTCCTCGACCATGCCGCACAAACGCAACCCGGTGGGCGCGGCGGTGTTGATCGGTGCTGCGACCCGCATTCCCGGATTGCTGTCGACCCTGTTCAGCGCCATGCCGCAAGAGCACGAACGCAGCCTGGGGTTGTGGCATGCCGAGTGGGAAACCTTGCCAGAGATCTGCTGCCTGGTGTCCGGTGCCTTGCAGCAAGCGCTGTTGATTACAGAAGGGCTGGAGGTCGACGCCGAGCGCATGGCACAGAACCTCGATTTGACCCAAGGCCTGGTGCTGGCCGAAGCAGTGAGCATCGTCCTCGCCCAACGGATCGGTCGCGATAAAGCCCACCATCTGTTGGAACTGTGCTGCAAACGCGCGGTGGCCGAGCAGCGACATTTGCGCTCGGTGCTCGGTGATGAACCGCACGTGACCGCCGAGCTATCGAGCGCTGAACTCGATCAATTGATGAACCCTGCGCACTACCTCGGTCAGGCTCAGACCTGGGTCGAGCGTGCGCTGGCCGAACATGTTGCCCTGACTGCCTGAAGGAGAATTTCTGTGGGATTCGTACAACTCGCCGACGGCGAACTGAACTACCAACTCGACGGTCCGGAACACGCTCCGGTGCTGGTGCTGTCCAACTCGCTGGGCACCGACCTGCACATGTGGGACGCGCAGATTCCGGCGTTCACCCAACACTTTCGGGTGCTGCGTTTCGACACCCGCGGTCATGGTCGTTCGCTGGTGACGCCGGGGCCGTACAGCATCGAGCAGTTGGGCCGTGACGTGCTGGCGTTGCTGGATGCCCTGAACATCGAGCGCGCTCATTTTTGCGGTCTGTCCATGGGCGGGTTGATCGGTCAGTGGCTGGGGATCAACGCCGGCGAGCGTCTGCACAAACTGGTGGTGTGCAATACCGCGGCGAAGATCGGTGATCCTACTGTGTGGAACCCGCGTATCGAAACCGTGCTGCGCGACGGTCCGGCGGCGATGGTCGCACTGCGCGATGCGTCGATTGCCCGATGGTTTACCCCGGATTTTGCCCAAGCCAATCCGGCGCTGGCGAAGCAGATCACCGACATGCTCGCCGCCACTTCAGCGCAAGGTTATGCCGCCAATTGCGCGGCGGTACGCGATGCCGATTTCCGCGAGCAACTGGCATCGATCACGGTGCCGACCCTGGTCGTCGCTGGCACCGAAGACGCGGTCACGCCACCTTCCGGCGGGCACTTTATTCAAGAGCGGGTGAGAGGCGCCGAGTACGCCGAGTTCTACGCCGCCCATTTGTCCAACGTTCAGGCCGGTAGTGCGTTCAGTGACCGGGTGCTGAGTTTTTTGTTGGCTGAAAAGTCTATCTGAGGAGCGATTTGTGGACGAGAAACAACGTTACGCCGACGGCATGCAAGTGCGTCGCGCAGTGCTCGGCGATGCCCATGTCGATCGCAGTCTGGCGACCCTGACCGAGTTCAATTCGGAGTTTCAGGACATGATCACCCGCCACGCCTGGGGTGACATCTGGACCCGCCCTGGCTTGCCACGCCACACCCGCAGCCTGATCACCATCGCCATGCTGATCGGCATGAACCGCAACGAAGAGCTGAAACTGCACCTGCGTTGCGCGGCGAACAATGGCGTCACCCGCGCCGAGATCAAGGAAGTGCTGATGCAGAGCGCGATCTACTGCGGCATCCCGGCGGCCAATGCAACCTTCCACCTGGCCGAGTCGGTGTGGGATGAGTTGGGTGTCGAATCGCGCGAGTAGTAATCAGGCCCTGACACGACTGTCAGGGCCGCAACGCTTAAGCGACGGTGGCGTGCCTCAATGAGAGTTGCTGTCCCAGAACCAGCTCCACACGCCAGGCAAATGCACCGTTTGGTTGGCATCGCGCACGGTGCGGGCCATGGCGGCGCGTTGCACGGCTGCCTGGTCGTCGTAAAACGGTTTAGCGGCGGTTGTCACACCGGTCTCGCGGGCGCTGTCGAGCAGAATCTGTAGATACTCCCCCATATGCCAGGACGTGTAGCGATTGAGGTCGTGAAACGTCACCACCACTGGAATCACACCGTCGACCGTCGGCAGTTCGCCGGCCGCAATCCGTTCGCGCACCTCGGACATTTGCCTGAGCATGTTGGAACGCCGGCGTGGGCTGCCATTGAAGCCCCATATCTTGCCGTCATTGGCGCTCAGATCGGTCAGCAACACCTGCAAGCCATGTTGTTGATACGCGGCGAACGTGCGTTTGTCGTAATTCCAGAACGGCGGTCGCAACAGTACCGGCGCCGCGCCGGTGATCGCCGCAATGTCCGCAGAGCCTTGGGTGAGCGACTGTTCGAGTTCTTCCGGGGAGAGCGAGCGGTGATTGGTATGCCACTGCGTGGCGGTGTGGAAGCCCAGGGTCTGGCCCTCGGCATGTTCACGCTGCATGATTTTTTTGCCCAGTTCGCTGCCACCGGCCCGGGGGGCTTGTGTCTGCACGAAGAACACGGCCTTGATACCCGGTTCAATCGGGTTGTTGGCGAGTACGTCGAGAACGGCACTGGTCGGATTGAAAAAACTGGACGCGCTTGGACCGTCATCGAAGGTCAGCAGAAAGCGGATCGGCGGGGTCGAGCGCAGAATCTGCTCGGTCTTCGGGGTCAGTTCGATCGGCGGGCCAATGCAGCCGCTGAGGCCGACCGTAACGGCAAGGACGGATAAGACAGCAGCGATCAGTTTCATGTGTTTGCTTTGGCCTACGACAGATCAGGATGAATGCAGACTGTCGGCGCGCAGTGATTCACCGCACCGCAAGACCGTCGCTCCCATGGAAGTCTCCATAGGAGCATAACGGTGCTGAACGGTTCATGTCCTCGCGGTATTTTTATTGCGTCAGAGCAGGCTGATCGGATAGCTGACGATCAGACGGTTTTCGTCGAATTCATTGTTGCTGTAGTCCCGACGCATGGTCGAGTTGCGCCACCTGACGTTGAGGTTTTTCAGGCTGCCGCTTTGCACGGTGTAGCCGATTTCGCTCTCGCGTCCCCATTCCTTGCCGTTGGTGACGGTCCCGGTATGCACGTTGTCGCCGCTGATGTAGCGGTTCATCAGGGTCAGGCCGGGAATACCGGCGGCGGCGAAATTGTAATCGTGGCGCAGTTGCCAGGATTTCTCCCGGGCGTTGTCGTAGCTCGAGTTGTAACTGTCGTTGGCCAGCGTCCCGCCGCTGGTGCCGTTGACCCGCATCCAGGCACTGTCGCCGGTGAGTTTCTGCAAGCCGACATAGAAGGTGTTGCCGCCATATTTGGCCGAGAACAGCCCGGACCAGGTTTTGTTATCGAGGTCACCGGCCCGTGCGCTGCCATCTTCCTTGCCATAGAAGAAGCCAAGGTTGGCGCCCAGCGTCCAGTCGCCCAGTGGCTGGGTGTGGACCAGGTTGATAAATTGCTGGCTGTAGATGTCCTTCAGTTGGGCATTCCACACCCCGATTTGCGTGCGCTTGTCGTTAAAGCTGTATTCGGCGCCCTCGAAGTTGAAACGGTCGGAGGTGACTGCCGGTTTGCCGGTCATCGACAGGTCACTCATGCTGCTGTCGTCACGCGGGCTGTTGCCGCGGAACTGACCGCCGTAGAGCGTCAGGCCGTCGATTTCCTTCGAGGTGACCTGGCCACCGCGAAACGTTTGCGGCAACGAACGCCCATCGTCCGAACGCAGGATCGGCAACACCGGCATCCATTCACCGACTTTCAACTCGGTCTGGGAAAGCTTTGCCTTGAACGCCACGCCCAGACGCCCGAAGTCATCGGCGGGGCGACCATCGTGGTCCAGCGGCAACAGCTGCGTCCCGCCGGTGCCGCGTCCGCCATCGAGTTTCACCGAGTACAGGCCCAATACGTCCATGCCGAAACCGACAGTGCCCTGGGTGAACCCGGATTTGGCATCGAGGATGAAGCTGTGCGTCCATTCTGCCGCCGTGCCCTGCGCATGGGTCGGGTTGGTGAAGTTGCGGTTGAAGTAGAAGTTGCGCAGGTTCAGGTTGGCTTGGGCGCCTTCTAGAAAACCCGATTCCTCGGCCAGCGCCGGCAGGGCCGCGCTGACCAGTGCGATGGTCAATAGAGTCGGCAAAAGCTGTTTTGCACAGGTGGAAGGCTTCATGAAGTCGGGTCTCTCTAATTGTTAGGGATGAAGCAGGACGCAGTCGCAACCTGGGGTTGCAGACAAAAGTTCGAATTCGGGTAAGCGAACGGGCGAGATCAGCCGGAGCGGGTAGGGTGCGCAGTCATGGTGCCGGACCTGTTGTTATTGGTTCTTGTAGGTGGGGGGAATGGTGCGGGGGATCAATGGAGGGATTCAATCGGGCGGACGGGGTTTTGGGCGATTAACGAACACTAATCGACGCCTGTCGAGGGGCTGATGGTATGGAACATTGCTAATGAAATCCCTTGGTTATCCGGGGTGATAGCGTGTATTCGGCAGGGTGTTCTAATAATGGCGCCTGTGTTCTTCGGGTTCATGGTTGATCGAAGTATCTATTGCTTTGGTTGTAAGCGGTTTCCTACAGTTCGTGTTGTCATTAAACAACTCTCGATAATCGCCAGTTAACCTTAAGAAACGGTGTTATCGATTATCGTGAAACGGTTTAAAGGGAGTCGTGGGTATGGCTGGAAAAGAGCAGTGGCCTTGCTATATTCAAAGTCCCCAGGGCGGGCGAAGGAAAGTTTCATGCTTCGTCATGGGGTGCATTTTTCGTCATGCCGTAATAACAAGGAGAAGTACCATGAGCAATAAAGTCAATCAGCAGACCTTGGCCACGGTTGTTGGACGTGCCGTGCTGGATCCGGGGTTTGCCGATGCACTTCACAATGATCCTGCCTCGGCAGCTAAAAATATTGGTGTGCATTTAAGTGCTGATGAAATTGCGGCGGTTAAAGGCATTGATGCTGCAAAACTGTCAGCTGCCTCTGCCGGTATTCGAAGTAATCTGGGGACGCGTGCCATATTTGATACCCAGCAACAGCAAGCGCGCATGGATTAACGGCCGGTGATGCCATTTGGCGTACCCCGAAAGGTGGGTCTTTCACGGTGGTACGCCGAATGGCTTTATGAAATGTCATGAGGCAAAACGGTCGAGCGCGGAGTGAATGACTGATGTCTGTCACCTTGGCTCCAATGGATAACGCGGACTTTGTTGTTTTCGCTGAAAGAGCCGTTGCTGAATATGGCGACGGTATGGTCATCGCGGGCGAATGGGTCCAAGAGGACGCGATGCAAAAGGCACGCAGTGTCTTCGAGCAATTGTTGCCGCACGGGCGACGGACTGAAAAAAACCAACTCTGGGTGATCAAGGACCAAGAGCGTCGCATTGGCGAGTTGTGGGTCGCCGAACGTCACGCCGGTGCCGGCAAGATCGCCTTCATTCTGGATATTTACATTGACCCCGGAGAGCGCCGCCAGGGTTATGCAAAACAATCACTGTTAGCCCTCGAGTCATGGGCACGCCAGGCGGGATGCGAAGAAGTGCGACTGCATGTCTTTGGTCGCAACGATGCGGCGCGTCGTCTTTATGAACAATCAGGGTATGGCATCGCCAGTCTGACGATGGCGAAGCCGTTGCCGCCTACCTAAGGGAAGGTTGAAAAATGGAAATCGGGAACAGTGGTTTGCGTGAGCTATCCGATGACGAGTTGTTTCAGGGCACGACATTCCTGCCGGACACGGAGCCTTCACGATTTGAAGTATTGCTGGAGCGTGTCGGTCGAAATCGCTACACAAGTTTTGTCGCGCTGTACACTGAACTGTTTCAACTGTTTCCCAATGCTCCGCAGTTGGCGGAGTTTTTCGAGCAGGCGTTTAATCTTATCGTGCCGCCGACCCGCGAGCAGCGCGTGATTATCAATGATCCGGTGTTTCAAGTGTGGAGTGTTTTGACCGCGCATTATGCCAACCTGGTCATCACCAAAAAGGCGGCGAATACCGATGCGTTAGAACTCATGTTGATCGAATTCCCACTGATGCTGGCGCGGGTGAAAAGAAACGACAGTGTTCACATGAATGATTATTGCCCCCCGGTGTATCGTTTTAATGTTGATCCGTTGGTGACGAGAGTGGCGCCGCCTAGTTATGAATTTCCGGAGGATGAAGCAACCCGTAAACAATTGGAGCGTCATGGTCATTCCGTGAGTTTCTTTTGCGATGTGGTGAATATTGCGCTGTTGCGAATAGAACACACGTGGCCCGCCTGTCGCGAACAGTTTAGAAAACTGGTCAAGTCCATTTGTTATTTACCCGATGGTTCATTTCGAAGCTGTTCGGCTTCGCGCTTCACCGGGATCATCCTCATCTCGAACCGGGATGATTCGATACTCGACCTGGAAGAGTCGCTGGTGCATGAGGCCACTCATCAGTTGCTCTACAACATTGTCGAAGTGTGCCCGGTCGTCAAGGATGAGGCCTCGCGGGAGGCCTTGTTCACCTTGCCGTGGTCGGGGCAGAAGCGTGACCTCTATGGCTATTTCCATGCGTTTTTCGTGTACGTCGCGTTGGTCAAATACCTGGAGCGGGTTCGTTCGCGCTCGTCCCATGAACTGCAGCGGGCACAAAAACGCCTGGTGTTCATCCTGCAAGGCTTGATCAAGGCGTTACCGGATTTCGAAGCGTGCGCGGATTTCACCCCTCAGGGCCGCCAACTGCTGGAAAACCTGATCAAAGAAGTCAGAGCGCTGGAAACTCAACACGCCGGGTTGTTGGCGATATCGGGCGCTGCGGCGGGGGCTAAACGCATGCTGGGCCTGACCGGTTGACGCCAGGGAGGCGGACATGGCGATGTTTGATGCTTCGCAATTTCCCGAGGCCGGCGTCGGGCTGGAATACCATTTGCCACGGCACACGCCTCAGGATGAGTCATCGGAGGAGGGGCTCGACCCGACCGTCGAACGGATTCTCGCCGAGGGCTTGCCACACTTCGATTACCTCGAGTTTCAACCGACGCACTGCATTCTGGAACCGCGTCTGCTTGAGCTCGGTGCGCAAGTACCGAGCTTGCTGCATTCTTCCAGTTTGTCCCTGGGCAGTGTGGGCATCGCGATGGACCGCGAGTTTCTGCACATGACTCGGCGGCTGTGCGAGAAAACCCGCTCGCCCTGGCTGGCCGAGCATATTTCCTGGTCGCGGTTCCACGGTGGCGACACTCAGCACTTCATTTTGCCGACCCTGGCCCAAGAAGTGGCTGACACGGTGGTGGCCAACGCCATTGAACTGCGTGACCTTACGGCAACGCTGCTGGTACTGGAAAACGCGCCGCGGTTGTTTTCGTTGCACGATGCACAAGAACAATCTGAAGGCGCGTTCATCTCCAGGGTGGTGGAGCGCAGTGGCTCGGGCTTTTTGCTGGACCTCGACAGCGCAATCGCGACCGCCAGAACCCTGGGTTACGACCTGAACAGCTACTTGCGTTCGTTGCCGCTGGACCGGCTGATTGAAATACATACCGGCCATCCACGGCGGGATTGGGACATCTTGCGTCACTTGTTTGATTCATCGCCGGTGAAAGCGATCACCCTTGAGTGGGATATTTCCCGCAAGTCCGATGATGCAGAACTGTTGACGTTGATCACGGCCATCAAGTCCTTGAGACCCAGGGCGTTGTTCTGGCAGGGGCGCGATCAGCCGGGCGAACAAGAAACACAGTCGGAGGGTGCACAAACCCTGCTCAAACTCAGGGAAAGCACCTGGCTCAGTGTCGGCTCGGCGTCATTTTTTATTCGGGATCGGCAGTGGGACCTGAGTCTGGAATTTGGTGCGATGTTTCTGCCGTTGCTGCGTCACTTCCTGAGTCCCCAGACGCTGAGCAGTGCCTTGTTGCTGCCGGGGGTTTTGCAGAGTCCCGAGCAGGACGACAACCTGGCGTTCCTGCGGGAACTGATCAGCCAGGGTGTCCTGCAGCCGGTCGAGACGCCATCTGACACTGGCGCTTCCATTGGGCGCAGCCATCCGGCCAGCCTTTGGGCCCATTGGGACGCGGCGCTGGAGTTTTACCTGAGCACCCGCACTGGGTCGCACACGCCCTACATCAGCGTCAGCGATCTGGAAGCGCAGCTTGAGCAAAAGGCCTTGGCGCGACATCAGCCGTCGGCGTTCAAGGATTATTTCTCCCATCCTTTCGTGGCCCTGGAAAATCCGCTGCTCGCGCCTTCCTGCACAATCGCCCAATCGACATTGCTCGACTCGCTGTGCGAGCGCCGCACGTCGCGAGCCTTCAGCGACTGGCCGTTGAGCGCGCAGCAACTGTCCCTGTTGCTCTACTACACCTGGGGCGCGACCGTCATGGAACAGAACCGCATGGGGGATTATTTCCTGAAGAAAACCTCACCGGCCGGCGGTTCGCTGCAGGGTACCGAGGTGTATGCGGTGCTGATGAATGTGCAAGGTTTTGAACGCGGTCTTTACCACTACTCGGTCCGCCGTCACGGGCTTGAGCTGCTGTCCCGGGAAGACCCGCGAGCCTGGATCTGCGAGGCCTGTGGCGAGCAGCCGTGGATCAAGGACGCAGCGGCAGTGTTTGTGTCCACGGCGCGGGTCGAGCGGATGGCCTGGAAGTACGAGTTCAGCCGGGCTCTGCGAGTGGCACTAATGGATGCCGGGCATCTGAGTCAGACTTTTTCGCTGGTGGCCACCGCCTTGGGCCTACGCTGTTTCACCACCGCGGCATTACGCGATGAGCTGTTCGAAAACCGGCTGGGGCTCAACTATCTGGAGGAGCCGGTGTTTCTGGTCAATGGAGTTGGAGGGTGATACCGAGGCGCGCGTTTTTTCATGGACAACAAAAAGCCCACCAAATGGTGGGCTTCGTTTTTGCGGGTGTTATCAGAACATCTTCAGCTTCGGTGCTTCTTCTTTCACCGGCTCGTTCTTCGCGGTTTGCGCGTTCCAGCCACCCCCCAGAGCCTTGTACAGGTTCACTTCGCTGATCAGTTGCGACAGGCGGTCGGTGATCAACGATTGTTGCGCAGTGAACAACTGACGCTGGGCGTCGAGGAAGGTCAGGTTGCTGTCGACACCGATGCGGTAGCGACGTTCGGCCAGGCGGTAGTAGTTCTGGTTGGCGGCCACCAGATCACGCTGGGCCTGCAACTGTTCGTTGAAGGTCAGGCGTGCGGCGAGTCCGTCGGAGACTTCCTGGAAGGCGGTCTGGATCGACTTCTCGTACTGCGCGATCGTGATGTCTTTCTGGATTTTCGAGTAATCCAGGCTGGCGCTCAGGCTACCGGCATTGAAGATCGGCAGGTTGATTTGTGGCTGGAACAGCCAGGTCCCCGAACCACCCTTGAACAGACCGGAGAGGTCCGGGCTCAGGGTGCCGGCATTGGCGGTCAGGCTGATGCTCGGGAAGAACGCTGCCCGCGCCGCGCCGATGTTGGCGTTGGCAGCCTTGAGTTTGTGTTCGGCTTCAAGGATATCCGGGCGACGTTGCAGCAGGTCGGACGGTAGACCGGCCGGTACTTCGCTGAGCAGGTCATCGGACAACGGTTGGCCCGTGGCCAGGTTGGCCGGTATACCGGTACCCAACAGCAGCGCCAGGCTGTTTTCGTCCTGGGCAACCAGGCGAGTGAATTTCGCCTGTTGGACCCGGGCAGTTTCCACGGCCGTACGCGACTGGCTCAGGTCCAGCGCCGAAGCGACGCCGACTTCGTTGCTGCGGGCGGTGAGCCGGTAGCTTTCTTCGAAGGTGGCGAGGGTGTCCTGGGACAGTTTCAGCTGTTCCTTGTCGGCCTGCCAGGTCAGGTAGGCGTTGGCCACGCTGGCCACCAGGCTGATCTGGGTGCTGCGGCGTGCCTCTTCAGTGGCGAAGTAGTTTTGCAGCGCTTGTTCGTTCAGGCTGCGAACACGACCGAACAGGTCGAGCTCATAGGCGCTGACGCCCACGGTGGCCGAGTAGCTGGCACTGATGCTCTCTTTACCGGTCTGCGAGGCACGCGCCGGGATCCGATGACGGCTGCCGGTGCCGGTCGCCGAGACGGCCGGGAACAGGTCGGCGCGCGAAATGCGGTATTGGGCCGCAAAGGCGTCGATGTTCAGCGCCGCGACACGCAGGTCGCGGTTGTTTTCCAGAGCGGTCTGGATCAGCTGCTGCAGCGCCGGGTCACGGAAAAACTGCTTCCAGCCTTGTTCGGCGGCGGCCTGGCTTGCGGCCTGGGCCGGCGAATACGCCGGACCTTGCGGGTATTGCGACGCAATCGGTGCGGCAGGCTGCTGATAATCCGGTATCAGCGAGCAGCCACCGAGCACGAACGCGGCGATGGCTAGGGAGAGTAGCGACTTGCTCATTGGCCAGCCTCTTTAGAAGTTTCTATAGCGACGTCATCCTGATCCGCAGTTTTGCGTTGACCCATCGACGACACAGTGACAAAGAACAGTGGGACCCAGAAGATCGCCAGTACGGTGGCCGTCAGCATACCGCCGATAACCCCGGTACCGATCGCATGCTGGCTACCCGAACCTGCGCCGGTGGAAATGGCCAGCGGTACCACGCCGAGGACGAACGCCAGCGAGGTCATGATGATCGGTCGCAAACGCATCCGGCACGCTTCGATGGCTGCGTCAGTCAGGCTGCGCCCTTGTTCATGCAGTTCCTTGGCAAATTCGACAATCAGAATGGCGTTTTTCGCCGCCAGACCGATGGTGGTCAACAGGCCCACCTGGAAATACACGTCGTTGGACAGACCGCGCAGGCTCGTGGCGAGCAGGGCACCGATGATCCCCAGCGGTACAACCAGCATCACCGCAATCGGAATCGACCAGCTTTCGTACAGCGCCGCCAGACAGAGGAAGACCATCAGCAACGACAAAGCGTACAGCGCCGGAGCTTGCGAGCCGGACAGACGTTCCTCATACGACAGACCGGTCCAGGAAATACCGACACCGGCCGGCAGCTTCTGGGCCAGGGCTTCGACTTCGGCCATGGCTTCACCGGTACTGTAACCAGGCGCTGGAGCCCCGAGGATTTCCATCGCTTCTACGCCGTTGTAACGCGCCAGCTTCGGCGAGCCGTAGATCCACTCGCCCTTGGCGAACGCGGAGAACGGAACCATGGCGCCCTGGCTGTTGCGTACGTACCATTTCTTCAGGTCTTCAGGGCTCATGCGAGCACCCGGCTGGCCTTGTACGTAAACCTTTTTCACTCGACCACGGTCGATGAAGTCGTTGACGTAGCTACTGCCCAGCGCGATCGACAGCGTGTTGTTGATGTCGGTCATCGTGATGCCCAAGGCACTGGCCTTTTCATCGTCGATTTCCAGCTGGTATTGCGGTTCGTCGTTCAGACCGTTCGGACGGACCTGCGACAGCACTTTGCTCTGCGCCGCCATACCGAGGAACTGGTTGCGGGCAGCCATCAACTTGTCGTGGCCGATGCCGGCGCGATCCTGCAGGAACACGTCGAAACCGGTGGCGTTACCCAACTCCAGTACCGCCGGTGGCGCGAACGCGAACACCATCGCGTCACGGAAGGTGAAGAAGTGCTGTTGGGCACGGGCCGCAACCTTGAACACGCTGTTGTCGGCGTTCCGCTCAGCCCATGGCCGGAGCATGATGAACGCCATGCCTGAACTCTGGCCACGGCCGGCGAAGTTGAAGCCGGTCACGGTAAACACCGAGTTCACCGCATCGCCTTCACCGCCGTCCTTGCCAGGACGCAGCAGGAATTCACGCATCTCGTCCACGACCACTTGGGTGCGCTGGGAGGTAGAACCGGCCGGGGTCTGGACCTGGGCAAAGAGTACGCCCTGGTCTTCTTCCGGCAGGAACGCCGTTGGAATGCGGGTGAACAGCCAGATCATGCCGACGACGATGATGATGTAGGCCAGCAGGTACGGCGCCTTGTGCTTGAGCATGTTGCCGACACCGCGCTCGTAGCTTTTGACGCTACGGTCGAAGTTACGGTTGAACCAGCCGAAGAAGCCGCGTTTCGGAACGCCATGCTCGCCTTTTGGAATTGCCTTGAGCATGGTGGCGCAGAGCGCCGGGGTGAAGATCAAGGCAACCATGACCGACAACGCCATGGCCGAAACGATGGTGATCGAGAACTGCTTGTAGATCACCCCGGTCGAACCGCTGAAGAACGCCATCGGCAGCAGTACCGCCGACAGCACCAGTGCGATACCGACCAGTGCACCCTGGATCTGGCCCATGGATTTCTTGGTGGCTTCCTTGGGCGAGAGTCCTTCTTCGCTCATCACCCGTTCGACGTTTTCCACCACGACGATGGCATCGTCCACCAGCAAGCCGATGGCGAGCACCATACCGAACATGGTCAGGGTGTTGATGCTGAAACCGAACGCCGCGAGGATCCCGAAGGTACCCAGCAGCACCACCGGTACGGTCATGGTGGTGATGACCGTGGCGCGGAAGTTTTGCAGGAACAGGAACATCACCAGGAACACCAGTACGATCGCCTCGACCAGGGTTTCAACCACACCCTTGATCGACTCGGTCACCACCGGAGTGGTGTCGTACGGGAACACCACTTCCATCCCTTCCGGGAAGAATGGCTTGAGGTTGTCGATGGTCTTGCGCAGGGCTTTGGCGGTGTCGAGGGCGTTGGCACCGTTGGCCAGTTTCACCGCCAGACCGGAAGCCGGACTGCCGTTGAACTGGGCGCTGATGCTGTAGTTCTCGCCACCGAGGCCGACATCGGCAACGTCAGACAGGCGAACCTGCGAGCCGTCCTTGTTGACCCGGAGCAGAATTTCCTTGAACTGCTCGGCTGTCTGCAAGCGGGTCTTGCCGATGATCGTGGCGTTCAGTTGCTGACCAGGCAGGGCGGGCAGGCCGCCGAGTTGACCGGAGGAAACCTGGACGTTTTGCGCAGCGATGGCGGTTTTGACATCGACCGGGGTCAGGTTGAAGTTGTTCAACTTGGCCGGATCGAGCCAGATACGCATCGCGTACTGGGCACCGAACACCTGGAAGTCACCGACACCCGCAGTCCGCGAGATCGGGTCCTGCATGTTGGAAACGATGTAGTTGGACAGGTCGTCCTTGGTCATGCTGCCGTCGCGCGAGACCACGCCGATGACCATCAGGAAGTTTTTCACTGACTTGGTCACGCGGATACCTTGTTGCTGCACTTCTTGCGGCAGCAACGGGGTGGCCAGGTTCAGTTTGTTCTGGACCTGAACCTGCGCGGTGTCAGAGCTGGTGCCCTGCTCGAAGGTCGCGGTAATGGTCATGCTGCCGTCGGAGTTACTTTCCGAGGACACATAACGCAGGTTATCGATACCGTTGAGCTGCTGCTCGATCACCTGCACCACGGTGTCCTGCACGGTTTGTGCAGAAGCACCTGGGTAGGTGACGGAAATGGCGATCGCCGGCGGGGCGATGCTCGGGTACTGGTTGATCGGCAACTTGAGGATCGATAAAGCCCCGACCAGCATGATCACCAGGGCAATCACCCAGGCGAAAATCGGACGGTCGATAAAAAATTTCGACATGGTTTACTCCCCTTTACCGCCAGCGGCAGTGTTAGCTGCCTGTGCGGGGGCTGGGTTCTTTGCGCCAACGTTAGTCGCTTCAGTGGCCTTGACTTCGACGCCAGGTCTGACGAATTGCAGACCTTCGGTGATCAGCCGATCGCCGGCCTTGAGGCCATCTTCAATCAGCCATTGGCTGCCGACCGTGCGGCTGGCCTTGAGCTGACGCAGCTCGACCTTGTTGTCTGCACCGACCACCAGAGCGGTCGGCGTCCCTTTGAGGTCGCGAGTCACGCCCTGTTGCGGCGCGAGAATCGCTGCGGCGTTCACCCCGGCTTGCAGCTGGGCGTGAACGAACATGCCCGGCAACAAGGTGTGATCAGGGTTCGGGAACACTGCGCGCAAGGTCACGGAACCGGTGGTCTGGTCAACCGACACTTCGGAGAACTCGAGCTTGCCCTGTTGCTTGTACTGGCTGCCGTCTTCGAGGGTCAGCTTGACCATGGCAGCATTCTCGCCGGCCTTTTGCAGACGACCGCTTTCCAGTTCGCGGCGCAGCTCCAGCAGTTCGACCGAAGACTGGGTAACGTCGACGTAGATCGGGTCCAGTTGCTGAATCACGGCCATGGCGTCGGCCTGGCCATTGTTGACCAGCGCGCCTTCGGTGACCGAAGAGCGGCCGATGCGACCGGAAATCGGTGCGTAAACCTTGGTGTAGCGCACATTGATCTCTGCGCTTTTCAGGGCGGCTTCCGATTGCAGGCGGTTGGCCACCGCGGTGTCGTATTCCTGACGGCTTACGGCTTGCTCATTGACCAATTGCTTGTAGCGATCGGAAATCGACTTGGTCGATTGCAGGTTGGCTTGTGCGCTGTTCAGGGTGGCCTGATAGACCGAAGGATCGATCTGGTAAAGCTGCTGGCCTTCCTTCACTTCACCGCCTTCCTTGAACAGGCGCTTGAGAATGATGCCATTGACCTGTGGGCGAACTTCCGCGATGCGGTAGGCCGTTGTGCGGCCCGGCAGCTCGGATGTCAGGGTAAAGGCTTGAGGTTGAAGGGTTACGACGCCGACCTGAGGGGGTGGAGCGGCAGGGGCCGCCTCTTCCTTTTTACATCCGCTGAGCAGCGATGCCAGGGCGACGGCAGTAACCAGAGCGGTAACAGCTGGCTTGAATTGCATGAAGATCCTCGGGTCAGGCGCGCAAATTGCGCACAAGAAAAGTGGAAAAGTAAAAAAACTGTGCTGAGTGGATAAGTAGCTTGCTAATGAATATACTTACGTTCATGGTTGTTTGTAAATAGCTTCGCGGAGTAACTATCCGGTTACAAAAGTCAACGCGAGGTATGAATTGTAGGCCGGGGACGAGCCTCCTACAGAGCTCGCCCCACATTTGTTCAGAGGGTGCACAGACATCGCTGAAGCATTCCTGATTGAGGTTTTATTGCCATGGTCCGTCGCACCAAAGAGGAAGCTCAAGAAACCCGCAGCCAGATACTCGAAGCCGCGGAAAAAGCCTTTTACGAGCGGGGCGTGGCGCGCACGACGCTGGCGGATATCGCTACCCTGGCTGGCGTGACTCGTGGGGCCATCTACTGGCATTTCAGCAACAAGGCCGATCTGTTGCAGGCCATGCTGGATACGCTGCATGAGCCGCTGGATGAGATGGCCAAGGCGAGCGAAAGTGAAGAGGAAGAGGATCCGCTGGGCTGCATGCGCAAATTGCTGATTCATTTGTTTCATCAAGTTGCCCTGGACCCGAAAACCCGACGCATCAATGAGATTCTGTTTCACAAGTGCGAATTCACCGATGAAATGTGCGACCTGCGCCAGCAGCGCCAAACGGTCAGTCTCGATTGCAATGTGCGAATCGCGCTGGCCCTGAGTAATGCAGTAAATCGGGGGCAGATGCCGGAAAACCTCGACACGGCCCGCGCGGCCATCAGCCTGCATGCTTACATTGATGGCATCCTGTATCAGTGGCTGTTGGCTCCCGACAGCTTTCAACTGCACACCGAAGCCGAGCGTTGGGTCGATACAGGGTTGGACATGCTGCGCTTGAGCCCCAGCCTGCGCAAATGAAACAAAATGTGTAATCGTCACAGATTGTGTCAACACTCTTCGTGGCAAGGCCAGCCTTTATATAGGTTGATGGTGTGGGTTGATAGGTAGTGACCTACGTATTTTGTAGGAGTTTTGTATCAAGCATGCCAATCAAGCGGAGCAACGCACTGTCAATGCCCTTGGCGTTCGCCAGCAGGAAACGCCAAGCGGGCAGTCTGCTCTCATTACCCTATGTAAGCTGTCATGCAATAGGGGTAGGGATAAGCAGTGCTTTTTTTTGTCAGCGCCGAGTGACTTTCAATTTTCACTTGCCCGATAGAGCATGCTTCGTGCTCCCAAAAAAACTCGGTTTCCGGGGCTCGATAGCCGAGCCTTCTGCGCCAGCAATATAAAAAAGCGGTATGCAGCCGGAACGCCTGTTTGTAATTGGTATAGATGGCTTGTGCGCTGAACACTGTTTTTTTTATGTCATAGTCGATGTTGATGTTCTGCGGCAGATGCGGGCTGCCCTGGAACGTCAGTATCGTTTGACTGTTGGCCAGCAGCTTGGTGGGAAAGCCGGGGTGCGTTGGCTCTGCCGAGAGGTCGTCCCGCCAGAAAGTGGAGGACGACAAATTGATGATGATCAGCGTGGCTGTGAGCGTATTTTTGCCTGAGGCATCCATGGCTTTGCACTTCCTTGGGAGGTGAAATCGATGACACGGTTGTGTAGTCAATTGAGTCGATAGCAGAGTACGAACCGTGCTTTCGTTGGTCAGAAATCAGTACTCTCCTCCCAGACTGATTACAACGCCGTAGTGATAAGGCTTGCTGTCGACAATTCGAATTATTCTGGAGGAACAACGCAGAGGGGACGTGCCGATAGATCTGATTTTATTTTCTCTGACCGGAAAGGTTTCCGGTGAAAAGGAAAAGGCAGAGTAGTCCTTTCTTACTTTGAGAAGTGTTGAAAACTCAAAAGTATGGTTTTCGCTTTTGTAGGTAAAGCTATGTTTCGCTTGCGTCGACGTTCGGCCTTTGGCAAATATGGGTGTTTCCTCCCTCAATACGAACGATAGATAATCCCAAGGGGCGATGGCATATCGTTCTATCGGATCTGCGCCGGTGTCCCAGCTGGAAGCAGTGAGATTGAATGTTTCTGCAGTGCCGTTGTAGAAGTAAATCATGACGTGGCTGTGAGAGGTGACGCGTTTAACGTTATCCCAGACACCTGTTTCTTCTTCCTTGGCTTCTTTAATGATATTCGGGAAGTCGCTCGCGGTATTGGCGTATTCGGTTTCGTCCATGATGTTTATTCCTGTAATAAAGATTTGTATTGCTGAAGAGAGTAAGGGTGATCAATCAATCCAGAGTGATCAGGATCTCGAAGTTGAACGGCGGCCTATCACCGGTTTCACTGCTGTAATTGACGAAATGTTTGGTTTGGGTTTGTTTGTAGTGCGGCAGGTTGAGTATCGATGTTGGCGTGACGGTTGGGTAGTGAATGTTACTTTCTAAATATTATTGCTTTGAGGTGGCCGGCATAGATAGAACTACATAAGAGCGTTCAAATAAAAAAAGCCCCGAATCTTTCGAAACGGAGCTTTTTGGTTTTGACGAATTTACATCGTCGGATAATCAATATAACCGACCGATCCCTTGGCATAAAACAACTCGGGACGCGCTTCATTAAGCGGTGCATCCGCTTTCAGGCGTGCCGGCAGGTCCGGATTGGCAATGAACGGCACACCGAATGCCACGGCGTCGGCCTTGCCGCTGGCCAGCCAGGCGTTGGCGCTGTCCTTGGTGAAGCGTTCGTTGGCGATGTACGGGCCGCCGAAGGCTTCTTTCAGTTGTGGGCCGAGGCTGTCGCCGGCTTCTTTCTCGCGGGAGCAAATGAATGCGATGCCGCGCTTGCCCAGTTCGCGAGCGACGTAGGTGAAGGTCTCGGACAGGTTGTCGTCACCCATGTCGTGAGAGTCGGCGCGTGGTGCCAGGTGCATACCGACTCGACCCGCGCCCCAGACTTCGATGGCTGCGTCGGTCACTTCAAGCAACAGGCGGGCACGGTTTTCCAGGGAGCCACCGTAGTTGTCGGTGCGCTGGTTGGTGCTGCTTTGCAGGAATTGGTCGAGCAGATAGCCGTTGGCACCGTGGATTTCCACGCCGTCGAAACCGGCAGCCTTGGCGTTTTCCGCACCGACGCGGTAGGCGTCGATGATGTCAGCGATTTCAGCGGTTTCCAGTGCGCGTGGTGTTGGGTAGTCGGCCAGTGGGCGAACCAGGCTGACATGACCTTTTGCTGCAATAGCGCTCGGTGCAACCGGCGCTTCGCCGTTCAGGTAGGAAGGGTGGGAAACCCGGCCGACATGCCACAGTTGCAGGACGATCTTGCCGCCAGCACCGTGGACTGCTTTGGTCACATTGCTCCAGCCACGCACCTGGTCGTTGGACCAGATGCCTGGAGTGTCCGGGTAGCCGACGCCCATCGGCGTGACGGAAGTGGCTTCGCTGAGGATCAGGCCGGCAGAGGCGCGCTGCACGTAGTACTCAGCCATCAGTGCATTAGGCACACGGCCTTCGTCGGCGCGGCAGCGGGTCAGCGGCGCCATGATGATGCGGTTCGCCAGTTCCAGGTCGCCCAGCTTGATCGGATCGAAAATAGTCGTCATGAGATACAACCCTCGTTAATGATTAGTTAGTAGCAGGGGCCAGCTCGGCATTGCCGCTCTGACGGAAAGTAATCAGGGTTACCAGCAGCGCCAGGATCGCCAGCGCAGCGGCCGCGAGGGGCACGCTGGCCAGGCCGAAACCATGGGCGATGACGCTACCGCCGACCCAGGCACCCAAGGCGTTGCCAAGGTTGAAAGCGCCAATGTTCAGGGTCGACACCAGGTTTGGCGCGGCTTTGCCGAAGGTCACCACGTTGACTTGCAACGCCGGTACAGCGGCGAAGGCGGCGGTGGCCCAGAGGAACAGCGTAATTTCGGTCGGAATCACGGCGACGCTGGTCCAGCTCAGCGCGGTCGAGACCACGGCCATCGAAATGAACACGCCAATCAGCGTTGCGGCCAGGCGCTTGTCAGCCAGCTTGCCGCCGATGATATTGCCCACGGTCAGGCCGAGGCCGATCAGCAACAGCGTCCAGGTCACGCCTTTGGGCGAAACCCCGGTGACGTCGCCCAGCAATGGTGCGACGTAAGTGAAGAGGGCGAACATGGACGCGGAGAACAGGACGGTCATGCTCAGCGACAGCCAGATCCCGGCGCCTTTGAGGGCCGCCAGTTCGGCGCGCATATCGAGTTTTTCTTCGTCGCGTTTGGCGGGCAGGAAGCGGATCAGACCGATCAGCGCGACCACGCCGATCACGGTCACTGCCCAGAAGGTCGAACGCCAGCCGGCTTCCTGACCCAACGCGGTGCCCAGCGGTACGCCGAGTACGTTGGCCAGGGTGAGGCCGGTGAACATCAGTGCGACGGCCGAAGCCCGCTTGTTGGCAGGCACCAGACCTGCGGCCACCACTGAGCCAATACCAAAGAACGCGCCATGGCACAGGGCGGTGACGACTCGGGCGAACATCAGCACTTGGTAGTCACTGGCCAGGGCGCAGAGCAGGTTGCCGACGATGAAAATGCCCATCAACGCGACCAGTGCAGCCTTGCGTGGCAGTCTGGCGGTGGCCATTGCCATGAACGGTGCACCGACGGCGACACCCAGGGCATAGCCGGTCACCAGCCAGCCGGCGCCAGGGATCGACACACCAAGGTCGGCCGCCACATCGGGCAGCAAGCCCATGATGACGAACTCGGTAGTACCGATGGCGAAGGCGCTGAGGGCCAGAATGAGTAGCGAGAGGGGCATTGTTGATTCCTTATCGGCGTACTGACGTTAGGGGGCGTTCTCAATTAGTTTCCCCGCCGCGTTGTTCCTTAAAGCGGGCCAGGCAAGGCGCAGGCCGCTGGGAATGGTTGTTCCCTTTCCAAGGCCTGCAACGCAGCATGGCCCGCTTTAAGGCTCAACCCGAAGGGCCGGGCCTGCTGTTGTGCAGGGCTGTGTTGCTCGAAGCTTGTTTGGAACGACCAAACCACGCTTCTCGCGCCTTGCCCTGCACAACAGCAGACCCGGCGCGGTGTGGAAACTAATTGAGAACGCCCCCTAAGGGTCAGAGCTCTTTGCTGAAGGTGCGGAGGAATTCCTGAATGGTTTCCTCGTTGCGTTTGAAAAAATGCCACTGGCCGACTTTGCGGCTGCTGATCAGGCCGGCGCGTTGCAGGGTCGCCAGATGGGCGGAAACAGTGGACTGCGATAAACCGCAACGTTGATCGATCTGCCCGGCACAGACGCCGTGCTCGTTGCTGTGGGATTGGTCGGGGAATTCGACGGTCGGGTCTTTGAGCCAATGCAGGATTTCTCGCCGTACCGGGTGCGCCAGGGCTTTTATTATTTCGTCGAGGTCAATGGTGGACATGGCAGTGCTCGGGTTGGGTAAAACGTTATATCGCGATGAGGCGAACTTTAAATCGGTATTTCGCGATATACAAATATGATTTTGATCTGATGACAGCCTAAATCTGTATATCGGGTTATAACGATATTGAGGGCGCAGTGCTAAGCTACGCGGCATGAACTATCTCGCACATCTTCATCTCGGTGGCCAGCGCCCCGGTCAAATGCTCGGCAGTTTGTATGGCGATTTCGTCAAGGGTCGGCTGCAAGGGCAGTTCAATCCGGAGATCGAAGCGGCCATTCAGCTGCATCGCAGCATCGACGTGTTTACCGACCGCCATCCGTTGGTCGACTTGGCGTTGTCGCGATTTACGCTGACGCGACGGCGTTATGCCGGCATCGTGCTCGATGTGTTTTTCGACCATTGCCTGGCGCGGGACTGGAGGCTTTACGCGGACCAGCCGCTGGAACAGTTCACTTCGGATGTGTACCGGGTGCTGGCTGCCGAACCGCAGTTGCCGGGGCGACTGGCGCAGATTGCCCCGCACATGGAGGCGAATGACTGGCTTGGTTCTTATCGGGAGTTTGCGGTGCTGGACCAGGTGCTGCGGGGGATTTCACGGCGCCTGTCGCGGCCTGAAGAACTGGCTGCGGCGATGGAGGAATTGCGGCGGCTGTATGAGCCGTTGAGCGAGGACTTTCGGTTGTTCTATCCGCAGCTTCAGGATTTTGCACAAGACCATCTGGAGCGCCTGAATCCGTAACCGTAGGAGCAAAGCTTGCTCGCGATGAACGATGACGCGGTCATCAGATAGACCGAGGTGACGCCATCGCGAGCAAGCTTTGCTCCTACAGGATCGGGATCATGCGGCAATCAGTTCGCCAGCGCGCCGTGGTTCCGCAGGTTTTGCCACGTCACCAAACAACGCCTTCTGCACCGCTTGTTGCGCCGCAAACGCCAGCGCCGCGCGTTCCTGACCGTGGCAGGCAATCGGTTTGAGCAGATGGATCTCGACGTCGCCCTGATCGTTGGCGAACAAGCGCATCAAGTGCGAGAGCAAGTCGTCATCGCCAATGAACGGGGCGAGCGGGTCGATCTGGCCATCGCGCAGATAACGAACGGCCACCGGTTGCAGTGCCACGTCTGCGTCAATGGCCGCGGACAGCAAGCGACCATGAAAGGTGCGCAACGAACGGCCATCGGTGGTGGTGCCTTCCGGGAACATCAGCAGCGGATGGGCTTGCTCAAGGTGGCGGCTCATCTGTTTGCGGATCAGTTGGCTGTCACCCGAACCCCGACGAATGAACAGACTGCCAGCCTTGGCCGCGAGCCAGCCGGCGACCGGCCAGGTACGCACTTCGGCCTTGGACAGGAAGGACAAGGGCGTGAGCATGCCCAGCAGCGGAATGTCGGTCCAGGACACATGGTTACTGACCCAGAGCATCGGCTTTTGCGGCAATTCGCCGTGGACCGTTACGCGAAAGGGCAGGGCGTTGCTCAGCCGGGTCATGAAAAACCGCGACCAGCGTTGGCGCCGCACCATCGAGTTGGCCACCCCCATGCGCTCGAACAGCCCGAACACGCTGGCCATGCTCAAGCCCAGCGCGACCACCAGCAGCACTCGCGCGATCCGCGCGTACACCCGCAGCCGGCTCATCAGACTGCCGCCTTGAAGTGTTTGGCGTAACGCGGGCACAGTTCGTCACGCTTGAGCAGGATGAACACGTCGGCCACCTGGAAGTCTTCATCCCAGCACGGCTCGCCGCAGATCTTCGCGCCCAGGCGCATGTAAGCCTTGAGCAGTGGCGGCATTTCAGCGATCACGTTGGAAGGGATATCGAGGGTCGGCAGCGGTTTCTTCGGTTCGGCGCGCAGGTGCTCGGTGCACAGATAGCGTTCACGCAAGCGCTGCATGATCGCCTGGGCCTGAATGCCGCCGTCCTGCATCGGGATGCTCGCGCAACCCATCAGGTAGCTGTAGCCGCCCTGATTCAGCACTTCGGCCAACTCGCCCCAGAGCACGGCGATGGTGCCGCCGTTACGGTAGGCCGGGTCGACGCAGGTGCGACCGATCTCCAGGATCGGCCCTTGCAGATGGACCAGGCCGTGCAGGCTGAACTCTTCTTCGCTGTAAAAACGCCCCAGGCTGCTGGCGGCCTGATGGTCGAGCAAACGCGTGGTTGCTACCAGGCGTCCGCTATTCAAATCACGCACACCAATGTGGGCGCAGTGAACATCATAGTCATCCATGTCCAGACCCAATTCTGCGCCTTTGAGCTTGGCGTTGAACTCGCCGCTGAAAACGTTGAAGCGCAGGGCCTGGGCTTCCTGCAACGCCTCGGCGCCGATCAGGCGTTCGGCTTGCAGGCGGCGTTCATTGCCGGTGTCGCTGATGCGGGCGATCTGAGTCATTGCGAATCTCCGTACGGGCTGCTCACCCGTCTTGGGTTGCAGTCGATCGACTTTGTTGTGCAAAGTCAGGCTATGTAGCCCCGGTGTCATCGCCATGAAGCTTTGGTGATGCTTGTGTGACAGCCCCTGAGGCGCATGGGCCCGGCGATTGGCCAAGGCATTTGCGGTGTATTGACGGGCCTCTACACGGGCCATTTCACAAACAACCAAAACTTCAAAATTGTCATCTGACTCGACTAGGCTCAGAGAGTTAATCCCTTTGAGTGTCTGTCGTGTTCAAACGCCTGCCTCTGCTGTTCATGTTGCTGGTCAGCCTTCCGGTTCTGGCGGAAAACTGGCCCGCCGAGCAATGGTCGCCTGGCCCGAAAATCAGCGGTCCGGCGCTTCAGGCCTTGGAGGATTACGCCTTTGCACCGCGCGACGACGGCGGCCGCACCGGCGTTCGCACCGATGCCTTGCTGGTGATTCGTGACGGGCAATTGATCTACGAACGCTACGCCGGCCCAACCACAGCCGACACACCGCACCTGACCTGGTCCGTCAGTAAAAGCCTGATGGCCACGGTGCTGGGCGTAGCCTATGGCGAAGGCTTGTTCAAATTGCAGGACCCGGCAGCGAAGTTTTATCCACCCTTGCAGATCCATCCGAATGTATCCGTCGCGGATTTGCTGCATTGGGCCTCGGGGCTGGACTGGCAGGAAACCTATGAATATGCGCCGCTGAATTCTTCGGTAGTGGCGATGCTCTACACCCATGGACGCCAGGACATCGCCGCGTTCGCTGCCGGCCAAGACGAGTTCAGCCCGCCGGGTCAGGCGTTTCGTTATTCCAGCGGTGACAGCAATCTGTTGGCCGCAACGCTGAAGACCATGGTCGGTGCGCAGCGCTACGCCGACTATCCATGGACCGCGTTGTTTGGCCCCCTGGGGATTCGCAGCGCCGTTTGGGAGACCGATGCCACGGGGACGTTTGTTGCCTCGTCCTACGCCTATATGACGGCTCGCGATCTGGCGCGGATCGGCCTGTTGATGCAACGCGACGGTCGCTGGGGTAACCGGCAGTTGCTGCCAAAGGACTGGGTCGAGTTCAACCGCCAACCGTTCATTCGCTTCAAGGCCAATCAGGATGAAGCCGTTCCCGGCGGGCATTGGTGGCTCAATCGTGCGGTCGACGGCGCCGAAAGACCCTGGGAGGACGCACCCGATGACACCTTCGCTGCACTCGGCCATTGGGGGCAGGCGCTGTACGTGGTGCCCAGTGAGAATCTGGTGATCGTGCGCTATGGCGATGATCGCGACGGCAGTTACCAGCACAACGAATTGCTCAGACTGGCACTGGCGGCATTTGCGCAGAAGGTGCAGCCATGAGTTTCAGATTTATTCGCCGTCGACCACGACTCAGCTTGTTGCTGTTGTTGATCGCTGTGCTGCTTGGCTGGATGTGGCAGGAGCGAGTTGCGTTGTCGGCGTTCCCCGACATCATCAGTGCCTACACCGCCAAGGAGTATTGCTCGTGCCGGTATGTCGAGAACAACCCGGCGGATTATTGCCAGGGCTATGTGACGCAGTACGTGCCCATCAGCGGTTTTCTCGATGACGCTGCAAACAAACGCGTGACGGTCAGCGGCATGGGGCGCAGTCATATCGCCGCGTGGCTCGGGGCTCGTCAGGGGTGTCGGTTGACTCCATAGGGGCGGTCTTTTGCCTTGTGCGGTTTGCAAGCGCGTTCACTCAGGCTAAGGTTCGGCTCAGGTTTACTTGCCCATGAGTGTTTATGTTCAAGCGGTTTTGCTGCACAGCCCTGGCCTTGCTGCCGTTGGCTTTCGTTACCTCGCCAGCCCACGCCGACTGGTATCTGGACGGCGAGTCTTCACGTCTGTCGTTTATCTCCACCAAGAACGCCAACCTCTCCGAAGTTCAGCGCTTTCTGGTACTGCATGGCAAGGTCGACGCCAACGGCCAGGCGCAAGTGCAGGTCGAACTGGAGTCGGTCAACAGCGGCATTCCGCTGCGCGATGAGCGCATGCGTAAAGAGCTGTTCGAGATCAAGACGTTCCCTGAAGCGCTGATCAGTACGCAGATCGATCTGCGGCCGATCAAGGATCTGGCCCCCGGCGCGCAACTCGAATTGCGTTTGCCATTGACGGTCAGCCTTCACGGCAAAGAGCACGCTTACAACGCCGAGTTGCTGGCGACACGCCTCGATGATCGGCGTTTTCAAGTGGTGACCCTGGAACCGCTGGTCATTAAAGCGGAGGATTTCGATCTGCTGCCAGGGCTGGAAAACCTGCGCACAGTCGCCGGCCTGTCGGCCATCAGTTCGTCGGTGCCGGTGGGTGCGGTGCTGATTTTTACGGCGCGCTGACATGAGCGGTGCAGTGTTTCCCTGGCGTGAAGGCAATCGCTATGAGCTGTTGATCGACGGGCCGCAGTTTTTTCCACGGATGCTGGCAGCGATTGCCGCTGCACAGGAACAGGTTGACGTGGAGCTGTACCTGGTGGAGGCGGGCGCCTGTGCCGAGGCGATGGTTCAGGCGCTGGTGCAAGCCGCCGCGCGCGGTGTACGCGTGCGTTGCCTGTTCGATGACTACGGCAGCCTGGCATTCACCCTGAGTCTGCGGCGACGCCTGATCGAGGCCGGCGTGGAGCTGCGTTTCTACAATCGCCTGAGCTGGCGGCGCTGGGTGCGCAACCTTTATCGGGACCACCGCAAGTTGCTGTTGGTCGATCAGACGCTGGCGGTGGTCGGCGGCACGGGCGTTACCGACGAGTTCTGGACCCCAGGTTGCGAAACCAGTGAGTGGCATGAAGTGATGGTGGAAATCGGCGGCCCGCTGGTGCTCGACTGGCAGTTGCTGTTCGACCGTCAATGGATTGCCAACCGTCACCGCCGTGCCTGGAAACCTGTGTCGCACTTCGGTTTGCCACGTCTGCCACGGGTGCCGTCGATGGGTGAGGGGATGGGCCGGGTAGCGTATGCCGACGCCAGGCAGCACCGGGATATCCTGCAATCGCTGTTTCGTGCATTGAATAGCGGTCAGCAGCGAATCTGGCTGGCCACGCCTTACTTCCTGCCGACCTGGAAAGTCCGCCGCTCATTGCGCAAGGCTGCTGCGCGGGGTATCGATGTGCGCCTGCTGCTGACCGGGCCGCGTACCGATCATCCGTCGGTGCGCTACGCCGGGCATCGTTATTACCCGCGCTTGCTCAAGTCCGGGGTGAAGATCTTCGAATACCAGCCGTGTTTCCTGCACCTGAAAATGGTCCTGATCGATGACTGGGTGAGCATTGGCTCATGCAATTTCGATCACTGGAATCTGCGCTTCAACCTGGAAGCCAACCTGGAAGCCCACGATCCGGCGCTGAGTCTGGCGGTGGCGGCAAGTTTCGAGAAGGACTTTGCCCTGAGTCAAAGGGTCAGTCTTGAGGAATGGCAACGTCGACCGTTGTGGCGACGGGTCAAGCAGCGGGTGTGGGGATGGGTGGATCGGATGGTGGTGAATCTGCTGGATCGGCGGGGGTGAACACAATCCCCCAAACACCAAAAAACAGTGTGGGAGCGAGCTTGCTCGCGATGGCGATATAACAGTCAACAGAGATGTTGAATGTTATGGCCTCATCGCGAGCAAGCTCGCTCCCACAGGTACTTCATTTAAAGCAACTCGAAGCTCTGCTGCGTCACGTCCTCGGAATCGAGGCCGATCTGTACGTTGAACTTGCCAGGTTCTGCTGCATATTTGAGCTGGGCGTTGTAGAACTTCAGGTCGTCCTCGTCGATGGTGAAGTGGATGACTTTCTGTTCGCCGGCCTTGAGCATCACTTTCTGGAAGTTTTTCAGTTCTTTGAGCGGGCGAATCATCGAACCGACCACGTCCTGAATGTACAACTGCACCACGGTTTCGCCGTCGCGCTTGCCGGTGTTTTTAACGGTCACGCTGGCGTCGATCTTGCCGGACTTGTTCAGCGTGGTCGACGACAGGGCCATGTCCGACAGGCTGAAGCTGGTGTAGCTCAGACCGTAGCCGAATGGATACAGAGGACCGGTGGTGTCATCGAAATACTGCGAAGTGTAGTTGCCCGGTTTGCCTGGAGTGAACGGGCGACCGATGCTCAGGTGGTTGTAGTAGGTCGGAATCTGCCCCACTGAACGCGGGATGCTGATCGGCAGCTTGCCCGACGGGTTGTAGTCGCCGAACAGCACGTCGGCAATCGCGTTGCCGCCTTCGGTGCCGGTGAACCAGGTTTCGAGAATCGCGTCAGCCTGGTCCTTCTCTTCGAGAATGGTCAGCGGACGGCCGTTCATCAGCACCAGTACCAGCGGTTTGCCGGTGGCTTTCAGGGCCTTGATCAGGTCGCGCTGGTTGGCCGGGATGTTCAGATCGGTACGGCTCGACGATTCGTGGGACATGCCACGGGATTCTCCGACTGCCGCCACCACCACATCAGCCTGCTGCGCCGCTTTCACCGCTTCGTCAATCATGACCTGCGCCGAACGCGGGTCATTCACCACTTCCGGAGCGTCGAAGTTGAGGAAGTTCAGGTAATCGAGGACTTTCTTGTCCTCGGTGATGTTGGCGCCACGGACGTAGGTCAGCTTGGTCTGATCACCCAGGGCACGGGTCATGCCATCGAGCAAGGTGACCGACTGTTCCGGTTTGCCGGCGGCAGCCCAGCTGCCCATCATGTCGATCGGTGCCTTGGCCAGCGGGCCGACCAGAACGATTTTCTCGGTCTTCTTCAGCGGCAGGGTTTCGTTCTGGTTCTTCAGCAACACCATGCTGCGACGTGCAACGTCACGGGCCTCGGCGCGGTGCAGACGGTTTTCGGCGTAGGTGTCGGCCGGATCATCCTCGACCTTGCCGATACGCAGGTATGGGTCCTTGAACAGGCCCATGTCGTACTTGGCGCCGAGCACTTCACGCACGGCGTTGTCGATGTCGCTCTGCTGGATTTCGCCGGACTTCAGCAGCCCTGGCAGTTCCTTGCCGTACAGGGTGTCGTTCATGCTCATGTCGATGCCGGCCTTGATCGCCAGCTTCGCCGCTTCACGCCCGTCGCGGGCCACGCCATGCTTGATCAGCTCGAAGATCGCCCCGTGGTCGCTGACCGCCAGGCCCTTGAAGCCCCACTCCTTGCGCAGCAGGTCCTGCATCAGCCACATGTTGGCGGTGGCCGGAATGCCGTTGATCGAGTTCAGCGCAACCATCACCCCACCGGCGCCGGCATCAATGGCGGCGCGGTACGGCGGTAGGTAGTCCTGGTACATCTTCACCGGGCTCATGTCGACGGTGTTGTAGTCGCGACCGCCTTCGACCGCGCCGTACAGGGCGAAGTGCTTGACGCTGGCCATGATGCTGTCGGCCGCGCTCGGGGTTTCGCCCTGATAGGCCTTGACCATCACTTTGGCGATGCGCGAGACCAGGTAGGTGTCTTCGCCGAAACCTTCGGAGGTGCGGCCCCAGCGTGGGTCGCGGGAGATGTCGACCATCGGCGCGAAGGTGATGTCGAGACTGTCGGCGGCGGCTTCCTTGGCGGCGATGCGCCCGCTACGGCCGATGGCGTCCATGTCCCAGCTCGAGGCCAGGGCCAGAGGGATAGGGAAAATGGTCCGGTGGCCGTGGATCACGTCATAGGCGAAGAACATCGGGATCTTCAACCGGCTGCGCATGGCCGCGTCCTGCATCGGACGGTTTTCCGGGCGAGTGATCGAGTTGAACGTACCGCCGATGTTGCCGGCGGCGATTTCCTTGCGGATCAGCTCGCGGGGCATTTCCGGGCCGATGCTGATCAGGCGCAATTGGCCGATCTTTTCTTCAAGGGTCATCTGCTTCATCAGGTTGCTGACGAAAGCGTCCTTGTTTTCAATCGGTGCAGGCGTTGTGTCGGCCCATACAGAGTGACTGGCCAGGCCGATGGCAAGGCCCAGCAAACACAGCTTCTTCATGAATAGTGATCTCAAAAGCCTAAACGGACGCAGTGGTTACGCGCCGGTCAGCCAAAAATTAGGGGGCGTCTGTTGTTGTTCGACTAAATGCCGCAAACTTCTAAACTCTTTCAGCGCTGGGCATCTTTTAGCCGATTGGCCCGATGCAATCCAGTGGCGGCGGCAGATTATGCCCCAAGAGTTCGAGTTGAAGGCGCGCAGGAATATTTCCAGGGTAATGGGCAAGGGAGCATCACTCGCATGAATGTACAACAGCGCTATCGTTCGGGCTGGCAAATAGCAGTATTGATGTTGCTCAGCACGGTTCTGGCCGGCTGTGGCGTCAACACCATACCGACCCTAGACGAGCAGGCCAAGGCGGCCTGGTCGCAAGTGCAGAACCAGTACCAGCGTCGCGCCGACCTGATCCCCAATCTGGTGGAAACGGTCAGAGGTTACGCCAAGCATGAAGAGGAGACTCTGACGGCGGTGGTCGAAGCGCGGGCCAAGGCGACCTCTATCCAGGTTGATGCCAGCACCCTCGACAACCCGGAAAAACTCAAACAGTTCCAGCAGGCCCAGGATCAGCTCAGCGGCGCCCTCAGTCGTTTGATGGTGGTGTCCGAGCGTTATCCGGATCTGAAGGCGAACCAGAACTTCCTGGCGCTGCAATCGCAACTTGAAGGCACCGAAAACCGTATCGCCGTGGCGCGCCGGGATTTCATCCTGGCGGTGCAGAACTACAACACTGAACTGCGGACGTTCCCAGGCCGTTTGTGGCACAGCGTGCTGTACAGCGACCTGCCGTTGCGCGACACCTTCGAGGCCACCAGCCCGGGTGCCGACAAGGCGCCGCAAGTGAAGTTCTGATCAGCGCAGGTTCCCGGCGGGTTTTCAGTGCTGTCGGGATACCACCCCATGAATCATGAGGAAAGAGCCATGAGGCATGAGCCATTAGGGATGAGGTGCCAATGCGCGTTTTGAAAATCAGCCTGGTGGTGATGCTTTGGATCTTTGCCATCACCACTCAGGCCGAGCTGAAGTTTCCGGCGTTGACCGGTCGGGTGGTGGATAACGCCCAGATGATCGAGCCTGCGGTGCGCGAGCAACTGACTCAGCAACTCCAGGCCCACGAACAGGCCACCGGCGAGCAGTTGGTGGTGGTGACGCTGCCGGACCTGCAAGGCACCAGCATCGACGACTATGGTTATCAGCTGGGGCGTTACTGGGGCATCGGACAGAAGGGCAAGAACAACGGCGCCTTGCTGATCGTCGCTCGCGCCGAGCGCAAGCTGCGGATCGAAGTCGGGTATGGCCTGGAAGATCGGCTGACCGATGCGCAAAGTTCGGTGATCATCAATCAGGTGATCACTCCGGCATTCAAGTCCGGCAATTTCAGCAAAGGCATCAGTGACGGCGTTGCCGCGATGCTGGTGGTACTGGGCGGCAGCCCACTGGATGAACCGTCGACGATTTATGATTCGGGCGGTGATCAGGGCAGCGACTTTATCGGGCGTCATCCGACAGTATTCGTGTTATTGGCGGTGCTGTTTATCCTGACGATTTCTATCATGCAGATGCTCGGCGTCCTGCCCCGTGGCGGCGGTCGCGGAGGTTCCGGCGGGTTTGGCGGCGGAGGCTTTGGCGGCGGCTCGGGAGGGGGCGGTGGCTTCAGCGG
>NZ_VMSG01000025.1 GCF_007713465.1 Pseudomonas sp. H3(2019) | reverse complement strand
CAGTGGCATCAATTTAACGGGGAGTTGGTGTCCGGTTTTGAAGGGGCAAGTCCACCATATTCTTTCTGGACCGCTTCAACAACCTGTGAGGCCGTGTCAAAGCACGCCAGGGCCTGAACGATAAAGGCCTTCACGTCGTTTTGAAGGGCTGCCATAGATTCTCATCCGTCCAGAGCCTGTCCAGAATCAGGCCGACTTGAGCAGACAGGTTCCGCAGGCCCTCGATATGTTCAATTTCCCCACCTCAGCAGGACTGTTTGCAGCATCCACCAAGACCTGAACCTCGGGGCTCGCACCGTAGCGGCGGACCACACCGACGAACTCTTCTACAGGTCGAGCAGTAATCGGCAGCCAGGGTGATGATGAAGTCCGGCACGTCGCCGAACCAATCGCGCATCTGCTGCTCCATCCGGGCTTTCTGCCATCCGCCGGCGCGGAACGCTACTTGTTCGGCCTGGCCCAGAACTGTGCGGCCCTGCCTCTCAAAGTGTGAAGACGCCCACATGATGCGGATGTCAGCATCCAGTAGATGGGCATGGTCTTCGTTGTGAATGCTGCCGGTGTCGGCAAGGATCTCGGCGCTCAGCCATTCCCACACCTCAGGCGCCGGAGTCAGACGGATGCCAAAATCGGATAGTTCGGACTGTTCAACCAGCACTCTCGGCGGCATTGGTCTGTCCACTGAGGATGACTCCGAATTCAAGGTGAATAGAGGGTGAAGAAAGTGCACCCACTTTGAGTAGCGCGAGATATCTGCATGTGAATAATGGGTAGGGCTGTATAAATCACTGAGAGTTATCTAATGCCCACTACCCTGAGAGTGTCAGATTTTTTGTGTCCGCGCCTAGCCCAGGCATAAGCCACAACGCTGGCATCGGATTAAAGGTTGCAGCTGTATTGGTACTCGAAGGGAAAAAATACTGTGTCGACCACCAACGAGAACGGCGCGTCGATGAGCAAAAAGGGGATTAGTTTTCCGCGGGATGCTCCTACCAACCACCAGTCAAACCGCACTCCGATGTAGGGGCATCGATGTTTGTCGTAATCCATCCGCATAGCGGTTGCTGCACACCCACTTAAACTGGCAATCAAAACCAGCAAAATCACTTTCCGAAACACGTAACGTCCTTATTACTTCTTTGCGCAGAGCTGCATAGACGCTGTTACGCAAAGTTAGTCACCCCTCCCGACACCACCCGCATGCACTCCCCTCCGCGCCCAACGGCAACCAGCGGAATGGATGAGTGCAGCCGAATGGTTTTGGATCGGGTCATGATCTGAATGCACGACTGGAAATGCTGACATTATTTTGGTCTGGATCTTTGGCATTGGAAAAACTGTACCCCTCTGCCTCGTGTGTCGGGCCAAAAAGCAGCCCCTTTTCTGCAGAGGTCTCCTTGAAAGCCTGAACGTCATCCACGTCAAAAACGATTTTGACGCACGCCTGACCGTTCTTTAGGCCTTTGGCCGCCTTGTGCAGAAGTAGCTTGGCGCCACCTGCTGGCGAAGTCAGTTCCGTGATGCCATTGAGCTCCGGCAATGCGGAAAACCCAAAATGCCGAGTGTAGAAATCAGATGTCTTGGCGACGTCCTTCGCATAAATGATCACCGCATTGATTGTTGGCTTCATATCACCCTCCATGGTTGGTCACTCAAATCAGCTAGCCATCTTAGACATAAATCCTCAACACGCCACCACCCAACTCATCCCGCCACCCTGGAGGCGCCCATGTCAGCACTTCGCAAGCCAATCCCCGAAGACGACTTTCTCGAAACTTCAGCCTGCTGGTACAGGCACTAATCACCCGCCTATTCACCGACGGCGCGATCACCATCGACGAGTTCAACCACTACTGCGAGCGGCTGCGCGACATCTGTCAGCGGCGCAAGGAGGCATGATGACCACATCACCAGTCAAAACGCTGATCAACGAGCCACTCGAGGACATCAGCGCTCACAACCTGCGCGAAGCATTCAGCTTGGCCGAACGGCGCGGATTCTTCGGTGCACCGATTGAGCAGTACGCCGAGCCTGGCTATGGCGGTCGCGTCCTGCAGGTGCTGCGCTACCGAGTTGCTCAACTGGAGCGTGAGCAATGAGCGGCCACGGCGCACATCTGCGCGGTCAAAACCTGGCTAGGCGCTGCGCGAAGCTTCGACGTGAAGGCCTGCCACCGACTGAGGTCGCTCAAATCGCCGGCGTCGATCGGGAACGGGTCGTCGGCCTACGCGACGCCATGGACCTTGCCTATTTGACAGGCCAGCGCGTGACCGACACACGCCTGATGGATGAGTAAGACGTTCGCGACGGGCAAATTTGGGTGCTGCAGGGCAAGACGAAGGCCAAGCGACGAATCGAAGTGACGGGTGAGCTGAAGGTTTTGATTGATCGAATCATGTCCCGAAAGTCAGGACATAAGGTCCGATCGACGCGGTTGATCGTTACGGAGGATGGCACACCTATGACGGTGGCGATGTTGCGTAGAAGGTTTGATGTGGCCAGGGAGGCTGCTGGCGTTTCAAAGCCAGAATTTCAAATGCGCGATTTGCGCGCAAAGGCCGGTACGGACAAGGCTGAATCGAGTGGCGACATCATGCAGGCCAAGGATCAACTTGGGCATACCACCGTTGTTATGACCGAGCAGTACATCCGCAACCGAAAAGGCAAGGAAGTCTCGCCAATCAAGTGAATTGCGGACCCACTCTGAAATTGCGGACCGGAAACGAACAAGGGTTTGCTTAGCTTTCGCTCGCAAACCCTTGATAAATATGGTGCCCGAAGCCGGAATCGAACCGGCACGCCCTTACGAGCGGGGGATTTTAAGTCCCATGCGTCTACCAGTTTCGCCATTCGGGCGGTAGCGCGGTGAAGCGTTCAAGAACGATCGAATGAACGATCAATCCTTTTTGGTGCGGTGCGGCAGGGGAAGAAATATATACACCCCTTCCCCTCTAAGCAAGTTCGCTGACGTCAAATTCAAGACAAAATCGTGCCGTCTACTGCAAATAAAAAAGCTCCGTAAATCAGTGATCTACGGAGCTATTTATAGTGGAGGCCGAGGTCGGAATCGAACCGGCGTAGGCGGATTTGCAATCCGCTGCATAACCATTTTGCTACTCGGCCTCAAACGTCCAATGCCTTAAAAACAACATCAAACGCATACAAACTGGAGAGGGAAACTGGATTGTTATCTGTTTCCAACCCTTTGATATCTAAAGGGTTTTTCTCGTTCCTGAATCAGGAATGGACGCAATTCTGGACGTGTTCGCCGGGCATGTCAAGGACAGGAAGAAAAAAATTCTATAGCACCCTACCGAGTGCATTCCACAACCAGGCAGACGATGTCACGGGGCAATGCGCCCACTAGCGTCACTACTGGATATTTCGCCATTCGTACCTACGCTAATTCGCGAGGGATCCGGGTTTCTGGCGGGCTGTGGCTGAGTGAGCTACGAAATCGACACGAATAACTCCGGTCTCACCACTAAGGCTACCTGAATAAAACGTCTCAACCCATGGAGTAAAAACATGGACCTGTCCAGAAACTTGCTTGTCGGTGTTGTCTTGACTGGCCTGCTGCTCGGCGGTTGTACCTCAAAAGTTACACAGAAGGAACAATACTCAGGGTTTCTTCCCAACTACAGCAACCTGCAAGAAGTCACCACCCCCAGCGGCGAGAAAGCCATGCGCTGGGTGACGCCTTCCTGGAACCCGAACGCTTACAACACGGTGGCCTTCAAGCAACTGGAACTGTACCCGGCCCCCAAGCCCAATGAGCGAGTCAACCGCCAGACGCTGGATCAGCTGCAAACCTACATGACGGACAATGCCAAGCGCGTGCTGAGCCAGAAGTACCGTGTGGTGCCCAATGTTCAGTCGGCCCCTGCCGGTTCGCGAGTCCTGGTCGTACGCGCCGCAATTACCGGGGTCACGGCCTCTAATGAGGGCATGAAATGGTATGAAGTGGTTCCGATCGCAGCCGCGGTAGGCGCGACTCAGGCGGCCACCGGTCACCGCGACCAGGACACCGAGTTGTACATCGAAGCCGAGATGATCGACGCGAGCAACGGCCAGACCGTGGCCAAGGTCGTGCGCAAGGTCATGGGCCAGCAGTTGAAAAATGCAAGCCAGCAGGTGACTGCCAACGACTTCAAGGTGGCACTGAAGAAACTGACCGACGACATGCAGGCCTTCCTTCGATAAAAACGGGGTAACACGCCGACTCAGTTCCCAGGGCTGAGTCGGCGGTCATTACAGATACCAGCGGTACTCGCGCGCACTGATCTCCTGCATGAAGGCCAGGTGGTCCTGGCGCTTGTTCTCGCAGTACACATCAACAAACTCTGCCCCCAATCCCTCCCGCAGTTGTGGCTGATGCTGCATGGCGCGTACGGCTTCGAGCATTTCCAGCGGGAAATCGATCCCGCTGTTGCGGTCTTCATTGAGCGCCGGGATCGGCTCGCGACCGGCTTCCAGCCCCTGCTCCAATCCCACCAGAATCGCTGCCAGCACGAGATAAGGGTTGGCATCCGCGCCCGCCAGGCGATGCTCGATGCGAAGATTTTTCGAATCCGAATCAGGAATCCGCACGCACGCATCGCGATCCTCGACCCCCCAGCTGGCACGGGTCGCCGCGTTCACCGTACCGCCCAAACGACGGAAGGCGTTCTGGTTCGGCGCGAAGATCGGCATGCAATGCGGCAACAGTTCGAGGCAGCCAGCCACCGCATGCCGCAGTGCTTGCTGCTGGTTGGCTGCCAGCAGGTTTTTACCCTCGGCATCATAAAGGCTGACATGCACATGCATGCCGCTGCCCGGATGCTGTAAGTAAGGCTTGGCCATGAAGCTGGCGCGATAACCGTGCTTGAGCGCGACGCCACGAGTGCTACGGCAAAACAGCGCCGCCCAGTCGGCAGCGCGCAGGCCGTCATCAAGGTGGCCGAAGTTGATCTCGAACTGGCCCGGCCCAAGTTCGGCAGTGATCACCGTAGTATCGATGCCTTGCACCCTCGCCGCTTCGACCATTTCATCGAGCACCGGCGAAAAGCGAAAGAGCCGCTCGATGTGCATGTTCGGCTGGTCATCGGCATCGTCCGACAGTTGATCGCGGGGGAACTGCGGCTGTCCCTCGCGCAGCTGTTTATCGAACAGATAAAACTCCAGCTCGAACGCCACTACCGGATGAATGCCTTTACCACGTAACCGCTCCAGCACTTGGGCGAGGACCTCGCGGGGCTCGAAGACGATCGGCTTTTCAGTGCCGTCCGAGGTGATCAGCATCTGACCCAGCGGCTTCGACTCCCAGCTCACCGGTTTCAGCGTGCCTGGCACCAGACGCCGCAGAGCATCCGGGTCGCCGTCGTTGAAACAGTAGTCGCCGATTTTGAACAGCCCACCTTGCACACCCAGTAATACGCAGTTCTGCGGTAGCTTGAGGGCGCTGCCGGCAGCCACCTTTTCGAGCATTTCTATCGGATAGCGCTTGCCGTAGAAATGCCCGGGAATGTCCAGGGCAATCAGGTCGACATAGCGCACCTCGGGGTAGCGTTGGCGAAAAGCACGAACTTCGGCCAGCAGATCAGAGCAGGCAGCATCCATCGTTGTTGTTCCTTTTATTGTTATCAGGTGTAAACCCAAAGCACTCGCGTGAGCTGATCAGTGAGGTTGCCGTAGCGACAGCGTGTGTGACTGTCGAGCTGAAAACTGTCGCCGGCCTGCAAGGTGACCGGCTCGTCGTCATCGCCCAACCACAGCGTCAATGCGCCTTCCAGCACGTAGCCGCCCTGCTCGGAGCTGTCGCTCAAGTGCCGCTCGCCACTGCTGGCGCCCGCCTCCAGTTGGCTTTCGAGCATCGAAAACGAGGCCCTGATCTTCGGCGAGACCAGAATGTCGGTAATTCCGTTGGCGTAGTACAACGTGCGGCGCTCATCCGGGCGGGTCACCCAAGGCAACACCTTAGGTTTCGGCAGGCTGTAAAAATAGGTGGTTGGCACGCCGAGGGTTTCGCTGATCGCGGTCAGGTCCGCCACGGTCGGCCGTGACAAACCCCGTTCGACTTGCGAAAGAAAGCCCACGGAACGGTCGATTTTGTCGGCCAATTCCTTGAGGGTGTATTTCTTGTGCTTGCGCAGATCGTGGATCAGGATCGCCAGCGCGGCGATTTCTTCTTGCTTGTTCATGCCAGTAATTCCGGAAGATGACTCATCAAATGCTGTCGCGCAGTCGGTACCAGGCCTTGCCGATGGCTTCCAATGGCGCTGCGAGGTATTTACCGCCGGGAAAGCTGTCATTACTCAAACCCTGGTACAAGGCCAGCTCATCCGGCTGACCGAGAATCGCATCGGACACGGCGCGAGCCCCGGCCAGCGTCGGGAGCACACCGTGCCCGGAATAGCCCTGTAGCCAGTAGAGGTCGCCACGCCGGCCAATGTCAGGGGTGCGCTTGAGGGTCAGGTCGATATGCCCACCCCAGGTGAACTCCAGCTCGACACCTTTGAGCTGCGGGAAGACCCGTTCCAGATAGGGCCGTGTCGCGGCGGCGATGTCTTTGGGCATCCCGCCCAGATAGGTGCAGCCGCCACCGAACAACAAGCGGTTATCCGGTGTGCGACGGAAATAATCGAGGACGAACTGATTGTCGGTGACGCAGACATTACTCGGCAGCAGCGCGCTGGCTTGCTCGGCAGTCAGCGGCGCGGTGGCCACCTGATAAGTGCCCACCGGCAACACGCAACTGGCCAGTTCAGGGTCGAGTTGATCAAGATAGGCGTTGCACGCCAGCACCAGGACATTTGCCCGAATGCTCCCGCGTTCGGTAGTCACCAGATACTGATCGCCTTCTTCGCGATAGCTCAGCGCTTTGCTCTGCTCAAAGATGCAGCCACCAGCACGTTCGATGGCTGCGGCCAGACCCAGCGCCAGCTTCAATGGATTCAGATGGCCACCTTCGGGGTCATAGAGCCCCGCCTGATAACGTTCGCTGGCGACCCACTGCGGTAACTGCTCACGCGCGATGAATTGCAGATCATCGTGGCCCCACTTGTGGCTGGCCTCGCGTTGCCACTCTGTCAGGAGACTGACCCGACGCGGCATGACCGACGTCCACAAGTGGCCGGGTCGATAATCGCAGTCGAAACCATGGCGTGCGGGCAACTCGCGCAGCTCCCGCGCCGCCCAGCGCATGCCGTCCCACAAGCGCCGCGCGCGTTCATAACCCAGCGCAGCCTCCAGGGGCGGCATGTCACACGACCAGCCGAGAATCGCCTGCCCACCATTGCGCCCCGAGGCAGCCCAGGCAACGCGACTGGCTTCCAGCAACGTCACGCGCTTGCCAGCCAAGGCCAGGCGCAACGCGGTATGCAGGCCACTGAAGCCGGCACCGACGATCAGCACCTCGGCAGTGTGTTCACCTTCCAGAGCGGCTCGATCCAACAGGCGATCAGCGCAACTGTAGGCGTAATAGCTGGCGACATGCTGCGAGGATTGCTGAAACATTCGGGCGCCCATGAAATTATGTTTTTATAATTTCATGAAAAACTACAGAATAAATTTCATAGGCGCAACACCCTACTGATCCCTCGCAGGCTCGACAGCTGCTACGGAGTGCGTTCTGGTCTTACTGTTTTATTCTCGCGCCAGCCGCTCAAACAGCGCCGAATGCTCTGGAAACAGCTCCCCAAGCCTGCGCCGACTGCCCAATTGCATATCCGCAAAATCAAACCCTGGCGAAACGGCTTCACTGATCAGGCCGTAAGCGCCCGGTCCAGCCATGAGCTGCGAAGCCTTCCAGACACCGCCCGGCACATGCAATTGCAGGCACTGCCCGGCAGTGACGTCATTGCCCATCACCACGGTTTTCAATGCGCCGTCCGGATAGATGAGGAAGTACTGAATTGCATCGCCTACATGGTAGTAGTGAACGATGTCGGATTTGTTCAAATGAAAGTGGCCGACGGGAGACGTGCCCGTCAGCAAGTAATAGATCGAGGTCATCGCATAACGCCGACCACCTGCGGTCTCGACCATGGGCTGGCGATCAGACTGAAAGGTTCTGCGGTAATAACCGCCTTCCACATGGGGTTCCAGGTCGAGTGCAGCGACGATGTCCTGGGCGCTGGGAGTGTGTCTGCCGGGTTTGCTATCCGTCATGCCAAAGGCCATCAGTCAGGTGGAATCATGAAACCTTGCATAGTATGTGACGGATCGCAAGCGATCACGGGAGCATTAACAGGGTGCTTCGATGGGCACGCACTTTCACTGCTTTACTGTAAGGGTCGAGCCTGTCAAACGGAGGTGCAGCTTCACTGATGCGCCCCGCCGCTCTGCCGACGCCAACGGAAAATCCCGCCCCGGAGAGCTGTCATGTCCCTGCACAATATCGCCCGCTTTACCGACCTTCGTGAAGACCGCGGTACTCGCGTTGAAATCGGTGCACTGAAGATCGTGCTGTTGCGGGCCGGCGAACGGGTCTACGCCTATCAGGGCGAATGTCCGCACGCGCAGGCTCCGCTGGACGAAGGCGTTGTCTGCAATGGTCGGTTGATTTGCCCGTGGCACAAGGCGATGTTCACGGTCGAGGACGGTCAAGTGTGCGAACCGCCCGCTCTGAATGGACTGACCCGCTATCCGGCAAACGTGGTCGATGGCGATGTCATCGTGGACGACCAGCCCCTTGCGCCCGTCGAAGCTGCTCGTGTCCCTGATTCGCGCTGCTTTGTGATCGTCGGCGCAGGCGCTGCGGGCACAGCGGCAACAGCTGCCCTGCGTGAACACGGCTTTGCCGGGCGCCTGGTGTTGATCGATCGCGAAACGAATCCTGGCTATGATCGCACGGTACTGAGCAAATACGTCCTTGCCGGAGAAATGTCCGCTGAAGAAACTCCACCGCTACTGGATGAGCGCTTTTACACCGAACAGCACATCGAGCGGGTTCAAGGTGAGGTCATCCGTCTCGATGTGGCCGCCAAAAGGGTTTCCCTGGGTGACGGGCGCACCTTCGACTACGACGCCGCGCTCCTGGCCAGTGGCGGCGAACCCAGGCCGCTTTCGGTAGACGGTGCGCATCTGCACAACATCCTGGCGCTGCGCTCGCGAGCGGACGCCGAGCGCATTCTGCACATCGCAAAACCCGGTGCCCGAGTGGTCATCATCGGCGCCAGCTTCATCGGCCTGGAGTCGGCATCGGCCTTGCACCGCCATGGTCTGGAAGTCAGCGTGGTCGCGCACCATGAAACACCATTCAGCACGCTGTTTGGTGAACGCATCGGCTTGGCGATTTTGTCCCTGCACGAAGACAACGGCGTGGTCTTTCATGCCAATACCCAGCCAAAGGCGTTTGAGGGCCAAGACAACGTCGAGGCCGTTCTGCTCGAGAATGGCCAACGACTTCCCGCCGACCTGGTGCTGATCGGCATCGGCGTCAACCCGGTCACCGACCTGCTCGAAGGTGTTGAGCTGGACGATGACGGCGGGCTACCGGTAAACGAAGGCATGCGCGTCGCGCCTGGCCTGTGGGCCGCTGGCGACATCGCCTCCTTTGCCTTGCAAGGTGTTCCCACACGCATCGAGCACTGGCGCCTGGCCCAGCAGCAGGCGCTGATCGCCGCGCAAAACATGCTGGGTGCTGAAACACGCTACGTGGATGTGCCGTTCTTCTGGACGTATCACTTCGACAAGACCTTCGAGATGCTCGGCCACGCCGACCGATGGGACCGGATCGTCTTCGAAGGCAACCCCGAGCAATACGCCTTCATCGCGTTGCTGTGCAAGGGCGAACAGGTCGAGGCGGTGGTTGCCTGTGAGTACTCGCGACAAATGGCGTTGCTGGCCGAGCGGATGAAACAGCCGTTGCTGCGCGAAGAAGCCCTGCAGATCATTCGGCGAATTGCCGCGCAAGAAGGTTGAACAGTCACAATAAAACGATGCGCTTATTGGAACTATCGTACTTAACTATCCGCAAAATAAACAACTGCACATATTTATTATCAATGGCGATAAGAACTTTCCCTGCTTATGAGGAAAGCACCCAGCACTCTTTCTCTCATAGCCAATCCTGATAACAAACAACCAAACTCCTAACGCGTCGCTATTAATAGAATAATATTAACAATTTATCAGCCGTACTAGCCCATCGCCCATTGCATATTCATCAACGCCTGCTTAACTGCAAAAACTGCTGATGACAGCAGTATTCGCACAACCACGGAAGGAATCGTTATGAGCAATTCAACTCGCCATAGCATGCCCCCCTACGGGGTGGCCATCCAAAGCGCGATCAAGGCAGGCAAGCTGCCGGAAATGAAGGCTTTATTGAAACAACGCGATGCATCCAAGCCAGAACCCAAAGAACTAAGTAGCGCGTACGAGCAGTTGGCTAAGGAAGTCGCACGCCTGGAACAGCACTAAGCGCTGTTTCCGCTCCCCTATTGCAATGGAGGCAATAATTATGTCTGGTTCTTCTCAGCAATCTGTCGGTTTATTCCCACTCTGCTATCGAATTGGTACTCAGCAACCGGGCGCACAAAGCCTGGCACTCAATCTGCTGGTGTTTACACCTGAGCAAACGGTAAACGGTACTGCCGCAATCACTCAGGCAACCAACCCGCCGCTGGATGTGCATTCCGATGTCTGGGGTGAGTACACCTACATGACGGTGATGAAACCCGGCGTCAGCAAAATACTGATCACCGTTCAAGGCAACCAGGGTGGCCCGAGCTCTAACTCCATGGTGAACTTCAAGCTGCATCTGGTGGTCGGTGACGACTGGAAAGCAGGGGTCGCCAACTACGAGTACTTCAACGGCCAACGCTGGGTCAAGGTCACTGCGCCCGCCCATCTCGTCGAGTCGGTGCCTTCCAAGGCCTATCCACTACCGCTGGAACCCGGCCCGGTAATCCTGCCGTATCCGCCGATCATGCCGCTGTACGCCGCGCCGATTCAGGGCGCCATTGCCAGCGGTGATCTGGCCCAGATGAAAAATCTGGCGAGCCTTGCCAAACAACAGCTGGAGCAGCAACCACAGCTGCAAAGTGCGCTTGAGGCCGCCAAGGGTGAAATCAGCCGGCTGGAACGTCGCTGACCGGCAACTGAATGTGCCTGGCTTGTCCTGAATACAATTAAGGGAGTTGCACCATGTCAATTGGACTTTTTCACACGCGCCTCAACGTTTCCAGCTCGCTACTCGGCGCACCGGTTCTAACCCTGGATCTGCTGGTGGATACCGCCAACAAGAAAGTCAGCGGCGTTGCGAGCATTTTTCAAAGCACCTATCCACCCCTCAACTTCCGTGCTCGGGTATGGGGTGAGTATTCCGAGGCCAAACTGACCGCCGATACGGAAAACCACATCATCCTCACTTTGGATGGCAGCCCGAGTGGCCCTAACAGCAATATCGCCCAGACCTTCGACCTGCGCGGCATTCTAGGCGCCGATTGGGACAGCGGTTTTGCCGACTACAAGTACTACGATCAAGACCACTGGACGACAGTCAGACACGCGGCTGTCAGCCAGGCGACTGCTCATAATCAGCGGGTCGAGCATCCGTCACATGCGCACCCGCTCTACGCGGTTGCCGTGCAGCAAGCGCAAGCCAGCGGTGACCTGGCGCAACTGAAGGCCGTGGTGAGCCAGGGTGAACAGCAACTGGCCAGCAGCGGCGCCTTGCGCAGCGCACTGGAGCAGTTGCAAGCAGAAATCGCCCGACTGGAAGCACGCTAACCGGCAATACCCGGGCTTGGTCAAACCACCAGTGACCGAGCCCGGGACCTTTCAACCCCAGAGGTAAATCCGCTCGCGCCGTTGATGCTAAGGAAGGCGCGAACACTTCGATGGATTCGTGCCGCGTACGTGTCTGTGCGCAAGGATTTCCCATGTCAGACAATCGCCCCGCCCGCTACCTCAGTGAAACCGACCTCAAACGCTACGTGCCGGTCCATGTGGTCTGGGAAATCACCCTGGCCTGCGATCTCAAATGCCTGCATTGCGGCTCACGCGCAGGCCATCGACGCCCCGATGAATTGAACACCCGGGAATGCCTGGATGTCATCGATTCCCTGGCGGCGCTCGGCACCCGCGAGATCACCTTGATCGGCGGTGAAGCCTATTTGCGCAAGGACTGGACCCAACTGATCCAGGCTATCCACGATCACGGCATGTATTGCGCGATACAAACCGGTGGACGCAACCTGACGCCCGCAAAAATGCAGGCCGCAGTCGATGCCGGGCTCAATGGCGTCGGTGTTTCGCTGGATGGACTGGCCCCGCTGCATGACGCTGTGCGCAATGTTCCGGGCTCGTTCGACAAGGCTATCGATACCCTGCGACGCGCCAAACAGTCGGGGCTTGCAGTGAGCGTCAACACCCAGATCGGCGCAGCCACCCTGCCCGATCTGCCCGAACTGATGGACTTGATCATCGAACTCGGCGCCACCCACTGGCAGATCCAGCTGACGGTCGCCATGGGCAATGCCGTTGATCATCCAGAGCTGTTGTTGCAGCCCTATCAACTGCTTGAAGTGATGCCGTTGCTGGCACGCCTTTACCGCGAGGGCGTTGATCGCGGCCTGCTGATGAACGTGGGCAACAATATTGGTTACTACGGCCCTTATGAACACATGTGGCGTGGCTTCGGTGACGAGCGCGTGCACTGGAGCGGCTGCGCGGCCGGGCAAACCGTGCTGGCACTCGAAGCCGATGGCACCGTCAAAGGCTGCCCTTCATTGGCAACGGTGGGCTTTTCCGGCGGCAACGTACGCACCATGAGCCTGCACGATATCTGGCACTACAGCGAAGGCATGCACTTTGGCCGCCTGCGCGGTGTCGACGATCTGTGGGGCTACTGCCGAAGCTGCTACTACAACGATGTCTGCCGTGGCGGCTGCACCTGGACCTCGCACTCCTTGCTCGGCAAACCCGGCAACAACCCCTACTGTCACTACCGCGCGCTGGACCTGCAGAAAAAGGGTCTGCGCGAACGAATCGTCAAACTCGAGGACGCAGCGAAGACCTCCTTCGCCGTCGGACGTTTTGACCTGATTACCGAACGCATCGACACCGGTGAGAAGGTCAACAGCGTCAGCGACAGCGGCCAGGTGATCAAACTGGCCTGGGCGAACCAGGGCCAGAAATCACCTGACGAAGGGCGTATTCCGCCGCAACTGGCGCTGTGTCGTGGCTGCTTGCAGTACATCCATGCACACGAAGTGACCTGCCCACACTGCGCCGCCGATGTCGCCGCCGCAGAAGCCGAGCACCAGGTAAACCGCGCCCGGCAACAAACCATCCTCAATACGCTGACCGGCCTGCTGGGGTTGCCGCAAAGCAACTTGATGTAGCGAGACCTCAATACCAGGGGGCGCAATGCCCCCTGCGATCTTTTGTCCTTCAGTCATAACGCTCGCCCGCAGCAAACAAAATCATCTAAAAAAACGACGCCTGTCAGCCATAATTAGCACCCGGCTACTCGATAGCTGAACGTCTTTCCCATGGTTTATCCACGCGGGCATGCAGGAACAAATACTGCCCTTTCCCTCTGCGTTGCTGGAGCTGACGATGAAAATCAATCCCTACCTGATCTTCAACGGTGATTGCAAAGCAGCCTTCACCTTCTATGCGCAATGCCTGCACGGCACCCTTGAAATAATGATGACCTTCGGCGAATCGCCAGCTCACGATCACATGCCAGCGAGTTGCCATGACCGAATTATCCATACCCGGCTGGCTGTCGGCGACCAGGTCCTCATGGGGTCCGACACCACACCCGAGCGGCCCTACCACGGCATCAGCGGTTGCTCTGTTTCGCTGAATGTCACCAGCATCGCTGAAGCCGAGCGAATTTTTACCGCACTGGCGGACCAGGGCACCATTCAAATGCCGCTGGAGGCGACGTTCTGGGCCGCACGCTTCGGTATGCTGGTTGACCGTTTCGGGGTGCCATGGATGGTCAATTGCGAAGCAGACCAGCAAGCACACTGATACCGGTCTTTTCGTTGCGCTCGACCGGCCATGCGCCAACACGCCACTCGATGAGTGGCGTTTTGGCCAGGTACACATCAGGCATCGACGCGCTTGCCCTGAAACCTCGCCCGGTAACGCCCCGGACTTTCACCGGTCCACTTCTTGAACGCCCGATGGAACGCGCTGGGCTCCTGAAACCCGATCTGTTCGGCAATCGCAGTGATGCTCGATTGGCTCTGACGCAGCTGTTCAAAGGCAACACCGCGGCGTACTTCGTCCTTGATCTCCTGAAATGAACAGCCTTCACGCTCCAGTTTTCGGCGAACGGTGCTGGGGCTCAAATGCTGTTCGATCGAGAACGCCTCCAGGGTCGGCCATTGGCTGTAATGGCTGTTGCGCAAACGCTGATGAACCTGCGATGCCAGACCATGCTGGTTACGGAAACGAATCACCAGCCACTGCGGCGCACTGCGCAAAAATGCCTTGAGTGAAGCAAGGTCCTGAACCACCGGCAATTGCAGATAACGGCTGTCGAACTCGATCTCGGTGCGCTCGGCACCAAAGGTCAGGTTGGCACCCCAGAGCATTGAATCATCATTGAGCGACAACCGCTCATGACGAAAGTCCGCACGATCGATGGGAATGCGCCGCCCGCCCAGCCAGCACAGCAGACTGATCATCAACACCAGGAACGTCTCTTCACCGAAATGCGCGACGTCGCTGTTTTGCACCTGAGTCTGCAAGCTGATGACTGCACGCTTGCCGCGCACCGTTAACGTGCCGCGAAAATCCCGCAGGAACAGGCCGAAATTGGCCAGGCACTGACACATGGCTTTTTCCAGCGTCGGCTCCTGAATCAGTGCCCGACAGATCAAGGCGAAACTGCCCGGCGGCATGCCGTGGGAGTCCAGCTGAAAGAACTCGTCGTTCAGCTCACGAATCTGCACCAGCCATAACGCCGCAAAAGCACTGGCCGGCACCCGTGCCGTAGGCTGATCCATCAGTGCCGGATCGATTCCCACCTGCTCAAGTACCGACCGCAGACGCTGCGGATTTTCACGCAGGGCATGGATCATTGGATACATGAAGTAGACCGCCACCGAATCCGTTTCCCGCATGTGATCGTCTCTCTCCTCAGCATCTGAAAGTGGCAAAAAACGCCATCACCGTTGAACAGTTCCGGCATAGGCCAGCGGCGTTGCTGATTCTAGACTCGTGCCCAACAAAAAAGACCTCTTTCAGGAAAACCACATGAACCCTTCCGATATTTGTGCATTGGTGGCGGCCAAGGCATCGCCGTGTTGTTCGAACGGGTTTGACGAGAAGGACATGAAGATGAATCTGCTGAACATTGGCGTCATCGGCGCCGGCACCATGGGCAACGGCATTGCGCAAATCTGCGCACTGGCCGGTTTCAACGTGACCTTGCTGGACATCTCCGACAGCGCCCTGCAAAAAGCGCTGGCGACCGTGGGCAAGAACCTCGACCGGCAGGTCGTCAAGGCGTTGCTGACCGAGGAACAAAAGCTCGCGGCATTGGACAGGATCCGCACCAGCACCGACTACGCCACCCTGCACGACGTTCAGTTGGTGATCGAGGCCGCAACCGAAAACCTCGAACTGAAACTGCGGGTGCTGCAACAGATCGCCGCTCAGGTCAGCACCGACTGCGTGATTGCCTCCAACACCTCATCGCTGTCGATCACCGAGCTTGCCGCCAGCGTCAGTTCGCCGGCCCGTTTCATCGGCCTGCACTTCTTCAACCCGGTGCCTGTCATGGGGTTGATCGAAGTGATTCGCGGCCTGCAAACCAGCGACGCCACGCACACCCTGGCCCTGGAACTGGCGCAACGCCTGGGCAAGACCGCGATCACCGCCGGTAACCGTCCGGGCTTCGTGGTGAACCGGATTCTGGTGCCGATGATCAACGAAGCGATCCTGGTGTTCCAGGAAGGCCTGGCCAGCGCCGAAGACATCGATGCGGGCATGCGTCTGGGCTGCAATCAGCCGATAGGTCCGCTGGCGCTGGCCGACCTGATTGGCCTGGATACCTTGCTGGCGATCATGCAGGCCTTCTACGACGGCTTCAACGACAGCAAGTACCGCCCCGCTCCGCTGCTCAAGGAAATGGTCGCGGCCGGTTATCTGGGGCGCAAGACCGGCCGCGGTTTCCTTACCTATGGCTGAGCGTTGCTCACGCTTCGCCGAGAGCCGCGACAAGGCTCTGGAGCTGTTCGCCAGCAAGGGTTTTGGCCAGGTCGGCATGCGTGAACTGGCAGCCTTCCTGGGGCTTGCCCCAGGCTCGCTGTATCACCATTACCCGAGCAAGCAGCACTTGCTGCTCGACCTCATCGAAGAATTTTACGAGGAGCTGCTGGCAACCCTCGGACGCCTCGAGCGACAGTCGCGAGACCTGCACAGTAGCCTGCACAACGTCATCCATGCGCACCTGAACCTGCATCGGGAAATGCCCTGGCATTTTCGCCTGGTGGAGCGCGACAGCGGTTGCCTCAACGAAGATCAGCAAGCGCGTGTCCGGCAGTTGCAGGAACACTACGAACGGCAATTGCTGATGCTCCTCTGCCCCTCGCCTCGATTCAGTGAACAAGGGCTACTGGCAGCCGGGCACACCATTGCCAGCATGCTCAACAGCGCACCCAGCTGGCTGGCGCTGCACCCGCTGGATGATCGGGAGCGCAACGAATTGTTGGAGAACTTGCTGACCGGCGCCATTGATCGTTTGCTGGCTCACACTTCCGGTGATCTGCCAGATATTCAGATAAAGGTTGCCTGAAAAATACACCGCAGATTCAATTCGATCTCAGGCAGCGCTTGAGTTGCTGACCCGTGCGGTTCGGATAAACAGTGCGCGCACCTTCTCCCAGAAATTTCCACCCAACACGAAAAAGCTGCCGACCAACATCGCGTCGCCCAACAGCTGCAGCTGCCAGATATTCGGTCTGAGCCCAGGCCAGATGTTATCGATGTAGGGTTCAAGGAAGGATGAGATCAGCGGCAGGCAGAACATGACCAGGCCGATTCTGTGACGAGCGGGACCTACTTCGAACTCTGTGCTGGGCGCAAGCGCGGCCACGTAACCGAACAGGCTGCGTTTCAACTGCTGAAAACCAGACTTTCCCATGACCGCGATGACCAGGATCAACAGGACCTTGTTGCTGATAAACAGGACGCCGGTCAGCGCCGCGATCTTTGAGCCAGGCACATCAGCCACTGCGGCGAGCGGCACCATCAGCCAGGATCCCAGCATCAAACAGATAATGACGATGCCCACCTTGAAGCGCCAGCCAGCTGTATGCTGTTGAACCAAACCTTCGGTGCTACCCATGGATTCGGACCTCTTCTTGTTCGGCCATTGATTTGATAGCGCCTAAAAAGCGTAGCAGTTGGTTGGCGAGACTGGTCCTCCAGATTCGGACGCCTTAACCCCGATATTCGCCAGTGGTGGCAGGTCTCCGCCGATCCGGTCCTCGACCATCTGATGGACGGGTCAGACACTCGCGACTCAAGCCTGAAGGCAGCCGACCTGCGTGTCTTAGCGAGTTTATAGATCCACTACCTCACCCCCGGCGCGACTCGGCTAAGCTGAAAGCTCCACCGGAGGATTTTCCAATGTGTGGAAGACTTTCGCAGTACCGAGGCATCCACGACTTCGTCGCGGCGCTGAGCATGCCCAATGCCCTGATCAACACTGTGGGCGACCAGCCTCTGGGTCTGTACAACGTCGCGCCCTCGACCCAGGTCGCGCTCTTTCACCTCGAAGGTGAAACCCTTCACGCTGACCGGGTACGCTGGGGATGGCGACCGGCCTGGTCGAAAGACAACTCTGTCCCCATCAATACCCGGGTCGAGAAAGTCGCACACGGCTCATTCTTCCGGGCGATCTGGCCGCACCGCGCCATCGTGCCCATCGATAACTGGTTCGAATGGGTTTATGAAGGCGGCCCGAATAAACAGCCTTACCTTATCCGGCGCCGGGATCGGGCTCCCATACTCTGCGCGGCCATTGGTCAGTACCCTGCGGGTGGCCGAGAACCGAAGAAGGACGATGGTTTTGTGATTTTCACCGCCGACAGTGGTGGTGGCCTGGTCGATCTACATGATCGGCGACCGGTGGTGCTGTCGCCGGAGTTGGCCCGTGAGTGGCTCAACCTGGCAATGCCCAAGGAGAGCGCCGAGCAGATGGTGTTGCATCAGGGCGAGCCTGCCGAAACCTTCGAGTGGTTCAAGGTGGATATGGCGATAGGCAACGTGAAGAACCAGAGACCTGATCTCATCACGCCAATCGGCAAGATCATCAGTGGCGATCACAAAAGCAATGGCTGATCGGGTGGCGACACCGAGGTTTCTCGACTAGGATTTTCGCGATATGGAAACGCGTCGCGCTGTTAGCGCGCACTTGGTCTGGGAGACGAAAATGAACCCGATTCGAATGGCCGAGCGGACCTACCGCACTTGGTCCAGCCCGATCCTGCTTGAGCTCAAAGAGAGGGAACATCAGCTGCAACCTTCAGACCGCCAGGCACTTGAAAACGTACTGGTGGAGAGAAGACTTCTGAACACCGGCAATCCTGCCGGCAAGGATCGACGCAAACCTCAGTCGACCGATAACACCTGACAAAAGAGCCCGCTGAAAGCGGGCTCTTTTTCGTTTGCGGCGGCTGGAAGAACGGCCGACACACTCATCCAGATGATCGCCTCACTGTGTATTGGAAACGGCTTTCGTTCTGGATGCACGGGCGGGCAATGACGCGGCATAGGCCAGCGCTTCTTCTCGACTGCCAAAGGATCCGAGCCGGTCGTTACGGGTACAGACCTTCCAGAGACCGCTGTTGACGCTGACCACTTGATAACCGTTCATCTGCATTTTGCTAAGCATCGGGGTACTCATAGTCACCTCCATTCGAGTACAGACAGGTCCGGACCTAACTTACACCCGGCTTGGCATTCTGTGGGCTCAACAGGTTGAACGGTCGAACGACCCGAGGCGTACATATGAAACATCTTTCACAGTGATTTCAGCCCCTAGCGCTTATATTCCCGGCCGCTCATTCAAGAAACTTTCGGCCCGCACCCTCCCGCGGGCTTTTTTTTGCCCAGCAGAAACGTCGGTCTAAACCGTCGCAAAAATATCCTTCATCGCCGCGTACTGCAGCAGCATGATGGTTTTCGCGTCGACGATCTGCCCACTGTAAAACGCCTCGAGTGCCTCATCGAACTTCAGCTCCAGCACCTCAAGGTCTTCAGTTTCCGCCTCAAGCCCACCCCCCGATCCGACGCGTGAAGCAGCATCATATTCAGCTATAAAGAAATGCAGTTTCTCGGTTACTGACCCCGGGCTCATGTAAGCCTCGAATACTTTCTGTACGTCGTGAACGCGATAGCCGGTTTCCTCCTCCGCTTCAGCGCGAATGCGTTCTTGCGGTGAGGCGCCTTCCAGCAACCCCGCAGCCACTTCAACCAGCAAGCCGTCATGACCGTTGACGAAGACCGGCAATCTGAACTGGCGGGTCAGTACGATGGTTTTTTGCGCACGGTTGAACAGCAGAATGGCGGCACCATTGCCACGGTCGTAGACCTCGCGGGTTTGTCGCTGCCAAGCGCCATTGTTGCGCTGGTAATCGAAGGTGATTTTCTTGAGCAGGTACCAGTCGTGGGACAGCACCTGGGAGTCGATGATGTTGACGCGCTCAGCCGTGTTCGACATGACAATCCATCCTTTTTGTTGTCAGAGGGCGCCATGGTATTCCATCAGAGTGACGGCAGCAGCCACGGCTGATACAAAAAAGGTTCACTCCGTTGATTAAGAACGCTCCTTCCTGAGGAACGTTTTCAACCTAACCGAATGACAGGTGAAGTCCATGGCCGCTTTTTTCGCGTTTCAATCGCGCTTTTGAACCAAACCCAACACATACTGGCCATCCATACAGCTAAATGTATGAATTCCTACGTTTAGATTGGCAAAAATGCTACAACACAACCCGGCAATAAGAACGATTCACATCCGGACGGTGCGCACCACAGGCATTCACTTCGTTAACAACACGCGGTAGTCTCGGTATCGGTTGCCCCCCAAAACCGTTACAAGGACGTCACGAATGAAACTGCGCATCGAGTTGTCGCAAAACCCGTTACCCGAAGAACGCCAGGCGATTATCAACCCCCTGCGCGCCTACAACATCGCCCACGCCGGCGAAGGTCACTACCAGGAAATCGCCCTGCTGGTTCGTGATGAACAGAGCGAGGAGATCCTCGGCGGGCTCTACGCAAAACTGTTTTACCAATGGATGTTCATCGACTTGTTGTCGGTGCCCGAACAGGCACGCGGCCAAGGCACCGGCTCACGGCTGATGCAAATGGCCGAAGAGCTGGCACGGGAGAAGAACTGCATTGGGATCTACCTCGACACCTTCGAATTCCAGGCACCGGAGTTTTACAAGAAGCTGGGGTTTACCGAGGTTGGGCAGATTGCCGATTACCCGCCGGGCAGCAAGCGCTTCTTTTTTCAGAAACGCCTGACTGCCGCCGAGCCAAACACCTGACGCTCACTGACTCACAGACAGGTTGCCAGTGCTGCCAGTCGGCGCTTGGCAACCCAGTTGTCCTGAGTGGCGTAGTACTTCAATGCGCCGCCTTGCACGTCGATAAAAGATTCGGCTGAACGGGTGTAAACAGTGAAGCCGCCGGTTTCGCCGGGTTGCAGGTAGCCACTGGCGTCGACACCGAACACCGCCTCGTCCTGCCAGGCAAACTGCACGCACTGGGCGACGACCAGATCAGGCTTGTTCGAGGCGAGCGTCTTGTAGGGGCTCTGGGAGCGCGCTTCTTTCATCGTCGATCCCGCGCAACCCGCCAGCAACACGCCAGCCAGCGCCACCATCAAAATACGCATTGTGTTTCCTTATTCGCAAAACGCTGACTGTATCACCGCAAGCGGCTACTCCGAAGCGCCTGGCAAGGTTCTCCTCATCGCGCGGCTCTACGTTACTTCATGCTTTACTTGATATAGATCGCGACAGCCCGCGCCGATTCGCGCACCCTGTCGCGCCATAATTGGCGCGTCGCGCCGAGCACCTTCTTCTGGAAAGCCCATGACCCCCAATGCCGAGTTCTACAAACCTTCCACCGACTACGCCGACAAGCTGATCAGCCAGATCGGCCAGACTCCGTCGTGGATCGCCAAACGCATTGGCGTGACCGACAAGCGTATTCGTTACATCCTCGATGGCGAAAGAACCGTCAAAGGTGAAACCACGCCGATCCAGATGACCTACACCGAGCAGTTTGCACTTGAGTGCCTGGCCGCCGAGGCCAAAGCCAACAAGAAAAAGACCTCCTGACCCGCGTCAGGGCAAACGCCCTCAAGACGCGCATACTTTCCCTTTGACAAGGACGGTCCATGGCCCCAATCGACTCGCAACACGAACTGGCGCTGCAACGATTTCTCAATGCACGACCGGCGTTACGCGAAGAACTCGATCACCTGAACCCTCTGGCCGCCCAGGCCAAAGGCGAAACCATGGCGCAGTATCGCAACGAACGGCTGCATGAAGCCTACGAGGCGGAGGCCGAGCGCCTGGGGCTGTTTGCCTGGGAGTTGACGTTGCAATTGACCATGGCCACTGTTGAGGACTATGAAGCCCAGCGGCTTGAGGTGCACAAGGAAGTGGCGCAAATGGCCGGCATGGACTGGAAGGAATATCGCAAACTGCAGGGTCTTGAGAGCTGACGAATGCTGCCGTCTTCACCTAATCGCGCCCATACACCGGGCTTGTTGCACGTGCAGAAATGGCGCGGCCGGATCGGTATGTTGCTGGCAGCGATCATCGCCATGGGGATGCTCAACGCCGCTGTCGAACAGGTCAATGGCTTTCCGGTCGGGCTGACCTACGTCACCGGCGCCCTGTCGCGCTTCGGTCGTGGCCTGGGACGCTGGTTGCTCGGCGAACGCCGCAATGGCTGGCGGGTGCAGTTGATCCCCTGGACCGGCATGTTTGCCGGCGCCGTCCTGGGAGCGGTGCTCGAACACCATCTCGGCCTGCAAGCCCTGTACGCCAGCGGCTTGCTGGCCGGCGTGCTCGGGGTTGTTTCGCTGAAGATTCCACGGCGTTGGCAGCTGGGCTACATGCCGCGCTGAATCGCCCTTCGCCGCACCGGCGATAAAGCTTTATCATGGCCGCAGATTTGTTGTCAGAGTTCGCCATGAAGTTCGCCATTGCGCTGTTTTCCGCCGCACACGCGCCCTCCTCGCGCCGCGCCCTGCTGTTTGCTCAGGCAGCGCTGGCCGGAGGGCACGAGATAGTGCGGCTGTTTTTCTACCAGGACGGCGTGTACAACGCGTCGAGCAACGTCGTCACGCCACAGGATGAGCAGGACCTGGCGCTGCAATGGCGCAACTTCGTCAGCGAGCACCAGCTCGACGGCGTGGTCTGTATTGCCGCCGCCTTGCGCCGTGGCGTGCTGGATGAAGCAGAAGCCAGGCGCTATCAGCGCACAGCGATCAATGTCAGCGCTCCGTGGGAATTGTCCGGGCTCGGGCAGTTACATGATGCGGTGCAAAACGCCGATCGCCTGATCTGTTTTGGAGGGCCATGAACATGCCTAAATCCTTGCTGATTATCAGCCGGCAGGCGCCCTGGTCTGGCCCAAGCGCCCGTGAAGCGCTGGATATCGTACTCGCCGGCGGCGCCTTCGATTTGCCGATCGGCCTGCTGTTTCTCGATGACGGCGTGTTCCAGCTGGCCACCCGACAGGACGCCAAAGCCGTGCAACAAAAAGACCTCAGCGCCAACCTGCAGGCGCTTGGGTTGTTTGGTATAGAAGACCTGTATGTGTGTGGCGACAGCGCCACTGCACGAGGTCTGGAACCGACGGCCTTGAGCCTCGACCCGTTGCAGGTGCTGGCTGCTGAGCAAATCTCGGCCGTTATTGACCGTTATGACCAAGTGATCACCCTCTGATGTCGACTTTGCATGTGTTGTCTCACTCGCCGTTTACCGATAACCGGCTGACCAGTTGCCTGCGCGTGCTGGGCGCAAGCGATGCCATTCTGCTCAGTGGCGATGCGGTCTACGCCCTGCAACCCGGCACAGCGCCACTCAGCGCACTGCAAGCACACAGCGAAACCTTGCGTCTGTTCGTCCTCGACGAAGATGTTCAGGCTCGCGGCCTGCAAGTGCCCGACTGGGTCAACAGCATCGACTATCCGGCCTTTGTCGAACTGTCGATTCACTACGACAAGGTCAACAGCTGGCTATGAATTCGCTCACCGTAGGCGCTCGTCGCATCGATCTGGACAAGGACGGTTACCTGGTTGATCTCGGTGACTGGTCCGCCGAAGTCGCCACGGCGCTGGCTGCCGCCGAAGAACTTGAGCTGAGCGCCGAACACTGGGAAATCCTTGAGCTGCTGCGCGGCTTTTATCAGGAGTTCCAGCTGTCGCCGGCCACTCGCCCGCTGATCAAGTACACCGCGCTGAAGCTGGGCCCGGACAAGGGCAACAGCCTGCACCTGAACCGATTGTTCAAAGGCACTCCCGCCAAACTTGCCGCCAAGCTGGCGGGCCTGCCCAAACCGACGAATTGTCTATGACCGATTTCGCCCCACTGATCACTGAAACACCTGCCGAACACCCTTTCGCGCAGTTCGTGCGGATTCTCGGCAAAGGCAAACGCGGCGCCCGCAGCCTGACCCGTGAAGAGGCCCGCGAGGCCATGGGCATGCTGCTTGACGACAAGGTCGAGGACACTCAACTCGGTGCCTTCCTGATGCTGTTGCGACACAAGGAAGAAAGCCCGGAAGAGCTGGCAGGCTTCACCGAGGCCTTGCGCCAGCGGCTGAACGCACCCGCGTTGGCGGTCGATCTGGACTGGCCGACCTACGCCGGCAAGAAGCGCCACCTGCCGTGGTATCTGCTGGCCGCCAAGTGCCTGGCGCAAAACGGCGTGCGAATCCTGATGCACGGCGGCGGCGCGCATACCGCCGGGCGGCTGTACAGCGAGCAACTGCTCGAGCAATTGCAGATTCCGTTGTGCCGTAACTGGCAACAAGTCGGTGAGGCGCTGGAACAAGGCAATCTGGCGTTCATCCCGCTGGGCGACTGGGCGCCGCAGCTGCAACGGATGATTGACCTGCGCAACACCCTCGGCCTGCGTTCGCCGATCCACTCGCTGGCGCGGATTCTCAATCCGCTGGGTGCGCGCTGCGGCCTGCAAAGCATCTTCCACCCCGGCTATCAGGGCGTGCACCGCGACGCCAGCGGCTTGCTGGGCGATAACGCGATCGTGATCAAGGGCGATGGCGGTGAGATCGAGATCAACCCGGATGCCGATAGTCACTTGTACGGCACCACTGGCGGTGAGAGCTGGGACGAGGAATGGCCGCAGCTGTCGGCGCAACGCCACGTCAAACCGGCGAGCCTCGATCCTGAACACTTGAAAGCCGTATGGCGCGGCGACGTGGTCGACAGCTATCCGCAAATGGCGCTGATTTCGACCATGGCCCTGGCCTTGCGCGGTCTCGGTACGCCGCGTGATGAAGCCTTCGTCAAGGCTCAGCAGTTCTGGGATGCTCGCGACAAATCTATTTAATCGATCATTAACGCTCAACCTTTGCGCTTTTTGTTCGAAGGGATAGGAATAGACTCAACTCCAACGTTTAACGACTTTGGAGTTCAAGATGGGTTTGCTGATCGAAGGGCAATGGCGTGATCAGTGGTACGAAAGCAGCAAGGACGGCGCGTTCCAGCGCGAACAAGCGCAGCGCCGTAACTGGCTGACTGCCGACGGCAGACCCGGCCCCAGCGGCGAAGGCGGCTTTCCTGCACAAGCCGGCCGTTATCACCTCTACGTGTCGCTCGCCTGTCCCTGGGCGCATCGCACGCTGATTCTGCGCAAGCTCAAAGGCCTGGAAAGCCTGGTCGATGTGTCGGTGGTCAGCTGGCTGATGCTGGAAAACGGCTGGACCTTCGACAAAGCCTTCGGCTCCACTGGCGACAAACTCGACCACCTCACGTTCATGCACCAGCGCTACACCGCAGACACGGCCAACTACACCGGTCGCGTAACGGTGCCAGTGCTGTGGGATAACCTGCAAAAACGCATCGTCAGCAACGAATCGGCGGAAATCATCCGCATGTTCAACAGCGCCTTCGACGGTCTGACCGGCAACGGCCTGGACTTCTACCCGCAACCTTTGCGCGCTGAAATCGATGAGCTGAATGCACGGATTTATCCGGTGGTGAACAACGGCGTGTATCGCGCCGGGTTTGCCACCTCACAAACGGCTTATGAAGAAGCTTTCGATGAGCTGTTCAGTGAACTCGACTGGCTGGAAAACCGCTTGGGCGAGAAGCGCTACCTGGCCGGCGAATACCTGACCGAGGCGGACATTCGCCTGTTCACCACACTGATTCGCTTCGACGCGGTGTATTACAGCCACTTCAAATGCAACCTGCGGCGGATCGCCGATTACCCGAACCTGTCGAACTGGCTACACGAGCTGTATCAGTGGCCGGGGATCAGCGACACCGTGGACTTTGCGCACATCAAGGGGCACTACTACGCGAGCCATCGCACGATCAATCCGACCGGCATCGTGCCGAAGGGACCGGCGCAGGATTTCACCGTCGCCCATGATCGGGAACGGTTGCGCGGGAAAGGGGTTTGGCGCAAAGCTTGAGGTTTATGCAGGTTTTGATGGCCCCATCGCGAGCAAGCTCGCTCCCACAGGTGTTGCGCAATCCTTGTGGGAGCGAGCTCGCTCGCGATGGCAGCGACTCGGTCTTCAGACTTGCGACTGGGCGCCTTCAAACCACGCGAGTTTCTCGCGAAGTTGCACCACTTCTCCCACGATCACCAATGTCGGCGCATGCACTTCATGCTCCGCCACCAGCTGTGGAAGGTCGGCCAGCGTGCCGGTGAAAACCCGCTGATTCGGCGTCGTGCCCTGTTGGATCAATGCCGCCGGCGTGTCCGCCGAACGACCATGCCTGATCAGTTGTTCGCAGATGATCGGCAGTCCCACCAGCCCCATGTAAAACACCAGGGTTTGCGCAGGTGCGACCAAATCGCTCCACGGCAGATCCGAGGTGCCGTCCTTCAGGTGACCGGTGATAAAACGCACCGACTGCGCGTAATCACGGTGGGTCAACGGAATCCCGGCGTAGGCCGCACAACCGCTGGCAGCGGTAATACCCGGCACGACCTGGAACGGAATGCCGTGGGCCGCCAGTTCTTCGATCTCTTCGCCACCACGGCCGAAAATGAACGGATCACCGCCCTTCAGCCGCACCACACGTTTACCCTGTTTGGCCAGGTCGACCAATTGCTGATTGATCTGGTCCTGAGGCACTGCGTGATCGGCACGTCGCTTGCCGACATAGATCCGCTCGGCATCACGGCGGCATAGCTCAAGAATCGCCGGTGCCACCAGGCGGTCATACAGCACCACATCGGCTTGCTGCATCAGCCGCAAGGCGCGGAATGTCAGTAGATCCGGATCACCCGGCCCTGCGCCGACCAGATACACCTCACCTGGAGCGTTGGGGGATTGGCCGTTGATTTTCGCCAGCAGCAAACGCTCGGCTTCAGCGCCCTGCCCGGCCAGTTGACGATCTGCGATCGGCCCCTGGAAAACCTCTTCCCAGAACGCCCGACGCTGCTGCACATCCGGGAACAGACCTTTGACCTGATGGCGAAAACGCGCCGCCAACCCGGCCAGTTGGCCGTAGGTCGAGGGAATCCAGGTTTCCAGTTTGGCGCGGATCAACCGCGCCAGCACTGGCGCATCGCCGCCGCTGGAAACCGCAATCACCAACGGCGAACGGTCGACGATCGCCGGAAAGATCACGCTACACAGGGCCGGCGCGTCCACCACGTTGACCGGCACGCAGCGTCGATGAGCATCTCTGGAAACTTGTGCATTCAGTGGTTCGTCGTCGGTAGCGGCAATGATCAGCCCGCAACCGTCGAGGTCCGACTCACGATAGCCGCGCAACACCAGCTCGCCGCCACTGTTCTGCACCAGCTCACGCAGCTGGGCTTCGATCTCAGGTGCAACGACCCGCAGCAGCGCACCGGCATCGGCCAGCAGACGGGATTTGCGCAAGGCAATCTCCCCTCCACCGACGACCAACACACGACTGCCGCGCAGGTTGTGAAACAGCGGCAGAAATTCCATTTAGCCGATGACCTCAAGGCCGCCCATGTACGGCTTGAGCACGGCTGGCACGCGGATCGAACCGTCGGCCTGCTGATAGTTCTCCAGCACCGCCACCAGGGTACGACCGACCGCCAGGCCGGAACCGTTCAGGGTGTGGACCAGCTCTGGCTTGCCGGTTTCCGGGTTACGGAAACGTGCTTGCATGCGACGGGCCTGGAAATCGCCGCAGTTGGAGCACGACGAAATTTCACGGTATTTGCCCTGGCTCGGGACCCACACTTCCAGGTCGTAGGTCTTGACCGCGCTGAAGCCCATGTCGCCGGTGCACAGCGCCAGGGTGCGGTAAGGCAGTTCCAGCAGTTGCAGGACTTTTTCAGCGTTGGCGGTCAGGCCTTCCAGCGCTTCCATCGAAGTCGATGGCTCAACGATCTGGACCATTTCGACCTTGTCGAACTGGTGCTGACGAATCATGCCGCGGGTGTCACGCCCCGACGCACCGGCTTCGCTGCGGAAGCATGGGGTGTGGGCGACGAACTTGATCGGCAGCTGTTTGGCGTCGACGATTTCGCCAGCCACGATGTTGGTCAGCGACACTTCTGCGGTCGGAATCAGGTACAGATCGGCTTCGCCTTCGCGGCTGATCTTGAACAGGTCTTCCTCGAACTTCGGCAGTTGACCGGTGCCCTGCAAGGCCGGCGCCTGAACCAGATAAGGCGTGTAAGCCTCTTCATAGCCATGCTCGCTGGTGTGCAGGTTGATCATGAACTGCGCCAGTGCGCGGTGCAGGCGGGCAATCGGCCCACGCAGCAGGGAGAAACGGGCACCGGACAGCTTGGCCGCGGTTTCAAAGTCCAGCCAGCCGAACTTCTCGCCCAGCGCGACGTGATCCTTGATCTCGAAGTCGAAGGTGGTCGGCGTGCCCCAACGACGCACTTCGACGTTGCCGTCTTCGTCGGAACCAATCGGCACCGACTCGTGTGGCAGGTTAGGAATGTTCAGCAGGATCGAGTCCAGTTCGGTCTGGATCTCGTCCAGCTCGACTTTGCCGATACCGAGCTCGTTCGCCATGCGCTCGACGTCGGCCATCAACGGCGCGATGTCTTCGCCGCGCTGCTTGGCCTGACCGATGGATTTGGAGCGCGCATTACGTTCAGCCTGCAGTGCTTCGGTGCGGGTCTGGACGGTCTTGCGCTGTTCTTCCAGCGCTTCGATGCGCGCAACATCCAGGCTGAAGCCGCGGGATGCCAGGCGGTCCGCTACGTCCTGAAGGTTGCTACGTAACAGTTTGGAATCGAGCATGTCGGTCTCTCGTTTATCAAAGTTTGGTCAAGGATAGGCCAGCCCACGTCGCGAGCAGCCCGCCGAATACGCTGATCGCCGCATAGCCCAGGGCCAGCGGCACTTGCCCGCTTTCGAGCAAGCGCACCGTATCCAGTGAAAAGGATGAAAAAGTCGTCAGGCCGCCAAGGAAGCCCACCATCAACCCGGCACGCACCTCAATCGGCACTTCCGGGCGCAGCATAAACAGACCGTATAAAAAGCCGATCAACAGGCAGCCAATGATATTAACGGTCAGCGTCGCGGTATAGAAGTGCCGCGGCCAGTTCGCGTTGATCCAGTTGCCGGTGGCGAAACGCAGCAAGGTGCCGGCAATACCGCCGACGGAGACCGCAACGATCAAGGGAATCAAGGTTTTCTCCGCTGTTTGGGGCTCAGGCGGTCCAGCTGTGCAAGGTGATTGAGCTTCTCGCCGATCTTCAATTCGAGGCCACGCGGCACCGGTCGGTAGAACGACTGCGGCTCCAGTTCTTCCGGGAAATAGTCTTCGCCGGCCGCGTAAGCGTCCGGTTCGTCGTGGGCATAACGGTATTCGTCGCCGTAACCGAGCTGTTTCATCAGCTTGGTCGGGGCATTGCGCAAATGCAATGGGACTTCCAGCGAGCCGTGTTCGGCAGCGCTGCGCATGGCGGCTTTGAAGCCCATATACACCGCGTTACTTTTTGGCGCACAGGCCAGATAGGTAATCGCCTGCGCGACCGCCAACTCGCCCTCGGGGCTGCCGAGCCGTTCTTGCACATCCCACGCCGCCAGGCACAAGCTCAAGGCACGCGGGTCGGCATTGCCGATGTCTTCGCTGGCCATGCGCACCACACGACGGGCCAGGTACAACGGATCGCAGCCACCGTCGAGCATGCGCGCGAACCAGTACAGCGCGCCGTCCGGGTTGGACCCGCGGACCGATTTGTGCAGCGCGGAGATCTGGTCGTAAAACGCTTCGCCGCCCTTGTCGAAACGTCGCCGGGTGTCACCGAGCAGGCTTTGCAGCAGCTCGACGCCGATTTCCGTGCCGTCTTCGGCCAGGTCGGAGGCGTTTTCCAACAGATTTAGCAGACGCCGGCCGTCCCCGTCAGCGGCGCTGAGCAGCATTTTGAAGCCGTCATCGCCGAGGCTCAGCTGACGCTTGCCCAAGCCGCGCTCTTCGGTCAACGCTCGCTGCACCAGTTTGTGCAGCGCGGTTTCGTCGAGACTCTTGAGCACGTAGACACGCGCACGGGACAGCAGTGCGTTGTTCAGTTCAAACGACGGGTTTTCAGTGGTCGCGCCAATGAAAATCAGCGTGCCGTCTTCGACGTACGGCAGAAAGGCATCTTGTTGCGACTTGTTGAAGCGATGCACTTCGTCGACGAACAGAATGGTTCGACGGCCATATTGCCCGGCCTGCTGCTTGGCGACTTCCACCGCCTGGCGGATCTCCTTGACCCCGGCCAGCACCGCAGAAACCGTTTCGAAGTGCGCATCCGAGACTTCCGCGAGCAACCGCGCCAAGGTGGTTTTACCCACGCCGGGCGGGCCCCAGAAAATCATCGAGTGCAAGGCACCCTGCTCCAGCGCCTCGCGCAACGGCTTGCCGCGGGCCAACAGGTGTTCCTGACCGACATACTCGTCCAGGTTGGCCGCACGTAAACGGGCAGCCAATGGTTGAGCTATCGGAGCACTGCGAAACAAGTCCATCACTACTTATGAAACCTCTACTGGGTCCTCAAACGCCACAATCCTTGTGGGAGCAAGCCCGCTCCCACAGGTTCTGCGTCTTATTCCTGGATCACGTCGGCACCCTTGGGGATGTCGAACTTGAACTTGGAGGCCGGAATCGGCTCGTTGGCCTTGACCCCGGTGAACAGGATATTGGTGCGTTGGCCGACGCTGTCGATCATCTGCATGTCGTTGACCATGCCGTTGCGGAACGACAGGCGCAGGCTGTCGAACAGCGTGTCCTTGGTCTTGGGCTTGAGCGTGAAGTCGATCACGCCGCCGGCTTCCTTGGACGTGATGGCGAAGCTCTGGCTGATTTTCGACACATCACCGGACAGCAACAGCGCTGGAGTCTGGGTCAGGCGCTGATCGAGGTTCTTGATGGTGACCTGCTGCAGATCAGGGTCCCACAAGGACACTTTCTTGCCATCGGAAACCATCAGCTGCTCTTGCGGTGCATCGGTGTGCCAGTAGAACAGGCCCGGACGCTGCAAGGACATCTCGCCAGCGGTTTCCTGCAACTGAGTGCCGCTGCCATCGAGGGTCAGCTGAGAGAAACGTGCGGTCAGCGTCTGCGACTTTTCGAGCAACTGAGTCAGACGCGCCACGTCCTTGTCATCGGCGTGAGCCGAGAGTGTGGTTAAAGCCAGTACCGGCAGCAGCAACATGCGGATAAGACGCATGGGAGTCCTCTTTGATATTCGTTTGAATGGCGTGCCGCGTGATCTCACGCGGCACCGATCAGTCGCGTATTGGGCTTGGAGCCAAAACTTCGCGCGAGCCGTTGGTATTCATGGAGGTCACGACCCCGGCCATTTCCATGGCTTCGATCATGCGCGCAGCGCGGTTGTAGCCGATCTTCAGCTTGCGCTGAACCGCAGAGATCGAAGCGCGGCGGCTTTCCAGCACGAACTGTACCGCTTCGTCGTAAAGCGCATCGGTTTCAGCATCATCGTCGCCACCGCCACTGCCGCCTTCAAAGCCACTGCCCGCCTCTTCGACACCGTTGAGGATGTCGTCGTTGTACTCCGGTGCACCGCGCAGTTTCCAGGCTTCAACCACCCGGTGAACTTCATCGTCGGAAACGAACGCGCCGTGAACCCGAATCGGCAGGCTGGTGCCCGGCGGCATGTAGAGCATGTCACCGTGACCCAGCAACTGCTCGGCGCCACCCTGGTCGATGATGGTTCGCGAGTCGATCTTGCTCGATACCTGGAACGCCATACGGGTCGGAATATTGGCCTTGATCAGACCGGTGATCACGTCCACCGACGGACGCTGGGTCGCAAGGATCAAGTGAATACCGGCCGCACGGGCTTTCTGGGCGATCCGCGCGATCAGTTCTTCAACCTTCTTGCCGACGATCATCATCATGTCGGCAAATTCGTCGACCACCACCACGATGGTTGGCAGCTTGGTTAGCAGCGGTGCTTCGTCGTGAATGCTTTCGCGGTTGTACAATGGATCCGTCAGCGGTGTACCGGCTTCCTGCGCCTCCCTGACCTTCTGGTTGAAGCCGGAAAGGTTACGCACGCCCATCTTCGCCATCAGTTTGTAGCGACGCTCCATCTCGGCCACGCTCCAGCGCAACGCGTTGGCGGCGTCCTTCATGTCGGTGACCACCGGGCACAGCAGGTGCGGAATGCCTTCGTAGATCGACAATTCAAGCATTTTCGGGTCGATCATGATCAGCTTGGCGTCTTCCGGGCCCGACTTGAACAGAATCGACAGAATCATCGCGTTCACGCCCACCGACTTACCGGAACCGGTGGTACCGGCCACCAGCAGGTGAGGCATTTTGGCCAGGTCGGTGATGACCGGCTTGCCGCCGATGTCATGGCCCAGGGCCAGGGTGACCGGGGACTTGGCGTCATCGTATTCCGGCGTCGACAACACTTCGGAGAAGCGCACGATCTGCCGGTCTTCGTTGGGAATTTCGATGCCGACGGTGGTCTTGCCGGGAATCACTTCCACCACCCGCACACTGGTCACTGCCAGCGAACGCGCAAGGTCTTTGGCCAGGTTGGAGATACGGCTGACTTTTACCCCGGCCGCCGGTTGAATTTCGTAACGGGTAATCACCGGGCCTGGGTGAATCGAATCCACCGAGACTTCGACGCCGAATTCCTTGAGTTTGATTTCCAGCAGATGGCCAACCGCAGCCAGCGACTCAGGCGAATAGTTGAGCTGTTTCTTTTCTGCCGGGTCGAGAATCGAGATCGGCGGCAAGGTGCCTTCCACCGCGCTATCAACGAACAGCGGTGCCTGCTTCTCTTTTTCGACACGCTTGCTTGGAGGCGGAGCTTTCGGTGGCGCTGGCGCAATCACCGGCGGAACCTGCTTCTCGCGCTCGGACATGTGCTTGCTCAAAGCTTGCTCACGCTCGATCAAGCGCTCCTTGACCTTGGCTTGCTCGCGTTTGTCGGTCACGGTCGGTGCCACGACGTCGTGCACCCGATCGTCGACTTCACGCAATTGCGCAACCAGTTGCTTGCGTTCGGTGCGCGCAGCCCACCAGCGATTGGCAGCACCCTGGAACAGTTCGAACAGGTCGAGGGTGATCTTGCCGGTGACGTCCATCACCTTGAACCACGAGAGGTCAGTGAACACGGTCAGGCCGAACAGAAACAGCGCGATGAACATCAGGGTGCTGCCCTGGATATTCAGCGCGTTCTTCGCCAGATCGCCGAGGCTTTCACCCAATGCACCGCCGGCGCCGGCCGGCAAACCGGTCGGGGCGTGGAAATGGATATGCGCCAGGGCTGCGCCCGACAGCACCAGAAACACCAGGCCGATCAGGCGCCAGGAAAACAGCCAGCCGCTCCACTGCCACGGTTCGTGGCGCTGGCGGAAGATCTGGTAGGTCTTGACCGCCAGCAACAGCGGGAAGATATAAGCGAAGTAACCCAGCACCATGAACAGAATATCGGCGCTGTAAGAGCCGGCCGGCCCGCCGAAGTTCTGTACATCGTCGATTTTGCTGTTATGACTCCAGCCCGGATCGTCCTTGCCATAGGTCAGCAAGGCCATCATCAGGAACAGGCACAAGGCACCGATGGCGATCAGCGCACCTTCCTTGAGCCGGTAGTGCAGATGCTGACGCCAGAGTGGAACTACTGTTTTAGGTGCTGCGGTGGATTTCTTCAAAACGCGTCTTTTCCTGCGCCTGTAGCGCGTCCAACTGTTGATTGACTACAAAAAACTGCCCACTCCGGGCAGGTGACAAAGTTAACGGGCGCAACAGAGACTACTTTTAACACTCTGACATCGAAATCTGAAACCGTAGGAGATGCCGAAGACAGCGATCTTTTATAACGAAGATTTCGGAACATCCCGATACAGACCGGCATTGTACGGGTTTGCCCGCACGATGCCACGCCAGAGCAGCTAAGGTGTAGCATAGCCAAAAGTACGTTGCGCGCGCTTCAATTTGAGCATGCATTCTCTTTTGTGACAAAGGCTTATGAGGTGTTTTTATGAGCGAAGCTAAGCATTCACGCCTGATCATTCTGGGTTCCGGCCCTGCCGGTTACAGCGCCGCCGTTTATGCCGCTCGCGCCAACCTCAAGCCGACCGTTATCACCGGCCTGCAAGCCGGCGGTCAATTGACCACCACCATTGAAGTCGACAACTGGCCAGGCGATGTTGAAGGCCTGACCGGCCCGGTGCTGATGGAACGCATGCAAAAACACGCCGAGCGTTTCGACACCGAGATCGTCTACGACCACATTCACACCGCAGAGTTGCAGCAGCGGCCGTTCCGGCTCACCGGCGACAGTGGCACCTACACCTGCGATGCACTGATTATCGCGACCGGCGCCTCGGCGCAATACCTGGGGCTGCCCTCTGAGGACGCCTTCGCCGGCAAAGGCGTTTCCGCCTGCGCCACCTGCGATGGTTTTTTCTACCGCAATCAGGTGGTCGCGGTGGTTGGCGGCGGCAACACGGCCGTTGAAGAAGCCCTGTACCTGGCCAACATTGCCAAGGAAGTCCACCTGATCCATCGTCGCGACAAATTGCGCTCAGAGAAGATTCTTCAGGACAAACTGTTCGAGCGCGCCAAAAATGGCAACATCCGCCTGCACTGGAACCAGAACCTTGAAGAGGTATTGGGCGATGCCAGCGGCGTTACCGGTGCACGCCTGCGCGACAGCCTGACCGGCGAGATGAAAGACCTGGAGCTGACCGGCGTATTCATCGCTATCGGCCATAAACCCAATACCGACCTGTTCCAGGGTCAGCTGGAAATGCATAACGGCTACCTGCGAGTCCGCGGCGGCAGCGAAGGCAATGCCACCGCCACCGAGATCGAAGGGGTGTTTGCCGCCGGCGATGTAGCCGATCACGTCTACCGTCAGGCGGTAACTTCCGCGGGTGCCGGCTGCATGGCGGCACTGGACGCTGAAAAATACCTCGATGACAACTGATATACATTCATTGCAGTGGGCCCCAGCCCATCGCTGCCCTCCCCTTCTGCAAGCCTGGATACCATGCTGACCTGGTTACAACGCGACTCCCTGAAATTCCCGCCGCTGGAAAAAGCCATGCGCGACCCCAACGGCCTGCTTGCCGCCGGCGGAGACCTGAGCGCCGATCGGCTGATCCAGGCTTACCGCCACGGTTGTTTCCCGTGGTTTTCGGAGGGCCAGCCGATCCTCTGGTGGTCACCGGATCCACGCACCGTATTGTTTCCCGACGAACTGCATGTTTCTCGCAGCCTCGGCAAGCTGTTGCGCCAAAAACGCTACGACGTGACGTTCGACCAGGACTTCCCTGCCGTCATACGCGCCTGTGCAGCTCCGCGGGAGTATGCCGATGGCACCTGGATCACCGAAGCGATGCAAACCGCCTACATGGAGCTGCACGCTCGCGGATACGCCCACTCGGTCGAGGTTTGGGACCAAGGGGTGTTGGTGGGCGGACTCTACGGCCTGGCTATGGGCCGGCTGTTTTTCGGTGAATCGATGTTCAGCCGCGCCGACAACGCTTCCAAGTTCGGCTTCGCCACGCTAGTCAATTACCTGAAGGATGCCGGTTTCGTACTGATCGACTGCCAGATGCCAACCGGTCATCTGCACAGTCTGGGTGCCCGGGCGATCCCTCGTCGCGAGTTTGCTGGCTATCTTCAGCAACATCTTGATCAACCTAGCCGTGCCACATGGGTTTGCTGAGCGACTTTTGCAGCCGTGGCTTACACTTAATTGAACAGCTATTCCCGAGGGTTGATTCATGACCGAGTTGGCGCGCCTCAAGTTTTATGCCACTCAGCCCCACTCTTGCAGCTATCTGCCCGATGAACAGGCCACCACGCTGTTCCTCGACCCTAGCCAGCCCATGGATGTGCATGTCTATGCAGACCTGTCGGAAATGGGTTTTCGTCGCAGTGGCGATCACCTGTACCGGCCGCATTGCCAAAATTGCAATGCGTGTGTGCCTGCGCGCATTCCCGTTACGCAATTTTCGCCTAACCGTCAGCAGAAACGTATTTTCAAACGCAATGCCGACCTGCAGGTTCGCCCGGCCAAACCGGGTTTCAGCGAAGAATATTTCGACCTTTACCAGCGCTATATCGAACAACGCCACGCCGATGGCGACATGTACCCACCCAGTCGCGATCAGTTTTCAACCTTTCTGGTCCGCGACCTGCCGTTTTCGCGATTCTATGAGTTCCGCCTCGAAGGCCGTCTGCTGGCGATCGCCGTGACGGATCTGCTGCCCAACGGCTTGTCGGCGGTTTACACCTTCTATGAGCCCGAAGAAGATCGCCGCAGCCTGGGACGTTACGCGATTCTCTGGCAAATCAACGAAGCCCGGCGCCTGGGGCTGGACGCGGTCTACCTCGGATACTGGATCAAAAACTGCAAGAAAATGAACTACAAGACCCAATATCGCCCCATAGAGCTGCTGATTAATCAGCGCTGGGTGGTACTGAGCTAGGTTCAGCCCTAAAGCCCTTGGCTTAAACCCCACTTTTCGGGCACAATGCACGCCGCTTTTGCCTGGCGCAGTTGCACCGGGCCATTCATTGGATACCGAGGGCTTTACTGCATGTCGAAAGAAGACAGCTTCGAAATGGAAGGCACTGTCGTCGACACCCTGCCCAACACCATGTTTCGTGTGGAGTTGGAAAATGGGCACGTCGTAACCGCGCATATTTCCGGCAAGATGCGCAAGAACTACATTCGTATTCTTACCGGTGACAAAGTGCGCGTCGAGCTGACGCCCTATGACTTGAGCAAAGGGCGGATCACTTACCGCGCTCGTTAATCAAGTCAATACAAGACGCCCGGCTCTGCCGGGCGTTTTTGTTTGTGCGCGATGATCGTTCCCATGCTCCGCGCGGGAATGCCTCTACGGACGCTCCGCGTTCAGCTCTTGGGACGCGGAGCGTCCCTGGCTGCATTCCCACGCAGGAGCGTGGGAACGATAAATTAACGGTAGAACCGCCAGACAGCAAAAAGGCGCCTTTCGGCGCCTTTTGCTTTTGTTGCGAGGCTATCAGGCCATTTCCGCAGTGGTCTCGAACTCGAAGGTGAGTTCGCCATCCTTGATGTCGATGTGCACCACACCGCCATGCTCGGCCAGTTCGCCAAAGAGAATTTCCTCCGCCAGCGGACGCTTGATCTTGTCCTGGATCAAGCGCGCCATTGGTCGCGCGCCCATGGTCGCATCGTAACCACCGGCCGCCAGCCAACTGCGTGCAGCGTCGGTGACCTCGAGCAGTACACGCTTGTCTTCCAGTTGCGCCTGCAGTTCGGTAAGGAACTTGTCCACCACGCTTTTGATGACCTCATGACTGAGGCGACCAAACTGGATAATGGTGTCCAGACGGTTACGGAATTCCGGCGTGAAGCTCTTCTTGATCACTTCCATCGCATCGGACGAGTGATCCTGATGCGTGAAGCCAATAGAAGCCCGAGCTGCGGTTTCAGCACCGGCGTTGGTCGTCATGATGACGATCACGTTACGGAAATCCGCCTTGCGCCCGTTGTTATCGGTGAGCGTACCGTGGTCCATGACCTGCAACAGCAGGTTGAAGACTTCCGGATGCGCCTTCTCGATTTCATCGAGCAACAGCACGCAGTGAGGCTGCTTGGTGATCGCTTCGGTCAGCAGGCCGCCCTGATCGAACCCGACGTAGCCTGGAGGCGCACCGATCAAACGCGAAACTGTGTGGCGCTCCATGTACTCGGACATGTCGAAGCGAACCAGCTCGATCCCCAGCGCCTTGGCCAGTTGCCGGGCCGCTTCGGTTTTACCAACCCCGGTAGGACCGGCAAACAGGAACGAACCAACAGGCTTGTCAGGCGACTTCAGACCCGCACGGGACAGCTTGATTGCAGTCGACAAGGAATCGATCGCCGCATCCTGGCCAAACACCGTCAACTTCAGATCACGCTCAAGGTTACGCAGCAGCTCTTTATCGGAGCTGGTGACGTGTTTCGGCGGAATCCGCGCGATCTTCGCCACGATGTCCTCGACCTGAGGCACTTCGATGCGTTTCACACGTTTCTCGATTGGTTGCAGACGCTGATAGGCGCCCGCCTCGTCGATGACGTCGATGGCCTTGTCCGGCATATGCCGGTCATTGATGTAGCGCGATGCCAGTTCGGCAGCGGCGCGCAGGGCTTCATCACTGTATTCGATGTTGTGATGGAGTTCGAAACGTCCCTTGAGACCGCGCAGGATACCAATGGTGTCTTCGACCGAAGGCTCCGACACATCGACCTTCTGGAAACGCCGGGCCAAAGCACGGTCTTTTTCGAAGATCCCACGGAATTCCTGGAACGTGGTCGAGCCGATGCAACGGATGTCACCCGACGACAGCAGCGGCTTGAGCAGGTTCGAAGCATCCATGACACCACCAGAGGCGGCACCTGCACCAATAATGGTGTGGATCTCGTCAATGAACAGGATCGCCTGCGGACGTTTTTTCAGCTCATTGAGCAACGCCTTGAAGCGCTTCTCGAAATCGCCGCGGTACTTGGTCCCAGCGAGCAACGCGCCCAGATCGAGCGAATAAACCACGCTATTGGCCAACAGATCAGGCACCTGATTGTCGACAATGCGCTTGGCCAGACCTTCGGCAATTGCGGTCTTACCCACGCCCGCCTCGCCGACCAGCAACGGATTGTTTTTACGCCGACGCGCCAGAATCTGCGCGACACGCTCAACTTCCATTTCACGCCCTACCAATGGGTCGATACGACCCTGGCGCGCCAGTTCGTTGAGGTTACTGGCATATGCATCCAGAGGATTGCCTGAAGAAGAAGACTCACCGCCCTCGTCGTCCTGCATATCTTGCTCACTTTCAGAGTGCTCGCCATGCCCAGGCACTTTCGAAATGCCATGAGCGATGTAATTGACGACATCAATGCGTGCAACGCTCTGCTGTTTCAGCAGGAACACCGCCTGACTCTCTTGCTCACTGAAGATTGCAACCAGCACGTTGGCGCCAGTCACTTCGCGTTTGCCCGAGCTCTGCACATGAAAGACAGCACGTTGCAGTACACGCTGGAAGCCCAGGGTTGGCTGGGTTTCGCGATCCTCGTCATGAAGGGGGATCAAAGGCGTGGTGGAGTCGATGAACTCCTGCAGGTCATGCTTGAGTTTGTCGAGGTTTGCGCCGCAGGCACGCAAAACGGTGGCGGCTGCCTCATTATCCAATAGAGCCAACAGGAGGTGTTCGACGGTCATGAATTCATGACGTTTCGAACGCGCCTCCTTGAAGGCGAGATTGAGGGTGACTTCGAGCTCGCGGTTTAACATAGCTTCACCTCATACCCAAGTGGTCGGCGTTAACCGTCCTTCTCGATTTCACAGAGTAGCGGATGCTGGCTTTCCCTGGCGTACTGGTTGACCTGCATGGCCTTGGTCTCGGCGATGTCGCGGGTAAACACTCCACATACTGCCCGTCCTTCTGTGTGAACGGCCAGCATGACCTTGGTCGCCAGCTCGCGATTCAGGTTAAAAAACACCTCGAGCACTTCGACGACGAAATCCATCGGTGTGTAGTCATCATTGAACAAAACCACCTTGTACATCGGCGGCGCCTGTAACGCAGGCTTAGCCTCCTGTACAGCAATGCCTGCGGAATCGTCGTCGTGTAAATCAGGGCGATCCTGATTGAATGTTAGTCGAATCTGGCTGATAGCATGCATGGAAAGAAAGGTTCGTTAGTTGAGCTGAATACAGTGGTGGGGGCGGCCCCAGAGCTTTTCAACCCCGACTGCTTGGTCACCTTGACTATCGGCAAATCAGTGTTACAACCAATAGAGCCCACGGTGGGTAAAAAAGGTCCGCACGGTCAACCCCATTTCAGGGTTGATGCGGATTAACTGGATGATACTCCAGTGATGGAGTCTGTTGCAGAGGGATATGAGCATGGCTAGCGGTAAGGTCAAGTGGTTCAACAATGCCAAGGGATATGGCTTCATCAACGAGGACGGCAAGGACGAAGATCTCTTTGCCCACTACTCGACCATTAAAATGGACGGCTACAAGACCTTGAAAGCAGGCCAATCCGTGAGTTTCGAAATCATCCAGGGCCCCAAAGGCCTGCACGCGATCAACATCGACTCAGTTACAGTAAAGGCCAATGCGCCCGCGCCTGCAACGACTGTCCAGCACGAGCGCGTGCTGAGCTGACACCAACCGGCATTCAGGCATAAAAAGACCGGCCGACTCATCGTTTGAGCCGGCCGGTCTTTTATTCAGCGCAAATCAGCTTACATGTGCGAGATCAGCGCATCGCCGAATGCGGAAGAAGACAGCAGTTTGGCGCCCTCCATCAGACGTTCGAAGTCATAGGTCACGGTCTTGGCCGAGATTGCGCCGTTGGTGCCCTTGATGATCAGGTCGGCCGCTTCGGTCCAGCCCATGTGACGCAGCATCATTTCAGCAGACAGAATCAGCGAACCCGGGTTTACCTGGTCCTTGCCGGCGTACTTCGGTGCAGTGCCGTGGGTGGCTTCGAACATGGCCACGGTGTCGGACAGGTTGGCCCCTGGCGCGATACCGATACCACCCACCTCAGCCGCCAGGGCGTCGGACAGGTAGTCGCCATTCAGGTTCAGGGTCGCGATCACATCGTATTCAGCCGGGCGCAGCAGGATCTGCTGGAGCATGGCGTCGGCGATGGCATCCTTGACGATGACGTTCTTGCCGGTTTTCGGGTTCTTGAACTGCATCCACGGGCCGCCGTCGAGCAGGGTTGCGCCGAATTCTTCAGCAGCCACTTCGTAGGCCCACTCTTTGAAGGCACCTTCGGTGAACTTCATGATGTTGCCTTTGTGGACGATGGTCAGCGAATCGCGATCATTGTCGACAACGTATTGCAGGGCCTTACGTGCCAGACGCTTGGTGCCTTCCAGGGAAACCGGCTTGATGCCGATACCGCAATTTTGGTCGAAACGGATCTTGGTAACGCCCATTTCTTCTTTAAGGAACTTGATGACCTTGGTCGCCTCCGGCGAACCGGCCTTCCACTCGATACCGGCGTAGATGTCTTCCGAGTTCTCACGAAAGATCGTCATGTCGACGTCGCCTGGCTTCTTGACCGGGCTAGGCACGCCTTCGAACCAGCGCACAGGACGCAGGCACACATAAAGGTCGAGTTGCTGACGCAGAGCAACGTTGAGGGAACGGATGCCGCCACCGACCGGCGTGGTCAGCGGGCCCTTGATGGAAACCACATAATCCTTGACTGCGTCGAGAGTTTCCTGAGGCAGCCAGGTGTCCTGATCGTAAACCTGAGTCGCTTTTTCCCCGGCGTAGACTTCCATCCAGGAAATTTTGCGCTCGCCGCCGTAAGCCTTCTTAACAGCAGCATCGACAACCTTGATCATGACCGGGCTGATATCAACGCCAATACCATCACCTTCAATGAAAGGGATGATCGGGTTGTTAGGAACATTGAGAGAATGGTCTGCATTGACGGTGATTTTGTCGCCGACTGCTGGAACCTGAATCTTCTTGTATCCCATGCTGAACTCCATTGTTTGGATTGAACATCTGGCTTCGTCCGAGCGTACCCCAGTTAAATCGGCACGCAAACCCTATGTTCCATCGATCTGCCGCAAAGCCGCACAGTTCGCGACGTACAAGCCTGAAAGCAAAGGGAAAAGCGCCAAACTCAAGCACGGCGAACAACTCTACGCCGCACGCGCCCCTGCGACCTTTAGACCAATGGACGAGATTCGTTGCATATGAACCATCGGCAGATTGCCAGCTACCTATGTATAATGCCGCCGCTGACCACAGGGTCACGACGGCGGGCCTCCTGCTCCTGGATAAATAGCAACGAGATTTTCCGCCCGATAAGCCGGGCTGTTACCGCAGTCCACCCGCTTGACGCTCGACTGATGCACCCAACATCACCGCGAAGAAACCTCGACATTCGGCTCATGGATGACTTTGAACGAACGCGCTTACCCGGCGCCCCGCGAGTTTCTGCGCACGCTTTAGCAAAGAAGAGAGTTAATCCGAATATGCCCAACCGCTCGAAGATCATCTACACCTTCACCGACGAAGCCCCAGCCCTCGCCACCTATTCACTGTTGCCTATCGTAGAGGCTTTCACCGCCTCCGCTGATATCGCCGTGGAAACCCGCGATATCTCTCTTGCAGGGCGCATTCTGGCCAGCTTCCCCGAGCAATTGGGTGACAAAGCCGTAGCCGACCACCTCGCCGAACTGGGCGCGCTGGCCGTCACGCCTGAAGCCAACATCATCAAGCTGCCGAACATCAGTGCTTCGGTTCCGCAACTGCAGGCCGCGATCAAAGAACTGCAAGCCCAGGGCTATGCACTGCCGGACTACCCGGAAACCGTCACCAGCGACGCTGACAAGGACGCCAAGTCCCGTTACGACAAGATCAAGGGCAGCGCGGTAAACCCGGTTCTGCGTGAAGGCAACTCCGATCGTCGCGCACCGCTGTCGGTCAAGAACTACGCTCGCAAGCACCCGCACAAAATGGGCGCCTGGGCCAAAGACTCCAAGTCTCACGTCGCTCACATGAGCACCGGCGATTTCTACGGCAGCGAAAAAGCTGCCCTGATCGACGCCGCTGACGCCGTGAAAATCGAACTGATCGCTCAAGACGGCACCACCACCGTCCTGAAAGAAAAAACCACCGTGCAAGCCGGTGAGATCCTCGATTGCGCCGTGATGAGCAAAAACGCCCTGCGCAGCTTCATCGCCGCAGAAATCGAAGACGCCAAGCAAAAAGGCGTGCTGCTGTCGGTTCACCTGAAAGCCACCATGATGAAGGTCTCCGACCCGATCATGTTCGGCCAGATCGTTGCCGAGTTCTATAAAGACGCCCTGGCCAAGCACGCTGACGTGCTGGCACAGATCGGCTTCAACCTGAACAACGGCATCGGCGACCTGTACGCCCGCATCAAGGCCTTGCCTGCCGAGCAGCAAGCGGCGATCGAAGCGGACATCCAGGCGGTCTACGCCGCTCGTCCGTCGCTGGCGATGGTCAACTCCGACAAAGGCATTACCAACCTGCACGTGCCGAGCGATGTCATCGTCGACGCCTCGATGCCGGCCATGATCCGTGACTCCGGCAAGATGTGGGGCACCGACGGCCAGCTGCACGATACCAAGGCCGTGATCCCGGATCGCTGCTACGCCACCATCTACCAGGCGGCAATCGAAGACTGCAAGCTGCACGGCGCCTTCGACCCAACCACCATGGGCAGCGTGCCGAACGTTGGCCTGATGGCGAAAAAAGCCGAAGAGTACGGCTCCCACGACAAGACCTTCCAGATCAAGGCAAACGGCGTGGTTCGCGTTTCCGACAGCGCTGGTCGCACTCTGCTGGAGCAGTCGGTTGAAGCCGGCGATATCTTCCGCATGTGCCAGACCAAAGACGCGCCGATCCAGGACTGGGTCAAACTGGCCGTCAACCGCGCTCGCGCAAGCGCAACCCCGGCGATCTTCTGGCTGGACCCAATGCGCGCCCACGACGGCGTAGTGATCGAGAAAGTTCAGGCATACCTGAAGGACCACGACACTTCCGGTCTGGACATTCGCATCATGTCGCCAGTCGACGCGATGGCCTTCACCCTGGCCCGTACTCGCGAAGGCAAGGACACCATCTCGGTGACCGGCAACGTACTGCGCGACTACCTGACTGACCTGTTCCCGATCATGGAGCTGGGCACCAGCGCCAAGATGCTGTCGATCGTTCCGCTGATGAATGGTGGCGGCCTGTTCGAAACCGGCGCTGGCGGCTCGGCACCGAAGCACGTTCAGCAACTGCTGGAAGAAAACTTCCTGCGCTGGGATTCCCTGGGCGAGTTCCTGGCCCTGGCCGCCTCTCTTGAGCACCTGGGTGTTACTTACAACAACCCTAAAGCGCTGGTGCTGGCCAAGACCCTGGACCAGGCCACCGGCCAGTTCCTGGACAACAACAAGTCGCCATCGCGCAAAGTCGGCAACATCGACAACCGCGGCAGCCACTTCTACCTGGCGCTGTACTGGGCTCAGGCCCTGGCCGCCCAGACTGAAGACGCTGCGCTGCAAGCGCAGTTCAGCCAACTGGCGAAAACCCTGGCCGAGAACGAGGCAACCATCGTTGCCGAGCTCAACGCCGTTCAGGGCAAGCCAGTGGACATCGGCGGTTACTACCACGCCGACGCCGAGCTGATCAGCAAGGCCATGCGCCCAAGCAACACCTTCAACGCGGCGATTGCTGCGCTGGTTTAAGGTTGTAAGGATGCAAAGAAGCCCCGGCCCCGTGCCGGGGTTTCTGTTTTTGACACCAGAAGGAGCAATTTCATGACCTGGCTACCCCACATCACCGTCGCCACCATCGTCGAAGACAACGGCCGCTTCCTGATGGTCGAAGAACTCAAGGCCGGACGCGTGGTACTCAATCAACCGGCCGGGCATCTGGACCCAAACGAAACCCTGACCGAAGCCGCCATTCGTGAAACTCTCGAAGAAACCGGCTGGGACGTTGAAGCCACTGGTGTAGTAGGCATCTACCTTTACACCGCTCCAAGCAATGGCGTGACTTACCAGCGCGTGTGTTTTGCCGCCAAAGCGTTGAAACACCACCCCGATTATCAACTCGACGACGGCATCGTCGGCGCAAAATGGCTGACCCGCGACGAACTCCTTGCACAACGCGACCACTGGCGCAGCGAGCTGATTATTCGCTGTATCGACGATTACCTGAGCGGTAAACTCTTCAGTCTCGAACTGATCCGCCCTTCTCTTTAGCCTTGCAGGCTCGGGCCTGATAGAATCGCGTCCTTTTTCAAGACACTCATTAAATCCCTATGCGTGATCCAGCCCCTTCTGACACACAAAAGAAGCGCGTCATTGTCGGCATGTCCGGCGGCGTGGACTCTTCCGTTTCCGCCCTACTGCTGATCGAGCAGGGTTATCAGGTGGAAGGCCTGTTCATGAAGAACTGGGAAGAGGACGACGGAACGGACTACTGCACCGCCATGGACGACCTGGCGGACGCCCAGGCCGTGTGCGACAAGATTGGCATCAAGCTGCACACCGCCAACTTCGCCGCCGAGTACTGGGACAACGTGTTCGAGCACTTCCTGGCCGAATACAAGGCCGGCCGCACGCCGAACCCGGACATCCTGTGCAACCGTGAAATCAAGTTCAAGGCGTTCCTCGACTACGCCATGATGCTCGGCGCCGATCTGATCGCCACCGGCCATTACGTGCGCCGCCGCGACATCGATGGCCGCACCGAATTGCTCAAAGGCCTGGACCCGAACAAGGACCAGAGCTACTTCCTGCACGCTGTGGGTGGCGAACAGATCGCCAAGACCCTGTTCCCGGTCGGCGAACTGGAAAAACCCGAAGTGCGCGCGATTGCCGAGAAACACGCCCTGGCCACCGCGAAGAAGAAAGACTCCACCGGTATCTGCTTTATCGGTGAACGACGCTTCAGCGACTTCCTCAAGCAATACCTTCCGGCACAGCCGGGCGAAATCAAGACCACCGAAGGTGAAGTGATCGGCCGCCACCATGGCCTGATGTACCACACCATCGGCCAGCGTCAGGGCCTGGGCATCGGCGGCTTGAAAGACGCCAGCGACGAGCCGTGGTACGTACTGATCAAGGACCTGGAACACAACGAGCTGATCGTTGGCCAGGGCAATGATCACCCTTGGCTGTTCTCCCGCGCCCTGCTTGCCTCGGACATCTACTGGGTCAACCCGGTCGATCTGAGCTCGCCACGCAAACTCACGGCGAAAGTCCGCTATCGCCAGAGCGACCAGCCCTGCACCCTGGAAAAAACCGCCAACGGCTACCGCGCCACCTTCGATGACCCGCAACGCGCGGTCACCCCAGGTCAATCGGTGGTGTTTTACGACGGCGAAATCTGCCTTGGTGGCGGCGTCATCGAAGTCGCCGAACCCTGGAGCAGCAAGGATTCGCGCGCATGAGCCCGACTCAGGAGCAACTGATAGCGCTCGGCGGCGTGTTTCTCGCCGCCGTTCTGGTCGACAAGATTGCCAAGACCGGGCAGGTCACTGAAGCCGGCCTGACCTGCATGCTTGGCAGCTTGTTGATCATCGACCCCAAGGACACGCTGGAGGTCTACGGCGGCGACGATATCAATCTGCGCGAAGGTTATCGCGCCTTGATCGGCGCCCTCGAACGCGACCCGAGCACCTTGCAGCGAGAACCTCTGCGCTATGCCCTGTCGATGCTCGGTCTTGAGCGGCAACTGGCCAAGCGCGGTGACATGCTTGAAGTGATCGGCAAGCGCCTGCCGCAGATTCAGTCCCAGGTCGAGCATTTCGGCCCGGCCCATGAAAACGTGATCGCCGCCTGTGGCGCGCTGTATCAGGACACCTTGAGCACTCTGCGCCAACGTATTCAGGTGCACGGCGACATGCGCAACCTGCAGCAGCCAAGCAATGCCTCGAAGATCCGCGCCCTGTTGCTGGCCGGTATTCGCTCGGCGCGCTTGTGGCGGCAGCTGGGCGGTCATCGCTGGCAGTTGGTGATCAGTCGCCGCAAACTGCTCAAAGAGCTTTATCCGCTGATGCGCAGCAGCTGAACTGCGCCTGCAATACTGATTTTTAGCCTGTAACGCGTAAGACGCTGGTCAGTTGGCAACGGACCAGCGGAACTTTTTCATGTATGATACGCGCCCCATTTCGTTGCCCGACTGTCCGAGAACACCCCATGCAGCTCTCTTCGCTCACTGCGGTTTCCCCTGTTGACGGCCGCTACGCCGGCAAAACCCAGGCCCTGCGCCCGATTTTCAGCGAATACGGTCTGATCCGTGCTCGCGTCCTGGTTGAAGTGCGCTGGCTCCAGCGCCTGGCCGCTCACCCTGCCATCAGCGAAGTACCGGCGTTCTCCGCCGAAGCTAACGCCGTGCTGAACACCCTGGCGGAAAACTTCTCTCTGGAACACGCCGAGCGCGTCAAAGAGATCGAGCGCACCACCAACCACGACGTTAAAGCCATTGAGTACCTGCTCAAGGAACAGGCGGCCAAGCTGCCTGAGCTGGCCAACGTTAGTGAATTCATCCACTTTGCCTGCACCAGCGAGGACATCAACAACCTGTCCCACGCCCTGATGCTGCGTGAAGGCCGTGATGACGTGATGCTGCCGCTGATGCGCCAAACCGCCGAAGCTATCCGCGAGCTGGCCATCCGCTTCGCCGACGTGCCAATGCTGTCGCGCACCCACGGCCAGCCGGCTTCGCCGACCACCCTGGGCAAAGAACTGGCGAACGTGGTTTACCGTCTGGAGCGCCAGATCGCTCAAGTCGCAGCCGTACCGCTGCTGGGCAAGATCAACGGCGCCGTCGGCAACTACAACGCTCACCTGTCGGCTTACCCTGAGATCGACTGGGAAGCCAACGCCCGCGCCTTCATCGAAGACGAGCTGGGCCTGGGCTTCAACCCGTACACCACGCAGATCGAACCGCACGACTACATCGCCGAGCTGTTCGATGCGATCGCGCGCTTCAACACCATCCTGATCGACTTCGATCGCGATATCTGGGGCTACGTCTCCCTGGGCTACTTCAAGCAGCGCACCATCGCTGGCGAAATCGGCTCTTCGACCATGCCGCACAAGGTCAACCCGATCGACTTCGAAAACTCCGAAGGTAACCTGGGTATCGCCAACGCCCTGTTCCAGCATCTGGCGAGCAAGCTGCCGATCTCCCGCTGGCAGCGCGACCTGACCGACTCCACCGTACTGCGCAACCTCGGTGTCGGCTTCGCCCACAGCGTGATCGCATACGAAGCAAGTCTCAAGGGAATCAGTAAGTTAGAGCTCAATGCTCAGAAGATTTCTGCAGACCTGGACGCGTGCTGGGAAGTTCTGGCCGAGCCAATCCAGACCGTGATGCGTCGCTACAACATTGAAAACCCGTACGAAAAGCTGAAAGAACTGACGCGCGGCAAGGGCATCAGCCCTGAAGCGTTGCAAACTTTCATCGATGCACTGGACATGCCTGCCGAAGCAAAGGCCGAGCTGAAAAAGCTCACCCCGGCCAACTACATCGGCAACGCCGTGGCACAAGCCAAACGCATCTGATCGACCGCTTGACCCTTTGAGACGCCCGGCAGCGCCGGGCGTTTTTATTCCCGTCAGAAAAGTACTTTTTTTCAATAGGTTACACATGAATCCTGATATTCCTCTTCAACTTCTGGGCGGCATCACGGCACGGGAATTCCTGCGCGACTACTGGCAGAAAAAACCGTTGCTGATCCGCCAGGCGATCCCTAACTTCGAAAGCCCGATCGACGCCGACGAACTGGCCGGCCTGGCGCTGGAAGAAGAAGTCGAATCGCGCCTGGTCATCGAGCACGGCGAGCGCCCTTGGGAACTGCGTCGCGGCCCGTTCGCCGAAGACGAATTCAGCAAGCTGCCAGAGCGCGAGTGGACCCTGCTGGTGCAGGCCGTCGATCAGTTCGTGCCGGAAGTCGCCGAACTGCTGGAAAACTTCCGCTTCCTGCCGAGCTGGCGCATCGACGACGTAATGATCAGCTTTGCCGCCCCAGGTGGCAGCGTCGGCCCGCACTTCGACAACTACGACGTGTTCCTGCTGCAAGGCCACGGCAAGCGCAACTGGAAAATCGGCCAGATGTGCGATTCCGACAGTCCGCTACTGCAACATGCCGACCTGCGCATCCTCGCCGACTTCGAAGCCACCGACGAGTGGACCCTGGAACCGGGCGACATGCTGTACCTGCCCCCGCGCCTGGCCCACTGCGGCGTGGCCGTCGATGACTGCATGACCTACTCGGTCGGCTTCCGCGCCCCAAGCGCCGCCGAAGTGCTGACCCACTTCACCGACTTCCTCAGCCAGTTCCTGCCTGACGAAGAACGTTACACCGATGCTGACGCACAACCAGCGATCGACCCGCACCAGATCCAGCATGATGCGCTCGACCGTTTGAAAAGCCTGCTGGCCGAGCACATGAGCGACGAGCGCCTGTTGCTGACCTGGTTCGGCCAGTTCATGACCGAGCCACGCTACCCGGAATTGGTGGTTGGCCCGGAACTGGAAGAAGACGACCTGCTGAGCAGCCTTGAACAAGGCGCCGTGCTGATTCGCAATCCAAGCGCGCGCCTGGCCTGGTCCGAAGTCGACGACGACCTGCTGCTGTTCGCCAGCGGCCAGAGCCGTTATCTGCCTGGCAAGCTGCGCGAACTGCTGAAAATGATTTGCGCCGCCGATGCGCTGCACATCGACAACCTTGGCCAATGGCTGAGCGATGAAGACGGCCGCAACCTGCTGTGCGAACTGGTCAAGCAAGGTAGCCTGGGATTTGCCGATGAATAAAATTCGCGTACGTGTCGCAGACTGGCAAAAGGATATCGCCGAGATCCGGCGCATTCGTGAAGCGGTGTTCATCGCCGAGCAATCCGTTCCACCTGAACTGGAATGGGATGCCGACGACGCGAGCGCCGTGCATTTCCTCGCCTTCGAAGGCGACTTTCCGATTGGCACCGCCCGCCTGCTGCCCGATGGTCATATCGGCCGGGTGTCGGTGCTCAAGGACTGGCGCGGCCTGAAGGTCGGCGACAATCTGATGCAAGCAGTGATCGGTGAAGCCGAGAAGCGCGGGCTCAAGCAGCAAATGCTCAGCGCGCAGGTTCAGGCCACGGCTTTCTACGAGCGCCTGGGCTTTACCGTGGTCAGTGAAGAGTTCCTGGAAGCAGGGATTCCGCACGTGGACATGGTGCGTCATTCGGCCTAAGACCGAGTTGCTCGCGAAGGCGGCCTGAAGAACACCACAAAAACGCCCCGCCATCCTCAGGTAGCGGGGCGTTTTGCTGTCTACGATTCAACTTGCCCCACCGCAGGCCGACAAACTGGCAAACTCAAGCCTTTGATCGCGGAGATAACGGACATGTCCCTACGCACCCTGCTCACCACGCTGCTACTGACCTGCAGTTTCTCGGTCGTCGCCGCTACCGAAGTGGTGCAGCTCAACAATCGCACCAGCGCCGACCTGCTGCCGGTAGCGCAGAATTTTATCGGCAGGGACGGCAAGGTCAGCGCCTACGGCAACCAGCTCATAGTCAACGCCGAACCCGACAAGATCGACGAGCTCAAAGCCCTGATCGCACAACTCGACACCGTACCCAAGCGCCTGCTGATCACGGTCGACACCAACGAAAACAACCAGCAAAACAACGCCGATCGGCAAACGCAGATCATCACCTACAGCACCGACAGCCGTGAAGGCGGGATCCAGCAGGTCCAGACCAGCGAAGGCACACCGGCGCTGATCCAGGTTGGCCAGAGCGTGCCGCTGACCACCACCCAGACCGATGCCTACGCCGCACCGCCAAACCAGACAAACACCTCCCGCCAGCCACAAAATCCGAATAACAACTACGCCCACCTGCAAAGCCAGACCCAATACCGCAACGTCACCCAAGGTTTTTATGTCACAGCCAGCGTTACCGGCGACATCGTTCACCTGGCAATCAGCACCAACCGCGACCGCACGAGCCAGGAACGTCCCGATGTAGTGAACGTGCAAAGTACCGACACAACCGTCAGCGGCCGCCTGGGCGAGTGGATCACTCTGGCTGGCGTCAACCGCCAGACGCAAGCCGACAAACGGGCTATGAGCCGCAGCTACTCTACTCAGGGACGGGATGACATGACGTTGCGAGTAAAAGTCGAGACCTTGGACTAGCACACCAAAAACTGACTGATTAGTCGTATTAGACTAAAGATGTAGTGCTTGAAAAATAGCACTACAAAACGTTTGACGAGCCAAAAAAGCGAAGGCATGATGGCCTCGCTCCCGCTAATCAGGGGCCCTGGCAAGGGCCTTCGGATCGCGCTCTAACCTTACCGACCTGAGCCGATTCGCGTCTGTACCGCCCACAAGGTGTGTTTGACGAGGTTGCGACTGGAACGAAGTTGTCCCGAGGGACGGAAGCGTAATAGGTAGCCCGGCAACACACTGATGATCGTATAAAGGCCCACGACGCCCGAATGCGCCCGCCAGTTCGCCCTTACCTGCTCAGCTTTCATCCTCGAGCCCATCGTTCATCCCGTCGCCTTCCCCGCCAGATCCGACTTGACCGCCTAAGCTTCTGGTCAGCGAGCAGCCATCTACGCCCCATTTGAATGTGCGTATTGGCAACTGGAATTTTCCACCAAGAACCACTTTCCACAAAAGACGCGACGAGGTTTATCTCCATGGCACTGACACGCGAACAGCAAATTGCAGCCCTTGAAAAAGACTGGGCTGAAAACCCGCGCTGGAAAGGCGTGACACGCACTTACTCCGCTGCTGACGTCGTCCGTCTGCGTGGCTCGGTTCAACCTGAGCACACCTTTGCAAAAATGGGCGCCGAGAAGCTCTGGAACCTGGTGACCCAGGGTGCCAAGCCAGCCTTCCGCCCCGAGAAAGATTTCGTCAACTGCATGGGTGCCCTGACCGGCGGCCAGGCGGTACAACAAGTTAAAGCCGGTATCCAGGCGATCTACCTGTCGGGCTGGCAGGTTGCTGCAGACAACAACTCTGCAGAATCGATGTACCCGGACCAGTCGCTGTACCCGGTCGACTCCGTACCGACCGTGGTCAAGCGCATCAACAACTCGTTCCGTCGCGCCGACCAGATCCAGTGGAAAGCCGGCAAGAACCCGGGCGACGAGGGTTACATCGACTACTTCGCACCGATCGTTGCCGACGCTGAAGCCGGTTTCGGTGGCGTTCTGAACGCCTATGAGCTGATGAAGAGCATGATCGAAGCAGGCGCTGCCGGCGTTCACTTCGAAGACCAACTGGCCTCAGTGAAAAAATGCGGCCACATGGGCGGCAAGGTACTGGTTCCAACTCAGGAAGCCATACAGAAGCTGATCGCGGCTCGTCTGGCGGCTGACGTTGCCGGTACTCCAACCATCATCCTGGCCCGTACCGATGCTAACGCTGCTGACCTGCTGACGTCCGACTGCGACCCGTACGACCAGCCGTTCGTGACTGGCGAACGCACCCAGGAAGGCTTCTACAAAGTACGCGCCGGCCTCGACCAGGCAATCGCTCGCGGCCTGGCCTACGCGCCGTACGCCGACCTGATCTGGTGCGAAACCGCCAAGCCGGACCTGGACGAAGCCCGTCGCTTCGCTGAAGCGATCAAAAAGGAATACCCGGACCAACTGCTGTCGTACAACTGCTCGCCTTCCTTCAACTGGAAGAAAAACCTGGACGACGCGACCATCGCCAAGTTCCAGCGCGAACTGTCCGCCATGGGCTACAAGCACCAGTTCATCACCCTGGCCGGCATTCACAACATGTGGCACAGCATGTTCAACCTGGCGCACGACTACGCCCGCAACGACATGACTGCCTACGTGAAGCTGCAAGAGCAGGAGTTCGCTGACGCTGCCAAGGGTTACACCTTCGTGGCGCACCAGCAGGAAGTGGGCACCGGCTACTTCGACGACATGACCACCGTGATTCAGGGCGGCTCCTCTTCGGTGACCGCGCTGACCGGCTCCACCGAAGAAGAACAGTTCCACTAATCCGGTTCACCTGAGCAAACGGCCCATCCGGACCAGGTAAAAAACTAACCGGAATGCCAAACATCTGACGCCCCGACTGGTTCGGGGCGTTTTTTTGCCCGGGATTTCACAGACATCAAATCTCCCGTAGCAGCTGCCGAAGGCTGCTACAGGAGTCACGTGCGTACCCGGAGCCGCGAGCAAAAACATTGATCCAGAGCGGTATTTCGATCGACAAAACAGAGTAAAACGACCCCGCGCGCTACTTGCAGTAACCGGTATGTAAGCGCAACTTTCCAGCCACCACCCCGAATAACAGTTCAAAAACCGCCGCAAACAATATTGATTATCATTTGGCACCATTCATGTTCGTTACAACTCGCACAAAACATTATTGACAAAACCCCGGCTAATGCCCGTAACGCACGGGCTGCAGGCCGTTTGAGGTGCGCTATGTCCTTATTCTTATAAATAATTTCGCTACAGGAATTTTACTTGCTCGGTGTTTAGCCATAAAATCACCGCGATTGATTGCTGCGACATATCGTCACTGCTTTATTTCTTTTCAAGCTCAGAGACCTTTGCTCTCTGTTAAGGATTACCAGCATGCCCGAAGCGACAGGACTCATGGCCCACAACTGGGGCTTTGCCATTTTCCTTCTGGGTGTCGGCGGCCTATGCGCCTTCATGCTCGGCGTCTCCAGCCTCCTCGGGTCAAAAGCCTGGGGCCGCAGCAAAAACGAACCGTTCGAGTCCGGCATGCTACCTACCGGTGGCGCCCGCTTGCGGCTCTCAGCCAAATTCTATCTGGTCGCGATGCTGTTCGTGATCTTCGATATCGAAGCCCTATTTCTCTTTGCCTGGTCTGTGTCCGTCCGCGAAAGCGGCTGGACCGGATTCGTCGAAGCTCTCGTTTTCATAGCAATTCTGTTGGCAGGTCTTGTCTACCTATTTCGAGTGGGCGCCCTTGATTGGGCTCCGGAAGCTCGTCGTAAGCGGCAGGCGAAGCTGAAACAATGAGGCTTTGGCGATGCAATACAATCTCACCAGGATCGACCCCGATGCTCCTAACGAGCAGTACCCGATTGGCGCACGGGAAACCGTCTCCGATCCGTTAGAAGATCAAGTCCACAAAAACATTTTCATGGGCAAGCTCGAAGACGTGCTTAACGGCACGATCAACTGGGGGCGTAAGAACTCCCTGTGGCCGTATAACTTCGGTCTTTCGTGCTGCTACGTGGAAATGACCACCGCCTTCACGGCGCCCCACGACATCGCGCGCTTTGGCGCCGAGGTTATCCGGGCATCGCCGCGTCAAGCGGATTTCATGGTTATTGCCGGAACCTGCTTCATCAAGATGGCGCCGATCATTCAGCGTCTCTACGAGCAGATGCTCGAGCCGAAGTGGGTTATCTCCATGGGTTCGTGCGCCAACTCCGGTGGCATGTACGACATCTACTCCGTCGTTCAAGGGGTGGACAAGTTCCTGCCCGTGGACGTCTACGTGCCTGGCTGCCCGCCCCGCCCTGAAGCTTTTCTGCAAGGCTTGATGCTGTTGCAGGAGTCGATTGGCCAGGAGCGTCGCCCACTTTCCTGGGTCGTTGGCGATCAAGGCGTTTACCGCGCCGAGATGCCTTCGCAAAAGGAACAGCGCCGCGAACAGCGTATTCAGGTAACCAACCTGCGCAGCCCCGACGAAGTCTGATCCAGATCTGTTCTTACAAAGAAACGAGAAACTGGCTTCATTCTTTACGTTGACCGAAAGCGATAAAAAAACCATGACTACAGGCAGTGCTCTGTACATCCCGCCTTACAAGGCAGACGACCAGGATGTGGTCGTCGAATTGAACAACCGTTTTGGCCCTGAGGCGTTCAGCGCCCAGGCCACCCGCACCGGCATGCCGGTGCTTTGGGTTGCCCGTGCCAAACTCGTCGAAGTCCTGACCTTCCTGCGCAACCTGCCCAAGCCGTACGTCATGCTCTATGACCTGCACGGCGTGGACGAGCGTCTGCGCACCAAGCGCCAGGGCTTGCCGAGCGGTGCCGACTTCACTGTGTTCTATCACTTGATGTCGATCGAACGTAATAGTGACGTAATGATCAAGGTCGCCTTGTCCGAGAGCGACCTCAGCGTGCCGACCGTGACCGGTATCTGGCCGAACGCCAGCTGGTATGAGCGCGAAGTGTGGGACATGTACGGCATCAACTTTGCCGGCCACCCGCACCTGACCCGCATCATGATGCCGCCGACCTGGGAAGGTCACCCGCTGCGCAAGGACTACCCGGCCCGTGCCACAGAGTTCGATCCGTTCAGCCTGACACTGGCCAAGCATCAGCTTGAAGAAGAAGCTGCGCGCTTCAAGCCCGAAGACTGGGGCATGAAACGTTCCGGCGCCAATGAGGACTACATGTTCCTCAACCTGGGCCCGAACCACCCTTCGGCTCACGGCGCATTCCGCATCATCCTGCAACTGGACGGCGAAGAGATCGTCGACTGCGTGCCGGACGTCGGCTACCACCACCGTGGTGCCGAGAAGATGGCCGAGCGCCAGTCCTGGCACAGCTTCATCCCGTACACCGACCGTATCGACTACCTCGGCGGCGTGATGAACAACCTGCCGTACGTGCTCTCGGTCGAGAAGCTGGCCGGCATCAAAGTGCCCGAGAAGGTCGACGTCATCCGCATCATGATGGCCGAGTTCTTCCGGATCACCAGCCACCTGCTGTTCCTGGGTACGTACATCCAGGACGTCGGCGCCATGACCCCGGTGTTCTTCACCTTCACCGACCGCCAGAAGGCGTACACGGTGATCGAAGCCATCACCGGTTTCCGTCTGCACCCGGCCTGGTACCGCATCGGTGGCGTCGCCCACGACCTGCCGCGCGGCTGGCAAAAACTGGTCAAAGACTTCGTCGAGTGGATGCCAAAGCGTCTGGACGAATACCAGAAAGCCGCACTGGACAACAGCATCCTGCGTGGCCGGACCATCGGCGTCGCTGCCTACAACACCAAAGAAGCCCTGGAATGGGGCGTCACCGGTGCAGGCTTGCGTTCGACCGGTTGCGATTTCGACCTGCGTAAAGCCCGTCCGTACTCCGGCTACGAGAACTTCGAATTCGAAGTACCGCTGGCGGCCAATGGCGATGCCTATGATCGTTGCATCGTGCGCGTCGAAGAAATGCGCCAGAGCATCAAGATCATCGACCAGTGCCTGCGCAACATGCCGGAAGGCCCGTACAAGGCGGATCACCCGCTGACCACGCCGCCGCCGAAAGAGCGCACGCTGCAGCACATCGAGACCCTGATCACGCACTTCCTGCAAGTTTCGTGGGGCCCGGTCATGCCGGCCAACGAATCCTTCCAGATGATCGAAGCGACCAAGGGCATCAACAGTTATTACCTGACGAGCGATGGCGGCACCATGAGCTACCGCACCCGGATTCGCACCCCAAGCTTCCCGCATCTGCAGCAGATCCCTTCGGTGATCAAAGGCAGCATGGTCGCGGACTTGATCGCGTACCTGGGTAGTATCGACTTCGTTATGGCCGACGTGGACCGCTAAGCATGAACAGCACGCTTATCCAGACAGACCGTTTCGCCCTGAGCGAAACCGAGCGCTCGGCCATCGAGCACGAGCTGCATCACTACGAAGACCCGCGCGCGGCGTCGATCGAAGCCCTGAAGATCGTCCAGAAGGAACGTGGCTGGGTGCCTGACGGCGCGCTCTACGCCATCGGCGAAATCCTCGGTATCCCGGCCAGCGACGTTGAAGGCGTGGCGACGTTCTATAGCCAGATCTTCCGTCAGCCAGTCGGTCGTCACATCATTCGCGTCTGCGACAGCATGGTCTGCTACATCGGTGGCCACGAGTCGGTGGTCAGCGAAATCCAGAGCAAGCTGGGCATCGGCCTGGGTCAAACCACCGCCGACGGTCGTTTCACCCTGCTGCCGGTCTGCTGCCTCGGCAACTGCGACAAGGCGCCGGCGTTGATGATCGACGACGACACATTCGGTGATGTGCAGCCTGCTGGCGTTGCCAAATTGCTCGAGGGCTACGTATGACCCTGACTTCCTTCGGCCCTGCCAATCGCATCAAGCGCAGCGCAGAGACCCACCCGCTGACCTGGCGCCTGCGTGACGACGGCGAGGCTGTCTGGCTCGACGAGTACCAGGCCAAGAACGGTTACGCGGCAGCGCGTAAAGCCTTCGCCGAGATGTCCCAGGACGATATCGTCCAGACCGTAAAGGACTCCGGACTCAAGGGTCGCGGCGGCGCGGGCTTCCCCACTGGCGTGAAGTGGGGCCTGATGCCCAAAGACGAATCCATCAACATCCGCTACCTGCTGTGCAACGCGGACGAAATGGAACCCAACACCTGGAAAGACCGCATGCTGATGGAGCAACTGCCCCATCTGCTGATCGAAGGCATGCTGATCAGTGCTCGCGCGCTGAAAACCTACCGCGGCTACATCTTCCTGCGTGGCGAATACACCACCGCCGCCAAGCACCTGAACCGTGCCGTGGAAGAAGCCAAGGCGGCAGGCCTGCTGGGCAAGAACATCCTGGGCAGCGGCTTCGATTTCGAACTGTTCGTCCACACCGGCGCCGGGCGTTACATCTGCGGTGAAGAAACCGCACTGATCAACTCCCTCGAAGGCCGCCGCGCCAACCCGCGCTCCAAGCCGCCCTTCCCTGCCGCCGTTGGCGTGTGGGGCAAGCCGACCTGCGTAAACAACGTTGAAACCCTGTGCAACGTGCCGGCGATCATTGCCGACGGCGTGGACTGGTACAAATCGTTGGCGCGTGAAGGCAGCGAAGACATGGGCACCAAGCTCATGGGCTTCTCCGGCAAGGTCAAGAACCCGGGCCTGTGGGAATTGCCGTTCGGCGTCACCGGTCGTGAACTGTTCGAAGACTACGCCGGCGGCATGCGCGACGGTTACACGCTCAAGTGCTGGCAGCCAGGCGGCGCCGGTACCGGCTTCCTGTTGCCGGAACACCTGGACGCACAAATGTACGCCGGCGGCATCGCCAAAGTGGGCACCCGTATGGGTACCGGCCTGGCAATGGCGGTGGACGACAGCGTCAACATGGTGTCCCTGCTGCGCAACATGGAAGAGTTCTTCGCCCGTGAGTCGTGCGGTTTCTGCACCCCGTGCCGTGACGGTTTGCCGTGGAGCGTCAAGCTCCTGCGCGCCATCGAGAACGGTGAAGGGCAAGCCGGGGACATCGAGACCCTGCTGGGTCTGGTCGGCTTCCTCGGCCCAGGCAAGACCTTCTGTGCTCACGCACCGGGTGCCGTGGAGCCATTGGGCAGTGCCATCAAGTATTTCCGTCCAGAGTTCGAAGCCGGCATCGCGCCCACCCGCGCCGCCGTCCCGCCTCTGGCAAGGCCGATCGTAGTCGGCGCTTAACGCTTTAAAAAGGCGAACGGTCCGTGCCGTTCGCCTTTCGTCCGATGACGCCTTTCAAGGCTGTTTGGATTTGGACGGATAACAAGATTCCATTAGCCACGCCCGCTGACACCGGGCCAACGAAGAACTTTGAACCATGGCCACTATCCACGTAGACGGCAAAGAGCTCGAAGTCGATGGGGCAGACAACCTGTTACAGGCATGTCTGTCGCTAGGCCTCGATATCCCTTATTTCTGCTGGCACCCCGCCCTCGGCAGCGTTGGCGCTTGCCGCCAGTGCGCCGTCAAGCAGTACACCGACGAGAACGACAAGCGTGGTCGTATCGTCATGTCCTGCATGACCCCTGCGACCGACGGCAGCTGGATTTCCATCGATGACGAAGAAGCCAAAGTGTTTCGCGCCAGCGTCGTCGAATGGCTGATGACCAACCACCCGCACGACTGCCCCGTGTGCGAGGAAGGCGGTCACTGCCACCTGCAAGACATGACGGTAATGACCGGCCACAACGAGCGCCGTTACCGCTTCACCAAGCGTACCCACCAGAACCAGCAACTGGGCCCGTTCATTTCCCACGAAATGAACCGCTGCATCGCCTGCTATCGCTGCGTACGCTTCTATAAAGACTACGCCGGCGGTACCGACCTCGGTGTATTCGGCGCCCACGACAACGTGTACTTCGGTCGCGTTGAAGACGGCACCCTCGAAAGCGAGTTCTCTGGCAACCTCACCGAGGTCTGCCCGACCGGTGTGTTCACCGACAAGACTCACTCCGAGCGCTACAACCGTAAATGGGACATGCAGTTCTCGCCGAGCATCTGCCATGGCTGCTCCAGCGGTTGCAACATCAGCCCGGGTGAGCGTTACGGCGAACTGCGTCGCATCGAAAACCGTTTCAACGGTTCGGTGAACCAGTATTTCCTGTGCGACCGTGGCCGTTTCGGCTATGGCTACGTCAACCGCGAAGATCGCCCTCGTCAGCCACTGCTGGCCAACGGCGCGAAGCTGAGCCTCGACGAAGCGCTGGATAAAGCCGCTGACCTGCTGCGCGGTCGCAACATCGTCGGTATCGGTTCGCCGCGTGCCAGCCTTGAAAGCAACTACGCCCTGCGCGAACTGGTCGGTGTCGAGCACTTCTACTCGGGTATCGAAGCGTCCGAGCTTGAGCGTATTCGCCTGGTCATGCAGGTGTTGAAAGACAGCCCGCTGCCGATCCCGAACATGCGCGACGTCGAAGACCACGACGCGATTTTCGTCCTCGGTGAAGACCTGACCCAGACCGCTGCGCGCATGGCCCTGGCCCTGCGTCAATCGGTCAAAGGCAAAGCCGAAGACATGGCCGACGCGATGCGCGTTCAGCCTTGGCTCGACGCTGCAGTGAAAAACATCGGTCAGCACGCGCTGAACCCGCTGTTTATCGCCAGCCTGGCCGAAACCAAGCTCGACGACGTGGCTGAAGAATGCGTTCACGCCGCTCCAGACGACCTGGCACGTATCGGTTTCGCCGTGGCTCACGCCCTCGACGCCAGCGCCCCAGCCGTCGAAGGCCTGGACAGCGAAGCCCTCGAACTGGCTCAACGCATTGCCAATGCCCTGCTCGCGGCCAAGCGTCCGCTGATCATCGCCGGTACTTCGCTGGGCTCCAAAGCGCTGATCGAAGCAGCGGCGAACATCGCCAAAGCCCTGAAGCTGCGCGAGAAGAACGGTTCCATCAGCCTGATCGTGCCAGAGGCCAACAGCCTCGGCCTGGCCATGCTCGGCGGCGAATCGGTCGATGCAGCCCTGCAAGCGGTGATCGAGGGTAAAGCCGACGCCATCGTGGTGCTGGAAAACGATCTGTACACCCGTACCGACAAAGCCAAGGTCGATGCAGCCCTGACCGCCGCTAAAGTGGTGATCGTTGCTGACCATCAGAAGACCGCTACCAGCGATCGCGCGCACCTGGTTCTGCCAGCCGCCAGCTTCGCTGAAGGCGACGGTACGCTGGTCAGCCAGGAAGGCCGCGCCCAGCGCTTCTTCCAGGTCTTCGACCCGACTTACCTCGATGCAAGCATCCTGGTTCACGAAGGCTGGCGCTGGCTGCATGCCCTGCGCGCGACCCTGCTGAACCAGCCGATCGACTGGACCCAACTGGACCACGTCACCGCTGCCTGCGCTTCGAGCAACTCGCAACTGGCCGGTATCGTCAGCGCCGCGCCGTCCGCTTCGTTCCGGATCAAAGGCCTGAAACTGGCTCGCGAACCGCTGCGTTACAGCGGCCGGACTGCCATGCGTGCCGACATCAGCGTGCACGAGCCGCGTACTTCCCAGGACAACGACACCGCGTTCTCGTTCTCCATGGAAGGTTACTCGGGCTCCGTCGAGCCGCGTCAGCAAGTGCCATTCGCCTGGTCGCCGGGCTGGAACTCGCCGCAAGCCTGGAACAAGTTCCAGGACGAAGTCGGCGGTCACCTGCGTGCCGGTGATCCGGGTGCTCGCCTGATCGAAAGCCAGGGTGATTCGCTGAACTGGTTCGCCAGTGTTCCGCGTGCATTCAACCCGGCCCAAGGCACCTGGCAGGTTGTGCCGTTCTATCACCTGTTCGGCAGCGACGAGAACTCGTCGAAAGCCGCTCCGGTCCAGGAACGCATTCCAGCCGCCTACGTGTCGCTGGCCAAGTCCGAAGCCGATCGTCTGGGCGTCAATGACGGTGCCATGCTGAGCTTGAACGTTGCCGGCCAGACCCTGCGTCTGCCGCTGCGCATCAACGAAGAGCTGGGCGCCGGCCTGGTGGCGCTGCCTGCGGGTATCGCCGGCATTCCACCGGCAATCTTTGGCAAATCCGTTGACGGTCTGCAGGAGGCAGCGCAATGACCTTGTTCACTCCTGAAGTGATCGACATCATCATCGCGGTGCTCAAGGCCATCGTGATTCTGCTCGCCGTAGTGGTCTGCGGCGCGCTGTTGAGCTGGGTCGAGCGTCGTTTGCTCGCCCTCTGGCAGGACCGTTACGGTCCGAACCGCGTCGGCCCGTTCGGCGCGTTCCAGATCGCCGCCGACATGATCAAGATGTTCTTCAAGGAAGACTGGACGCCGCCGTTCGCCGACAAGGTGATTTTCACCCTGGCGCCGGTCGTGGCCATGAGCGCCTTGCTGATTGCCTTCGCGATCATCCCGATCACCCCGACCTGGGGTGTCGCGGACCTGAACATCGGCATCCTGTTCTTCTTCGCCATGGCCGGTCTGTCGGTCTACGCGGTGTTGTTCGCCGGCTGGTCGAGTAACAACAAGTTCGCCCTGCTGGGCAGCTTGCGGGCCTCGGCACAAACCGTGTCGTACGAAGTGTTCATGGGCCTGTCGCTGATGGGCATCGTGATCCAGGTCGGCTCGTTCAACATGCGCGACATCGTTGATTACCAGGCCCAGCACCTGTGGTTCGTCATTCCGCAGATCTTCGGTTTCCTGACCTTCTTCATTGCCGGCGTCGCCGTGACTCACCGTCACCCGTTCGACCAGCCGGAAGCGGAGCAGGAACTGGCCGACGGTTACCACATTGAATATGCCGGCATGAAATGGGGCATGTTCTTCGTCGGCGAGTACATCGGCATCGTGTTGATTTCGGCGCTGCTGGTGACCTTGTTCTTCGGTGGCTGGCACGGTCCGTTCGGCATTCTGCCGCAGATCCCGTTCATCTGGTTCGCACTGAAAACCGCGTTCTTCATCATGTTCTTCATCCTGCTGCGCGCCTCGATTCCGCGCCCACGGTATGACCAAGTGATGGACTTCAGCTGGAAGTTCTGCCTGCCGCTGACCCTCGTCAACATGCTGGTGACCGCTGCGATCGTGTTGCTCAACACGCCCGCCATCGCGGCTCAGTGAGGATAGAGAATCATGAAGTATATTTTTGACATCGTGCATGGCTTCTTCACCCAGCTTCGCAGCCTGGTGATGATCTTCGGCCACGCCTTCCGCAAGCGTGACACGCTGCAGTATCCGGAAGAGGCGGTGTACCTGCCGCCGCGCTTTCGTGGGCGTATCGTCCTGACCCGCGACCCTGATGGTGAAGAGCGTTGCGTTGCCTGCAACCTGTGCGCCGTGGCGTGCCCGGTCGGCTGCATCTCGTTGCAGAAAGCCGAAACCGAAGACGGTCGCTGGTACCCGGAGTTTTTCCGTATCAACTTCTCGCGCTGCATTTTCTGTGGCCTCTGCGAGGAAGCCTGCCCGACCACCGCGATCCAGCTGACACCGGATTTCGAAATGGCCGAGTTCAAGCGTCAGGACCTGGTTTACGAGAAAGAAGATCTACTGATCTCCGGCCCCGGCAAAAACCCTGACTACAACTTCTATCGTGTTGCAGGTATGGCCATTGCCGGCAAGCCGAAAGGCTCCGCGCAGAATGAAGCCGAACCGATCAACGTGAAGAGCTTGCTGCCTTAAGGAAGAAAGATGGAATTCGCTTTCTATTTCGCGTCCGGAGTTGCCGTTGTGTCCACGCTTCGCGTGATCACCAACACCAATCCTGTGCACGCCCTGCTCTACCTGATTATTTCTCTGCTCGCCGTGGCGATGACCTTTTTCAGCCTCGGTGCTCCATTTGCCGGTGTACTGGAAGTGATCGCCTACGCTGGCGCCATCATGGTGCTGTTCGTGTTCGTGGTGATGATGCTGAACCTCGGCCCCGCCTCGGTTCAGCAAGAACGCGTCTGGCTCAAGCCCGGTATCTGGGCGGGTCCGGTGGTACTGGCTGCGCTGCTGCTGGCTGAGCTGCTGTATGTGCTATTCAGCCATTCCAGCGGCACCGGCGTCGGCCACACCACCGTAGACGCCAAGGCCGTGGGCATCAGCCTGTTCGGTCCTTATCTGCTGGTGGTCGAACTCGCCTCGATGCTGCTGCTCGCTGCAGCCGTCACGGCGTTCCACTTGGGCCGCAACGAGGCGAAGGAGTAACTTTATGCCTGCTATCCCTCTCGAGCATGGTCTGGCGGTTGCCGGCATCCTGTTCTGCCTCGGTCTGGTTGGCCTGATGGTCCGCCGCAACATTCTCTTCGTGCTGATGAGCCTGGAGGTCATGATGAATGCCTCCGCACTGGCCTTCATCGTTGCCGGTAGCCGTTGGGGCCAGCCGGATGGACAGATCATGTTCATCCTGGTGATCAGCCTGGCAGCCGCCGAGGCCAGTATTGGCCTGGCGATTCTGTTGCAGCTGCATCGCCGCTTCCACACTCTCGATATCGACGCTGCCAGCGAGATGCGCGGATGAACCTTCTCTATCTGACTTTCGTATTCCCCCTGATCGGTTTCCTGCTGCTGTCGTTCTCACGCGGCCGCTTCTCGGAAAACCTCTCGGCGCTGATCGGCGTCGGCTCCGTCGGCCTCTCGGCGATCGTTGCTGCCTATGTGATCTGGCAGTTCAACGTCGCGCCGCCTGAAGGCGGTCACGTCACCCAGGTGTTGTGGCAGTGGATGTCGGTAGGCGACTTCAAGCCGAACTTCGCCCTGTACCTGGATGGCCTGTCCGTGACCATGCTTGGTGTGGTCGTCGGCGTAGGCTTCCTGATCCACCTGTTCGCGTCCTGGTACATGCGCGGTGAAGACGGTTACTCGCGCTTCTTCGCGTACACCAACCTGTTTATCGCCAGCATGCTGTTCCTGGTACTGGGCGATAACCTGTTGTTCCTGTACTTCGGTTGGGAAGGCGTGGGCCTGTGCAGCTACCTGTTGATCGGTTTCTACTACAGCAACCGCAACAACGGTAACGCCGCACTCAAAGCCTTTATCGTCACCCGTATCGGCGACGTATTCATGGCCATCGGCCTGTTCATCCTGTTCCAGCAGTTGGGCACGCTGAACATTCAAGAGCTGCTGGTCAAAGCGCCTGAGCACTTCAAGACCGGTGACTTCTGGATCGTCATGGCGACCCTGATGCTGCTGGGCGGCGCTGTCGGTAAATCCGCGCAACTGCCGCTGCAAACCTGGCTGGCGGATGCGATGGCCGGCCCTACCCCGGTTTCGGCACTGATCCACGCCGCGACCATGGTGACCGCCGGTGTCTACCTGATCGCCCGTACACACGGTCTGTTCGCCCTGGCACCGGATATCCTGCATCTAGTGGGAATCGTCGGCGGTGTGACCCTCGTGCTCGCCGGTTTCGCAGCCCTGGTCCAGACCGACATCAAGCGTATCCTCGCCTACTCGACCATGAGCCAGATCGGCTACATGTTCCTGGCGCTGGGCGTGGGTGCCTGGGAAGGCGCGATCTTCCACCTGATGACCCACGCGTTCTTCAAGGCCCTGCTGTTCCTTGCTTCCGGTTCGGTGATCGTTGCCTGCCACCACGAGCAGAACATCTTCAAGATGGGCGGTCTGTGGAAGAAACTGCCACTGGCCTACGCCAGCTTCATCGTCGGCGGCGCGGCCCTTGCGGCCCTGCCACTGGTGACCGCAGGTTTCTACTCGAAAGACGAAATCCTCTGGGAAGCCTTTGCCAGCGGCAACCACGGTCTGCTCTATGCAGGTCTGGTGGGTGCTTTCATGACGTCGCTGTACACCTTCCGCCTGATCTTCATCGCGTTCCATGGTGAAGTGAAGACCGAAGCCCACGCCGGCCACGGCATTGCCCACTGGCTGCCACTGTCGGTGCTGATCGTACTGTCGACCGCCATTGGCGCGATGATCGTTCCGCCACTGCACGGCGTACTGCCAGAAAGCGTTGGCCATGCCGGCGGCGAAGCCAAGCACAGCCTGGAACTGGTCTCGGGTGCTATCGCCCTGTCCGGCATCCTGCTGGCCGCGCTGCTGTTCCTCGGCAAGCGTCGCTTCGTCACCGCCATCGCCAACAGCGGCATCGGCCGTCTACTCTCGGCCTGGTGGTTCGCGGCCTGGGGCTTCGACTGGATCTACGACAAACTGTTCGTCAAGCCGTACCTTGCGATCAGCCACATGCTGCGCAAAGACCCGTTCGACCAAACCATCGGTTTGATCCCGCGGATGGCCAAAGGGGGTCACAACTCCCTGAGCCGTACCGAAACGGGTCAACTGCGTTGGTACGCCGCCTCGATGGCTGCTGGTGCCGTGCTGGTTATCGGCGCTGTCGTGCTGGTAGCGGTCTGATATGAACCTTGCGAACTTGCGAAAGGAAACGAGCCCGTCATGATTCTGCCTTGGCTAATCCTGATCCCCTTCATCGGCGGCCTGCTGTGCTGGATGGGTGAGCGCTTCGGCGCTACCCTCCCCCGCTGGATTGCGCTGTTGACCATGACCCTGGAACTCGCTCTCGGCCTCTGGCTGTGGGCCCACGGTAACTATTCATTTGCTCCGGCGCCTGGCGCCGATCCGACCTGGGCGCTTGAGTTCAAGCATGTCTGGATCGAGCGCTTCGGCATCAACGTGCACCTGGCCCTCGACGGCCTGTCGCTGTTGATGATCATGCTGACCGGTCTGCTGGGTGTCCTCTCGGTACTCTGCTCGTGGAAAGAGATCCAGCGTCACGTTGGCTTCTTCCACCTGAACCTGATGTGGATCCTGGGCGGTGTCGTTGGCGTGTTTCTGGCCCTCGACCTGTTCATGTTCTTCTTCTTCTGGGAAATGATGCTGGTGCCGATGTACTTCCTCATCGCGCTCTGGGGTCACAGTTCTTCGGACGGCAAGAAAACCCGGATCTACGCGGCGACCAAGTTCTTCATCTTCACCCAGGCCAGCGGCCTGATCATGTTGGTGGCGATCCTGGGTCTGGTACTGGTCAACTTCAACAGCACGGGCGTGATTACGTTCAACTACGCCGACCTGTTGAAAACCAAGATGTCGCTGACCACCGAGTACGTTCTGATGCTCGGCTTCTTCATCGCCTTCGCGGTGAAGCTGCCAGTAGTGCCGTTCCACTCCTGGCTGCCGGATGCTCACGCACAGGCACCGACTGCGGGCTCCGTTGACCTGGCCGGTATTCTGCTGAAGACCGCTGCGTACGGTCTGCTGCGTTTCGCCCTGCCGTTGTTCCCGAATGCGTCGGCCGAGTTCGCGCCGTTCGCCATGGCCCTGGGCCTGGTCGGGATCTTCTACGGTGCGTTCCTGGCGTTCGCCCAGACCGACATCAAGCGTCTGGTTGCGTACTCCAGCGTTTCGCACATGGGCTTCGTACTGATCGGCATCTACTCCGGCAGCCAACTGGCCCTGCAAGGCGCAGTGATCCAGATGCTCGCGCACGGCCTGTCGGCAGCGGCGCTCTTTATCCTCTGCGGCCAGCTCTACGAGCGCACCCACACTCGCGACATGCGTGAAATGGGTGGCCTGTGGTCGAAGATCGCCTACCTGCCCGCCATCAGCCTGTTCTTCGCTGCAGCTTCGCTGGGCCTGCCGGTGACCGGTAACTTCGTCGGTGAGTTCCTGATCCTGATCGGCACCTTCGCCAGCGCGCCATGGGTTACCGTGATCGCGACCGCAGGCCTGGTGTTCGGTTCGGTCTACTCGCTGATCATGATTCACCGTGCCTACTTCGGTCCGTCCAAATCGGACGCCGTGCTGCATGGCATGGATACTCGCGAAATGATCATGGTGGTTGGACTGGCGGCATTGCTGATTTACATCGGCGTCTACCCGCAACCGTTCCTCGATACCTCTGCCGCGACGATGCATGGCGTGCAGCAATGGTTCGGTACCGCCTTCACTCAACTCGCTTCGGCCCGGTAAGAGCGCTATGGACTTTACGATTCAACACTTTATCGCGCTTGCGCCATTGTTGATCACCAGCGCCACGATCATCGTGGTGATGCTGGCGATCGCCTGGCGTCGCAACCACTCGCAGACCTTCCTGCTGTCGGTCGCGGGTCTGAACCTGGCCTTGCTGTCGATCCTGCCAGCCCTGAAAGTCGCGCCTCTGGCCGTGACGCCCTTGCTGCAGATCGACAGCTTTGCCTGCCTGTACATGGCGCTGATCCTGGTCGCCACCCTCGCTTGCGTCACTCTCGCCCATGCCTACCTCGGCGAAGGCGGTACGGGTTACCCGGGCAACCGTGAAGAACTGTACCTGCTGATCCTGATGGCCGCCGCCGGTGGCCTGGTTCTGGTCAGCGCGCAGCACCTGGCCGGGTTGTTCGTCGGTCTGGAACTGCTCTCGGTACCGGTCTACGGTCTGGTGGCCTATGCCTTCTTCAACAAGCGCTCACTGGAAGCCGGCATCAAGTACATGGTGCTGTCGGCAGCCGGTTCGGCGTTCCTGTTGTTCGGTATGGCCCTGCTCTACGCCGAAGCCGGCACCCTGAGCTTCAGTGGCATCGGCCACGCCCTTGCGGCCACCGGCCTGCCAAGCCCGCTGGCGCAGATGGGCCTGGGCATGATGTTGATCGGCCTGGCATTCAAGCTGTCGCTGGTACCGTTCCACCTCTGGACGCCGGACGTCTACGAAGGTGCCCCGGCACCGGTTGCAGCGTTCCTGGCCACTGCCTCGAAAGTTGCCGTGTTCGCGGTCATGGTGCGTCTGTTCCAGATATCGCCAGTGGCCAGCAGCGGTGTGTTGAGCACCGTGCTGACCGTGATCGCGATCGCCTCGATCCTGTTCGGTAACCTGTTGGCACTGACCCAGAGCAACCTCAAGCGTCTGCTGGGTTACTCGTCCATCGCCCACTTCGGTTACCTGCTGATCGCCCTGGTGGCGAGCAAGGGTCTGGCGATGGAAGCCATCGGCGTGTACCTGGTCACCTACGTGATTACCAGCCTCGGCGCTTTCGGTGTGATCACCCTGATGTCCTCGCCGTACAAAGGTCGTGACGCTGATGCGCTGTACGAGTACCGCGGCCTGTTCTGGCGTCGTCCGTACCTGACCGCCGTTCTGACCGTAATGATGTTGTCGCTGGCCGGTATCCCGCTGACCGCAGGCTTCATCGGCAAGTTCTACATCATCGCCACCGGTGTCGAATCTCACCAATGGTGGCTGGTCGGCTCCCTGGTACTGGGCAGCGCCATCGGCGTTTTCTACTACCTGCGCGTCATGGTCACCCTGTACCTGATCGAGCCAAACCTGCGTCGCGTCGACGCCCAGCTGCACTGGGAACAAAAGGCCGGCGGCGTGATGCTGCTGGCCATCGCAGTGCTGGCGTTCTTCCTCGGCCTGTATCCACAGCCGTTGCTGACACTGGTTCAGCAGACTGGCTTGGCGGGTTGATCGCTTAAGCGACACTCAGCAGAAAACAGAAACGGCACCTTCGGGTGCCGTTTTTGCGTTTGGGGGAAATGCTCTCCCCTTTCTCGGAATATGCCTGCAAAGAGACCGGTGGCAGCTGATGTGATCGTTCCCTCGCTCCGCGTGGTAATGCAGCCCGTGACGCTCCGCGTCACATGCCAAAGCGGACGCAGAGCGTCCATTGAGGCATTCCCACGCAGAGCGTGGGAACGATCCATCTCAACAAAGATTACTTCCAACAAACAAAAACCCGCACAAGGCGGGTTTTGTTTTTAGCTCAAGCAGGCTTTAGTCAGCCAGGCGCCAGGTCGTGCCGCCCTTGCCGTCTTCCAGCACCACACCCATGGCGGTGAGCTGGTCGCGGATGCGGTCCGACTCGGCCCAGTCCTTGTTGGCACGGGCAGTCAGGCGCGCCTGAATCAGCGCCTCGACTTCTGCTGCATCAACCCGGCCTTCAGCACCGGCTTGCAGGAAGTCATCGGCTTCAAGCTGCAACACGCCAAGCACACTGGCCAGTTCTTTCAAGCGCGCCGCCAGACCTGCCGCCGCGTTCAGGTCGCTCTCACGCAGACGGTTGATCTCGCGCACCATCTCGAACAGCACCGCGCAGGCTTCCGGCGTGCCGAAGTCGTCGTTCATCACCTGGGTGAAACGTTCGACAAAGGCTTCGCCACCGGCGGCCGGAACCTTCGGCAGGCCTTTCAACGCGTGGTAGAAACGCTCCAGAGCGCCTTTGGCGTCCTTGAGGTTGTCTTCCGAGTAGTTGATCGCGCTGCGGTAGTGACTCGATACCAGCAGGTAACGCACGACTTCCGGGTGGTACTTGTCGAGCACGTCGCGAATGGTGAAGAAGTTGTTCAAGGACTTGGACATCTTCTCGCCATTGATGCGAATCATCCCGCAATGCATCCACGCGTTGGCGTAGGTCTTGCCGGTGGCCGCTTCGCTCTGGGCGATTTCGTTCTCGTGGTGCGGGAACTCAAGGTCGCTGCCGCCGCCATGAATATCGAAGGTCTCACCGAGGCAGCAGGTCGACATCACCGAGCACTCGATGTGCCAGCCCGGACGCCCGGCGCCCCATGGCGATTCCCAACTCGGCTCACCCGGCTTGGTGGCTTTCCACAGTACGAAGTCCAGCGGGTCCTGTTTCGACTCGTCGACTTCGATGCGGGCGCCGATGCGCAGGTCTTCGATCTTCTTGCGCGACAGCTTGCCGTAGCCCATGAACTTCGCGACGCGGTAGTACACGTCGCCGTTACCCGGTGCGTAGGCGTAGCCCTTGTCGATCAGGGTCTGGATCATGGTCAGCATGCCTGGGATGTGATCCGTGGCACGCGGCTCCATGTCCGGTTTGAGGATGTTGAGGCGCGCCTCGTCCTCGTGCATCGCGGTGATCATGCGCTCGGTCAGCGCGTCGTACGGCTCGCCGTTCTCGCGAGCGCGATTGATGATCTTGTCTTCGATGTCGGTAATGTTGCGCACATAAGTCAGGTCATAACCGCTAAACCGCAACCAGCGGGTCACCAGGTCGAACGCGACCATGCTGCGGCCATGGCCAATGTGGCAGTAGTCGTACACGGTCATCCCGCAGACGTACATGCGCACCTTGTTGCCATCCAGCGGTTTGAAGACTTCTTTGCTCTTGGTGAGCGTGTTGTAGATCGTAAGCACGACGGTTCCTTCTCTCTATGCAAAGCCGGTCAAGCCTGCATGATCACTGGCCCCACGAATCACGCAGGGTCACGGTACGGTTGAATACCGGAGCGCCCGGTTTCGAGTCCTTGATATCCGCGACGAAGTAACCTTCGCGCTCGAACTGGAAACGGTCTTCCGGCTGTGCATTGCCCAACGAGGGTTCAGCACGACAACCGGTGAGGACTTGCAGTGAGTCAGGGTTGATGTTGTCCAGGAAACCGGCGCTGTCTTCGGCCTTCTCCGGGTTCGGAGAACGGAACAGACGATCGTACAGACGCACTTCGCACTCGACGCTGGCCGCGGCCGGCACCCAGTGGATCACGCCTTTGACCTTGCGGCCTTCAGGGTTCTTGCCCAGGGTTTCAGGGTCGTACGAGCAACGCAGTTCGACGATGCTGCCATCGGCATCCTTGATCGCTTCGTCGGCACGGATCACGTAGCTGCCGCGCAGGCGCACTTCACCGGCTGGCTCCAGACGCTTGTAGCCCTTCGGCGGCTCTTCCATGAAGTCTTCACGGTCGATGTAGATCTCACGGGCGAATGGCAGAGCGCGCACGCCCATGTCTTCTTTCGGGTGGCACGCCAGTTCGAGGTTTTCGACCTGGCCTTCCGGGTAGTTGGTGATCACGACTTTCAGTGGACGCAGTACGCACATGGCGCGCGGGGCACTGTGATCGAGGTCGTCACGGATGCTGAATTCAAGCATGCCGAAGTCAACCACGCCGTCGGAACGGTTGGTGCCGATCATTTCGCAGAAGTTGCGGATCGATTTCGGCGTGTAGCCACGACGGCGGAAACCCGACAGCGTGGACATGCGCGGATCATCCCAGCCATTGACGTGCTTTTCATCGACCAGTTGCTTGAGCTTGCGCTTGCTGGTGATGGTGTAGTTCAGGTTCAGACGGCTGAACTCGTACTGACGCGGGTGCGCCGGTACTGGCAGGTTGTCGAGGAACCAGTCGTACAGCGGACGATGGCTTTCGAACTCCAGGGTGCAGATCGAATGGGTGATGCCTTCAATGGCGTCCGACTGACCGTGGGTGAAGTCATAGTTCGGGTAAATGCACCACTTGTCACCGGTCTGGTGGTGATGGGCATGACGGATGCGGTACATGATCGGGTCGCGCAGGTTCATGTTCGGCGAGGCCATGTCGATCTTGGCCCGCAGCACGCGTGCGCCGTCCTTGAACTCGCCGGCCTTCATGCGGGCAAACAGGTCGAGGTTTTCCTCAACCGAGCGGTCGCGGAACGGGCTGTTCTTGCCCGGCTCGGTCAGGCTGCCGCGGTATTCCTTGGCTTGTTCAGGAGTCAGGTCGTCGACGTAGGCCTTGCCCGCCTTGATCAGCTCGACCGCCCACTGGTGCAACTGGTCGAAATACTGCGAGGCATAGCGCACTTCACCGGACCACTCAAAGCCCAGCCACTTGACGTCGCTTTCGATGGCGTCGATGTATTCCTGATCTTCCTTGGCCGGGTTGGTGTCGTCGAAACGCAGGTGCGTCACGCCACCGAATTCCTGGGCCAGGCCAAAGTTCACACAGATCGACTTGGCGTGACCGATGTGCAGGTAGCCATTGGGCTCAGGCGGGAAACGGGTGACGATCTGCGCGTGCTTACCCGAGTCCAGGTCCGCCTGGATGATCGGGCGCAGGAAGTTGACCGGCACGGCAGGGCCAGTCTTGGAATTCGAGGTGGGGTCGACAGTCGGCTTGCTCATAGGATCCTTGAACGTACAAGTGCGTGGCCTTCATGGAGGCCTGACAAAACAAAGCCGCTATCATAGCCGATGCGGTCAAGCGCCTGACAGAGCAGGCCCCAAAACTGCTGTTTTTAATCCACCTGATTTGAAAAACAGCCTCGAAATTCGCAGCCATCGCGCTAAACTGCGCACCTTGGTGATTTTTCGCCAAACAGGTACGGGCTCGCACGCGTCACGCAGCGCCCCGAAAGCCACGAATTCCTTGAATAGAGTAGTAATCATGACTCAAGTCAAACTGACCACCAACCACGGCGACATCGTCCTGGAACTGAACGCCGAGAAAGCCCCGATCACCGTGGCCAACTTTATCGAATACGTCAAAGCCGGCCACTACGAAAACACCGTTTTCCACCGTGTCATCGGCAACTTCATGATCCAGGGTGGCGGTTTCGAGCCTGGCATGAAGGAAAAGAAAGACAAGCGTCCAAGCATCCAGAACGAAGCTGACAATGGTCTTTCCAACGACAAGTACACCGTTGCCATGGCCCGCACCATGGAGCCGCATTCGGCTTCCGCACAATTCTTCATCAACGTCGCCGACAACAGCTTCCTCAACCACAGCGGCAAGAACGTTCAGGGCTGGGGTTATGCCGTGTTCGGTAAAGTGACCGCCGGCACTGACGTTGTCGACAAGATCAAAGGTGTTTCGACCACCATGAAGTCCGGCCACCAGGACGTTCCAGCAGACGACGTGATCATCGAGAAAGCCGAGATCATTGAGTGATATTACTGATTTCAGATTTACATCTGGAAGAGGAACGCCCGGACATTACCCGGGCGTTTCTGGATTTGCTCGCCACCCGCGCCCGTTCGGCGCAAGCGTTGTACATTCTCGGCGACTTTTTCGAGGTGTGGATTGGCGACGACGCCATGAGCCCCTTCCAACGCTCCATCTGCCAGGCCCTGCGCGAACTTAGCGACAGCGGCACGGCGATCTTTCTGATGCACGGCAATCGCGACTTCCTGCTCGGCAAGGCCTTCTGCAAAGCAGCCGGCTGCACCTTGCTCAAGGATCCAAGTGTCGTGCAACTCCATGGTGAGCCGGTGCTGTTGATGCACGGCGACAGCCTGTGTACCCGCGACGAAAGCTACATGAAGCTGCGTCGTTATCTGCGCAACCCCATCAGCTTGTTCATCCTGCGCCATCTGCCGCTGCGTACCCGCCGCAAACTGGCGCGCAAGCTACGCAGCGAGAGCCGCGCGCAAACCCGGATGAAAGCCAACGACATCGTCGATGTGACCCCCGAGGAAATCCCGCGGATCATGCAGCAGTACGGCGTAAAAACCCTGGTCCACGGCCACACCCACCGCCCCGCCATCCACAAATTGCAGATTGGCGAGCAAGCGGCCAAGCGCATTGTTCTGGGGGATTGGGATCGCCAGGGGTGGGCATTGCAGGTGGATGAGCAGGGGTTTCAGTTGGCGGCGTTTGATTTTTCGAGCTGATCGTTCATTGATCGTTCCCACGCTCTGCGTGGGAATGCAGCCCGTGACGCTCCGCGTCACATCCAGAGCCGAACGCGGAGCGTCCGTTGAGGCATTCCCACGCAGAGCGTGGGAACGATCCTTCCTCTAGTGCCCTGAGGCCTCCGGCCCCGCCTTCGCCGCAAACGGCGGCTTGGCCAGCCATACCAGCAGAATCAATCCCATAAAGCCCCAGCCCAGCAGCGTGAAGTAATCCACAGTGGAAAGCATGTACGCCTGGCTGGTCAGCAGGTGATCGAGCTGCGCATACGCCGGATTGCCCGCCCCGCCCAAGGTATTCAAGGTATCGCGGGTCGTCGGGTCGAAGGTGCTGAGGCTTTCGCTCAGGTAAGCGTGATGCTGATCGGCGCGACGGATCCAGATCCAGGTGGTCAGCGAGGCCGCAAAGCTGCCGCCCAAAGTCCGCAGGAATGTCGCCAGGCCCGCGCCGTCGGCGATCTGATGCGGCGGCAGGTCGGACATCAGAATACTCAGGGTCGGCATGAAGAACAGCGCCACACCAATCCCCATGAACAGCTGCACCAGCGCCACGTGCTGGAAGTCCACCTCATTGGTGAACCCGGCGCGCATGAAGCAGCTCAAGCCAATCGCCAGGAACGCTAGCCCGGCCAGCAGCCGCAGATCGAACCGGTGCGCGTACTTGCCGACAAACGGTGACATCAACACCGGCAGAATACCGATCGGTGCCACCGCCAAGCCGGCCCAGGTCGCGGTGTAGCCCATCTGGGTTTGCAGCCACTGCGGCAGAATCAGGTTGATGCCAAAGAACCCGGCGTAACCCAAGACCAGCACGATGGTGCCGATGCGGAAGTTGCGATGGGCGAACAGCCGCAGATTCACCACCGGGTGCTTGTCGGTCATCTCCCAGATCACGAACACTGCTAGCGCAATCGCCGAAATAGCCGCACCGATAATGATGAAGTTCGACTCGAACCAGTCCAGGTCATTACCCTTGTCGAGGATGATCTGCAACGCGCCGACGCCAATGATCAATGTAATCAGACCGACGTAATCCATGGGTTGGTAACTCGTCACCACTGGCCGCGCCTTCAGTTGCTGGCGCACGACCATTACCGCGAAAATCCCGATGGGTACGTTGATAAAGAAGATCCACGGCCAGCTGTAGCTGTCGGTAATCCAGCCGCCGAGGATGGGACCGGCAATCGGCGCCACCACCGTCACCATCGCCAGCAACGCCAGGGCCATGCCGCGCCTGGCCGGCGGATAGACCGCGATCAGCAGGGTCTGGGTCATCGGATACAAGGGACCTGCCACCAGGCCTTGAAGTACGCGAAAGCCGATCAGCTCAGGCATCGAGGTCGAGATCCCGCAGAGGAACGACGCCAGCACGAACAAAATCGTGGCCCAGAGAAACAGCTTCACTTCACCGAAGCGCCGGCTCAGCCAGCCGGTCAGCGGCAGCGCGATGGCGTTGCTCACGGCGAACGACGTGATGACCCAGGTGCCCTGCTCCGAACTCACGCCCAGGTTGCCGGAAATAGTTGGCAAGGCCACGTTGGCGATGGTGGTGTCGAGCACCTGCATGAAGGTCGCCAGCGACAGGCCAATGGTGCTGAGCACCAGGCTGGGCGGCTTGAAAGACGCGTTAGTACTCATCGCGAATCCTTTGAAACGAGGCAGTCGCTGCGACCGTTACGGCCGCAGCTGAGGGATTGGCGAATCAGCGTTGAGCGGTTTTGGCCGCCAGTGAGCTGTTGTCGTGGATCAAGCGGGTAATCATCGCGTCGGCCTCGGCCAGCTGACGGTCGTAGACGTTGGTACTGAACGAAGCCTTTTGTGGCGATTGCTGCGCCAGCACCGGACCGCTCTGGTCGCGCAGGTTGACGTTGACCATTGTCGACAGACCCACCCGCAACGGATGTGCGGCCAGTTGCTCGGCGTTGATGTGAATCCGCACCGGCACCCGCTGAACGATCTTGATCCAGTTACCGGTCGCGTTTTGCGCCGGCAGCAAGGCAAATGCGCTACCGGTCCCGGCGCCAAGGCTGTCGATGGTGCCGTTGTATTTCACTTGGCTGCCATAGAGGTCGGCTTCGATGTCCACCGGCTGACCGATGCGCATGTCACGCAGCTGGGTTTCCTTGAAGTTGGCGTCGATCCACAGCTGATCCAGCGGGATCACCGCCATCAGCGCAGTCCCCGGCTGAACCCGTTGGCCAAGCTGTACGGTGCGCTTGGCCACATAACCGGTGACCGGCGCGATCAGTATGCTGCGGGCGTTGGCCAGGTAAGCCTGACGCACTTGTGCAGCAGCGGCCTGGACGTCCGGGTGAGACGAAACCACCGTGTCATCGACCAGCGCGCTGGTGGTGGCGAGTTGCTGCTGAGCATTGGCCAGGGCGTTCTGCGCCGAGGTCAGGTCATCCCGTGCGTGGGACAGTTCTTCCTGGGAGATCGCCCCGCCCGCTGCCAGATTCTTCCGGCGATTGAAGTTGTCCTGAGCCTTTTGCACTTCGGCTTTCTGGGCGTTGACCTGGGCTTTCATGCCGTCAACGTTGCTGTACAGGCCGCGCACCTGGCGCACGGTGCGGGCCAGATTGGCTTGTGCACTTTGCAGGCCGACCTGCGCATCGTTCGGGTCGAAGTTGACCAGTACCTGGCCTTCGTGGACCAGATCGCCATCGTCTGCGCCGATGCTGACAACCGTGCCGGTGACCAGCGGCGTGATTTCCACCACGTTGCCGTTGACGTAGGCATCGTCGGTGCTTTCGCTCCAGCGTCCGTAGAGTTCGTGCCAGCCCCAGACACCAAGGCAGCCAACAATGACCAGGACCGTCAGCACCAGCAGCATGAATTTACGTTTGCCTGAATTGCCCGCGTCTTGGGCGCTTTCAGGCGTTGGGTTGTTTTCGATAGTGGCCATGACAAGTACCTTGAATTATTGATTCAGCGTGGCAGGCGCTGGGGATGAGGTGGCCGTGGCCAGGGTGTCGGCTTGAAACCCGCCGCCCAGTGCCTGCATCAGTTGAATCGACAGATCGATCTGCTCGGCATTCAGGTTCGCCAACTGGCGCTGGGCCTGGAGCAATTGCTGCTCGATGCTGAGCACGTCCAGGTAGTTACCGATGCCGGAACCGTAACGCTGGACCACCGTGTTGTAAGAATCCTGGGCGATGTCGGTGGAGTGTTGCTGCGCACCGATCTGCCGACCGATGTCACGCAATTGGGAAATCGTGTCGCTGACATCCCCCAAGGCTTTCACCAGTGTCTTGTTGTACTGCGCGACAGCGAGGTCGTAGTCGGCGTCGCGTGCATCGAGGTTGGCGCGCAAGCGACCGCCATCGAAGATCGGCAACGACACGGTTGGCATAATGTTGAAGAAGCGGCTCGCCGAGCCGAACATCGCGTCACCCAACAATGATTCGGTACCGGCGGCTGCGCTCAGGTTGAGGTTCGGATAGAACTTTGTCTTGCCGGCGTCGATGCTTTTGCTCGCCGCCTCGACCCGCCAGCGCGCGGCGATCAGGTCCGGGCGACGACCGAGCAATTCAGCCGGCAACGTCGACGGCAACGCCACGGCGTTGGCCTGAAGGACTTTCGGCCGGGCAATCTCATTACCGCGATCCGGGCCTTTGCCGAGCAGCACAGCCAGGGCGATTTTCGCGCTCTGCAGGGTCTTTTCAGCGTCGATCAACGTCGCTTCGGAGCTGGCTTCCAGGCTTTCGGTTTGCTGGTACTGGTATTGGCTGTCGATGCCGGAGCTCAGCCGACGCTTGCTCAGATCGAGCATTTGCCGGGTGCGCTTGAGGTCGTCGTTAGCCAGGTCATAAACGATATGGGCCTGCCCAAGGTTGCTGTAGGCGCGGGCGACATCGGCCGACAAGGTCAGCTGTGCGGCTTGCTGATCGACTTCAGCCGCGCGGGCCTGGCCCAGCGCCGCTTCCCAGGTGGCACGCTGACCGCCCCAGAGGTCGAAGGTGTAATTGAAGCTGGCGCCGATACTGCGCACCGTGGCGTAGCTGCCGCCGACCCCGGTCGGGTCCTTGTCACGGGCCAGACGCGAGCGGCTGACACTGGCGCTGGCATCGAGGGTCGGCATCCGCGCGGCGTCGGCGGCATAAGCGGCGGCGCTGGCCTGGTGGGCGCGGGCGTCGGCGATCTGCATGTCCGGGCTGTCGTGCAGCGCTTCGCGGATCAAACCGTCGAGCTGCGGGTCGCCAAGGCTTTTCCACCAGTCGCTTTTTGGCCAGGCCGCCGGCGACAGGCTGACACCGTTGAGGGACTGCCCGGCCTTGAGGGTTTTCGCATCGAGGCTCACGCCCTGGGTGTTCAGGCCGCTGTAGCTGGCACACCCGGCCAGGCTCATGGCCAACAGCACCAGGCTGAGGCCGGTACGCAAGGTTTTACGGCTCATTTGTCACCTACCCGCAGCAAAGTGATCGAGTCACCAGCCGCCAGCAAAATTTTCTTCAGGATCTGTTCCAGGGTTTTCAACTCTTCCGGCGTGATGGCGCCTGCCAGTTCGTTCATCGCCTCGGCACCGATATGCGGCAGACGGTCGGCCAGCTTCTGCCCTTCCCCGGTCAGCACCAGCCGCACCTGACGGCGGTCGCCTTCGCAGCGTTGGCGGGAGAGAAAACCCTTCTGTTCCAGACGATCGAGCATGCGGGTCATCGAACCGCTGTCCAGCGACAGGTGTCGGCACAGCTCGGCCGGCGTATCGACGCCGAACTGGGCCATGATGATCAGCACCTTGAACTGCGCGGCGGTGATGCCATGGGGTTCCATGTGCGTATCGATGATCCGGTCCTTGAGCAGCGCGGCGCGCCCGAGCAAGAGACCGAGGTGGCAATTCTGGAATTCGTCTGGCGTGAAATGTTTCATCTGACCACCCATTAGCTGCCTAGGCAGGGAAAGTATGTCCAGATATTACTGCCTAGGCAGCGGATGTCAACGTAATAGTTAGGAAGCTTTGTAATCGACTGATAAATGGCACAGTAGATCGCTCCCATGCTCCCCGTGGGAATGCCGCCATGGACGCTCTGCGGCCGCTTTGAAAGTGACGCGGAGCGTCACGGGATGCATTCCCACGCGGAGCATGGGAACGATCACTCAGAAGGAAGGACGGGAGGGTTAAAAATCCCGCTTGTAGAAGATATCCAGCGAACTGGCGATGCCGCTGGCGGCTTCCAGGTAGACCATTTTGCTCAGCTTGTAGCGCAAGGCGATGGTGTTGGCCGGTTCGAATACGCCGACGCCGTAACGCAAACTGAGTTTCTCGGAGAGGTTGCCGCTGGCCACCACGCTGGTGGTGGTGCCGCTGCCCTGGGTGTCGAGCTGGAAGTCCTGAATGCCCAGATCCTTGGCCAGACTGCCGGTCAGGTCGGAACTGCCCATCAAGCCCAGTCCCAGCGCGGCTTGAGCCAGCATGTTGTTGTCTTCGCCGTTGCTGGTCAGCGGACGCCCGAGCACCAGATAGGACAATGCCTGTTCCTGGCTCATCGCCGGTTCCGAGAAGATCTGCGTGGTCGGCTGCTCGGCGCTGCCGCTCAGGCGAATTCCGGCGATCACGTCGTCGGTCTGGCGCACCGCTTCGATGTCCAGATACGGCTGATCGATGGGCCCGGCGAACAGCAGTCGTGCACGCCGTACCGTCAAGCGCTGGCCGTAGGCACGATAACGGCCATCGTTGAGCCAGAGTTCGCCGCGGGTGTCCATGTTGTCACCGATGTGCACATGACCTTGCAGGTTCGCCGTCAGGCCGAACCCGGCAAAGCTGAGCTTGTCCTCGCCTACCACCACATCGATGTCCATTGCCATGGCCATCGGCGGTTTGCCCGTTTCGGTCTGGTGACCGACGATCACCGTGTCATCGGAGACCTTGACCGTTGATGGCGGCAACTCACGCACGGTGATTTCGCCCTTGGGTACCTGCACCTTGCCGACAATCGCCAGTTTGTCGTTGTTGATCGAGATTTTCAGGTCCGGCGCTACTTCCAGCACGGCGTATGGCTCGACCGTGACCGGCAGTTGTGTGCCTTTGAGGCTCAGATCCACCACCAACGCCTGGCCCCAGGCAACATGCCCGTTCAAGCTGCCCTGCCCGGCCTTGCCGCTTTTCCAGCCGCCGTTGAGCTGCACGCTCTCGCCGGCAATCTGCGCCTGAAGCTGCAACGCCTCAAAACGCGTCGGCAGCTGTGGTCCGGAGATTTCACCGTCGCTGAGGGTCAGGTTGCCATTGACCTGCGGCGCCAGCAGCCCGCCCGACAAACTGCCGCTGCCATTCAGGCGCCCGGTCAGTTTCTCGACCATCGGCACAAACGGTCGCGCCACCGACAGGTCCAGACCGCTCAGACGGAACGAACCGTTCAAGGGTTTGTTCTTGGGCAGCGGATTGATCTGCGCCTGCACCATCAGCTCGCCCAACTTGCCACCGACAAAGTCGAGCTGCGTGTCGATGCGTTTCGGGTTCAGGGTGCTGGTCAGCTTCAGCGTCTGGTAAGGGAAATCCAGCCACTGATCCTTTTCTTTCATGCGCAACGTACCGCCGCTGGCATCGACCATGATCTGACCTTTCGGGCCGCTGGCCGGCAGGTCAAGTTGCACATCGGCATTGAGCTTGCCGTGCCAGGCAAAATCTTTCGGCAACCATTGCGCGAGGCTGTCGATCGAAAACTGCTTGAGGTGGTAACGCAGCTTCGGTTCGGGCATCAGCCGCTGGTCTTCGCCGCACAGACTGGCCTGCCCGGACATCCAGCAATGCGCGCCGAAAGTCAGCTTGCCGTCGGCCAAGCGTTCGATTCTTGCCGGATTTTGCAGCTTCCAGTCCTGGCCGCCAGCCTGTAGGTCGCCACTGGCCAAACGGCCGCGCCAATTGCCTTTATCCAGATTGCCGTCGAGGCCCAGCGCCAGTTTCAGTTGCGGGCCCAGCAGGTCCAGTTGCAGCTTCTGGTTTTTGATATCGCCCTGGCCGCTGGCGGTCAGCGTGCCCAGTTGAGTGTCGCCGGCCTGAATGCCGCTGCCCTTGAGGTCGATCTTCGCCCGTTGCGCGCTGTCGAGACTGGCGTCGAAGTTCAGGCTTTGCAGGCGATTATCGTTGAACGCCAATTGCACGCCTTGCAGGCTGAGTTTGCCTTGCGGTGCCTGGAGGTTGCCGGCTACGTCAACCCGACCGTTGAGCTGACCGCGCAACTGCGGCCAGAGCTGGCCGAGACGTGGTGCCTTGATGTCGATCCGGCCGGCGAGTTTCTGTTGCAGACTGCCGCTGCCATCAATGCGATTGTCGCCCAGACGGATATGCAGCGCGCTGAGGTTCCAGCGCTCGCCCGCACCATCGGCCTTGGCTTGCAAGACTGCCGGCTGACCGCGCAGCTTGCCCTTGAGGTCGAGGTCAGCATTGAGGCTCAGGTGTTGATCTTTCATTTCACCCTTGCTGCGCAACGGTCCGGCCAGGGTTCCCGGCAGCTCCGCCAGCCAGTACGCCGGGTTGATCGCCGACAAATCCAGCGCAGTGTCCCAGGCAATGCCATTGGCGAACTGCAGGTTCAAATGCCCTTCGGCCTTGCCCTGCCCGGCCGCCAGTTTGAATTCCGGCAGGAAGACTTTCGTCAGGTCGCCGCTGAACGGGCTACTCAGGCTGAACGCTCCGGCCGGACCATCCAGCGCTGCCTTGAAGTTGCCCAGATAGTTGCCGTCGCGGTAGGACACTTCACCATTGAAGCTGCGCAGCACCACCTGGGGTTCGTCAATCAACGGGTACAGCCGATGCCACGGGAAGTCCAGCCAATCGATTTTCGCCTCGGCACTGAGGCCCTCGGACCAATCGAGTTGCCCGCTCAGTTTCAGGTTTTGCGTGTCGTTGGCACTCAGATCGAGCCCGGCGATCTGCGCGCCCTTGGCGTCGACCTTGCCTTGCAGCAGCAACGCGACCGGGCCCTGCTCCGCTGGCAATGTCGCTTTGCCGAGCAACTGGTAACCGTTTTTCAGGTCACCGTTGCCGGTCAGTTCCAGCTGATTGAGCTGCAAGGTGTCCGGCAAGTCGGCGCCGGCCTTGAAGCCATCGGCGGTAATCCGCACCTTGGCCGGCAAGTTTTCCACCAACGGTTGCAACTCGCCCGTCAGTTGACCTTGCAGGTAACCGTTGCTGTCGGCGTGCAGGTTCAGGGTTTTCAGCAAATCGCCATCGACTTTCAGCGCCAGCGTCCAGGGGGCTTTACCCGGTGCCGGCAAGGTCAGCTTGCCTTCGGCGCTGAGCGGCCAGTTGCCGGTCGGTTGCAGCAGCCCGGACAGGTCCAGGCTAAGGTCATCGCGTTGCAAATGCACAGCGTCGATCTGCAAGCCCTTGGCCGTCCAGTGCGCGGCCAGTTGCAGGTCTTTGAGCTGCTCACTGCCGTTAAGCAACAGGCTGCCGATTTGCACCTCGTCCAACTGGATTGCCACCGGCAATTTCAACTCGGGCAGGCTGATCGGCCCGCTGCTGGCTTCGTTGCTTGGGGCAAATTGCAGAATGACTTGCTCAGTCTTCAATTGCTCGATGCACAGGGTCATGCGCAGCAGGCACAGTGGCGACCAGACAAACACCGGCTTGTTCAGCTCGACCCGACTGCCCGTTTGCCGCCAGAGCAGATGATCGGCACTCCATTGGCCGCCCAGGCGACCCTGGAAATTTTCCACGCTCAAACCCGGCACCTGGCCCAGCGTCCAACGACTGCCCGCTTGTGTACCGAGCAAGGCGCCGATGCTCAGTAACAGCAACGCCACCAGCGAGAGCATCGCCAGCAGCGCTATTTTCAAACCACGCTTCACAGCTCAGGCCCCATGGAAAAGTGCAAACGAATACCACCGGGATCATCCAGCGCATGGGCCAGGTCGAGGCGGATCGGCCCGACCGGCGAAACCCAGCGCACGCCAACGCCGACCCCGGTCTTGAGGCTCGGCAGGTCCAGCGTGTTAAACGAGTTGCCCTGATCGACAAAGGTTGCGATGCGCCACTTTTCGGCGATGGAATATTGATACTCGACGCTGCCAGCCACCATGTAGCGCCCACCCACGCGCTCGCCGGCGGAGTTTTCCGGCGACAGACTCTGGTAGTCGTAGCCGCGCACGCTCTGATCGCCACCGGCAAAGAAGCGCAATGACGGCGGTATGGTTCGATAACCATTGGTGGCACTGCCACCGAGCTGTGCGCGAGCGAGGAACCGATGGTTGTCCCACACGGTGGTGATGCCTTTGACCAATGCGGTGCCATACACCACGTTGGTGTCCGAACCCAACCCTTGCTTGGCCACCTTGCTCTCGAATTGCAGGCGATAACCGTTGTGCGGGTCGATGCGGTTATCACTGCGCAGATAGGAATAACTGATGCCGGGCATCAGCAAGGTACTCAGGCCCGAATCGTCGCCGAGGCGATACTCCTCGCGTTGCCATTTCAACGAAATCACCCGCTGCCAGCCGCTGGGCAATTTGCTGTGCCATTCAGGCCCAAGAGTCAGCAACTTGCTCAGGCTGTCGGTGTTGGCCAGCTCTTCATTTTGATAACCACCGGCAAACCGCAGTTTGTCGGTGAGTGGCGGATCCAGTGGTACGTCGTACCAGAGGCCGACGTTCTGCCGTGGCGCCGAGACTTCCGCTTCCCAGCCATAACTGTGGCCTTCGGCATTGACCCAGTGTCGGGTCCAGTTGGCCTTGGCCCGCGGCCCGACGTCAGTCGAAAAGCCCAGCCCCAGGCCCATGGTGCGCGGTTTGCGCGTGTCGAGTTTGACCGCCACCGGAATCACGTCATTGGCCGCAGCGGTCGGCGCCGCATCAACCCGCACCGCGTCGAAATAGCCGCTCGTTTGCAACGCCTGATTGAGTTCGGCGATCAGTTCGGAGTCATACGGTGCCCCGCTCTTGAACGGCACCATGCGTTGCAGCAGGTCTTCGTCGAACGGCGTATCGCCGGTAAAACTGACCTTGCCCAAGGCATAACGCGGGCCGCTGTCGTAAATCAGCTCGATGTCCGCGACGCCGGCCCGAGGGTCGACCAACAGTTTCTGGCTGGTAAAGCGCCCACTGAAAAAGCCGAAGCGCGAAGCCTGATTCTGGATCAGCCGCTTGGCGTCTTCGTAATGGCCATGATTGAGCACAGCACCGGATGAGAGCAGGTCGCTCTTGGGCACACGAAAGGATTTGAGGCTGGCAGCCGGACCGTCGACACGAATGGTCACGTTGCGCAAATGCACCGGCTCGCCGGGATCGATGTTCAACACCAACGTTGGCGACTTGCCGTTTTTGACTTCGCTTTCTATATGGGGCTGGTAATAACCCAAGGCCTGGGCGGCCTTGCGGGCCTGCTCTTCGGCGCCACGACGAAAGCGCAACAAGGCTTCCTCATCGCGATCGCCGAGGCCGCCGATATAGCCCTCTATATTGGCCTTCAGTTCATCGTTGGACGGTTTGATCCTGACGTCCAATTCACTTTGCGCCAGGGCCGCTACACTGCTGAACAGCACGAGTAAACCGCTGGTAAATCTTCCTGGAAACTTCATAGGCGCGGATGCTATCACGAGCGTAGGGGCGTGATAGAGCGAACAATCTGTACAAAAGTTCGACCTCAACCTGTTGCGCTATGTAACACCTGCGGATTGGCGTGGAAAAACACGTGCTCGAGAACAGGCCCTACAGCAACTTCGCCAATTTCTTCATAACCCTGACGCTTATAGAACTCCAGATAACGCGGATTCCCAGTGTCGAGTACTACACCTTGGGAATGCTCATCGACCGCGCACCAGTTATGCACGGCTGTGAGCAACTGCTCGCCGAAGTGCCGGCCTTGAAACTCCGGATGAATCCCCAGCAACGGCAGAACATGCACCGAGTCCGATGGCAGGCAGGCCGCCACCGCCGCGTGATACTCCAGATAACGCCGGGTACAACGCAACCCGGCGCTCAGCACCATCCGCAGGCGCCAGGCCCAACTTTCGGTAATGCCCAGACGACGTTGCGGCGGCGCGATCAGTGCAATGCCGATCAACCGGTCATTGATCAACAGACCGATCGCCGGCAATTCCTGCACAAAATGCTGTTCGACCAGTTCCCGTACCGTGGCCCGGACCCGGTGTTCATAGCCAGGGCGTTCAGCCTCGAACAAGTACTTGAAGACTGGCTCGTGTCGATAGGCGTGGTACAGCAAGGAGCGAGCTTCGTGCGAATAGCCACTGTCGAGCCGGTGGACATCAGCAATGGCAGTTGAGGTTTCAGGCATGACGGTTTATCTCCCCTGAGCGGGGCTAAAATGGCCCCGTTCTTATAAGTACGAACCCGCTACAACGCTGATCGTTCCCACACTAAAGGACATTAGCAGTGCATCTACCCTACTGCCATGCTGGCTGACTTCGTACATGTCAGCTAGCATCGCAGTTTTGCCAGGACTGCCGACCATGAAGATCGTCTCGTTCAACATCAATGGCCTGCGCGCCCGCCCCCATCAACTGGCGGCACTGATCGAGAAGCACCAGCCGGACGTCATCGGCTTGCAGGAAACCAAGGTCGACGACGTCCAGTTCCCGCTCGCCGAGCTTGAGGCGCTGGGCTATCACGTGAGCTTCCACGGCCAAAAAGGTCATTACGGCGTCGCCCTGTTGTCACGTCAGGCACCGCTCGCGTTGCACAAAGGCTTTGCCAGCGATGAAGAAGACGCCCAGCGCCGCTTCATCTGGGGCACGTTCGCCGATGCCAACGGCGTACCGGTGACGATCATGAACGGCTATTTCCCACAGGGTGAAAGCCGCGACCACCCGACCAAGTTCCCGGCCAAGGAGCGCTTCTACAATGACTTGCAGACGCTGCTCGAAACCCAGTTCAGCAATGACCAGCCGCTGGTGGTGATGGGCGATGTGAACATTTCCCCGGAAGACTGCGACATCGGCATCGGCCCGGACAGCATGAAGCGCTGGCTGAAAACCGGTAAATGCAGCTTCCTGCCGGAAGAGCGCGAGTGGATGGCCCGTTTGAAGAACTGGGGCCTGGTGGACAGCTTCCGCCACCTGAACCCGGACGTGACCGACCGCTTCAGCTGGTTCGATTACCGCAGCCGTGGTTTTGAAGACGAGCCCAAGCGCGGCCTGCGCATCGACTTGATCATGGCCTCCCAGGGGCTGTTGCCACGGGTCAAGGCCGCCGGTGTCGACTACGAACTGCGTGGCATGGAAAAACCCTCGGACCATGCACCGATCTGGCTTGAGCTGAGCTGATCGCTGCATTTCGAGACATCGATCGTTCCCACGCTCCTGCGTGGTAACGCCTCTGGGGACGCTCCGCGTCCAGTGACGCGGAGCGTCACGGGCTGCATTCCCACGCAGGTGCGTGGGAACGATCAATCGCAGAGCGTGGGAACGATCATTGTGTCGTCATATTTCAGCAACCTTAATGTCTTATTCTCCCGACACTTCCTGTGACCTTGAAAGGTGTCGGCCTGATGCTGCGCGCTCTGTTACCGCTGCTGCTCTGCGGTTTGCTTCCTTTCGCTGCCACCGCCGCTGAGCTGCCGATACCCGAGCGTGGCCCTGCCCTGCGCATTCAAGGCTCCAACACCATCGGTGCGGACCTGGGCCCGGCGCTGGTCAAAGGGTTGTTGCTGGAACAAGGGTTGCAAAAGGTTCATAGCGAAGTCTCGGACAGAGACAACGAGCAGCAAATTGTCGGCCAGACAGCCCAGGGTCGGCGGGTGGTCGTGGACATCGCCGCCCACGGTTCCAGCACCGGTTTCGCCGCACTGAAAAACGCCAGTGCCGACCTGGCGGCGTCTTCGCGTCCGATCAAGGACAGCGAACTGATCGACCTCGAAACCCTCGGCGACCTGAAAAGCCCGAGCACCGAGCAAGTCATCGCCATCGATGGCCTGGCAATCATCCTGCATCCGCAAAACCCGCTGACGCAGCTGAACACCGAACAACTGGCGCGGATTTTCAGCGGCGAAGTGAAAACCTGGGAAGCACTCGGCGGCACCGGTGGCCCGGTGAACCTCTACGCCCGGGATGACCATTCGGGCACCTACGACACCTTCAAGGAACTGCTGCTGAGCCATCGCGGGAAAGCGCTGGCGGGTTCGGCAAAACGCTTCGAATCCAGCGAGCAACTGTCCGATGCGGTCAGCCAGGACCCGCAAGGCATCGGCTTTATCGGCTTGCCTTACGTGCGTCAGGCCAAGGCTGTGGCGATTGTCGATGGCGACTCACAGCCGATGTTGCCGCTCAACAGCCTGATCGCCACCGAGGACTATCCGCTGTCGCGTCGGTTGTATTTCTATTTGCCGCCTGATGGCCAGAACCCCTGGGCCGACGCGTTGGTGAAATTCACCCAGAGCAGCAAGGGCCAGGCGATTGTCGCCGCCAGTGGATTTATCGCGCAGACGGTGCAAGCCATGAACGTCACGCCGAACCCGCAGATGCCTGACGACTACCGGGCAATCATTGAGCATGCACAACGACTCACGGTGAATTTTCGCTTCGAAGAAGGCAGCGCCAGCCTGGACAACAAGGCCCGACAGGACCTGTCGCGGGTACTCGACTATTTAAGGCAACACGACAAGCTGAACAAACAGGTGACACTGGTTGGCTTCGGCGATGCCAAGACCGATTCGCAGCGGGCCGCCCTGCTCTCGAAGCTGCGCGCCATGGCCGTGCGCCGCGAGCTGGTGAAAAGCGGCGTGGTGTTTCGCGAGATTCGTGGCTTCGGCGCCGAAATGCCGGTGGCGGCCAACAGTGCCGATGAAGGACGAATCAAGAATCGCCGGGTGGAAGTCTGGGTTTACTGACAACCGCGCTCACTCTGGCGATTCAGGCTTGCGCAATAAATAGGTGTCCATGATCCAGCCGTTGGCCAACCGTGCAGCTTTCCTGACCCGCGTTATCTCTTGCGCAACGTCTTTGAGCTTGCCGGAAATGAGAATTTCATCCGGCGTGCCAAGGTAGGCGCCCCAGTAAATCTGCTGCTCCTGATCGGCAACCAGCTTGAAGGAATCTTCTGCGTCGAGCATCACCACCAGACTGTCGGCATCGCTGACCTGGCCCGCAGCCAGCCGGCGGCCGGTGGTGATTTCAACGGAGCGCCCAATGCGATTCAACGGCACCTTGTGCTGCGCCGCCAAGGCCTGGACGCTGCTGATGCCGGGAATCACCTCGAAGTTGAAGGTACAACGACCGGACTCTATGATCGCCTGCAAGATCCGCAGGGTGCTGTCATACAACGCCGGATCGCCCCACACCAGAAACGCCGCACATTCGTTGTCCGTCATCTCCTCGTTAATCAAGCGCTCGAAGAGCTGTTGCTTGTCGCGGTTCAGCTCTACGACGCTGGCATTGTAGTCCGCATCGCCGCGCACCCGCTCGGGGCTGTGGGCCTCGACGAAGCGATAAGCCGGCTCGGTGATATAGCGCTCGCATATTTCCCGCCGCAGGTCGATCAGCTTGTCCTTGCTCTGCCCCTTGTCCATCAGAAAGAACACATCGACCCGGTTCAACGCATTGACCGCCTGCATGGTGATGTATTCGGGATTGCCGGCACCGATGCCGATGACCAGTAGCTGCTTCATGGATGCTTCACCTCGCTGTGCGTCATCGTGTCCAACGGACTATCCGTAGAAAAACGTGCCAATTTCCTACACGGAATGAAGCACTAGCGTACAACATCAGGCGAAAGCCACGCAGGCCTTGTCCGACAAGACTTTCGCCCCACTTTAGTGCTTTTCAGGCACATGAAAAAATTCACTAGACATGTAGCATAAATTACATAAATACTGATTTAACGGATTGTGAAATAAAAGCAACACACCCCTCTAGCAGGAGCTCGGATGCCCTCACTCAGAGACCGGATCACCGATCCCGGCCTGGACCTCACGCCGTCGGAACGCAAAGTCATACGTGCATTGCTGGACCAGTACCCGCGCAACGGGCTGGGCCCGATGTCACGCCTGTCCGAGCATGCCGGCGTCAGCGATCCGACCATCGTGCGCCTGGTGAAAAAACTCGGCTTCGGTGGCTATGCCGATTTTCAGGACGCGCTACTCAGCGACATGGATCACCGGTTGCGCTCGCCCAGTGCGCTGTTGCAACCGCGTTCGCACCTCAAGCAAGACGATGTCTGGACCCATTACCTGGCGGACAGTCACCGCGCCCTGCTCGAAACCCAGGCCCTGACCCAACCCGAAGATGTGCGCATTCTGGCCGAATGGCTGCTGGATGCACGGCATCAAGTGCATTGCTTCGGCGGTCGCTTCAGCAGTTTCCTCGCCCACTACCTGCTCAATCATTTGCGCCTGTTGCGTGCGGGCTGTTTTGCCCTGGAAGACAATGCGCAACTGCCCGATCGGCTGTTCGATGTGCAACGCCAGGACGTGGTGCTGGTGTTCGACTATCGACGCTATCAATCCCAGGCACTGCGCGTTGCCAGCGCAGCCAGGAACCGGCATGCGCGTGTCGTGCTGTTCACCGATATCTACGCCTCGCCGCTGCGCGAGATGGCGGATCTGGTGATCACTGCGCCCGTGGAGTCGGCGTCAGCCTTCGACACCCTGGTGCCGGCGCTGGCCCAGGTCGAAGCCTTGATTGCCTGCCTGACGCCGCGTTGCCCGGATCTCGCCGAGCGACTGGAAGGCATCGATGCACTACGAAGCGATTTCACCACTCACCTGCTGGAGGAAAAATAAGGATGTTTATGCTCCCCCATCACTCGCCCCGTGACCTGCCGTTTGCTACCGACCACACCGCGCTGCTGCTGGTGGACATGCAACGCGCCTGGCTTGAGCCGCAGTTCGACCCGCACCTGCAAGGGCCCGATGCCAGGTATTTCCTCGAGCGTACCCGCCAGCAGGTGATTCCCAATCAGCTCAGGCTGTTGGCGGCCGTGCGCACGGCTCGGCAGAACGTTCTGCACACGCTTATCGAAAGCCTCACCGCCGACGGTCGCGACCGCTCGCTGGACCACAAACTGTCGGACATGCACCTGCCAAAAGGCAGCCCACACGCCGCCATCATTGAAGAGCTGACACCGGCCGAAAACGAAATCGTCTTGCCCAAGACCTCCTCCGGAGTTTTCAACTCGACCAACATCGACTATGTGCTGCGCAATCTGCAAACCCGCCATCTGATCATCGCCGGCATCGTCACCGACCAGTGTGTCGACATGGCCGTGCGCGATGCGGCTGACCGCGGCTATCTGGTGACGTTGGTCGAAGACGCCTGCGCGACCTACACCGAGCAACGCCATCTGGCGTGCCTGAACGCGATCAAGGGCTATTGCTGGATCACCGACACGCAGACCGTGCTCGACCGTTTGCAGGCGTTGCAGGCATGAGCCGCGCCAACAGCAGTGAACCCCTGACGCCCGTGGCCATGACCACCATCGTCACCACGGACCTGATCGGCGTGACCCGCGGCCGGTCGTTTCCCAGCGATGAACTCGAACACTACAAAGCCGCCGGTTGCGGTTGGGTCCCGGCCAACAGCGCGCTGACCCCGCAAGACATCATCGCCTCCAGTAATCCGTGGGGTGCCTACGGTGACTTGCGGCTGATCCCCGACCTGGCCAGTCGCGTAACGGTCAGCAACGGTCCCGATGCCAGTGCGCCGGCCCTGGATTTTATCCATGGCGACATTTGCGAAACCGATGGCCGTCCATGGGCGGCCTGCCCGCGGACGCTGCTGCGCAACGAAATACAGCGTTACCACGATGAACTGGGGCTGCAGATCACTTCGGCCTTCGAGCACGAATTCAACCTCACCACCGACAGCGCCCAGACCGAGCATCTGGCATTTTCGCTGGAGGCCCAGCGTCAGGGCGCGGCATTCGGCGGCTGGCTGCTCAGCGCCTTGCGCGCAGGTGGGGTCGAGCCGGAAATGTTCCTGCCCGAATATGGCAAACACCAATACGAAATTACCTGCCGTCCGACCCAGGGTGTCGCGGCGGCCGACCGCGCGGTCAATGTGCGCGAGATCACCCGTGAGATCGCCCGGCAAATGGGCCTGAACCTGAGCTTTGCACCCAAGACGTCCGAGCACGCGGTATGCAACGGCGTGCACCTGCACCTGAGCCTGCACGGCCTGTCCGGCGATCCGGTGCTGTACGACGCCGGGACCGCCAATGGCCTGTCGACCCTCGGCCAGCACTGGTCCGCAGGCGTATTGCACTACTTGCCGGCCCTCTGCGCGTTGACCGCGCCGACACCGATTTCCTATGAGCGCCTGCAACCGCATCACTGGAGCGCGTCGTATGCGTGCCTGGGCCAACGCAACCGCGAAGCGGCGCTGCGGATCTGCCCGACCGTGAGCCTGGGCAGCAAATCCGAGGCCGCGCAATTCAACCTCGAATTCCGCGCCATGGACGCCACGGCCTCCCCTCATCTGGCGCTGGCTGCCGTGCTGATTGCCGGCCGACTGGGCATCGAGCAACGCCTGGCGCTAAACGCGATCACCGATGAAGTCCCGGATTCGCTGAATGAAGAACAACGCCAGCGCCGCGGCATCGTCGCCCTGCCCGCGTCACTCGCGCAGGCCCTGAGCCACTTGCGGGGCAGCGAGGCCTTGCTTGAAGCCTTGCCAAGCGCCTTGCTCGACACCTATTTCGCCGTCAAAACCGAGGAACTCGCCTTGACCCAACACCTGTCGCCCGCCCAACTCTGTGAGCACTATGCACGCCTCTACTGAATCTGCCGAGTCTGGACTCTACACCGAGCCGGCGTACAGCCTGAGCCTGGAAGCGTCCGAGCACCCGCTGATTCTGGTGTGTGAACATGCCAGCCGCTACATCCCGCCGGCCTTGAACGATCTGGGGTTGAGCCGCGAGGCCGCGCACGAGCACATTGCCTGGGACATCGGCGCCCTGGAGCTCGCCGAGAGCCTGTCCAAAGCCCTCGGCGCAACCCTGCTGGCGGCCAACTACTCGCGCCTGCTGATCGACCTCAACCGTCCGTTGCGGGCCCCGGACAGCATCCTGGCCAAGAGCGAAATTTACCCGGTGCCAGGGAATCAGAACCTCGACGAAGCGACCCGCGACTACCGACGCCAGTGCCTGTTTACGCCGTTTCACACCCGCCTTGGCGAACTGATCGATACACGTCTGGCCGAAGGCCGTGCGGTGCGGGTAGTGGGTATTCACAGCTTCACGCCGATCTACTTCGGCCAGCCTCGGGCGCTGGAAGCCGGCGTGCTCTACGGGCAGGCCGAGGATTATGCGAACCGGCTGATCGACGGGTTGGCCAGTCATCCACTGCGGGTCGCCGGCAATCAGCCCTACAGAATCAATCCGGCGAACGACATGACAGTGCCGTTTCACGGCGACGCCCGAGGCATCGATTCGGTGCTGATCGAGGTGCGCAACGACCTGTTGCGCAATCGGCTGGCAGTCCAGACCTGGAGCGATTATCTGGCGCCGTTGCTGTAGAGCCACGGCGTCAAGCGAACCGTTTCAAGCTGAAAAAACACCGATAGTTATACCGGTAAAGCAACGATAACAAACGCGTCAGCGTGTTTATGAACTGCCTGGTTCAAACACATTGCCATAGTGGCTTACAAGGAGAACTGCTTCATGGAAATAGAAGAATTCGGCTACAAGCAAGAGTTGAAACGCAGCCTGTCGCTGACCGATCTGGTGGTTTACGGGATGATTTTCATGATCCCCATCGCCCCGTTCGGCGTCTATGGTTACGTCAACCAGGAGGCGCCCGGCATGGTGCCACTGGCCTACATCATCGGCATGGTGGCGATGGTGTTCACCGCATTGAGTTACGGCAGTATGGCGCGAGCCTTCCCGATTGCCGGCTCGGTCTACTCCTATGCTCAACGCGGGCTGAACCCGCATGTCGGCTTTATCGCCGGCTGGCTGATGCTGCTCGACTACCTGCTGATCCCGCCGCTGCTCTACGTGTATGCGGCGATGGCGTTGAATCACCTGTACCCGGACATTCCCAAGGTCGGTTTCATCCTCGCCTTCCTGGTCAGTGCGACCTTCGTCAACCTGCGGGGAATCACCTTTACCGCACGGATGAACATCATCTTTCTGCTGGCGCAACTGGTGGTGCTGGGGATTTTCCTGTTCTACGCCTGGACCGCCTTGCACGGTGGCGCCGGTAACGGCCAGCTGACCCTGGCGCCGTTGTACAACCCTGAGCACTTCAACTTCGCGTTGCTCATGCAAGCGGTGTCGATTGCGGTGTTGTCGTTCCTCGGCTTCGATGCGATTTCGACCCTGGCAGAAGAGATCAAGGGCGATCCGGGCCGCAGCGTCGGCAAAGCCGCGTTGATCACGCTGGTGGTCATGGGGGTGATTTTCGTCGTGCAGACCTGGATCGCAACGGACCTGGCCGCTGGCATGGGATTCAAGTCCGCCGATACCGCGTTCTATGAAATCGCCGAAATCGCCGCCGGCAGTTGGCTGGCAACTGTCACCGGTGTGGCCACGGCACTGGCCTGGGGCGTGGCGGTGGCGATCACCTCGCAAGCCGCGGTATCGCGCTTGCTATTTGGCATGGCACGCGACGGTAAACTGCCCAAAGTGCTGGCCAAGGTACACCCCAAACACAACACCCCGCACATCAGCATTTACCTGGTGGCGGTGCTGTCGCTGCTGATCTGCTACCTGTTCATCAACTCGGTGGACACCCTGACTTCATTGGTGAACTTCGGGGCCCTGAGCGGCTTCATGCTGCTGCACCTGACCGTGATCAACCACTACTGGCGTCGGCAGAAATCCGGCCAGGTGATCCGTCATCTGGTCTGCCCGGTGATCGGCTTCGTCATCGTCAGCGCCATCTTGTACAACATGGGTGTCGATGCGCAAAAGCTCGGTGGCATCTGGATTGCGGCGGGCCTGGTCTACCTGTTTTTCCTCAACAGAATCGGCGCCAGCGCTGTGTTGCCGGACCCTTCCAACAGTTAAGAAAGGCCTGTGTTTGAAACGTCGAGCGGTCGCTGGCAAGGATTAGCCTAACGCCGTTGTAATGCGTGGAAACCGACAGTGATAGTCAAGCCTGATGCCCGGCATCAGGCCCTTTGATACAGGAGTACCTCCATGCTGGCCTTACGTCCAGTTCAGTTAACCGACTTGCCTCAGTTGCAGCAACTGGCACGCGACAGTCTGGTGGGTGTCACCTCGTTGCCGGACGACACCGAGCGCCTGCGCCAGAAGATTCTCGCTTCCTGCGCATCGTTTGCCAGTGACGTGAAGAACCCTGGCCCGGAGAACTATTTCTTCGTGCTGGAGGATCTGGCCAGTCAACGGCTGCTGGGCTGTTCGGAAGTCCTCGCGACCGCCGGTTTCAACGAGCCCTTCTACAGCCTGCGCAACCGCCCGTTCACCAGTGAGTCGCGCGAGCTGAACATTCATCACGGGGTGCCGGCGCTGTCGTTATGCCAGGACCTCAGCGCCCATACCTTGCTGCGCGGTTTTCACGTCAACGCCGAGCTTGAGCGCACGCCCTCCTCGGAAATGCTTTCGCGGGCCCGGCTGATGTTCATCGCCGCCCATCCTCAGCGTTTTTCCGACGCAGTAATTACCGAAATCGTCGGCTACAGCAGCGATACGGGTGAGTCGCCGTTCTGGGATGCATTGGGCAAGCACTTTTTCGACCTGCCCTACGTCGAGGCCGAACGTCTCTGCGGCTTGCAGAACCGAAGCTTTCTCGCCGAGTTGATGCCGCACTACCCGATCTACGTGCCGATGCTGCCGCAAAGCGCTCAGGCGTGTATTGGCCGGATTCATCCGGATGGCCAGGAAGCCTTCGATATCCTTGAACGTGAAGGCTTCGAGACCAACAGCTACATCGACCTCTTCGATGGTGGGCCAACACTGTTTGCACGCGCCCCGAGTATTCGTTCGATCGCCCAGACCCGCACGGCCGTTGCGCACTTGAGCTCACACAGCGGCGGCAAGACGCCGTACCTGCTGAGCAATGACGCGCTGGAAAACTACCGGGCGATTATCGCCGATCTGGACTGGAGCGCGGACGAGCCCGTCTTGCTCAACACCGCCCAGCTTGACGCCTTGCAACTGGACAATGGCGGCCCGGTTCGGCTGATTGCGCTATGAAGCAGGTCTTCCGCACCCAAGGAGCTCCATCATGATCGTGCGCCCGGTTCAAATGACCGACCTGCCCGCGTTACTGGCGCTGGCACGCCACGCCGGCCCAGGGTTCACCACGCTGCCGGCCAACGAGGAGCGTCTGACCCTGCGTATACGCTGGGCGCAGCGGACCTTTGCCGGGCAGGTTGAACGGGCTGACGCCGACTATCTGTTTGTGCTCGAAGACGACGATCAGCAAGTGATCGGCGTCAGCGCCCTGGCAGGTGCCGTCGGGCTGCGCGAGCCCTGGTACAACTACCGCGTCGGGTTGACGGTCAACACCTCGGCAGACCTGGGAATCCGTCGACAAATCCCGACCTTGTTCCTCAACAACGAGATGACCGGCCAATCGGAAATCTGCTCGTTGTTCCTGCGCCCGGATCAGCGCCAGGGCCATAATGGCCGGCTGCTGTCGGTTGCGCGATTGCTGTTTGTCGCCGAGTTCCCGCACCTGTTCGGCGAAAAACTGATCGCCGAACTGCGCGGCAGCGCCGACGAGCAAGGCTGCTCGCCGTTCTGGGACAGCCTGGGTCGACATTTTTTCAAAATGGATTTCAGCCACGCCGATCACTTGTCCGGGCTCGGCAACAAGTCGTTCATCGCCGAGCTGATGCCACGTCAGCCGCTGTACACCTGCCTGCTCACCGAGCAAGCCCAGGCGGTGATCGGCAAGGCCCATCAAAACGCCGAACCGGCGCGCAGAATCCTCTGCAACGAAGGCTTTGCCCATAAGGGTTACATCGACATCTTCGACGGCGGCCCGGTTATCGAAGCCCAGGTCTCGAAAATCCGTGCCGTGCGCAACAGCCAGTCGCTGGACCTGATGGTCGGCACACCTGACGACAATGCACCGCTCTGGCTGATCCATAACCAGCGCCTGGAAAACTGCCGGATCACCGCCGCCCGCGCCCGACTGGTCGGCAATAGCTTGCTGGTCGATCGCCTGACCGCCAAGCGCCTGCAATTGCAAGCTGGCAGCTCGGTACGCGCCGTGCCGTTGCTCAAGCAACAGCGGCAGGCGGTTGCCGCATAACTCGCCAAACAAACAGCAAAAAACCCGCACATGGCGGGCTTTCTGCTTGATGGGGTCAAATCCTTTTGTCAGTTCAATCTGCGCTTCAGGATGTAAGTAATTCGTGAAAAGCCTGTCGCAGGATCGAGAAAAAGACAGACCGCACTGAACACTCTATTTAACTGAATCCAAAACCGGTTCCGGCAACCGCCGCCCGAGCACATCCAGCAGATCACAGCCATCACGCAACGGAATGGCGCACAGCAAGGCGAAATCGTTGAGGATCACCGAATCGCTGGCAATCTCCCCACGCATCGCCAGGTTCTCCAGCACCTGAGTCACCGCACGAATGCGATAACGGGCAGCGTCGAGCAGGATATCGAGCGGCGCGTGGGTGTCGACGAACAAGGTCGGCATGTCGGAGCAGTTGCTGGTGAGGGCCATGTAGCGGTTGGAAGGATGAGAAGTTGGCGGGACGTAGGGTGGATTGGGGGTGTAGGTGTTCATTATTCTGATTCCTAACGTATGGATTGAAGCCGCCAGTTATCACTTCCACGCAATAGGTGGCGGCTGTACGCAGGTGTGGAAGACCGGGACGTTAGGCACCCGGCGCGCTCGAAAGCGCCCCGCGCACAGCCACCATAAAACTCAGACGATAAAAAAACGCCGAACTGGTGGCGCTTTGTGCGCCTAACGATATAAGGGCTTCCACACCCTGTCACTGAATTTGCAGTGACAGCCCAAAGACTATCGGTGAAGCCCAATTCACGCCAGTTCACGCACACCGCTACAACGTGCGGGAAATCTCCGACGAGCTTGCCCAGAAACATCACCGTTTGATTCGATCGTTCCCACGCGCAGCGAAGGAATGCATCCTTTGACGCTCTGCGTCACATCCGGGAAGGGACGCGGAGCGTCCCGGGCGGCATTCCCACGCAGAGCGTGGGAACGATCAGCGAAGTGACGCGCCCGCCCCCAACCACTCAACAGGCCGAGCGTTAGCTCGCCTGCCGCTGTTGATCTTGATC
>NZ_VMSG01000024.1 GCF_007713465.1 Pseudomonas sp. H3(2019) | reverse complement strand
TTAAATTCCGAAACCCCTATCTGCGTATGCAGGTAGGGGTTTTGTTTTGCCTGCGGGAAAGTTCATTTCAGGATTGAAACAAAAATGCACAGTATTTTTCGGTCAGAACACTAAAATAGAGCCCTTGTTTTCAGAGCCCGAGCCCTTTATGCCAGATCCGGTTGACGCCCCTGGGCTGTCAGATTTACCGCTGGACGACTTGGTGGCGTGTCATGAGTGCGATTTGCTGATGCGTAAGCCGCAACTTGCTCATGGCGAGAAAGCCCTATGTCCGCGCTGTGGTTATGAACTCTACGCCCACCCGCACAATGTCGTGGAACGTAGTCTCGCCTTAGTGATCGCCGCACTGCTGCTGTACGTTCCAGCGAACTTTTTACCCATCATGCAACTCCATCTACTCGGACAGTCGTCGCACGACACTGTCTGGAGTGGCGTCGTTGGCCTGTTCGATACCGGAATGCAAGGCGTGGCAGTGGTGGTGTTTCTGTGCAGCATGGGAATCCCGCTGCTCAAGTTGCTCTGTCAGTTGTTAGTTTTGCTGAGCGTTCGTTTTGATATAGGGCGCAGCTATGGCTTGCTGCTCTATCGCATTTATCACCATCTACGTGATTGGGGAATGCTTGAGGTTTATTTGATGGGCGTGCTGGTGGCCATTGTCAAACTGGCTGACCTCGCGTCGATAACGGTCGGCTTGGGTCTGGTGTGCTTTATCAGTTTGCTATTGCTGCAGGTTTTGCTTGAGGTCGTGATGTCGCCTCATCAGATCTGGCAAGCGTTGTCAGGAGAGGATGCTCATGCGGGCAATTGATGCAGGCATTCTGATTTGTATTGAATGCCATGAGCTTAACAAGCAGGAACCGGACACCGACGAGCAGACATGCACCCGCTGTGGCGCACTGGTTCATGCGCGTCGCCCCAATAGTTTGATGCGCACCTGGGCGTTGCTGATTACCGCGGCGATTCTCTATATACCCGCCAATGTGCTGCCGATCATGACCGTCAGCACTTTAGGGCGGGGTGAAGGAGATACCATCATGTCCGGCGTGATCACCCTGGTTCAGCATGGGATGTTTCCGATTGCTGCCGTGGTGTTTGTCGCCAGTATTCTGGTACCGACCTTCAAATTGGTGGGCATCGCATTGCTGTTGTTTTCGGTACAGCGGCGTCAGCCTTTATCCGCACGGCAACGCATCGTGATGTATCGGTTTATCGAGTTCATTGGTCGATGGTCAATGCTGGATATTTTCGTGATCGCCATTCTGGTGGCGGTGGTGAACTTTGGTCGACTTGCCAGTATCGAGGCGAATCTCGGTGCGGTGGCCTTCGCCAGTGTGGTGATTTTAACAATGCTTGCTGCAGTAACTTTCGATCCCCGACTGATTTGGGATAACACGGAGTCGGACGACGACCATGACTGATTTGCCTAAAGCTAAAACCCGACCGGCTTCGAACTGGTCGGCCATTTGGGTTCTGCCCCTGATCGCCTTGATGATTGGCGGATGGCTGGGCTGGCGTGCCTACAATGAGACCGGCATCGAGGTTCAGGTTCGCTTCGAAAGTGGCGAAGGCATTCAGGTCAACAAGACCGAAGTTGTCTACAAAGGCATGCCGGTCGGCAAGGTAAAAAGCCTGACGCTGGATGACGAGGGAAAAACCCGCGGGGTTATCGCTACCATCGAAATGAACAAGGACGTTGAACAGTACCTGAAGACCAGTACGCGCTTCTGGCTGGTTAAGCCGAGCGTCACCCTGGCCGGGATTACTGGCCTGGAAACGTTGGTTTCAGGTAACTACGTGGCGATCAGCCCGGGTGAGGGGGAACCAAGCCGCAAGTTCACCGCCTTGACCAAAGAGCCGCCGCTGTCTGACTCCAAGCCAGGCTTGCACTTGACCATCAAGGCTGATCGTCTGGGTTCCCTGAATCGTGGCAGTCCGGTGTTCTATAAGCAGATCCAGGTTGGTCAGGTGAAAAGCTATCAGCTGTCCGAAGACCAGAGCACCGTCGAGATCAAAGTCTTTATCGAGCCCACCTACGCCAATCTGGTGCGCAAATATACGCGCTTCTGGAATGCCAGCGGGATCAGTATCGACGCCAACCTGTCCGGCGTGAAAGTGCGCAGCGAGTCGCTGGCCAGTATCGTCGCGGGCGGTATCGCCTTTGCCACGCCAGACAACCGTAAAGACAGCCCGCCCACCGATCCAAGCTTGCCGTTTCGTCTCTATGAAGACTTCGACGCCGCTCAGGCCGGTATTCGTGTCAAAGTGAAACTCAGCGACTTTGAAGGCCTGCAGGCCGGCCGCACACCCGTGATGTACAAAGGCATCCAGGTCGGTAACTTGAAAGCGCTCAAGATCGACCCGGACTTGTCCAGTGCCACGGCCGAGCTGACCCTGGACCCACTGGCCGAGGATTACCTGGTCACCGGGACTCAGTTCTGGGTAGTCAAACCGTCAATCTCGCTGGCGGGGATCACTGGGTTGGAAGCCTTGGTAAAAGGTAACTACATCGCTGTGCGCCCAGGCGACAAGGGCGGTGCGCCGCAACGCGAATTCGAGGCCCGGCCGAAGCCGCCGCCTCTGGATCTGCGTTCTCCAGGTCTGCACCTGGTGCTGTTCACTGAAAACCTCGGATCCCTGGAAGTCGGTAGCCCGATTCTCTATAAGCAGGTCAAGGTCGGTTCGGTGCAGAGCTACCAGTTCTCACGCACCAAAAAGCAGTTGGTCATCGGTGTCCATATCGAGAAAGAGTACGAAGGACTGGTCAACGCCTCGACGCGATTCTGGAATGCCAGCGGGATTACTCTGACCGGTGGTCTCACTGGCGGGATTCAGGTCAAAAGCGAATCCCTGCAAAGCCTGATGGCCGGCGGTATTGCCTTTGAAACACCGCAAGCCACGGCGCCGTTGCAGAAGCGAATTCCTCGTTTCCGCCTGTTCGCCAACCGTGAGGAGGCGAGCCAGAAAGGCGCTGTGGTCACGATCAAGGTCGATCGTGCCGACGGTTTGCGCACCGGCACGCCGATTCGCTTCAAAGGTCTGGATGTCGGCAAGGTGGAAAACGTCGACCTCAGTGATGATCTGCAATCGGTGCTGCTCACCGCACGCATCACTGAAGTACCGGAGCGCATTGCTCGAGTCGGCAGCCAGTTCTGGGTGGTCAAGCCGGAACTGGGCCTGATCAAAACGTCCAACCTGGAAACCCTGGTTACCGGGCAATACATCGAGGTTCAGCCCGCTGCGAAAAACCTTGGCTCACAGAAGAGTTTCGTGGCACTGGCCAATCCTCCGGAGTCTGCCAAGGAAGAGGCCGGTCTGAGTCTGGTGTTGAGCGCAGCTCGCCGTGGTTCGCTGAAAACCGGCGTGCCGGTGACTTATCGTGAAATTACCGTCGGCAAGGTTACCGGCTATGAACTGGGTCAAACGGCGGATCGCGTGTTGGTCCACATCCTGATCGAGCCGAAGTACGCGCCGTTGGTACGCAGCGGAACACGTTTCTGGAACACCAGCGGCTTTGGCCTGGACTTTGGTCTGTTCAAAGGCGCAACGGTGCGGACCGAGTCGTTGGAGACGCTGATTCAGGGCGGCATTGCGTTCGCTACTCCGGAAGGAGATCGCATGGGCAGTCCAGCACGGCCCGAGCAGACGTTCCCGCTGTTCGACAAGTTCGAAGACGAGTGGCTGACCTGGGCGCCGAAGATTTCCCTCGGTAAATAACCCGCAACGGCAACCATAAAAAAGGCCGCGATCCATTGGATCGCGGCCTTTTTCGTTACGACGCCGGTGAAAGGATCAGACCTCGTCCAGTTCCGGTTCGGTCGACTCAACGTTCACCGTAGCCTTCACCTCGTCATGCCGGCGAATGTACTTCCAGTCCGCCTCGTCGATGTAGATACCCTGCGGCCCGCTACCACCTTCCAGGTCGATGGCGACACTGGCGCAGACCTGCGGCTTCACACTGGCGAGGATCGGTACGAAGCCCAGCTGCAAGCTGGTTTCCAGCAAGGCGGCCTGGTTTTTCTCGTCGATGTCCGCGGCCTCGTCGAGGTAGTACGGCAAACGCACGCGCCCGGCCTGGTCGCGATCCATCAAGTGCAGCAACAAGTACATGTTGGTCAGCGCCTTGATGGTCATGGTGGTGCCGTTGGACGCCGCGCCATCGATGTCGGTGTGAATCACCGGCTGCCCGTTGACCTTGGTAATTTCGAACGCCAGCTCGAACAGGTCCTTCAAGCCCAACTGGTTGTGGTTCGCAGCCACCAACCGCGCCAGGTATTCCTTGGCTTCTTCGTTCTTGTTGTCCTGATCGGCGCTTTGACTCAGGTCGAACACCGACAGGGTTTCGCCTTCCTCATACTGACCTGCGCTGTGGATGATCTGGTCGATGTGCTTGAGGGCTTCCTTGTTCGGCGCCAGGACGATGCGGAAACTTTGCAGGTTGGAGACCTGACGTTTGTTGATCTCGCGGTTGAACAGCGCCAGCTGGTGTTCAAGGCTGTCGTAGTCACTGCGAATGTTGCGCAGGGTCCGGGCGATGTCGGTCACCGCTGCACGGCGGGCCTTGCCGAGGGTCAGGGCTTCGTCGGTGCGGTGCGCGTAAGCGTTGATCAGCAATTGCAGGCGGCGCTCGACATCGTCTTCGCTGTCGAACTTGGCCACGCCCTTGAGGCGAACCTGCGCGTAAAGCGCTTCGATCTGCCCGTCGACACGCAGCAGGCCTTGCCAGCTGTCCTGATAGTCATTGAGCAGCGGCAGCAGGTTGTCCATGGAATCGTCGATCGGGTCCATGAACGGCGTACCGAACGGCAGGTCCGCTGGCAACAGCTGACGGCGGCGCAGGGCGTCGTCGAGGGTACGTTGCTTGGCTTCCATGTCGCCGATCTGCCGGCCGACCAGTTGCAGCTTGGCCGACAGTTGCTGGACGCGTTCGGTGAAGGCATCGCTGGAACGCTTCAACTCGTCCTGTGCGGCTTCCATCTGCGCCAGTTGTTCCAGCTTGTCGCCTTCCTCGGCGCTCAGCGTTTGCGAGCGGCGGAAGTCTTCCAGGGCTTTTTGCGCATCCAGCACTTGCTGGTACAGCGCTTCGGTCTGGGTCTTGCTGGCCGCGCGGTCCGCCACGACGGCCGCTTGGGTTTTCAGTTGCTTGAGTTCTTTGTCCAGACGGTCTTTCTGATCACGCAGCGCGGCGCGGTCGGCCAAGGCTTGCAGGGCCGGTGGTTCGATGTGCGACAGGTCGATGGACAGGCCCGGCACTTCGAAGCGCTCGCCTTTAAAGCCATCGAGGATCAGCTCCATGGATTTGACCCACTGGCCGTCTTCGTCCAGGGCAATGCCATGCTCGCCCAGCGGCAAGCTGAACAGCGCACTGTTGAACAGACGCATGAGGCGCTCGACGTCCTGTTGCGAGAACTCTTCGCGCAAGCGGGCGTAGCTATTGTTGTCGGCGTGATCGAGTTGCTGCTTGACCGACTTCAGGCGTTTTTCCAGATCCCGCAGACGCTCTTCGAGGTCTTCGGCACTGAATTGACGGGACTGCGCCAGCGCACCGGCCAGTTCATCGTGGGCGTCCTTGGCGGCGAGCAGTTGCTGCTCAAGCCCCTTGACGTCATCGACCAGGGCGAAGCGATGCTTGAGCACCGACAACTCGCCCAACCAGCGCTGGATGCCGGTGATTTCGCGCTCCAGGCGCATCAGTTCCTGAGTACCACCGCGTTGATCGTTTTGCAGTGCGTCCTGCTCGTTGCGGTAGTGTTCGGCCTGAATCGTCAGCTCTTTCTTGCGTGCGCTGGCGTAATCCGACCAGGTGCCGAGCAACGAGTCGAGCAGCGGCGAGATGCGGTGCAACTTGCCGCGCAGAATGTTGCGCTGAGTAACTCCAGCGGATAGCGCTTCGACCAACGGACCGGCGGTGACCAGCGAGTTGTAGTCCTGCTCCATGCGGCGCACGTCGCGGAAGGCTTCTTCGCAGGCGGCGATGTAATCGACGCTGCCGGAACGCAGGCTGTGTTCAAAGGCATCGAGGAACAGTTGCTTGAGCTTGGCTGCAGTGATTTCGCGCATGTGCAGCAGGTTGATGAACAGCGCGCGGAAGGTTTTCAGGCTCTGCTCGCTGGTGGAGCGCAGCGGAATCAGCGTCAGGTCCAGCGGGACCGACGTGTGGCCACCGACCAGCAAGCGGCGCAGTTCGTCCGGCTTGAGTTCGTAGGCTTTCAGGCCTTCGCGCTCAAGGTTGGTGAACAGCTCTTTCTGACGCAGGCAGGTATCGTTTTTCTGGTAATGGGCCAGGTCCAGTTTGCCGGCATAGGCGAAGAACTGGTGACCGAAACCGCCGCCAGGGCCACGTCCGACCACGCCAATCACGTGGGGGCCGTGGGGCAGGGCGACTTCGACCAGAATGTAACTGGTGTCAGTGGCGAAATAGAAACGCCGCGACTGTTCAAGGCTGTACTTGCCGAAGCTCATGTCCGACATGCGCGCCAGGATCGGGAACTGCAAGGCGTTGATCGAGGCAGATTTACCGAGGTTGTTCGCGCCGTAGACCGACAGCGGCTCTTCCAGCGGGAATAGCCCGAGGCTGTAACCGGCGGTGTTCAAAAGGGCAAAGCGGCGAATGCCGTAGCGTTCCTTGCTCATGCGTCGAGCTCCTGTTCTTCGGCAATGGCACGGGCCAGGGCGTCTTCTTCGCTTTCTTCAGCGAAATCGCTCAGGTCGAGCGGATCATCGGTTTGCAGCAGCTTTTCGTCGCTGTCGTCATCGATCAGCACCGGCGCCGGCAATGGCAGCACGCTGTGCAGGCTGGCGGCCAGGTCACGGTCTTGCTGGACCGACAGGCAGACGTCGAGGAAACGGTGCATCGGCGGCAGGAAGCGGTAGATGCCGTTCTCTTCGCTGGCAAAACCGAGCTGGGTCATGCGACGCATGATCTTTTCTTCGAGTTCTTCGACGGTCTGCACTTCGGCCTGAATGAACAGGTCGCGGTACTTTTCCAGCAACGACGGCAGTTCATCGCGACCGAGGCTGCCACCATCGAGGACGGCAATCGGATCGCGGCCCTGGTCAGCCAGATGCTCGACGAGGATGAAGGTGAACAGTGCCAAGCGCTGGGCGGTCTTGTTCACCGCCGCAGCGGCGAGGTCCGGCACAAAGTAGTAGAAACCACGGGTGTCGCAGACCAGTTCAAACCCCAGGGCCTTGAACAGCGTGCGGTACTGGTCCTGAAAGTTCGACAGCTGCGCGTAGAGTTCAGGATCGCGACGGCTGACGTGGTAGCCCTTGAACAGCTCGCGAAAGATCGGCGCCAGTTGAGACAGTTCGGATAGATCAAGATGCATGAGGAGTGCTCGCGGAATTCTCGGGCGCGTCATCGCGGGCCGAGAGCAGGGCGAAGGAGCGCAGGCTGACCTGGTGCTCGTGAGTGTGGTAATCGCGGCGTTCCAGACGCTCGCGTTTAAAGCGCTTTTCCCGTGACAGGCGGGAGAACCAGTACAGCAACTCGTCGGTCGCGCCGTCCGGTTCCTGCTCCAGCAGCCAGGTCATCAAGTCCGGCATCGGCAGCGCGTCTTCGCAGCGTTCGAGCATTTCCCGAACGGTGCGCGGTGCCCGAGGGGCTTCGCCTTTTTGGGTTTTGTGGGCCTTGGGGAAACGCGCCGGTTTTGGCTCGAAACGCGCCAGTGCATAAACGTAGGCTTCGACCTGACTGGCGCTGCCGAGGAAGGTACTTTGCGGTCGGGTGAACATCGGCATTGCCGCTTGCGGCACTGCGTCGATGCCCTTGCGGCGGATCATCGACAGCGCCAGCGCCGCGCCACGGGTCACGGCGTTGTGCCGACGGGCCTCTTCACGCAATGGCAGCAACAGCTCGCGAGCATGACGCAAGGTCAACTGGGCGCTGGTCTGCATTTCGAGGATGCGCGCGTGGGTGCGCAGCAGCATGTCGTCGTCGACCAGGTGGCCGAGGCGCTGTTGTTCGCTGAGCATGCGCAACAGCACGTTTTCAACCTTGCGCACGCCTTGCTCGAAGGCGCCGTCGGCGTTGACCAACTGAATCATCGGCTCGACGTATTCGTCCCAGGTTGCCAACACTTCGGCATAACGCTGACGCAGCGGAATCTGCCGGTCGCTGGTCTTGGCCCGCTCGGCGACGGCCACCAGAGCCTGTTCGTCGTTGGCGAGTTTTTTCAGGACATCGCGCACGCGCATGTCGAGCAAACGCAGCTGGCGTGCCAGATCATTGCCGTCGCGGATGTCGAAAGCGTCCTGAATGTAACCGGCCAGCCGCTCAAGATGGCGCAGGTAGGCTTCGATTTCCAGGCACAGGCCCAGACGGTGCTCACGGCGCAGGTAGGCGAGGAAGTCGTGAATCTGCGCGTTCAGTTCAAAACGGTTCGGGCTTTTGGCCACCGGAACCAGAATGTCGAGGCGGATCCACACGTCCAGCAGGCTGGTGATGTCCTGTGGCGTGCTGTCCAGTTGCTGGGCGGCCAGCTGTGAGCGCAGTTCGTTGAGGCTCAGAGTGCCTTGGTCGAAGTGCTCGCACAAAGGCTCCAGAAGTGCCCAGTGTTCGGCGAGGGCGCGCAAGACGCGCTTGGGTTCGATCATTGGAATGGCCGGCTGGTTGGCGATTAAAAGCAGCGATTGTACTGCATCACGTGCGATGGGAATCACTCTCGGAGGATCGGCGGGACCGACAGTCGCTTTTCTATCGATCAACTGCGGGCGATCTTGAGCGAAGGGCGGTAGAATCCCTGCACTATCAGTTATCCACAAGTGGCCGACCTTTGCTTATCGAGTCCCGTCGCCGCGCCTATTTGACCGCCATGCAGGTGGTCAACTGGCTGCCGCGTACCGAATTGCCCTTTGCCGCACCGTCGCGGCCCGAGCTGCTGGAAGCGCCAGAGCCGTTGGTCGAGACACCGATTGCGCCGGCGCAGGTCGCGAAAGCGGCCGCAGAGCCTGTGGCCAGGCCGGCCGAGCGGATCAAGGTCGAAGTGCCGCGTCCAACACCTTCGGTCGCGCGCCCGGCGAGCAAGCCGGCCGAAGAGGTCGAAGACACACCGGTCGTAACCAAGGCGCGGCCAGTACCGCCGCCGCGTTTTGCCTTGCAATTGCTGCGTGCCGGCCGTTGCCTGCTGCTGGTGGAGTTACCCACAGGCGGTGCGTTCCAGACTCGCGATCCGGCCTACTTGCTGCTCAAGGACATGCTGCGCGCCGCTGGTCTGCCGGATAGCCCGCAAATTGTCGGCGAACCGGTCCGCTGGCCGCTGCTGGTGCGTGGAACCATGGATCAGGGCCCGGAAGCTGCCCGTGATTTCGTTCAAGGGTTCCTTTCGGCTCGCCTGGAAGACGCGCCTTGTGTCTGCTTGTGGTTGATCGGCCTGCCGGCGGTGCGGTTTGCCGGTGAGGCAAATGCTGAAGCCTACAACCGCGAACTCCAGGTCGAAGGCCTGGGTTCGGTCTGGGCGCTGCCCGGCCTGGAATTATTAATGGAAGAGCCACAGCGTAAGGCTGATGCCTGGCAAGCCATGCGTCGGCTGATGGCGCGTTGGAAAGAATCGAATGAGTGACGCTGTATCGTTCCGCCCGATGACCGAAGCGGATTTGGACGCTGTACTGAGAATCGAATATGCGGCGTTCAGCCATCCCTGGACCCGTGGGATTTTTCTTGATGGTCTGGGCAAATACCAGATATGGCTAATGTTTGAAGGTCAGCAACAGGTTGGTCACGGTGTGGTGCAGATCATCCTTGATGAGGCGCATCTGCTGAACATCACGGTCAAACCGGAAAATCAGGGGCGCGGGCTGGGTTTGAGGCTGCTTGAGCACTTGATGTCCCGTGCGTATGAAGCCAAAGCCCGGGAATGCTTCCTGGAAGTGCGCGACAGCAATCAGGCGGCATTCCGTCTGTATGAGCGTTATGGTTTCAATGAAGTCGGTCGCCGTCGCGATTACTACCCGGCGGTCGGTGGGCGTGAAGATGCGGTGGTGATGGCCTGCACGTTGGTGGATTGATACATAACCATTGTGGCGAGGGAGCAAGCACCCTCGCCACAGGTTCAACGATTGCCACCAACCGGATCGCGCTCTGCCAGTTCCGCCTCATCCAGCCCGTTGCCACCGCCGATTTCGTCCTCATCGACGATGCTTAAGTCCCAATCGGCGCTGAAGTCCTCTCCGGCTTCATGAGCGTCACGGGCGCCATCTTCGCGAATCAGGTTTTCCGGGCTCATGTCGTCGTCAATGGGCTCGTCGTCAGCCGAGGCGCCACCCATGCCTTTTTCACGTACGTGTTCGCTGGGCATTTGTTGCTCACGTTCGTGCTCGCGGGTCAGGCCGCCGATGGTCTCGCCGGGTTCTTCTTCATCGAAATCCAGCTCACGCATCGAACCCATGCGGTCTTCGTTGTCGTCGATAGGCTCGGGTTGGACCGCGCCGTAAGGACGTCGTGAATCAGTCATGGAAATTCCTCATAATGTGGGGCCTTATAGGGTGGACAGGCGTTACCCTTAAAGATTCCAAGGCATTTCTGTTCGACTACCTGCAACACCCGCGTGACCCCGACGGGCGGTTGTCTGTCAAAGCAGTGCATCATTCTTGAGGCTTCAGAGCATGAACGAATTACAAGATCTGATTGATAACAACGAGCGCTGGGCCGACGCGATCACCAAAGAAGATCCTGACTTCTTCGCCAAGCTGGCTCGCCAACAGACGCCGGAATACCTATGGATCGGTTGCTCCGACGCACGCGTACCGGCCAACGAAATCGTCGGCATGCTGCCTGGCGACTTGTTTGTGCACCGTAACGTTGCCAACGTGGTGCTGCACACCGACCTCAATTGCCTGTCGGTGATTCAGTACGCGGTGGACGTGCTCAAGGTCAAACATATCCTGGTCACCGGCCACTACGGTTGCGGCGGCGTGCGCGCTTCGATGCAGGATCGCCAGTTGGGTCTGATCGACGGTTGGCTGCGCTCGATTCGTGATCTTTATTACGAACACCGCGAAGAACTTGGTCAGTTGCCGACTGAAGAAGAGCGGGTCGACCGTCTCTGCGAACTCAACGTGATCCAGCAAGTGGCTAACGTCGGCCATACCAGCATTGTGCAAAATGCCTGGCACCGCGGGCAGAGTCTGTCGATCCACGGCTGCATCTACGGCATCAAGGATGGTCGCTGGAAGAGCCTGAACGCGACCATCAGCGGTTTCGAGCAACTGCCGCCGCAATACCGTTTGCGCCCGGTCGGTGCTTTGTAAACCGCGCTGAGCCTCCGTTTATCAGAGGCTATGTCGATGCCAGTGTTGCAAGAACTTCTGGCCTTCGGCGTTTGGCGGATCATCGTAGCCGGTGATCCAGCCACGGCAATCGGGCGAGCCGCACTCACAGGCGAACTGACGCGTCAGCTTCTCTTCAGTGCTGGCGTAGTCCATGCACAGCACTGTGCCAGGTGTGATGTCTTTCAGCGCCCATAACCACAGTTCGCTCATGTCGAGAAAGACGTTCGGGTCACAGGAATGCAGCAGTAGCCCCGAAAAAAACGGATCGTAGACGTGGATACCCGGCGCCAGTTGCAGGGTATGCAAACGGCGGGTATGGATCAGCAGTCCCGATACCCGACAGATACGACTGATGCGCAGGTAATCGCGCTGTGCCGTGATTGCCGCGCCGCGCCCATCGTCAGTCTGGATAACCGTGAAGTGAGCTCTGGAGGGGTAGCCCTGGCGGGCTCTGAGTTCTTTGTTCGGGTAAATGCAGCTGCTCGACGGCATAGCTGCCTTGTCCCTGGCCTGGGGCTTCATAACGATCCTTGTTTATTGGGCGCTGCGACCACCGGAGGCTGGCGATCCTGCCAGCCCTGCAGCACATGGGTACGCTTAAAGAGTCTCGCAAATGAAACAGAGGGTCTACTGTCAGATCTGACAGGCGATAGAGGCTGCCAACTGCGTCAGCGAATGCTTACGCAGTTGGCATGCCCGCAGGATTACAGGTGCGATGCAGCCAGCGCGGGTGCAGGTACCTTCAACTGGTCCAGTTGGGGTTTGATGTCCGGGGCCGAACACTTGGTTGCGGCTTGCTCGGGCGTCAGATTGCGGATCGAGGTATAGAACAGCTCGCAGGTTTTCTCTTTCTGGGCCACTTGCCAGGTTTGCGTGCAGGTGTTGAGTTGTGCGCTCGGGTCACTGCCGGGTTTGCTGCCCATACCCGCTTGCCAGCAAGCCGCACTCAAGTCCTGCCCCATCACCTTCAAACCCACGGCATCGGCCTTGGCCTGATCATCGTCATAATTCGCCGGGTCGGCCGCATACCAGATGTAGCTGGGGTGGTTAGAGCCCAGCACCGGTACCTTCACGCCCGGAGTTGGGGTGATTTGTGCCAGCCCCAACACGGCCACGGTCTGCCCATACTGCTCCTTGACCCAGTTACGCACCGGTGCACCGAACGCGACCATTGGCAAAGTCACGCCGCTGGTGGTCTGGCTGAATTGCTTGACCAGGGTGGTCTGGTAGTCCTTGAAGTAGCCGTAGACGCCTTCAAGGTCCTTGCCGGCGGTGGATGGGGCGGCAATCGGCGCGATATCAATAATGGTCTGGTAGGCCGGTGTTTGTTCGGCAGCGATGCCGTTGGCGGTCAGCAGCGTGGCCCAGCGGTCGGTGGTCTTCGATTCCAGATAATCCTGGGCCTGGGTCAGCGAATAGTCCGGTGGGAAGTGCAGCAGCTCGACGCTTTTGCGGTTTTCCAGCGCCATGCCCAAGGGCAGGAACAGGTACCAGTTGTACGCCCATTTGCTGTCGGCATTCAGTTTGTTGGCGCCGGCGTGGGCCAGATCCCCGGCATCGAGCAATGCAGTCAACGGTTTTGCGTAGTCCTTTGGCACGCCGCTGATGTTAGCGTAAAGCTGATCGTTGTCGGTTTTCACGCTGACTTTTGCGGTGCTGTAGCCATCCCGCTGAACGCTTTGGGTCAGGTAGTGCTCGACTGTTTGTTCCAGCGTCCAGTCGCGATAGCAAATCACGTTGCAGTTGTTGGGGTAGGCGAACAGCTGCGTTACCCGTTCGGTACTGCCCAGTTTCAGGTCGGTATCGGCGTGGGCGGTAGCACCCAAGGTAAGGGCGGCCAGGGTGAGGCTCAATCCTGCGAGTTTGAACATGCTCAGATCCTTTTCAGCGTGGGTCCTCGGAAGCGAGGGCGGTTACATACTGAAACCACTTGCGTCGATAGGTCTAGTACCCACGCGAAAAGATCGCAAGACTGAAAATCAATCAGCCGGGAAAATGCAACGCATTGCTCAAATCTCCCATCGGTTTCTGACCCCGGGCAATCATTGCAGTATCACGCTGCTTGATCCCGTCGAGCGTCTCAAGCTGGAACACCCGGGTGATCAACCGCAGGATCGACGCGGTGTCGTACACCGTGTGATCCACCGTGCCTTTACGGGCGAATGGCGACACTACCAGCGCCGGCACCCGTGTACCGGGGCCCCAGCGATCGCCTTGCGGCGGCGCGACGTGGTCCCACCAGCCGCCGTTTTCGTCGACCGTGACCACCACCACCATGTTTTTCCACTGCGGGCTTTCGCGCAGTACTTTCAGCGCACGGACGATATGCCGGTCACCGGACGCCACGTCGGCGTAACCGGCGTGCATGTTCAGGTTGCCCTGAGGTTTGTAGAAACTCACCGCCGGCAATTTTCCGGCTTCGGCATCGGCAAAAAACCGGTTGGTGCTTGACTCGTCACCCAAGCCGCCATCGCGCAGGTGTTTGCTGCGTTCGGCCGGGTTTTCCGGGCCCAGCTGCCTGAAGTAGTTGAACGGCTGATGGTGATACTGGAAGTTGGGGATCTTCGGAATGCCCCCCGAATCCTTGAATTGCTCCAGCGTTGCCTGCCAGGCGCCGGCGTACCAGGCCCAGTCGATGTTCTTCTTCGACAGCTTGTCGCCGATGTGTTCGTGGGTTTGCGGTACCAGCACGCTGGGTAGATCGGCTTTGGCGTATTCCGGGCGTTCCGGGTCGCGGATCCAGGTCGGCCAATAAGGCGGGGCCATGGTGTTGACCGCATAACCATCCGGGGTCAGGGCGCTGGGGCCGAACTGCGGTGGGCCGGACATGGCGCTGGCCGGGGATTTCTCCAGCGGCTTGAGACGCGTGTCGAGCGGGTCATCGCTTTGCAGCGAGGCGATTTGCGCCTTGGCCACGGAATTGGCAGCGTCCGGATAAAACGGCACGGTAGCGCTGATCAGGTATTGATGGTTGAGAAACGAGCCACCGAAAGCACCCTGGAAGAAGTTGTCGCACAGCACAAACTCCCGGGCTACGTCCCATAGACGCAGGGAATAACGGCTTTGGGCGTAATGCCCCATGGTCAAGCCGCCCGAGTCGGCCCAGGCGACAAAACGGTCGTTCTTGCCGCCGTTGATCTGCATCTGGTTCTGATAGAACACATGCCACAGATCCCGCGTCACCAGGCCAAGCGGCAAGTCTTCGCCATTCGGACCCTTGAGGGCGTAGGGGGCGTTGGGCAGGTGTTGCTGAAATTGGGTTTCGCTCGGATACGTCACGCCATCGAGGGTTTGCGGGCCGATCTGCAACACGCCACCCCAGGCCGGCGGCAAGGTTTCCAGCAGGCTGCCATCCCGGTCGCGCTGTTGATAGTCCTCAGGCTTGAGCGCTGACAACGGTTTTTCAAGGCCCGGGAAGTCACCGAACAGGTTATTGAAACTGCGGTTCTCGGCGTAGATCACTACCACGTTCTTCACCTGATCGCGCAACGCCTTGTCCAGTTCGGCAGGCGACAGCGGCCGCTCTTCCGGCTTGCCCGGCGTGTCGCCAGTGTTGCCGCACGCACTCAGTGTTGCGCCGACACCGAGGACGGCAACGCCCCCCAGAAAGCGCCGACGGCTGGTGTCGGTGGGGCTGTCGTCTGCTGGAGGAGGTGCATCGTTGCCGGTTTTGTCGTCGTTCATCCAGAATCCTGCTTTGCGGAAAAATGTTGCCGTATATTTCGGCTGGACGCTAGCAGCGAGATATGACGGCGAGGTGACAAACGGGTTTCAAAGCTCTTTTGACTACGGCATCACTGGCGCCATATAGGTCAGCGTCGTCCCCAGCGCCCACAGCAGAAACAACACCAGCGGCGTGTGCACCAACAACTGCACGAACGAAAACCCGATCAGGTCCCGCGCCTTCAAGCCGAGCACGCCTAGCAGCGGCAGCATGTAGAACGGGTTGATCAGGTTGGGCAGGGCTTCGGCGGCGTTGTAGATCTGTACGGCCCAGCCCAGGTGGTATTTAAGGTCATTGGCGACTTGCATCACGTACGGCGCTTCGATAATCCATTTACCGCCGCCGGACGGAATGAAGAATCCCAGGATCGCCGAGTACACGCCCATCAGCAGGGCGTAGGTGTCGTGGGAGGCGATGCTGACGAAGAAGGTCGAGATGTGGTGCGCCAGAGTCTGGCCGTCGGTACCTTTGACTACGGTCATCAGCGCGGCGATCGAGCCGTACAGCGGGAACTGGATCATCACGCCCGTGGTGGTCGGCACGGCGCGGGCCACCGCATCAAGGAAGCTGCGTGGGCGCCAGTGCAGCAATGCGCCAAGCATCAGGAACAGGAAGTTGTAGGTGTTCAGGCCCGAGATCGCGCTGATCGCAGGTTTGGTCGCAAACTCGTGAAACAACCATCCGGCCGCCAGCAGTACCAGCAAAATGGTCAATATCGGACTGTACTCCAGCCATTCACCAGGGCGAGTGCGTGGCTGTGGTGCCGGTAGGCTGAAGCTTGGGTCGATGCCGCAGGCCTTGGCGTCACGGGCGGAGTTCGGGCCGGGGGCGGTGGCATAGGCGATGATCAACGAGACCACGATCAGCGCCAGCAAGAGCACACCGGACTGCCAGAGGAAAATCGTTTGGGTGAATGGAATCATCCCGGTGATCGACAGGATCGACGGCGGCAAACTGGCCGGGTTGGCCTGCAATTGCGCTGCCGACGAAGACAGTCCCAGTGCCCAGACAGCGCCGAGCCCCAGGTAAGCGGCGGCACCGGCGGCACGGTAATCCATGCGCAGATCGGTACGGCGCGCCAGCGCACGCACCAGCAAACCGCCAAATACCAGCGACAGCCCCCAGTTGAGCAATGACGCGACCATGGAAATCAGGGCGACCCAGGCCACGGCCGAGCGACCGTTTTTCGGGATGCGCGCCAGGCGGTCGATCAGTTTCACCGCTGGTGGCGAGCTGGCGACCACATAGCCGCCGATCACCACGAAGGCCATTTGCATGGTGAACGGGATCAGGCTCCAGAAACCATCACCGAAGGCCATCGCGGCATCGGTGGGTTTGGCGCCCATGATCATGGTAGCAACGGCAACGATAATGACCGCGAGCGCGGCAAACACCCAGGAGTCGGGAAACCAGCGTTCTGCAAAGTTCGAGCAGTGCAGGGCAAAGCGGGCGGAGCGGCTATCTTCGATTGCAGCGGCCACGGGAGTACCTCGATTTTTATGTTTATTGTGGTGCCAACCGGGCCGCGCAGGCCCTGCGGTCAGACATAAACAGTAAATCAATCAAGAGGGTTTTGCGGTGCTCTTTTGCTGATGTGTGACTATGGTCTAACGGGTTGTTCGAACGCATTTTTGCGTAGACCATGGGCGCCGTGTTTTTTGCCCATTTCAGAGCATTTTTATGACTGCCATCCTTGATGCACGACCGGCACCGTTCTCCCGGTCTGACTACAAGACCCTGGGCCTGGCGGCGCTCGGCGGGGCGTTGGAAATCTACGACTTCATCATTTTTGTATTTTTCGCCCTGACCCTCAGCCAACTGTTCTTTCCTCCGGAAATGCCCGAGTGGCTGCGTTTGCTGCAAAGTTTCGGGATTTTTGTCACCGGCTACCTGGCGCGGCCGCTGGGCGGGATTCTGATGGCGCACTTTGCTGATCGGCTGGGGCGCAAGCGGGTCTTCAGTTTGAGCATCCTGATGATGGCGCTGCCGTGCCTGTTGATCGGGATCATGCCGACCTACGCCCAGATCGGCTATTTCGCACCGTTGCTGTTATTGCTGCTGCGGGTATTGCAAGGCGCGGCGGTGGGCGGTGAAGTGCCAAGCGCCTGGGTGTTCGTGGCCGAGCACGCACCGGCCGGCCACCGGGGGTATGCCTTGGGCTTTCTGCAGGCCGGATTGACCTTTGGTTACTTGATCGGCGCATTGACCGCGACCTTGCTGGCGCAGGTCTACACACCGACAGAGATCCTCGATTACGCCTGGCGTTATCCATTTCTGTTAGGTGGAGTGTTCGGGGTGATTGGCGTCTGGTTGCGTCGTTGGCTGAATGAAACCCCGGTGTTCATGGCCATGCAGGCGAGTCGCGAACGGCATGTCGAGTTGCCGCTGCGCACAGTGTTGCGTGAGCATCGGCTGGCAATGCTGCCGGCGGTGATTCTCACCTGCGTGCTGACCTCGGCGGTGGTGACCTTCGTTGTCATCACCCCGACCATGATGCAAAAAACTTTTGGCATGAGTGCCAGCCATACCTTCGCCCTGAGCAGTCTGGGCATCGTCTTTCTGAACATTGGTTGCGTGATCGCCGGGTTGATCGTCGACCGTATCGGCGCCTGGCGTACGGTGATGCTCTATAGCTTGCTGCTGCCGTTGGGGATTGGTGTGCTCTATACCAGCCTGATTGGCGGTGCACACTGGATTGGCCTGGCCTATGCCATTGCCGGACTGGGTTGCGGGGTAGTCGGCGCGGTGCCGTCGGTGATGGTCAACCTGTTTCCGGCACGGATTCGCGTCTCGGGAATTTCCTTCACCTACAACATTGCCTATGCCATTTGGGCCAGTATCACGCCGTTGCTGCTGATTGGCCTGATGCCGTGGAGCCCATGGATCTGTGTGATGTTCTGCGCGGTGATGGGGGCGGTCGGGATTGGCGCAGCGCTGTACTTCGGCTCACGCTTGCCGCGGGTCGATCATGCGGCTGGCGTGACCTGCAATCCCTGAGGCACTTCAATCGTAGGGTTCATCTTCCTCAAGCGGTGCTGGTTCAGGCTCAAGCGCGACGATCATGTCGACTTCGACCGAGGCGTTTTTCGGCAACTGGTACACGCCCACCGAGGTCCGTGTGTGAACACCGGCTTCGGCAAAAATCCGGTAAAGCACCTCCGACGCACCGTCGGCGACTTCACTTTGTTGCGTGAAGTCGGCGGTACTTTGCACGTAGACGTTAATGCGCAAGATCTTCTTGATACGTTCGAGGTCGCCGAGCAACTGCATGAGGATCGCCAATGCGCGCATCGTGCAGATCTGCGCGGCATACCGGCCTTGATCCAACGACACTTCGGCACCGATCCGGCCCACCACCATTACCGTATTTTCAATGCGTGGAATCTGTCCGCTGACGTACACCTCATCACCGTTTTGCACCGCAGGCACGTAGTTGCCGCCAATGCGCATTTCACCGTCGAAGCGTTGTCCCAATTGCTGTGCCATGTCTTCAAATAACGCTTTGCGTGACTGATCCATGCCTCGATTCTCCTATGGGTGGTGATTGTGCACGGCCGACTATAGCGCGCTGAATCGTCCTTCAAAACGCCGTTTTTGAGGCGTTGCGGCGTGCATGCTGGCCAGGTGCCAAGTATTTTTGTAGGACAACCCGGCAAGGCTCTTCAGAAAACCCGGGTAAGGCCGATGGTAAGTCTGAAGGACGCTCTCAACCCTGCCCATCGGTGCATCGCAATGTTCAATAAACGCTTGAAGCAGGAGCTGTCGGCTCTTCGCGAGGAACTCTCCAGCCTTCAACAAGTGAAGGAAAGCCTGGAAAGCGAGATGCTCGTGCTCACCCTGGCCCCTGATGGGCGGGTGCAATCGATTAACCAGAATTTCGCCCAGGAAATGCTCTACAAGGGCAATGACCTGATTGGTCGGAACATTGAAGAGATCGTTCCGGCTCATGTCAAAACCGATGAGTTTCACCAGCGCTTCAAGAATGCCCTGACCCGTGGCGAGCACTTCGCGGGCGCTGTGCGCTTGCTCAGAGGCAATGGCGAGGAAGCGTGGTTGCGCTCTATTGCCCAGCCGATTTGTAGCTCGGATGGCCGGATAAGACACTTTTCGATTTACTCCAGTGACCTGACCCGCACCATCGAGGCGTCACGTGAACACGAGAACCTGATTGGGGCGTTGGTTCGTTCGACAGCCGTCATCGAGTTCGACCTCAACGGTAATGTGCTGACGGCTAACGAGCGGTTCTTGAACGGTATGGGTTACAGCCTGGCGCAGATCAAAGGCAAACATCACCGTACGTTCTGTGAACCCGAGGAGTACAACAGCTCCACGTATCAGGACTTCTGGCGACGTTTGAGTGCTGGCGAGTTCGTGGCCGACCGCTTCAAGCGTGTCGACAGCCATGGCCGAGTGGTCTGGCTCGAAGCGTCCTACAACCCCGTGCACGACGCCAATGAAAAGCTCTACAAAGTGGTCAAGTTCGCCACCGTGATCACTGATCAGGTCAATCAGGAACAAGCGGTTGCCGAAGCCGCAAACATCGCTTACAGCACCTCATTGCAGACCGACAACTGTGCACAGCGCGGCACCGCGGTGGTGACTCAGGCGGTGGACGTGATGCGTGAGCTGGCCAGGCACATGCAGCAGGCGGGTGAAGGCATTGAGGCGCTGAATGAACAGTCGCTGGTGATCGGCACCATCGTCAAAACCATCAGCGGCATTGCCGAACAGACCAACCTGCTGGCGCTCAACGCCGCCATTGAAGCGGCCCGTGCCGGTGAGCAGGGCCGAGGTTTTGCAGTGGTGGCGGACGAGGTCCGGCAACTGGCTTCGCGCACCAGCAAAGCCACCGAGGAAATTGTCGGAGTAGTGCGGCAGAACCAGGACATGGCACGTGATGCCGTGGTGCTGATGACGGATGGCAAGCTCCAGGCCGAACAAGGTTTGGCGCTGGCCGCCGAGGCGGGCACGGTGATCGTCGAGATTCAGGATGGTGCGCAGAAGGTGGTCAACGCGGTCGGGCAGTTCGCCAATCAGCTGTCGACTTAAGCGCGGCTCGAGTGAACCTCGTCAGATCCAAAGATCATTCAGCGCCGTACGCTCCCCACCTTCGCTCCCGGTATTGAGCACGCCCTTGGGTTCGATCAGCAGCAGTCTGACTTCCTGTTCGGCAAACGGCTTGTGCTCGACGCCCTTGGGCACCACGTACATTTCGCCTTGGGACACCAGCACCTGACCATCGCGAAAATCGATGCGCAGTTGGCCTTCGAGGACGATAAACGTCTCGTCAGTGTCCTGATGATCGTGCCAGATGAAATCTCCCAGCAGCTTCACCACCTTGAACTGGTAGTCGTTCATTTCGGCGATGACCCGCGGCGACCAGTGTTCGTTGATCTGCGCCAGCTTGTTGGCAAAATTCAGGCTTTGATACGGCTGCATGGTACGGCTCCCGTTGGTGATTGTGAGCCCACGGTAGCGCTGCGGCGTAGCGCACTTCTTGCACGATTGTGCGTGGCTTAGCGGCGGTGCATTTTCATCCAGCGGGCGGGTGACAGGCCGAAGGTTTTGCCAAACTGCCGGGTCATGTGGCTTTGATCGCTGAAGCCTGCGATCAGCGCGGCGTTGGTTAGCGACTCACCCTGCATCAGCAATGAGCGCACCAGGTCCAGGCGGCGCATGGTCAGGTAACGATAGGGGCTGGTGCCGAACAGCAGGCGAAAATCCCGCGACAGACTCCAGCGATCGCGACCGCTGTGTTCGGCGAGTTGATCCAGGGTCACCGTTTGGTCGAGAGCGTTGTGCATGAATTCGCGAGCGCGTTCTGCCGCCAGGTAATCAAAGCTCTGGCGATGCGCGGATACACCCGATACGGCACTCATGGCCTGCGCCAGATCAAACAGCGCATCCTGCTGCTCCAGCGGGTCGAGAGGGCGATCGATACTCTGCAACAGGACCTCGGTCGCCGCGAACAAGCGTGGATCCGTCGAAATACCGGTCTTGATGAAGGGCAACGGCTGGCCTCCGAGCATTTGCTGGATCAGTGCCGGCTCGACGTAAAGCATCCGGTATTTGAAGCCGTCCTCGGTACCGGCCTCGCCATCGTGGACTTCGTCGGGATGCAACACCATGGTCCCGCCCGGCAAGCTATGTCGCCAGCCGCCACGGTACTGAAAGCTTTGCACACCCGACAGCGTGCGGCCTATGGCATAGGTGTCGTGACGATGAAGGTCGTAACCATGACCGGAGAAAAATGCCTCGATACGCTCCAGCCCGCCCGAATCGGGGGCTCGCTGGAACCAGTCGGTGAGGATTTTCTGCTTGCCCATGGTGAGCCTTCATGTCCGGCTGTTCGGTGGCGAACACGGTAGCTCAGGTGCGGGTTGGCTGTCAGCCGGATATCCGGTTGATTGATTCATTTGCATTTTACTCAGGAACTGAGTCTTTAACCGGTTCCGCTTGCCGTGTTAAGAAACACTACTTTTAGAGATGAGGTTCGCTGATGACCGATTCAAGCAATACGCAGGTTTACCTGTTTTCCTACGGAACCCTGCAGGACAAGGCCGTGCAGCTCGCCAATTTCGGTCGCGAACTGTCCGGCAGCGTCGACCAGATGCTCGGTTACGAGCAGTCCTGGGTCGAAATTACCGCCCCCGAAGTGTTGGCGACCAGTGGGAAGACTCACCATCCGATCCTGCGTCCCGGCAGTGCTGACAGTGCGCCGATCCCCGGTACGGTGTTCCGGATCACGCCAGCGGAGTTGGCGGCTGCTGACAGCTATGAAGTCTCGGATTACAAGCGGGTCAGCGTGGTGCTGGCGTCCGGGATCGAGGCATGGGTCTATGTGAGTGCCTGAGTTGGCAAGAGTGGGCGTTGCTTCAATCTTCCGTTGTATTGCCACGACAGTGGTAACGCAGAGGCGGGGCAGGCTCGTCTCCGCCCCTTCGTCCGGTGTTCGACAGCCATTCGCGGTTCAAATGCTTCTGACCGGTTTGATCAGGCTCTCTGCCGGAATCCCGAACAGCTCATGGAGTTTCCAGATCATGGGTAGTGTCAACGCCCGTTTGCCGTTGAGTACTTCATACACTCTGTTTGTCCGGCCAATGGCTGGTGCCAGGTCAGCAGCAGATAAGCCCGATTGTTCCATGCGAAACTTGATCGCATCTATCGGGTTGGGAAGGTCAACCGGGAACTGCTTCGCTTCGTAGGCCTGAATGAGGGTAATCATGATGTCGAAGTAGTCACCTTCAGACGTGCCCGGTTCTGGTTCGTTATCGAATAGTGCAGATACTTCCTTGAGGGCTGCACGGTAGTCCTGTTCGGTATGAATCGGACGAATATTCATGGGTTACTCCATTTCAACGGTATCGGCATCGATAGCGTCGTATTGCTGGTGAGTGCCGACAAACTTTATGTATACGGCCCCGAAGCGATAGGCCACGGCGACGACAAGCCGATAGGCGTTACCCTTGATGTTAAACACCACCCTACGGCTCTTGAGGATACTGGCGCTGCCAAAATTGGCCTTGATATCCGCAGGGCTTGCCCAGTTAGCGTCCTTTGTTTCGTCAATCCAGGCCAGGAATGACTGCTCTGAGTCAGGGTGTTTCTGCCAGAATCCTTTCATGTGACTGATAGCGATAATTCTCATGGCACGATCCTAGTCCCGTGCTGGGACTGCTGCAAGTTGCTGTAGATGAATAGCGATGTACGGGCGGATCGAGTTTGCTGTCCATGTCACTCAATGCCCCGGTACTCAAGCGTAGCGACCGCTGTTCGAACCCTTGGATAGATCAGGCGCAAATATCATTGCTGGATGTGGCCGTTCACATACCTGCACTTCGCTATCGGGTAACGGCACGAATTGACCGTCATTTACGACTACAATCGCGCACTTGGTGGCAGCAGGCGTGGGTGTCTGTCCTGGCCGAACGTGTCGGAGGGAGCAGATGAAGCGCAAACCAGGTGTCTTGACGATTGCGTTGTTGCTCGGCGCCTTGCTGAGTGGTTGCCAGTCGCCCAGGCAGTCTCTGGAAGCGCTGGCCTCAGAGCATGGTCAGCATGTGGAAATAATCGTTACTCAAGCTTTTCCGCTGATGCTGAGTACTCCGTTGAAGCGTCCCGATACCCGCCGGATTCGTCTTTACCTGGAAGGTGACGGCCACGCCTGGGCGACGGCTTCCCAGCCGAGCCTCGACCCCAGCCCGCGGCAGTTGCTGATCGCCGGGATGGCGTTCAGTGATCCGACACCGAGTCTTTACCTCGCGCGTCCTTGTCAGTTCGTCAGTGCGCCAGGGTGCGTGCCGGCACTGTGGACCGCGCGGCGTTTTTCTCCCGAAGTGCTGGACAGTCTCGATCAGGCGTTGAACCAGATCAAAAGCCGCTACGGCAACCAGGACTTTGAGCTGATCGGTTATTCCGGCGGTGCTGCGTTGGCCTTGCTGTTGGCGGCTCGCCGCGACGATATTGCTCAGGTGCAAACCCTGGCCGGTAATCTCAGCCCCAGGTTGTGGGCCGAGCGATTGAGCCTCAGTCCGCTCACCGGCTCGCTGGAACCCTTGGATAACCGAGCGCGCCTGGCTCATGTTCGGCAACGGCATCTGGTCGGGGCTGATGATTCCATCGTGCCGCCGGCCCTGGTCGACAGTTATCGTCGGGCGCTAGGGCAGGCTGATTGCCTGGAAGTGGTGGTCTTGCCAGGTGTGTCCCATGCCGAGGGGCTGGACAAGGTATGGGGCGATTGGCGGGATCGACCGATCCAGTGTGCTGGCGCCAGATAATAAAAAAGGACTTGCCGCGCGGTAAGCCCTTGGTCATTTCCAGAGTCGATCAATCCCCCAGCGCTTCACCTTCACGCCGTGGATCGGCGCCACCGGCCCAGGATGCTTTGCCCTGCGCGTCGCGTACGCGAACGATGGCCTGGGTGCCGCTGGTCATGTCGATTTGATTGACCGTATGCCCTTTGTCCTTGAGGGCCTGAATCAGCGCAGGGCTGAACTGGCCTTGTTCCAGTTCGGTCGGGCCGTTGCGGCTGCCGAAGTTGGGCAGGCTGATGGCGGCTTGCGGGTCGAGGTTCCAGTCGAGCATTCCGACTACCGACTTGGCGACGTACTCGATGATTTGCGAGCCGCCGGGCGAGCCGACCGTCGCGACCAGTTCACCGCTCTGACGATCAAAGATCAGCGTCGGTGCCATGGATGAGCGCGGGCGCTTGCCGGGCTCGACACGGTTGGCCACGGGTTGACCGTTTTCTTCGGGGATGAACGAGAAGTCGGTCATCTGATTGTTGAGCATGAACCCCTGTACCATCAGGTGCGAGCCGAAGGCGGCTTCAACGGTGGTGGTCATCGACACGGCGCCGCCCTGATCGTCGACGGCCACCACTTGCGAGGTGGAGATTCGCAGGGGGGAGCGGTCAGGGGCATAGGCCACCTGAATGCCCGGTGGCGTGCCGGGTTTGGCGCTGCCCATGCTGCGATCGCTGATCAACATTGCGCGGCTGGCCAGGTAGGCGGGGGAGACCAGACCTGCGACCGGGACCGGCACGAAGTCCGAGTCGGCGACATACTGCGCGCGGTCGGCGTACGCCAGGCGCTCGGCTTCGGCGATCAGGTGCACGGCTTCAGGCGCGGGTTCGAGACCCGCCGGTTTGTTGCTCTTGAGTGGTTTCAGTCGCGCCAGAGTGAAGCGACTGTCGTAGCTTTCGAGTACCTGCAAGGTGCCGAGGATCTGCGCCACGGCGATCCCGCCCGACGATGGCGGCGGCATGCCGCACACTTGCCAGCGCTTGTAGTCGGTGCACAGCGGGGCACGCTCTTTGGCGCTGTAGCCGTTGAGGTCGTTCAACGACAGGCTGCCGGGGTTGGCATTGCCTTGAACCTTGGCGACGATCTCCTGAGCAATCGGACCTTGATACAGCGCATTCGGACCTTCTGCCGCAACGCGTTTGAGGACCTTGGCCAGTGCCGGGTTTTTCAGCAGCGTGCCAACGGCTTTCGGGCTGCCATCGGCATTCAGGAAGTACGCAGCCATGTCGGGGGAGCGCGGCAGGAACGGATCGGAGGCGATCATCGTGTGCAGGCGCGGCGAGATCGCAAAGCCCTTTTCCGCCAGGGCAATGGCCGGCTCGAACAGCTTCGCCCATGGCAAGCGACCGTGCTTCTTATGGGCCAGCTCCAATGCACGCAGCACCCCCGGCGTGGCGACCGAACGACCACCAATCTGCGCCTCGGGGAAGGGCATGGGTTTACCGTCGGCTTGCAGGAAGAGTTTTTCAGTCGCGCCAGCGGGGGCGGTTTCACGGCCGTCGTAGGTGCGCACGGCCTTGCCGTCCCAGAGCACGATCAACGCGCCGCCACCGATCCCCGAGGATTGCGGTTCAACCAGTGTCAGCACCGCTTGCATGGCGATGGCGGCGTCGATTGCCGAACCGCCCTGACGCAGCATCTCCCGTCCTGCTGCGGCTGCCAGTGGGTTGGCCGCTGCCGCCATGTGTCTGGCAGCGTATTGGGTGTGCAGGTCGGTGCGATACCCCGAGGCGATTTCCGGGGCCACCGGCAAGGCGCTGACGGACGGCGAAGCGGGCGGGGCGTTGCAGGCAGCAAGGGTCAGCGCGGTGACTAGCAGCGACAGAACAGTCAGGCGGTAGCGACTCAAATGGAAGATTGGGAACACGTGGGGCACTCCGTCCGTGGGATAAAGGATCAACGGACTGTATCTGCGCCTTGAGCCAGCTGCAACGCTGGTCTTGTGCGTATTGGTCGACGGATGGGCACCTTTTCTCTTCTTCGACGCTGGGTTTTTCTGTAGGGTCGGAGGCGCTAGATCTTCGCTAAAAACACATCAATAACAACAAGAGGCCGACATGCAGACCGAGTTCCCAACGCAGCCAAGTTACCGTTCGCAGCGCGAACAATTCCTGGCGGCAGCGACCGCAGCCGGCGCGACGTTGACCGAATACCCACATCCACTCAAAGGGCCGTTTGGCGAGTCCTTGAGCACGGACGTGGCGGTGCTCGGCGCCCCCGGTGCAAAGCGTCTGCTGGTGATGCTGAGCGGCACCCACGGGGTTGAGGGCTTCTACGGTTCGGAGTGCCAGATCAACTGGCTGAACGAGTTCGGCAAGCGCCCACTGCCCGATGACGTCGCGGTGGTGATGATCCACTTGATCAATCCCTGGGGCACGGCGTGGCTGCGTCGCGTCAACGAAGACAACATCGACCTGAACCGCAATCACCTGAACTTTGATCGGCCATTGCCCGACAATCAGGCCTATGCAGCGCTTCACCCGATTTATGCCTTCAACCAGTTACACGGCCCGGAGCGTGAACGCGCCGATGCCTTGCTCGCCGCGCAGTTAAGCGAGCATGGCTGGCCGGCAGTGATGTCGATTGTCGAGGGCGGCCAGCACAGTCATCCCGACGGTCTGTTTTACGGTGGGCTGGCGCCGAGCTGGTCGAGCCGGACCTTGCATCAGATTATTGCGGCGCATCTCTCCCAGGCCGAAGTGGCCATGTGTTTCGACCTGCACTCCGGTGCGGGAGAGTACGGCCATCCGATGCTGCTGACCGTTACACAAGCGGCTTACCCGGCACTGGAACAGGCGCAGGCCATTTACGGTCCGTGGCTCTACACCATTCAAACCGGTGCGCAGACCCACAGCGAAACCGGGATTGCCGCATCGGCCACTGGCTACACCTCGCAGGCACTGCTCGATGCGTTGCCGCAAGTGCGCCTGATGCCGTTTGTCATCGAGTGCGGCACCTACCCGGGAGAGGCGGTGCATGCTCATCTGCGTGACGATCACTGGCTGCACCTGCACGGCAATCCGGGCGATGCAGTGGGGCGGGCGATCAAACTGAAGCTTGTTGAGCAGTTCTATCCCGCCGACAGTGACTGGCAGGAAATGGTCTGGGTTCGCACCCGGCAGATATGGGAAAAGGCGTTGTCGGCGTTGCCCACGCTATAGTCGAACGCCTCGGCGCTTGATGAACGCTGCGGCTCACAGTGCGAGGTGAGCCGTCGGTGGGCCGGGTACTTTTCTTCAGGCATAAAAAAACGGCTTACCTTTCGGTAAGCCGTTTTTAGTACTTGGTGGCTACACAGGGACTTGAACCCCGGACCCCAGCATTATGAATGCTATGCTCTAACCAACTGAGCTATGTAGCCAAGTGGCGCGCATTATTGGCTCGTAACGATGAAGTGTCAAGCGTAAATCTAAAATATTTCTCTACGCTTTCAACCGCTTATCGACCCGCCCCATAAAAACGGACGGGTTTTCAGCTTAAACCCAGCTGAAACCGCCCGGTATTCTCGCTCAAAGCCTTGCTGCCCGAACTCAAGGTGTCCGCTGCGAGGTTCACCGCCCGTGCGCCTTCAAGCAGGCGCACGGCGGCCTGATCGACTTGCTGGATGTTGCCGCTGACCTCATCGGCGGTGCTGGCTTGCTCTTCCACCGCCGTCGCGATCTGCGCCAGGGTATCGGTGACGCTTTGCACCGCGCTGGCGATTTCCCCCAGCCGTTCGCCAAGACCGGTAACCGCTTGTGCGTCGGTTTGGGCCTGGCCGCAGGCGGCTTCCATCAGGCTCACGGCTTCGTTGACGGTGCTGCGCAGGCTGTCGACGGTGCCGGCGATCTGCGCGGTGGAGGATTGGGTGCGCTGCGACAGGCTGCGCACTTCATCGGCGACTACCGCAAAGCCCCGGCCTTGTTCGCCGGCGCGGGCGGCTTCAATGGCGGCATTGAGTGCCAGCAGGTTGGTCTGCTCGGCCACGCCGCGAATAGTGTCCACCACCAGTTGAATCTGCTGCCCTTGTTCGCTGACCCGGCCAAGGGCGGCGGCAGTGTCGTTCAGGCGCTGATTGAGCTGCTGAATGCTCGCGGTGGTGCGCTGGCTGTCACGGCTGCTCTCGGCGGCAATGCGCTGGGTCTGCTGAGCGCTGCCTGAGGCGTGTTCGCAACTCTGGGCAACCCCTTGCGAGGTTGCGGCCAGTTGCGTGGCCGCAGTGGCGATCTGGCTGATTTGCAACTGCTGGGCTTCGACTTCACCGAGGGCGCTACTGGCGTGAGTATTGAGGGCTCGCACCGCGTTGCCCAGTTGCAGGGTTTCGTGATCGACCCCCAGCAGGCTGGTGCGCAGTTGCACCACCGCAACGTTGAGTGCGGTGCTGATCGCTGCCAGCTCATCGCGACCGTGCACCGGCACTTGCAGGCTCAGGTTGCCATCGCGCAGGGCTTCGGCGAGCAATGTGATGCCGCTGGCGCTGCGGCGGATTGAGGCTTGCAGGCAGATGAACAAATACAGCGCGGCCAGCAGCAGGCAACCGAGGACGCTCGCCACCAGAATGAACTGGCGAATGGCCGAGCCGTGGTAGTAATCCAGACGCTGATCCAGTGACACCAGCGATTGCTGGCGCAATGAGGCGAGGTCAGAGAGGAGGGCGTCGAGGTTGCGTTCGAAGTCTTCCGGTTTGAGCGTGATGCTGGCGCCGAACATGCCGTCATCCAGCCCTTTCAAACCGGCGTCCAGATGCTTGAGGCTGTCGTGGTACTGCCCGGCCCAGGCCTGCAACGCACTCGGCAGTCGTGCTTCGAGCAGGCTGCCAGTCTTGATCAATTGCTCACGAGCGTCGCCAATGCGGCCGCGCAGGTCGCGCAGTTGCAGGCGGCTTTGCAGTGAGAACTGTCCGGACACCACCGACGCCTGACCGATGCTGGCGAGGCGTCCGACCCGCTCGATCAGGTCGGGGGCGTGCTGGGTCGATATCTGCGTCAGCAGGTAGGTTTCCAGCCACGGTGCCAGGGTCAGGCGGTTGTCCATGGCGATCTGTTCGCGCAGTGCTTGCAGTGCACTGAGGGCCGCAGTGAAGCGTTCGTAGCCGTCCGGCCACCACCCGACGCTGCTCAGGCTTTTCGAGTCCAGGCCCTTGAGCGCTGTTTGCAGGGTTTGATAGCGACTGAGGGTGTCGGCTTCGGCGCCTTCGGTTGTCAGTGCATGACCCAGATCGTTGACGGCTTGATTCAGTGCAGGCTGCACCGCATCGAACGCGGCCATCGCGGCGACGGTGGCCGGTGTGGGCTGGCGATTGGTTTCGGTGGCGCGCCAGCGGGCGGCGCGGTCACGTTGAGCGGCGAGGAGATTGTCCAGCGCATCGAGGGCTATCAACTGACGCACGCCGGCACGCTCGCCGGCGATCAGGCTGAGCTTGTCGCGGTAATCCTGGCCAATCACCCACAGGCTGCCCGCCAGCGGCAGGATAAACAGCAGAAACAACAACTGAAACTTGCGGGCGAAACCGAAACGCCCAAGCAGTCCAATCCCCGGTGCCAGAAAAGCCTGCATGCCCGACTACTCCTCTGGGCACCACGCACCAATGGCGTGCGGTCGCGGCATTGTGGCCGCAGCCTGTGCCCTCATAAAAGGCCTCGAAAGTTCACTCCTGCGGGTCATGTGGGACCGGCACTGTGGTGAAACTTCCCATTTTCGATCCCCTTTGTAAGGGGCCGCGTTGAAGCGGATAAACAAGGCAAGATTCAGACCATGGCACGGCGCTATTACGTGGCGATCGACAATCCGGAGGTCGTTAGCAGGCTAAGGGGATGGCATTGCTGCACTGAAAAATGGCACATTGGCGCACCCGCAAGTACGCCCCCATCCGCTGTATGGAAACGCTCATGGCTACCCGTAACGCTCAAACGGCCGCATCGCCGGCACTCGCGACTTCGCAAAGCAGCCCGTTGGTCATGCGAATCATCGGCGCGGTGGCGCTGGCGCATTTGATCAACGACCTGATTCAGTCGGTGCTGCCGTCGATCTACCCGATGCTCAAGGCCAATTACGGGCTGACCTTCACCCAGGTTGGCCTGATTACCCTGACCTTTCAGCTCACGGCGTCGCTGTTGCAGCCATGGGTCGGTTACTACACCGATCGCCATCCCAAGCCGTATCTGCTGCCGGCAGGAGCGATCTGCACCCTGGTCGGCATTTTGATGATGTCCCAGGTCGGCAGTTTTCCGTTGATTCTATTGGCCGCAGGATTGATCGGAGTCGGCTCCTCGACCTTTCACCCGGAAGCTTCTCGCGTGGCACGGTTGGCCTCGGGTGGGCGTTTCGGGTTGGCGCAATCGACCTTCCAGGTCGGTGGCAACGCCGGCTCCGCATTGGGGCCGTTGCTGGCGGCGGCGATCATCATTCCGTTCGGTCAGGGCAATGTCGCCTGGTTCGGATTGTTCGCCGTGTTTGCGTTGGTAGTGCTCTATGGCATCAGCCGCTGGTACGCCAATCACTTGAGCCTGTTCAAGCTCAAGCAAGGCCAGGCGGCGACTCATGGGCTGTCGAAGGGCAGGGTGGTGAGCGCGTTGGTGGTGTTGGGGCTGTTGGTGTTTTCCAAGTATTTCTACATGGCCAGCTTCACCAGTTATTTCACCTTCTACCTTATCGAGAAGTTCGACCTGTCGGTGGCCAGTTCGCAGCTGCACCTGTTCCTGTTTCTTGGGGCCGTCGCGGCGGGGACCTTCTTTGGCGGGCCGATTGGCGACAAGATCGGCCGTAAGGCAGTGATCTGGTTCTCGATCCTCGGCGTTGCGCCGTTCACCTTGCTCCTGCCTCACGTTGATCTGTTCTGGACCAGCATCTTGAGCGTGGTGATCGGCTTCATCCTGGCCTCGGCATTCTCGGCCATCGTGGTCTACGCGCAGGAACTGGTGCCGGGCAATGTCGGCATGATCGCCGGGGTGTTCTTCGGCCTGATGTTCGGTTTCGGCGGGATTGGTGCGGCGCTGCTGGGGCATCTGGCGGACATTCACAGCATTGAATACGTGTACAGGCTGTGTTCGTTTTTGCCGCTGTTCGGGGTGCTGGCGATCTTTTTGCCAAGGACCCGAAAAGCCTGAGCAGAACCTTTATGAGGCAAAGGCGCTGACGATCCCGTCGGCGCTTTTTTTTTGCGTTCAGATTCGCCACGTCACCGGGAAAAGCGACGGGATCGTGGATAAATAGGGGGCGTTATCAAGGGACTCTAAACAGGTATTCATCAAAACTCGCGACTGAAACAGCATTCGAAACCAGTCCCTTAAATAGGTCGCGCCGTTTGAATAATGCGACCAGGTCTATAGCTGGCAATGGTCCATCTGGTTGCCGGGAGGGACAACCAGGCAATGCACCTGGGTTGCTTTTTAGCGCAAATCTGTACATTGAGTTTTCTTGCATTTAACCAATAATCGGGCACCTCCCACGCCCATCCCGCGGAGTTTTCAATCACCACAGGAAGACACTTATGAGCATTCATACCCGTACTAAACGATTGACGGTTCCACAATTGGTTGCGATGAAGGGCCAACAGAAAATCGTATCCCTGACGGCGTACTCCAGCTCTATTGCCAAGCTGATCGACCCTATCGTCGATTTCATTCTGGTCGGTGACTCCACTGCAATGGTCGGCTATGGCCGGGCTTCGACATTGAGCATGCAGCTCGAAGAAATCATCGGCCACACCCGGGCCGTGGTCGACAGCACACGCCTGTCCTGTGTCATCGCCGACATGCCTTTTGGCAGCTATCAGGAATCCAACGAACAGGCCTTTCGCAATTGTGCCCAGGTCCTGGCGCGCACCGGTTGCGATGCTGTCAAGCTGGAAGCCAACAAGGCCCTGTCGGGTACCGTCGAATTCCTGGTGGCACGTGGTATTCCGGTCATGGCTCACGTTGGGCTGATGCCGCAGTTCGTCAATGTCATGGGTGGTTTCAAGGCCCAGGGTCTGTCCGCCGAAACCGCTGCGGTGATTGCCGAGGATGCCCGGGCCAACCTTGAGGCCGGAGCTTTCAGCCTGCTGCTCGAAGGTGTGGCCGAAGGTGTGGCCCGGCAGATCACCCTGGATTCGAAAATGCCCACCATTGGCATCGGAGCCTCACCGGCTTGCGACGGCCAGGTGCTGGTGACCGAAGACGTGCTGGGCCTGGGCAGTGAGCAAGTGCCGCGCTTCGTCAAACAGTACGCCGATGTCGGCGCGGTGATTCGCGACGCTTGCGAGCGTTTTGCCGAAGAGGTGCGTCATGGCCGCTTTCCTGAAGCGCGGCATTGCTATGGGCTCTAGGTATGGCTAGTGCTCTTCGCCGATAGCTTGGGCCAGTTTCTTCAGGGCCAGGGGAATATCCTTGCTCCAGTCGAGGGTGTAGCTCAGGCGCAAGTGATGCCGCCAGGCCCCCTGCTGGCTGAAGATTTCCCCGGGGGCGATGACGATGCGCTGGGCCAGCAAGCGCTCGAACACCCGCCGCATGTCCGCTGAGTGTGTGGCCTCGAGCCAGAAGGTCGCGCCGCCTTGGGGGGCGACCACCCGCAACTGGCCATCGGCGTGTTCCTCCAGCAGGGCCTTCATGCGTTTCATACGGTCCAGCAACATGGCTCGCAGCACCATCAGATGCTGATCGATGCGCTTGGAACTGAAGAGTTTGGCGATCGCTTTTTGACGGATCGGCGACAGGCGAAATGCCCGTTCCAGAAATAGCCGATGCAACTGCGGCCCGTGCCGACGACACAGGACATAACCGTAGGGTGCTTCCGAGCCGATGATCTTGTCGAAGGTCGAGAACACCAGCAGTTTTTCCGGATCGGCAAAATCGCGATAGCGGGCGGGCTTGGGGGAAAAACAGAACTCACCATAGCTGTCGTTTTCGAACAGCCAGACATCCCGCTCCGCCAGCCAGCGACAGATCTGCTGTTTATCCTGCGCTGGCATCAGGTTGCCTTGGGGAATGTTCACGGTTGACGACAGCACCGCCAGCCGGACGGGCTCACGCCTGAGCAGCTCACTGAGCGCGGGCAGGTTGAAACGTCCATCCTCGCCGAGGGGCACTTCGATCACGCGGATCTTCGCCGCCTGCAACTGGCGCAGGATTGCCCACGAGCAAGGTGATTCCACCAGCGCCACAGTGCCACTCAGATTCAGCGCACTGAGGGACAACTCCAGCACACTGCGCAGGTCCGAGCCGATATACACATGCTCGGCCTGCCAGTAGCGGTGAGTGGAACTGGTGTAGCGATCGGCCAGAGCGCCGCGCAACTCGGGCTCGCCGAACGGCTGATAGAGCGGCGCATGGGAGCGTGGGTACTGCCGGGCCAGTTCGCGCTCCATCATCAGCAGCGGGTTTTCCAGCGACAACAGTATTGCTGGCGCGTCGCTGCTAAGGGCCAGTATCCCCGGCTGGCGTGCGTTGGAGAACACGTTGTCGAGCAAGTTGGGCGAGTCTTCACTCAATAATGGTACCTGCATCGCCTTGGTGAAATAACCGAACTTGGGTTTGGCATAGATCCGCCCCTCGTCCTCGAGAAGCGAATAGGCGTACTTGGTCGTCGACACCGACACGTTCAGGCGCTGGGCCAGTTGCCGCAAGGATGGCAATTTCTGCTCAGGTTCCGAGTGGGCGGTCTCGATCAACTCGACGAGATAGCGGTACACCGCCTGATAGACGAAGGAAGTGTCTTTGTTTGTATCCATGCTCACTGACTGTCATCCCTGTGTGCCCACCTCATGACAACGCTGCCGACCTGGCGTGGCGTGCCTGAGGCGTGTTGTTTCAACAGTCTGCCACGCTGAGGGGGCGATCCCAAAAAGCAAAATCCCCGTATCATCGAGTGATTACGGGGATTTTGAGTCTATCGAGATCCGAGTAAACCCACGGTCGCTGTTAGACGTTAAACCGGACGTCGAAGCTGCAGGGGCCGTGACTGAAGGGATGTTTGCGCTGGAATCAGAAATATAGTCACCCCCGTATACACTTTAATGTTGGCTACTCTTTTTTCAGGTCTTGATGCGCGGTTGGTCCCGCTTCCTGTAGATAAGTCATCCAGAGAGTGAATCACGGATTTTCTCGTGCTGAAAATAAAAAAGTAAGAATTCGTGAACTGAGAATACACACTGCATGCACACCGATAAGCGGAGAGGTAGTCATGCAGATCATCTGCCGGAAAGCCGTGACTACTTCAGGCCTCCCCAAGGTCAACGGATTCCGGCACCAAGGGTCATTCTGGCGTCGGCGCCAACACCCCGACTCCCAAATCATTAAAACTCCATTGCGTCGGTGGAAGTATTCTGCTCGCCCGTGTTACCCAGGATAGGCCGTTTTTGAACCACGCCTGACTCTCCGTTCCCGCAGGCGGCGCATGCCATCGGCCGTCGCGCAAGAAAAACGCAAGAGTGACTGGAATCGTGCATTTTTAATAATTTTTAATCATTTTCATTTTTTAACCATATATATAGTAGTTGCTTCCATAGCGAATTCTTTGCGCCATATCGAATCGACACCAAAAATTAATTTACATAATGATCTCTAACGAAAGTGGGTTTTGGGCTAGCGCTGCGCGTCATGTGAAAGGAAAAGATTTATTGATGCAGTCCAGGTCAAACAATGGATCAAGAACTTAGTGGTTCCGCGGGTCGGCCTGGCCATGTTAGATACGGGAACGGAACAGCAAATGAAAGCCTGAACATTCTTTTCGTATTCTGCGCATTTTGTTTGCGCCGCCTCGTCAATCTACGCTTCCGGCAATCGACGATGTTTTTTGTAGTCAAATCCAACTGGAGAAGTAATATGTCTGTCAATCTCGTCATCAGCTTTAATGTAAAAGAAGAAAAGCTGCAGTCGTTCAAGGACATCATGAACGACGTGAAGATCAATCTGCCGAAGGTGGACGGTTGCCAAACGGTCAAGATCCTCAACCACCTGGAAGATCCACTCGCGTTCACGCTGGTGGAAGCCTGGGATTCGCGTGAAATGCACGGCACCCACGTCGACCAGATGATCTCGAGCGGTCAGTGGAGCGTCATCGTCGAGCATCTGAGCAGTGCGCCGGTCAGCGGCTACTTCAGCGAAGTTTGATGCCGTAACGTCAGCGGCCGGGCGCGTGCGGCGGACCGCGCCGTCTCGGCCATACACGCGCTACTTGCTGTTACGTATTTTCTGCTGTTTTTCTGGATATCCTCTTCCGTCCCGAACGTCCTACACGCTTGGGCAGCAGCGCGTCGCGCTGCTGGATACCGTCCTGTCCAAATGGGGCGGCCAATTTGTTGAGAAGCCATAGCAATGACACTCGAAGTAGTACCGGCGGCGCTTTATTCGATGCGCAACGTAAAGCCTATCCTCGCTGACGGTAGCTCGTCCATCCTCCATAAAACGCTTGAAACGAACCTGGAAAACAAGGCGATCTATATCGCCACGCCGTTGATCGTCTACATCAAGCAGGGCAAGCAGATTATTCGCGACTATGACGCCATGGCCAATGTCGTCGGCGAGAATCATTTGATTTTCCTCTCCAAAGGCGTTTATACGGTATCGGACTACGTCACTGGCAGCGATATCTTCGAGGCGGTGCTGCTGTTTTTCGACGATAAGCTGATCGCCAAATACCTGTCGCGCGCGGCCGGCACAGGCAATTCGCACACGGACGGCCTGCAGAAAAACGTGCACGGCACTTATACCCTGCACGCCAATGAACAGATTCAGCGCTATATCGATTCGCTGAATTATGTCTACAAGGGCGCGGAGGGCTCCGACGCGCTGCTGGAATTGAAACTGCTCGAACTACTGCACCTGATCGCCATCCAGGACAAGTCCTTCCGTTTCCTGCGCGAGCTGTCCTGCGGCGGCAGCCGCAAACGCCGCCTCATCACCGACTTCATGGAGCAGTACTATTCGCACAAGCTGAAGATTGAAGACTATGCCCTGCTGACGGGACGCAGCGTGTCGACCTTTATCCGCGACTTCAGGCGCAGCTACAACACCACCCCGAACCGCTGGATCATCGAAAAAAAAATCGACATCGCGCACCAGCTGTTGACGGCTAAAAATTATTCCGTCACCGAGGCGGCTGCGGAGGTGGGATATGAAAATACCTCCCACTTCATCAAGGTCTACAAGCAACGGTACGGTGTCACGCCGAAGAAAGCCAAGACCTTCGCGGCAGAACTGTAGCGCGACAGGGTGTTGTTGGGCGTGGTTGAAGGCGCCGACTAAATTTTGACCCGGGTGGCCGATTCTGGCTGACCCAGGCTGAACCCAACCCCAGAAAAAGATTTCGGCCTTAACATTTTTAGCCGTTTCAGCAATAGAAATGGGACGCCTTTTTTGCGCGCTGCTACGTAAAATCCGAGTCCGGAAGTCTCTGCCAAAAGTAAAGATTTCAATCCCGGACGCGTACTTTTTTGATGCGCAAACCATGGCCGACGTTTTCAACAGAATCGGTCGATTTCGACCTGTCACAACAGGCGGCTCCCGACCGAAAGCCCTCATCCATAATGCACGCGGCTGACTGCGTCAGAGTGTTTGGATGCGCTATTGGGGCAAGCCATTGCTCACGTTGAAGTCAAACGTATTCCCTGGGAGCGGATACCCAGTGCTGCGACCGCTGTATGACGTTTTGTCAGTCAATCTGTATCTAACGTTCCCCCCTTTGACCGCCCTACTATCACAGCCTTGGTCTTGGCGGTTCCCTATGCGTATGACGCGCTGCGACTCGGCGGCGCACGCTATCTGCTCTACCTTGCCTGGCAAGCGGTCAAGCCCAGCACGCCGACCACCGCAGCATGCTGGCGCAATCCATCGTGCTTGGCTTTACGCAGATCGTCATTAGCGTGAGCGTCAACGCGCTGATTGCCGTCATGGCTGGCTCCATCGCAACATTTCTCGCCAGCAGGCCCGTGTGCATCGCGCCAGACGCACTAGAAAAAGATCCGAGCGGGTTATCGAAAGCCCCTGACCAACCACCCTGAACGATAAGGACATGAAATGTTGCGCATATTGGGTAAGGCATCGTCGATCAATGTACGAAAGGTACTTTGGGCATGCGCCGAGATCGAAATCCCCTTTGAGCGGGAGGACTGGGGTTCTGGCTTCAAGTCGACGCGCGCGCCCAAATTCATTTCGCTGAACCCCAACGCAATGGTGCCGGTGATCCTGGACGACGACTTCGTGCTCTGGGAGTCAAACTCGATCATTCGGTATTTGGCGTCTCGCTATAACGGAGGTCATTTTTACCCGGTCCAACCGAGAGCAAGAGCGCGGGTGGACCAATGGATAGACTGGCAAGCGTCGGACCTCAACAAATCGTGGACGTATGCCTTCATGTCGTTGGTCAGGCATTCGCCTGAACATCAGGACAGCAGAGCCTTGGCAGCCGCTTGCCGCCTGTGGTCAAGGCACATGGAGATCCTGAATCGACAACTCGAATCAACAGGAGCCTACGTCTGTGAAGACGGGTTTTCTCTCGCAGACATACCGATAGGCCTGTCGGTTAACCGGTGGTTTGAAACACCGCTCGATCGTCCAGACTTTCCTGCTGTAAGTGCCTATTACGAACGGTTGAGTCGTCGACCTGGCTACCTCCTGCATGGAAGAAACGGGACTCCGTAATAGTTCAGCATGGTGTCAGGCGGCGCCAGGGACATTTGTTCCCATGCCCGACGGCAGAAACGGCCGAATTTCGTCGATTTCCGCCGTGTCAAGGCGCAACTCCGAGGCTGCAATCAGCCCGTCTACTTGTGCGGGACGGCGGGCACCGACAATAGCGCCCGTCACTACAGGTTTGCGAAGTACCCAAGCGATGGCAACCGCAGCAGCGCTCACCCCGTGCCTTTCTCCGATGCGTGCCATAACATCAACCAATGCAAGGTTCGCACTCAAACGGGGCTCCTGGAAGTCAGCACTTCGGGCCTTACGCCAATCGTCTTCGGGCAGTTGCAAGATGCGTTCGCGTGTCATGCTGCCGGAAAGTAGCCCCGATTGAAGCGTGGAATAGGCAAGGACACCCATCCCGGCCCGCTCACAGAATGGCAGGACGTCCTTCTCGATGTCTCGCATCAAGGCGGAGTACGGCGGCTGGAGCGAAACGATCTCTGTCACCGCCTGTGCCCGCTTGAGTTGAGCGACATCGAAATTCGATACACCGATAGCGCGAATTTTTCCTTGATCGCGCGCGGCAGCCAAAGCCGAAAGCGCCATTTCAATGCCTTCACTGCTTGCGTCGGCAGGAAAAGCAGGCCAGTGGATCTGATAAAGGTCGATAGTCTCGACTTGAAGCCGGCGCAAGCTTGCGTCGATCTCGGCGAGCAAGGATTGGGGGGCCAGTGAGTGCGAAATCTCCTTCGTGACCGGGTCCCAGACCAAGCTGCCTTTGGTGAACACCAAAGGACGCCGCGAGACCGGCACCCGACGCAGCAATTGCCCCACTAATTGCTCCGCATGGCCCAAGCCATAAACCGCAGCGGTATCAATCCAGTTCACGCCGCGTTCGACGGCATACTCAAGTGCGCCCAGGCTGTCCTTGTCATCCTGCGCTCCCCAACTGTACTCCCAACCGGTGCCGGCGATTGCCCATGTCCCCAGACCAATAGGCGAAATCAGAAAATCCGATGAACCAAGACGATTCCGTTGCATAGCGACCTCTCCACAAATGATGTGAGAAGTATCCGAGAGAGATCTCATGACGATAAGATAAGTAATCGCATTTGAACTACTGAACGAAATTCATGAGTCAGCACCCCGATCTCTCTGAACTCGATGCCTTTGCCGCCGTTGCTCGCCATCGCAGCTTTCGCAAGGCCGCCGACGAGCGTGGCGTTTCGGCTTCGGCATTGAGTCACGCGATGCGAGCGTTGGAGGCGCGCCTGGGCATCCGACTGCTCAACCGAACCACTCGTAGCGTAACCCCGACCGAAGCCGGCCAGCAGCTATTGGCGACGCTGCTCCCGACCCTGCAGCAGGTTGCCGATACGTTGGCGCAATTGACCTCGATGCAGGAAGTGCCCACTGGCAAACTTCGACTCAACGTGGCGCGTCCGGCGGCTCGCATCGTGTTTGCACAAGTGCTCGCGCCCTTCGTAGCCAGGTATCCACGCATTCAGTTGGACCTGATCACCGATGATGGATTGACCGATATCGTGAACGACGGGTTTGACGCTGGAGTCCGCTTTGGTGAAAGCCTGGCCGGCGACATGATCGCAGTCCCTGTCGGTGCACCTCAATCGTTCGTGACCGTTGCTGCGGATGCCTATCTGGCCGCGAAGGGGATCGCACACGCACCCCGCGACTTGCTCGACCATGCGTGCATTGCCAGACGTTTTCCCAGTGGCAAACTTTACGCTTGGGAATATCAAGCAGACGGTCAACCGATACGGTTGTCCGTCACAGGCCCGCTCATTCTGGAAGACGATGCGCTGATGATCCAAGCGGCGAAAGATGGCGCTGGTATTGCCTATGTCTACGAGGAACTGGCGCGCGACGATATCCGGAACGGGCATCTCAGAGAAATACTCCAGGAATGGAAAGCACCGCCAAGCCGATTCTTTCTTTATTACTCCAGCCGGCACCATGTGCCACCAGCCTTGAAAGCGCTCATCGAATTCATCAGGGCGGGTGACTTGCGAACCTGATTCAGAACCATCGCGACCGGTTGAATCCACAGTCGAAAGTGGTCCCTCCAGGCAACTGGCCGATCTCACTTGCTGGCAAGCTCGACCCTATAAAGGACGGCCGGCATTGATCCCGCTCTCGGTCTGCTCCTGGTTGGCCGAGAGCGTCGACACTTTCCTTGCTTCGGTCAGGACGTCGCAATTCTCGAACAGGCATTATCTGCTGCGTCGTACAAAGCACTTCCCGGTGGTTTCTTGTTATCCTACCGCCCTCTTTCATGGACGAATACCGAGACAAGCCATGGCTAACCTCACCCCGTCACGCCTCGGGAAGATGCTTCAGGGGCTGCTCTTTGCCCTGATTGGTATCGGCTTGTTGGGCATTGCCGTCAATCTCACGCTGGAACGACGCGAATTCCTCGCCCACGCACAGACCGCCGATGGCATCGTCAGCCACTTGAATGCCGGTGGTTCGCATCCCGAAATCGCCTTCACCACCAGCAGTGGTGAAAAGATTTCCTACCCCCAGGGCGGCTTTATTTTTGGCTATCGGCAGGATCAGCCGGTGCGGGTGTATTACCTGCCCGAGCAGCCGGCCAGTAGCGCCGTGGTCGATACCCCTGCCGCACTGTGGGCCACTCCCGGAGTACTGGGTTGTATTGGTCTGCTGTTCACCCTTGCCGGCCTGTTAATGGGCATCCGCCAGTGCGGTCGCGGCGCAGTTCATTCACATAAAGGACTTTGAACGATGAGCTACAACATCCCGATCCCGCTCAATGAGAGTCGCTGGCAGTATCAGACCGCCAGCGGCGGCGGTCTGACCGTAGCCTTGGTGGCGGGCAGTGGCGGTTCGATCATCCTGCGTTCGCCCCAGGGCGAGAACGTCAGCTACCGCTACGGCGGCGTCGGGTTGGGGGTCGGATTTGGCGCGCGCCTGCCGCGTTTCGGCAAGATCAATATCCAGCTCAAGGGTAAGAGCGTAGGGGCAGCCGGTGCGGCGGAGGCTTTTCCCAGCACTGGCAAGGTGTTTGTCAGCGACGCCCTGGTCAGTCGTGACCTGACCAGTGACGACATCACCGGGCCTTGCCTGTATACCGAAGTGGGGGCGGGGCTGGTGGTCGGCGGTTCGGCCACGGCCCTGTTGTTCGGGCTTGATCCCAAGCTGCTGGCGTTGGCGGCGGTTCTAAGCTCCAACCCGGCGACCTCGCTCATTGCCTCCTCCACGGTCAACCGGCAGTTGCTGCAGTCGGCCAAGGGGGCGGTGGTCATGGCCGGCATGAACGCTGGCGTGCAGGCCGGTGGAGCTGCCGCGATCTACATGGGCTATCTGTTCTAGTCGCGCATAGCGGGTCGATATAACGCTCACAAAAAAGCCGCGAATCAACGCGGCTTCTTTGATTCCAACAACGTTAGACGTTGAAGCGGAAGTGCATCACATCGCCGTCTTTGACGATGTAATCCTTGCCTTCCAGACGCCATTTACCGGCTTCTTTGGTACCGGCTTCGCCCTTGTACTGGATGAAGTCGTTGTAGGCGATGACTTCGGCGCGGATGAAGCCTTTCTCGAAGTCGGTGTGGATCACGCCAGCGGCTTGTGGTGCGGTGGCACCGACGCGGACGGTCCAGGCGCGGACTTCTTCAACACCGGCGGTGAAGTAGGTCTGCAGGTGCAGCATTTCGTAGCCAGCGCGGATTACGCGGTTCAGGCCAGGTTCTTCGAGGCCCAGGGCTTCGAGGAACATGTCTTTTTCTTCGCCGTCTTCAAGCTCGGCGATTTCCGCTTCGATCTTGTTGCAGACCGGCACAACCACGGCGCCTTCTTCTTCGGCGATGGCCTTGACCACGTCCAGGTGCGGGTTGTTCTCGAAGCCGTCTTCAGCGACGTTGGCGATGTACATGACCGGCTTGGTGGTCAGCAAGTGGAAGCCCTTGATCACCGCTTTTTCGTCGGTGCCCATGTTCTTCATCAGGCTGCGCGCAGGCTTGCCTTCGGTGAAGTGAGCGATCAGTTGCTCCAGCAGGCCTTTCTGGACCACTGCGTCCTTGTCACCGCCCTTGGCGTTGCGCGCGACTTTCTGCAGTTGCTTCTCGCAGCTGTCGAGGTCGGCGAAGATCAGTTCGAGGTCGATGATTTCGATATCGCGTTTCGGGTCGACGCTGTTGGAGACGTGAATCACGTTCTCGTCTTCGAAGCAGCGGACCACGTGAGCGATGGCATCGGTTTCGCGGATGTTGGCCAGAAACTTGTTGCCCAGGCCTTCACCTTTCGAGGCGCCGGCAACCAGGCCAGCGATGTCGACGAATTCCATGGTGGTCGGCAGGATGCGCTTCGGATTGACGATGGCCGCCAGGGCTTCCAGACGTGGGTCCGGCATCGGCACGATGCCGCTGTTCGGCTCGATGGTGCAGAAGGGGAAGTTCTCGGCCGCGATACCGGATTTGGTCAGGGCGTTGAACAGGGTGGACTTGCCGACGTTAGGCAGGCCGACGATGCCGCAATTGAATCCCATGGTGTTTCCCCTAGGAGTTAGAGTCAGGCCTTCTGGCTGTGCAGGTTTTTCATCGCGCGGTTCCATTCTCCGGCGAGGATATCCGGCAGCACGCCGAGGGCAAAGTCGATGCTGGCATCGAGTTTTTCCTGTTCGGCGCGTGGCGCACGACCCAGGACAAAGTTTGAAACCATACTGGCAACGCCTGGGTGGCCAATGCCGAGCCGCAAGCGGTGAAAGGTATTCTGGTTGCCCAGTTGCGCGATGATGTCGCGCAACCCGTTGTGACCGCCATGCCCGCCGCCCTGTTTGAGCTTGGCAACGCCGGGTGGCAAGTCGAGTTCGTCATGCGCCACCAGGATTTCTTCCGGCTTGATGCGGAAAAAACCGGCAAGCGCCGCCACGGCCTGGCCGCTACGGTTCATGTAGGTGGTGGGAATCAACAGACGAACATCCTGACCCTGATGCGAGAAGCGCCCGGTCAGGCCGAAATATTTGCGATCGGCCACAAGGTTGACGCCTTGTGCTTGCGCGATGCGCTCAACAAAAAAGGCCCCTGCGTTATGCCGGGTCTGTTCGTATTCGGCGCCTGGATTTCCCAGGCCAACGATCAGTTTGATGGCAGTCACGTCAGGGGCCCTTCTTTGGAGTGGTGGATAACATCGCTGCAATAGGTGTGTGCGGCGAAAGTGGACGAAAAATGCTCATTTACCATGATGTAAACTTCGCGTTCCCGCCCGCTTTCTCGCTACGTTCCAGTCCGCGATGTTACTTCTCACTCCGGCGTACAGAGTGAATTACTCTGCAGCGCCTTCTGCAGCTGGAGCAACACGTGGAGCGTGAACGTTGGCAACTGCCAGGTCGTTACCGTGAGCCAGAGCAACAAATTCAACGCCTTTAGGGGCCTTGATGTTGGACAGGTGAATGATCGAACCGATTTCGGCGTCAGCCAGGTCGACTTCGATGAATTCAGGCAGGTCTTTTGGCAGGCAGGAAACTTCAACTTCAGCAACAACGTGCGAAATTTCGCCGCCTTTTTTCACTGCAGCAGCTTCGTTGATGAAGTGCACAGGAACGTGAGCGGACAGTTTCTGACCAGCAACAACGCGTACGAAGTCAGCGTGCATCACGTGGCCTTTGGCCGGGTGACGCTGCAGAGCTTTGATGATTACGTTTTGCTTGGTGCCGCCAACGTTCAGCTCGATGATGTGGCTGTAAGCCGCTTCGTTTTCGAGCAGTTTGGCAACTTCTTTGGCCAGCATGCTGATGGATTCAGGGGCTTTTTCGCCACCGTAAACTACAGCTGGAACCAGGCTTGCGAGACGACGCAGGCGGCGGCTCGCACCTTTCCCCAGGTCGGAACGCACTTCAGCATTCAGAGTAAATTCGTTCATGTTGTATCTCCAAAATAACCACATTCGCCCCAGCGTTTGCGACCAGCGCTAAAGGCGATATGGGCAAAAAAGCCCCGCCCCGACAGGTTATGCCGGGGCGGGGCGCTTTTCGTCATCGAGATGTATCCGAAGGGCAGGGCCCTTAGCGGAACATCGCGCTGATCGATTCTTCGTTGCTGATGCGGCGAACCGCTTCGGCAACTACCGGTGCGATATCCAGTTGACGGATACGTGCACAGGCTTGTGCTGCAGCGGACAGCGGGATGGTGTTAGTCACCACCAGCTCGTCCAGCACGGAATTTTCAATGTTTTCGATGGCCCGACCCGACAGCACAGGGTGTGTGCAGTAGGCAAAGACTTTGGCAGCGCCATGCTCTTTCAAGGCTTTAGCCGCGTGGCACAGAGTGCCGGCGGTATCGACCATGTCGTCAACCAGAATACAGGTACGCCCTTCGACATCACCGATGATATGCATCACTTCAGAGTGATTGGCTTTCTCACGGCGCTTGTCGATGATCCCGAGATCCACGCCCAGGGATTTGGCAACAGCACGTGCACGCACGACGCCGCCAATGTCCGGGGACACGATCATCAGGTTTTCGAAGCGTTGATCTTCAATGTCATCCACCAGTACCGGGGAGCCGTAGATGTTATCTACCGGAATATCGAAGAAACCCTGGATCTGGTCAGCATGCAAATCAACCGTGAGAACACGATCGATGCCGACTACGGTAAGCATGTCAGCGACGACTTTCGCGCTGATAGCCACACGTGCGGAACGCGGACGGCGATCCTGACGGGCATAACCAAAGTAGGGGATCACCGCAGTGATTCGAGTGGCTGAGGAACGACGGAAGGCATCAGCCATCACGACGAGTTCCATCAGGTTATCGTTGGTCGGAGCGCAAGTCGGCTGAATAATGAAGACGTCTTTACCGCGGACGTTTTCATTGATCTCAGCAGTGATTTCGCCGTCGGAGAACTTGCCGACAGAAATGTCACCGAGAGGGATATGCAGCTGACGTACGACACGCCGAGCCAGATCGGGGTTAGCGTTCCCCGTAAAGACCATCATCTTGGACACGCGCAGTACCTGAAGGCTGAGGGTAACCTGGATGAGTATAGGAAAATGGCAGGGGCGGCTGGATTCGAACCAACGCATGGCAGGATCAAAACCTGCTGCCTTACCGCTTGGCGACGCCCCTGTATCTGTTGCAACGAGTACCCAGTACCCGGTTCTTTTAGAGCAGACTTTGCAGCTTGCGATGCAACATCGAAACGTTGCTTCCTTTTGCTACAAATCCTGTAAGGGTCTCTGTAAGAAGGGCCGAGACTTTATCAGCTTCAGCTTTGCTTGGGAAGCCCCCAAACACACAACTTCCAGTTCCGGTGAGTTTTGCTTCGGTAAATTTACCTAACAAATTCAAAGCGTTACATACTTCTGGATAACGCCTTGTTACCACCGGTAAGCAGTCATTTCGACTGTTTCCCTTGGGAACGGGGCGCACTTTAATGGGAGAAGAGTTACGTGTCAACAGCGGATCTGAAAAAATTTCTGCTGTACTTACAGATACTTGCGGCACCAGTACGAGATACCACGGTTCTTCCGGGTCTACAGGGGTGAGCTTTTCTCCCACTCCTTCGGCGAAAGCCGCGTGCCCACGCACGAAAACCGGGACGTCGGCGCCGAGCGTCAGGCCCAGCGTGGCCAGTTGATCCTCATTCCAGCCCAGCTGCCAGAGGTGATTGAGGCCCAGCAACGTGGTGGCCGCATTCGAACTGCCACCACCGATTCCACCGCCCATGGGCAGGATTTTTTCGATCCAGATATCAATGCCCAGCGAACAACCGGATTGCTCCTGAAGTTTTTTGGCGGCTTTGACGATCAGATTGCTGTCGTGAGGGACGCCTTCGAACTCGGTGTGCAGGTGAATGACACCGTCATTGCGTACGGCGAAGGTGATTTCGTCGCCGTAATCGAGAAATTGAAACAGCGTCTGCAACTCGTGGTAGCCGTCTTCACGGCGACCGAGGATGTGCAGCATCAAATTCAGTTTTGCCGGCGAGGGCAGGGTCAGGCGAGTGGCTGGCATGTCATTGCCCCAGTTTGCGAGGTTGCCAGTCCTTGATCACCAGCGTGACATCAAGGTCGGTGCCGTGCAGTTTGATCCGCTCGGGCAGCCAATAACCGTTTTGCTGGATGTAGCTGAGGTACTCGACTTGCCAGCCATCCTGCTCGAGCGTGGCCAGGCGACTGTCGGCATCCAGGTTCAGGCGGCTTTTGCTGTCAGGCGCGGGCAATCCGCGAACCCACCAGACCAAATGCGAGACCGGCAGCTTCCAGCCCAGCTGTTCTTCGAGCAGGGCTTCGGGCGTTGGTGCCTCAAAGCGACCCTGGTTGGCCACTTCCAGCGACACCTGGCCGGGACGACCGGTCAAGCGTGCTGCGCCGCGACCCAGCGGGCCGGACAGGCGAATATCGTAGTAGTCCTGTCGTTGCAGCCAGAACACAGTGCCGCTGCCCGAATCTTTCGGGGCCCGGATACCGACCTTGCCGTTGATTTGCCAGCCGTCGAGGCTGGTCAATTGCTGTTTGTGCTCGCGCCATTGCGCGGGATTGCCGTGGCCCTCGACGGACTCACGGGCGCCAAAGCCCGCGCAACCGGCGAGCAGGGCGATGAAGCTGAAAACGATGATGTGGCGCAAAAGCATGATTTTAAAGAGTCTCGGAACCGGTCAGGCGCTTGATGGTGCTGCGCAGGGTAGGGCTGTCGGGTTGTTCCTTGAGGAATTTGCCCCAGATTTGTTTGGCTTCGCGTTGCTTGCCGTTTGCCCACAGGACTTCACCCAGGTGCGCCGCGACTTCCTGATCTGGGAAGCGCTCCAGGGCCTGGCGCAAGTAGCGTTCGGCTACATCGAGGTTGCCCAGGCGGTAATTCACCCAGCCGAGGCTGTCGAGAACGGCCGGGTCTTCCGGGTTCAGCTGGTGCGCGTGCTCGATCAAGGTCTTGGCTTCGTCATAACGCGTGGTGCGGTCGGACAGGGTGTAACCAAGGGCATTCAGCGCCATGGCGTTGTCCGGATCACGCTTGATGATCAGTCGCAGGTCTTTTTCCATCTGCGCCAGGTCATTGCGTTTTTCCGCGAGCATGGCCCGGGTGTAGAGCAGGTTCAGATCGTCCGGATACTGCTTCAAGCCTTTATCGAGAACGGCCCAGGCGCGATCATCCTGCTTGTTGGCAGACAGGGTTTCGGCTTCGATCAGATACAGCTGGATCGCGTAATCCGGTTGTTCGTCGCGTGCCCTGGCCAAACGGCTTTGGGCTTCGGCGGTGCGTCCGTTGTTTATCAGGATGTCGGACTGACGCAGTTGCGCCGGCAAATAGTCGTTGCCCGGGCCGACCAGTGCGTACTCGATCAGGGCGCCTTGCGGGTCGTTGCGTTCTTCGGCGATGCGACCCAGGTTCAGGTGGGCCGAGTCGACATGGCTTTCCCGGGCGATCAGGTCTTCCAGGTAACCCTTGGCCTCCTTCCAGGCCTTGGCTTCCAGGCAAACCAGTGCCAGGGAATAGCGCAACTCGTCGTCTTCCGGATACTGCTGGACCAGGCTTGAGAACTGCTCTTTGGCGTCGTCCATGCGGTCCTGTTCGACCAGCATCCGGGCATACGTCAGGCGCAAGCGTTTGTCGTCCGGGTATTTGCGGATGCTTTTTTCCAGCAGCGGCAGCGCTTCTTTGCCACGGTTAAGGCTTTGCAGCAGGCGAGCGCGCAACAGAATCGGGGCGATTTCACCGTCTTGCGGAGGGTTTTTCTCAAGCAGCGCCAGTGCACCCTTGGTGTCACCGTCCTGTTGCAGCAACAGGGCCTTGCCGAAAATTAGTTGGCTATTTTTCGGATGGCGCAGCAGCAAACGGTCAAAACTTTTCATCAGGCCGTTGCGGGTGTCCTGATCGGTATCGGCCGCGGACAGAGCGAGGAAGTCGAAGTGAGTATCGCCCTTGCCCAGCAGAACCTTCTCCATATAAGCCATGGAGTCGTCATAACGCCCGGCCCGGGCCAGTTGCACGGCGGCGGCGCGCTGTGCTTCGAGGTCGTTCGGCGCGTTTTTTGCCCAGATCAGCGAGCTATCAAGCGCTGCCTGATCGGCGCCCAGGTATTCGGCGATGCGAAAGGCTCGCTCGGAGATGCCCGGGTCCTGGGTGTTGACGGCCTGGGTAACGTAGTTGTCCAGGGCAATGTCGAAACGATTGCGCTGGCCAGCCAGTTCCGCGCTCAGCAGGCTGAAGATCGTGTCTTCGCTGAACGAGCTGTAAACCTTGGGCTTTTCAGGGGCCTTCGTGCTGCCTTCGACCGGCGGGGTACCGCTCGGCGAAACGGGTGCCAAGGCCTGGCAGCCGCTGAGGAAGACAAAAGCGAGGAGCAACGCGGAAGATCTATTCATATGGGAAGAGGACGACTAACCTGCGGTCGGATCATCATGACACAAGCCTTCGACCAAACATAACCGGCCTGTCAATTTGCCGTTGAACTCAATCCCTGTTCAGGTGCTCGAGCCCCTGTATAGAGGCAAGGTATCAGGACAATAGTCGGCAATGGTTGTTCTGAGTCAGGCGAAGTAGGACAATTGTCGGCTTCTCGACATCATCAGCGATCTTGAATGGCCTTCCTTGCACTCGGTATTAACCACAAGACTGCTTCCGTAGACGTCCGCGAGCGCGTGGCTTTTACTCCAGAGCAGCTGGTTGAGGCCTTGCAGCAGCTCTGCCGACTCACCGACAGCCGCGAAGCTGCGATCCTCTCCACCTGCAATCGCAGTGAACTCTATATAGAGCAGGATCAGCTTTCTGCCGATACCGTGTTGCGCTGGTTGGCCGATTATCACCATTTGAGCCTCGATGAGCTGCGTGCCAGCGCTTATGTGCACGAAGATGATGCGGCAGTTCGTCACATGATGCGTGTCGCCTCCGGGCTCGATTCGCTGGTGTTGGGCGAACCGCAGATTCTCGGCCAGATGAAATCGGCCTACGCCGTGGCCCGCGAGGCCGGCACCATTGGTCCGCTGCTTGGGCGTTTGTTCCAGGCCACGTTCAATGCGGCGAAGCAGGTGCGCACCGACACCGCCATCGGTGAAAACCCGGTGTCCGTGGCGTTTGCCGCAGTCAGCCTGGCGAAACAGATTTTCAGCGATTTGCAGCGCAGCCAGGCATTGCTGATCGGCGCTGGCGAGACCATTACCCTGGTCGCCCGCCATTTGCATGAGCTGGGCGTGAAGCGGATCGTGGTCGCCAACCGGACCCTGGAGCGCGCCAGCATCCTGGCTGAGCAGTTTGGCGCCCATGCGGTGCTGCTCTCGGACATCCCGGCAGAACTGGTGCGCAGTGATATCGTCATCAGCTCGACCGCCAGCCAGTTGCCGATTCTTGGCAAAGGCGCGGTAGAAAGTGCCTTGAAATTGCGCAAGCATAAACCGATCTTCATGGTTGATATCGCTGTACCACGGGATATCGAACCGGAAGTCGGCGAGTTGGACGACGTTTACCTCTATAGCGTCGACGATCTCCACGAAGTGGTCGCCGAAAACCTCAAGAGCCGTCAGGGTGCTGCCCAGGCGGCGGAAGAAATGGTTTCCATCGGTGCCGACGACTTCATGGTTCGCCTGCGTGAACTGGCAGCGGTGGATGTGCTCAAGGCCTATCGTCAACAGAGCGAACGTCTGCGTGATGAAGAATTGCAAAAAGCCCAGCGCCTGCTTGCCAACGGCAGCAGTGCTGAAGACGTGCTGGTGCAACTGGCCCGCGGCCTGACCAACAAACTGTTGCATGCTCCCAGCGTACAGTTGAAAAAGCTTACTGCCGAAGGCCGCCTCGATGCGCTGGCCATGGCCCAGGAACTCTTTGCCCTCGGTGAGGGTAATTCGGATAGCTCTTCGGATAAAAAACCGCAATGAAAGCGTCACTGCTCAATAAGCTGGACATCCTCCAGGACCGTTTCGAGGAACTGACCGCCTTGCTTGGCGATGGTGAAGTCATTTCCGATCAGAACAAATTCCGTACCTATTCAAAGGAATACGCGGAAGTTGAGCCGATTGTCGCCACCTATAAACAGTTGCTCAAGGTTCAGGGCGATCTCGAAGGTGCCCAGGCGCTGCTCAAGGACAGCGATCCGGACATGCGCGAAATGGCCGTCGAAGAAGTCCGCGAAGCCAAAGAGCAACTGATCGAACTTGAAGCCAGCCTGCAACGCATGCTGCTGCCCAAGGACCCGAACGACGGGCGCAACGTGTTCCTGGAAATTCGTGCCGGTACTGGCGGCGACGAAGCGGCGATCTTCTCCGGCGATCTGTTCCGCATGTATTCGCGTTACGCCGAACGGCGTGGCTGGCGGGTCGAGATTCTGTCGGAGAACATCGGCGAACACGGCGGCTTTAAAGAAGTTATCGCGCGGGTCGAAGGCGACAATGTCTACGGCAAGCTGAAGTTCGAATCCGGCGCGCACCGCGTGCAACGGGTTCCGGCCACTGAATCCCAGGGACGTATCCACACCTCGGCCTGTACCGTGGCGGTATTGCCTGAGCCGGACGAACAGGAAGCGATCGAGATCAACCCGGCAGATTTGCGCGTCGATACCTATCGCTCCTCCGGCGCAGGCGGTCAGCACGTGAACAAGACCGACTCGGCGATCCGGATTACCCACTTGCCGTCGGGCATCGTGGTCGAGTGCCAGGAAGAACGTTCCCAGCACAAGAACCGAGCGCGGGCGATGTCCTGGCTATCGGCTAAATTGAATGACCAGCAAACCAGTGCTGCGGCGAATGCCATCGCCAGCGAGCGCAAGTTGCTGGTGGGGTCGGGCGACCGCTCCGAGCGAATCCGTACCTACAATTTCGCCCAGGGGCGGGTCACCGACCATCGGGTCAACCTGACGCTGTATTCCCTCGACGAAATCCTCGCGGGTGGCGTCGATGCCGTGATCGAGCCGTTATTGGCCGAATTCCAGGCAGACCAACTGGCAGCGATAGGTGAATAAATGACCATCATTGCCAGTTTGTTACGTGCAGCCGACCTGCCTGACTCGCCGACCGCGCGCCTGGATGCTGAATTGCTGCTGGCCGCGGCCCTGGGCAAGTCCCGCAGTTTTCTGCACACCTGGCCGGAGCGCATCGTTCCCAGCGAAGCGGCGCTGATCTTTGCCGAGTACCTGCAACGTCGTCGCTCCGGCGAGCCGGTGGCCTATATTCTCGGCCAGCAGGGTTTCTGGAAGCTGGACCTGGAAGTGGCGCCGCATACGCTGATCCCGCGCCCGGACACCGAGTTGCTGGTCGAAACTGCCCTGGAACTGGCGCCCGCAACACCTGCCAAGGTTCTCGATCTGGGCACCGGAAGCGGCGCGATTGCCCTGGCTTTGGCCAGCGAGCGTCCAGCCTGGCAAGTCACTGCAGTGGACCGGATCCTCGAGGCCGTGGCCCTGGCCGAGCGCAATCGCCAGCGTCTGCACTTGAACAACGTCACGGTGCTGAGCAGTCACTGGTTCAGTGCGCTGAAAGATCATCGCTACACGCTGATCATCAGTAATCCGCCTTATATCGCCTGCGCCGACCCGCATCTGGTGGCCGGTGACGTGCGTTTCGAGCCGGCCAGTGCGTTGGTGGCCGGCACCGACGGGCTCGATGACTTGCGTTTGATCATCGCCCAGGCGCCTGGCCACCTGGAAGCGGGCGGCTGGTTGATGCTCGAGCACGGTTATGATCAGGCCGATGCCGTGCGCGATTTGCTGCTGACCCAAGGTTTTGAAGAGGTCCACAGCCGCAAGGACCTCGGTGACCATGAACGTATCAGTCTGGGGCGTCTACCGTGCTGAATGATCAGGAGCTGTTGCGGTATAGCCGGCAGATTCTGTTGCAACACGTCGACATCGACGGCCAATTGCGACTCAAGCAAAGCCGCGTCCTGATCGTCGGCCTCGGCGGGCTTGGTGCGCCGGTCGCGCTGTACCTGGCGGCTGCCGGCGTCGGTGAGTTGCATCTGGCGGACTTCGACACGGTCGACCTGACCAACCTGCAACGGCAGATCATTCACGACACCGACAGCGTCGGGCTGAGCAAGGTCGACTCGGCTATCCGGCGTCTGACGGCGATCAACCCCGAGATTCAACTGATCGCGCATCGCACCGCGCTGGACGAAGACTCGTTGGCGGCTGCAGTGTCGGCGGTCGATGTGGTACTCGACTGCTCCGACAATTTTTCCACCCGCGAAGCGGTGAACGCGGCGTGTGTAGCGGCGCGAAAACCCTTGGTCAGCGGCGCGGCGATTCGCCTGGAAGGGCAGTTGTCGGTGTTCGACCCACGTCGCGCCGAGAGCCCGTGTTACCACTGCTTGTACGGGCACGGCAGCGAAGCCGAACTGACCTGCAGCGAGGCCGGCGTGCTCGGTCCGCTGGTGGGGTTGGTGGGCAGCCTGCAAGCGCTTGAGGCGTTGAAACTGTTGGTCGGGTTCGGTGAGCCGTTGGTGGGGCGGTTATTATTAATCGATGCCTTGGGGGCGCGGTTCCGTGAGTTGCGGGTCAAGCGTGATCCAGGCTGCAGTGTTTGCGGGGGCAGGCATGCGTGAAGCGCCCATCGGCGTGTTCGATTCCGGGGTCGGCGGGTTGTCGGTGCTGGCTGAGATCCAGCAATTGTTGCCCAATGAATCGCTGTTGTATGTCGGCGATTGCGGGAACATTCCCTATGGCGAGAAATCTCCCGAGTTCATTCGCCAGCGTTGCAGCGTAGTCGCGGAGTTTTTTGTCCGGCGAGGTGCCAAGGCCTTGGTCGTGGCCTGCAACACGGCAACCGTGGCCGGTGTCGCGGATTTGCGTCGCGACTACCCGGACTGGCCCATCATCGGCATGGAGCCTGCGGTCAAGCCAGCCGCCGCGGCCACTCGCAGTGGCGTGGTCGGTGTGCTCGCCACTACCGGGACGTTGCAGAGCGCCAAGTTCGCGGCCTTGCTCGACCGTTTTGCCACCGATGTACGGGTCATCACTCAGCCGTGCCCAGGGTTGGTGGAGCTGATCGAAGCCGGTGATCTGCACAGCCAGGAGCTGTGCCAGTTACTGGCCGGTTATCTCGAACCTCTGCTGGCAGCCGGGTGTGACACGATTATTCTCGGTTGCACGCACTATCCTTTCCTCAAGCCATTGCTCAAGCGGATGCTCCCCGCTGACATCAGCCTGATCGATACTGGCGCGGCTGTTGCCCGGCAAACCCAGCGCCTGCTGGCCGAGCGTGAGTTGCTCGCAGTGGGGCCACCTCGCGACGCGCAGTTCTGGACCAGTGCCAGCCCCGAGCACCTGAGAAATATCCTGCCGCTGCTCTGGCATAACGCCGGGGTTGTGCAAAGCTTCAGTCTGTAGAAATCGTTTTGGGGAACGCTTCAAGTGGATGAATTTCTGTTGAAGCGTGGATTTTCATAGCCCGTCTGTTGAGCCAAAAAAACAAACATAATCGTTCAGAAAAGGATGTTTCTCATGAAGCGACTGTTCTGTTTAGCCGCGATCGCGGTCGCGTTGTTGGGGCACAGTTTTACCGCACAAGCAGCTGGCGTCGAGTTTGCGGTTGGCCAGACCTCCGGTTCGACCCAGACTTATCGCCTGGGCCTGCAATGGGATTGGGATAAAAGCTGGTGGCAGACTGATGTCGGGCGCGTGACGGGCTACTGGAGCGGTGCGTACACCTATTGGAATGGTGACAAGACCGTAAGCAATCACAGCCTGTCGTTCTCTCCGGTGTTCGTTTACGAGTTTGCCGGGCAAACCGTCAAACCTTATCTGGAAGCCGGCATCGGCGTTGCGGTGTTCGCTCACGACGAAGTGGACGACCGCCGGTTGGGCGAGGCTTTTCAGTTTGAGGATCGATTGGGGTTCGGCCTGCGGTTTGCTGGCGGGCATGAAATCGGGATTCGCGCGACGCATTACTCCAACGCCCATATCAACGTCACCAATGACGGTATAGAAAGCTACGCGTTGCATTACACGATGCCGCTGTAATGACTGGCTGCTTCATTGTGGGAGCGAGGCTGGCTCCCACAGGTGTATTTGGCTAACTTGCACTCAGCGATACGCCGTCGCAATCCCCTGACGCTCATCGATGCACTCCGGCGCACCCATCTCGAACTCCCGGCAGATCAGCGGGCGCTTTTCGTAAATGGTGCACATCATGCTGTCGCGATCCAGTGCGGCGCACCAGCCGTCATCCAGGCGCAGCATGACTTCCCCGCCCCAATCGTCGGTGTCGATAAAACGTTCGGGCACGCCAGTGTCGGTGATCAGCATGACTTCGAGCTGGCAACAGCAGGCTGCGCAGGTCGAGCAGGTGACCGCCGGTTCAGCGATGGTCTTGATGGGGATCGTGTTCATAGGTGCGCAGTGTAAGGCAGCGCGCCGTAACTGTGTGAAAGGCCAGACGGACGCTCAACCGGATGAGGCTGCCGACGGGCGTTGCTCATGATCTGTTTACGGCGTATCGATGCTTGGCGGCGAGCGCCTGACCATGCGTTTGCCGATCACTAATTTTCTACGGTTGAATAGTTTCGACAGAGGCCAGAGTGCGGCCATGGACAGGGCCAGGAGGGGGATTTCCTGCGGGCGCTGCTTGAGTTTTTCGACGACATGGCGCGCGGCTTTATCGGCTGACCAGATCTGTGGCATCGGATAGTCGTTGCTCCCGTTCAGCGGGGTGTCGACGGAACCTGGGCTAACCAGGGTGACTTCAACACCTTTCGACGCCGGATCAATGCGCAGGGACTCAAACAGATACCGCAGCCCGGCTTTCGAGGCACCATAGGCTTCGGTCCGAGGCAGGGCCAGGTCGGTTACTGAGCTGACAATACCCACCAGATGGGGGGCGAAGCCAGCGCGCAGCAACGGCAGGGCAGCTTCGATGCAATAGCTGCTGGCGAGCAGGTTGGTACGCACCACATGTTCGATGATCGAACCGTCGAACTGCTGGGTGTCAACATACTCACAGGTGCCGGCATTGATAATCACGGTGTCCAGCGAGCCCCACTGCTGCTGGATTCGCTCGCCGATCTCGCGCACGGTCTGGCTGTTGGTCAGATTACCCGCCACCACCAGCACTTGCCCCGGATACCGCTGGGCCAGGACTTTTAATGGCGCAATCGTGCGGGCACTGACCGCCAGGTGCATGCCGGACTTCAACAGTTCTTCGGCCAGTGCAGCACCAATGCCATTGCCGGCCCCCGTCAGCCAATACCGTCGTGGCGTTGTATGACTCAATCCACTCTCCTTTTCAGTCATGTATCGCTCCGACATCCAGGCGCGAAGGCAAATGTTTGAACGCCGCCAGTGCGCGTTCGCGTGACTGGCCCAGATTGACGATTGGCAGTGGATAGTCGGCCACGCCAAACAGTCCGCCCATGGCCGCCGGGTTGTGGATAGCTTTGTTGTCCAGCCCCGCCAGCTCCGGCAGCCAGTGCTTGATGAACAGGCCCTCAGCGTCGAATTTTTCCGACTGGCTCAGCGGGTTGAAAATCCGGAACCAGGGTGCCGAATCGGTACCGGTGGAAGCGCTCCACTGCCAGCCGCCGTTGTTCGCGGCCAAATCACCATCGATCAAATGGCGCATGAAAAAACGCTCACCTTCGCGCCAGTCGATCAGCAGGTTTTTTGTCAGGAACATCGCCACCAGCATCCGCAGACGGTTGTGCATCCAGCCGGTTTCCAGCAGTTGGCGCATGGCGGCGTCGATGATCGGCAGCCCGGTGCGCGCCTCTTTCCAGGCCGCCAGCTCATCCGGAGCGTCGCGCCAGGCAAGGGCTTCGGTTTCCGGGCGAAAGGCGCGGTGCCGGGAGACCCGTGGATAGCCCACCAGAATGTGTTTGTAAAACTCGCGCCAGAGCAGTTCGTTGATCCAGGTGATGACGCCGACGCTGCCGCTTTCGAACTCGCCTTGATTGCTTTGCACGGCGGCGTGCAGGCACTGGCGTGGCGAAATCACCCCGGCTGCGAGGTACGCGGACAACTGGCTGGTACCGGGTTTTGCCGGGAAGTCGCGTTGGTCCTTGTAGTCATCAATCTGCCCTTGGGCGAAGTGCTCCAGACGCCGATGGGCTTCACCTTCACCGGCGGGCCAGAGCAGGCGCAGATGTTCGCTTGGCGTGTCGAAACCCTCGACCTGCAATGGAATCGGGTCACGGTTGATGGCCGTTGGCACCTGGACCCCGGGGGCGGCAGTCAGGCGGGGTAATGCGCCGTGCAGGCGGGCGTAGCAAGCTTTGCGGAATTGGCTGAAGACCTGGAAGTACGTACCGGTTTTGGTCAGCACGCTGCCGGGCTTGAACAGCAATTGATCGAAGTAGCTGTAAAAGCCAATGCCCGCAGCGTCGAGAGTCTTGCTGACGGCCGCATCACGGCGACTTTCATTCACGCCGTATTCCTCGTTGACGTGGACCGCCTCGACGTCCAGCTCTGTGCATAACTGGCCAAGCACCTGCGGCGCATCATCCCAGCGTGCGGCAGTACGGATCAGCAAGGGAATGTTCAGCTCGCCGAGGGCGTGGCTCAGCTCGCGCAGGTTACGCAGCCAGAAATCCACTTTGCACGGTGCATCATCGTGGGCATGCCATTGCAGCGGGCTCAACAAATACACCGCCACGCATGGACCATGAGCGGCGGCGGCTGAGAGGGCAGTGTTGTCATGCAGGCGCAAGTCGCTGCGCAGCCAGATCAATTGCAGGGAAGTTTTGCCTACAAGCATTTAAATGAGCCCGCGCTGAAGCAGTGCCTGATGGGCCGACAAGGGATCTTCGGCCAGAGATAAATCGGCTATTTCAGAGGTTATGGCGGACAACTCGGCGTGGTGGATGCACACGGCAGGGCCGGCCATGAGTTTTGGGCCGCCGACATTGGTCAGAAGTTTCAATAAATGTTTGAGATCGATTGTTTTACTGGAATACAGCAGCACACCGCGCGCTTGCAGATGCTCGACCGCCAGTGCCAATTCGCCGGCTGGCAACGGCCAGTCGAACACTTCCACGGGGCAATCGGCGCTGCTGATCAGCCAGGCGATGAGCCACAGATGCGGCTCCAGGGGTAAGTCGGAGTGATTGATCAGCAGCAACGGCGCGCCGCGCAACTGACGGTTGTTGTGGTAGACCCTTGCACCGAACTTGCTGCGCAACCAGGAATAAAAGAACGCCCGCTCCATCTGCGCGCCGAACTGGCCTTGCCAGCGCTGCTCGAGTTCGGCCAGCAGCGGCATCAGCAGTTGCTCGCACAAGGTGCGCGGTGGATACAACGACATGGCCTGATTGAGCGTCTCATCGAGCTGGCGCTCGGCGAGTTGTCCGATCGCCTGCATCAGCTTGAGGCGCAGGACGTGCCAGTCATTTGTGACCGGTTCACGCAGTGCTGCTGGCGTATCCAGCAGCTGTTTGATCTGGCTGACGGCCACGCCGCGATTGAGCCAGGTGAGAATGTCATGGATCCGCTGCACATGTTCGACCGAGAACAGTCGGTGTCCCTTGGACGTACGCAGCGGCACGATCAGGCCATAGCGACGTTCCCAGGCACGCAGGGTAACGGCGTTGATGCCGGTGATTCGTGCAACTTCGCGAATCGGCAGCCAATCATTCTCCGGGGGCTGTTGATCGCCGGTGCCTGGGCTGTCGTCATGGGGATAAGTGTCAGGTTCGGTTTTCATTTAGATCGCATTTCGCAAGCTGAGATTTTCCGGGTGCGGTTGCAGGTACGCCTGCTGCATAACGTACGGATCGGGATGATGGCGCAAGTGATGCTTGAGCAATGTCAGTGGCACCACCAAGGGCACGATGCCGTGGCGGTACTGACCGATCACATGCTGCACTTCCTGTTTGTCTTCGGCGCTGATGAGCTGTTTGAGATAGCCGCTGAGGTGTTGCAGCACATTGGTGTGGGTGCCGCGGGTGGCGCATTTTTTCAGTGCCGCCATCAGCTCGCTGAAATAGCGCGGGCCGAGTTCATCGGGATCGGTCTGGCCCATATCACCCAGGAGCTTGCCCAAGGCTTTGTATTGCAGTGGGTTATGGGCCATCAACAGGTATTTGTAGCGTGCGTGAAAGTCGGTCAGAGCATTGCGACCCAAGCCGTTTTGCAGGAGCTCCTGCCAGGCTGAGTAGGCAAATACCCGGGTCAGGAAATTCTCGCGGAGTACGGGATCGTTCAGTCGACCGTCTTCTTCCACCGGCAGGTCCGGGTGTCGGGCGCAAAACGCTTGAGCGTAGATGCCGCGTGCACCGCCGTCGTGCGGGCTGCCGTTGGCGTGGTAAACCTTGACCCGCTCCAGGCCACAGGACGGTGATTTCTGCATGAAGATATAGCCGCAAATATCGCCCAGCGCGCCGGCCATTTGCTGGCCGTAGTTCGTCAGTGCCTGAGTGACATCCAGTTCGTGGTGAACCGTACCAACGGCGTGAGGTTGCAGCAGATCGCCGACCAGTCGAATCGGCTCGCGGGGAACCCCCAGACCGATGGCGACTTCCGGGCACACCGCAATGAACTCGAAATAATCCGTGAGGGTTTGACTGCACAGCCGAGAGGCTTTATGCCCGCCGTTGTAACGCACCTCGGCACCCATCAGGCAGGCACTGATAGCGATTTTCGGTTTGCTTGCGGAGTCGAAGGGCATGGAGGTACCTCGGATCTATATTTGTACAGGCTGTGCACGCTGTACAACACGGTTTGATCATAGATCCAAAGGTGTACAAGTCAAATTGTTTGTATAAGTTTCACCCGCTCCATCTTCTTGTGGGTTTCATCACGCGACAGCTGTGCGGGGTTGATACGCTTCACTGCAGGTGTGCGTGCAGACGACGAGCCGCTTCCTGACCGCTCATCCAGGCCCCTTCGACGCGCCCGGACAGGCACCAGTCGCCACACACGTACAAGCCCAGGTCGGCATCGGCCAATACGCCCCATTCATGGCTGCTGGACGGGCGTGCGTAGAGCCAGCGATGGGCAAGGCTGAAGACCGGCGCGGGCATGGAGTCGTGCAGCAGCTCGGCGAAGGCGCCGTGCAGTTGCTCGATCACCGCCTCTTTAGGCAGGTCGATATGTTGTCGGCTCCAGTTGCTGTTGGCGTGCAATACCCACGTGTCGAGGGTGGTGTCGCGGCCCGGCTTGCTACGGTTACGCGCCAGCCAGTCGAGCGGGCTGTCCTGTACAAAGCAGCCTTCCATCGGCGTATCCAGCGGCGTGTCGAAGGCCAGCGCAATGGCCCAGGTCGGGTCCATTTTTACCCCGGCGGCGACCCCGGCGAGTTTCGGCGCGGCGGCCAGCAGGGCAGTGGCTTGCGGCGCCGGCGTAGCGATGACGACATGGCTGAAGGGACCGTGGGTGAAGCCTTCGGCATCCTGCAAATGCCAATGTTCTTCGCCACGATAGACCTCGGTAATCCGGCAAGCGAAATGCGCTTCCGTATCGCCGATCAGCGCGCGGGTGATGGCGCTCATGCGTGGGGTGCCGACCCAGCGGGTCTGTTCATCCGGTGATGGGCTGAGCTGGCCACCTTGATAGTGGTAGAGCTGCGGCGTCCATTCCGCGACCCAGCCATTGGCTTGCCAGCGCTGGACTTCAATGACAAAGCGGCGATCACGGGCGGTGAAGTATTGTGCGCCCATGTCCAGTGCGCCGGCGTCGCTGCGTTTGCTCGACATGCGACCGCCGCTGCCACGGCTTTTATCGAACAATTGAACGACGTACCCGGCCTCTTGCAAGGCTTGGGCTGCCGAGAGTCCGGCGATGCCGGTGCCGATGATTGCGATGGGTACAGTCATAGAGGCCTCGTTTACCTTTCTGTACAGGCTACGCTGCAGGTTAAACCTATACAACATTGTTTTCTGGTATAACTTTCAGCGTTCTCGTTCTGGCAGGTTGGCCTATTGTTAAACACAGAACCTGCCTGATCCGAAACATCCCTGCTTATAAAAATAGACTAGTGATCAGGGTAAAACGCCACGCGAGGAAGATGTCATGCACATATTGCTGACCGGCGGTACTGGTTTGATAGGACGTCAACTCTGCCGACACTGGTCGAGCCAGGGCCATAGCCTGACGGTGTGGAGTCGCAGGCCTGAACAAGTCGCCAAATTGTGCGGCACGCAGGTACGTGGCGTCAGGCGTCTGGAAGACATTGGCCAACGTCCGGTGGATGCGGTGATCAATCTCGCGGGTGCACCGATTGCTGATCGCTTGTGGACTCATCGACGCAAGGCGCTGCTTTGGAGCAGTCGAATCAGGCTTACCGAAACCCTGCTGGCGTGGCTTGAAAGCCGTGAGCAGAAACCGCAGCTGTTGATTTCGGGCTCTGCAGTCGGCTGGTATGGCGACGGCGGTGAACGTGAGTTGAGCGAAAAGTCGCCGCCGGTCAGCGAAGACTTCGCCAGCCAGTTGTGCATTGCCTGGGAGGAGACCGCACAGCGCGCCGAGACGTTGGGGATTCGGGTAGTGCTGGTGCGTACCGGGTTGGTGCTGTCGGCGGAGGGCGGCTTTTTGTCGCGGCTGTTATTGCCGTTCAAACTGGGGCTGGGCGGGCCGATCGGCAATGGTCGGCAGTGGATGCCGTGGATTCACATCGATGATCAAATCGCCCTGATTGATTTTCTTCTGCATCAGAAAGACGCCAGCGGTCCTTATAATGCGTGCGCGCCAAAACCGGTGCGCAATCGTGAGTTCGCCAAGACCCTTGCCAGCGTTTTGCATCGGCCGGCGTTCATGCCGATGCCATCATTTGCCCTGAAGGTCGGTCTTGGCGAGTTGTCACTGTTGCTGCTGGGTGGTCAGCGGGCGACACCGACGCGCTTGCTGGCGGCGGGTTTCACATTCCGCTTCACTGATTTGCGTGCGGCCCTGGACGACCTGTCCAGCCGCCTTTGAAATAGGACGTTGCATGACCGATCACGCGTTGCTCCTGGTCAACTTGGGTTCACCCGCTTCCACACAGGTGGCTGACGTGCGCAGCTACCTCAATCAATTTCTGATGGACCCTTATGTCATTGACCTGCCATGGCCGGTGCGGCGTTTGCTGGTCTCGCTGATTCTGATCAAGCGTCCTGAGCAATCGGCTCACGCCTATGCCTCGATCTGGTGGGATGAAGGTTCGCCGCTGGTGGTGCTCAGTCGCCGTTTGCAGCAAGCGATGACCGCGCAGTGGACCCAGGGGCCGGTCGAGTTGGCCATGCGTTACGGCGAGCCGTCGATTGAGTCGGTGTTGACCCGCATGGCTGCTCAAGGGATCAAAAACGTCACCCTCGCACCGCTTTATCCACAGTTCGCCGACAGCACCGTGACCACGGTGATTGAAGAGGCCAAGCGGGTGGTGCGCGAGAAGAAACTGAATGTGCAGTTCTCGATTCTCCAGCCGTTCTACGATCAGCCGGAATACCTCGACGCGTTGGTGGCCAGTGCCAGGCCGTACCTGGAGCAGGATTACGATCATCTGCTGCTGAGCTTCCATGGATTGCCAGAGCGGCACCTGAAGAAACTCAACCCGGGCCATAGCTTTGAGGGCGACGGTGATTGCTGTGCCGACGCGCCGCCGGAAGTGGTCGCGACCTGCTATCGCGGTCAGTGCTTGCGTACCGCCGCAGCATTTGCCGAGCGCATGGGCTTGCCGGACGGCAAATGGTCGGTGTCGTTCCAGTCACGGCTGGGCCGCGCCAAATGGATCGAACCCTACACCGAAGCGCGTCTTGACGCGTTGGCCAAGCAAGGGGTGAAGAAGATTCTGGTGATGTGCCCGGCGTTTGTGGCCGACTGCATCGAAACCCTGGAAGAGATCGGTGACCGTGGGCTCGAGCAGTTCCGCGAGGCCGGAGGCGAGGAGTTGGTGCTGGTGCCGTGTCTCAACGATGACCCGCACTGGGCGCAGGCGTTGAGCACCTTGTGTGAGCGAGCGCCGTTGGCCCTATAGGCGATGATCGTTCCCACGCAGAGCGTGGGAACGATCTTTAGAGCAACGGCTCATCCGCCTTCTTGTGCTTCCAGCTGTCATTGCCCGGCAGAATCAGGTTCAGCGCGATCGCCACGACAGCGCACAGCGCGATGCCCTTGAGGCCGAAATCCTGCGCGCCGGTACCGGTGCCGACCAGCATGCCGCCAATCCCGAACACCAGCGTGACCGAGACAATTACCAGGTTGCGCGCTTCAGCCAAATCGATCTTGTGGCGGATCATGGTGTTCATCCCCACCGCAGCAATCGACCCGAACAACAGGCAAAGAATACCGCCCATGACGGGTACCGGGATGCTTTGCAGCAGTGCACCGAACTTGCCGATAAACGCCAGGCTGATGGCAAAGATCGCCGCCCAGGTCATGATTTTCGGGTTGTAGTTCTTGGTCAGCATCACCGCGCCCGTCACTTCAGCGTACGTGGTGTTAGGTGGGCCACCGAGCAGGCCGGCGGCAGTGGTTGCGATGCCGTCGCCGAACAACGTGCGATGCAGGCCGGGCTTCTTCAGGTAATCACGTCCGGTCACGCTGCCGACTGCGATCACGCCGCCGATATGCTCAATGGCCGGGGCCAGCGCCACCGGGACAATGAACAGAATCGCCTGCCAGTTGAACTCCGGCGCGGTGAAGTGCGGCAACGCAAACCACGGTGCGGCAGCGATCTTCGCGGTGTCGACGACGCCGAAGAAGAACGCCATGCCAAACCCGACCAGTACGCCGGAGATGATCGGCACCAGACGAAAGATACCTTTACCGAACACTGCCACGATCAGCGTCGTCAGCAGCGCTGGCATGGAGATCATCATGGCGGTCTGGTAATGAATCAGCTCCGAACCGTCACCGGCCTTGCCCATCGCCATGTTCGCGGCAATCGGCGCCATCGCCAGGCCGATCGAAATGATCACCGGGCCAATCACCACCGGTGGCAGCAAACGGTCAATAAAACCGGTGCCCTTGATCTTCACGGCCACGCCGAGAAAGGTATAAACGAAACCGGCCGCCATCACCCCACCCATGGTCGCTGCGAGGCCGAACTGGCCCTTGGCGAGAATGATCGGGGTGATAAAGGCAAAACTCGACGCCAGGAACACCGGCACTTGCCGCCCGGTGACCACCTGGAACAGCAGAGTCCCGAGGCCCGCCGTGAACAGCGCAACATTCGGGTCGAGGCCGGTAATCAGCGGCATCAACACCAACGCGCCAAACGCCACGAACAGCATCTGCGCGCCAGACAGCACCGTGCGCCAGAGCGGGTCGTTGAACTCATCCTGCATGCTCACGCGTCCTTCTGCTTGGTACCGAAGATCTTGTCGCCGGCATCGCCCAGACCCGGGATGATGTAGCCGTGTTCGTTCAATTTTTGATCAATGGACGCGGTGTAGATGATCACGTCCGGGTGAGCCTTCTCTACTGCGGCGATGCCTTCAGGGGCGGCCACCAGGACCATCGCGCGGATGTCCTTGCAACCGGCCTTTTTCAGCAGGTCGATGGTGGCGACCATCGAACCGCCGGTGGCGAGCATCGGGTCGATGATCATTGCCAGGCGTTCGTCGATTTCCGGAACCAGTTTCTCCAGATACGTGTGCGCTTCGAGGGTTTCCTCGTTGCGGGCCACGCCCACGGCGCTGACTTTGGCGCCCGGGATCAGGCTGAGCACGCCTTCCAGCATGCCGATGCCGGCGCGCAGGATCGGTACGACGGTAATTTTCTTGCCGGCGATCTTCTCGACCGAAACCGTGCCGCACCAGCCTTCGATATCGTAGGTTTCAAGGGGCAGGTCTTTGGTCGCCTCGTAAGTCAGCAGGGCACCGACTTCCTGAGCGAGCTCGCGGAAATTCTTCGTGCTAATGTCGGCGCGGCGCATAAGGCCAAGTTTGTGTCGGATCAGCGGATGGCGGATCTCACGAATGGGCATGGGGAAAGGCTCCGGCGGCGGGCAAAAAAACCGGCCTAGATTAATCTATCCGAGGGTGTTGTCCTATAGACATACTGTACGTTAGTCCAGAAACGCTTGATCTGACCCGGCGGGATGCGTACCTTTGCTCGCTTTTCCGAATCCGCCACCCCCTTGGAGAGCACCATGTCCGCTGATCTCGAGCATATCCGTCAAATCATGCGAGAGGCTGACTGCCTGTACACCGAAGCTGAAGTCGAGGCGGCCATCGCCCGCGTTGGTGCGCAAATCAACGATCAGTTGGCTGAAAGCAACCCGGTGGTGTTCTGCGTGATGAACGGCGGCCTGATTTTCTCTGGCAAACTGCTGCCCCATCTGAATTTCCCGCTGGAAGCTTCCTACCTGCACGCTACCCGCTATCGCAACGAAACCAGCGGCGGCGACCTGTTCTGGAAGGCCAAGCCAGAAGTCTCGTTCATCGACCGTGACGTGCTGATCATCGACGACATCCTCGACGAAGGCCACACCCTGGGCGCAATCATCGACTTCTGCAAACACGCTGGCGCCCGCGCTGTGCACACCGCCGTACTGATCGATAAAGACCACGACCGCAAGGCTCGCCCGGACCTGAAAGCCGATTTCGTCGGCCTGCCGTGCATCGACCGCTACATCTTCGGTTACGGCATGGACTACAAAGGCTACTGGCGCAACGCCGCCGGGATCTACGCCGTCAAAGGAATGTAAGACATGGCCGTGCCGAGCTTTCTTGATCAAGCACTGTTTACCGAGCTGGCCGAGAAAGCTGCGGCCAATCCTCGTGGCCGGCAGCATCACAACTTCCATCAGATGGACGAGCCGTGCCACCGCATGGCGATTGGTTTGCAGCCGTCGACCTACATTCCACCTCATCGGCATCTGGGCGGCGACAAGGCTGAAACCCTGCTGGTCCTCAAGGGCCGTCTGGGTGTGCTGGTGTTCGACGAGGCAGGCCAGGTGGTTGCCAAGCGAGTGCTGGAGTGCGGTGGCGATACGCTGGGGATCGACCTGCCGACCGGTGTTTACCATGGCTTGGTGGCGCTGGAAGCAGACAGCGTGATATTCGAGTGCAAAGCCGGACCTTATCGCCCGGTGGGCGAGGGCGAGCACGCCCATTGGGCGCCTCGCGAAGGTGAACCTGGCGTTGCCGAGTATCAGGCCTGGATGCGCGAACAGTTCGACTGACGGTGTGCTTCGCGTTGTTTTGTAGCTGCTGGACGATCTGATTCTGTTCCTCAGCTATGCCAACGATCACATCTGGGCAGGTTTGCGTGCCGGTGTCGGGCGTACGCATTGAGCGCTGGTCGTTGAGGCTTGGGGCGGGGCAGGGGTAAACTGCCCGCCCCGTGAGATGTCTGCGAGCTGGAGTCGGCAATGCGTAAAGATAAGAAACAGGTGATTGGTGACGAGATCGGCGATGCGCAGATCAAATTGTTCCTCGATTTTGAACCGGTCGACGCGACATCACCGTCCCTGCACAAACTGATCAAGGCCTACCGTGGCCTGCGTATCGACGATTTCGAGCGTTTCCTGGCGTTCTTCGTCGAGGCCGGTTACGACCTGGATGGCAAGGACGAGCACGGCAAGGACTTCGTTGCCCTGATCCAGGATCAGCGTAATGCCGCCGACTACATCGAGTTGATCCAGAAAGCTCGCGGCTAAGATGTTTTAGAGCCATAAAAAAACGCCCCGCTCTCAATGAGAACGGGGCGTTTTTTATGCGTGACAATCAAGCGAAGCTTGGGGTCTCGCTGCTTTCTTCAACCAGTTCCAGCGCGATGTTGTTCTGCGCGTTGATCTTGCGATACAGCGCAGCATCGGTTTCCAGAACTTTTTCCCGGGCCGGGAAGATTTCGGCCAGCTTGGCTGCCCACTCACCCTTGGCTTTGTTCGGGAAGCATTTTTCGATCAGCTCAAGCATGATCGACACCGTGACCGACGCGCCTGGCGATGCACCGAGCAGCGCGGCAAGCGATCCGTCCTTGGCGGCAACCAGTTCGGTACCGAACTGCAGGATGCCGCCTTTTTTCGGGTCTTTCTTGATGATCTGCACGCGCTGGCCAGCAACTTCCAGACGCCAGTCTTCGGCCTTGGCTTCAGGGTAGAAGCGGCGCAGCGATTCCAGGCGTTGTTCCATCGACTGCATCACTTCGCTGACCAGGTACTTGGTCAGGTCCATGTTGTTTTTCGCCACGGCCAGCATCGGGCCGATGTTACCGGCGCGAACCGACATCGGCAGGTCCATGAACGAACCGTGCTTGAGGAACTTGGTGGTGAAACCGGCGTAAGGTCCGAACAGCAGGGACTTCTGGCCATCGACGACACGGGTGTCCAGGTGTGGCACCGACATTGGTGGCGAACCCACTGCTGCCTGGCTGTAGACCTTGGCCTGGTGGTGTTTGACCACTTCCGGGTTGTCGCAACGCAGCCATTGGCCGCTGATCGGGAAACCGCCGAAACCTTTGCTTTCTTCGATGCCCGAAGCCTGCAACAACGGCAAGGCTGCGCCGCCGGCACCGAGGAACACGAATTTGGCATCGACTTCGCGGGTGTTGCCGCTGTTGACGTCCTTGATACTGACGGTCCAGCCGTTGCCGTTACGCTTGAGACCGGTCACGCGCTTGCAGTACTTGACCTGGGCGTCGGGTGCGCTGGTCAGGTGCTTGAGCAGTTGATTGGTCAGGGCGCCGAAGTTGACGTCGGTGCCGTTCATCACGCGGGTTGCGGCAATGACTTCGTCGGCCGGACGACCAGGCATCATCAATGGCATCCATTCGGCCATTCTTGCCTTGTCTTCGGTGTACTCCATCTCGGCGAAGGCGTGGTGCTTGCTCAGCAACTTGAAACGTTCCTTGAGGAACGAAACGCCTGCGTCACCTTGCACGAAGCTCAGGTGCGGGACCGGGCTGATGAAGGATTTCGACGAGCCGAAGGTGCCTTTTCGGGTCAGGTAGGACCAGAACTGCTTCGACACCTCGAACTGGGTGTTGATGTGCACGGCTTTCTTGATGTCGACGCTGCCGTCAGCGGCCTGTGGCGTGTAGTTCAGCTCACATAGCCCGGCGTGACCGGTACCGGCGTTGTTCCACGGGTTGGAACTCTCCGCGGCACCGGAATCCATCAGCTCGACGACTTCCAGCTTGATCGCGGGGTCGAGCTCTTTGAGCAATACAGCAAGGGTGGCACTCATGATGCCGGCCCCAACCAGTACTACGTCGACTGCTTCGTTATGCGCCATTTAACGCGTCTCCAAAATCTGCAGCACCAAATTGTCGGCATAGCTGCCAGGAGTTACGGGGCATGCTCTGTAGAGCCCCGGGTCACCCATGGCCAGGATCGCCATGTCCGAATCTTCGCAATTTTTTGCAACTTCGACAGACGCTACCCACCGGGCTCAGGGTTCCTATGAACTCACTTCAGCGCGCGGGAGGCAATTCGACTTATGGTCGATACGTCCGTTTGTGCAACCAAATCCGTAGTGGACAGGCTTCAGGCTCCAGTTCTTGAGGAGTACTCGGTCCTGTGTCGTTGGGCTGTTGTAGACGCTAATGGTGCATATTCAGACGCAAAACTATTCATTTGCTCGCCACACTCTTGTGAAGTTGTGAAAACCCGTTTTTTTCACGCTCTTTTGAAGACGTGAACCTCAAAAAAAGGGCTGTCCCAGCCTGGCACCGTGTCCGCATGGATTGCCGCCATGGGATACAGGGCAGGCAAAACGGGCAAACAGCTCAGTGACCGAGCGTAACGACAGCTCTGGCAGATTCGCGAAAAGTGGTGGTTTGCAGGATAAACAGCAAGCTCGCCAGCTTCACTCGATCTGTGTGGGCGGCTCTCTGTGGGCGGTGCGGGGTGTCAATACAAGCGCATTGACGATGCTGCGAGGCCCGATCAGGAGACGTCCTTATAATCGGGGGGAGATTGTAGCGAAGAAACGCAGGGAAATGGTCGTGTTTAATGACTTTTATTAGCCATTCGGTCAGGTGGGCTACAGGGCATGCAAGCGTGCATCAGCAATGCGCTGGTTCAGACGGGTGCTGGTTGGTAGCGGCTGGTGCAACCAGTTGAGGCGAATTTCTTCGATTTCCACCCGGAAGTTAGCAGTACGGCATGACACTGAGGTTACCGAGCGCCCGCAAGCGCAGACTTTGCACAAGTCTTCAGGGTTACTGGTTTGAAGCGCGTGCCCACCGCTATACTGCCGATCAGTTTGTATTTGTATCTGGAGAGTAGCGCATGTTGCAACGACTGTTGTTCGGTTTGATCACTGTGACCAGCTTGACCCTGGCTGGCTGCGCCAACAGCCCGCAACAACTAGCCCCGGAGCCTAAGCTCACGACTCAGCTCGCGCCGGTCGGGCATGGTCAGCCGGTGGTGGTGAGGGTGGTCGATGGCCGTCCTTCGCCAACCTTGGGCACCCGTGGTGGCCTGTACCCTGAAACCAGCGCAATCACGGTACAAGGTGCGCAAATCCTGCCGAAGTTGCAGGCCCAGGCCGAAGCAGCGGTGCGTTTGCTGGGTTTCACGCCAACGCCTAATGCTTACAACGCGCCGCAGTTGACGGTGACGCTGGCAGAACTGACGTATCAGTCGCCCAAAGAAGGCATGTATGTGACTGAGGCGACCATTGGCGCGGCTTTCCGCTCTGATGTGCAGAATGCCAATCATCGTTACAGTGGCCGTTATGCGGCGTCGCTGAATCAGCGTTTTGGTATGGCGCCGAATCAGGAAACCAACACCAAGCTGGTGAGCGATGTGTTGAGTGATGCGTTGACCCGGTTGTTCAAGGATCCGACGGTGGGTCAGATGCTCGCCCAATAACGGTTCGTTGTCTTCAAGAAGCCCGGTGCCAGTGATGGCTCCGGGCTTTTTTGTGCCTGCGGTTTTTTGGTGGGAGCGCCTTTTGTGGGAGCTGAGCTTGCTCGCGATAGCGGCCTGACAGCCGACTAATCTCTTTCAGGTGTACATATCCATTCCTGCGGTAACGGCGGCTGACGGTTTCGCTCTTACAGCGACTCCCTTTGGCAAACGCCCCAAAGGAAGCAAAGGTCTTCGCCCCAAGCGTACGGCACCTCGCCTAGGCTCGGCGTCCCCTCGCTCCGGTGTCCATCAGGGGGCATCGCCTCCGGTCGGCTTCGCTTCGACCTCCTCTCGATGTATTCGGCTTCGCCGAACGGCGCTGCGCGCCTACCCCCTGATGAACACCTCCACTCGGCCTGCCGAAGGGGCGGGTGGATCAAGATCAACAGCGGCAGGCGAGCTAACGCTCGGCCTGTTGAGTGGTGAGGGCGGGTGCGCCACTTCGTTGTGGGTGGGGGATATCCGTAGGAGCTGCCGCAGGCTGCGATCTTTTGATATTGGCTTTAGGCCGCTTCCACATAAAAATCCAGCATGCTCACGCCCGTCAGCAGGTCGGTTTCCGGCAGGTCGGCGTGTGGGTGGCCGCCCAGGGCGCAGTAGACGAGCCAGTGGCGGTCCTGGACGTTGAAGGCGAGGCTGCCGACGAGGTTTTGTTGTTCGTCGCTGGGGGCGATCAGGTAGAGGCGATCCTGGTTTTCTGCGTGCAGCATGACAGGCTCCGTGTCGGTTTCGAGGGGCGACAGGCTGGCTTGTTAAGGTGACGTTCAGGTGACAGTGCGCATTAATCAGTAAATTACCGGTCACTGGAGTGCAACGCGCAGGGCGTAAAAAGCGTCTGGCCACTTACCGCTGTTTTCAGGCCACAAGTGCTGTTTTTTACGTGAGGGGCATGATGTCGCTGCATATGAGCTGGTCTGCTGTCAGCGCTCATCCCGGGAGCCTGATGAATCTTTTTGCGTTGTTGATCGCCTTGCCTGGTGCCTGGCTGTTGCACGTGACCCGTCGTCGCGAACGGCTGGCGCTGAAGAACCTGGCGGCACAAAGTGCGGAACGGGCGATCGATGAACCGCTGCTGTTTCTGGACATCGCAACGCTGCGCCTGAACCGGTTTTGCTACCGTTTCGGTTTTGCCTGCCTGGCCTTGGCGCTACTGCTGTCGTGGGTCAGCCGGCATTTTTGAGGTTTGCATCGCACATGAAAACGGCGCCTCGAGGCGCCGTTGTTGTATTCAGCCGAAACCTTACAGCGGCAAACCCGCCTTGACCCGGTACTGATTGCGCACCGGTGTTGCGTATTGAAGCACCAGGAACGGCCGATGTTCCTCGGGGCACGCATCGAGACGGTTTTGCCACTCTTGCTGGGCCTTGGCCAGTTCCTCGGCCGGGAACAGTGTGGCGGCGCTCGGCACCTGCAGTTGCGGGTCGGCGTTGCTCCATTGGGCGTACGCCAGGTAGTGCACCGGGAACAACCGGTAACCGCCGAGGATCTGCCGGTCCATCTCGATTGCCAGTTGCTTGGTGTCTTCGAACAGCTCGCTGATCGGTGCCGCGAAGTTCACGTGGACCCGGCCTTTGTAGCCGGTGATGCCTTTGGCGATGCTCGCATCGTCCTCGCCGGGCACCTTGGTGTAGCTGCCGGTGGTGGCGCGGATGTACAGCTCGCGGGCCTTGGCCTGATCGCACGGGTCGTACTCGTAGCTGATCGACACCGGCGTCAGGTTCAGCGACTGGATGACCTCGCCAAACGGCTCGTCCTTGCGGCTCATGTGGAACATCTTGAGGATCGCCGACTCGGTACGGTCGTCACCGTCCTTGGCGCGGCCTTCGGCCTGGGCGATCCAGATCGACTGGCAGTCGTTGAGGATCGAGTGATTGATATAGGCCGACAGCAACTGATACGCCGCCATTTTCTCGCGACGACCGCTGATGGAGCGGTGCACGATAAAGCTCTTGTTCAGGCGCATCAGATCGCTGACGAAGGGCTTTTGCAGCAGGTTGTCGCCAATCGCGATGCGCGGCGTCGGCAGGCCGGCGTGGTAGATCGCGTAGTTGACGAAGGCCGGGTCCATCACGATGTCACGGTGGTTGGCCAGAAACAGATAAGCGCTGCCGGACTTGAATTGTTCGACCCCGGTGTAGGTCACTCCGTCGGTGGCACGCTCGATGGTGTGGTCGACATAAAACTCGACCTTGTCCTGCAAGGTTGCAACCGAACGGACGCCGGCAAACTCACGGCGCAGCCGATAAGCTATAAGTGGTTTGAGCATCCAGCCGAAGGCACCGGCAAAACGCGGGAAGCGGAAGTGGGTGAGGATATCTAGAAACGCCTTGTCGCCCAGCAACCGTGCCAGCACCGCTGGGACTTCGCTGTCGTCGTAAGGTCGGATGGCATCGAATTCGCCCATCATGCTCTCTTGTTAGAAACGGCTAGGGTAAGTAATGGATTGGATCGATTACGGCAGGTGTACAGTCTGAAAAATACGCCCAAACAAAAATGGCCCTGCAAATAGACCGGCGATTATACGCACAAGTCACTTGGGAGACCGCGATGCTGGAAACCGAGCGCTACGAATGTCCTTATTGTGGTGAAGAGTCAGAGGCGGTTCTGGATTTGTCGGGAGGGGATCAGACGTATATCGAGGATTGCCCTGTGTGTTGTCGACCGATCAAATTTACTCTGCAGACAGATGGTCATGAATGGATGCTCGAAGTTCACAGCGAAAACGAGTGAAGGGTGGCGGCTATGCAGCGCATCTACGAACCGGAAAACCTGATGGAAGGTGAGTTGTTGCAGGGCATGTTGGCCAGCGAAGGGGTCGAGGCGCATCTGGTGGGGCGTGATCTGCTGGGCGGCGCGGGCGAGTTGCCGGTGTTCGGGCTGCTGGGACTGGCGGTGGATAACGATCAGGCGCAATACGCCCGGGAGTTGATCGCTGCGTACAATGCCGCGCTGCCGATGCCCGGCGACGAACCGGATAGCTTTCCCGACGTCCTGGTCTGTTAGGCTGGCGTTTGTTTTCGTTCAGAGTCGTGTTGCCCCATGTGTGGACGTTTTGCCCTGTTTCGTTGGAACCCCGCGTTCGCGGCCTTGCCCGGCTTCCCGGCCGATCAGCAGGCGCAGTGGAATATTTCGCCCAATGATTCGGTGCTGATCCTGCGCGCCGAGGCGGGGCAGCGCACGCTGGCCCGCGCGCGTTGGGGGCTGACGCCGCCGTGGCTGACCGACCTGTCGAAAACCCCGGCCCATGCCCGGGCAGAGACCGTCGCCGAGCAACCGATGTTTCGTGAGGCTTTCCGTCTGCGCCGTTGTCTGTTGCCGGCCAACGGCTTTTACGAATGGCGCGGCACTACCCGCAAGCGCCCTTACTGGCTGACGCCGGGCGAGGGCTCGGCGCTGTTTTTTGCGGCGATCTGGGAAGCGTATCCAGTGCAGGAACAGGTGTGGCTGAGCACGGCGGTGGTGACTCAGGCCGCCTCGAATCAGCGTCGTCCGTTGATTCTCGATGCCGCCGGTCAAGAGGCCTGGCTCAACCCCGAAACCCCGTTGCACACCTTGCAGGCGCTGCTCGCCAGCGAACCTGCCGCCTTGCGCGAACGGGTACTGGCGAATCTGGTGAATGATCCGAAACTCAATGCGCCAGAGTGTCTGACGCCGGGTTGATCAGGTCGCCTTGACTGACGCCATCGCGAGCAGGCTCGCTCCCACATTGGAACTCGGTCAACTGTGGGAGCGAGCCTGCTCGCGATGGGGTCTTGGGATCAGACCTTGAACTGATTGATCAACCGCCGCTGCTGCTCGGCCAGTTTGGTCAGGTCGGCACTGGCCGCGCTCGACTCATCCGCGCCGCCCGCGACTTCATTGGCCACCTGGCCGATATTGATCACGTTGCGGTTGATGTCATCGGCGACTGCGCTTTGCTCTTCGGCGGCGCTGGCGATCTGGGTGTTCATGTCGTTGATGACCGACACCGCCTGAGTGATGGTCTCCAGCGCCTGCGCCGCCTTGGCCGCGTGCTGCACGCTTTCGTCGGTCTTGTTCTGGCTGTCTTCCATCACCCGCACCACGTCGCGCGTGCCTTGCTGCAACTGCTGAATCATCGACTGGATTTCTTCAGTCGCCTGCTGGGTTTTCTGCGCCAGGTTGCGCACTTCATCGGCCACCACTGCAAAGCCCCGGCCTTGTTCACCGGCCCGTGCGGCCTCGATGGCCGCGTTCAACGCCAACAAATTGGTCTGTTCGGCAATCCCGCGAATGGCGATCAGGATCGCGTTGATGTTCTCGCTGTCCTTGGCCAGGGTTTGCACCACACCGACCGCTCTACCGATTTCCACCGCGAGGACGCCAATCGAGGTCGAGGTGTCGCGCACGATCTGCATGCCCTGGGCGGCGGCCTGATCGGCATGGCTGGCGGCTTGGGCGGCCTGGGTCGCATTGCGGGCCACGTCCTGGGCGGTGGCGGTCATTTCCTGCACCGCGGTGGCCACCTGATCGATCTCGGCCATTTGCTTGTGCACGCCGAGGTTGGTGCGAATGGCGATGTCGGCGGTGTGTTCGGACGAATCGCTGACGCTCTGCACCGAGGTCACCACCTGGGTGATCATCGCCTGCAACTTGGCGAGGAAGGTGTTGAAGCCCTTGGCGATCGAGCCGAGTTCGTCGGCGCGGTCGCTGGTCAGGCGGCGCGTCAGATCACCTTCGCCCTGAGCAATGTCATCAAGCATCGCAACCATCTGTTTCAGCGGGCGGGCGATACCGTGGCCCACCAGCCAGATCACCAGTAAACCCAGGCCGGCAATCACCAGGCCGACCATGGCCATGCCAAAGGTGTCGGCCTTGCGCTGGGTGTTCAGGTCGCCCTGCAGTTGTTGCAGATCGGCCATGACCGCGTTCAGCGGCAATTGCAGCAGCAGGGTCCAGCGCGCATCGGTCTGGCCAATACCGAATGGCAGGTACAGCTCGATCCTGCCGTTGGCCTTGTCGACGTTATAGGTCACTTCGCCGCGATTGAGCTTGCCAAGGTTGGCCACCTGAGTGGCGTCGAGGATGTCGCTGACCTTTTCGCCGAACTTGCTCGGGTCCTTGGTGTAGGCGACCAAGCGCTGGTTACCACCAATCAGGGCCATTTCACCGGCACCGTTATAAAGCTTCTGGTTCGCGGCCAGGAGCATTTCCTGAATGAAGTTCACCGACAAGTCCGCGCCGACGATGCCCTGAAAGGTGCCGTTGAGCATGATCGGTTCAATAAAGGAGGCGAGCATGACGATCTTGTCGCCGACCTTGTAAGGCGCCGGGTCGATCACGCAGGATTTTTTGCCTTCCTGGGAGCACAGGTAGTACTCACTGGCGCGCACGCCTGTGGACAACGCGGTGCGGTCGTTGACGTCCGCCAGCTTGTCGACGCCCAGGCTGCCGTCGTCATTGCGGAACCACCACGGCAGGAAACGCCCGGTGGTGGCATCAATGCCAACTGTTTTGCTGCCGATGTAGGCCGCGTCATTGTGATCCAGTGCGTTCGGTTCCCAGCCGATGTAAGTGCCGAGAATCTTCGGATTCTTCGCGACGTTTTCCTTGATCAGGCTGATCAATTGCTCACGGCTGAGGGTCAGCGCCGGTTTGCCGTCGGCATCCTGGGAGCCAATCAAGGCGTTGACCCGAACCAGACCGCCAGCGATCAGCAGGGGCGCTTCGAGTTCGCGCTGGATCTGGCTGACCTGGGTTTGCGCCAGTCCACGCAGGCGTTGCTCGATGACTTGCTCGAATTGCGCCTGGGTCCGCTGCTGGACCATTTCCTGGGTACGCGCGCCGGAAAACAGTGCATACAGCACCAGCGTCGCCACCACGCTGAGCACGATGGCGCCGGCAAGCGCGGCGACGGAAAACTGGATCGACTTGAATTTCATAGGGGCTCCGGACGCAAGATGACGTCTGCCGAGCTGTATCGGCGCAGGTGCGGCGGTCCATGAGCGGGTTTTTTGCCGATGACTGTTTTTGATCTGTGCAGGTCGCATAGAGACAGGTGTCAGGCCCGCGTGCTCTCGGGGCACGGTGTTTTATGAATTTATTGCGACAGTGAGGGGGAATGTATCGGTAAATGACGTGCTACATGTCTGTTGTATCTAGCGCTGATACAAAGCACCGCCTAGGATACGCGCCATATTTCCAGGGAGGCTGTTCATGAGTAAGGCATTGGTTTTGTGTGCACTGGGTGCAAGTCTGCTGCTCAGTGGTTGCCAGTCGGTCAACACCACCAACGGTGGCGCGGTGGGCGTGGAGCGCAAGCAGTACATGTTCAGCATGCTGTCGACCGATGAGGTTAACCAGATGTATGCCCAGTCCTACCAAAAGACTGTGGGTGAGGCGAGCAGCAAGGGTGTGCTGGACAAGAATAGTAATGAGGCCAAACGGGTCCAGGCGATTGCCAATCGGTTGATCGCACAGGCACCGGTTTTCCGGCCGGATTCGGCGCAGTGGAAGTGGGAAGTCAATCTGATCAAGAGTGACGAGCTCAACGCCAACTGCGGTCCTGGCGGCAAGATCATTTTCTACACCGGGTTGATCGACAGCCTGAAACTCACCGACGATGAAATCGCTGCGGTCATGGGCCATGAAATTGCCCACGCCTTGCGCGAGCATGGTCGTGAAGCGATGTCCAAGGCCTATGGCATCGAAATGGCCAAGCAGGGCGCCGGTGCCTTGCTCGGGTTGGGGCAGGACACGCTGGCCCTGGCCGATACCGTGGCCAACTACGGCATGACCTTGCCCAACAGTCGCGCCAATGAAAACGAAGCTGACCTGATCGGCCTGGAACTGGCCGCCCGCGCTGGCTACAACCCGAACGCGGCGATCACTCTGTGGGACAAGATGAGCAAGGCTTCCGAAGGTTCGCCGCCAGAATTCATGAGCACTCACCCGGCGTCCAGCAGCCGGGTTGCGTCGCTCCAGGCAGCGATTCCGAAAGTCATGCCGCTTTACCAGCAGGCCAAAAAGTCTTGAGCCAATGATCGTTCCCACGCTCTGCGTGGGAACGATCTTCCTGCTGGGTTACACCCACCCGCTGCTCTGCATCGCCTTGTACACCGCGACGATGGCCAGGATGAAGAACGCCGATGCTGCCAGGCGGCGGATCAGGGTCAGGGGCAGTTTGTCTGCGGCAAAATTACCCGCCAGCACTACCGGCACGTTGGCAATCAGCATGCCGAGCGTGGTGCCGATGATCACCAGCCACAGCTCAGGGTACTGAGCGGCGAGCATCACGGTGGCGATCTGGGTCTTGTCGCCGATTTCGGCGAGGAAGAACGCAATCAGCGTGGTCAGAAACGGCCCGAATTTGCGCGCAGTGCTGGCTTCGTCCTCATCCATCTTGTCTGGCACCAGGGTCCACAGCGCCGTCGCGGTAAAGCTTGCGGCGAGGATCCAGTGCAGCGTCGCATCCGAGAAGAAACTCCCGAACCAGGCGCCGACGGCACCCGCGGCCGCGTGGTTGGCCAGGGTTGCCGCGACGATACCGGCGATGATCGGCCAGGGTTTGCGAAAGCGTGCGGCGAGAATGAGCGCGAGCAATTGCGTCTTGTCGCCGATTTCGGCCAAGGCAACGACAGCGGTGGGAACGAGAAGAGAATCCAGCATCAGGGTTTTCCTAAGGGGCGGGTCGACACGGCTATGACACGTACAGCCTCCCCGCCCCGGGTAAGGTGTGCGTGTCATAGGTCTTGTCAAACCCTGCGATCCATCTGAGTGGACGCTTGGGTCGCATACGCCATGGTCTGAGGACCAAGTATGTTGACGTATGCCGGACGAGCATGGCGCTCGTGGGAGACTACTCCCCTAGGACGGAGCGGATTCTGCCTAGGCAAAATCCATTCGGCAAGCGCTAATTTCTAGCCGCGTTTGGCCCGGTAGATTCGAAAACCCTGACCTTCGGCCTTGATCGCACACACACCGAGATGCTCCTCGATCAGCGGCTGATATTTCAGGAAACTGTTGGCCACCAGGCGCAGTTCACCGCCGTTTTTCAGATGTTTGGCTGCTTTTCGCAGCAGATTCTCCGTGGCGTGATAATCGGTATGAACCCCGACATGGAACGGCGGATTGCTCAGAATGGCGCTCAGACCCATCGGTGCAGCGTCGATGCCATCGCCGGTCAGCACCTCGGCTTCCAGACCGTTGGCGGCCAAGGTCAGGCGACTGCTGGCTGCGGCGAACGCATCAACGTCGAGCAGGGTGACGGTGTTGTGTGGATAACGCCGTTTCACTGCCGCGCCCAACACGCCGGCACCACAACCGAAGTCGAGCAAGTGACCGCTTGGCAGTTTGTCGAGGTGTTCGAGCAGCAGGGCACTGCCGCGATCCAGTCGACCGTGACTGAACACGCCGGGCAGGCTGATGACTTTCAGTGGACCTTCAGCCAGTGGCAGTTCGTATTCCTGCGCCAGGCTTTCCAGCGATTTGGCCTCGGGCGCGTTGGCCACGGTGACCTGCCAGAGCTGGCAGTGGCGTGCGCTGTCGAGCTTGCGCGGTTTGCCGAAGGGGTTTAGCTGTTTGGCCGCGCCTTCGATGCCGCTGCGCTTTTCACCCACCAGGTACAGCTCACGACCGGCGAGGCGCGAGGCGAGGGCGTTGAGGATGTAATCGGTCAGGTCCTTGGATTTGGGCAGGAACACAACGGCCGTTTCAAACTCGCGGCTCGGGGCATTCACGCCAAAGTGGCTGCGCTCGGCAAAGCGTGCGTCCAGCGCCGCCTGGTCGCCTGCGTGCCAGCACCAGCCGTGAGCGTTGGGCAATTTGCCCAGCAGGTCATCGGCGGGCAAACCGGCCAGCAACAACTCGCCTTGAAACAACTCAGCCTGACGAAGCAGTACTTCACTGCGCGGATCCATACTCTGCTCCTTGAAAAAAAGTGCGGCAGTTTATCAACTGACGACCCGCAGCGCTGTACCGCTGAAGAAGCCTTGGGCGTTTTCGGTCAGTTGACCGACGATCCGCTGCCGCGCCTCGCGGCTGCCCCAGGCGTTGTGCGGAGTGACGATCAAGCGCGGGATGTCGGCGGCCAACAGCGGATTGCCGGCGGTGGGTGGCTCGACACTCAGGACGTCGGTCGCCGCGCCGCCCAGATGCCCGTTGCGCAACGCATCGGCCAAGGCTTGTTCGTCGATCAGCCCACCGCGTGCGGTATTGACCACAAAGGCGCCGGGTTTGAGCAGTGCCAGTTCGCGGGCACCAATGAAGTTACGGGTATGTTCGTTGAGCGGGCAGTGCAGGGTCAGCGCGTCGATTTGCGGCAGCAGTTCATCCAGCGGTAAGCGGTCGGCGCGGGCCGGGCGCCCTGGCAATTGGCCGAGCAACACGCGCATGCCAAAGGCCTTGGCCAGCCGCGCAACAGCGCCACCCAATTCACCGTGGCCGAGCAGGCCGAGGGTTTTGCCTTCGAGCTCGACGATCGGGAAATCCAGCAGGCAGAACTGTTTGGCCTGCTGCCAGCGACCTTCAGCGACGGCTTTCTGGTAATCGCTCAGGCGGGTGGCGAGGTTGAGCAGCAACATGATCGTGTGCTGCGCCACCGACGGCGTGCCGTAACCCTGGCAGTTGCTCACGGTAATCCCTTGGGCGCGGGCGGCGGCCAGGTCGACATTGTTGGTGCCTGTGGCAGCGATCAGGATCAGCTTCAGTTCGGGGCAGGCCTTGAGGGTTTCGGCGTTCAGCAGGACTTTATTGCTGATCGCCACGCTCGCGCCTTGCAGCCGTTCGACGATGTTGTCGGGCGTGGTCAGCGAGCACAGTTGCAAGTCGTCGAAGCACTGCTGCAACCCACTGAGGTCGAGGTCGCCGAGGTCCAGGGAACTGTGGTCGAGGAATACGGCGCGGCGATTGTTGGTCATTAACTGTACCTTTTGCGCGTGAGTCTGAAGGCGTAATCTGCCGAGCCTACCAGATGAAACAAGTCGTTACGCTTGGCCTAAAGGAGCCCCCCATGTACTGGACAGAGTTTTTGACCGTCGCCCTGATTCACCTGCTGGCCGTGGCAAGCCCGGGTCCGGACTTTGCCGTGGTGGTGCGTGAGGCCGTGACCCACGGTCGTCGCGCCGGGACCTGGACGGCGCTGGGCGTCGGCTCGGCGATTTTCCTGCACGTGGGCTACTCGTTGCTTGGTATCGGCCTGATCGTCTCGCAGTCGATCGTGCTGTTCAACGCGCTGAAATGGCTGGCGGCCGCCTACTTGCTGTACATCGGCTTCAAGGCCCTGCGCGCGCAACCGGCGAAACCGGCCACCGAAGACCTGCATAAGGAAGCCGGCGAGCGCACCGCCCGCGGCGCATTTACCTCAGGGTTCGTGACCAACGGCCTGAACCCCAAAGCCACGCTGTTCTTCCTGTCGTTGTTCACCGTAGTGATCAGTCCGCATACACCATTGGCGATTCAGGCCGGTTACGGCGTTTACCTGGCAGTGGCCACCGCGATCTGGTTCTGCCTGGTGGCGATGCTGTTCAGCCAACAGCGTGTACGGGCCGGTTTCGCCCGCATGGGCCACTGGTTCGACCGCACGATGGGCGTGGTGCTGATCGCCATTGGTGTGAAGCTGGCGTTTACCGAGATGCATTGATTGCGCTGAACTGATTCAGCGCGTTGAGGTATTCCCGGGGATTGTCGCCCAGCAATCTGCGAAACATCGCGCTGAAGGCTCGGGCACTGCCATACCCCAGCTCACGCGCCACGTTCTGCACGCTTTCGCCGGCGAGCAGGCGTGGCAGGGCTTCCATCAGGCGCAACTGCTGGCGCCAGGCATTGAAATTCATCTTCAATTGTTGCTGAAACAGACGCGCCAGCGTGCGTGAGCTGGCGCCGACCTGTTGCGCCCAGTCTTCGAGCGTATTGGGGTGGCCAGGGGTTTGCAGCAGCACCAGGCAGATACCTTGCAAACGCCGATCCTCGGGCATCGGGATGTGCAGCGGAAGGTTCTCCAGACTGGCGATTTCTTCCAGCATCAACTGCTGGATCAATGGGTTTTCGGCATGTTGAGGACCTTGTACCGCCCGCAGAATCAACTCGCGCAGCAAGGGCGTGACCGCGAGCACGCAGCACTGCGTAAGGTTTGGCGGAGATAGTTCGGCGGCGATGAACAGCGAACGCATGCGCACCTCGCCCGACATGAAAATCTCATGCTCGACCAGCGGCGGAATCCACACCGCCCGGGTTGGCGGAATCACCCAAGCGCCTTGCGCGGTGACCACTCGCATCGTGCCGCACACGGCATACAGCAACTGCGCTTCGCGATGTCGATGCCGTTCCTGGTGAGCGCCATCCATGTAATCCCGTGGGTAGGCGCTGACCGGTCCATGCTGGAAATGGCTGATTATCATGTCTGATTCGATGAGTTTATTGTCAGTAACGCGTTTTATCGCCAACTTAGCATAGCGCCACGATAACAACGAAAAGCGTGCCGCCATGAATCAGCCCCGAAACGTCATCCGCTATATCAACGCAGCCCATGTGATCGATCACATGTTCATGCTGATTTTCCCCGCCGCCGTGCTTGGCATGACTCAGGTCTTTGCGCTGGATTACGCGGCGATGATTGGCTTGTCCCTCGGCGGGTTCATTGCCTTTGGCGCTTGTTCACTACCGGCGGGTTGGCTGGGTGACCGCTGGAGTCGGCGGCAGATGATGTTGGTGTTTTTCTTCGGCATCGGCGCCTCGGCGATTTTTACCAGCTTGAGCAGCAGTGCGCCGATGCTGGTCTTCGGGCTGACGCTGATGGGGGTGTTTGCGGCGATTTACCACCCGGTCGGTACCGCGATGCTGGTGGCTTATGCACAAAACCGTGGTCGGGAAATCGGCATCAACGGCATGTGGGGCAATTTGGGGGTGGCGTTTTCGGCGTTGATCACCGGGCTGCTCGTTGCGCAGTTCGGCTGGCGTTCGGCGTTCATCTTGCCGGGTGTGGTCGCCATTCTGTTGGGCGCAGGCTTTGCCTGGCAGGTGCGTGAAGAGCCGATTCCAGTGCGCCCTCATGCACCGCTCAAGGGGGCCGCAGGTCAGCGGATTTCCATGGTCATGGTGTTCAGCGTATTGGCGCTGGCCACCGCTACCGGCGGGGTGGTGTTCAACGCCACGACCATGACCTATCCGAAGTTGTTTCAGGAGCGCTTGCACGACCTGTTTGCTTCACCGCAAACGCTCGGTGTCGTGGTCAGTTTGGCCTACGCCTTTGGTGCCGTGGCGCAGTTGAGCATTGGCCGGGTGTTGCATCGTTTCAGCCTGAAGTGGCCGTTCATGGTGCTGACCCTGTGCCAGGCGCCACTGCTGTTTGGCCTGGCCTATGTCGAAGGTTCGGCGGTGATCGTGCTCGGTGCCGCGTTCATGTTCGTGGTATTCGGGCAGGTTACGGTGAATGACTCGATGGTCGCCAACTTCGTTGCGCCGCAATGGCAATCACGAGTCTTCGCCTTGCGTTATTGCTTGTCGTTCGGTGCCAGTGCCACGGCGATTCCACTGATTACGTTTATCGAACCACGTCAGGGTTTTGTGGGCCTTTACCTGATTCTTGCAGGGTTTGCGGCGTTGACCTTCGTCGCTGCGCTAGCATTCCCACGCACACCGGCGGAGGCGGCTGTAGGCCAAACGGCGTAATGGATGACGTTTTTATGTTCAGGTGCTGGCGCAAGGCTAGCATTTGTACGGCTCTGCAAATCATCCCTTTGGCTGATTTAGCTGGCGCTCCGGCTAACTAAAGTGCTTATCTTTTCAGTCACGACCGTGTAGTCAGATAAAGGGATGCTTATGTTGGAGACTCGCGTTATTCCGCCAGCCGAAGGCGCTTATCAATACCCGCTGTTGATCAAGCGGTTACTGATGTCCGGCAGCCGTTACGAGAAAACCCGCGAGATTGTCTACCGCGACCAGTTGCGCTACAGCTACCCGACCCTCATCGAGCGTGTCGCGCGGCTGGCCAACGTGCTCACGGCGGCCGGGGTCAAGGCCGGGGATACGGTGGCCGTGATGGACTGGGACAGCCATCGCTACCTCGAATGCATGTTCGCCATCCCGATGATCGGTGCGGTGATCCACACCATCAACGTGCGCCTGTCGCCCGAACAGATTCTCTACACCATGAACCACGCCGAGGACCGCTTCGTGCTGGTCAACAGCGAGTTCGTCGGGCTGTACCAGGCGCTTGCCGGGCACTTGACCACGGTTGAGAAAACCCTGCTGCTCACCGACTTGCCGGAAAAAACCGCCGACCTGCCCAACCTGATCGGCGAGTACGAGCAACTGCTGGCTGCCGCAAGCACGCAGTACAGCTTCGAAGACTTCGACGAAAACTCGGTGGCGACCACCTTCTACACCACCGGCACCACCGGCAATCCCAAGGGCGTGTATTTCACCCATCGGCAACTGGTGCTGCACACCATGGGCGTGTCGACGATCATGGGCAGCATCGACAGCGTTCGCCTGCTGGGCACCAACGACGTGTACATGCCGATCACCCCGATGTTCCACGTGCATGCCTGGGGCTTGCCGTACGTGGCGACCATGCTTGGGCTCAAGCAGGTTTACCCCGGCCGCTACGACCCGGAATACCTGGTGGAGTTGTGGCGCAAGGAAAAGGTCAGTTTCTCCCATTGCGTGCCGACCATTCTGCAAATGGTCCTCAACGCCAAGTCCGCGCAAGGCACGGATTTCGGCGGCTGGAAAATCGTCATCGGTGGCAGCGCCCTGAACCGCGCGCTGTACGAAGCGGCGAAGGCCAAGGGCATTCAGTTGACCGCCGCCTATGGCATGTCGGAAACCGGGCCGCTGGTGTCCTGCGCTCACCTCAACGATGAGCTGATGGCCGGCACCGAAGACGAACGCACCACGTATCGCATCAAGGCCGGCGTGCCGGGTCCCCTGGTGGAAGCAGCGATCATCGACGCTGACGGCAACTTCCTGCCGGCCGACGGCGAGTCCCAGGGCGAACTGGTGCTGCGTGCGCCGTGGCTGACCGAAGGTTATTTCAACGAATCCGAGAAGGGCAAAGAGCTCTGGGCCGGGGGCTGGCTGCACACTGGTGATGTCGCGACCCTGGACAGCATGGGGGTGATCGACATCCGTGACCGGATCAAGGATGTGATCAAGACCGGTGGCGAGTGGATTTCCTCCCTGGACCTCGAAGACCTGATCAGCCGTCATCCGGGGGTACGCGAAGTAGCAGTGGTCGGTATCCCTGACCCGCAATGGGGCGAGCGCCCGTTTGCCTTGCTGGTACTCCGTGAAAGCCATGCGATAGGCGCCAGGGAGCTCAAGGAACACCTCAAGCCGTTCGTCGAACTGGGGCACCTGAGCAAGTGGGCCATCCCGAGCCAGATCGCCCTTGTTACTGAAATTCCCAAGACCAGTGTCGGCAAGCTCGACAAGAAGCGGATCCGCGTCGACATCGCGCAATGGCAGGCGAGCAACAGCACCTTCCTTTCGACGCTTTAAGCGTCCTTTGCCGAGCCCGAAAGGGCCCGGCAAGCCCACCAAGCAAGCGCTTGGCTTGTTTATTCCGAATTTTCAGCCATCCTTGCCGGGCCGACATCTGTCGGACTGGCAACAGGACTGCTCTGAAGTTGTGGGGGCTGCAAATCACACTTTAGAGGGATCAAGCAGTACTACCTGCTGGCTATAGTCCGCTCAAGGATTTTTAAGAACGGGGCAAACGCACAAAACGGGGCGATGCAACTTTGAATGATTTCGCGAGCGCATGGCTCTCCGTCCTTCAGAGCGTTTTTAAAAGTGCTCACTGCCATAACAATAAAAGCACATGGAGTAGCGTCGATGACATCAGTAAACCAGTTCTGGCGCCGGGCGAAACTGCCTCTGGCGGTCAGTCTCGCCTCTACGCTCGCCGGACCCGCATTCGGCGTCAGTTTCAACGTCGGTGAAATTGAAGGTCAGTTCGACTCGTCCCTCTCCCTGGGCATGAGCGTATCGACCCAACAACCGAACAAGAACCTGATCGGTGTCAACAACGGTGGCAAGGGCCTGTCCCAGACCTCCGATGACGGTCACTTGAACTTCAAGAGCGGGCAAGCCTTTTCGAAAATCTTCAAGGGCATCCATGACCTTGAATTGAAATACGGCGATACCGGCGTCTTCGTGCGCGGTAAATACTGGTACGACTTCGCGCTGCAAAACCAGGACCTGGAATTCAAGAACGTCAGCAACGACGGACGCAAGGAAGGCGCCAGGTCGTCGGGTGGGGAAATCCTCGACGCCTTCGTCTACCACAACTACTCCATTGCCGATGAGCCGGGCTCCGTGCGCTTGGGCAAACAGGTGGTCAACTGGGGCGAAAGTACCTTCATCGGTGGCGGCATCAACTCGATCAACCCGATCGACGTGTCCGCATTCCGTCGTCCCGGTGCCGAGATCAAGGAAGGCCTGATCCCGGTCAACATGTTCTACATCTCGCAAAGCCTGACCGAGAGCCTGTCGGCTCAAGCGTTCTACCAGATCGGCTGGGACCAGACCGTTGTCGACAACTGCGGTACCTTCTTCTCCCAGCCAGACATCATTGCCAACGGTTGCACTGATAATCTGCGCGTACTGAGCAAGCGTTCGACCATCCCGGCCGTCGCCTTGGGGCCATTGGCCGCGAATGGTGTCGACGTCAACGAAGAGGGTGTACTGGTTCGTCGTGGTAGGGACCGCGAGGCGAGCAACGGCGGCCAGTGGGGCGCGGCCTTCAAGTACATGTTCGATCCGCTGGACACCGAGTTCGGCGCCTACTTCATGAACTACCACAGCCGTGCGCCGATCTTCAGTGCGACCGGTGCTCCGCAATCGGTCTATAACGGCGTCGCAGCCTTGCCAGGTCCATTCAAGGCCCTGGGGCCGCTGGTAGTCGCGGGTAACTCGCAGTACTTCGTCGAGTACCCGGAAGACATCCGCCTCTATGGTCTGAGCTTCTCCACCACCCTGCCTACCGGTACGGCGTGGAGCGGTGAGATCAGCTACCGGCCGAATGCGCCGGTGCAGTTGAACTCCACCGATATCCTCTTCGCCGGTGTTCGTCCGCTGGGTGGCGCGCTGACCAACGCTTCGTTGCTCCAAGGGGTTCCAGGGGAAGACCTGCACGGCTATCGCCGTAAGGAAATCACCCAGATCCAGACCACCTTCACGCACTTCTTCGATCAGGTCATGGGCGCCCAGCGTCTGACTCTGGTAGGTGAAGTCGGACTGACTCACGTCGGTGGCCTGGAAAGCACGTCCGATGTCCGTTATGGCCGCGATCCGGTCTTCGGCCCAGGCGAACTGCCTGCCACGGGTGGTCTGGACACCTGCTCGCAGATCCTCAACACCTCCACCATCAACGGTGCCGGGCCAGGTGCGTCGGCCAACAACCGCAGCACCAACTGCAACAACGACGGTTTCACCACCGCCAATTCCTGGGGCTACCGCGCCCGCGCCATCTGGGAATACCCGGACGTCTTCGCCGGTGTGAACCTCAAGCCGAACGTCGCCTGGTCCCATGACGTCAGCGGTTACTCGCCAGGCCCTGGCGGCAACTTCGAGGAAGGTCGCAAAGCGGTCAGCCTGGGTCTCGATGCCGAGTACCAGAACACCTACACCGCGAGCCTCGCCTACACCAACTTCTTTGGCGGCAAGTACAGCACCGTGGATGATCGCGACTTCGTTGCGCTCAGCGTCGGCGTGAACTTCTAAGCACTGCATCATCAGGACGAACAAGAATATGAAAGTAACCAAAAGTCTGTTGCAAGCGGGTGTCCTCGGGCTTTCGCTGTTGGCAACCGCGGTCATGGCAGCGGTTCCGGCTGCTGAGGCGGACAAGTTGGGCAAGAGCCTGACGCCGATGGGCGCGGAAATGGCAGGCAATGCCGATGGCTCGATCCCGGCCTGGAAACCCATGGCGAAAAACGCCGGGGCCGTCGACAGCAAGGGCTTCCTGTCCAACCCGTATGCCAGTGAGCAACCGCTGTTCACCATCACCGCGCAAAACGTCGACAAGTACAAAGACAAACTGGCGCCGGGCCAATACGCGATGTTCAAGCGTTACCCGGACACCTTCAAAATGCCGGTGTACCCGTCCCATCGCGGCGCGACCGTGCCGGATGATGTGTTCGCCGCCATCAAGGAAAACGCCACCAACACCAACCTGGTGTCCGGTGGCAACGGTCTGGAGAACTTCAAAACGGCCGTGCCGTTCCCGATTCCGAAAAGCGGCGTCGAAGTCATCTGGAACCACATCACCCGCTATCGTGGCGGCAGCGTGACCCGTCTGGTGACCCAGGCCACGCCGCAGCCGAACGGCTCGTACAGCATGGTGTACTTCCAGGACCAATTCGTGTTTCGCGACAAAATGAAGGATTACGACCCGAAAAACCCGGGCAACATCCTGTTCTACTTCAAGCAGAAAGTGACTGCGCCGGCGCGTCTGGCCGGTGGCGTGCTGCTGGTTCACGAAACCCTCGACCAGGTGAAGGAACCGCGTTCGGCGTGGGTCTACAACGCCGGTCAGCGTCGTGTGCGTCGTGCCCCGCAAGTGTCGTATGACGGTCCGGGGACGGCTGCCGATGGCCTGCGTACTTCCGATAACCTGGACATGTACAACGGTGCGCCGGATCGTTACGACTGGAAGCTCGAAGGCAAGAAAGAGCTGTACATTGCCTCCGACAGTTACAAACTCGACTCGCCGACGCTCAAGTACGACGACATCATCAAGGCCGGTCATATCAACCAGGACCTGACGCGTTACGAACTGCGTCGCGTCTGGCATGTGGTTGCCACCCTGAAGGAAGGTCAGCGTCACATTTATGCCAAGCGTGACTTCTACATTGACGAAGACACCTGGCAAGCCGCAGTCATCGATCACTACGACGGTCGTGGTCAACTGTGGCGTGTGGCCGAGGCGCATGCCGAGAACTACTACGACAAGCAAGTGCCGTGGTATGCCCTGGAAGCTCTCTACGACCTGCAGTCCGGCCGCTACCTGGCGCTGGGGATGAAGAACGAAGAGAAACGCGCGTATGACTTCGGCTTCACCGCGAGCACCAGTGATTTCACCCCGGCTGCGCTGGCTCAGGACGGCGTTCGCTAACGTGTCGTAACACAGAGGCCGCATCCTCGAAAAACGCCCCGACTGGTTCGGGGCGTTTTTTTTGTCTCAAAAAAAGATCGGTGCATCACCAGCCCCGCAACTTTTTTTCGTAGTCTTTTTGTAGCCATTTGTAGCAGGAACCTTCAATCCGCTCCGGTTTACCGCTAGTCTGCGGACATCTGCAATGCCGACAACAGCACCTAAACAAGAGTTGGCTATGACTGACCTGTTTCGAATCCAAAGGCCATCCGGCGCTGCAATGCCTGTGCTGGAAGGGCGTTTTTACCGGCCCCCCTTGCCTGACAGCTATGTGCTGCGGCCTCGTCTGTGCGAGCGGCTGAGTGCCGGGTTGCAAGGGCGATTGCTGTTGGTCAGCGCGCCAGCGGGGTTCGGTAAAAGCTCATTGGCGGTGGAGTTCTGTCAGAGCCTGCCGGCGCATTGGCAAAGCCTCTGGCTGGGGTTGAGTCCGCGCGACAATGACCCCGGGCGCTTCCTCGAACGGCTGCTTGAAGGCCTGCAAGACTATTTTCCACAGCTGGGCAGCCAGGCCCTCGGCCTGCTGAAAATGCGTCAACGCCATCAACCGTTCGCCTTCGAAGAATGGCTGGACGGGCTACTCGACGAGTTGGCCATTCACCTGTCACCGAGTACGCCGCTGCTGCTGGTTCTGGATGACTACCATCTGGCCCAGGGCCCGGTGCTCGATCGCTGCCTGCAATTTTTCCTCAATCATTTACCCGATGGCCTGTTGGTGCTGGTGACCAGTCGCCAGCGTCCCGACTGGCACCTGGCGCGTTTGCGCCTGTCGCGGCAATTGCTTGAGCTGAGCGAACAGGACCTGCGCCTGACCCACGATGAATCCCTGGCGCTGCTTGATCGACACAGCAGTTCATTGCGCGGCGAGGCGCTGGAGAATCTGATCCAGCGCAGCGAAGGCTGGGTCGCGGGGCTGCGTTTCTGGTTGCTGGCCGCCTCTGAAGCGCGCAATGGCGGCAGGTTGCCGCAGCCGCTGCACGGTGGCGAAGGCTTGATACGCGACTACCTGCTTGAAGAAGTCATCGACTGCCTGCCCGCCGAAGTGCAGGCATTTCTGTACGACACCGCACCGCAAGAGCGCTTTTGCAGCGAGCTCTGCGACGCCGTGCGCGAAGCCCATGACAGCGCCGAGATCCTGCGCTTTCTGCTGTCCCATCAAGTGTTCCTGGTGCCGCTCGACGAGCACGGCCATTGGTACCGTTATCACCATCTGTTTTCCGATCTGTTGCGCAGCCGGCCAACTGCCAATGCCATGGTGCCCACCGCCAGCCTGCACCTGCGCGCCTGTCGCTGGTTCAATGCCCAGGGTTTGCTCGATGAAGCAGTGGAGCAGGCATTGCGCGCCGGGCATCTGGATGTAGCGGCGAACCTGGTGCAGAACCTTTCCGAAGAACAGCTGCTGGCCGAACAGAACGTCGGCATGCTGCTGCGCTGGAAGATGGACTTGCCCGACAGCCTGCTGATCAGCACACCGCGGCTGATCGTGCTGTACAGCTGGGCGCTGGGGCTGGCCTGCCAGCTCGACGCTGCCGAAGAGTTGGCCAGCCACTTGAGTCGCTTCCTGCCCGCGCCGTCGGCCACCGCGCAGAAATCCATGCTGGCGCAGTGGCTGGCGCTCAGCGGGATCATCGCCCGTGGTCGCGGCCAGCGTGAACTGACGCTGCTGTATTGCAACGAGGCGCTGGAGAGCCTGCCGCACAAACGCTACGGGCAACGCTTGATGTGCCTGTCGACCTTGTCCAACCTGGCGATCGCCGACGCGGATCTGTGGCGCGCCCGGGGCTTGAACCGTGAGTCGCTGGAACTGGCGCAACGGGTCGGTAATCCGCTGTTCGAGGCGCTGGCTCATTACGACCGCGCACGAGTGCTGCAAGCGCGTGGGGAAATTCTCCGTTCGCTGGACGAAGTGCATCACGGCCAGCAACGTTTGCAGGGATTATCGTCGCAGCGGCTGTATGCGGTTCGCGCACGCCTGACCTTGTATGAAGGTTTCCTGCTGACCCTGCGCCTGCAGCCCGAAGCCGGGCTGGCGCGTTTGCGGACGGGATTGAACGAAGCGCGGGCCTGTCGCGATATCAGCGTGCTGATCGGTCATTGTGTGATCGCCAAGCTTGAAGGCAGCAAAGGCGAGTTTGCCCGGGCGTTTGCCGAACTGGCCGAGGCCGAACGGCTGATGCACATCTGGGATGTGCCGCCAATTTACTACCTGGCGATGATCACGCTGGTGAAATGTGAGCTGTGGCTGGCTCAGGGGCGCACCGATCTGGCCGAAGCCTGGCTGGCGCGACTAGGCCAGACTTACAACGGCGAGCAAGCCGCGGCGCCGCCGGAGTTTCATCCGCAAATGCCGCTGCACATCGAATTGCAGCAAGCGCTGCTGGAGTCCATCCAAGGGCAGCCGATGCTGGCCGAAGGGCGGTTGAACGCACTGCTGGAACATGGGCAGAAGACCGGAAGGCAGATGCTCAGCGTGATGGCGTTGATTCAGAAGGTGGCGCTGCTGCTGAACATTGGCCGTGAAGCCGAAGCGCGCCAGGCCTTGGGGCTGGCCTTCGAGGCGGCGGCCGGTGGTGTCCTGCAACCTTTTGAAGGGTTACTGCGCGATCGCCCGGACTGGTTGCGTGAGCAACTGGCGCAGTGTCCGGCCGGTGCACTGCGTGAGAGCCTGCTCGAGCGCTTGCCCCAAGCCACTGCCCGCGAGACGGTTGAGTTGCAGCACCCTGGTGAAGCGCTCAGCGCCCGCGAACAGGCAGTCCTGCAATTGATCGCCCAAGGCTGCTCGAACCAGGAAATCAGCGATCAGCTGTTCATCTCGCTGCACACCGTCAAAACCCACGCCAGCCACATCAACGGCAAGCTCGGTGTCGAACGCCGTACCCAAGCCGTGGCTCGGGCCAAGGAATTGGGCTTGTTGGTGTAGGCCAAGGCGCTATCGTTCCCACTCTCTGGAGTCTGACCGGGTTTGCGGGTGGACTCGCGGCCAAGCAGTTGCTGCTCGCACTGGAAGGTAAAGAGACGCTGCAACTTGAGTTTTGATGGCCCCCGTTGCATGGACTGCTGCCGATGTGTTCAGAGTCCAGCGGTTTTTTATATCCCGAGATCCGACATTCGGATTGAACATTACGCGCGGACCGAACATCAAACTCATTACCCCTACAAGGGTCGCGCCAATTATTTGAGCCTTGGCGACGGCGCAAAGACCGCCGAAAACGCGGTCTGGACCTACGAAGACACGTACCCGACAGTGGCGCAAATCAAGGAACTCGGTCAGGGAAAGAACGTACGAAGCCCTGCCTCCTCTGAAAATACCAGAGAGTCGACAGACCAGCGGAGCGACGATTCAGCGGAGAGAAAACCTGATGACCAGCACCTTAAGTGAGCTATGCGACCTCCCCGCCAGTAGCGCGCTTCTCAAGCGCTACCAAACTATTCGCAGCAGGACAGAGAACCTGATTGCACCGCTCAGCCCTGAGGACATGGTCGTCCAGTCAATGCCTGATGCCAGCCCCGCCAAGTGGCACATGGCGCACACCACCTGGTTTTTCGAGACGTTTCTGCTGGCCGAAAACGTCGTCGACTACCCCCTGTTCGATCCGGCGTTCGGTTACCTGTTCAACTCCTATTACGAAGCCATCGGCCCCCGTCATCCCCGGCCACAACGCGGGTTGATGACACGTCCGACCGTGGCCAAGGTGCTGGACTACCGCAAGCATGTCGATAAACACATGCGTACCTTGCTCCAGTCGGCGTTGCCCAGCGGCACCGCCGAATTGATCGAGCTGGGTTTGGCCCATGAGGAGCAGCATCAAGAGCTGTTGCTGATGGACATCCTGCATTTGTTCAGTACCTCCTCGCTCAAGCCAGCCTATGACCTGCGCTGGCCCAAAGACCTCTCCGGGCGTCGCGGCCAGTTCAAGCCGCTCAAGGGCGGGCTGACCGAAATGGGTCACAAGGGCAACGGTTTCGCCTTCGACAACGAAGGCCCAAGACACACCACTTACCTGCAATCCTTCGAGATCAGCGACCGCCTGGTGACTAACGGTGAATGGCTGGCCTTCATGGCGGACGGCGGCTACAGCAAAGCCAGCCTATGGCTGTCAGACGGCTGGGCGGCAGTGCAGCAGAACGGCTGGAACGCCCCGCTTTATTGGCAGCACGATGACCAGGGCTGGCGGCAGATGACGTTGCGTGGTCTGGAAGCCATCGACCCGATGGCTCCGGTGATCAGCATCAGCTATTACGAAGCCGCTGCGTTTGCCCAATGGGCCGATGCACGCCTGCCCACCGAAGCCGAGTGGGAAGCCGCCGCTAAAGCGGGTCTGCTGGAACAAGTCGATAACGTGGCCTGGCAGTGGACACAAAGTGCGTACAACGCCTACCCGGGATTCCGTCCGGCGGACAGCGCGGTGGGCGAATACAACGGCAAGTTCATGATCAACGTGATGGTTTTGCGTGGGGGTGCCAGCATCACCTCCCCGGGCCATACCCGCTTGACCTATCGTAACTTTTTCGGCCCGGACAAGCGCTGGATGTTCTCCGGTTTGCGTCTGGCCCGAGATGCGCGTCAGCCGGGTGCGGTGAACAACCACGACAGTGAATTTGGTCGTGATGTCATCGGCGGCTTGTCGGCCCCGGTGAAAAGCCTGTCGCCCAAATACTTCTACGATGCCACGGGCTCCGAGCTGTTCGAGGCCATTTGCGAGACGGTCGAGTATTACCCGACGCGTGCCGAAACCGGTCTGCTGACCCGGGTTGCGCAACAGATTGCCGATGCGATTCCAGAGGGCGCGGCTCTGGTGGAGTTCGGCAGCGGCGTCAGCGAGAAAACCCGCCTGCTGCTCGACGCCGCGCCCCAGATTGGGCTGTACGTGCCCATCGACATCAGCGCGACTGCGCTGAATAAGGCCGCCGCGCTGCTGAAAAAGCACTACAAGCAATTGAAGGTCGCGCCGCTGGTCGATGATTTCAGTCGCGCACTGCAATTGCCGGCCGAAGCGGCCGGGCACCCTTGCGTAGGTTTTTTCCCCGGTTCGACCATCGGCAACTTCACCCATGATCAAGCCGTGAAGTTCCTGCGTTCGGCCCATAGGTTATTGGGTGATGAGGCCCACTTCATTGTTGGCGTGGATCTGCTCAAGGACGCCGACATCCTGGTCGCTGCTTACGACGACGCCGAAGGGGTGACCGCGCGGTTCAACAAGAACCTGCTGATCCGCATCAACCGTGAATTGGAGGGAGACTTCAACATCGAGGCCTTCGACCATCTGGCGTTGTGGAACGACATCGATGAGCGCATGGAGATGCATCTGGTGAGCCGCCGGGAACAAGTGGTCAAGGTCGCCGGACACACCTTCCACTTCAGCGACGGCGAACGTTTGCATACCGAGAACTCGCACAAATTCACCGTGGAATCCTTCACCCGACTGGCAGCGCGTGCTGGCTGGTCGGTGAGCGGTTACTGGGTGAGTGAGACGCCGCAGGTGGCGTTGTTCAGTTTGAAGGTGTGATTTTCGTGGGGTCAACGCTAGGGTGAAAACGGTACGAGGTTATGTGCCTGATCGAGCGCTTGCCTCAGGCCACGGCCCGCGAGACGGTTGAATTTCAGCATCCCAGTGAAGCGCTCAGCGCCCGCGAACAGGCAGTCCTGCAATTGATCGCCCAAGGCTGCTCGAATCAGGAAATCAGCGATCAGCTGTTCATCTCGCTGCACACCGTCAAAACCCACGCCAGCCACATCAACGGCAAGCTCGGTGTCGAACGCCGTACCCAAGCCGTGGCTCGGGCCAAGGAGTTGGGGTTGTTGGCTTAGCGATTGATCGCTCCCAAACAGTGCCTAGGGATGATCATCTTTGGGTTGCTGCACGATGATCGGGAGGAGGCGCACTGATGGAGGTTCAGGCGTCCGTTGCTTCCGGGAATTGTTGCGGTGCCTGAGCTGAAAAGTTCAGAGTGACCGTGTAGCGGTTCTTTTCGGGCGCGACCTCGATGTGCCAGTCCAGTTTTGCGCAGAGCTGGTGCATCAGTTCGAGCCCGAGGCCGTAACCGAAATCGGTAGATTCCTGATGCTGTTGGGTGTCGCGTATCCGATTGACGATGCGCAGTTGCAGCTGTTCGAAGGTGATTTCGACGCTGCCATCGTCAGCATATTGCAAGGCGTTGCGCAGGAAGTTACCCACCACGATGCGGCACGCCGTCAGGGGCAGCCGGCAAGGCTCGTCGCTGATGTGCAGGATCAATTCGATATCGCGTTTGCCGATCAGGTAGCGGTGTTCCTGGATCAGTTCATTGAGCAACTGGCGCATGTCGAGCGGTTCTTCGCGCAGCGCTTCCGGGCTCTCGCGGCTCATCCACAACAACGTCTCGGCAATCCGCTGCATGTTCAGCACCGAGCGCTCGATCCGCTGCAAGGGCGGGGGCAGTTCGCCGCCGGACTGCACGGCGAGTAATTCCACATTGGCCTTGAGCACCGCCAGCGGCGTACGCAGTTCATGGCTGGTGTAGCGCAGCAGACGCTCTTCACGCAGGCTCGCAGCTTTAACCTGATGCACGCTGTGGGCCAGTGAATCGGCCAGCACATTGAACTCGCGAAAGATGAAATGCGGTCGGCCATTCGGTGCCGCGCCGAGGCTTTCCAGGCGGGTCGACCATTGCGTCAGCCGACCGAGCGGCCGGACCACCCACCACACCAGCAGGGCGATAATGATCAGCGCCGGAATGAACACCGCCAGACCGATCATGCCGGTCATCGCCAACTCGTGTTCCAGGTAGGCATCGGACAACGGCGTCTCAACCACGCCGCCTGCTTCATGGTCGTGGTCGGTGTCGTACATATACAGCGTTTTACCGTCGTACAACGGGTGGATCAGGATGGCCGTGCCGTCATCCTCGTCGTCGGATTCCATGTCACCGAAGAATTGCACAGCGCCGAAGACCAATGTCGGCGTGGTGTCGAGCAGGTCGCGGATGTTTCTCGGCAAGGCTTCCTTGCCGATAGCACTCTTGACGAAGTAGTTATCGGGCGGCGGAGTCGTCGGGTCCTGCTGGTAGTGCCGGGCGAAGTATTGCGCTTCCTCTTCCATCATCGCGCTGGCGGTAAACAGGAACCCGCGCATGGTATACACCGGCAGTAGCTGGTTATAGATGATCAGCACCACGGCAATGATCAACAGCAGGCTGCCGCTGATCACCCACTTCAGGCTCAGGCCTTTGCGCATGTCGCCCCCAACTGAACGCCGATACCGGGCAGGGTGTGGATCAGCGCCACGTCGAAGTCTTTATCGACCGCCTTGCGCAGACGGTGCATGTGCACCTTGAGCGTGTTGCTGTCCGGCAATTCATCACCCCAGATTGCCGCTTCGAGACGCTCGCGATTGACGGCGGCGGGGCTGGAGCGCATCAGGCATTCAAGCAACGTCCAGCCGGTTGGCGACAAGTGCAGTTCCTGACCGTTGCGACTGACCTTGCGCGTTGAAAGGTCCATGATCAGGTCAGCGACTTGCAGCCGACTGGCCTGGCCACTGCGGCGCAGGCTCAGGGCACGAATCCGGGCAACCAGTTCCGGCAGTTCGAAGGGTTTGACCAGATAGTCGTCGGCCCCGACCGAGAAACTGGCGAGTTTGTCGGCCAGGGCATCCAGCGAAGTGAGCATCAGGATCGGCGTCTGATTGCCGTGCTCGCGCAGCTTTTTGCACACCTGCTGGCCGTCCAGGCGCGGCAGCATGATGTCGAGCAAGATCACGTCATAGTGCTGAGCAAGCGCCAGGTTCAAACCCCTTTGCCCATCACTGGCGTGGTCGCAGACGATCCCGGTGATTTCCAGGTACTCGATGACAGTGTTCGCCAGGTCGATGTTGTCTTCGACCAACAACAGATGAATATGCACGCACAGACCCACGGTTTTTCACTAGTGGGGCAGAGGATAGCGGAGTTACCTTCCGTCGCGACAATGTTCACCTGACGTTAACCCGATGCTCCTTATCGTGACGGCGTGTTTCAACAACAGGACCTCGACATGCAACCCGCAGGCTCGGAAAAGGAAAGCGACCATTACACCGCACAGTTTGTTTTTTGCTTGCTGCTGGTGCTGAGTATCGCCATTGGCATGGCCATCTACATCTCCCGGCTGAATGTCTGGATCGGCAAGACACGACTGGACTCGGCCACCCAGCCGCTCGAGTGCGGCAAAGGGCAGGGCGCATTCATCATCGACCCAAGCGGTAAGCGCAATAATTGCTACTTTGTGGAAGATGCCGAAGCGGCTGACGATCAATAGCGCTAAACGCGGGTGGCATCAGCCTGCAAAATTCAATCGCAAGAAACGTAGTTCTTGCGTTTGAACCCACAATTACTCTGAATACGTCCTCTGACACAGATGATCGATCGCCTTCAACGTCCAATGACGCCTAAGGCCTCCGTCGGATCAAGGAGTCAACCATGTCGTACGTATTCAAGCTGATGAAATCCCCCGTCGGCACCCTCACCCTGGTCGCCAAGGGCATCGCGCTCTGCGCGATCTTGTGGGAAAACGAAAAGTTCGACCGGGTTCGTATCGGCCCGTTGCAGGAAGATATCCACAGCCCGGTGTTGCTGGAGGCTGAGCGCCAACTCAACGAGTACTTCGCGGGTGAGCGTGATTGCTTTGAGCTGGAACTGGATTTTGCCGGGACGGAGTTTCAGCAAAAGGTTTGGCAGGCGTTGCTGACGATTCCGTTTGGGGAGACGCGGAGTTATAGCCAGATTGCCCAGCAGATTGGTAATCCGAAGGCAGTTCGGGCGGTGGGGGCGGCGAATGGGAAGAATCCGATTTCGATAGTTGCGCCGTGCCATCGGGTGATTGGGGCTTCGGGGAGTTTGACCGGGTTTGCGGGTGGGTTGGGGGCGAAGCAGTTTTTGTTGGCGTTGGAGGGGAAGGAGACGTTGCAGTTGGTGTTTTGACGTGTTGTGGGGCGGCGGCCGATTATCGCGGGGCGACTTGGCTAACTGAATATCTCAAGGAGTGAGGAGGGTCATGAATTTTTTCAGTCGTATCAAGACCTTTGTCAGGCAAGACCCCAAGGAACAAGTTGTCGGGTATTCCATAACAGAGCTCAAAACAGTTTTTACTGAGCCTTTGTTGCACACGATCCACACTCAGTCTGGCCAGCTGAGAGCGGTGTCTTTGGAAGATGTGGGTGTTCCAGCTTATTACGTTTCGCTCCTGATCGATGGAGGCGACATTCATGCGTTTTGGGCGATCGTGGAATCAAGCTTCACATTTGTAAACGAGAAAGAATTCAACGATCTACCCGTGAAGCTGTATGAGAGCGCTCAAAAGAGTGAACACTTGATTTTTTCTGTATCCACCAGAGAATTCAACTCCGTCACTATACGGCTGGTTACGAATAGCACTGATTTACTGAAGGCTATCCATGGTGAGAAATTCGCCGTACCTCCGCCTTGGGTAGCCTTTGAGGGTTACAATCCATCATGGTGGGGCGGAAACATGCAAGGCGCTCCGGGTTACTACAACGACAACTTCTTCTTCCCGTTTTTCACAAGTTTAAATGAGGCGGAAAAGCGAGATTATTATGCAAGATACAACGCCACAGATGAGTGGGTAAGCAGTTTTTAATCAATATATGGCGAGTGATGCTAGTAACTGGGTTAAGGAGTTTTTCAGGGGTGGACCACGTTTTGCTCAAACTCATGATCGTGGTCTGTCCCTGTATTGCGCGGGTGGCAGGAAGTTGTTATGTGCTGCGCACGAATTCATTGATGATTTCTCTGGCAATCGCCTGTTCATTGTGCGTGGGAGCTTGGTACTTAACAACGCAAAATGACTTGCTTTGAATTTTCAGTTCGTGACAAACGATATGAATAATCCACGCCTCGAGGCTCTTTCGTTTCGCATCATCTCGATACTCATCTGGCAACTGCTTCACGTAAGCTGAGAACTTTGATGGCTGAGGAACCCCAAAGGCTGATAGGTTTATGGCGACTCGGCGAAGAGTTCCGCTGTTCGCAAAGTGACGACTAATACGTTCAATTACGTTGTATCCCTCTGCTTTGCCGTATTCGCCAATGTAGAAGGGGCTCTTTGAGCCAGACTGTACTAGAAAGTACGTAAGCGCTCCATGAACTCCACATTCAAAGTCATCACCTGATCCTCGATGCTGTG
>NZ_VMSG01000023.1 GCF_007713465.1 Pseudomonas sp. H3(2019) | reverse complement strand
GCCTGCCTAACGGCAGGCCGTTACCGGCCCGCACACAAAAAATCTGACACTCTCGGGGTTGACGGCACACCGAGACACCCGACACAGCGCCCCCTTTTCAGCCATCCCACCCCATTCCTGATAAACTGCCGCCTCGCCCCACCGATCCAGATACCCATGCCCTTACTTACCACGCCAAACACGACCCCAGCCCTCTCCCGCCGCTTCTCCGTCGCCCCGATGATGGATTGGACCGATCGCCATTGCCGTTTCTTCCTGCGCCTGCTCTCCAAGCACGCGCTCCTCTACACAGAAATGGTCACCACCGGCGCGCTGCTCAACGGCGATCACGAGCGCTTCCTGCGTCACAACGAAGCCGAGCATCCGCTGGCCTTGCAGTTGGGCGGTAGCGTCCCAGCCGATCTGGCCGCGTGCGCGCGCATGGCGCAGGAGCACGGTTACGACGAGGTGAACCTCAACGTGGGCTGTCCGAGTGATCGAGTGCAGAACAATATGATTGGTGCGTGCCTGATGGCGCATCCGGTGTTGGTGGCGGAGTGTGTGAAGGCGATGCGCGATGCGGTATCGATTCCGGTGACGGTGAAGCATCGGATCGGGATCAACGGGCGGGACAGTTACGCGCAGTTGTGTGACTTCGTCGGGACGGTGCGGGATGCCGGGTGCACCAGTTTTACCGTGCATGCGCGGATTGCGATTCTGGAGGGGTTATCGCCGAAGGAGAATCGGGACATTCCGCCGTTGCGCTATGACGTGGCGGCACAGTTGAAGGCGGATTTTCCGGAGCTGGAGATTATTCTCAACGGCGGGATCAAGACGCTGGAAGCCTGTCACGAGCATTTGCAGACCTTTGACGGGGTGATGCTGGGCCGTGAGGCGTATCACAACCCTTATGTGATGGCTGAAGTGGATCAGCAGTTGTTCGGCAGCACAGCGCCGGTGATTTCACGGGCCGAGGCGCTGGCGCAGTTGCGGCCTTATATCGCTGCGCACCTGGATGCAGGCGGTTCGATGCACCATATCACTCGGCATGTGTTGGGCTTGGGCACCGGGTTTCCGGGGGCACGCAAGTTTCGGCAGTTGCTGTCGGTGGATATTCACAAGGCTAAAGAGCCTTTGGCGTTGCTGGATCAGGCGGCGGAGTTGTTGGAGGGGCGTTAACCGTCACTCCGGTTGAACCTGTGGTCTGTTTTGACATCGTATTTAACGGATAGCGCCGGGCCTTTCAAACACCTGTCCTCAGGTTGTTGCCGCCCTGGCCGTTGTTACGCATTTGTGCCCTTGAGTGGTCGTCAACGCTCGGGTAATGTCAACAGACCCACAGGATAGAGCACGCTCATGACTTCCAAGCTGGAACAACTCAAACAATTCACCACCGTGGTGGCCGATACCGGCGACTTCGAGGCAATCGCTCGCGTTAAACCGGTGGATGCCACCACCAACCCTTCCCTGCTGCTTAAAGCGGCGGCCATCCCTGCATACGCCGATTTGCTGAACGCCTGTGTCAGCGACTGCAAAGGCGACGTGGGCCTGGCCAGCGACCGCTTTGGGGTCGCGGTCGGTCAAGAGATTCTGAAAGTGATTCCGGGGCGTATTTCCACGGAAGTGGATGCGCGTCTGTCGTTCGACACTGACGCCGTATTGAAGCGCGCGCACCGTCTGATCGAGCTGTACGAAAAGGCCAGCATTGGCCGCGACCGCGTGCTGATCAAGATCGCGTCTACCTGGGAAGGCATCCGTGCTGCCGAGAAGCTGGAACGCGAAGGCATTCAGACCAACCTGACCTTGCTGTTCTCCTTCGCCCAGGCGGTTGCCTGTGCCGAGGCCGGGGTGTTCCTGATTTCGCCGTTCGTGGGCCGCATCTACGACTGGTACAAGAAGGCCAACGGCAACGACTACACCGGTGCCGATGATCCGGGCGTGCAGTCGGTGACGCGCATCTACAACTACTACAAGGCCAATGACTACAAGACTGTGGTCATGGGTGCGAGCTTCCGTAACCTCAATCAGATCGAGCAACTCGCCGGTTGTGATCGCCTGACCATCAGCCCGGAGCTAATCGAGAAACTGGCCGCCGACACCGGCAAGCTGGAACGCAAGCTGGCGCCAGGCCACGCTGGCGAAGCGCGTCAGAGCCTGACGGAAGCGCAGTTCCGCTGGGCGTCGAACGAGGACGCCATGGCCACCGAGAAACTGGCTGAAGGTATTCGTCAGTTCGCTCGTGACCAGGAAAAGCTTGAGGCGCTGCTGCAAGCCAAGCTCTGATCTGATCCGGGCAAGCGCAAAAAGGGCGAACCCTCACAGGTTCGCCCTTTTTTGTGCGCTGACGCTTTATGAAATCAGTGACGCTCTAGCGCGTTCACCAAGTCATGGAATGCTTCGCGGTTGGAGTCGTTCAGGCCCATGAGGATCTTGTGCGCTTCCAGCACCTTGATCCGCACCACTTCTTCGGACTGATCCTGATCAGGCAGGTCGGTCAGGCATTCCGGGCACGGAATTGGCCGGTCAACAATGTTGAACACCTGCTCGAAGCCCATGGACTCCAGCAACCGCGTGATGTCTTCGTGGGTGGTGACGACGGTCGGCAACAGGCCGACCTTTTGCCGCGACATGATCGACAGCTTGGCCAGCAGGCCCAAGGTGGTGCTGTCGATACTGCTGGTTTCGGTCAGATCAATCACGATCGCGTTGAAATTCAACGCACTGAAGATCCGCTCAATAGTCGCATCCAACGCCGAACACAGGGTCAGGCGAACTTCACCGACGAACTTCAGGACGAAGGTGCCGTCCTGCTCGGCGAACTGGATTCTACCGGTACTCATTAAAGATTCCTGCTCAACACCAACAGGGCGATATCATCCGGCATCTCCCCTAGCGTGGCCAATCCAAAAACCTGCCGCAAGCCATCCAGGCTGCCGCCCGCCGTTCTTACCCGTTCAGGTAAGGCAGCCTCTTTCTCTTTGAGTGTAGGTTCTGGCAAAAGGTCCAGAATGCCATCGGACATCAGCGTCAGGCTGAATACCGGCGGCAGCTCGATAACGTGGTCTTCGTAGGTGGCTTCATTGAACAAGCCCACCGGCAAGCCGCGCCCTTCGAGATAACCCACACTGTCTGGCGTGTACAACACTGGCAACGGCAGGTGTCCGCCGATGCTATAGGTCAACAAACCCGTCTCCTCGTCGATGACTCCACCGACCATCGTGACATGTTTGCCCAGCTTACAGCTGATCAGGCCTCGGTTGATATGACCAAGGACCTCTGAAGGGGTGAATTCCGGCAAGGTGCCGTTGCGCTTGGATTCGAACAGCAAGCGCGTGGTCATGAATTTCAGCAGCACGGTCACGAATGCCGATGAAGCGCCATGCCCTGAAACGTCCGCCAGGTAGAAGGCTACCCGACGCTCGTCGACCCGAAAGTAGTCAACGAAGTCTCCCGACAGGTACAGCGACGGGATGATCTGGTGCGCGAACTTGAACTCGTCGATCGTCCAGGGACTGACCGGCAGCATGTTCATCTGCACCTGACGTCCGGCGTTCTGGTCTTCCTGCAACAGGTTCAGGCTGGCTTCGAGCTCGCGGTTGGCGGTTTCGAGTTTTACCCGATAGCGCTGGTTTTCCAGCAGCAGACGCGCACGATCCAGGGCCCGGCGCACGGAGTGCTCGAGCACGGCCAGATCTTCCAGCGGTTTGATCAGGTAGTCCGCGGCGCCCAGGCGCAAGGCCTCGACGGCGTCGTTCATCACGCCGGCACCCGACACCACGATCACCGGCGTTTGCGGCGAAAGGTCAGTGATTTGACGAATGAGTTCGAGCCCGCCCATCTGCGGCATGCGCAGATCGCAGATCACCAGGTCGGGTTGGTTTTTCTTGAATACCTGAAGCCCCTGCTGGCCATTACTGGCCTGAAGGACGCTGAACCCACTGTCTTCCAAATAGGCCGCGAGACTCGCGCGTACTACTTCGTCGTCATCGATTATCAGCAGCGTGGCACTGGTTTTTTGCATGTGGGCAAACGGCGCCAGAATTAGGTTGGCGTAGCTGGCAGGGCATTCGGCCCGGCACACACTACTGGATTCGCTTTCTAGCCTCTCTGTCGCACCGCTTTCGAGCATTTGCCCTACAAGCGTGTTCATCAGAGGTGCCCTTCTAAGGCGCAGACGGTACTCCCATCCGCGAGGCGTTTCAAGCTCACGCCGATGGTCATCAGGCGTCTTTACATCGCAAATCACCGGGAGTTATAAGAACAGTCAAAACCGCAACACAATGGAAGGATCGAGCCCATGAGCCAAACCGATCGTGACTACAGTGAAAAGCGCGATTACATCCGCATGCGGGTCGATGCGGATGTCACATTGATTCACGCCGGCGATTTGATTCCAGCCGTCTGCATCGACCTTTCCAGCAGCGGCATGCAGGTTCGGGCTGCCCGATCGTTCCAGGTGGGCGACACGCTGAACGTCCGCATCGATTCCGAGCACGCGGCGCTCAAGGGCCTGGAAGCCGAGACCGAAGTGGTCTGGGTGACTCAACAGGACGCTGGCGGCCAGAAACTTGGGCTTACAATCCTGAAAATGAATTGAGCACGAACTCAAACAAAGAAGGCGGCCAAATGGCCGCCTTCTTGTTGTTGCGCGGGTGACGATTTAAAAATCGTCTTCCACCTTGCCGTCTTTGACCTTGAATTCGCGGTTCTGCAGATAAGCGTTGCGAATGAAGATGTATTTGTCGCCGGTGATCAGCTTCTCGCTCGACAACAGGCTGGCACGGGTGTCGATCACGCTCATGCCAAGCGCCATGTTGCGCGCCGGAATGTCGTTCATGTAGCGGTAGGGTTTGGCGTAGCTATCGACGTATATGGACGGCGCATCACGCACCGTGCTCGGGCCGAAGAACGGCAGCATCACGTAAGGACCGCTAGGCACGCCCCAGTGGCCAAGGGTCTGGCCAAAGTCTTCGTCGTTGCGTTGCAGGCCCATTTTGGTGCCCACATCGAAGAACCCGGCCACGCCGATGGTGGTGTTCATCAGCACGCGAGCCGTATCGACGCCAGCGGCGCGCGGCTTGGCCTGCAGGATGTCGTTGGCCAGGTTGCCGACGTCACCGATGTTGCGGAACATGTTGTGAATGCCGTCCGAGAGAAACGTCGGCGTAATGAACTGATAGCCCTGCGCAATCGGCTTCAAGGCGTAGGTGTCCAGTACATCGTTGAACTTGTAGATCGGCCGGTTAACGCTTTCCCAAGGGTCATCTTCCGACGCCGCCTGGACAGCGAACGGAACCAGCAACACGCTGGCACACATACATAGTCGAGCTAGACGATTGCTCCAGCGCATAGCAAAAAACTCCTTGGACCGTACTGGCGCGGGCCTCAATACCCGGGCGATAAGCGCGCTAGTATAAGACGGATAAGCATTTTTAGGCAGCCACTCAGGAAACACCCTACGGCGAACCGGCCTTGGTGCGACCGCTTCATCCCGATGTCACTCAACTGTCATGGGGCATCCCTAATCTCCGGGATTATTTCAGGGACGTTGAAATGCCCCACGCCCAAGCCCTCCCCCAGAGCATTCCCAACCCGACTGCCGTGCTCTTCGGTCTCAGCGGCTGTCTGGTGGATTTCGGCGCCCGCAGCCGCCAGAACAATAACGACATCGTTGAACGAGCGCACCTGACACCGGGCGCCCTGGAAGCGCTGAACCGCCTGCAACTTCAAGGCACTCCGTGTGCCTGGCTCGACGAGTTGCCGCACGCGCAAAGCCTCGCGTTGGCCACTTCGCTGCCGGACTGGATCACCGCCAGCCCGCACACGCTGAACAAGGGACAATGGCCATCCCCCGATGCGTGCTGGCAAGCACTGATGGCGCTGAACATCGATCGCCTGGACGGTTGCGTGCTGGTCAGCGGCGAACCGCGCTTGCTGCAATCAGGCCTCAACGCCGGGCTCTGGACCATCGGCCTGGCATCCTGTGGCTCGCTCTGCGGGATGACGCCCAGTGAGTGGCAAGCCTTGAGTCAGCAGGAACGCGAACTCAAGCGCGGCAAGGCGACCGTGCAATTGTTCGGCCTTGGCGTGCACTCGGTGATCGATCATCTGGGTGAACTCGACACCTGCCTGTCAGACATCGGCCTGCGCCGACACAAGGGTGAAAAGCCCTGATCGGCCGTTCTTGATCAAGATCATGCACTTCGCTCGCCAGTGGATTAATCTAAAGGCCAGATGCAGACCTTTGGCCCATCGCTGCGGTCTATGCCAGTGCCTATCGATAAAAGGAAGAACGCCATGCCTGCCCGCGAACTGCAAGAACAGCTCAACGCCCTGCGCGAGCAACTGGAGCAGAACCCACCGCTCTCCGAAGCCGAGCGCGATGATCTGCATAAGTTGATGGAGCAGATTGAGGCTGAGATAAAACTGGAAACTGCGACTCAGGACACGAGCCTGGCCGATGGTGTGAACCTGGCCGTAGAGCGCTTTGAAGTGGAACACCCAGCGCTGGCCGCGACCTTGCGCAACATCGTGCAGACCCTGGGCAACATCGGGATCTGACCCCTCAAATGCAAAAAAGCCCCGCTAGCGATAGCGGGGCTTTTTAGTTTTTGGCAGTTGAGTGATTGGATGGCTGCGATCTTTTGATCTTCTTCTTACTGACGCACCAAACGGTGGTTCGGCAATTGCACTTCTTCAGTGCTGCGATACGGGTTGATGTCCAGCCCGCCGCGACGCACATAACGCGCATACACGGTCAGTTTTTCCGGTTTCAGCAAGCGTTGCAGGTCGAGGAAGATCCGTTCTACGCACTGCTCGTGGAAGTCCGAATGCTGGCGGAAGCTCACCAGATAGGCCAGCAGGCTCGCGTGATCCAGCGCCGCGCCACGGTACTCGACCGCGACACTGCCCCAGTCCGGCTGGCTGGTGACCGGGCAATTGGATTTCAGCAGATGGCTGTGCAAGCTCTCTTCAACGGTACGCGAATCATCGCAACGCAGCAGTTCCGGGCGCGGATGCTCGTAGTTGCTGACGCTGATATCCAGATCATCGATGCACACGCCCGGCAGCGCTACAACGCCTTCAGCCTCGACTTCGCTCAAACTGCGAATACGCACGCCCACCGTTTTGCCCGCGGCCGCCGACAAATCGCTCACCAGCGTGGCTTCAAGACTTTGGGTACTGGCGAATGGCGTCTGGTTCAGCGAATTCAGGTACAGCTTGAACGATTTGGATTCGATGATGTTCGGCGAGTCCGCCGGGATGCTGAATTCGCCGATGGCCACCACCGGCTTGCCCGATGGCAGCAGCCAGGACAGTTCAAAGCAGTTCCAGAAATCCACGCCCTTGTACGGCAGGGTTTCAGCCGTCAGGCCCAGCTCGGCCCATTTCGCAGTGCGCGGGATCGGGAACAGCAAGGACGGCGTGTACGTGGCGATGTATTCGCTGGACTTGCCCAGCGGCGAATGTTCGGCTGCGGGATGCATGGCGGAAACCTGACTGAAGAATCAGCGGATTCTAACAGCCTTTGCTCCCGCCTTTGAGTGCTTACTGACTGACAGTCAATTTGCCGACCATACCCGCCTGATAGTGGCCGGGAATATTGCAGGCGAATTCCAGACTGCCGGCCTTCTTGAAAGTCCAGGTCAGCTCGGCGGTTTTGCCCGGTTCCACCAACACACTGTTCGGATCGTTGTGCTGCATGCTTGCGCCGTGATCCATACCCGGCATTGAGCCGTGGTCCATGGAAGCGTTTTTCATCGCGGTCGGGGTAAGCATGCCGCTCTGCTGCATTTTCAACATTTCCTGTTGATGCGCAGCATGCATCGCCGCATCGCCCAGGTTGAACTCGTGCAGCAACTGGCCTTTATTGATCAGTACAAAACGCACCGTCTCACCGGCTTTGATGTCCAGCGTCTTGGGCGTGAACGACATATCGCTCATGACGATTTCGACGCTGCGCGTAGCCTTCGCCGCCGGGGCCGGTGTGCCGAAGTCGTAGGTCTGTGCCGGCGACGCCCACACGGTAAAGCTCAACGCCAACAAACAGCCTGCCAATACCAATCGATGACGCAAAAACATGATCACACTCCAACAAGATAAGGTTCAGCCTGTGGGAAACTCTACCGTTGTGCCGCTGCCAGCCAGCTGACGGCCAGATTACAACTTTGTAAGGTTGCGCTGCATGAGCACCTGCCACGGTATAACGCACCTGTTCCATTGACCTCGAGCTGCCCATGAAATTGCTGATCGTCGAAGACCAACCGAAAACCGGCCACTACTTGCGCCAAGGCCTGAGCGAAGCCGGTTTCAACGTCGAACTGGTGGCCGACGGCAACACCGGCCAGCATCTGGCGCTGACCGGCGATTACGCCTTGCTGATTCTCGACGTGATGCTCCCCGGCCGTGACGGCTGGCAGATTCTGCAAGCGGTACGTAGCGCCGGCCTGGACATCCCGGTGCTGTTTCTAACCGCCCGCGATGCCGTTGAAGACCGGGTTCATGGCCTGGAACTGGGCGCCGACGATTACCTGGTCAAGCCTTTCGCCTTTTCCGAGTTTCTGGCCCGCGTGCGCAGCCTGTTACGTCGCGGCAGCGCCACGCCGCAGGAAACCAGTCTGCAACTGGCCGATTTACGGCTGGACCTGATTCGCCGGCGGGTCGAGCGCAGCAGCCAGCGCATCGACCTGACCGCCAAGGAATTCGCCCTGCTGGAACTGCTCCTGCGCCGCCAGGGCGAAGTGCTGCCCAAATCGCTGATCGCCTCGCAGGTCTGGGACATGAATTTCGACAGTGATACCAATGTCATTGAAGTGGCGATCCGCCGGCTACGCCTGAAAATCGACGACGACTTCCCGAACAAGTTGATTCATACCGTTCGCGGCATGGGTTATGTGCTTGAAGAGCGTCCCGCCTGATGCGCCGCCTGTCCCTGAGCGGCCGTCTGGCACTGTTGTTTGCCGCCTGTACGGCGGTGGTTTCATTGTTCGCTGGTGTGCTGTTCAGCCGCGCCAGCGAGACGCACTTCATTGAACTCGACCAGCAATTGCTCGACGGCAAGCTGATCGCTCTGCGCAGTGTCCTGGCAGGCGCCGACGACCCGCGGTTATTCGCCGAACGAAAAGCCGGACTGCAGGATGAAATGAGCCATCAGCCAGACCTGGCATTGCGGGTGCGCGGCGCCGATGGTCACGTTTGGTTCGACAGTGCCGCGAATCTCCCCGACGACTTGCCAACCCGCTCCGGTCTTCACAGCTTGCACAGCGCCGACACGGCGTATCGGGTCTACAGCGCCGCGCTGGAGCCGGGCAAGACCGATTCCGCGCAGCTGATTCTGATGCTCGACATCACTCACCATCAGCACTTTTTGCAGCGCATGCAGCATTTGATCTGGCTAACCGTCGGTCTGTCGGCGCTGGCCACCGCGCTACTCGGTGCGTGGGCGGCGCGCAGTGGTTTACGGCCGTTGCGGCGCATGAGTGAAGTGGCCGCCGGGGTGTCCGCCAGCTCGCTGACCCAGCGCCTGCCCGAAGATCAAATGCCCACCGAGCTCGCTGAACTGGCCCACACCTTTAATGCCATGCTCGGCCGTCTCGACGACTCGTTTCAGCGGCTTTCGGCCTTCTCCGCCGACATCGCCCACGAACTGCGCACGCCGTTGTCGAACCTGCTGACCCACACTCAGGTCACCCTCACCCGCCCACGCGACCTGGAAGATTACCGCGAGGCGCTGCACAGCAACCTCGAAGAGCTGCAATGGATGGCGCAACTGGTCAACGACATGCTTTATCTGGCCAAGGCCGATCACGGCTTACTGACGCCAAAACGCGAACCGCTGCAACTGGCCGAGGAAGTGGATCTGTTGCTGGAGTTTTACGCACCGCTGGCCGAGGACGAACGGGTCAAGCTGACCCGTCTCGGCGACGCCAACCTCAGTGGCGACCGCAGCATGCTGCGCCGAGCTCTCTCCAATCTGCTGGACAACGCGCTGCGTTTCACCCCACCAAACGGCGAGATCCAGGTGCAGATTGTCGATGAGCCGAAGGGGTTGAGCCTGATTGTTGCAAACAGCGGCAACGGGATTTCTGAAGAGCTGTTGCCACTTTTGTTTGACCGGTTCTACCGCGTAGACCCGGCGCGCCATGAAGGCAGTAGCGAGCATGCAGGATTGGGATTGGCGATCACTCAGTCGATCATCCGCGCCCATGGCGGGACGATTCGTTGCGAATCAGGCCAGGGGTGGACACGGTTTTTGATGGAGTTGCCCCGAACCTGATCGTTCCCACGCATGGGAACGATCAGATGCGGTGTCTGGACTTACGAATAGCGCAACGCGGTCGCCGGCTCGATCTTCGCTGCGCGCCAGGCCGGGTATACCGTGGCCAGGAAGCTCATGATGAAGCCCGCCGAGCAGATCAGCAGCACGTCACCGCCCTGCAGTTCCGATGGCAAGTTGCTGACGAAGTACACGTCGGAACTGAAGATATGCTGACCCGTCACACGCTCCAGCCAACCCACCAGCTCACTCACGTTCAGCGCCGCGATCACCCCGAGGACGCCGCCAATCAGCGTGCCGACGACACCGATCACCGTGCCCTGAACCATGAAAATCGCCATGATCTGCCGAGGCGTAGCGCCGATAGTCCGCAGGATCGCGATGTCCGCGCCCTTGTCGTTCACCACCATGATCAGGGTGGCGATGATGTTGAACGCAGCGACCGCCACAATCATCAGCAGCAACAGGCCGATCATGGTTTTTTCCATTTTCATGGCGCTGAACAGACTGCCTTGAGTGTGGGTCCAGTCATCGGCCTTGAAGTCGGCGCCCAGGCCGCCAGCAATATCTGACGAGACCTTGGGGGCGGCGTACAGGTCTTTCACCGCCAGGCGCACGCTTTGCACCTGATTCGGTTCCCAATGCTGCATTTGCGCCGCATCAGCGACATGAATCAGCGCCATCGAGCCGTCGAGTTCGGCACCGACCTTGAACATGCCAACCACGTTCAGCCGCTGCATGCGCGGCGTGATGCCACCCGGCGCAGTGCTGACTTCCGGCACGATCAGGGTGATTTTGTCGCCGACGTTCAAGCGAAAGCGCCGTGCGGTGATTTCACCGACCACCACCCCGAACTCGCCCGGCTTCAAGTCGTCCAGACGGCCCTGCACGATGTGCTGGGCGACGATGGAGACTTTGCCTTCCTGTGCCGGATCAACGCCGCTGATCTGGATCGGCTGCATCGAACCCTTGTAGGACAGCATGCCTTCCATCTCGGTGAACGGCACCGCGGCCGTCACTTCAGGGTTTTTCATGGCAGCGGCCGCGACAGGCTGCCAATCGTCGATCGGCTTGACGCCAACGATGGTCGCGTGGGGCACCATGCCGAGGATGCGCGAGCTCATTTCGCGCTGGAAGCCGTTCATCACCGACAGCACCACGATCATCGCCAGCACGCCCAGGGCGAGGCCGATCATCGAGGTCATCGAGATAAACGAAACAAAGCGATTGCGGCGCTTGGCGCGGGTATAGCGCGTGCCGATAAAGATCGATAACGGTCTGAACATTCGCTGGGGCACCGTATAAAAATAAAAGACCCGACACGCTTTGCAGTCGTGCCGGGTTTCGGCCAATCAGATAGGAGTCAGACGACCTTCCTGCAAGTGCAGGACGCGATCCATCTGGCGGGCCAGGTTCATGTCGTGAGTCACCACCAGGAACGCGGTGCGCATCGAGGTGCTGAGTTCCAGCATCAAGTCCTGAATGCCCTGGGCGGTATGGGAGTCGAGGTTACCGGTCGGCTCATCGAGCATCACCAGCCCTGGCTTGTTCACCAGTGCGCGGGCGATGGCCACGCGCTGACGTTCACCACCGGACAGTTCGGCCGGTTTGTGCTCCAGACGATGGCCCAGCCCTACCCGCTCCAGCAAGGCCGTGGCGCGCTGACGGGCTTCCGGGATCGCGGTGCGGCCGATCAACAGCGGCATGCAGACGTTTTCCAGCGCGGTGAACTCGGGCAGCAAGTGGTGGAACTGGTAAACGAAGCCCAGCGAGCGGTTACGCAGCAGGCCACGGGCCTTTTCGTTGAGCGCCGACAGCTCTTCACCGGCCAGCCAGACACTGCCTTTGGTCGGCGTATCGAGGCCGCCGAGCAGATTGAGCAAGGTACTCTTGCCGGAACCGGAGGTACCGACAATCGCCACGCGCTCACCCGGATGCAGCTCCAGCTGCAAACCGGACAACACCACCACCGACTCCGGGCCTTCCTCGTAGGATTTACCCAGGTCGCGGCAACTCAAGACTGCTTTAGTACTCATACCCAAATCACTCATAACGTAGCGCCTCCGCAGGCTGGGTGCGCGCAGCACGCCAGGCTGGATACAGGGTGGCGAGGAAACTCAGGACCAACGCCGCGCCGCAGACCATCAACACGTCTTCGGCCATCAGTTGCGACGGCAAGTAGTCGATGAAGTACACGTCGGCGTTAAGGAATTTGTGCCCGATCAGGCCTTCGAGGGCGGAAATCGCGGCGCTGACATTCAGTGCGGCGAACATCCCGACCACCGCACCGATCGCCGTGCCGACCACACCGATCACCGTGCCCTGGACCATGAAGATCGCCATGATCTGGCCCGGCGTGGAACCGAGGGTCCGCAGGATCGCGATGTCGCCCTTCTTGTCGTTCACCACCATCACCAGCGTCGAAATGATGTTGAACGCAGCCACCGCAACGATCAGCAGCAACAGCAGGCCGATCATGGCTTTTTCCATACGGATCGCCTGATACAGGTTGCCGTGGGTGCGGGTCCAGTCACGGGCGTAGTAATGGTCTCCACCCAGGTTCTGGGCGATGTTCCATGCAGTGCGAGGCGCCTGGAACAAATCGTCGAACTTCAACCGCAAGCCCTGGACCTGATCCGGCTTCCAGCGATGCAGGCGCGCCAGGTCATCCAGATTGGTCAGCCCCAGGTAGCCGTCCAGCTCACCGGCGCCGACATGGAATATGCCAACCACGGTGAAGCGCTTCATCCGCGGGAACATCCCGGCCGGAGTCACGGTGACTTCCGGGGCAACGAAGGTCAGCTTGTCGCCGAGACCCACGCCAAGCTTGGTCGCGGCCTTGTCACCGATCACGATGCCGAAGCTGCCCGGCGACAGGTCGTCGAGTTTGCCCTGCGTCATAAAGTTGTCGATGATCGAGACTTTGTGTTCCTGATCCGGGTCGACGGCATTGAGCAGGACTTTCTGCACCTGGCCGTTGTTGGTCAGCAAACCCTGCATCTGGGTGAACGGCGCAACCGCCACCACTTGCGGGTTTTGCTGGACCTTGGCGGCCAGGCTTTGCCAGTCGCTGATGGGTTCACCAGACTCGATGGTCGCGTGGGGCACCATGCCCAGCACGCGGGTGCGCATCTCATGATCGAAGCCGTTCATGACTGATAGCACCACGATCATCACGACCACGCCAAGGGCGAGTCCGATCATCGAGGTCAGGGAAATGAACGACACAAAATGATTGCGACGCTTTGCACGGGTATAACGCGTGCCGATAAATACGAAGAGAGGTCTGAACATGTCGGGGCTTGTTCGGAGGGAAAAGGAACGTCCTTGTGGCGGGGGTCGATAACCAGCTTTACACTCAGACCACCGCCGCTACCATGGGTTCGCCATGTCGACATTAGATGAAGAAGATCGCCGCGAATACTACCGTATCGAGGACACGATCGCACTGGAAATTCGGCCCCTGTCTGCCCCCGAAGCGGCAGGCCAGGAAGTGTTGCAGGATGCTTCCCCGCTGTTCAGCCTGCTCAGCGAACTGCACCTGAGCGAATTCGAGTCGCAGCACTTGCTGCGCCAGATCAGTGAGCGGGATCGAAACACCGCCAACTATCTGAAGGTCATGAACAAGCGCATCGACCTGCTGAGCCAGGTCGTAGCACAAACCGTGCTCGGTAAATTCGGTGAGCCGCAGCCCGTGGTGCTGTCGGAAGGCGGCATCGAGTTCGAGCACCATCTCGCCTACCCAACCGGCAGCCATGTGGCGATCAAGCTGTTGTTGATGCCGCAAGCGCTGGGCCTGCTGTTGCGGGCCAAGGTCACTCACTGCGAACCGGAAAGCTTCGGCACCTTTGCGATCGGCACCGAGTTCGAAGCCCTGACCGATGCGCAACGACAGTTGCTGGCCCGCTATATCTTGCAGAGACAGGCGCATGAGCGACGCCTGGCACGCGAGCAAAACGAATCAGGCAATTAATTAAGGAAGACCCGTGACCCTAATCTACGGCCACCGCGGCGCCAAAGGCGAAGCACCGGAAAACACCCTGAGCAGTTTCCAGGAATGCCTCAAGCACGGCGTACGCCGCTGCGAACTGGACCTGCACCTGTCCATGGACGGCGAGTTGATGGTCATTCACGATCCGACGCTCAAGCGCACCACCGAGCGTCGCGGCAAGGTGGTCGAGCATACGGCGGCGGAGCTTGTGACCTATGACGCACGCAAGGGCGGCCCGGGCTGGATCAAGCCCTGCCCGATTCCTACGCTGGAAGAGTTGTTCGAACAATGCGATTTCGAGCACTGGCAGCTGGAGGTCAAGAGCGCTTCACGCACCCGCGCGGCGACGACAGTGCTGGCCATCCGCGAAATGGCGCAACGGTTCGGCCTGCTGGACAAGGTCACCATCACCTCGAGCTCACGCGAAGTGCTGAAGGCCGCAGTCGATCTGGTTCCGGATGTGTCGCGTGGACTGGTCGCCGAATATGCCTGGCTCGACCCGCTGAAGGTCGCGCAAAGTTATGGCTGTGAGATTCTTGCGCTGAACTGGACCCTGTGTACGCCGGAACGCCTGCAGAAGGCGCAGCGACAAGGTCTGCATGTGTCGGTGTGGACAGTCAACGAACCTGCGCTGATGCGCAGGCTCGCTGATTTCGGCGTTGACAGCCTGATTACAGACTTTCCCGGTTTGGCCAGCGCCACGCTCGAGAATTGCTGAAATCGGTCTCCCCGGCCGGCTCAGGCCACCGGCCGGAGCCGCTCAAAAAAGCCGGTTGAGGCCGTCGTAGGCCGCTACCCGATAGGCTTCGGCCATGGTCGGGTAGTTGAACGTGGTGTTGACGAAGTACTTCAGCGTGTTGTGTTCGCCCGGCTGGTTCATGATCGCCTGGCCGATGTGAACGATCTCCGACGCCTGGTAACCGAAGCAGTGCACGCCGAGCACTTGCAGTGTGTCGCGGTGGAACAGGATCTTCAGCATGCCTTGCGGCTCGCCGGCGATCTGCGCACGCGCCATGCCCTTGAAGAACGCCTTGCCGACTTCGTACGGCACTTTGGCCTGGGTCAGCTCTTGCTCGTTCTTGCCGATCGAGCTGATCTCCGGAATGGTGTAGATCCCGGTCGGTACGTCGTTGACGAAGCGCCAGCTGCCATTGTCGACAATGCTGCCAGCGGCCGAACGCCCTTGGTCGTGGGCAGCACTGGCCAGGCTCGGCCAACCAATCACGTCGCCTGCACCGTAGATGTTCTGGATGCAGGTGCGATAGTTCTGGTCAACTTCGATCTGGCCACGGCTGTTGACCTTCACGCCGATATTTTCCAGGCCCAGCGCGTCGGTATTACCGGTACGGCCGTTGCACCAGAGCAAGGCGTCGGCCTTGATCTTCTTGCCGGACTTGAGATGCAGGATCACCCCGTTGTCCACGCCTTCAACGCGATCGTAATCTTCGTTGTGGCGCACGGTGATGTTGTTGTTGCTGAAGTGGTAGCTCAACGCCTGGGAGATTTCCGAGTCGAGGAAGCTCAGCAACTGACCGCGGTTATCCACCAGCTCGACCAGCACGCCCAGACCACTGAAGATCGAGGCGTATTCGCAACCAATCACGCCGGCGCCGTAAACGATGAGTTTGCGCGGGGTGTGGCCGAGACTGAGGATGGTGTCGCTATCGTAGATACGCGGGTGATGGAAATCGATGTCGGCCGGGCGATACGGACGCGAGCCGGTGGCGATGATGATGTGCTTGGCTACCAGTTTTTCGACCACGCCGTTGGCGCAGACCACTTCGATGGTCTGCTCGTCAGCGAAGCTGCCGGTGCCGAAGAACACGTCGACCCGATTGCGCGCGTAGTAACCGGTGCGCGAGGCGACTTGTTTGGCAATGACTTTTTCTGCGCTTTTCAGTACGTCCGGAAACGAGAACCAGCGCGGTTCACCAATGGCCCGGAACATCGGGTTGGTGTTGAACTGCATGATCTGCCGGACCGAGTGACGCAAGGCCTTGGACGGGATAGTGCCAAGGTGGGTGCAGTTGCCGCCGACCTGGCGACGACTATCGACCATCGCCACTTTGCGCCCTGCTTTGGCGGCGTTCATTGCCGCGCCTTCTCCCGCCGGGCCGGAACCCAACACCACCACGTCGTAGTTGTAGACAGCCATGCGTACTCCTCAGAACAGGCCGCGGCACCCCGTTGGCACCTGCGGCTAAATCATGCCGGCCTTGTGGCATGAAGGAACAATTTGGGGTCAGTCGAGAACCCGGACACAGTCTATAGAAGCGTCAACGCCGCGCACATTAACCCTTGGTCGCGTCGTAGGCTAGTTTTGCCTGCACTACAACGCCAACAAGGAGTGTCCATCACACCGTATTTACTCGGCTTTTTCGGCGCTCAGGCGATCAAAAGCCTGACTGGTTCGCGTGACAAAGCCGGTATCGGTTCGAATCACAAAAAATGCACCGATGTCATGCTTTTCGGCGTAGTCCCAACCTCGCTCGGGGCCGAGAATCAGCAACAGCGTCGATAAGCCATCGGCCATCAGCGTCGAAGGATGAATCACCGTGACGGACGCCAGTGTATGGGTGATCGGTGCGCCGGTTCGGGCATCGAAGGTGTGGGAATAGCGCCGGCCATCCTGCATGAAATAATTTCGATAGTCGCCTGAGGTCGAAACGCCGTTACCGTCCAGCGTGATCACCCGCTCGACAACCTGCAGGTCATCGCGCGGTTCCTCCAGCGCAATCTTCCAGGGCGAGCCGTCGAGTTTCTTGCCGACAGCCTTGAGTTCCCCGGTGGCATCGGCGATGAAGCTGTCGATACCCATTTCCTGCAACTTCGCAGCGATCCTGTCGATGGCATACCCGGCGCCAATGCTGCCGAAGTCAACCTCGACCGGCGCGTTCTTGCATAACTGATCGCCTTCAATCCGCAAATGCGCATAGCCAACGCGTTGTCGGGCCAAAGCCAAGGCTTCGGTGCTTGGGACTTTTTCATCGCGCGATTGTGGGCCGAACCCCCAAAGGTTCAGCAGCGGCTCCACCGTCAGGTCGTAGGAACCGTCGCTCGTCTCTGACAGTTGCTCGCCTACCTTGACCAACTGCAAGACCGGCGCCGGCATTGGCTGACAGCTATTGGCCGGTAAACCATTGAATCGCTCGATGTCGGAATCACTGCGGTAGGTCGACAGCTGCCGGTCGATCTCGGCCAGAATCGACTCGACCTGTTTCTGCACCTCGACCGGCCCGGGAGTCCCCGGATGGCGGATGTATTTGATCGAATACGTGCTGCCCATGGTCGGGCCACCAAAGCTTTCCATGGAATCGCCGCTACCACAGCCTGACAAGGCGCCGACAAGCACCACGAAAACGCCCAATCGCCGATTCAACAACGCGCACATCCCCCAAAGAATTCCCTGACAGAACGCCAAGGAACGTCATTATGCGACATATGCACGAACTGGCTAATGGCTATAACGTTTAAGCAGCACGCTAACTATTGGTTGCCTACCGTTCTTGTTACACATATCGTTACAAAACTGTTCGAGGCACCGGCACAGACCAGACCCGTCAGTGAGGATGTTTCAAGACCAGGGATTTCTAACAAGACAGCCAAAGTGAGTAAGATCAAATGGCCTCGACTACGGGCAAAGGCAAAGCGATATTTCGCGTTGTCAGCGGTAACTTCCTAGAGATGTTCGACTTCATGGTCTACGGCTTCTATGCCACGGCCATCGCCAAAACCTTCTTCCCTGCCGACAGCGCTTTCGCTTCCCTGATGTTGTCACTGGCCACCTTCGGTGCCGGCTTCCTGATGCGCCCGCTGGGTGCAATCTTTCTCGGCGCCTACATTGACCGCCACGGTCGTCGCCAAGGCCTGATCATTACCCTCGCGCTGATGGCGGCCGGGACCGTGTTGATTGCCTGCGTGCCGGGTTATGCGACCCTTGGCGTCGCTGCGCCGCTGATCGTACTGTTTGGCCGCTTGCTGCAAGGCTTCTCCGCGGGCGTGGAACTGGGCGGTGTGTCGGTTTACCTGGCCGAGATCGCGACCCCAGGCCGTAAGGGCTTTTTTGTCAGTTGGCAGTCCGCGAGCCAACAAGCCGCCGTGGTGTTTGCCGGTTTGCTGGGTGTGGGCCTCAACCACTGGCTGAGCCCCGAGCAGATGGGTGATTGGGGCTGGCGCGTGCCGTTCCTGGTCGGCTGCATGATCGTTCCGGCGATTTTCATTATTCGTCGCTCGCTCGAAGAAACCCCGGAATTCCAGGCGCGTAAACATCGCCCAAGCTTGAGAGACATCGTCCGCTCGATCAGTCAGAACTTCGGCATCGTACTGGCCGGCATGGCGCTGGTGGTCATGACCACCGTGTCGTTCTACCTGATCACCGCCTACACCCCGACGTTCGGTAAAGCCGAACTGCACCTGTCGGACTTCGATGCGTTGCTGGTGACGGTGTGCATTGGTCTGTCGAACTTCTTCTGGTTGCCGGTAATGGGTGCACTGTCCGACAAGATCGGGCGTAAACCGCTGCTGCTGGCGGCGACCATTCTGGCGATCCTGACGGCTTACCCGGCGCTGTCCTGGCTGGTCGCCAACCCGAGCTTCAGTCATTTGCTGATCGTCGAGTTGTGGTTGTCGTTCCTCTACGGCTCTTACAACGGCGCCATGGTGGTGGCCCTGACCGAAATCATGCCGATTGAAGTCCGCACCACCGGTTTCTCCCTGGCTTACAGCCTGGCGACCGCGACCTTTGGCGGCTTCACCCCGGCGGCCTGTACTTACCTGATCCACGTGCTGGACAACAAGGCAGCACCGGGTATCTGGCTGAGCGGCGCGGCAGTGCTTGGCCTGATCGCAACGCTGGTGCTGTTCCGTGGCAACCGGCATGAGTTGCGTACGGCGCAGGCGGCTGTAGTCGGCGGCGCCCGCTAAATCGCCTTCGCGAGCAGGCTCGCTCCCACAGGTTCAGCGGTGTTCACACAATCGTGATCACACCGCAATTCCAATGTGGGAGCGAGCTTGCTCGCGATGAGGCCAGCGCAAACACCCCACATCATCGATTCGCCATTTTCACCGACTGACTCCACCCCCCGCCCAACGCCTTGTACAAGTCCACCTGATTGATCTCCCGCGCCAGCTCCATTTGCGTCAACTTCTGCTGCGCGTCGAATAACGAACGCTGCGCGTCCATCGTCGAAAAGTAGCTGTCCATCCCTGCCTCGAAACGCAATCGGGATTGTCGGTAGGCTGCTTGATAATCCGCCACCAGACGCTTCTGATAGTCGACCTGAGTCAGCATCTCCTGGCGGGCGTTGAGGGCATTGGCGGCTTCGCGGAAAGCGTTCTGCACCGTGGCTTCATACGCCGCCGTCTGCCCGTTGAACCGCGCATGGCTGGCGTCCACCTGCGCCTTTCGCGCACCGCCGTCGATCAGGGTCAACGACCCCGCCAGAGCCACCGACCAGAACTCGGCCGGCGCACTCAACAATCGCGAAAAGTCACCGGTCAGGCCGCCCACCGCCGACGTCAGCGAAAAGGTCGGGAAGTACGCGCTGCGGGCTGCGCCGATGTCCGCATTGGTGGCTCGCAACAAGGCTTCGGCGGCCATGATGTCGGGCCGTCGCGCAATCAGTGACGACGGTAACCCGGCGGGCACATCGGCGGTTGCCAATTGCTCACCCAGCACACCAGTAGGCAGCAACCCAACCGGCACCGGCTGCCCGACCAACACCCGCAGCGCATTCATGTTCTGCGCCACCTGCATGCGGTACGTGTTGATCTGAACCGCCGCCGTATTGGTCTGCGCATCCGCCTGGTGAACATCGATTTGAGCACTGGAGCCCAGGTTGTAACTCTTGCGCAACAACTCACCGTAGTGGTCCTGGGACTTGTAGGTGTTTTGTGCGAGGTCGAGCAGATTCTGATTGGCCTTGAGGCTAAGCCAGGTACTGGCCACTTCACCGATCAACGCCAGGCGAGCCGTTTGATAGTCCGCCTCGGTCGCCTCGAAGCGCGCGCCGGCGGCGTTTCGCTGACTGCGGATGCGCCCGAACAGGTCCAACTCGTAAGACGTGAAGCCACCGCTGGCCTGAAAGGTGTTGGACGTGCTGCCTGAACTGACGCCGCCTCCCTGCGTCCTGACCTGTGACGGAAACTTGCTGCGGCCGGCGTAGGTGTTGAGTCCGATGGAGGGAAACAGCCCGGATTCGGCACCGGCGTACCCTGCCCTCGCCTCCTCGACGCCCGCCTCGAACTGACGCAGGCTGCGATTGTTCTTCAAGGACAGGTCGATCAATTGGCGCAGTCGGTCATCGAGCACGAAGCCGTGCCAATCCTTGTCGAACGCCTGCTTGGCGCTGCAACAGTCACTGGCCGAACTGCCTGGCCATTGCTGATCGATCGGCGCCTCCGGTTTCTCGTATTTGGGTTCCAGAGAACAACCGCCGAGCAATAACAGCGACATGAAACATGAGGTGGATAAACGTCTGTTCATGAGGCGCACCTACAAACGTTGGCCGAGCAAGGCTCGTAACGGAGTGAGAAGGAAAGCCCAAAGACCTGAGCGGGTGGTGCTGATTTGCGGCAGTGGTTGCTGACGCGAACGGAGACTGATCGGGCGTAATCCAGGCAGTGAGCTGTAGGACGGCGCCTTGACCGGCCGCCGCGAACGCGGTGCCGTGCGCTTTTCGCCGAGCAACGAACGCCGCAACAAGGTGCCGAAAGCCAGTCCTGGTTCAGCCTTGCCGACCACGTTGACCGGCGCCTCACTGAACAGCCGCGCGATCAGCCGGCGCCGAAGCGTTTCGTCAAGGTCGATGAACTTCAAGCCCAAACGGTCCTCGCCGTGATGGCGCATGACCTCGATATCCAGCCAGCCGAGCTTATTGATCCACACCTGCCCCCGCAGCCCGGGCTTGATCAATGACGCAACGGCACAGGAAATGGAGGCGCCACTCAGCGAAATATCCACCAGTTGGCCCGCCAGGGTTTTGCCGGCGAAGCGCAATCCACTGGGTTTATCGAAAGGAAAGCGCTCTTCGCCGTGCAAGCGCGGCCGGTCAACACACGCCACCAGGGTGGCCAGGTTGTAGATCAGCGCGACCACCGTCCAGCACAGGTTGAACAGCATATTTCCGTCGAACGCAGCCGCGTTGCTGATGGTGATGTAAGCGCCTATTTGCGAGAACAGTGTCAGCGCAAAAAAGAACCCGAACAACTTCCAGTGGACCGTTGTGCGTGAACGATCCAGGCCCTTTGCCGTGACCTTGAAGGGTCGCCCGAACGGCCGGACCATGGCGCTGATGATCGTCGCCGTCACCGCCAGTGAGGCGACGATTTGGGTGACCTCGGTGAAAATCGGCAAGGTACGCCGGTCAGTGACCCATGTCCCGTAGCCCCAGAATGCAATCAACGCCGGCATGCCGAAGGCCATGAAATCCGCCGGATGGGCGTAGAACCCGGCAATACCGAAATACCAATACAACACCGGCGACACCAGCATCATCAGGATGAATGGCTTGGAGAACCAGTGCATCAAGCCATGCACGAAGTGCAGCCGTTCATTGAGTGAGTAGCCACGACCGCGCAAGGGGCCCTCTTTGAGCAGCGCGACCTGGATCGTCCCCAGGCACCAGCGCCCACGCTGATTGATGTACTCGGTCAACCCCTCGGCGGACAAGCCGATCGACAGCCGCTCATTCAACCAGCGGGTGACGTAGCCTTTTTGCTGCAGACGGCAGCTGGTGTAGATGTCTTCGCAGACCGAACCTGTCGGAAAGCCACCCATTTCAGTGATCAGATCACGCCGCACGACAAACGAAGTGCCCACGCAAAACGCGGTATCCCAACCATCCTTGGCCGGCTGGTAGACGTCGAAGAACACTCGCTGCTCATCGACCCAGCAGTTGGATGAACCGAGGTTGTGCTGAATCGGATCGGGGTTGTAGTAGAACTGCGGCGTCTGCACCAGGCCGACCTTGGGATCGTCGAACAATCCCAGGGTGCGCATCAGGATCGGCTGCTGCGGGGCGAAGTCGGCGTCGAGCACCAGTATGTACGGCGCGTTACTGCTGGCCGCCGACAGACGCAGGCCGTTGTTCAGGTTACCGGCCTTGGCGTGGGAATTGTCGGGACGTCGGGCGTATTGCACACCGACCTCGGCGCAGTAGTCGCGCAACCAGTCGCGGCGGGTATCGTCGAGCACCCAGATGGTCACGTTGGGGTAGTCGATCGCTTGGGCGGCGATGATGGTTTTTTCCAGGATCTCGAGGCCTTCGTTGTAGGTGGCGATGAACACATCCACCGCCGGCACCGAGTGGCCCTGGGCACGCAAACGTTGCTCCCCGGCATCGGCACTGGCGTGGTGATCCGAGCGACAGAGCAGGACGATGATCGAAAACAACGTGTAGCCGATCGCCAGCATTTCGAAAAACAGGAACGCGTAAGCCCAGACCGAGGCAAATCCTGCGTGTCCATCGGGCAAGGTGTCGCGAATCCGCCAGGCCACGTAATTGATCAACAACAGCGCGGTCAAGGCTCCGAAACCGGCACGTGCCATCCATTGATCACGGTGCGTCAGGCAGGTGAACAGAATCACCGCGACCACGGTCCAGAAATTGATTTGCACAAGTTGCAGCGTGTCCAGTGCCTGCATGTCAGTCAGCCTCTTGAAAACCGGTAAAGGGGTTGATGCCGGTAGCAGCGATCGCGGCCCATGCTGTAGCGCCCAAGTGAGGCAGGTGGTAATAGAAAAAGTCGTTGGTGGTTGAGTCCGGGCCGATCGCCAACCCGGTACTGATACGCGGTGCGGGTGTTGCAAACAGCCAGCCATTACCGGCCTGTTGGGCCAGCAACACATTCCACAGCGGCTGCGCCTTTTCCTTCATACCGCTCAAGCCCGCCACGGAGGCGGCTTGCGCAGTGCCCTCGGTCCATAAACCGTCCGGGTCGCGGTTGAAGCCGTACCCGGCACCCGAGCGGTGCGCCTGATCGATAAAGGTGAAGACGCGCCGCCAGTCCGCAGGAGGATCACTCAAGGCGATCAAGGGCCAGATCTGTGCGTCCAGTCCTGAACGCTGGCGATCCGAGGTTCGACCATCCTTCCCGGTGCCAATCAGAAAGCGCCCTTCCCCCGAATCCCACTGACTCGAGACGAATTGCCGGGCAATCTGCGCCTGGTGCGCCGAGCCCGGGTCGGGCGCAACCGTGTTGAGTGCCGACCAGGCTGCCGCAAGGTCGACGTTGTGCTCGGTGGACTTCCAGGTCTGCTGGATCTGCTTGGGGAAATACCCGTAGTAACCGCCGCTGAAACCCGCCGGAGCCTGTCCGTCATAAGTGTTTTTCCCGGACCACTGCAACACTCTGCGAGCGGCCTCCAGGTAAGAGGAATCACCGCTCTGGCGCAACGCCTCCAACAACGCCAACGCGGCCCAGGCCTGATTGCCGGTGGCACTGCTGACCTGATAAGCGTCCTGACTCCAGGCATTGCGCTCTACGCTCCAATAACCCGGCAGGTGCATCGACGACGAACCCACCGGGCCTGCCGCGTAGGCGTTGCGCAAGCGTCCATCCTGATATTCCGGGTCGTGGGTCGTGGCGAAGGCCAGCGCATCGGCAATCCGTCGCGCCGACTCGGCTTTACCACAGGCAAACAAGGCGATGCTGGCCAAGGCGTTGTCGTAGGTGAACGCAACCCCACGCAACGCCTGGATTGGCGCCGGCTGACCGTCCAGCGGCGGGTAACTGGCCAGCAACACCGGTCCCGCCGCTTGCGATTGCACCGCGTGATCCAGCGCGGCACACGTCATCGCCGCCAGTTGCGGCCTGGCTTGCGTTGCCAGCGCAGATCCACCGCTGCTCATCAGCATCAACCCGATCAGGCCCGACAGCCACGGCCATTGCACAACGTTGCGCGGACTCATCAGTGAGACACCTCGGCGCTGGCCCACAGCCCTGGATTGCAGGTCATGGCGCGCTGGCTGTCGGTGAGATCATCGGCAAAAGTACCGACGACGTACACCGAGTTCTGCTCGGCATACGGGAAAGGAACGCTGTAGCTGTTAGGGCGAATATCCTTAGTGCTGGATAACAACTGCACGACATTGGCCTTGAGCGGTTCGTCCAGGCCATGGATTCTCACCGTCAGGACACTGTCGTGATCAATCTTGCTGGCCATGCGTTCAGGAAATACTGCAACGACATAGCTTTCTTTGCAGTTGGTGGCGCGCAGCAAGGTCGACCCGGCTTGCACCACCGTCCCTTGGGGCGCCAACAGCTCTTGAACCGTGCCGGACGAATACGCCGTGACCTCATAGCCAGCCGTCAACTTGACCCGATTCTGTTCGGTTTCGATCAGGTGGTTGAGATTGTCGAGTTCGCGTTGATAGGTCTCGCGATTGCGGGCTTGATTTTCCAGGCTCAGTTTCAGGGTGGTCATCTGCGCGCTGAGGTCGAACATGCGCAACTGATCAGGGTCAAGGTAGACCTGCTTATTGGCGGCATTGACATCACCGTCATTGATTTGCAGCTGTGAACGGACAGACTCTGCCGCGCCTTGTAACGAGGCCAACTTGGCCTTCGAGGCGGCGACGACCGCGCCACTGACCGCCCCTTGAGTGAACAACTCGAGGTTGCGATCGAGGGTTTCCTGCGCGTCCGTCAAGCGGGCGCCGGCGGCACTGCTCTCGGCCTTCAGCGCACGTTGTGCATAGAGCTGACGAGTATGAAACGCCGATTGATAGCGCTGACTGGTTTTCTCCAGCTCGTCGTAATACTGCTGGTCGTGCTCGGCCTGGCTGGCCGATGATGATAGCTCCTGCTCCAGGGTCAAACGCCGGGTTTGCAGGGTCAACAACGTCTCCTGGTTAGCCCGCGGGTTTTCAACCACCGCAATCTTCTGGCCCTGGGTAAAGGTCGAGCCGGGTTTGACCTCAAGCGAATTCACCACCCCCTCGATGGGTGTCGTCAGCAGAATGACCGGCGCATTCAGAATTGCCCGTGTCGCCGACGTCGACACCAGCGGCATCAGCAACGTCGAGAGTAACAGCCAGATGATAAATACCAGGACACCCAAGCCCACCAGACGCGGCAACAGGGACCATGAAAAAAACCTTGAGCGTTCTTCTGCCATGTTTAATTCTCCCAATAAGCCATGAATACACACGGCTATATGTCAGCACTGCGCAGCCGTCATGCCTGATTAGAACGTAACCGCAAAACACATTAAGCAGGATCAACGAAAGCGGATCATCAACTCCCCGGACAGCAATACGGCCAGCACGGTTTATTTAGATTCAGTGTGATGTGAGCAGGAATAAGTTCCCTGTCTTTTTGGAGTATTAGTTGCCATCATGACGCACATTAAAACGCCATTACCTTTAAAGCAGCACTGCCAAAGTTGTGCCAAAGTTTTGAAAATTACCGTGAATATTTGCCCGACAGTACAGGCAATTTGCTGTCACCCAATCCCGGCCGGTGCCGGAGCTGCCAGGGGGAGACACTAATTTCAGCACCCATCGCTGTCAAGCATCGAGCCATTCAATAAAATGGCGTCAATTATTGAACGCACCCTGTATTGGATCCATATAAAGCAAGTAACAACACCTTCCCATTGCAACCGCTTATTTTATTTGAGGATTTTTTTATTATTGAATTTTTATAGCGATGACCTGTCGATCTTTACAGCGTTCTGATTTGGCACACATCAAGAATAAAACGATATAACTACACTGCACTGACCGGACATCGCAGATGACGCATGAACACTTCCAATTTAATAGATGATGTCTAATGGCTCCTTATAATGAACCGCTGCACATGAAAACGCCCCGACAAGTCAGGGCGTTTTCATGTGCAGCCAGGGCTTAGCGCGGCAACGCTGGAGAGTTCACATCGGCCGCCACTCAATCCTCCGCCGGCGAACAGCAATCCAGTTCACTCAGGATTCGATGCGCCAGGCGCACCCGGGGTTCGTTGGGGTAGCTCTTGTTGGCCAGCACCACAATGCCAAACTTCCTCTCGGGGACGAAAGCCACATAAGCAGAGAACCCACCGGTCGCCCCCGTCTTGTTGACCCAGACTGCCTCCCGTGGTGCCAGGGGCGGGTTTAATGTCGTAACGACATGACTGTCGTAAATCATCTTGTCGGCGTTGCCTTCAACCAGTGCGCTCAGTTGCACCGGGTAGTCGTACTGCTCCCAAATCAGGTCTTGAGTCATCGGACCTAGCTGGAAATAGCCCTTGCGCGTCTCCATCAGGGCGCGACCGAGTTTTGCCTCTACCTTCGCGACGCCCAGGTTGGCCTCGACAAAGCGAATCAGGTCCGTGGAGCTGGTTTTTACCGAGTAGGCCTCGTCACCCAGCACACCGGAATTCAACCTGACCGGGACATCCTGCTTGTTGTAACCCTGAGCATAGAGCGACAACTTGCTCGCCGGGATGTTAATGAAGCTGTTGGGCATACCGAGTGCCGGAAAGAGTCGCTGTTCCAGCGCCACCGCGAACGGCATCTTCATGCTGATTGCGGTAATCATGCCCAGCGCCCCGATACTGGGGTTGGCATAGGTGCGTTGAGCACCCGGCGCATACGTCGGCTGCCACGCTTTGAAGTAGTCCATCAGCTGTTGGTTGTTCTGTACCTGATCAGGCACCTGCAAGGGGAAGCCGCCTGCGGTATGGGTCGCCAGATTGATCAGCGTCGCTTTATCGAACGGGCTACCCGCGAGCTCAGGCAGGTACTTGCCGGGGTGGTCAGTGAGAGAAAGCTGACCGTTGGCCTCGGCGTAGGTCGCCAGGGTGACCGTGAAGGTTTTACTGATGGAGCCGATTTCAAACAGCGTATCGCTCGTGACCTTTTGTTGTGTTTCCTTTGAGGCCACGCCGAAGTTGTAGAACTGCTGCTTGCCATTAGCGGTCACCGCAATGGCCAGGCCGGGAATGTTGTACTGCTGCATGACCGCTTGGGCGGCATCTTGCACGATGCTGTCGATATCCGACCGCTGGACATTCGCCATGGCGAGGTTGCCGAAAGAGACGGTGCTGGCCAGCAATAGCAATGCTGCGCAAGGCTTTGCGATAAAACGCATACAAGTGGTCCTCAGGTCTTTTTGATCGCGGGCAAACCTATCACTTTGATGCGACGGCTCCGGAAGCGATTTATCACAAAATATTTCGCCGACTCCGTAGGCCAGCCAGGCAAACCGCACAAACAAAAACGCCCCGACAAGTCGGGGCGTTTTCAGGTGCGGCTAAGGCTTAGCGCGGGAATGCTGGCGGGTTTACACCGGCCATGTCTTCCATCACGCGAACCACCTGGCAGCTGTAACCGAATTCGTTGTCGTACCACACGTACAGAACAACGCGGTTGTCTTGGGTGATGGTTGCTTCAGCGTCCACAACACCTGCGTGGCGCGAGCCAACGAAGTCGGTCGAAACCACTTCCTGCGAGTTGACGAAGTCGATTTGCTTATGCAGATCGGAGTGCAGCGCCATATAGCGCAGGTACTCGTTCATCTCTTCACGGGTGGCGGCTTTCTCAAGGTTCAGGTTGAGGATTGCCATCGACACGTTCGGCGTTGGAACACGGATCGCGTTACCGGTCAGCTTGCCGGCCAGCTCAGGCAGGGCCTTGGCAGCAGCAGTAGCAGCACCGGTCTCGGTGATTACCATGTTCAGCGCGGCGCTACGACCACGGCGATCGCCTTTGTGGAAGTTGTCGATCAGGTTCTGGTCGTTGGTGTACGAGTGAACCGTTTCAACGTGACCGTTGATGATGCCGAACTTGTCGTTTACAGCCTTGAGCACCGGCACGATGGCGTTGGTGGTGCAAGAGGCGGCGGAAACGATCTTGTCGTCAGCGGTGATTTCACCGTGGTTGATGCCGTGAACGATGTTCTTCAGCTTGCCTTTGCCAGGCGCGGTCAGAACAACGCGGTCGATACCCGGGCAGGTCAGGTGCTGACCCAGGCCGTCGGCATCACGCCATACACCGGTGTTGTCCACCAGCAGTGCGTTTTTGATGCCGTACTGGGTGTAGTCCACTTCAGTCGGGTTCTTCGCGTAGATAACCTGGATCAGGTTGCCGTTGGCGGTGATGGTGTTGTTGGCTTCGTCGATGGTGATGGTGCCGTTGAACGAACCATGAACCGAATCGCGACGCAGCAGGCTGGCGCGTTTGGTCAGGTCGTTTTCAGCGCCTTTGCGCACAACGATGGCGCGCAAACGCAGGCCGTCGCCACCGCCGGTTTTTTCAATCAGGATGCGTGCCAGCAGACGGCCGATACGACCGAAGCCGTACAGTACAACGTCGGTGCCTTTGCGTGCGGAAGCGTTCTGCTGGCCTACAACGTCGGCCAGTTCTTCACGGACGAACTGCTCGGCAGTGCGACCTTTGCCTTCGGCCTTGAACTTGACCGCCAGCTTGCCCAGGTCTACCGAAGCGGCGCCGAGCTTGAGCTCGCTCATCGCCTTGAGCAGCGGGAATGTTTCGTGAACGGACAGTTCGGCGTCATCGGACTGACGATGGCGAGCAAAGCGATGAGCTTTGAGAATCGCGATGACAGACTGGTTGATCAGGCTGCGGCCATAGATCGAGCTCACCACGTTGTTATTGCGGTAAAGCTGACCGATAAGCGGAATCATCGCTTCTGCGAGTGCTTCACGGTCGATCCATTCACCAAGACACTGGTCGGGCTTCTGAGTCACGGGAACCTTCCACATGTAGGGGCTGAAAAAAGGGGCTACATTATGCCGCCGAGTCGTCTGCGGAGCAATGCACGCCTATCGCAACATGCTTTTCCTTTCGTCGGCGGCAGTCTGCAACTGACAGCCGGCACCTTCGCCCGCTACAATTACCGACTTTGTCGCAACGCTGGAGCTCAACCTTCCGTGCCCGTCCTGCGTCTACCGCTTCTCCCTGCTGCGGCAGGTAAACAGCACTGGGGCAACCTGCCCGGTGCCGCCCTGAGCCTGGCCATTGCCGAGGCCGCCAGCGCTGCCAAGCGCTTTACCCTGCTACTGACCGCCGACAGCCAAAGTGCCGAACGGCTGGAACAGGAGCTGAGTTTCTTCGCCCCCGATTTGCCGGTGCTGCATTTCCCGGACTGGGAAACCCTGCCTTACGACCTGTTCTCGCCGCACCAGGACATTATATCGCAGCGCATCGCCAGCCTGTATCGCCTGCCTGAGCTGAGCCATGGCGTTTTGGTAGTGCCGATCACCACCGCCCTACATCGCCTGGCCCCCACCAAGTTCCTGCTCGGCAGCAGCCTGGTGCTGGACATCGGCCAGAAGCTCGACGTCGAGCAAATGCGCACGCGACTGGAAGCCAGCGGCTATCGCTGTGTCGACACGGTTTATGAGCACGGCGAATTCGCGGTACGCGGCGCGCTGATCGACCTGTTCCCGATGGGCAGCAAACTGCCCTACCGCATCGACCTGTTCGATGACGAAATCGAGACCCTGCGTACCTTCGACCCGGAAAACCAGCGCTCCATCGACAAGGTCGAATCGATCCGACTGCTGCCCGCCAAAGAGTTTCCACTGCAAAAGGAAGCCGTGACCCGCTTCAAGGCACGCTTTCGCGAGCGCTTCGATGTCGATTTCCGCCGCTGCCCGATCTTCCAGGACCTGAGCAGCGGGATTACACCGGCCGGTATCGAGTACTACCTGCCGCTGTTCTTCGATGAAACCTCGACGCTGTTCGACTACCTGCCGCAGGACACCCAGGTGTTCTCCCTGCCGGGCATCGAACAGGCGGCGGAGAATTTCTGGAACGACGTGCGCAACCGCTACGAAGAGCGCCGCGTCGATCCATCCCGGCCATTGTTGCCTCCGGCCGAGCTATTCCTGCCGGTGGAAGACTGCTTCGCACGCCTCAAGAGTTGGCCGCGGGTGGTTGCCAGCCAGCAAGACATCGAAACCGGTGTCGGGCGCGAGCGCTTTCCGGCCAAGCCTTTGCCGAACCTGGCCATCGAAGCCAAGGCCAACCAGCCGCTGGAAGCGCTGGCGAACTTCCTTGAGGCATTTTCCGGTCGCGTGCTGTTTACCGCCGAGTCGGCCGGTCGTCGCGAGGTGCTGCTGGAACTGCTGGAGCGCCTGAAGCTGCGGCCGAAAACCGTCGACAGCTGGCCGGATTTCGTCGCCAGCAAAGAACGCCTGGCGATCACCATCGCACCGCTGGACGAAGGCCTGGTGCTGGATAATCCGGCCCTGGCGCTGATCGCCGAAAGCCCGCTGTTCGGTCAGCGAGTGATGCAGCGCCGTCGCCGTGAGAAACGCGCCGACGCCAATAACGATGCCGTGATCAAAAACCTCACCGAGCTGCGCGAAGGCGCGCCGGTGGTGCATATCGATCATGGCGTTGGCCGTTATCTGGGCCTCGCGACCCTGGAAATCGAAAACCAGGTCGCCGAGTTCCTGACCCTCGAATACGCCGAGGGCGCCAAGCTTTATGTGCCCGTGGCCAACCTGCATTTGATCGCCCGCTACACCGGCAGCGACGATGCACTGGCGCCGCTGCACCGCCTCGGCTCCGAGACCTGGCAGAAAGCCAAACGCAAAGCCGCTGAACAGGTCCGCGATGTCGCCGCCGAACTGCTCGACATCTATGCTCGCCGCGCGGCCCGCGAGGGTTATGCCTTCGCCGATCCGAAAGCCGATTACGCCACCTTCAGCGCCGGCTTCCCGTTCGAAGAAACCCCAGACCAGCAAACCACCATCGACGCGGTGCGCGAAGACATGCTCGCGCCGAAGCCGATGGACCGACTGGTCTGCGGCGATGTCGGCTTCGGCAAGACCGAAGTGGCGATGCGCGCGGCATTCATTGCCGTCCACGGCGGACGTCAGGTCGCGATTCTGGTGCCGACCACCCTGCTCGCCCAGCAGCACTACAACAGCTTCCGCGACCGCTTCGCCGACTGGCCAGTGACTGTGGAAGTGATGAGTCGCTTCAAGTCGACCAAGGAAGTGAATGCCGCCGTGGCCGACCTCGCCGAGGGCAAGATCGACATCGTCATCGGCACGCACAAGCTGCTGCAAGACGACGTGAAGATCAAAAACCTCGGGCTGGTGATCATCGACGAAGAACACCGTTTTGGTGTGCGTCAGAAGGAACAGCTCAAGGCCCTGCGCAGTGAAGTCGACATCCTGACCCTGACCGCCACGCCGATTCCACGCACGCTGAACATGGCGGTGTCGGGCATGCGCGATCTGTCGATCATCGCCACGCCGCCGGCGCGACGTTTGTCAGTGCGCACCTTCGTCATGGAACAGAACAAGAGCACGGTCAAAGAGGCCCTGCTCCGTGAGTTGCTGCGTGGCGGCCAAGTCTATTACCTGCACAACGATGTGAAAACCATCGAGAAATGTGCCGCCGACCTCGCCGAACTGGTGCCTGAAGCACGGATCGGCATCGGCCACGGGCAGATGCGCGAGCGCGAGCTCGAACAGGTGATGAGCGACTTCTACCACAAGCGCTTCAATGTGCTGATCGCCTCGACCATCATCGAGACCGGCATTGACGTACCGAGCGCCAACACCATCATCATCGAGCGTGCCGACAAGTTCGGTCTGGCGCAGTTGCACCAATTGCGTGGCCGCGTCGGTCGCAGTCACCACCAGGCTTACGCCTACCTGCTGACACCGCCGCGCCAACAGATCACGCCAGACGCGGAAAAACGCCTGGAAGCGATCGCCAACACCCAGGACCTCGGCGCAGGCTTTGTGCTGGCCACCAACGACCTGGAAATCCGTGGCGCCGGCGAACTGCTGGGCGATGGTCAGAGCGGGCAGATCCAGGCCGTCGGTTTCACCCTGTACATGGAAATGCTCGAGCGCGCGGTGAAATCCATCCGCAAGGGTGAACAACCCAACCTCGATCAACCGCTGGGTGGCGGTCCGGAAATCAACCTGCGCTTGCCGGCGCTGATCCCGGAAGACTACCTGCCGGACGTCCACGCACGACTGATCCTCTACAAACGCATCGCTTCGGCGACCGACGAGGATGGCCTCAAAGACCTGCAAGTGGAGATGATCGACCGCTTCGGCCTGCTGCCGGAACCGACCAAGAACCTGGTGCGCATGACCTTGCTGAAACTGCAGGCCGAGCAACTGGGGATCAAGAAAGTCGACGGCGGCCCGCAAGGCGGTCGTATCGAGTTCGGCGCACAAACGCCGGTCGATCCGCTGGTGCTGATCAAGCTGATCCAGGGTCAACCCAAACGCTACAAATTCGAAGGCGCCACGATGTTCAAATTCATGGTGCCGATGGAGCGCCCGGAAGAGCGCTTTAATACAGTGGAGGCGCTGTTTGAGCACCTCACTCCAAAATCTGCTTGAAGGACGCCGCATGCGCCTGTTTCGTTCATTGACCCTGTTGTTGACCCTCGTTGCCCCGACGGCGTTTGCCGACAGCTTGTATCAGGTTGAAATGATCCTGGTCCGCCAGAACGCCGTGCCGGCCATTGTCAGCCGCACCGCGCCGGAAGACTGGGCTGCCGGTGCGCGGCCGGTCAGTGCCGATAGCCTGCGCACCCCAAGCCTGAATGCCGAAGCAGAAAAACTGCGTGCCAGCGCTGACTACACGGTGCTGCTGCACAAATCCTGGCAACAGAGTCTTGGCGAGGACGCGAGAAAAGTCTCGATCAGCGAAGGCAAGGAGCAATTCGGCCAGTTCCCGATCGAAGGCACGCTGAATCTGAAGCTCGGGCGCTTCACCGACGTTGAGGCGAACTTCTGGGTCAACCAGTTCGATGCCTATGGCCGGGTTACCGCCAGCGAACGCTTGAAGCAGCAAAGCCACACCAAAAACGGTCAGCTCAACTACCTCGACAACGGCCACCTGGCGCTGCTGATCAAAATCACTTCGCTGACTGCGCCTGCGCGTCCGCCAGTCCCTGACGTTCTCCCGGACTGATTGAAGTCCCCATGCCCCCGAACCTGAGTAAACCCCTGGCCCCTTCCTGGGTCAGCCGATTCAAGGAACAAAGCCTGGAGCGTGGCCGCCGCTACGCACTGGAAAACCGCGTCAGGATCGTCGAGGCCGGCGACAGCACCATCACCGCCAGTTGCGAAGGCTCTGGCGGCAATGTTTACCGCCAGACCATTACACTGCGCGAATCCACCAAAGGCACTCTGTTACTGGTCGATGCAACGTGCAGTTGCCCGGTGCGCGTTAATTGCAAGCATTGCGCTGCAGTGCTGCTCAAAGTCCAGGAAACCCTTGAGTACCCGGCCGCCGCCAAAGATGCCGAACTGCTGGAAAAACTGCAGGCAGTCCTTGAAAACCGTACGCCCGCACCTTTACCACAACGGCTGGTAGACAACGTGCAACCGGTGCCGCGCCTGTGGCTGGCGAGCATCGAGTTCAGCGCCTTCGAACCGCGCAACGGCAAAATGCAGCGCTACATCCAGCACCGTGCTGCGCTGTCGTTCAACTATCTGGATGAATACGTCAGCGGACAGAAAAATGCCGACATCCTGATCCGGCAGGAACAGCACACGCTACGAATCAAACGCCAGCCGGACGTCGAAAAAGCCTACCGGGAACAGCTGCGAATCCTTGGATTCAGAGTGGCGACCCGCCAAAGCAAAGCCTTGCCGGAAAGCGCCGGCGAACTTTATGAGATGGTCAACGACAGCGCCTGGCTGACGCTCACTCTCAATGAGCTGCCCAAGTTACGCACCCAAGGCTGGGAGCTGCAGATTGACGAAGACTTCGGCTTTGACCTGACGGCGGTCGATGACTGGTACGCCACGGTCGAAGAGGCGCCGGAGCGCGACTGGTTTGATCTGGAGCTGGGGATTATCGTCAATGGCGAGCGCCTTAGCCTGCTGCCGATCCTGCTGAACCTGATGCGCTCGCACACCGAGATTCTCAACCCGGAACGCCTGGCCAGACGCCGCGACGACGAATTGATTCTGGTGAACATCCCGCACCGTCCGAACTCCGAATACGGCCCGTTGCAGGTCGCACTGCCGTTCGGCCGTTTAAAGCCCGTGCTGGCGACCCTCGGCGAGTTTTACCTGCAAGAGCCCGGCGAAACCAGGTTGCGGCTGAGCAGCGCCGATGCCACCCGCCTGAATCCGCTGGAAGATATGCCCCTGCTTTGGGAAGGCGGCGAGCACATTCGCACCTTCGCCCAACGCCTGCGCGACATCAAGGACTACACGACCGAAGCGCCCGAAGGGCTGAACGCCACATTACGGCCTTATCAGCTTGAAGGCTTGAGCTGGATGCAGTCGCTGCGGCAACTCGAAGTCGGCGGCATCCTTGCGGACGACATGGGCCTGGGTAAAACCCTACAGACCCTGGCGCATGTGCTGACCGAGAAGAACGCCGGTCGCCTCGACCGGCCGTGCATGGTGGTGATGCCCACCAGCCTGATTCCCAACTGGCTCGACGAAGCGGCGCACTTTGCTCCGCAACTCAAAGTACTGGCGCTGTATGGCACCGGACGTAAAAAACACTTTGAGCATTTGGCCGAATACGACCTGATCCTCACCACGTACGCGCTGCTGCCCAAGGATGTCGAACGTCTGGCAGCGCAGCCATTGCACGTGCTGGTGCTCGACGAAGCGCAATACATCAAGAACCCCAACAGCAAGGCCGCTCATGCGGCGCGAGAGCTCAATGCCCGCCAGCGCCTGTGCCTGAGCGGCACACCACTGGAAAATCACCTGGGCGAGTTGTGGTCGCTGTTTCACTTCTTGCTGCCCGGCTGGCTGGGCGACGTGAAAAGCTTCAATCGCGATTACCGCGTACCGATCGAAAAACGCGCCAGCGACGTACGACTGCAACACCTGAACGGTCGGATCAAGCCGTTCCTGTTGCGTCGAACCAAGGAACAGGTCGCCACCGAACTGCCGCCGAAAACCGAGATCGTCCATTGGGTCGAACTCAACGAGGCGCAGCGCGACGTTTACGAAACCATGCGCCTGGCAATGGACAAGAAAGTCCGCGACGAAATCACCCGCAAAGGCGTGGCTCGCAGTCAGATCATCATTCTTGAAGCGCTGCTCAAGCTGCGTCAGGTGTGTTGCGATCTGCGCCTGGTCAATGATGAGGCCGCCCTGCCCACGCGCGGCAGCACCTCGGGCAAGCTCGACAGCCTGATGGAGATGCTTGAGGAATTGTTCGAAGAAGGCCGCAAAATCCTGCTGTTTTCACAGTTCACCTCGATGCTGTCGCTGATCGAAGACGAACTGAACAAACGCGGCATCGCTTACGCGCTGCTGACCGGGCAAACCCGCGATCGACGTACTCCGGTGAAAGACTTCCAGAGCGGCAAGCGCCAGATTTTCCTGATCAGCCTGAAAGCAGGCGGCGTTGGCCTGAACCTGACCGAGGCCGACACGGTGATTCACTATGATCCGTGGTGGAACCCGGCGACGGAAAACCAGGCCACCGACCGCGCTTACCGGATCGGCCAGGAGAAGCCGGTGTTCGTCTACAAGATGATTGCCCGCGGCACCGTCGAAGAGAAAATCCAGCATTTGCAGAAGGAAAAATCCGACCTCGCGGCCGGCGTACTGGATGGGCGCGCGGCCGGGGACTGGAAGCTGCAGAGCGACGATATTGAAGCGTTGTTTGCGCCGTTGCCGGACAAGTCGAAAATTTAGCGGCGCCTGCGAGATCGTCATCGCGGTCTGACTGAATGCCTAGCCCTTCAACACCCGCGCCAACGTCGACTTCACTTTACCCATCCCGTCATGCAGCGCCTGTTCGATTTCGGCCATGGTAATCACTGCCGTCGACTTGCCCGCCGCCGGGTTCACCACCAGCGCCAGACACGCGTAATCCAGCTCCAGTTCGCGAGCCAACGCCGCTTCCGGCATACCGGTCATGCCGACGATATCGCAGCCATCACGCTCCAGACGAGCGATCTCGGCAACGGTTTCCAGGCGCGGCCCCTGCGTGCAGGCATACACGCCGTGGCTGCTGTAGGCACAGCCTTCAGCCGCCAACGCGGCAATCAACTGCTCGCGCAATGGTTCGCTGTAGGGATAGCTGAAATCGATGTGAGTGACCTGCTCCAGGTCATCGGCAAAGTAGGTGTGCTGGCGGCCGCTGGTGTAATCGATCAATTGATGAGGCACGCAGAAATGTCCGGTACCCATGGCCGCATGAATCCCGCCGACCGCGTTGACCGCCAGAATCGCCTGCGCACCCGCCTGTTTCAATGCCCACAGGTTGGCCCGGTAATTCACCTGATGCGGCGGAAAACGGTGCGGATGGCCGTGACGGGCGAGAAACAGCACTTCACGCCCGGCGTATTCACCAACCTGGATCTCGGCCGACGGCGCGCCATACGGCGTGTCCAGAGCCAATGACTGACGAATGCTCAAGCCTTCAAGTTGGGTCAGGCCGGTGCCACCGATAATCGCGTAAACCGTCATTGCAAAAAGTCCTTAATCAATCAGTTGGGCATCTTTGAGCGCGCCAAGGGCGGTGAGCCAGCGCGGGTCCTGCCGGTAATCGGTGCTGGCGAACGACTGGCCGCGCATCCGCGCGATGCGTGCAGACGGCTTGACCTTCAAGCGCTGAGCCGCACTCAGGGCCAGTTCGGCGGCCGCACGATCATTGCAGACCAGCCCCATGTCGCAACCGGCCGACAATGCCGCTTCGATCCGGCTGGCAGCGTCGCCGACCACATGGGCACCCGCCATCGACAGATCGTCGCTGAAGATCACCCCGTCAAACTTCAACTCGCCACGCAGGATGTCCTGCAACCAGCGGCGCGAAAAGCCGGCGGGCTGCGAGTCAACCTGCGGGTAGATCACGTGAGCGGGCATCACCGCCGCCAGCTGCTTGCTCAAGCGTGCGAACGGTACGAGGTCCTTGGCGCGGATATCCTCAAGACTGCGCTCGTCATTCGGAATCGCGACGTGCGAGTCTGCCTCCGCCCAGCCATGGCCAGGGAAGTGCTTGCCAGTCGCCGCCATGCCAGCGCTGTTCATGCCGCGAATGAACGCGCCTGCCAGCACAGCCGCACGTTCCGGGTCACCTTCGAACGAACGGGTACCGACCACGGCACTGCGCTGGTAGTCGAGGTCCAGCACCGGGGCAAAGCTCAAGTCGAGCCCCACGGCCAGCACTTCAGTCGCCATGATCCAGCCGCACTGCTCGGCCAGGTATTCGGCATTCGGGTTGTCAGCAATCGCCCGCATGGCCGGCAGACGTACGAAGCCCTGACGCAGGCGCTGCACCCGGCCGCCCTCCTGATCCACGGCCAACAGCAGGTCGGGACGCACCGCACGGATCGAAGCACTCAACTCACGAACCTGGCGCGGATGCTCGATATTGCGCGCAAAAATGATCAGGCCACCCACTTCGGGCTGACGCAACAGTTGGCGATCTTCGGCCGTCAGCCAGGTACCGGCGACGTCCACCATCAACGAGCCTTGCAGACCAGCAGTCATAGAAATTCCTTGATAACGAAAAGCGCGCGCGGCGCATCTTTGAAGAGCCCGGCCCGACGCAGACACACGACTTCGCCGCCAAGGGCGATGCCCGGCGGAACGTGGTCGGCAAAGGATAAATGGAGCGGGTCTGAAACGAGAGTCAGCATGGGCGGCTAGCTTAGCGGATGTAAGCTGCCGCGCCCACCCGTGAGCGGTTAAACCTTGGCGGCCACGGGTGCCGATTTGCTGCGAGGACGCAACTGGGCCGACGCCATGGCATCGTCGGTGACGCCGGTTTCAGCGCGCATGCCAGCAGCCAGGAACGGCACCATCAGACGCATCACCTGCTCGATCGAGGTGTTCACCCCGAAATCGGTCTCGGCAATAGCGCGCAAGGCCTTGATCCCCGACATGCTGAACGCCGCTGCGCCGAGCATGAAGTGCACGCGCCAGAACAGTTCGATAGGCGGAATACGCGGTGCGGCTTCATTGACCAGCAGCATGTAACGACGGAATACCTTGCCGTACATGTCTTCCAGGTAACGCCGCAAGTGCCCTTGGCTCTGGCTGAATGCCAGCCCCAACAGGCGCATGAAGATAGACAAATCGTTGCCGCTGCGTGGCTGCACCACGAGGGCTTGCTCGACGAGGATTTCCAGCAGCTCTTCGAGGCTTGGCTTGCTGTCCAGCTTGGCCTGACGGCGCTCCAGCTCACGATCGAGGCTGATGCAGAAAGGCCCGAGAAAACGCGAGAAGACTGCCTGAATCAAGGCCTTCTTTGAGCCGAAATGATAATTCACCGCCGCCAGATTGACCCCAGCCTTGCTGGTGATCAGCCGCAATGAAGTTTCGGCAAAACCTTTTTCCGCGAACAACTGCTCGGCAGCATCGAGAATGCGTTCAACGGTTTCCGACTGGGCCATGGCTACTCCGCCTGACAAACACTTGTTTGAAACATACGTTTCAGCCTGGGCCTTGTCAAGCCTGCCTGTTCGTTTTGCGAACGGTCGGTCAGCTATTTAACCATACAAGTCGGGAGCTGTAGCCAGTCCTACAAGCAGCAAGCTGACGATCTGTAAACCGACCGTCCAGCGGTCGGATAAAAAAGGAGGATTGCCAAGACCACTTCACTGTATATAATCCCAGTCACTGTATAAAAAGACAGAGCGATCGACATGATAAAACTGACGCCACGCCAAGCTGAGATTCTGGCTTTTATCAAACGCTGCCTCGAAGACAACGGCTATCCGCCGACCCGCGCAGAAATCGCCCTGGAGCTTGGCTTCAAGTCACCCAATGCCGCTGAAGAACACCTCAAGGCACTGGCGCGCAAGGGTGCAATCGAAATGACGCCCGGCGCCTCACGCGGCATTCGCATCCCGGGCTTCGAAGCCAAGGCCGACGAGTCCACCTTGCCGATCATTGGCCGGGTTGCTGCCGGCGCTCCGATTCTCGCTCAACAGCACATCGAGGAATCCTGCAACATCAATCCTTCTTTCTTCCATCCACGCGCCGACTATTTGTTGCGCGTTCACGGCATGAGCATGAAGGACGTGGGGATTTTCGACGGCGACCTGCTTGCCGTGCACACCACGCGCGAAGCCCGTAACGGCCAGATCGTGGTTGCACGGATCGGCGATGAAGTGACCGTCAAGCGCTTCAAGCGCGACGGCAGCAAAGTCTGGCTGATTGCCGAAAACCCCGAGTTTGCCCCGATCGAAGTGAACCTGAAAGATCAGGACCTGGTGATCGAAGGCTTGAGTGTCGGCGTCATTCGCCGCTAAAGGAGGCGTTATGCAGTTCCCTCACACACCACAGCACACCCAACTTCCGCTGTTCGAAGCGTTCATGGCGCAGCCGTTGGCGCCGACTCTCAAAGACGTGGTCGAGTCACCCTGGAGCGCCGAACCCGAAGTGTTCAGTGAGCTGTCATTGCGTGGTGCGGCTGGGAGCTGCCTGAACCTTCTGGCCCCCATCCTCAGAGAGTTGAGCCAGGACAAGGACGCTCGCTGGCTGACACTGATCGCGCCACCCGCCAGCCTGACTCAAGCCTGGCTGCGAGATGCCGGCCTGAACCGCGAACGCATTCTGTTGCTACAACCTCGGGGAACACAAAGCGCCCAGCAACTGGCGTGCGAAGCCTTGCGCCTGGGCCGCAGTCACACCGTTGTAAGCTGGCTGAACCCGTTGAGTTCCAGCGCGCGCCAACAGCTGATCAGCGCCGCCCGTACCGGGGATGCTCAAAGTCTGAATATTCGGCTGGGCTAAGTGACACTCACTGTGCACTTGAAAGGCGCAGGGCTTCTCCAGGACAGAGAAGCCAATCTGTAACATCGACGTGAAATGATGCCCTACGAAAAGCCGACGAACGGAATCAATGAAGAATCCGCGGCCCTTCTTCTTTGTCGAATTCGCCTTCAACCAAGCGTCCAGCCATCTGCACACCCACGCTCAACATCGCCTTGGCGACTTCAACGTGCTGGCCCTGCAGGAACGCTTTGGCGTCTTCAGAGAAGTTCAAAGTCACCAGAGAACCCTCGTCCTCAGCTCTGCGCAGCTCAATACGGCCGTCTGGCAGTTCGACAATTTCTAGAAAGGACGTTGGCATAAAAGTCTGTTCTCCACGAAAGGCGGGGATTATATAGCCATCAGCGCGGCTTCGCTCGGGATCTTGAGGAACGGTCATCACCCAACCTTTACGACAAACCTCCTCCCCGCGGTTGCCACTTGAGCACAATGGCTACCCTTGCGGGAGATGAGCCCGCGGGCACGCCCCTCTCAAAAATTCGGTTTGTACTCAAAGACTGCGCTAGCCTCGGCATCAGAAAATGGAATGATCGCGTTTTTTTTGTTGAGGCAGCCATTAACAAGAGAGCTAGGGAACATTTGAATCGAATTATTGAAAATCTCTACCGCACCATTAAAGAGCGTAATGGCCGCTCCGACGTTTTCTTGCTGTTCAGTGATCTCCCGCATAAAGTTACCCACCAACTCATTGGCTTTGAGCTCTGGATACGCCTCAAATGCCACGCTCAATCCAGCCAGCAATTCCCGTGTTCCTTTTTGCACCGACTGTAGAGCGTCTCCATTGGCTTCTTGCGGCAACTTGCCGATGGCCGAACGCAGCCCCGTGATCTTTTCCAGCAGAGCCCCTTCGTAGGTCTTGAAACCCGCGACCTGCAGCTCAAGCTGATCCAGCACCCTGGTTTTCTGCCGCTCATAAACCAGAACATCGGCCCAAGCGCGCTGCGCACGGTTATGCCGACCAATAATTCGGTTGTAACAGATCCAGAAGGTAATCCCGATCAAGACCGCAAAAATCAACAACAACCCCATCGTCTAATACTCCATGTTTTTTACGGTTTTCGTGGAAGGCGCGAAATTGTCGTCATGCAATTCGGCCAAGCGATGAATCCACGACAGCAGCAACTCCAGACGAGGCAATCGAATGCCTGTCTCGATAAGCCGATTAAAAGCCTGTAAATTGCTGAGGGTGTCCGATGCTTTCGCCTCAAGTACCCCAGCGTTGCCGAAACTCAGACACAATCGCCCTTGCCCCGAGAACTCCAGGTTGATATCGCCCAACTGCTCGGTGAGCTGCAGCAAGTGCAGTACCGTGGCCGGCCTGGCAAAGATGGCACAAGCCATCTGCGTTTTACCCGTCAGACGAAACGCATTATTGAATTCACTGGATGTTGTATCCAGAGCCTCCTCAAGGTCCAGCGCCCGGAACCTGTCGCCGCGCACACGCACGTTTTCCACCCACGGAAAGTCCAACACCAGGCTATGCCGTGCAAACTTGCTATCAATTATTTTGGTTTCAACCTTTGTGCCGCCGGCGCCATCTGACACCCTGGTTTCGTAACTTTCGCGATCTACATACTGAACGTGCTGGTAAGTGAAGGACAGTTCATGAGTCGCACCAAAGTGCGTGCCATGAATCGTTTTCAGAATTTGTCGACTGAAGGAGCCTCGATGAAACTCCTTGAACTCCCCAAGCAGATTCTCTAGAACACTCGCATCAGGGTTGAACTGCTCTTTCAGGTCATAGGTGAACAAGGAAGATTTATGAGCGATTTTCTTGGAAAGCACGTCAACCAAACCCGATCGGTTATCCATCACCAACCAGCTGCCAAACAAAAAACCAAGCCCGAACAATAGCAAAGGTAGAAAAAACACGGTGGCGGCGATCAGGACCAAGCCAATGTAGCGAAACAACTTCGGAGTGGCGTTATTAAACTCTAATGGCCCACCGAATGCTTCGATCTGCCTGATAACATCAAGCAGATCCGAGGTACTGGTGGCGGCGTCGACACGCGCACTCGATTGCTCGAAGAGCTGTCGCAGCTTTTTGTTATGCAATACGGAAGACATGCTTCATCCCTGAAAAAACCAACGGCACCGTCCGGTCCGGTTATGTACCTAGCACTCATTCAACCCTTCGCGAAACCGAATCGCCAAATCCTTGAGGTTCTGACGCCAGCTTTCCAGCTCTTCCCGACTCAACTCTTGAGGCGCCTCTTCTTCATCGAGGTTAACCGCCATGATCAGCGGTTGGGTCACGTCACCCTTGGGCTTGTGCGGCACGCGTGGCGGTTGAAACAGCGCTGCATGGGCAGCCAAAAGCTTTGCCAGCCAAGTTTCAGGGTTATTCGCCAACTCGACCATCTCCGCCATTTCCGGAATAGCGATGGTCTCGAGTACTTCACGAGTCAGCAACAATTCTGCTCGCGGTGCATTGGCCTGAGGCAAACGGTAGAAACCGGCAATCTCATGACACAAACCCAGCAGCGCGCCGTACAAGTGAAACAATGCTGACTCACGCCCGGCCTGAATCAGCGCCAGGGAGTTCATCGCCCGCCCCTCTTCCGCTCGGGCGAGCGCCTCAAGCGACAGACCGGCGAAGTAAATTTTCTGATTGGTACGGGTATAGAGCTCAAAGGCCATGACGGCAGTCTCCACAACGAAATAAGACGCGTGATGCAGGTCTGACAGTGTCATGGATCAGACAAGCTGACCGCAAGCACAAAACAAAAGGCCGCCTGAAAACCCGAAGGTTCGCATGCGGCCTTTTGCATCGCATTACCCGATTATTTGGCTACGCGCTTGTCTTCAACCACCCACTTGCCACCGTCGTAGAATGCCTTCCAACCGGTAGGCTTGCCTTCGACCTCGGTCTGCACGTACTGCTCCTTGGTCTTGCGGCTGTAACGGATTACCGCCGGGAGACCATCCGGATCTTTCTTCGGCGCTGCGCAGAGGAAGTGATACTTCGGATCGATCTCATCCTTGTGCGGCACGATCTCGATCACCAGCGGAGCACGGGTCTCGCGGTTTTTCGGGAACTGGCTCGCCGCCAGGAACAGGCCGGAAGCACCGTCACGCAGAATGTAGGTGTCGTTGACCTTCTCGCACTTGAGCTCGGGCATCTTCACCGGATCCATCTTCGGCGGTGCCGCGTCACCGCTCTTCAGCAGTTTGCGGGTGTTCTTGCAGGTCGCGTTGGTGCAACCGAAGAACTTGCCGAAACGGCCCGTCTTCAACTGCATTTCGCTGCCGCACTTATCGCACTCCAGGCTCGGACCTTCGTAGCCCTTGATGCGATAGCTGCCTTCTTCGATCTCGTAGCCTGCGCAATCCGGGTTGTTACCGCAGATGTGCAGCTTGCGTTTCTCATCCAGCAGGTAAGCGTCCATCGCGGTGCTGCAGATCGGGCAGCGATGCTTGCCACGCAGCACCAAAGACTCCGACTCACCCTCGTCGTCCGCAGCGATTTCGTCGCCCGGCACGAGGTTGACGGTGGCTTTGCAGCGCTCTTTTGGCGGCAGGCTGTAGCCCGAGCAACCCAGGAACACGCCGGTCGATGCGGTACGAATCTGCATCGGACGACCACACGTGAGGCACGGGATGTCGGTCATGACCGGCTGGTTGGCACGCATGCCGTTTTCCGCGCTCTCGGCTACTTCGAGCTTCTTCTTGAAGTCGCCGTAGAACTCGTCCAGCACGTTTTTCCAGTCACGTTCGCCCTGGGCGACGTCATCGAGGTTCTCTTCCATGCCGGCGGTGAAGCCGTAGTCCATCAGGTTCGAGAAGCTTTCGGACAGACGCTCGGTGACGATGTCACCCATCTTTTCCGAGTAGAAACGACGGTTGTGCAGTGCGACGTAACCACGGTCCTGGATGGTCGAAATGATCGCCGCGTAGGTCGAAGGACGACCGATACCGCGCTTTTCCATTTCCTTGACCAGGCTCGCTTCCGAGTAACGCGCCGGCGGCTTGGTGAAGTGCTGGCTCGGATCAAGCTTGATCAACTTCAGCACATCGCCTTGCGCCATGTCCGGCAACACATCGTCGTCGCCTGGCTTGGCCATTTGCGGCATGACACGGGTGTAACCGTCGAACTTCAGGATGCGGCCCTTGGCGCGCAGTTCGAAGCCGCTAGCGGCGACGCTGACGGTGGTCGACAAGTATTTCGCCGGCAGCATCTGGCACGCGACGAATTGGCGCCAGATCAGCTCGTAGAGACGCTCAGCGTCACGCTCCATACCCGACAGCTTGCTTGGATCGGTGTTCACGTCAGAAGGACGAATCGCTTCGTGAGCCTCTTGCGCGCCTTCCTTGCTGCTGTAGACGTTCGGCGTTTCCGGCAGGTACTTGCCGCCGAACTCACCTTCGATATAAGTACGCGCCATCGCCACAGCATCAACCGAGAGGTTGGTCGAGTCGGTACGCATGTAAGTGATGTAGCCAGCCTCGTACAGACGCTGGGCCATCATCATGGTTTTCTTCACGCCGAAGCCCAAGCGGTTACTGGCAGCCTGTTGCAGTGTGGACGTGATGAACGGTGCCGACGGCTTGCTGCTGGTCGGTTTGTCTTCGCGCTTGGCGATGGTGTAGCTGGAAGCCTTGAGCTTCTCCAGCGCAGCCATGGCCTGGGCTTCGTTGAGCGGTTTGAAGGCTTCGCCGTTTTCACGGGCCACTTCAAAACGCACATTGGCGCCCTTGGCAGTGCCGAGGTCAGCGTGAACTTCCCAGTACTCTTCCGGGTTGAACGCGCGAATTTCGCGCTCACGTTCCACTACCAGCTTCACGGCTACCGATTGCACACGGCCGGCAGACAGACCGCGAGCGATCTTGGCCCACAGCAGCGGCGAAACCATGTAACCCACCACGCGGTCGAGGAAGCGACGCGCCTGCTGAGCGTTGACCCGATCGATGTCCAGCTCGCCCGGCTGGGAGAAGGCTTCCTGAATCGCCTTCTTGGTGATTTCGTTGAACACCACGCGCTTGTAGCGGCTGTCATCACCACCGATGGCTTCGCGCAGGTGCCAGGCAATGGCTTCCCCCTCGCGATCCAAGTCGGTTGCGAGATAGATGGTGTCAGCATCTTTGGCGAGCCGGCGCAGCTCTTCGATGACCTTTTCCTTGCCCGGGAGGATCTCGTACTTGGCTTTCCAGCCATGATCGGGATCGACACCCATGCGCGAGACCAGCTGCTTGCGCGCCTTTTCTTTAGGCGACAGCGCCGGCACTTCACCAGTAGCAGCCTTGCCGCGCTTGGCAGCAGGCTCTTTGCTGGCGCTAGCCGAACCGCTGGTGGGCAGGTCTCGGATATGGCCGATACTCGACTTCACCACGTATTGGTTACCCAGATACTTGTTGATGGTCTTGGCCTTAGCCGGGGATTCCACAATGACCAGCGATTTGCCCATGGATCAGAAAATTCCTGAATTCTAGAAGTGAAAGGCGGTTGGCGCCTGACGCGGCACCGCTATATATAGTGGCAACAAGGTGAGGTCAAGCGCAGGGTTCTGCGCGCTCTCAGCTTATGGCCTTGAAAAAAGGCTTGGTTCGGCCTGCACCAAAGCAAAGCGCGGGACCTGTTCGCCGTCAACTTCGACCGACTCCAGGAACATGCTCAAGGGACGTACCCAAAAGCCGTAATCGCCATACAGGGCTTGGTAGAAGACCACTTCTTCTTCGGTCTCGGAATGCCGCGCGACACTGAATACGCGGTACTGCGGACCTTTGTAATGCTGGTAGAGCCCGGGTTGTATCGGCATGGTCTGGCCCTCACTCAAATCACTTGAAATAAAAAACAAAAAAATCTTCAGAAAAACAAAAACCGGGGCACTTGGCCCCGGCTTCCGTCGACGAATCGCTTAAACGCGTTCGAAGACGGTGGCAATGCCCTGGCCGAGGCCAATGCACATGGTCGATACACCGAAGGTGCCGCCATTCTGCTTCATTACATTGAGCAGCGTGCCGGAGATACGTGCACCGGAGCAACCGAACGGGTGGCCCAGGGCGATCGCGCCGCCGTGCAGGTTAACCTTCTCGTTCATCTTGTCGAGCACTTTCAAATCTTTCAGCACTGGCAGGGCCTGCGCAGCGAAAGCTTCGTTGAGTTCGAAGAAGTCGATATCGGCAATACCCAGACCTGCACGCTTCAGTGCTTTCTGTGTCGCCGGTACTGGACCATAGCCCATGATCGCCGGGTCCACACCTGCCACTGCCATCGAACGGATCACCGCCATCGGCTGGATGCCCAGGTCCTGCGCGCGCTGCGCCGACATCACAATCATGCACGAAGCACCATCGGTGATCTGCGACGAAGTACCGGCTGTCACGGTGCCACCCTTTGGATTGAACGCCGGCTTCAACGCCGCCAGGCTTTCCAGAGTAGTTTCCGGACGGATGGTTTCGTCGTAGTCGAACAGCTTCAGGAAACCGTTCTCGTCGTAACCCTGCATCGGGATGATTTCGTCTTTAAACTTGCCTTCCACCGTCGCTTTATGGGCGAGTTGGTGGGAGCGCACGCCGAAGGCATCCTGCTGCTCACGGGTAATGCCGTGCATTTTACCGAGCATTTCTGCGGTCAGGCCCATCATGCCCGAGGCTTTCGCCGCGTACAGCGACATGTGCGGGTTCGGATCGACACCGTGCATCATGCTCACGTGACCCATATGCTCGACGCCGCCAACCACGAATACGTCACCATTACCGGTCATGATCGCTTGCGCCGCGGTGTGCAATGCACTCATCGACGAACCACACAGGCGGCTGACGGTCTGGCCGGCAGCCGTGTGCGGGATCTGAGTCATCAAGGACGCCATGCGGGCGATGTTCCAGCCCTGCTCAAGGGTCTGGTTCACGCAGCCCCAGATCACGTCTTCGACTTCGCTCGGGTCGACCTTGACGTTGCGTTCCAGCAACTTGCTGATCAGGTGTGCCGACATGTCTTCGGCGCGGGTGTTGCGGTGCATGCCGCCCTTGGAGCGGCCCATCGGAGTACGACCGAAGTCGACAATCACGACGTCTCTAGGATTCAAGCTCATATAATTTCACTCTCGCTCTAGTGTGGGCGCTTAACCGAAGAAGCTCTGGCCATTTTTGGCCATCTCGCGCAGCTTCTCGGTCGGGTGGTACAGCGCGCCCAAATCAGCGTACTGGTCAGCCAGGGCAACGAACTCTGCAACACCGATTGCGTCGATGTAGCGCAGTGCACCGCCACGGAATGGAGGGAAACCAATACCGTAGACCAGACCCATATCGGCTTCGGCAGCGGTTTCGACGATGCCGTCTTCCAGGCAACGCACGGTTTCCAGGCACAGCGGGATCATCATCCAGTTGATGATGTCTTCGTCGGTCACTTCACGCTGTTCGAAGACGATGGGCTTGAGCACTTCGAGTACCGACGGATCGGCTACTTTCTTCTGCTTGCCGCGCTTGTCGGTCTCGTAGGTGTAGAAGCCCTTGCCGTTCTTCTGGCCCAGGCGTTTGGCTTCGTAGAGCACGTCAACGGCCGAACGACGGTCGTCTTTCATGCGGTCCGGGAAGCCTTCAGCCATCACGTCACGACCGTGGTGACCGGTGTCGATACCGACCACGTCCATCAGGTACGCCGGCCCCATTGGCCAACCGAATTTTTCCATGATCTTGTCGATGCGGACAAAGTCCACACCGGCACTGACCAACTTGGCGAAACCGCCGAAGTACGGGAACAGAACGCGGTTGACCAGGAAACCCGGGCAGTCGTTGACGACGATCGGGTTCTTGCCCATTTTCTTGGCGTAGGCAACGGTGGTAGCAACGGCCAGTTCGCTGGATTTCTCGCCACGAATGACCTCAACCAGCGGCATCATGTGCACCGGGTTGAAGAAGTGCATGCCGACGAAGTTTTCCGGACGCTTGAGGGCCTTGGCCAACAGGCTGATGGAAATGGTCGAGGTGTTCGACGCGAGGATGGTGTCCTCTTTGACCTTGTCTTCGACTTCGGCCAATACCGCTTGCTTGACCTTAGGGTTCTCGACAACGGCTTCAACCACCAGGTCGACGTGGCCGAAATCACCGTAGGACAGGGTTGGACGGATGCCGTTGAGCACTTCGGCCATTTTGGCTGCGGTCATGCGGCCTTTATCAACGCGGCCAACCAGCAGTTTCGCGGCTTCAGCCAGCCCCTGCTCGATACCGTGCTCGTTGATGTCCTTCATCAGGATAGGCGTGCCTTTGGACGCCGACTGATAAGCAATACCGCCCCCCATGATACCGGCGCCGAGTACGGCAGCCTGTTTCACGTCTTTGGCGATTTCGTCGTAGGCCTTGGCTTTTTTCTTCAGTTCCTGATCGTTCAGGAACAGACCGATCAAGCTCTGCGCAGCAGAGGTCTTGGCCAGTTTGACGAAGCCGGCAGCTTCAACTTCCAGAGCCTTGTCGCGACCGAAGTTCGCGGCTTTCTGGATCGTCTTGATCGCTTCAACCGGCGCCGGATAGTTCGGGCCAGCCTGACCGGCCACGAAACCTTTGGCGGTTTCGAAAGCCATCATTTGCTCGATGGCGTTCAGCTTGAGCTTTTCCAGCTTCGGCTGACGCTTGGCCTTGTAATCGAACTCGCCGGAAATGGCGCGCTTGATCAGTTCCAGGGCGGCTTCCTGCAGCTTCTCTGGAGCGACCACCGCATCGACTGCGCCGACTTTCAGCGCATCTTCCGGACGGTTTTCCTTACCAGCGGCAATCCACTCGATGGCGTTGTCGGCACCGATGATGCGCGGCAGGCGAACGGTACCGCCGAAGCCTGGGTAGATGCCCAGCTTGACTTCCGGCAGACCGATCTTGGCCGTGGTGGACATGACGCGGTAGTCCGCCGCCAGGCACATTTCCAGACCGCCACCCAAAGCGATGCCGTTGATCGCGGCCACGGTTGGAACAATGAGGTCTTCGAAATCGCTGAAAATCTTGTTGGCTTCGAGGTTGCCAGCAACCAGCTCTGCATCCGGCAGCTTGAAGTTGTCGACGAATTCGGTGATGTCGGCACCGACGATGAATACGTCCTTGCCACTGCTGACGATCACACCCTTGACCGACGCATCTGCCTTGATGGCGTCTACGGCCGAACGTAGTTCGTTCAGGGTTAGACGGTTGAACTTGTTGACGGACTCACCCTTGAGGTCGAATTTCAATTCGACGATGCCACTCTCAAGAGCCTTAACCGTGATGGCTTTACCTTCGTAAATCATCAACTGATCTCCACGATATGGAAGCTGAACAGTACACGTCGGACGCTGACGTTCTGGCTCGGCATGGACGTTACCGTCGATGCTAACGCCATCCCACCAGGCACACCCGCCAACGCGATAGTCGGGATTCTGTAGGAGCCGTCTGTAATACAAACGCTCAATTCATACGCCCGTTTGATTTGGGTACGCCACCTTCACGGAATTTCCGACAATTGTCAATCGCCCAAAATGCGGGTTGTAACTCGACTTTGCGGTCATATCCGTACCACGAAGACCTGCAACACGCGGATGCATGTTCAACTATTCATAGAATCAATATTTAGAAACGTCGCCCTAATTAGCTGCGCAACTCGAAATACAAGCTACGCTGGCCGGGAACGTTAAACGAAAAACAGAAGCGCTTATGGCGAACGCCAAGCGCAAGATCAACGCCACGCCTCGGACAGCGTGACGATTCAGCGAATTACCGGCCTGCCTGGCCACTCCAGCCCGATGACGATGTCGGGCTTTTTATTGCCTGTGTGTGTGTGTGTGTAGCTGCGTTTCAGGCTAATGCCTTCAGCACTGCATCGATCTCATTCAAAACACTGGCCTCGCCCCGCTCCCCCCAATACAACGTGATCATTTGCTTGTCGGCCTCAACCTTGTAGACGTTGGCCGGCAACTTTCGGAAATGAATCAGCAACGACTCATCCTGACAAACTTCTCGCCATTGGTTGACCCACACACCCGGTGCACTTTGCCAATAGATCCAGCACGCCGGCTGATTGCCCCGCCGCGGACGATGGTATTGCGCACACGGGCTGGGCGGCGCCGGCTCCAGCCAATGCGGCCACTCCTGCGGTGCCAGTTGCATGGCCAGGCCAATACGCCGAGCCTCCATGCGCAAGGCCATCTGCCCCCCCTGCTTACGCGAAGGCCGCAGCCATGCCAGCGGGCTCAGCACCACTGCGAGGATTGACACCACTATCCAGACCGTCATATCTGTACTCCCGATTCTTGATGGGCAGATTGATCCCTGTCGGAACCAATCCGCTTGAAACCAGCCATACTTACCGTTATCGCAATCCTCAGGAGGAGCACCTCATGCCCTACCACCATATTCTGGTCGCCGTAGATCTAACCGAAGAGTGCGATCCTGTGATTCACCGTGCTCGCGAGTTATCGGTCAGCAACGGTGCCAAATTGTCCCTGGTTCATATTGTCGAACCGATGGCCATGGCCTTTGGTGGTGACGTGCCGATGGACCTGTCGCAATTGCAGCAACAGCAATTCGACCAGGCCAAGGAGCGCCTCGAGCGCCTGATCAACAAATATCCTGAACTTTCCAAAGAATCCAGCCACCTGACCTATGGCCAGCCACGCCAGGAAATCCATCATATGGCCAAGGAACAGGAGTGCGACCTGATCGTCGTGGGCAGCCATGGCCGGCACGGCCTCGCACTGCTGCTGGGCTCCACCGCCAATGACGTGCTGCATGGTGCGCCTTGCGATGTACTGGCGGTGCGCCTGATCAAAAGCTGACACCTCTGTCGACAGCTCCTACGAAAAGCCCGGCACTCACATCGGTGAGGCCGGGCTTTTTTTACATCAGCAACGGATCAATCAGGCATCCAGCTCGGCCCAGCGTTCGACCAGCGCATCGAGTTCTGCTTGCAGTTGCTCAAGTTGCGCGATGACCTTGGCGGTTTCGGCAGCAGGACGCTGATAGAAAGCAGCATCGGCCATTTCGGCTTGCACCGCGGCGATCTGCTGTTCCTTGGCATCGATATTGCCCGGCAGCGCTTCCAGCTCACGCTGCAGCTTGTAGCTGAGCTTTTTCTTGGCCACTGGCGCTTCTTGAGCGACCACTGGCGCAGGCGCCGCACTGACGACCGCAGAGTTCAGGTCTGCCTTGCCGGACTTGCTCTCGGTCACGCCCAACAGGCGCGGCGAGCCGCCCTGACGCAGCCAGTCCTGATAACCACCGACGTATTCACGAACCTTGCCTTCACCTTCGAAGACCAGGGTACTGGTGACCACGTTGTCGAGGAATGCCCGGTCGTGGCTGACCATCAACACGGTGCCGTTGAAGGTCAGCAAGACCTCTTCCAGCAGCTCGAGGGTTTCCACGTCGAGGTCGTTGGTTGGTTCGTCGAGTACCAGCAGGTTAGCCGGCTTGCTGAACAACTTGGCCAGCAACAGACGCGCACGCTCACCACCCGACAACGCCTTGACCGGCGTGCGGGCACGCTGCGGGCTGAACAGGAAGTCACCGAGGTAGCTCAGTACGTGACGGCTCTGCCCGTCGATATCGATAAAGTCGCGACCTTCGGCGACGTTGTCGATCACGGTCTTTTCCAGATCCAGCTGATGGCGCAGCTGGTCGAAATAGGCCACATCGATGCGAGTGCCCTCTTCAACCGTACCGCTGGTCGGCTGCAAACCGCTGAGCATCAACTTCAGCAAGGTGGTTTTGCCGGTACCGTTGGCACCCAGCAGACCGATACGGTCGCCGCGCTGCAGGACCATGGAGAAATCCTTGATCAGGAACGGGCCATCCGGGTGGGCGAAGCTGACGTTCTCGAGGACCATCACCTGTTTGCCGGACTTGTCAGCGGTATCCAGCTGAATATTGGCCTTGCCCGTGCGCTCACGACGCTCGCTACGCTCGACGCGCAGCGCCTTGAGGGCACGAACTCGACCTTCGTTACGGGTGCGACGCGCCTTGATGCCCTGGCGGATCCAGACTTCTTCCTGGGCCAGCTTCTTGTCGAACAACGCGTTGGCGGTTTCTTCAGCGGCCAGCGTGGCTTCCTTGTGAACGAGGAAGCTGGCGTAGTCGCCGTTCCAGTCGATCAGGCCGCCGCGATCCAGTTCCAGGATGCGGGTGGCCAGGTTTTGCAGGAAAGAACGGTCGTGCGTGATGAACAGCACGGCGCCCTGGAAATCCTTCAACGCCTCTTCGAGCCAGGCGATGGCACCGATGTCCAGGTGGTTGGTCGGTTCGTCGAGCAGCAGCAGATCCGGTTCGGAAACCAGAGCCTGCGCCAGCAGGACGCGACGACGCCAGCCGCCGGACAATTCGGCGAGGGTCTTGTCTGCCGGCAATTGCAGACGACTCAACGTGCTGTCGACCAATTGCTGCAAACGCCAGCCATCGCGGGCTTCGAGGTCGTGCTGGACGTGCATCAACTTGTCCAGATCGGCTTCGGTAACGCAGTTCTGACTCAGGTGGTGGTATTGCGCGAGCAATTCGCCCACACCGTCCAGACCTTCGGCAACCACGTCGAACACTGTCCGCTCGTCGGCCACCGGCAGTTCTTGCGGCAATTCGCCAATCTTGAGGCCAGGTGCGCGCCAGACAGAGCCGTCATCGGGCTTCTGATCGCCTTTGACCAGCTTCATCATGCTGGATTTGCCAGTGCCGTTGCGGCCGATGATGCACACCCGCTCACCACGGGCGATCTGCCAGGACACCTTGTCCAACAACGGCATAGCGCCGAAAGCAAGGGACACATCGCTGAATTTGAGCAGGGTCATGAGCTTCTCCAAAAACCGGGCGCGCATTCTACCTGACTTGCGACGTCAGAAGGCCGGCATTTTCAATGTCGAAGCACTCTGCACAATTATTGTTGCGAACTTGTACCGACGAGCCGGCAAAGCTTTCACCGGTTGCTGGCAAAAGGCTAAGCTATAAATAATCAGTGCTGGCATTTGCAGGCACTTGTCGTGTTTTTTCTGCCCGGATGTCTCATGCGCAGTCGCCTTTTCAGTTTTTTATCCTGTTTGATTCTTTCTGCCGCTGCCGTTCAATCCGCCCAGGCGGTGGACCTGTCTACCCAACGCCAGTATTACGACGAAGCCAAGCGCGCCCTGGCCAAAGGTGATACCGGCCCGTATTTTCGCTACAGCCAGGAGCTGAGCGATTACCCGCTGGAGCCGTATCTGGCCTATGACGAGTTGACGGCGCGCCTGAAAACCGCGAGCAACGATGAAATCGAAAGGTTCCTCGCCGAGCACGGCGACCTGCCGCAAGCCAACTGGATGAAATTGCGCTGGTTGCGCTGGCTGGCTGAGCGGGGCGACTGGTCGACCTTCGTCAAATACTACGACCCCAAGCTCAATTTCACTGAACTGGACTGCCTCAATGCGCAATACCAGATCGGTCACAACCTCAAGTCCGAAGGTTACGCCAACGCTGACAAGCTCTGGCTGAGCGGCAAATCCCAGCCTGAAACCTGCGACTCGTTGTTTGCGCAATGGGCCGCCGAGGGCCAACTGACCGAACAGAAACGCTGGGAACGCCTCAAACTGGCCGCTCACGCCCGCAACTACGCGTTGGCCAACAGTTTGATCAACAACATGAGCACCCTGGCATCGCGTGGGCGATTATTGGTTGATGTCGCGCAAAGACCCGAAATGCTCGACCAGCCGTCGCGCTTCACCCCGGCCGATGAAGCCATGTCTGACATTGTCAGCCTTGGTCTGCGCCGCTTCGCGCGCCAGGATCCGGACCGCGCGATGGCCCTGCTCGACAGCTATGCCGTCAGCATGCACTTTTCCAGCGAAGAAAAGGTCGCCATCGCCCGTGAAATCGGCCTGACCCTGGCTCGTCGTTTCGACAGCCGCGCCCTCGACGTGATGACCAAATACGACCCGGAACTGCGCGACAACACCGTATCCGAATGGCGCTTGCGCTTGCTGTTGCGCCTGGCACGTTGGGACGACGCCTATCAGTTGACCCGCCGCCTGCCACAGGATCTGGCCCTTACCAATCGCTGGCGCTACTGGAAGGCCCGCAGCCTGGAGCTGGCCCAGCCGCAAAACCCGGAAGCGCAAACTCTGTACAAGAGTCTGGCCCGTGAGCGTGACTTCTATGGGTTCCTTGCCGCTGACCGTTCGCAATCGCCTTACTCTCTGATCAACAAACCGCTGATGTTGAGCCCTGCGCTGATCAATAAGGTTCGTAATACACCGGGTATACGTCGGGCGCTGGAGTTCCTTGCCCGAGGGCAGATCGTCGACGGGCGCCGCGAGTGGTATCACGTCAGCCGCCACTTCAGCCGTGACGAAATGGTTGCCCAGGCGAAACTGGCCTACGACCTGAAATGGTATTTCCCGGCAATCCGCACCATCAGTCAGGCGCAGTACTGGGATGACCTGGACATTCGCTTCCCGATGGCCCACCGCGATACCCTGGTACGTGAAGCCAAGGTCCGCGGCCTGCATTCGAGCTGGGTGTTCGCCATTACCCGCCAGGAAAGTGCCTTCATGGACGACGCCCGCTCCGGCGTCGGTGCCAGCGGCCTGATGCAGTTGATGCCCGGCACCGCCAAGGAAACCGCGCGCAAGTTCAGCATTCCGCTGGCCTCACCGCAGCAAGTGCTGGACCCGGACAAGAATATCCAGCTCGGCGCGGCCTACCTGAGTCAGGTCCACAGCCAGTTCAACGGCAACCGTGTCCTCGCCACCGCCGCCTACAACGCCGGCCCCGGCCGTGTTCGCCAGTGGCTAAGCGGTGCCAACCACCTGAGCTTCGATGTCTGGGTGGAAAGCATCCCGTTCGACGAAACCCGCCAATACGTACAGAACGTGCTCTCCTACTCGGTGATCTACGGCCAGAAGCTCAATTCACCGCAGCCGCTGGTGGATTGGCATGAGCGGTACTTCGATGATCAATAACCAGGTTACGCAGCGGCTGGTGAAGCCTGCGATCTTTTAATCTGGCTTTGAGACCCCAACAAATGCCCACATCGATTGATGCGGGCATTTTTGTTGTCGCAAAAAAACGTCCAAACGCGACCCGAACCTTTGGCAGCGCCTATCGGCCGAACTGCCTGGCAACCTGCTGACCGTGTGTGGTCAGTCGGTACCGCTGAGCAGGGCTATTGGGTGAGTCGGCATCAGTCATTTCAATCCACCCGGCAGCAAGCGACGGTTTGAGATAGTTGGCCCGGAAGGTCGCTTTGTGGGACAGCCCCACCTCTGCCATCAACTCATTGACCTTGAGTGGAGAGCTGCCATCAAGTACACGCAACAATCGCGCTACTTGGTCGGTTACTTGGTCGGTTACTTGGTCGGTCAGAGGCGAACTTCGGACCGCCTCTTCGAGCGCTACGCTCAACGCCTGCAACATGAACTCGACAAATGGTGTCGCTTCAGCCAGTTGATCAGCCGCCGACAACGCCGCGTAATAGTCATCCTGTTGCGCCCGAATCACCGCTTCGACCGGCAGATAAGCCAGTACCGGTCGCCAGCGACTGAGTATCGCGGTTTGCCAGAGACGGCCCATGCGTCCATTGCCATCGGCAAACGGGTGAATGAATTCGAACTCATAATGAAATACACAACTGATGATCAGCGGATGCCAGTCAGAGCCTGCGAGCCACGCCAGCAGGTCGTCAATCAAATGTGCAACACGGCTCGGCGGTGGGGCCATATGAACCAATTGGTCACCGCGATAAATGCCAACCCCGGCCCGGCGAAACTGTCCGGCATCATCAATCAAGCCATGCATCAACAGCGAATGAGCTTGCAGCAAATCAGCCCGCGTACTCGGCTGCCATTGCGGCATGGCTTCATAAGCAGCGAAAGCATTGCGAACTTCCTGGATTTCCCTGGGCAAACCCAGTACTCGCTCACCCGCCAGAACAGCGGTGACCTGCTCCACACTCAGGGTATTGTTCTCGATCGCCAACGAGGCCTGAATCGTACGAATCCGGTTGCCACGACGCAGCTGTGGCGTTTGCCGGGAGTCGTCCACAGCTGAAAGCCGACCAATTTGCTCGCTGATCTCGGCGATCAACGTCAGCATTTTGGCCGTCAGTGTCAACGGTGGCTGGTAACGACTCATTTTCTGTCCTGGCCTGTAACAAAGGTCGACATAGTGCCCGAACGCAATGCCATACAGCACCTCCAATTTGCCTTGTCATTCCGCCCCGAAATGATCGCCATCTTCGGTCGCCCCAACAAACTGCAACGCCGCCAGCCGCGCATACAGCGCATTGCTGGCGATCAGTTCGTGGTGCGTACCCACCGCTACCAGTTTTCCCTGGTCCATCACCGCGATCCGGTCGGCGTTCTTTACCGTGGCAAGGCGATGGGCGATGACCAGCGTGGTGCGGTTTTTCATCAAGCGAGGCAGCGCTTGCTGGATCAGGTGTTCACTTTGCGCATCGAGGGCGCTGGTGGCTTCGTCCAGCAGCAGGATCGGTGCATCCACCAATAACGCCCGGGCGATGGCCAACCGCTGACGCTGACCGCCGGAAAGTCCGAGACCGCCGTCGCCCAGATGCGTCTGGTAACCATCAGGCATTTTTTCGATGAAGTCGTGGGCGTAGGCAATCTTCGCCGCTTCCTGGACCTGGGCCAGGGTCGCCGAGGGTTTGCCATAGCGGATGTTCTCTTCGATGCTGCCGAAGAACAGCGCCGGGTTTTGCGACACCAGCGCGAAACAACGGCGCAAATCCATAGGATCAAGTTGGGTCAGCGGCACGCCATCGAGCAGGATGCGGCCCGCTATCGGATCGTAAAAGCGCAACAGCAGGTCATAAACCGTCGACTTGCCGGCCCCTGAAGGTCCGACCAGCGCGAGGGTTTCGCCGGCCTTGATGGCCAGACTCAAGCCATCGATAGCGTAGCTTTCGGGCCGTGACGGGTAGGAGAAACGTAGATCTTCGAGCAGCAAATCGCCACGCACTCGATCAGGCAATGTCACTTGCCCCGAGACCGGTGGCTGGATGATGTTTTCCGAGCGCAGCAACTCGGCAATTCGTTCAGCCGCACCGGCCGCCCGCTGCAGCTCGCCAATCACTTCGCTCAAAGTGCCGAAGGCACTGCCGACGATCAGGCTGTAAAACACGAAGGCCGCCAGTTCACCCCCGGAAATGCGCCCGGCCATCACGTCCATGCCGCCGACCCAGAGCATCACCGCGACCGCCCCCAGCACCAGCATGATCACCAGGGTAATCAGCCAGGCGCGCTGGACGATACGTTTGCGTGCGGTATCGAAAGCCTCTTCCACGGTGACGGCGAAGCGCTGCTCGTCCTGCACCTGATGGTTATAGGCCTGCACGGTCTTGATCTGGCCGAGGGATTCCGACACATAGCTGCCGATGTCGGCAATCCGATCCTGACTCAAGCGCGACAGGCGGCGAACCCGGCGACCGAAGATCAGAATCGGTGCGATCACCAACGGCAGCGTCACCACCACAATGCTGGTGAGTTTCGGGTTGGTGATAAACAGCAACACGACTCCGCCGATGACCATCAGCAAATTGCGCAGGAACAGCGACAGCGACGAGCCGATCACTGATTGCAACAGTGTGGTATCGGCCGTCAGGCGCGACTGGATCTCCGAGCTGCGGTTGTTCTCGTAGAACCCCGGGTGCAGGTAAATCAAATGATTGAACACCTGTTGACGGATATCGGCCACGCAACGCTCACCGATCCACGACACCAGGTAAAAACGCATGAAAGTGCCGATCGCAAGGCCCAACACCAGCAACATGAACACGCCGATGGACTGGTTGAGCAACTGCGGTGACTGGGTCATGAAGCCCTGGTCCACCAGCAGGCGAATGCCCTGCCCCATGGACAAGGTAATGCCGGCAGTGACAATCAGCGCCAGCAAGGCACCGAGCGCCTGCCAACGGTAAGGTGCAACAAAACGACTGGCCAGGCGAATCGCACGGCGGTGACGGGCAGACAGCATCAGGATCATCCGAAAGCGCAAACTGAAAGAATCAACCCGGCCAAGCCTACACTGGTCGATCCGCCGCAACGCTGTAAATCACAATGAGTCAGGTTAAATATGACCGCTGACAATAGAGCCTAGATGTTATCGGTCTAAAGTCCGGCTAGAAGTCCCGGGTTATTTCTGATGGACTGGTACTGCCGCCTTGTCCCCTGTAGGGAGTTGTCACAGCTTGGTCATTTGGTGGTTCTACAGTAAACGCATAACCTGATGAGGAGACAGGCCATGTCCTTGCAAAACAGCAGCGATGACAAAGTTCAAGTGATTCGCACGCAGCCACACCAGTCTCTGGGGTGCGCCATTATTGACGCCCAAGGGCGCGAAGTGCCGATCACTGAAGATATGATCCAGAGTGCGTGCCGCGAACTGGAACAACGGTTGGTCAAGCCTGCCAAGCAAGATTGATACGTAGCCTTACGTCTTCCGACCCGGCTCTGATAGCCGGGTTTTTTATTGCTTATTTTTGGGGGCGCTGCGCGCCCCATCGCAGGCAAGCCTTGCTCCTAGACAGCCATTGCCCCCAGCGCCGCCACCATTTGCCGCAAAGCCGGCGACTCACCCTCAATGCGCACCTTCAGCCCGTCAATCTCACGCCGTTCCGGGTAATGCTTGCGCAGCAAGTCAAACGCCGTGCGCTGTTCGGCACCGCTGACCACCAGGCTACGGCGGAAATCTGCGTCATCACGACGCGGGTCGTACACACCACGGCAGACCATCGCCAAGGCCCAGGCCGGATCACAACTGGCGTTCAAGTGGACTTGCGCCAGCCACGGCGCCGGCAACAACGTATCAAGGGCAACCTGGGCCGGCTGCCCGAGGAACTGGCAAAACGCCTGATAGATCTGCGCGGTCCCGCGCTGCTTGCCGTCTAGGCTGTAACCGGCGATATGCGGGGTGGCGATCACACACAACTCGGCCAGGCCGATATCGACGCTCGGCTCGCCTTCCCACACGTCCAGCACCGCTTGCAGGTCTTCGCGCGCGAGCAACACTTCACGCAGCGCAGTGTTGTCCACCACCGGACCACGGCTGGCGTTGATCAGCCAGGCGCCAGGCTTGAGCTGGTTCAAACGGTTTTCGTCAAACAGGTGCCAGGTCGAATGCTCGGCGTTGTTGCTCAACGGGATGTGCAAACTGATAACGTCGCATTGACCAATGATCTGCTCGAGGCTGACGAATTCGCCGCCTTCGGCCGCCTGACGCGGTGGATCGCACACCAGCACCTTCCAGCCCAGACCTTGCAGAACCTTGACTAGCCGACCACCGACTTCACCGGCACCGACCACTCCGTAAGTGCGCTCGGCCAGCTCGACGCCTTCGATTTCGGCCAGGGTCAGCAAGCTGCCCAACACGTAGTCGACCACGCCTCGGGCATTGCAACCCGGCGCGCTGGACCAGGTGATGCCGGCCTGCTGGAAGTACTCCAGATCCAGGTGATCCGTACCAATAGTGCAGGTGCCGACAAACCGCACGTTGCTGCCTTCGAGCAAGTCGCGGTCGACGTTGGTCACCGACCGCACCAGTAGCACATCGGCCTGTTCGACCGTGGTGCGGTCGATGGAGCGTCCCGGTACGCGGCGGATTTCACCGAAACCTTCAAAGAACGCATCGAGCAGCGGGATATTTTCGTCGGCAACAATCAGCATGGCAGGCTCCTTTGGCGGATCGGCAGTGTAGCGCAGCTCCCACGGGGTGGATGAGCTTTACAAATCCGCAACACAGGAATTTTCCTGACTGCGGCGTCAACGCGTAGAATGCGCCGCCCCGCGCATCAATCCCCTCTGGACGCTTCGCCTGTGAATTCCGTGACTGACCGCCTCGCTGCTACTGCCCTCAACCGCCCGGCCCGGGTTCGCCTGGAGCTTAAAAGCCTGCTTGGCCTGGCGCTGCCGATCATGATCGCGCAACTGGCAGCCACCTCCATGGGTTTCGTCGATGCAGTGATGGCGGGCAGAGTCAGCCCACGGGACCTGGCTGCGGTCGCACTGGGTAATTCGATCTGGATTCCGATCTACCTGCTGATGACCGGGGTTCTGCTGGCCACCACCCCCAAGATCGCCCAACACTTTGGCGCAAAGCAGCACGACGAGATCGCGCCTCTGGCACGCCAGGCCTTGTGGCTGGCACTCTGTGTCGGACTGATGGGCAGTGGCCTGCTGCTTAGCGCCGAGCCGATCCTGCACTGGATGAAAGTCGACCCGCAGTTGATTGAGCCGAGCATGGGCTACTTGCACGGTATCGCCTTCGGCTTTCCCGGTATTGCCTTCTACTACGTACTGCGCTGCTACAGCGATGCCATGGGCCGCACCCGTCCAAGCATGGTCATTGGCCTGAGTGGTTTATTGCTCAATATTCCCGTGAACTACGCGCTGATCTATGGCCATTTCGGCCTGCCGGCCCTCGGCGGTGTCGGTTGCGGCTGGGCCAGCGGCATCGTCATGTGGTTCATTGCGCTGAGCATGGCCGGCTGGACCCACTGGGCGCCCATCTATGCCCCCACGCGTTTGCTGGTGCGTTTCGATCGTCCTCAGTGGGCGGTGATCAAACGTCTGGTAGGCATCGGCCTGCCGATCGGTATCGCGGTATTTGCCGAGTCCAGCATCTTTGCGATCATCGCCCTGCTGATCGGCAGCCTCGGATCGACCGTCGTGGCCGGGCACCAGATTGCCCTGAACATCAGCTCTCTGCTGTTCATGATTCCTTATTCCCTGGGGATGGCGGTCACCGTACGGGTGGGTCAGGCGCTGGGGGCCGGGAACCCGTATCAGGCGAGCTTCGCGGCGAAGGTCGGCCTGGGCGCGGCGCTGGTGTTTGCCGCATTCTCGGCGAGCCTGATTCTGCTCCTGCGCGAACCAATCGCCTCGATTTACACCGCCGACAAGACCGTCATCCAGATCGCCTCGATGCTGATCGTCTATGCCGCGCTGTACCAGTTTTCCGATGCTATCCAAGTGATCTGTGCCGGCGCCCTGCGCGGTTATCAGGACACCCGGGTGACGATGATCCTGACGTTATTCGCCTATTGGGGGATCGGCCTGCCGGTGGGATACGTGTTGGGGTTGACCGACTGGTTCGGCCCGGCCAGCGGCCCGAACGGGCTGTGGGAAGGCCTGATTGCAGGCCTGAGCTGTGCGGCGCTGATGCTGTCGATCCGCCTGACGCGCAGTGCGCGCAAGCGAATCCGCATCAGTCAGCCGGTTAACCGAGGGTAAAAAGAAGGCCTGCAAATGCAGGCCTTTTTTTGCCCAATAGTCTGTCGCAGAGCGCTCGATGAGGCACGAAGCCTGATCTGACTCAGGCAAATCCTCGCAAACAGGATTACAGTTAACGCACTCCGTCATACAAGAACGGGGGCTTCAGACCTGATAAGCGAGGAAAAACCGTATGCCCTGGAAGAATTCCGAATCACGCTACAGCACCGTATCAATCATGCTGCACTGGTTGATGCTGGTACTGTTGGCGCTGGTTTACGCCAGTATCGAACTGCGGGGGATGTTTCCCAGGGGCAGTGGCGGCCGAGCCCTGATCACGGAAACGCACTACATGCTCGGCCTGACCGTGTTCGCACTGGTCTGGTTACGGCTGTTCGCCCGCAGCCTGGGAAGCGCTCCGAAAATCTTCCCGGCATCGCCCCCATGGCAAACGGTACTCGCCCGGCTGATGCACTGGGCGTTGTATATATTCATGATCGCCACACCGATTCTCGGTTGGCTGGTCACCAGCGCCAACGGTCATCAGGTGATGTTCTACGGCATCGACCTGCCGTTGCTGATCGGGGAAGACAAACCACTGGCCAAGCAGATCAAAGGCTGGCACGAACTGGCCGGCACCCTCGGCTACTGGCTGATCGGCCTGCATGCCGTGGCCGGGCTGTATCACCATTACGTGGTTCGCGATAACACTCTGCTGCGGATGATGCCCAAGCGCGTCAGCCCTGACTGAGCGGCGCAAAACCCCGGCGGCCCTGCAAACCGCCGGTGTGCACGAAGATCAAGCGTGTGCCGGCGGCAAAACGTCCAGCATCAACCTGTTGCTTGAGTGCCCATAGCGCTTTACCGGTGTACAGCGGCTCCAGCGGGATACCGCTGGCCCGCTCGCAGTTTTCGATAAACGCCAGCAACGTCGGGGCGACTTTTGCAAAACCGCCGCAACTGCCGTCGAACAGCTCATATCCACCGTCCGGCAAGCCGCATTCGCCGAGAATTGCCTCGACCTGCTGCGCTACCCCATGATCATCGGGCACCGCCAGCACGCCATACACCGGATGCCTCCCCGCCTCGGCCAGCACCAACCCTGCCAGCGTGGTGCCGGTTCCGCAGGCCAGCCACCAGCCGTCATGGTCATTCCAGCCCAACTCGTTCAACTGTTCGCCGACCTGAGTCAGTAACTGCCCGCAACCACGCGCCCCCAGCAGACCGCCACCGCCTTCGGGGACCGGATGCAGATGCGGGTATTGCGCGTGCCATGGCTGCCAGAAACCCGGCTCGTGGCGCGCGCGATAACCGCCGTAACCCAACCAGTGCAGTTGCATGCCAAAGGCCTGTAAATCCTCCACGGTCGGGGTGTCTTGCGGATGCCCGCGCAACAGGCCGACGGTAGGAAAACCAAAGCGCTTACCCGCTGCCGCCAGCGCATGCAGATGATTGGACCAGGCACCGCCCAGGCTGATCACACCTTCGGCACCGGCCTCGCGGGCCACCCTTAGATGTTCAATGAGCTTGAACCACTTATTGCCGGAGATCAGCGGGTCGATCCGGTCCAGACGCAGGACTGCCACCTCGATACCGGCGGTGGCGAGCCAGTCGAGATGAAGACGTTCAAGCGGGGCATGGGGAAGCCAGTCGCTGGGAGGAGAAAGCATTGATGCCGGCTCTTTGGGAAAGAGCCGGCATCTTAGCAGCAGACTGCGGTCGCTATCAGAGCTCGGCAGCCAGGCGCGACCCCTGATTGATCGCACGCTTGGCATCCAGCTCCGCCGCTACATCCGCACCACCAATCAAATGCACGTTCTGCCCGGCAGCCACCAGGCCGTCGTGCAATTCGCGCAACGGATCCTGTCCGGCGCAGATCACGATGTTGTCCACCGGCAGCACCTGCGGCTCACCGGTTTCACCGATACGGATATGCAGGCCTTCGTCATCGATCTTCAAGTACTCGACGCTGTTGAGCATCTGTACGTGTTTGTTCTTCAGCCCCGTGCGGTGAATCCAGCCCGTGGTTTTACCCAAACCATCGCCGACCTTGGATTTCTTGCGCTGCAACAGGAACACCTGACGTGCCGGCGCGTGAGGTTCGGCCTTGATCCCGGCGACACCGCCACGGGCCTCAAGGTGAGTATCGATGCCCCACTCTTTCCAGAACGCTTCACGGTCCTGGCTGGTGGCGACGCCTTGATGCACGAGAAACTCCGAGACGTCAAAACCGATACCGCCGGCGCCAATCACCGCGACGTTCTTGCCGACCGGCTTGCGTTCGAGGATCACGTCCAGGTAGCTCAGCACCTTGGCATTCTCGACACCCGGAATCGCCGGTACACGCGGTGCAATGCCGGTGGCCAGAATCACCTCGTGATAACCGCCGTCCACCAGCTGCGCGACATCGACCCGCGTATTCAGGCACACCTCGACATTCGTGGTCTGCAACTTGCGCTTGAAGTAGCGCAGGGTTTCGAAGAACTCTTCCTTGCCCGGCACACGCTTGGCGACGTTGAACTGGCCACCGATTTCGCTGGCGGAATCGAACAGTGTCACTTGATGGCCACGCTCGGCAGCCACGGTGGCTGCGGACAACCCCGCGGGACCTGCACCCACCACGGCAATTTTCTTGATCTGCTGCACCGGCAAGTAATTGAGCTCGGTTTCATGGCACGCCCGCGGGTTGACCAGGCACGAGGTCAATTTGCCGCCGAAGGTGTGGTCCAGGCAGGCCTGGTTGCAACCGATGCAGGTGTTGATTTCATCAGCGCGACCGGCAGCGGCCTTGTTGACGAACTCCGGGTCGGCGAGGAACGGCCGTGCCATCGACACCATGTCGGCATCGCCTTCGGCAAGGATCTGTTCGGCGACTTCCGGGGTGTTGATGCGGTTGGTGGTGATCAACGGAATATTCACCGAACCGCGCAGTTTGGCCGTGACCTTACTGAACGCGGCACGTGGAACCTTGGTGGCGATGGTCGGAATCCGCGCTTCGTGCCAGCCGATCCCGGTGTTGATAATGGTCGCGCCCGCTTGCTCGATGGCCCTGGCCAACTGAACGATTTCTTCCCAGGTGCTGCCGCCTTCCACCAGATCGAGCATCGACAAACGGAAGATGATGATGAAATTCGGGCCGACCGCTTCGCGTACGCGACGGACGATTTCCACCGGCAGGCGCATACGGTTTTCATAGCTGCCGCCCCAGCGATCGGTGCGGTGGTTGGTGTGGGCTGCGAGGAACTGGTTAATGAAATAACCTTCCGAACCCATGATCTCGACACCGTCGTACTCGGCTTTTTGCGCCAGGGTCGAACAGGTGACGAAATCGCTGATCTGCTTCTCGATGCCTTCCTCGTCCAGTTCTTTGGGCTTGAACGGGTTGATCGGTGCCTGGATCGCACTCGGTGCGACCTGTTTCGGGCTGTAGGCATAACGCCCGGCATGCAGAATCTGCATGCAAATCTTGCCACCCGCCTCGTGCACGGCGCGGGTGACGATCTGGTGCTTGAGCGCCTCATCGAGAGTGGTCAGCTTGGCAGCGCCGGAGTAAACCCCGCCCTCATCGTTCGGGCCAATACCGCCGGTGACCATCAGGCCAACCCCACCGCGAGCACGCTCGGCGAAGTACGCCGCCATGCGCTCGAAACCGCCAGGTTTCTCCTCAAGACCAGTGTGCATCGAGCCCATCAGAGTGCGGTTGCGTAGCGTGGTAAAACCCAGGTCCAGCGGGGCCAGCAGGTGCGGGTAATGAGCGGCGGTCATCGGTAGCTCCACAACGAATAATCACGAAAATAGTGCGGGGGCTCTTTGGCACCCATCGGTTATGTGCCACAGACTAAAAGCAGGCCGAGCATCGCTCAATGACCGTAACTGACAACTTATTGATCTAAACGCGCAGGACCTCTTGGCATTCGTCGGCATGGGGCCTACCCTAGTCGGCGAATCCTGCACACGGCCACTGACTGTTCCCCCATGCGCAAACTTCTTTATCTGACCGTCACCATGGCGTTTGTCGCCGTCATCGCCGCTTACGCGATGTGGACCGCCGATCGTCCGGTTGGCCATTACCTCTCGGACCTGCGCATCAACCTCGCCGTAAACCAGGGCGTTCCTGCCGATCGCGGCAACTTGCTGGGCATCCAGCCCGAATTGTTCCCCACCGATTATCAAAGCCCCGAGCACCTGCACCGCAAGCTCGCGGCCTATCTGCAGCAAGCTCGCGAACAAGGCCTGCTGAACGAAAAGACCGTCGTCGTGCTGCCGGAACACATCGGTACCTGGCTGATGGTCAGCGGCGAGAAAGACGAGCTGTATCAAGCCAGCACGCTGGACGAAGCCATGAATTGGCTGGCAGTGAGCAATCCCCTGAGCTTTTTGCGCGCGTTGATCAGCGCCAAGGGCGACAGCCACCTGGATGACGCGCACCTGCGCATGAAAGCCAAAAGCATGGCCCGCCAGTACCAGGCGCTGTTCGGTGGGCTGGCCAACGAGTTCGGCATCACTCTGGTGGCGGGCAGCATCGTGTTGCCCGACCCCAGTGTCAGCGACGGCACACTGAAAATCGGCCGTGGTGCGCTGTACAACAGCAGTCTGGTGTTCGGTCGCGATGGTTTGCCGATCGGCCAACCGCAGCGCCAGCTGAGCCCGGCCTTCGATCAACGGAGCTATATCCAGCCGAGTACCGATCAAGTGATCAATGTCATCGACACTCCGGCCGGACGCCTGGGCGTATTGATCGGCAACGACAGCTGGTACCCGGACAACTATCGCAAACTCAACGATCAGGGTGCTCAGTTAATCGCCGTGCCGGCCTCTATCATCGGCCGAAATGCCTGGGACAAGCCTTGGTGCGGAGACAAAGGGCTATCGACCCCGAGCGAAATCGGCCTCGAACCCGGCTCGCTCAGCGAGGGCCAGGCCTGGCATCGCCTAACGCTGACCAGTCGGCGCCCGGTCAGTCAGGCCAACGCCGGTGTCAGCGTGTTCCTGCGTGGACAATTCTGGGATCAGGGCAGCGCCGGCCAGAGCTTTCTCAGCAGCAACGGCCAACACTTCGCCGACCGCGAAGCCCGCGGCGCACGTTTGCTCAATATCTGGTTGTAAGTGATGAAACCACAGCCGATGCGCCTCGGGGATCTGTCGGTCGGTTTCGTCCATAGCCTGGCTGACGCAGTGTCCAGCCATGGTCTGGACCCGCAGCCGCTGCTGGAACAATACGGACTCGACCCGGCGCGACTAGCCGAAGCCGGTGCACGGCTGTCGATCCCGCGCTACATGCGCCTGGGCCACGCGGCTGTTCAACTGACTGGCGACCCGGCACTGGGTCTGCGCATGGGCCAGCTGAGCCGCCTCAGCCAGGTCGGGCTGGCCGGGGTCACTGCCGCTCAGGCGCCAACCGTGCGCGAAGCCGCGCGTTGCCTGATTCGCTTCGAGGCCTTGTACGGCTCCAATTACCGCGGACAGTCGAGTTTCCATGAAGATGCCCAGGGTGCGTGGCTACGGTTCTATTCCATCAGCCCGTACAACGCCTATAACCGCTTTGTGGTGGATTCGATCATCGCCAGCTGGTTGCAGCAGTTATCCAGCCTGAGCCACCAGCCGCTGCGCGCCGAGCGCATCGACATCGAGTTCTCCGAGCCCGATTACCGCGAGCGCTACGCACTGCTGGGTGATTGCCCGATCCAGTTTGGCGCCGAGCACAACCAACTAAGGCTGAGTCAGGCCAGCCTGGCACTGCGCAACCCCGAGCACTGCCCGAGTACCTGGCGACATCTGCTGCAACTGTGTGAGCGGGAACTGGAGCAATTGACCCGCACCCGCAGCCTGCGTGAACGCATCACTCAGTTGTTGGGGCCGTTGCTCAATGGGGGTCGTGAACCCGACCTGGAAGAAGTGGCGGCACGCCTGAAGCTGCCAACCTGGACCTTGCGTCGCAGGCTCGCCGAAGAAGGCACGCAGTTTCGCGCCATTCTCAACGACACCCGCCGCGATCTGGCCATGACCTACATCCGTGACACGGAGCTGGCCTTTGGCGAGATCGCCTACCTGCTGGGATTTGCCTCGGCCGAAGCCTTTCAGCGCGCCTTTAAACGCTGGAACAACCAGACACCTGGCGAGTTCCGTCGCAGTCACAGGCACTCAGCCTGACGGCTGGCCTGCAGCTGCTTTGTTACAACTCAGTGGCGTCTTCGGCGGGTTCCAGAGGGTCCAGTTCAAATGCCTGGTATTCGAGCAGCTCTTCTTGATAATCGTCCATTGAGATGTCCTTTTGAGTCGAGTTAAACCGTTATACCAATGACCTTCGCCCTCAGCATAAAGTGCCCGCATGAAAGAAAAATGACGCGGGCACAGCGGTACGTTGCTGCTAGTAAAACGTAGCAGGCACTCAAGAATTTATCACGGGAGACTTTGAATAAAAGCTGAAGAAAATCAGCCTCTGGCAGCGCAGATGCATTTGAAGTCAAGCACTGTGGGGGCAATGACAGATCCCATAGTGCTCGACTTCAGATTACTTGCCGGACGATGGCAGTGCCGGAATTGGCTCGGTCGGTGCCGGCAACGAACTCGGATTCGCCGGTGGCGTGATGACCTCGGACGCCGGTGCCGGTTCAACTGTGCTCGCCGGTCCAGTTGGCGACGCCTCAGGCGCTGGCGCTGATACCACAGGCGTTGATGCAGCGGATACAGGCACTATCGGCGCACTCACCGCCGGCACAGCCGTCACCGGTTCGGCCGCAGCTGGCACAACCGGTGCCGGAGTTGGCGCCGGGGTTGGAGTCTCTGCAGGCGTCGCTGCGGGCGCGGAGGCTGGCGCTGCGGGGGCTGCCGCGGGTTCAGGCACACCCAGATCGGCCTTTGGCTTCTCGACGATATGCGCCTCTTTCTTCACCTCAGGCGGCAGGAACAGTTCGACCAACGTGAAAAACCGCTCGTAGAACTTCCCGGACGAAACGGTTTCACTGGCGACCTTGACCATCGAGTCATCGGAAGAACCAATCGGCATCGACACCGAGCCCAGCACACCAACGCCAAGGCTGGCGGAGTTGTTGGTTTTCTTCAGCGCGTAGCGGTCCTGCAAGGCATTGGCGAACATTGTCGCGTGATGCTTGCTGTCTTCGGCACAGACCACGTTGAAGCTGATCTCCATATGCGTGTCACCGGTCTGCTGAAAGCTCTTGTGACCGCTGACCAGCTTCGGATCTGTGCTGGTGATGATGTAGCCTTGGCTCAATAACGCCCGACGGGCGGCCTCGCAGGAAGCAACATCGGTAACCGGGTATTTGCGCGAAAACGTCCCGGAATCATCGAAATTTTCATGCTCATAGATGGCCTGGTCCTTGGTGCAACCGGCTGCTGCAGCCAGTACCAACGCCAGCCCGGCGGCACGCACATGGAATGATTTGAACATTGAACATCCTGAAGAAAACGATCCGGGGCCTATTGTGCAACAGATCACCCCGTAACGGCGTATGGATTAGTGTCTTGTAAGCGATACAAGTCTACTGACCATCGTTTACCGGAAAAAGTCGCAGGCACAAATGATCGATGAACACCCGTAATTTGGCCGCTGCATGGCGACTGGATGGCCAAAGCATCCAGAACGTGCCGCTGTACTCAAGGTATTCATCCAGCACTCGCTGCAAGCGCCCCTGCTCCACTGCCTCGCGGACCATAAAATCCGGCAGGCAGGCAATTCCCAGTCCTTGTTGTACTACATGGTGCACGGCTTCGATGGAGGTCGTGACAAACCGCGTCGGCAACAACGGTTCACTACCATCCGCAAGCCGCTGCAACGGCCAAAGCTCCAGCTTGCCGGTGGCGTGGAGGGTATGGCGCAGGCAGGCATGCCCCGCGAGATCCTCCAGGGTGCGCGGCACACCCTGCGCGGCGAAATATTCAGGCGTTGCCACCAACACCAACCGAAAACGACCCAATTGTCGTGCCATCAAGCGCGAGTCCTTCGGATTTCCTGTGCGCACCACTGCATCAAACCCCTCTTCGACCACATCCACCATGCGATCCGACAGGTCGACGTCCAGTTCGATGTCTGGATAAAGTCGCATGAACTCGGTGAGTACCGGCATCACCAACCCGTGAACCTGCGGCACACTGATGCGCAGTTTTCCCCGAGGCGCGCTGGCCGCACTGCACAACTCGAACTCGGCGGCTTCGACTTCGGCGAGAATCCTGCGGCAGCGTTCAAGATACAGCGCACCTTCAGCGGTCAGGGTGATGCTACGCGTACTGCGATGGAACAGACGAACCGCCAACCGCTCTTCAAGTCGCGCAATGCTTTTGCCGACCGCCGACGAAGAAACGCCCAGCAAACGCCCCGCCTCGGTAAAACTGCGGGTGTCCGCGACCTGCACAAACACCGAAATACTGCCCAGGCTATCCATCGCATACTCCCGACATTGCGGACATTCTCGTCCTGTAAGTTCGGAACCTTAGCCTGTTTTTCCGCAAGGTGCAGCGCCCTACCCTTGGCTCCATAGTCATAACCTCTGATACGGACCTGAGCACATGAATGAATCTGAACTGACCGCTTCGCAATCGGCGGCTGACCGGCATCGCGCCGAACGACTTCCAATCGGCGGACTCCTGGCACTGGCCTCTGCCGGTTTCATCACCATCATGACCGAAGCCTTGCCCGCCGGCCTGCTGCCGCAAATGAGCGAAAGCCTGGGCGTCTCGCAAGCACTGATCGGTCAACTGGTCACGTTGTATGCAATTGGCTCGCTGCTGGCGGCAATTCCCCTGACCATCGCCACCCGGAGCTGGCGTCGACGCCCCTTGCTACTGATTGCAATGGGTGGCTTCGCCCTCGTCAACAGCGTCACCGCGCTGTCCGACGACTATTGGCTGACATTGCTGGCACGTTTGTTTGCCGGGGTCTTTGCCGGATTGCTCTGGGCGCTGCTGGCCGGCTACGCCAGCCGAATGGTTGCGTCACACCTACAGGGCCGAGCGATTGCCGTGGCGATGCTTGGAGCACCGCTGGCACTGTCCCTGGGCGTTCCCGCCGGGACCTTTCTAGGAACGGTCGCAGGTTGGCGAGCAAGCTTTGCCGTCATGACCGGACTGACGGTGTTGCTGGTCGTCTGGGGTCGCTGGCAAATCCCGGACTTTGCCGGCCAAAGTGCCGAAAAACGCTTACCGGTGCGGCAGGTCATCGCCTTGCCAGGTTTAAAAGCGGTGTTGCTGGTGACGTTCGCCTATGTGTTGGCCCATAACATTCTCTACACCTACATTGCGCCTTTCCTGCAACCTGCTGGCCTCACCGGACAAACCGATCAGGTGCTGCTGGTGTTTGGTCTCGCTGCGCTGTTGAGTATCTGGATCGTCGGCCTGCTGATTGATCGCTGGTTACGCGAACTGGTACTGATCAGTTGCGGGTTATTTACCTTGTCCGCACTGATCCTGGCCTTTCGCAGCGGCTCACCTGCGGTGATCTACGTATCGATCGCGATCTGGGGGCTGGCCTTTGGCGGACTGGCGACATTGCTGCAAACCGCCCTGGCGAAAACCGCAGGCGACTCGTCGGACACCGCGCAGTCGATGCTGGTGACAATGTGGAATCTGGGAATTGCCGGCGGTGGTCTGGCGGGCGGCATGCTGCTGGAAAATCTCGGGGTGATGTCGTTCCCATGGGTCGTCGGCAGCTTGCTGATACTAAGCCTGCTGGTAGCATTGAACGCCCGGCGCCATGGTTTCCCTGCCGCCCCTTGACCCGCACAAAACAAAAGACCCCGGCCTTTCGGCCAGGGTCTTTGTTTACCACCAACGGGTCAGTCAGGCATCAGTAACGCTTGATGTCTGCCTGGCTCTCCAGCTGCTTGCGATAAGCCGCAAAGTCTTGCTGGCCAACGCGCGACGCGAGGAAGCGACGATACTGAGCCTTCTCTTCTTCAGAAGGTGCTGCGGCTTCGCTCACACCGTTCAGACGCACGATCACCAGACTACCGTCAGTCAGGGTCACGCTGCTGAAAGTCGGCTTGTCCTTGGCTGCCGGCTTGGGCATGCGGAACAACGCTTGCAGCACGGTTGGATCAACCCCTTCCTGGGCACGAGTTGCCGCGTGGGTGACTTTCCAGCTCTGGCTATCAAGCGGCGTCTTGCCATCACGCAGACTGGCAATCAGCTGATCAGCCTTGGTCTTGGCAGCAGCACTGGCGTGCTCCTTGGTCAATTGCACGCGAATGCTCGCAGCGACGCTTTCCAGTGGCAGCTGTTCAGGTTTGCGATGCTCTTTGGCACGCAGCACCACAACAGTTTCCGGATCCAGCTCGATGCCGGTGCTGTTCGCACCTTCATCCAGAACTTCCGGGCTGAACGCAGCAGTGACCACGGCACGGTTGGCCGCGATACCTTCACCACCTTCACGGCCAAACGGTGCGGACGTGTGAACGGTCAGTTTCAGATCCGCTGCCGGCTGAGCCAGATCGGAGGCTTCGAACGCGGCATCTTCCAACTGCTTGGTCGCATCCACAAAACGCTGCTCGACCTGTTGGGTTTTCAGCTCCTTGGTCAGCTTGTCTTTCAGGCTGGCGAAGCTCGGCACTTGCGGTGCTTCAACGCCCAACAGCTTGATCAGGTGGAAACCGAAGTCAGTGCGTACCGGCGCCGACACTTGATCCTTGTTCAACGCATACAGCGCTTTCTCAAAGGCCGGGTCGTAAACGCCAGGGCCAGCGTAACCGAGGTCACCGCCGTTGGCAGCAGAACCTGGGTCCTGCGAGAACTCCTTGGCCAGGGCCTCGAAGCTTTCACCTTTGGCCAGACGCGCCTGAATCTCTTCGATCTTCGCCTTGGCTTGCGCCTCGCTCACCTTGTCATTCACTTCGATCAGAATGTGCGCAGCCCGGCGCTGTTCGGCCAGGTTCGCGGTTTCTTTCTGATACAGCGCTTGCAGGTCTTCGTCCTTGACGGCGACCTGATCAAAGAAGGAAGCCTTCTTCAACTCGAGGTAATCGATGACCACCTGATCAGGCGTCATGAACTCTTTGGCGTGTTCGTCATAGTAAGCCTTGACCTCTTCGTCGGTCAGTTTCACCGCCGCAGGATCTGCCTTGACGTTCAGGGTCGCGAAGTCGCGGGTCTGTTTTTCCAGACGAGCGAAAGCCTGCACCTGTGCATCGGTGACGAAACCGCTACCTGCCAGACCGGCGCGCAACTGGCCGATCAGCATTTCCTGAGCCAGCATCTGGCGGAACTGCATACGGCTGTAGCCCAGCTGACGGATCACCTGGTCGAAACGCTCAGGACTGAACTTGCCGTCGACCTGGAATTCAGGCGTTTGCAGGATCACTTGGTCCAGTGCAGCTTCGGAGAAAGCGAATTTCGATTTTTCTGCGCCTTGCAGCAACAGTTTGCGGTCGATCAGCCCTTTCAAAGCAGCTTCGCGCAGCATTTTTTCATCAAGCAAGGATGCATCGAAATCCTTGCCCAGTTGTTGCATGAGTTGACGGCGTTGCATATCAACCGCCTGACTCAGCTCGTTCTGGCTGATTTCTTCACCATTCACCTTGGCCGCATCATTACGGTGGGTAGTGGCCTTGAAGATGGCGTCGAAACCGGTCAAAGCCATCAGTGCAACGATGACCCCGATAATGGTCTTGGCAATCCAGCCTTGTGAATTGTCCCTGATATTCTGCAGCATGCGTCCCCCAGAAACGGTTGAACTTCAAATTAGGCAACCGTGGAGCGTGGGTAGAATCCGGATAGAAGAAAGGCGCATCCGAGGATGCGCCTTCTCGTAACTGGCGGAGCGGACGGGACTCGAACCCGCGACCCCCGGCGTGACAGGCCGGTATTCTAACCGACTGAACTACCGCTCCGCTGCCAAGTCAGGAATGACCCCGACCCGGATAGGCAAAAAACCGAGTGAGGCTTAGTTAACAGCTTCTTTCAGTGCTTTACCGGCTTTGAAACCTGGTTTTTTGGCTGCTGCGATTTCCAGCGTCTTACCGGTCTGTGGGTTACGACCAATGCGAGCTGGACGATCAGTCACGGAGAAAGTACCGAAACCAACCAGAACAACAGAGTCGCCAGCCTTGAGAGCGCCAGTGACGGATTCGATTACAGCGTCCAGCGCGCGGCCAGCAGCAGCTTTCGGGATATCAGCGGATGCAGCGATAGCATCAATCAGTTCCGACTTGTTCACTCTAAGTCCCCTTATATCTATTTGAGATGATTCTAAGTTTTTTGGTGAAAGCAAAAACGAGTGCTGAATGGCCTACAGACACTTAAGAGCCGCTTTATAACAAGGGCTCTAAAAAGCTGTCAAGAAAGCCCCCCAGGCTAATACGTACTAGTGCGTGCTAATTCTTTCCTTAGAGTCAGACTCGCGTTTCTCATCCTTTGCAACTATCTCGGGAGCCACATCCGGCAAGGGCTCCGGCGCGTATTGCAGCGCAATTTGCAGGACCTCGTCAATCCATTTAACCGGTTTGATCTGAAGATCTTGCTTGATATTGTCAGGAATTTCCTTCAAATCGCGAACATTCTCTTCAGGAATGATCACAGTCTTGATCCCGCCGCGGTGTGCCGCCAGTAGTTTTTCCTTAAGTCCGCCAATCGCCAGAACCTGGCCGCGCAAGGTGATTTCGCCGGTCATGGCAACATCAGCGCGCACAGGAATCCCGGTCAATGCCGACACCAGTGCCGTACACATGCCTACACCCGCACTAGGACCGTCTTTGGGCGTCGCCCCTTCCGGCATGTGGATGTGGGTGTCGCGCTTCTCGTGGAAGTCCAGCGGGATCCCCAGGCTTTTCGCGCGACTGCGAACTACCGTCAACGCTGCAGTGATCGATTCGACCATCACATCGCCCAGCGAACCGGTCTTGATCAGTTGACCTTTACCCGGCACCACTGCAGCTTCGATGGTCAGCAACTCGCCGCCCACCTGAGTCCAGGCCAGGCCAGTCACCTGCCCTACCTGATCCTGCTGCTCGGCCAGGCCGTAGCGGAATTTGCGCACTCCAAGGAAGTGTTCCAGCATCTCGGCCGTGACTTTCACCGAAAAGCGTTTTTCCATCGCATGCTCTTTGACCGTCTTGCGGCAAACCTTGGCAATCTGGCGCTCAAGCCCACGCACACCGGCTTCACGGGTGTAGTAACGAATGATGTCGCGGATCGCCTCGGCGTCGAATTCCAGCTCGCCTTTTTTCAGGCCATTGGCCTGGATCTGCTTGGGCGAAAGGTATTTGACGGCGATGTTGATCTTCTCGTCTTCGGTGTAGCCCGGCAGACGAATCACTTCCATCCGGTCGAGCAGCGCCGGTGGAATGTTCATCGAGTTCGAGGTGCAAAGGAACATCACATCGGACAGGTCGTAGTCGACTTCCAGATAGTGATCGTTGAAATTGTGGTTTTGCTCGGGATCGAGCACTTCCAGCAAAGCCGATGCCGGATCGCCACGCATGTCGCTGCCCATCTTGTCGATTTCATCGAGCAGGAACAGCGGGTTGCGCACACCCACCTTTGTCATCTTTTGAATCAATCTTCCTGGCATCGAACCGATATAAGTCCGGCGATGGCCACGAATTTCCGCTTCATCGCGCACGCCGCCGAGGGCCATACGTACAAATTTGCGGTTTGTCGCGTGAGCAATCGACTCCGCCAGAGAGGTTTTACCCACACCAGGAGGACCGACCAGGCACAACACCGGACCGCGGATTTTCTTCACGCGTTTTTGTACGGCGAGGTATTCGAGAATCCGCTCTTTGACTTCTTCCAGACCATAATGGTCGGCATCAAGAATGTCTTCTGCGCGCGCAAGATCCAGGCGAACCTTGCTTTGCGCCTTCCACGGCACCTGAACCAGCCAGTCGAGGTAGGAGCGCACAACGGTCGCTTCAGCAGACATCGGCGACATTTGCTTGAGCTTGTTCAGCTCAGCCTGGGCCTTGATCAGCGCGTCCTTTGGCAAACCTGCCGCATCGATGCGCTTTTTCAGCTCTTCGACTTCGTTATGGCCTTCTTCGCTATCGCCCAGTTCTTTCTGAATGGCCTTCATCTGCTCATTCAGGTAGTACTCGCGCTGGCTACGTTCCATTTGCTTTTTGACGCGGCCACGAATGCGTTTTTCGACTTGCAGCAGATCGATCTCGGCGTCCAGCAATGCCAGAACGTGCTCGACCCGGGCCGACAAATCGATGATTTCGAGGATTTCCTGCTTCTGCTCGATCTTCAGCGCCATGTGTGCGGCCATGGTGTCGACCAGGCGGCTCGGCTCATCGATGCTGTTGAGCGACGACAGGACTTCAGCCGGAACCTTCTTGCCCAACTGAACGTATTGTTCAAATTGAGACAGCAAGCTGCGGACAAACACTTCCGACTCGCGCTCGGGAGCGTCGACTTCGTCAATCAGCGAAACCTCGGCACGGCAATGGCCGTCAACTTCGCTGAAACGCTCGACCGCGCCACGCTGCTCGCCTTCAACCAGCACTTTGACCGTGCCATCAGGCAGCTTGAGCAGCTGCAGAACCGTTGCGATCGTACCGACGCGATAAAGTGCATCTTCACCGGGATCGTCGTCGGCAGGGTTTCTCTGGGCCAGCAGAAGGATCTGCTTGTCGCCCGTCATCGCGGCCTCGAGGGCTTCGATAGATTTCTCGCGCCCCACGAACAGCGGGATAACCATGTGCGGATAAACCACAACATCACGCAATGGCAGGAGAGGCAATTCGATGGTTGTCTTCATGATTTCGCCTCTACGGCGGCCATAAGGCCGGAAACAGATGGAAGTAAGCTTGAAACCAAGATGGGGGCTGCTTTCGAAAAAAACAAGCTGATTAAAAGACCGCGGTAAAGATCGTCCGAACGCGGCCAAAACTTTCGGCAGTTCCTGCAAAAGCAAAGGGGCCCGAAGGCCCCTTCTTGAATCCGGCAGTGCGACGCTTACGCGTCTGGCGCTGCCTTGGCAGCCGGCTCACTGTTTTCGTAGAGATACAGTGGTTTGGACTTGCCTTCTATAACGCTTTCATCGATCACTACTTTACTCACCTCGGACTGCGAGGGAATTTCATACATAGTGTCGAGCAGCACACCTTCGAGGATCGAACGCAATCCACGAGCACCGGTTTTACGTTCCAGTGCGCGCTTGGCGACCGATTTCAGTGCATCGGCCCGGAACTCCAGGTCTACGCCTTCCATCTCGAACAGCTTGGCATACTGTTTGGTCAGAGCATTTTTCGGCTCGGTGAGGATCTGCATCAGCGCAGCCTCGTCGAGCTCGTCCAGCGTTGCAAGAACCGGCAGACGGCCGACGAATTCCGGGATCAGCCCGAACTTGACCAGATCGTCAGGTTCAACTTCACGCAGGGACTCACCCACCTTCTTGCCTTCTTCCTTGCTGCGAACTTCTGCGTTGAAACCAATGCCGCCACGGGTGGAACGGTTTTGAATAACCTTTTCCAGACCGGAGAACGCACCGCCGCAGATGAACAGGATGTTACGGGTGTCGACCTGAAGGAATTCCTGCTGCGGGTGCTTGCGACCACCTTGAGGCGGAACGGAAGCGACCGTACCTTCGATCAGCTTGAGCAGAGCCTGCTGCACGCCTTCACCGGAAACGTCCCGGGTGATGGACGGGTTGTCAGACTTGCGCGAAATCTTGTCGATTTCATCGATGTAGACAATGCCCATTTGAGCTTTTTCTACATCGTAATCGCACTTCTGCAACAGTTTCTGAATGATGTTTTCAACGTCTTCACCCACATAACCCGCCTCGGTGAGGGTGGTTGCGTCAGCGATGGTGAAAGGCACATTCAGCAAACGGGCCAGAGTTTCAGCAAGCAGGGTTTTACCCGAGCCTGTAGGGCCGATCAGCAAGATGTTGCTTTTGCCGAGTTCGACATCGTCATTCTTTTTGTCACGCTGGTTGAGGCGTTTGTAGTGGTTGTACACCGCTACGGCCAAAACCTTTTTCGCACGTTCCTGACCAATCACGTACTGATCAAGGATGCCGCTGATTTCTTTAGGCGAAGGCAATTTATGCGCGCTGCTTTCGGCCTGTGCTTCCTGCACCTCCTCGCGGATGATGTCATTGCACAGGTCGACGCACTCGTCGCAGATAAAGACCGAGGGGCCGGCAATCAATTTGCGCACTTCATGCTGGCTTTTGCCACAGAAGGAGCAATAGAGCAGCTTGCCGTTGTCCTCGCCGTTGCGGGTGTCAGTCATTCGATCGATCCAAATCCGATAGGCTTGCAACACAAGATGAAGGCAATTGCGGGCTTTTTCAAGCCCGCTGGTGGCCAGTTAAACCAACCACCTGCATTTGAGCTGCTTAGGCGGGCATTTTACGTTTGTCGATCACCGAGTCGATCAGGCCGTATTCAGCCGCACGCTCTGCGCTCATGAAGTTGTCACGCTCGGTGTCGCGCTCAATGGTTTCGAGGCTTTGACCGGTGTGATACGCCAACAACGAGTTCAGGCGCGAGCGGATATGGAGGATTTCCTTGGCATGGATGTCGATGTCCGACGCCTGACCCTGGAAACCGCCCAATGGCTGGTGAATCATCATGCGCGAGTTCGGCAGGCAGTAACGCTTGCCCGCAGCACCACCGGCAAGCAGGAAAGCACCCATGCTGCAGGCCTGACCTATACAGGTGGTGGAAACGTCAGGCTTGATGAACTGCATGGTGTCGTAGATCGACATGCCCGCCGTCACCGAACCGCCTGGTGAGTTGATGTAAAGATGGATGTCCTTGTCCGGATTTTCCGCTTCAAGGAACAGCAGTTGCGCCGCGACCAGGTTGGCCATGTAGTCTTCTACCGGGCCGACCAGGAAGATCACTCGCTCCTTGAGGAGGCGCGAGTAGATGTCATAGGCACGTTCGCCACGGGCGGACTGCTCGATAACCATCGGGACCAGACCACCTGCGGCCTGGATGTCAGAGCTCTGCTGATAATAAGAATTGCGGGACATGTCTCGCAGTCACTCCCAAATAGTTATGTCTTGAATACGCATAAGCCAGCTCGAAAGCTGGCTTATGGTGTGTGCTTCTAACGCAAAAACAATCAGTCGGCTTGTGGAGCTTCTACCGGCTTGACCGCTTCTTCGTAAGAGACCGATTTGTCGGTCACGCTAGCTTTCTGAAGAACAGTATCCACAACTTGCTCTTCCAGCACAACCGAACGGACTTCGTTCAGTTGCTGGTCGTTCTTGTAGTACCAGGACACGACTTGCTCAGGCTCCTGATAAGCCGAAGCCATTTCCTGGATCAGCTCGCGAACACGGGTTTCGTCAGGCTTGAGGTCGTACTGCTTGACCACTTCAGCCACTACCAGACCCAGCACAACGCGACGCTTGGCTTGTTCTTCGAACAGCTCGGCCGGCAGTTGATCAGGCTTGATGTTGCCACCGAACTGCTGAACAGCCTGAACACGCAGACGATCAACCTCGTTGGACAGCAGAGCCTTTGGCACTTCGATCGGGTTGGCGGCCAGCAGACCGTCCATCACCTGATTCTTGACCTTGGATTTGATCGCCTGACGCAGCTCGCGCTCCATGTTCTTACGAACTTCGGTACGGAAACCGTCGATGCCAGACTCTTTGATACCGAACTGAGCGAAGAATTCTTCGGTCAATTCAGGCAGTTTCGGCTCGGATACGGTGTTCACGGTTACGGTGAACTCGGCAGCCTTGTTAGCCAGGTCGAGGTTCTGATAGTTCTCAGGGAAGGTCAGGTTCAGAACGCGCTCTTCGCCCGCTTTAGCACCAACCAGGCCTTCTTCGAAGCCAGGGATCATGCGACCGGAACCCAGAACCAGCTGGGTGCCCTTGGCGGAGCCACCGGCGAACACTTCACCGTCAACCTTGCCAACGAAATCGATGTTCAGTTGGTCTTCGTTCTGAGCGGCACGATCGGCAACTTCAAAACGAACGTTCTGCTTGCGCAGGATTTCCAGCATTTTGTCCAGATCGGCGTCCGCCACGTCAGCGCTCAGGCGCTCGACAGCGATGGATTCGAAACCGGCAACGGTGAACTCGGGGAACACTTCGAACGTTGCTACGAATTCCAGATCCTTGCCCTTCTCCAGGACTTTAGGCTCTACCGAAGGAGCGCCAGCCGGGTTCAGCTTTTGCTCGACAATTGCTTCGTAGAAAGAAGCCTGGATCACATCGCCTACAGCTTCCTGACGCGCATCAGCTTCATAACGCTGACGGATCACGCTCATCGGCACTTTGCCAGGACGGAAGCCTGCAATCTTGGCCTTTTGGGCAGTCTGCTGCAGACGCTTGTTGACTTGAGTCTCAATGCGCTCAGCTGGCACGGTGATGCTCATGCGGCGCTCAAGAGCAGAAGTATTTTCAACAGAAACTTGCATGGATATTCCTCGTTGCACAGACGTTAGCCGGCCGTTTCCGACCCCAGAATCAAGGGCATGCATTCTAGTGGGTCAAACTCAAGAAGTCACCCTACTGAAAACGGGTAAAAACGCAGCAGGCAATTTATGGGTGCGGATGCACGAATGCACCTCGCCCCAGAGGCAAATACAGCCAATCACGCCAGGGCTCTGCGCCAACCCTTCTTATATAGAAGGAGTGCCAATCATCTCCCTGGCAGCCGACCTTGCGAGCAAGGCTGGCGGGCAAGGCGGCATCATCGAGTAACATGAATACGACGAAACGCCCTGCCCTTGCGACCCGGAACCTGCAGTCGCTGAACATACAAACCGCTGAAACAAAAAAGGCGCCAGACTGTTAAATCTGGCGCCTTTTGAAATATGGGGTGGACGATGGGGATCGAACCCACGACAACGGGAGTCACAATCCCGTGCTCTACCAACTGAGCTACGCCCACCATATTGCGTAACAAAGAAGCCAAACAACTTCTTTGCCGAACTCCAACCCGCCCAACGGCCAGACTGAAGCTTTAATTGGTGCGGATGAAGAGACTCGAACTCTTACGCCTCGCGGCGCTGGAACCTAAATCCAGTGTGTCTACCAATTCCACCACATCCGCGGTTCGCTACTGTTCAAAGCAAAGGCGCCAGACGGTTAAATCTGGCGCCTTTCGAAATATGGGGTGGACGATGGGGATCGAACCCACGACAACGGGAGTCACAATCCCGTTCGAAATATGGGGTGGACGATGGGGATCGAACCCACGACAACGGGAGTCACAATCCCGTGCTCTACCAACTGAGCTACGCCCACCATATCGCGTTACTTGTGCCAAAGCTGCCTAATGGCGCACCCGGCAGGACTCGAACCTGCGACCATCCGCTTAGAAGGCGGATGCTCTATCCAGCTGAGCTACGGGCGCCTTGTTAGCTGTACCCTTGAAGGACTACAAACTAAGTGCTTTTCAGCCTTGCAGAACCGTAATTCCGCCTGACCTTCTTAACCAGTGCTAGGCTGTGCCCGACAAGTGCGACGAATAGTATAGGCCCCCCTGGAGACCGTCAAATCCTTTTTGAAAAAAATTCATTTAATTAAAGGGCTTAGGGGAATTTGCAGACCAAGCGCCTTTGCCCTCACGTTCTGACATGCGAGAATGCGTTCTCTTTTCTTTCCCCTCTCGATGGTTAATCACGCGCAATGACTGCACAACTAATCGACGGCAAATCGATCGCCGCCAGCCTGCGCCAGCAGATCGCCAAACGTGTCGCCGAGCGTCGCCAGCAAGGCCTGCGCACGCCAGGCCTCGCGGTGATCCTGGTCGGCAGCGATCCCGCCTCTCAGGTTTATGTCTCGCACAAGCGTAAAGACTGTGAAGAGGTCGGCTTCCTCTCCCAAGCCTATGACCTGCCCTCCGACACCACCCAGCAGGCCCTGACCCAACTGATCGACCGTCTTAATGACGACCCGAACATCGACGGCGTGCTGCTGCAGCTTCCTCTGCCTGAACACCTGGACGCCTCCAAACTACTGGAGCGCATTCGTCCGGACAAAGACGTGGATGGTTTCCATCCTTATAACGTCGGCCGCCTGGCACAACGCATCCCTCTGCTGCGCCCGTGCACCCCTAAAGGCATCATGACCTTGCTGGAAAGCACCGGTGCCGATCTTTACGGGATGGATGCAGTGGTTGTTGGCGCCTCCAATATCGTCGGTCGCCCGATGGCGATGGAATTGCTGCTGGCCGGTTGCACCGTGACCGTGACCCACCGCTTTACCAAGGATCTGGCCGGCCACGTCGGTCGCGCCGATCTGGTTGTAGTCGCCGCCGGCAAACCTGGCCTGGTCAAAGGTGAGTGGATCAAGGAAGGTGCCATCGTCATCGACGTTGGCATCAACCGCCAGGAAGACGGCAAGCTGGTAGGCGATGTGATTTATGAAACCGCCCTGCCCCGCGCCGGCTGGATTACTCCAGTACCCGGCGGTGTCGGCCCGATGACTCGCGCCTGCCTGCTGGAAAACACGCTGTACGCGGCGGAAACCCTGCACGGTTGAGTCAGGCTTGTTCTGCAGCGCAAACCAGAACCCCGCCAATTGGCGGGGTTCTTTGTTTGATGCCAACAAGCCGTGTCGTCGTACGCCAAAGTAACCACATTACGTACCTCCCGAGCATCGGCGAAGCCCCTGAATCAGACCGTTACAGCACCGATACACGATTAAATATTTTTCATCTGAAGCACCGCTACAGCAGGCGTATAGCGCTTTCCTGCCTCATACTCATAACATGTTTTTTGGGTTTTTCAGCGTAGCCAAAAGTGGAAAACCCCAGCATTTACTGGGGTTCGACCACTCTGGACCACACAAGGATCGGGGTCGAGCGGCATCACCCGCCTTACCCTGGCGATATACCGCCGCTCGGAGCGAATGCCGTAGCAACGTGCAGTCGCTAATGAAAAGAGCATGCACTACGACTTGGTAGTGCTGCCTGGAAAAAAACGCTCGGCAGCGAAGTCCACAAAAACGCGGATCTTGGGCGAAAGATGCCGGTTTGAAGGCCACAGCGCCCAGAACTGACCTTGATCGTCGGAGTGCCCGTCAAGCACTGTTTCCAGGCGCCCCTCCGCTAACGCTTGCCTGGCGAGGAAATCCGGAACGTAAGCAATTCCATGACCCTCGATAACAGCCATGAGCATCGCTTCCATATTGTTCAATGTCAGCGCGGTGGGAAGACGCAATTGGGTGACGGCAGGATCGGCGGACAGGGTCCAGTCCATTATTTTTCCGGTGGTCGCAAACCGATAGCGCAAGCAGTCGTGATGCTCTAGGTCGTTGAGGGATCCAGGCCTGCCGTTACGTTGGATGTACCCGGGTGATGCGCACAGTACGAAACGAAAGGGCCCGAGCCGGCGGGACATGAGTTTCGAATCGGCCAGCCCACCGCTTCGAATCACTACGTCAAACCCCTCCTCGATCACATCCACCAACTGATCGTTGAAATCAAGCTCCAATTCGATCTCTGGATAGGCTCTTCGAAAGTCATTCATGTGTGGCAGTAAAAACCGATAGCCAATAGTCGGCAGGCTGACACGCAGGCGTCCACGTGGCTCCTGCATGGCGTGGGAAAGCATCGCCCGAGCGTCCTGAAGATCGTCGAGTATCTTGCGGCAGCGCTCGTAAAACAATTCGCCTTCAGCGGTCAGACTGACCTTGCGGGTGCTGCGGTGTAACAAACGCACGTTCAGAGAGGCCTCAAGCTTCGCAACATTCTTGCCCACCGCCGACGCAGATATGCCCATAGCTCTTGCCGCAGCAATGAAACTGAGTGCCTCTGCCGTTTTGACGAACGAGATCACCCCACTCAAGCTGTCCATGACTCAATTACATCCTTTTAGTTGGCTATTACTGGAATACCAGCCAGTTTATCTACAATTGCCGCCTTTATAGAATCCTTGAACACCGACGCTCCTTGTAGGAGTGCACTGCAAATCAACCCATGCAGGTACACGCGTTCATGACCACGCCCCTTCAAACCTCGCCGGCCAATGGCAAGCAGGCCATCCTGATGGCTATTTGTCTGGCCGCTCTGGTGTTGCCAATGAGTTTCACTGGAGGCTCTGTCGCCACCCCGTTCATAGGCCGGACATTCGATGCCACTCCCCAGGATCTAGCCTGGATCACCAACGCATTCATGCTCAGTTTTGGCAGTCTCTTAATGGCCTCCGGCACATTGGCCGATCGCTATGGACGTAAGCGCCTTTTTACTTGGGGTATGTCGCTGTTCATGGTCGTGTCGGTACTGTTGGCATCCGTCCAGAACATCTTTTGGCTGGACACTTTACGTGCCGCACAGGGCGTCGCGGCGGCCGCGGCACTGTCTAGTGGCACGGCCGCGCTGGCACAGGAGTTCGAAGGGCACGCTCGGACCCGCGCCTTCAGCCTGCTCGGCACAACCTTTGGCGTCGGCCTGGCATTCGGTCCGTTGTTGTCAGGGGTATTGATTGAACATCTGGGATGGCGTGCGATATTCCTGAGCACAGCGCTTATTGCGGGTCTCTCGCTGATTTTCGCCATTCCAAGAATGCGTGAAAGCCGCTCTGATCATGAGCACGGACTGGATGTCACGGGGTTGCTGACATTTTCGGGGATGCTGGTGGCTTTCACAATCGCAGTCATTCTCGCACCGGAGCAAGGCTGGTCAGACCCTATCACGCTCTGTTTGCTGGCAATTGCGGCAACATTTCTGCTGCTGTTCATCGTCGTAGAAAATCGTGCCAGCGCGCCGGTGCTCGATCTGGCGCTGTTCCGCTTCCCCCGTTTCATCGGCGTTCAGATTCTCCCGATCGGCACCTGCTATTGCTACATCGTGCTAATTGTCCTGCTTCCATTCCGATTTATCGGGGTTGAAGGCAGCAGCGCCTCCGAGGCTGGATTGATAATGATGGCCCTGTCGGGCCCCATGCTCGTTGTCCCTCTGATCGCGGCATTCCTTACCCGCTGGTTTTCGGCCGGCCTGCTGTGCGGCATCGGTTTCCTGATCGCCGCAGCCGGCCTCTATTGGCTCAGCACTGAGATGGTCGGGAATCGGTTTCAGATCATCGCCGCAATGCTGTTGATAGGCATCGGTACTGGCCTGCCCTGGGGATTGATGGATGGATTGGCAATCAGCGTCGTCCCCAAGGAACGAGCTGGCATGGCCGCTGGAATATTCAACACCACCCGCGTCGCCAGCGAAGGCGTGGCGCTGGCAATCACTTTGGCGGTGCTCGCAGCCCTGATCGCTCATCAGCTGGGGGATCGCGTGTCGCACTCATTAACGCCTGGCGAGTGCAGGAGTATTGCTCAACGCTTGGTCATGGGCGATATGGCGCATGCTGTTACCTCAGTTGAGCAAGTCTCCGTGGGCGTCCTGCGCGCCTGCTACCTCGCAGGATTCAACACCCTGTTACAGATCCTGTCGGTGTTCAGCGTATTCTCTGCGGCCGCTGCTCTTATGTTTCTTGGTCGCCTGGGTTCCACAAACCCAAAAGCCCAGCCGATCACCGAAAGAGGGAGCCATTCGCCTAACTGAAGGAACGCTGAAGCAGCCCTGCTGCGATGACATAGACAGGCAGAAATCGGCCAGGAGCGGTCCGTCGAAGCCTGGTCCGAAATTGCTGGCGATCACTAGGCTGAGAATTCTTCCAGCCAAGCGATTTCCGCGCGTGGTCGCGTGTCACCAATCGGCACGGCGTGTCACAATTTCGCCACCTTCAATCCCGAGCGCTCTCCATGTTTCGTCCTGCCCTGCAGATCGTCGCCGCGCTTCTGTCCTGGATGACCGCCACCACGGCGCTGGCCGACCCTCAGTACTTCCACAAGACCTTCGCGGGCCGCATCGGCGATCGCTATGCGTTTACGATGAATCTCAAGAATGTCGACGGCAGGCTGACGGGAAGCTATCGCCATGCCGGCAAGCGCAATGATATCTACCTGAGCGGCGAGATCGACCCATCAGGGACCTTTACGATGAACGAGTTCGGGAGTGCGGGCCAACACACCGGCACCTTCACCGGCAAGGTGGCCAGCGACACGCTCGACGGCAACTGGGCATCGGCCCGTGGCGACCGGCGCTTGCCCGTTGACGCGCATCAGACCTCGGAAATCATCATTGGCTCGAAGCGCGAGATTCTCATGCAGGCGATCGGCACTTATGCGCTCGATAGCGTCAGCGGCGTGGGCTGCCCCAGCGGCGTGTGGGAGTCGTGGCGAGACAAAGGCCGATGGAAATCGAACTTCTCGGTCGTCGAGGATGGGCACGGTGAGGTCTCAGACGTGAGCCTGACACGCGGGGACCTGCACCGGCTCAACAGCATGACGGTCACTTTGGACACCTCGCTCGCCACACGCCTGAGCGTCGATGGCAAGGTGCTGCTGTCGATCCCGTACCGCGACGCGGGCATGCAGTACGAGATCAGCCAGCCCCACAACGCTGGCATAGAGTACGAGATCAGCCAGCCCCTCAACAGCGTAATGGAGGATCACCTGAAGACGCTGTCGCCCGCCACCACCGTCTATAACGAGCATCTCTACCTGCTCGCCCGCAACGCGATCGATTTCGCGCCGGCGATGTCGGGCAATTATCTGTCCAACGACGTGGGCGTCGTGACGGTCAGCTACGCCGTCGTCGGCAAGACCTTCGACGTCTACCTGCGGGACGACAACGGCTGCAGCGGTACCGTGTTCTCCTTCCGGCGCAAGGGCCGATGAAGGCGATGCATCATGCGCCTCCAGGTAAGGCCTCGAGTGCAGCGGCGGCGCCAGTGCTCGCCTGAATGGCCGCTGACGAGAAATGTGTACAACCGTTGAGGGTCGATTTCAGCCCTTCTCGACGGGCAGCAATCGGCCGATTCTGTTGAAAAAGTCGGTTTGCCCAAACTGCTCGAATATTGATGGGTGAAAACACCTCTTTTACACGCTGCTACGTAAAATCCGAGTCCTGGAACCTTCTGCCAAAAACACAGATTTCAATCTCAGGCGCGTACTTTTCTGCCGTGGAAACCGAAGCCGACTTTTTCAACAGAATCGGTCGGAAGCAGTCTGTCAAAAGTGTTATCAGTTTCCCAAGCTGATAACGAGGGTTCGATTCCCTTCACCCGCTCCACTGTTTTCAAGGCCTGCAGCTCTGTTCTTCCTTTACCGCATCCCTCTGGGGGCCGTATTGGGGACCGTTTGATAAGAGTAGATGCAATTAGCCGCACTGGTTGCCAATTGAACAGACACTTAATACTGTATGCACGCACAGTTATCAGTTGAGCTGAGTCATCATGCATCTTCTCATCACTCCACGGCGCAGCAGGGGCGTCACCTTGGCAGTCGCTCCTATCAAGCGCACCACAGTGATCAGGGGCGACCTTATCGTGGATAATCAGGTCTGCGATCACTTGAAAAGGCATTCGAACGTTGCAAGCGTGCGACCGCTGTATGGGAACGGTCCACTGCTCCTACCTTAGTTGTTCGATGTGGCGATGTCGGCTATGGCGACGGAGGGGTTTACGCTGAGCGGCATAGAGTTCGATGGAGGGTGTTGGTATGCGCAGTCCTGGTGGTGCCGACCGATCTACCGATGAGTTGTGTCGTCTAATAAATAGATAACAACAAACCATCCATCAGCTGCCGAACCATACTGGTTGAGCGCTAAAAACCTGACTGTGGCACTGATAGATAACATGCCTATTATAAGCTTTCAGTGCATCCAAATCGTTATGAATATGACGAGCGTCAGTCCTCGTCGTCGCTTTGAATAGCTCGACGTCGCGCTCTGACATCCATGATGGTACTTTAGTATCAACCTCGTGAAACGCGTACCTTATAAATGCATGAGAGTTCAAATTAAAATCAAACGCGAGAAACTCATCTGCACGCACAGGCATAGTATAACCACGATCCGACAATAAGCACGCATGCGTATCATATGTATGAATAAAAAACATTCGAGTATATTCTCAAGATTCGAATAACCCTTTTACCATTTCGCTCAGAAAATCCTCATCAGCTTTACCGAGAGGAGTAAGCAGCAAGAATATTACTGAAAGCCATACGATATATTCATCTTCGGATATATCCAATTTCGCACAAAGATGCCGCTGGTGTGGCTTCCTGCCTTTTAGCACCCTATTGAAATTATCTAAATGAATGGGATCTGTAGGACAAATACTCAATAACGGAGGGAAGGTGTTGAGTATTTTCTTTACAGAATATGGATTACGTAGAAAATTTAAAAACTTTACCAGAAATAGATTAACAACTTCCTTGCCGATATCTGCACCTTGAGTGCCAACCTTGCGAAGCAAGTCTTGGGTAAGAATCCTGTTTTGAGATTCATACCCTTGAAAAAGCTTCTCAAAGTTATACCTTTCAAAGCTACTTCCTAGCACATCAAAGCTAAACAAGTCATGCAAACTTAACGTATTCCCTATGACTACTCCTCTATCGGACTTCAGTTTGAGAAAATAACGCTCACGATCAATCAGATCAAATTCATATATCCGCTGATTTCTTTCTTTAGCGGCAGGATTCAGCGCATTGAGACGTTGCTCAGCCTGCGATAAAAAATGCTGATTTTTCGAATCATTTTTGAGATCCATCTTCCCACCAAGAGAAATACGTTTTCGCAATATTGTCTTACGCTGCTCGCTGAAACCTTCGAGCCCGAGCTCTATCGACGAACGCTGCGGCCTTTTTTCCCATCGGCGTAGATGGTAGCTCAATCGTAAAATGGACGAGCAGTGTCAGGGAGTAGACCAACAAGCAAGTCACAATTACTGATAACCAAACTACCGAAGTTGACTTATACATTGCGTAGAACACGACGTACCCCAAGGCACCATGAAGCAAATACAAGGGATAGGAAATATTGGCGATCTTATCCATTACCTTAGAATAAGGAAGGCGATCCCCCAACAGAAAAAAAACCAAAAAAATCAGAACGGCATATAAGTGATTAACATACATGACGGCAAAATCCGCCGAGTAGTAGTTTCGCAATGTATAGTGATTAATCAAAAGCAGAGCAACGACAACTGCTGCGGTCTTTCTGACTGACCAGTTCCCGACATGAAAATTGTAAAGGGACATTCCAATAAACATGAGAACCATAAAGCAGCCATTCATGGCGATCAGTTTTAATTGTAGATTGTAGGCTATCAACAGCGGGTCAGTGCCGGCAGTAAGAATCGACACCCCAAGAAAAATCAACGCTAGCGCCGTTATAACAATTGCTTTTTTTTGCCCAGCAAAGAAAGAAATAGCAAAGCAAATCAGATAAAAATGCACCTCAACTTCGAGCGTCCATATAGCAGTATCTACGTACGCGGCGCCTTTAAGATCCCGGATCAACAACGCGTTTGATAAGACTGTCTTTAGCGAAAACGGCATAACAGTGTTTCCATCGATGAAACGCGCAATAATTATTACAATTGCTGTAAGCACCGTGCAAGCAATAGCAGTAGGTAGAATCCTAGCGATACGTCGAATCAAATAATTTATCTTGGTAGATTTTTCGAGCGACAGCGGAATAATGAACCCGCTAATGAGAAAAAATAAACCTAACCCAAAAAACATTTCTCTAAAATCGAAAGGCAACGAGGTGTTCATTGCAACGGCAATCGTTGTAACTATAGAAGGCTCGCTATAGGGCGGCAATTCTGACTGGTACACAATACCGTTCACCACACCTGGAGTACGCAAAAAACTTAACCAGTGGACGTAAACGATTATCAGACAGGCAACTCCTCGCAGGAATTGCAGGAACCACATTTTGTCGGCAGACGAGGTTGCAGAGCTCATAACAGCATCCATTCTATTTGGCAGTGATACGACTAAGGCTGTGCGGCTTTGTCGGTTAGCGACGCAGCCTTAGTGGATGCATCAATTAAAACACAATGCCGAACAAAGCGGATACACGACCGAAGCGACCGGCTATGCGGTGACCGATTTAATGGCTACTGATAGGGCCAGAGCCGTTGCTGCTTTTTGGGTGAATGCTGTTGCATCGGAGGGGCTGGGCGTCGGACAAGGTGAATGCGTGTGTGCCGTCAGTTGCAGGTTCATTTGCTGCAGCAGGTCTAAGGTCTCGGACAAGACTTTGAAAATGTTGACGACCTCAGAGCCGACCCAATTTTTTGGCGCCTGTAATCGCTGCCCAGCGTCCGCCACGCTCTGTCTTAACCGCTGTCGGCACCACTGAGAATCACACCGTTGAGGTTCAACTGATCCTCCAGCTGGCTGTCGTAGGTGTGGGCACGGCCCAGGGCGTCAGAGACGAAGCCGGCCACTATACCGGCGCGCATGTCCATCCGTTCCGTGGCGAGCCAGATGGCGTCAATGCGGATCACAGGGCAAGCTCACGGACAAAGGGTGCGCATCCTTCAGGATCGGAAGTTGGCCATTTCACAATGATCGATTGCTCACCATTGGGAAGCTCAATGATCGCCAACGCCTCAGTTGGTCGTTTAGGCTAAGCCCTTACCCTGAAGGATCGCTTCGCGTCACATACCCGAGGCAGGAGCCGTATGCGGTAGTTCCGCACGTACGGATCTGCGCGGGGGGTGGCAGGTAACTGCCATCCCTATAGCGGCCGTTTAAATGACAGAGTCAATGCCATGGCCCGCATTCCAGGTTTCCAGCACGATATCTCGCAGGGCGAGGACTGCTGGGGCAGCACCCTCTTTTGGTTGAATCCAGTAAAGCCATGTTGCCCCTTTCCAGTGTGGCCAAACCGCTAGCTCACCTGCCTGCAAGCCCGCCTGAATTTCGCTCATCCGCAGCATACCCACGCCCAATCCGCCGCCGATCATGCTGCGCAAGCCCCCATCGCTGTCTGCCACATATTGAGAGGGAGGTACGCCGCCGAGCGAGCGGAACAGATCAAGCGCGGCGTCGTGCAACGCACAGTCGGGAACGCTGACTATCCAGGGCAGCCGAGCGAGGTCGGATAACTCAAGATCGTGCGCTGCCGAGGCCAGGTTTGCGGGAAGGGCAACGGCCAACTCGATGGCCGTCAAGTGATAGGCCGACAGTCCCTCAGGCATCGAATCGGCCAAGGCAAAACCGCAATCGAGCTCGTTGGCCCGAACCCGCTGGATAACCCGGCCCGACACGTCCTGATGGAGCGTGACGGCGATATGCGGATGACGTTGACCCAGTCCGAGCAGTGTGTTGCTGGTACGCAAGGGTACGGAGTCGCTTAGTGTGCCGACGCGAAGGCTGCCGGTCAGTTGTCCCCTGGAGTCTGACGCAACGGTTTTGTAGCGTTTTGCCGCGTTTACGGTGTGTTCCGCTTCGCCAAGCAGTGTGCGGCCCAGGGGTGTCAACAGCATTCCACGGGAGTTGCGGTCGAACAGTTGCAGGTCGAGTTCGTCTTCCAGCGCCCTGTTCTGTGCGCTCACGGCGGGCACGCTTAAAAACAGCTGGTCGGCGGCTTTGGTCAGGCTGCCGCATTGAGCAACCGCGATAAAGGCTTTGAGTTGGTAAAGTTCCATGACGCAATCTTCCTTGAGCAGGCCGGGCATGTCACTACAGAGAAAATGAAAGCTGCCTTCCAAACAAGTGAATGGATCACCGAAGGTAGGGGCTACACAGTAGTCACCTCACTTTATCGGGGTAGATCCCTTATGGCAGGACATATTCAACCGACACAACTTAGGCAAGCATCGTCATCGTTCGGCCAGGGAGTCCTCCTGTGCCTGCTGGCTACAGCTGCCTGGGGCAGCCTTTTCCCCGTCATGACCGCTGCACTGCGCATGCTTGATCCGTTCACCTTTACTACGCTGCGGTTCGCCATCGCGGGCAGCCTGTTCGCCCTGCTGTTGCTATTGCGCGAGGGTAGATCCGCGTTCTCGTTGAAAGGGCAGCGAGTCGGGCTAGTCTGGTTTCTGGGAACGTTGGGATTTGCTGGGTTTGGTCTGCTGGTGTTTATTGGTCAGCACTTGGCTGGAGTACAAGGCACGCTGATTGCGTCAGTGATGATGGCAACTCAACCCATGTTGAGCCTGCTGGCAAACTGGGCCATTCATCGAGTCAGGCCCAGCCCCTGGTCATGCGGCTTTCTGCTGTTGTCGTTTTGCGGGGTATTACTGGTGGTGACGAGCGGGCATATGGGCAGCGCCTCCTGGTCTTTCGAGCATGCCGGGGGGCCCTGGTCGTTGCTTGCGGAGTATTGTGCTGGATCTTGTATACGGCTGGGGGCACCTTGTTTCCCAGCTGGTCGCCATATCGTTACACCACGCTGACGGCATTGCTCGGCTGGGTGAGTATCGCGCTGATCAATCTGCTGTTGCTGGCGCTGCACCGCATTGACATACCATCGGCGCTGCAACTTACGCGGGTAGCACCATGGCTGTTCTACACAGCCATAGTCCCAGGTTTTTTTGGCGTGTTGTGTTGGAATGTAGGGGTTGGACTTGCCCCTTCAAAACCGGACACCAACTCCCCGTTAAATTGATGCCACTGCCAAGCGCCTGAACTCCCTCGGTGAGCGGTAGTTCAAGGCGCTGTGCGGATGCTGCTCATTGTAGTGCTCGAAGGCAATTGCCAGGTTGCGCAGCGCCGTTTCTCGATCCGGCTTGGGCATATGCGCCACGTAATCACGCTTGATCGTCTTCACAAAACTCTCTGCCATGCCATTGCTCTGCGGGCTGCGGGCTGCGGGCTGCGCACAGGTGTGGTCATCGGCTAAGCGCTTCGCCACGCTTTCCAGCATCAAGTCGCGGATGTCATCGCCGCTGTACCCGGTCGGGCTGGCGACCCAGCCGATGGCTTCGCGATCACAGCAGTCCAGGGCGAAGGTCACGCTCAGTTTGGCGCCGTCCTCGCAACGGAATTCAAAGCCGTCCGAGCACCAACGCGTATCGCTGGTTTGCACCGCAATACGGCCTTCGTGTCGACGCGGCGCGCCGGGTTGTTTGATCCGGCGTTCAAGCAGTAGGTTGTGATCACGCATAACCCGGTAAACCCGCTTCACGTTGATCGCGGGTAGCAACTGGGTTTCACGGGCGCGACGCAGCAATCCCCAGACTCGACGGTAGCCATAGCTGGGCAGTTCGCTGACCTGTTGCTGGATTTCAGCCACCAACTCAGCATCGTTCACAGGCCTGCTTCGCCGTGTCTTGGGCGATACCGATTGCTTGATTCGAACCGTTAATTGCGAGCGCGCCACACCGAGACATTCGCTGACCAGCTTCACTGGTCGTCCCCCGGCAACAAGGGTGAGTGCGCAATCCATTTTCGCGACCGGGCGATCTCCACGGCCTCTTTGAGGATTTCTGCTTCCATCGTTTTCTTGCCCAGCATCCGTTGCAGTTCACGGATCTGCTTGAGCGCATCGCTCAGCTCGGAGGCCGGTACCACGGCTTCGCCAGCACTGACCGCTGATAGACTGCCGTCCTGGTACAGCTTGCGCCACAGGAACAACTGGTTGGCATTGATGCCGTTGCGCCGAGCCACGACCGAAACGCTTTGTCCCGGTTCAAGGCTCTCTCGAACCATGGCCAGCTTTTGCTCTGGGCTCCAGCGACGACGCCGCTCCTGGCCCAAAAGCTCACCACTCTTATCGTTGCTATTAGTCATAAACATAACCGTTTGCCTATCCCTTATCGTAAGGGGGAAACGGTGTCCTGTCTTTCATGGGGCTCGTTCAGCGCTTGGGGAGCGCGGGCCGGTTTGGTGGGACGATGGGAGTCCCGATTTCAATAGTTACCAAGTCGGCAATACCCCCTATGCTGAGTGGTACCTTTCCATAAGGCACTAACCGCATGCATCCAGAGGGGCGTGTGTAGAACAGTCGTAAAAGGACAACTAGATGCTTGGATGCATGCAGTCAGAGGACAAGACAGACAGCTCCACTGAAACCATCACTGCGAAGGCTGTGCGGGCTGGAGCTACATTCCGACTCATAACCAGCTTCATGCTGGTAGTAATCGTCGCATTCGTGGCAGTTGAGGGCTGGCGGACATGGCGCGATTATCGTGCTGCCTTTGAATCTGCCCGCGACTCCGTAACGAATCTGGCTCGTGCGACGGCTCAGCACGCGGAAGATGCCATTCGGCAAGTAGATGTACTGACCGCCGCGCTCGGTGAGCGGGTGGAAGGCGACGGCTTACAGAACATCAACGTCCTTCGCATCCACAAACTATTGGTTCAGCAATCCAAAATAATGCCACAGCTGCACGGACTGTTTATTTACGGCTCTGACGGCCAATGGATCGTGACCGACAAGGAAACCATCCCTGAGCCGGCGAACAACGCAGACCGGGACTATTTCCAGTATCACCGCACTCATGATGATCGAAACGTGCGTATCGGCGAAGTAGTCAGAAGTAGATCAACCGACGATCTCATCATTCCCATCTCTCGCCGATTGAACAACTCAGATGGATCCTTCGCGGGCGTATTACTGGGGACGATCAAGGTCAGTTACTTCGTGGACTACTACGGCGATTTCAAAATCGATGACAAGGGCGCTTTGGTTCTGGCCATGCGCAGCGGAACAATTCTGGTGCGCCGTCCCTTCATCGCATCTGTCGTCGGTAAAAGCTTGGCGAACAGCGAGATTTTTAAGCGCTACTTGCCAGCGTCCAACGAAGGCATCGCTGAGGTTAAGGCCGTCATAGACGACACCGAGCGCCTGTACGGTTATAGGGCATTGACCACCTACCCCCTGGTCGTTGAAGCCGGACTGTCTCGTGAATCCATCACTGCACCTTGGCGCCGAGATCTATTAAAAACAGGGTTTGTGCTGGTGTTCTTGATCGCCGTACTCGCGGTGTTTGGATTCATAGTTTTGAGTCAGCTCCGTCAAAGAATGGTGGCGGAAAGAGAGTTACGTCACGCACACCAAGCTATGCGAGACATGGCACTCACTGACAGTCTGACCGGACTGGGCAATCGTCGACGGCTGGATAGCGCGCTACTGGATGAGATTCGCTTGGCGAAGCGCCAAAGATCATCGCTCTCATTGATCATGCTCGATGTCGATTACTTCAAACGCTACAACGACAGGTATGGACATGCGGCCGGCGATGACTGCCTGAGCGCGGTTGGGGGAGCAATCCAACAAGCGGTTAAAAGGCCTGGGGATCTCGCCGTCCGGTACGGTGGAGAAGAATTCACAGTCCTACTTCCCAACACTGATAGCGCGGGCGCAAAACAAGTCGCCCACGATATCTTGGAAGCAATTCGATCACTGAACATTGAGCACGCCGAGCATCCCTTAGGGAAGGTCACGGCCAGTGCAGGCATTACTACAAGCCAGCCGAGCACTGAAGAGGTGACGCCGGCCACTTTGCTGAAGTCGGCTGACGCACAACTATATTCGGCGAAACAACGAGGACGAAATCGTTGGTGCTCTGCTGATGAGTCCGCGCTATGACTCGAAGTGCATTTTTCCAATGCTGATTGTGGCGAACCGTCGTCCTCAGGTATATCGGCCCGGGAACACGATACGCACCCAGCGCATGATTCGTTACCAAGCAAGGCAATCCTAATTCAACAAATCCGCAGGAACCTTACCGCCATTTTCCGCCAGCTTTTCATAAAACCCAATGGAGCGAGATGTTCATCGCACACCGTCCAAAGCTGATCAACACGAGTCGCGAAACTCTGACTCGTCATCTTTCTACGCCCCCCAGTCCGGATCGCTCGGCACACTGGCCAGGCGCATTGCCCCCCTGCCCCACCTCCCATTTATGGCGTCCCAAACACCCCTCACTTTCTCGGAGGCTTCTGGTTGAGAGATCGAAAAGAGATCTTCGGTGTACTCGCCTTTTTGGCAGAGGTTAACCAGGAGCCCCATCAGCAGCCAAGAGCACTTTCTCCAAGGCCCTACCTCAGTCATGACGCAGAGCCTACTTCGCGAGGCCTTCGGCTATCTTCCTGCCTCGTAGTTCGGTGGCGATTCAAGGTCTATCCGCTTGGGGCTTGCCCCGCCGGGGTACGGCTGTCGTGAACCAAACCTGACTGCGCCAAGTTTTGGCCCACGGGCGTCCATCCTCAGGCCTTTGGCCCGTCGCGAGTCGGCGTGCTCCGCTAGCGCTTTTGGCCGCAAGTCGCAGAGCCATATCTCGACGATCATCGAAGCAAGTCTCACCTGAGTAGCTCCACGCGAGGGCTCCTTATCCAGATTGCTTCGATAGATAACTTAGCCGAGGCGAATGTACTTCCCAACCTGTGGTGGCTATATTTCTATGCAAATACTCTCGCTCGTCGGGTAAGAGCAACATGAAAGGATATATCCATTCTCCCGCTCTCTAGGGGTCAGTGCAAAATCGCCATCGCTTCGTACAGACCCACTTCTCAGTCTCACCCTGCAACTGCCACAAATACCAGATTTACACTGGCTTTTGATCTTCAGATTACATCGATCAAACTCGCCAAGTAGAGCTGCGCCCCTAGAAACCTGATGCTGCTGATCGGTTCCGTAGACAGTGACGTTACATGACGCCTCATCTCCGTCTGCGGAATTCCTCGCCTGGTCAGAGACCTGGGTAAAATTCTCTATCAGTAGTTTTGTTTCCGGAAACAAGTGATTCAGGACGTCACGATTTTCCGACACAAAATCTTTGCTTCCGCAGATCACGGCAATGTCCGGAACACTCATTTCCTTGTAATCGGCTCGCAGCGGCCTACCTGAGGTAAAAAGCTTGGAGTCACTGACAAACTTTTCCTGCGTCAAAAAAATTCTTACGTCGAGCCATGCGCTCGAAAGTGCCATCGCCAAAAGCTCATCTAGGTAAGGAAGCTCTACAAGTGAGGGCACTGACACAAACAGTTGAACACTCGGAGTCCATATTTTTTCCTTGGCCCGCATGTCCAGTTGGCGTATGAGCGCCATGGGTAAAGTTATACCAATGCCCCCTGCAAACATGGCGACCCTTTGCACATCCGACAAGCTGTCTACAGTGATAGCACCTCCAACTCCCGCAGAGAGCAGCAATGAATCTACGGCCACGTTTGAATGAAGCTGACTCGATATACCTGACCTGCCGGTGTCCTTGACCGATATCTCGACCAAATCTGCCTCGGGCCTACCGACGATCGAATAATTACGCTGCTGAATAACTCCTTCGTGATCAGGTAGTTCTAAAATCAAATATTTACCCATGTCACATTGCTCGGCCATTTCTTTCGCGAGCACGCGCAAAGCGAATGTTCTGACCGAAGCAGTATCTTGAGTGACATTCTCACAGCGTAGAAAACTTCTATTATGCATAAATCATCAACTATAAATGGACTTTATCGCCATGCCAATGCAGGCCACAACAACTAATGGCTTTACGAGTTTGGTGCCGTTCTTCTGGACTAGATGTGAGCCCAAGTAAACGCCTGCAACTTCGCCTACTGACATGGCGAAACCGGCGACCCAGACCATTTTTCCGAGCAAAATAAAGATCAGTAGCGATACAGCGTTACTGAATAAATTCAAAACTCTAGAGTAGGCGACCGCGTGAGTCATGGCCATCCCACCCAGCGACACCAAAGCCATCAAGTAAAACGTGCCGGCTCCCGGGCCAAAGAAGCCGTCATATAGTCCGATACAAGGAATGACTGACGCTCCCAGCATAGATATAGGCATAACCGCTTTTCCACCTACGTCACTAACTTTAGGGGAAAACGCAAAATAGAACGCCATGGCTACCAACATTATTGGGAGCGCGGCCTCCATGAAACTGTTGCCAACAAAATAGACCATTAACGTGCCCAGTGTCCCGCCTAAAAGGGAGCCAATGGTCATTTTTTTCAGCACTGCCCATTCAATTATTTTCTTGTTTAAATAATAGTGGGTTGAGGCTAGCCCACCCAATGTACCCTGAAGTTTATTGGCTGCTATGGCTTCAGCAGGTGTAAACCCTGCGAGCAGCAGCACGGGAACGGATATCAGACCGCCTCCACCGCAAATCGAATCGATAAAACCGGCAACAGTAGCGCCTGCTATAAGAAAAAGAACAACATAGAGAGAAACCCCGAACATCTCTTGGAAATGTAAAGCATCCATTATCAGTTCAACCCTATACGATCAATCAACGATTCAACAGAGCCCGTGTAGATGTGTATTCCATCCAGAGACTGGGTATCACGTAGTAGTTCCTTGTGATTCTGCAGACCAACTATCGAGAATGCTTTCTCCCATGCGCCAAGCTCATTGTCGGCAAACATGCTTACCGTTTTAGTAATAATGGCTCGGAGGTAGTCTCGTTCGTTGCGACCCAACCCTTGGACGATGTCGGTCGCGACCAAGCTGAACACGCTTGAGTGACTCCATTCATCCATAGCGTGAGCGCTTGTGACCTCATGACAGATGGGCTGGATAGAGGTATCTTCCGACATGGTTTTCAGATAATCCGTTATTAATGTTTCACTGGCGCAGGCAATTCCGAATCGGGTTAGCCGCCGCTCCCATGCTGCCGTACAGGATGACAAAATATCCTGCTGCCATTTCACCAAGTTGAAATCTGTGAAATTAAAGTAGTCGATGCCGCGCATTTTATAGATGTAGTTACAGGCGGACAGTGACATTTTCGTATGCAGGGCTTCATCCAACAATGCTTCGGCCATGGCCTCCTGAATAATCTCCCTATTGCTTGAGTCGGAGGGAGGGGATTTGATCAGGTCTTCGCATACGGGCGTAACTATATCGCATTCAATATAGATTGTTTTCATGTTGTAAATGATCCAAGCATAAGACAGGCATTTGGATCGAATGTGTGCGGGTGCTTCGAGCCACACTTCATGGTCTTTGAAGGGCAGCAGCGATTCGCTATAGTCATCTTTGTTAGGGTCGAACGCCAGTGCAGAATACATCAAGGGAGGCTTATTGATAGCTGCCCTGTTAGCCCACAGCTCTGATAGTTTCTTGAGCATCGCGCCCACATGATTGTTTTCGCCAAAGCTCTGATTAAGCGACGTCACTATTACTTCCTATCTTCGGTCTGTATAAAAATATTTGCCCATGCAAACCAATGATGCTCCATAAGTATGCAGCCCATTGATCATTTGGGTGGAGGCGAAAGCCCATATTGCTCGCAGGTGCTGCAAGCACGGGTCAACGGTTTAAATTGGATTTAAGCAGTCATTCATGTCAGGGTGATAGAGTTTATCCCGCCTAATGTTATTGCTAATGAAGGCGATGAAACTTTGTATCGATGTTCGGGCGATGACTCACCCAGCGTGTAAATTTGTCTTATAGCAATTTAGCCAGTAAGGCGCGTAGCTCAAGACAGGCATCCTCACTTAACGCAGACACCGGCAGCCGTGGATCTCCGGCCTCTAGCCCGGTCATACGGAGACCCGCCTTGATGGTCGCGGGCAATCCGCCTTTGAGTATGAAGTCCAGCAATGGCAGCTGCTTGTAAAATAGCTCGCGGGCGCTACCTAACTCGTTGTCGAGAATTGCTCTATAAAGTGCTCCATTCAAGTCAGCTATTAGGTTGGGCGCCGCAGTGCACCAGCCTACAGCGCCAGCTGCGAACGCTTCCAAAGCCAGCGGATTGCACCCATTATAGAATGGCACCCGGCCTTCTCCGAGAAGGTGCATTTTGTGCATCCTCTGAATATCGCCAGTGCTCTCCTTGACCATTGTGACGTTTTCCACGGTATCGAAAATCCGTAAAATAAGTTCCACCGGCATGTCGGTGCCACTTACAGCCGGGTTGTTATAAAGCATGATTGGTAAACTTATGGAGTCACCAATAGTTTGATAATGCTGCAGGATTTCCTGCTCGCTCAGCTTCCAATATGATGATGGGAGCACCATGACGGCATCAGCGCCATGAGCTTCGGCAAAGCGCGCCCGTCGCACAGCGTTAGCACTGGTCAAGTCCGACACGCTGACTATAGTAGGCACGCGCTTGGCAACATGAGAAATACTGAACTCAGCGACTTGATCCCATTCCGTATCGCTCAGGTAAGCACCCTCACCAGTGCTGCCCAATGGGGCAATTGCGTGGACGCCGCCGCTGATCAGGCGATCAATTGAGCGGCCAAGCGCATCGAGCTCAATGTCCTCTCCATTAGAAGTAAAGGGGGTAATGGTGTAACCGATGATTCCATGTATGGAAGGGGTAGACATCATGTCTCTCCAGTAAAGCAAGTGGATTGGTTCAGCTCAGGCAGCCGGCATGCCGACGCAGTATTTGCCGCGCATAATAGTTAAATGCTGCGCTGTGGCGCTTGGGCCTGGAAATCCAATCGTGAGCCTCTTGTCCTAATTCCGGTTGGATGGGCTTGATTTCGCCTGCCGCGCTGGCCAGCAACTGCAGCTTGGCGGCGCGCTCGATCAGCAGTGCGGTAACACAAGCTTCCTCGATTGTTCTCCCTGTAGACAACTGGCCGTGATGGGCAAGCAAAACCGCCCGCTTCTCGCCGAGCGCGCGGGTGATGAGCTCTCCCTCCTCATTCCCAACCGGTATACCGGGCCAGTGTTCTAAAAAGGCGCAATCGTCGTAAAGCGGACATATATCCATGTGCGAAACGACCAAAGGCAGTTCGAGCATTGAGAGTGCCGCAATATGGGTCGGATGGGTATGGATCATGCACATCACATCTGTGCGGGCGCGATATACCCAACTGTGGAAACGGTTAGCGGGGTTAGGCATACCGCAGCCTTCAAGGACGTCCAAATCTTCATTAACCAGAAGCAAATTGCTTGCTGTTACTTCGTCGAAGCCCAGACCTAACTGTTGGGTGTAGTACGTACCAGGCTCTGGGCCACGGGTCGTAATCTGCCCCGAGAGACCAGCATCGTGGCCGTTTTCATAGAGAATTCGGCACGTCAATGCCAGCTTCTCCCGCTCAGTCCATGTATTGTCGGCGAGGTTGCTTTGCATCTCTGCAAGGGCCTGCTTGACAAGCTGATCCTTTGGTAATGTTAATGTCTTTGCCATGTCCATCCTTAGAAGCCACCATGAGGTACGCCGTCAACGGTGCCACCAGCAGCGTCGCTGGTGATCGAGTAGAATACGTATGACACAAACGACGATATATGACAATTTGTGTCATTGTCAACTTGAAAACTTTTCTTTTACGGAAATGGTAGATGTCTATCCGACTGAAAATATTAAGAAAACGGCTGGGGATGACCCTTGAGGCACTTTCCGAAAAAACTGGCATGACCAAGAGCTACCTCTCCAAAGTGGAAAGAGGGTTGAACACGCCGTCGATTGCAGCAGCCTTAAAGCTCGCGACGGCGTTTAACGTGAGTGTCGAAGAGCTTTTTACTGAAGGATCCACCTCACACGCCAGCTATAGCCTAGTCAGAAGCAACGAGCGCCAATCGCTATCGTATAACGGCCACAGGGCTGACTATGCTGTATTAGCCCATAGAGTCGCAGACCTTACCCTGTTGCCATTCATCATTCGCCCCCCTACGACCTTCGGCGATTCGACATTCAAAGAGCACCTTGGTGAAGAGTTCTTATTTGTCCACGAGGGCGAAGTCGAGGTGGATTTCATGAATGAACGGGTGATTCTCAATTGCGGAGATGCGCTGCATTTCAACGCCCAAAAGCCGCATCGGATACGTTCAGTTGGGGAGAAGCAGGCGCAATTGCTGGTCGTGATCCATAATGATGCGGAGTGATGCTAACGGGTACCGGTATCCGTTTCGGGTCAGGCTACAGAATCTCCATACGAGTACCTCGATGGACTTGCCCCTTCAAAACCGGACACCAACTCCCCGTTAAATTGATGCCACTGC
>NZ_VMSG01000022.1 GCF_007713465.1 Pseudomonas sp. H3(2019) | reverse complement strand
TCGTCTGGACCTGTTGGCGGGCAACAACCTCGTCAACAAGGCCGGTGGCATCATCGCCGGGCGTGACGTCAACCTGACCGCGATCAATGACGATGTGATCAACGAACGCACGGTCACCACCCATGAAAGCGCCAGCGACTCCCGCAGCGAGCGACGGGGTTTCGTCGACAGCGCGGCCCGTATCGAAGCGGCCAACTACCTGACCATCCGCGCCGGACGCGATATCAACAGCGGCGGTGGCGTGTTGAAAAGCGGCGCCGACACCACGATCAGCGCCGGTCGTGATGTCCACTTCGGCTCCGCCGAGCAGGTCGACAGCAACGAGGCCGGCCCCAACCACCGCAATCAGACCATCACCCAGTACCGCTCCAGTATTGACGTTGGCCGTGATCTGAAAGTCGACGCCGGACGTGATATCAGCGCCATCGCCAGCCAGATCGACGCCAAACGCAACATCGCCATGAGCGCCGAAAACCTGACCCTGGCCTCGGCAGCGGACGAGCAGCACTCGTACAGCAAGAGCAAGGAGGTGAAGAGCCAGGAAGACCATGTTCACCAGGTGTCCACCACCCTCACCGCTGGCGGCAATGTTGCGCTGAGCGCGGGCAAGGACCTGACGCTGACTTCCAGCCGCATCAACGCGGGCGCCGAAGCGTACCTGGTGGCGGGCAACAACCTTCAACTGCTGGCCGCACAAGACAGCGATTACTCGCTGTACGACATGAAGAAAAGAGGCAGTTGGGGCAGCAAGAAAACCCAGCACGATGAAGTGACTCAAGTCACGAACGTCGGCAGTGAAATCAAGACCGGTGGGGACCTGACGCTGGCCAGCGGTGGGGATCAGAAGTACCAGGTGGCCAAGCTTGAAAGCGGTAAGGACCTGACGCTGCAAAGCGGCGGCGCCATCACCTTTGAAGGGGTGAAGGATCTGCATCAGGAGAGTCATGAGAAGAGCAGCAGTGACCTCGCCTGGAACAGTGCCGAAGGCAAAGGCAACACCGATGAAGCCCTGCGCCAGAGCCAACTGCTGGCTAAAGGCAATCTGGTGATCAAAGCCGTCGACGGCCTGCACATCGACGTCAAGCAAATCAACCAGAACACCGTCAGCCAGACCATTGACGCGATGGTCAAGGCCGATCCGCAACTGGCTTGGCTCAAGGACGCCGAGAAGCGTGGGGATGTGGATTGGCGACAGATTAAGGAGGTGCACGACTCCTTCAAATACGACCATTCCGGGCTGGGCCAAGGGGCGATGCTGGCGATCATTATTATCGTCACAGTATTGACGGCGGGCGCGGCGAGTACGGCGGTGGCTTCTGCCAGTACGGCAATGGGAGCCACAGCCGGTGGGACCATGGCGGCGGCAACGACAGCTACCGCAGCTACCGCAGCAACGGCGACTACTGCTGCCACCGCTGCCACCGTTGCCACCTCGGCGGGTCTGGGAAACATCATTGCCACCGCATCGTTGACCTCCCTTGCCAGTACGGGCGTGGTCAGCACGATAAACAACAAGGGCAACCTGGGAGCCGCATTCAAGGAAACCTTCAGTAGCGACAGCATGAAACAAGCGCTGATCGCGGGCGCCTCAGCAGGATTTGTGAATTACGCCAGTGGCAACTGGTTTGGCGCACAGAGCGACCCTATCACTAACAAAGTGAGTGGCCCGAGCGTAGTACCTCATTGGAACGATCCGGCGGCTATTGGTCGGTTCGGTACGATCCAGTTAGCGGGCGGAGCGGTGCGTGGAACGCTTTCTGAAGCCCTTGGGCAAGGCAGCTTCAAGGACGCAATGAAGGGCAGCGCCTTCGATGTGCTTCAGGCTACTGCTTTCACAGGTGTTGGTGATTTTGGCGATGCCTTCAAACCCACCCTTCAAGACAGCGGCCTAAGTAAAACCGCTCTGCATGCTGTCGTGGGTGGGTTGCTTTCAGAAGCAATGGGGGGCGACTTTAAAACGGGGGCGATCGCCGCAGGCGCTAATGAAGCGCTTATCACGACCTTGGATAAAACGCCGTTACTCAGTAGCGATGACCCCGCAGAGCACGACCGGTTGGTAAACGCTGCGTCCAAACTGGTGGGGTTGCTGGCGGCAGCAAGTGTTGATGGCGACGTTTCTCGAGGCTCGGAAATCGCCGGGAATGCACAGTCTTACAACCGTAAATTGCACGTTCAAGAAGAGAAAAGACTTGCTCTTGAGGCTAAGAATTTAGATGCCTCAACTGGCAAAAGCCAATCAGGCTTCGAATGGAACGCTCTACTGACATTCGTAGCAGGGGGTGAAGTCGATAAGCAGACCAACAATGAACTACAGGGAATTCTGTCCGGCTATAGCCCGAATAACCCAGAGGGGCAGCACTTAGCTGACGACCTGCGTGTTGCCCGAGGAGTGGTCACTCAACTGCAGAACGAAAAGGTGCTTTTGACGTGGTCGGATGGGAGCCCCATCGTCGCGAACGGCGACAAGGTCGTTGCGTTCACATCTACGGATAGGCAGTACAACGACTCGCGCCTCTTCAATCCTTCGAGCAATTCCACCTACAACAACGCCCCTGGTGGTATGGGTGTAGTACCGGACAAGTGGGCTGAGCAATACGGGGATTCCATTGCTATCAGGAAGCTTCCTGAAATTGGTGCGCTCAGTGCCAATGCTGAGGCCCAAGCAGAGCAAATGGACCGGTTACGTGTTCTGGCGGGTGGCGGAATCAATTCGAATATTGATCTCAAGCTACTTGTTGAGCTTATGCCCATAGGCGGGGTGGGCAAGGGAACGCTTCTGAGCGCAATCAAGGGCTTGGCAGCGCGAGATGCATTGGCCGTCAAAGGTGTGGAGGCAGTTGCTGGGAAGGGTGCGGAGGCATTTGCTGGAAAGGGGATTGAGTCCGCTGGTGCAAACGGTGCGGGAGAAGTAGCAGGGGCGGGTACTTTTGCACAGACAACAGCAAGTACTGCGCAGAGGCCAGCCCTTCCGTCAGGCTATCGCGAAGGCAGCTCAGGGGGCGCAGCCTTCAATGAGACGGGTGAATTGCCTGAAGGTTATCGGCGGGTCAGCAATACCAAGACTGGTAATACTGAAGTCGTCGGCTCAGATGGCGTCTTTTATTACGAAAACGCCGAGGGTGGACTGAGGCCGAAGGCTGGAGGTAATCTGGCAGAGTTGGTGGCGGCTGAGGCGAGGATCTCGGGTGCAAAAGGGACAGGTACTGCTGGGGAGATTGCTGGTGCGGGTGCTAGTCAGAAATTGCCAGAAGGGAGGCTAGTTCCAGATCCTCTGCAAGTCCCAGATGTTCCGAATGCGCCAGGAATGGACCGTCCATTCCGACCGATCAATCCAGATTTCCCTCCAGATAAGTCAGTCGTTGATGCGATGAGTGGTGAGCGTATTCAGGGGATGATAAAGTGTGACAGCACAGATTGCTCTGATATAGCAAGCAAGTTGTTTGATGCTGCTGGTGGCAAGGGTAAAATCATAGAGGTGAGGCCATCTAAAACGGGCGATTTGAATGTTTTTGAAAATGGCGCGACGGAGCCGGGGCAGTTTTATCATCAGATTTATACTGATGGTCGGTACGTATATGATCCGCGTTTGTCCTCGGCTCCTATCCCAAAGGGAGATTGGGAGCAACATATAAAGGGGATTAATCCTGACGGTATATCAATTTCTGATAAATTGAAGGGGCTATAATGAGTGTCTCTAAAATCCAGGCCTTAGAGGGCCGTCTGTTGAATGTGTTGGGTGACATCTCTCCTCTTGAGTGGAGGAAATATCAACAACGGTTTCCTGATGTGTGGAGTGTTGATCATTTTGAGCCGGAAGACCGTTCCACTTTCCCACCATGGGTTGCATTCAGGTTTGAACAAGAGAACTCCGAAACGATTGCAAGGCTCAAACGGGCTATTGATGACTATAAAGGGAAAGTTATTTGGTGCTTGGTTGAACATAAGCGCGAATACAATGCTGGGTCCAATTGGTTGATAGGTCCAAGGCGTCTGCTTGAAGTCGAGGGCATAGCATCGAACTATGGGTTGACTGCAAAGCAATATATTTCTGAGCATGAACCAGATTTTGGGCCTGTTGCCTATGACGATTTTTTAGGACTGACCGAGAATATTAAATGTGCGTTTTTTGGGGGCGAGTAATCGAGCGGCAAGACTCGATAAGCTTCTTATTCTATTGTCGAAATTATTGGAAGCGAAAAATGCGAAAAGGGGACAGATTTGAATGGCACTTACTTAACCTTCTTCGGGTGCCCATTTCTCCGTACCTCAGCCCTTGCCGATCGACGTGCTTGCATCAGCATGGGGTAAGGCTTGGGTCTTCGTTTTAAAGCGCGGGGCTCTATCCTGCCAGGCCGGTTTCCGACACGTTTGCAGGCAATCAACTCGAGCAGGCTCAACAACTCATCGCCGTATTCGCCAACCCCGTACTGCCTCAACGCAAGGCACAGCTGAAGACTATGCTTGAAGCTCAGTTCTCGCGGTAAACAATCCGCTAACAGCGCGGATTGGGCCATGATCATCCGAATCAGATTGTGCGCCAGCAGATAAATCCATAACTCTTTGACGGCCATGCCAGGTGTCTTGCAGCTCAGCGTTTCAAGCCCCAACGTTGTCTTGAGATTGCATAGATCCAGCTCAACATGCCATCGGCCCTTATACAGCGATTTGAGCGCTGCTTTCGGTACTTGCTGCGGGCAGCTCAAGGTCGTCACCAGGATTTTTCCGCCGGTTTTCAGTTCACGTACTGTCAGTGTCTCTGGCGCATCGTCGTAATAGGTCTGACTCATGCAGGAAGGCCGCTGCTTGGGCTTTTTCAATTCAACCAAATGATCTTCCGACCCCAACGATTTCCCCATTTGAAAATCAGTACTACGTCGTCGTGCGCCATATTGCTCGAACACCCCATCGACCCCACGACGTTGCAGTTCACACAACAAAAAATACGTCGCGTAGTAGGCATCGCCCAACACAACGTCACCTCGATTCAAGGTGTCGAGCATTGTTCTGAGCAGCGTCTGCTCATCGCCGCCTTTGCCTCGAAAGCGCCCCAGCGAGGCGTCTAAAACTGCTCCGCTGGCGAGGCAAATGATTCCCACCAAACGGCAGATGGGAAAGCCCAATCCAGCTTTTTGTCCACGAGATTGTGGATACGCCTCTTGGTTGGCCAGCGTATCGGGCATGGTGACCGTGGTGCCATCCACAAGATGCACAGGTCGCCCCATCCAGCGCCATGACGGCGGTGCCTTGTTGCTCATTGATGTGCCGGTGGAGCGCAACAAAGTCGAAACCATCTCTACTGGCAACCGTGCTCGGGCTTTGCAGTAAGCCCCGGTATGAACGCTGCTGGGCTTTAAACCATCGCAGGAACGCTTGATCGACAAGTCATTCACCGCATTCTGGCAAGAGCGATCAGCATTCATCGCCTGGGCCAAAAACATCGACAGTGTTTCGGCCGGTGGGAACAGCCGCTGACGATGTTTGGGTATCGTTGACTCAACGCGTTGCAGAAGCTCTGGATCGCTGAGCAGCCTGAAGAAGGCGTGAGCATTGCTGTTGGTGGCGTGTTGACGAATGCGCTGCTGTTGATGCCTGACGATTTGACGTCTACGATTCACTCGGGCTGGTCCTTGCTCTGTGGGTGTGTGTTCGCAACTATCACCGTAGACCAAGGCCAGCCTTTTTTCATTTTTTTGCAGTCACATCAGCCAGTTAGCTGCTAAGTAAGTGCCATTCTGGTCTGTCCCCTATTTTGACGGCTTAGTTTCGGACACTACATTCCCTTAGGATCTGACCTGTTTGCGCCAGTTGGACAAAGACATCTCGCTGACCCCTTCGCGCCGGGAAACTTCGGCCATCGTCAGGCTCAGCGGGGGAAGCAGCATCTTGAGCAATGCGGCTCTACGTTCAGATGAATAATACGGCACGACCAGTCTCTTTCCGCCCCCGATATGCTTTTTCAGGAAAATTCGGAGAGGCGACAACTATCCTGACACCGGGGGCAGGGTCAATCCTTTTTGGGTCGTGGCGGGTTGTCCTGACGATAGGTATGCTGGGGGTTGATGACCAATTGCCTGACCTGGCTGTCCAACTCTTTGCTGTGATACAGGTCCAGGCATTTGAGCAGCTCAAAGCGAACGCCTTGACGCTCTGATTCGACCAGTGGATTGTGATAATCACGAGCCAGAAACTGGTCAACCAGAGGTTTACCGGCTTGAGGTGCTTGCTCCAGATCGAAATAGGTCCAGTCCATAAGCGCACTGGCACTGCTTCCGGCGTCCTGGGCGGCTTTAGGTTCGCTCTTGTAGGCTGTAGCGATGCAGTCTGCCAGCACCATATCCTTGTAGTTTTGCGCGTAGGTGCGCCCGCCTGCCTGTGGGGAGTTGGTCGGATCATCCTTGGACCAACTGTTGGAAGGTGCGGCTGCCCAAGCCAGTACCAAGACCGCAGTCAGATATTTCATCAAGGCAAACTCCAGAAGTTTGCGCGGTCGGTTTGATAGTTCACACCCGGCTCATTGAAATAGCAGTGGTCATAACACATTCTGCCGTCAAACAATGTGGCATGCCCCTGAGCGTCCGACCAACCAGAAACTTCAAACAAAATAAGTCCCTTCCTGCCCGCCAGGGTGCCACCATCTGCGGCCGGGTATTTGACCGTCTCGGCACTTCCCCATTGCTGTTCCAGATAGGCAATCAGGCTTTTGACGCGATAAAAGTACCAGCGCTTGTCGGCGCCAGACACGGTTTCGCCAACTATTCGCGGTATGAGTGAGCCGGAGTAATTGAGGATATAACTCATGCGCACTGCGCACGTGTTGACCCACCTTAGGGCTGGATCACGGCTGTTAATGTTCGTTGCAACATTGCCACCGATGACTGTCGCAACTTTTTCAGATGGATTGAGGGTGTCGTAAATCCGTTGAGAAGCCGCCCACGCGCTAGAAAATGAGGGTCGAATCATGTTTCATCCTTGATTTTAGGAAGCAGAAAATCGCAGCAGTTTAATCCTTCATGCTTGAGGTAACGATGGTGGCACACACCGCTCAACAGGACCTCATACTTCGAGCCCTTGGCGTTGCGACCAGCGTGCTGGGACCGAACGGTGTCAATGAGTTGATGGAAGGCGGTGCGTTCAGCCTCGACGCGAGAGACAAAGATGCCCCGGTCGATTTCGCTTTCGATCATGCGTACCCAGGCTTGGGCGTCGGATTTTGTTTCGAAGGTTTTGCGTTGGGCTGGGTAGCCCTTACGGCGAATTTGCGCTTCCCACTGATACTCGCCGCGATTCCTGATTGTTGCCATTTCGACCATTCCCGCCACGTTCAAGTGTGGCAAATTTGTGGCAAAAACGACTTTCAGGACCAGGACAGGTTTTTATCAGGAGCGCTATTCCCTTGTCATACAAGGGAAAGAAGATGGTGCACCAGGCGGGATTCGAACCCACGACCCCTGCCTTCGGAGGGCAGTACTCTATCCAGCTGAGCTACTGGTGCAGCGCGGGCGCCATGATACTCATATGCGCTGCGGGCGTCCATGCTGCTGAATAGCCTGATGTTTCGCGCCCGCCGAGTGGGTGTTTACGACGTTGATCAGAAAAACAGGGCAAATGCGGCGTTTTCGTTCTTTTTTTCGAACAGCCTATTGTCCTTTACCCCCTTTGATCCTAGGATTCGTTTGAGATTTCAAACGCTCTTGTCTGGGTGCTGAACCGCACGAGCTTCAATAGTGCGCTATTTATGTGCTTCAGCCCGGTGAATGATTTCCCTGACGGCAGCCTTCAAGGCGCCTTTCAACAATCATAATTTGCTCCGCGCGTGCGCGGTGCTGTTAAGGAAAGCCGACATGCAGCTTAAAGACACCCTGTTGTTCCGCCAGCAAGCCTTCGTTGATGGCGCTTGGGTCGATGCGGACAATGGTCAGACGATCAACGTCACCAACCCGGCAACGGGCGAAATTCTGGGCACTGTGCCGAAAATGGGCGCTGCCGAAACCCGCCGTGCGATCGAAGCCGCTGACAAAGCGCTGCCGGCCTGGCGTGCACTGACCGCCAAAGAGCGCGCGAACAAGCTGCGTCGCTGGTTCGAACTGATCATTGAAAACCAGGACGACCTGGCTCGCCTGATGACTCTGGAGCAAGGCAAGCCATTGGCCGAAGCCAAGGGCGAAATCGTTTACGCCGCGTCCTTCATCGAATGGTTCGCCGAAGAAGCCAAGCGCATCTACGGTGACGTGATTCCGGGCCACCAGCCAGACAAGCGCCTGATCGTGATCAAGCAGCCGATCGGCGTGACCGCTGCCATCACTCCGTGGAACTTCCCGGCTGCGATGATCACCCGTAAAGCCGGCCCGGCCCTGGCCGCCGGCTGCACCATGGTGCTCAAGCCTGCTTCGCAAACGCCTTACTCGGCCTTCGCCCTGGCTGAGCTGGCCCAGCGTGCCGGTATTCCGAAAGGCGTGCTGAGCGTTGTGACCGGCAGCGCCGGCGACATCGGCAGCGAACTGACCAGCAACCCGATCGTGCGCAAATTGTCCTTCACCGGCTCGACCGAAATCGGTCGTCAGCTGATGGCCGAATGTGCCAAGGACATCAAGAAAGTCTCCCTGGAACTGGGCGGCAACGCTCCGTTCATCGTGTTCGACGACGCGGACCTGGATAAGGCCGTCGAAGGCGCGATCATTTCCAAATACCGCAACAACGGCCAGACCTGCGTTTGCGCCAACCGCCTGTACATTCAGGATTCGGTGTACGACGCGTTCGCTGAAAAACTCAAAGTGGCCGTGGCCAAACTCAAGATCGGCAACGGTCTGGAAGAAGGCACCACCACTGGCCCGTTGATCGACGGCAAAGCCGTGGCCAAGGTTCAGGAGCACATTGCTGATGCCCTGAGCAAAGGCGCAACCCTGCTGGCCGGTGGCAAGGTGATGGAAGGCAACTTCTTCGAACCGACCATCCTGACCAACGTGCCGAAAAGCGCTGCAGTGGCCAAGGAAGAAACCTTCGGTCCATTGGCGCCACTGTTCCGCTTCAAAGACGAAGCCGAAGTGATCGCGATGTCGAACGACACCGAGTTCGGTCTGGCCTCGTACTTCTATGCGCGTGACCTGGGTCGTGTGTTCCGTGTGGCTGAAGCCCTGGAATACGGCATGGTCGGCGTCAACACCGGGTTGATCTCCAACGAAGTCGCGCCGTTCGGTGGCATCAAGGCCTCGGGCCTGGGCCGTGAAGGCTCCAAGTACGGCATCGAAGATTACCTGGAAATCAAATACCTCTGCCTGGGCATCTGATCAGGTAAGGAATTAAACGCAAAGGGCACGAGAGCGCTGTCCCTTTGCGGGCTTCAAACGTTATTTCTCGGTGGCCGGGAAAGCTGTGGCAGTCGATCATCGCATGCTGCCGTAGTTGCCTCCCCGCCACGTATTCCTTGGACCACGCCGCCCTGAGCTGCGAATGAGGACATATGAGCAAGACAAATGCTTCTTTGATGAAACGCCGCGAAGCCGCTGTACCACGCGGTGTTGGCCAGATTCACCCGATCTTCGCCGACTCGGCGAAGAACGCCACCGTGACCGACGTTGAAGGTCGCGAGTTCATCGACTTCGCCGGCGGTATCGCCGTGCTGAACACCGGTCACCTGCACCCGAAAGTCATCGCGGCCGTGACCGAGCAGCTGAACAAGCTCACTCACACCTGCTTCCAGGTGCTGGCTTACGAGCCGTACGTAGAACTGTGCGAAAAAATCAACGCCAAGGTTCCAGGTGATTTCGCCAAGAAAACCCTGCTGGTGACCACTGGCTCCGAAGCCGTGGAAAACTCCATCAAGATCGCCCGTGCCGCCACTGGCCGTGCTGGCGTGATTGCCTTCACCGGTGCTTACCACGGTCGCACCATGATGACCCTGGGCCTGACCGGTAAAGTCGTGCCTTACTCGGCCGGCATGGGCCTGATGCCAGGCGGCATCTTCCGCGCGCTGTACCCGAACGAACTGCATGGCGTGAGCATCGACGATTCGATCGCCAGCATCGAGCGCATCTTCAAGAACGACGCCGAGCCGCGTGACATCGCTGCGATCATCATCGAGCCGGTTCAGGGCGAAGGTGGTTTCTACGTTGCGCCGAAAGAGTTCATGAAGCGTCTGCGTGCCCTGTGCGACCAGCACGGCATTCTGTTGATCGCTGACGAAGTACAAACCGGCGCTGGTCGTACCGGCACCTTCTTCGCCATGGAACAGATGGGCGTTGCAGCCGACCTGACCACTTTCGCCAAATCCATCGCTGGCGGCTTCCCGCTGGCCGGTGTGTGCGGCAAGGCTGAATACATGGACGCCATCGCTCCAGGCGGCCTGGGCGGCACTTACGCCGGTAGCCCGATCGCTTGCGCCGCTGCGCTGGCGGTGATGGAAGTGTTCGAAGAAGAGCATCTGCTGGATCGCTGCAAGGCAGTCGGAGAGCGTCTGGTCACTGGCCTCAAGGCTATCCAGGCCAAGTACCCGGTGATCGGTGAAGTGCGTGCCCTGGGCGCGATGATCGCGGTTGAACTGTTCGAAAACGGCGACAGCCACAAGCCTAACGCTGCAGCCGTCGCCCAAGTCGTGGCCAAGGCACGCGACAAGGGTCTGATCCTGCTGTCGTGCGGCACTTACGGCAATGTGCTGCGTGTACTGGTACCGCTGACTGCACCGGACGAGCAACTGGATAAAGGTCTGGCGATTATGGAAGAGTGCTTCTCCGAGCTCTGATTGCCTAGTGTGACCTGATCGACAAAAAACCCGCTTCGGCGGGTTTTTTTTGTCACTTGAAACACATCGGCGGCTTTTGCGCTGTATCGAATGGCCAGCATTGTCTAAGGTGCAGCATTGTCTCGGAGTGAACTGATGACCGCTGTTGATTTACCGGCTGTACCGCGAGTGCTGATTGCCGAGGCTGACCCTTGGTCTCGTGACCTGCTCAAGCAGGTGTTGCTGCACGTGCGCTGCGATGCGCGACTGGATCTGTGTGCCGATGGCCAGCAGGCGCTGGAGCTGTTGAGTGAAAATTCTTATGACCTGGTGATTGCCGATTCGGAGCTTTCCGGTGTCGATGGCCTGGGTTTGCTGCGCAGTGTGCGTCAGCGGCGACGTAACCCGGTGTTGCCGTTCATTTTGATGAGCAGCCGCAACGACAGTGCCAGCGTGCGCGAGGTGTTGCCGCTGGCCCCGACGGCCTATCTGACCAAACCCCTGAACATGGAAGGTCTGACTCAGCGCCTGCAGGACTTGCTCCTGAGCGCCGGCCAGACGGTTTCCTGTGATGTCCCGGCGCTGGCGCCCGGCATGACCTTGTCGACCTTCCTTGAGCGTCGGCGTGAGTTGGCGGACGGCGCGCCGTTGCTCGCGGACGTGCAGCTGGCGGTCAAGCGCGGCCTGAACCCCAATGGCCTCGATCTGAAGCTGCTGGAGGAAGAAGTGCGCACTGACCCGCAGATCACCGCCGTGCTGATCGCCGCCGCCAACAGCGCCTCGCAGCACCTTGGCGACATCGTGCAGACTGTGTCCCAGGCCTTGAACCGCCTGGGCACCGGGCAAAGCATGAACCTGATCGTTGGCCTGGCCCTCAAGCGCAGTGCGAAGTTGAGTGATCCGTGCCTGGCCGATTACGCCGAGCGCTACTGGGAGCTGTCACTGCACACCGCCGAATACGGACGGACCCTGGCGCGCTTGCTCGATCTCGATCAGGAGCGGTGTTATTGCGCCGGCATGCTCCATCGCCTCGGCGATCTGGCGCTGTTACGTTGCTTGCAGGAGTGGATACAGGCGGGAGGCGAACTGGACGAGCAGGAAGAGGTCGGCGACGCGCTGGCTGAATTTGGTGCGGCCTATGGTTCGGCGTTGCGCACCCGCTGGCGGCTTCCGCTGGAGTTGCGAGAGCTGATTGCGGCGGTCTATCAGCTCGGTGGCGGGGTTTATTCCCGTGAAGCGCTGGTGATGAACCTGGCGGCGCAACTCGCTCGCCTGACCGAGCATGAAGGCGTTGAAGAACTGGCCAAAAGCCGAACGGCGCGCCTGCTCAAAATCGGCCTGCCGGAACTGCTGCGCTTGCGCAAACGCTGATCGCGACAAGTCCGATTGATCGTTCCCACGCGGGAACGTGGGAACGATCAGTAACTGCGTTTTGTCAGTTAAAACGTGCCGTCAGGTTTGTGACTGCTGCGCCCGAGCGCGGACCGGCCGACGGGAGCAAGACAAGTCAGGCAGGGCGCAGCGAGTAGGTTTTCAACTGGTGGGCGAAGTCGCGCAGCGATTGAATACCGCTGGCTTCGGCTTCGTGGACCCAATCCTTGATGGCCGCCAGCATGTCATGGCCATTTGAGCTGGTCTTGATCCAGATCTGCTGCAAGGCCAGGCGTTTCTCGTAAATTACCTTCAGTGCCTGGCTGTGCTCGAGCATGGTCTGGATGCGCACATGGTGCTTGTCATCCAGCAGGCTGGTTTCACGCGAGAGCAGTCGCTTGGCGCGATGGAATTGGTGGCGAACCGAATGGTCGACCTTTTCCAGCTCTTGCTTGACCAGCGGGCCGATCACCAGCTTGCGGTACTGGGCCATGATCTGGAAGCGGTTGTTGAGGATCGCCATGGCGGTGTCCATGTCCAGGATGCCTTTGCCTTCGACACGGTGGGCGATCGGCGCAACCCGCTGAACCTTGGCCAGGCGCAGGAAGCTGAAGACCTGGATCCACGCCCAGCCGAGGTCGAATTCCCACTTCTTCACCGACAGTTTCGCCGAGTTAGGGTAGGTGTGATGGTTGTTATGCAGTTCTTCACCGCCGATCAGAATGCCCCAGGGCACCAGATTGGTCGCTGCATCACGGCATTCGAAGTTGCGGTAGCCAACGGCATGACCCAGGCCATTGACCACGCCAGCGGCCCAGACCGGGATCCACATCATCTGGATTGCCCAGATGGTGATGCCGATGGTGCCGAACAGCAGCAGGTCGATGACGCCCATGATCGCCACGCCCAGCAGTGGATAAGGAGTGTAGAGCTTGCGTTCGATCCAGTCTTCGGGGCAATTCTTGCCGTAGATGCGCAGCGTCTCGGGGTTTTCCGCTTCGGCGCGGTACAGCTCGGCACCTTTGCGCAAGACCGTGGACAGGCCTTTGATCACCGGACTGTGCGGGTCGTCGACGGTTTCGCATTTGGCGTGATGCTTGCGGTGGATGGCAGTCCACTCGCGGGTGTTCTGCGCCGTGGTCAGCCACAGCCAGAAGCGGAAAAAGTGTTTAAGACCCGCATTGAGCTCAAGGGAGCGGTGTGCTGAATAACGATGCAGATAAACCGTGACGCCCACGATGGTGATGTGGGTCATTAACAGGGTGACTGCCACCAGTTGCCAGGGCGACAAGCCGAGTAAACCTTCGTACCACATAGGCTGTATGGCCCTCGATAAAGAAAAAAACAGCTGGCGCATTATCACTCAGCACACAGATAAAACCAGTCGCCCTTTCAGATAAGAGTGGCCGGATGTTTCTTTAATCTATAATTCCAACCTTTTTTGTAAGGCCATGGATGACCGCATGTCTGCTTCTTATCGCGATGCCTTGCGTGCAGCGCTGCTCTACCTGGTGTTTTCTGTCGTTTGGTTGAAATCCACTGGTTATTTATTAACCAATTTATTCGATGGATCCGCTGATCTTCAGCGATGGCAACTGATCAACGGTTATGTCTGGGTGGTGCTTAGCGCCGGGTTTATCTTCATTGCCCGGGCTCGTTTGCTGTGTTTTCTCGGGCTCGGCGCCAAATTGCGCCACCGTAACGAAGATCGCACTCGATTGCGCCAGGCGCAGGCGGTGTTCGATTGCACCCGTGAAGGGGTGTTGGTCACTGATCGCCAGAGGATGATCGTCCATGTCAATCGGGCCTTTATGGACATCACCGGTTATCAGGCCGAAGAGGTGTTGGGCCAGAGTCCCAACCTGTTCAAGTCTGGCCATCATCCGCCGGATTTCTATCTAGCAATATTCGAGAGTCTGAAACGCACCCGCGAATGGAGCGGCGAGGTCTGGAACCGGCGCAAAAGTGGTGAAATTTATCCGCAATGGCAGACCATCCGGGTCATTCACGATGACCGCGGCCAGCTCAGCCACTATGTGGCGGTGTTTTCCGACATCAGTGCGATCAAGAACTCCGAGCATGAACTCGCGCATCTGGCGCACCACGACCCGCTGACCGACCTGCCCAATCGTTTGCTGTTCAGTGATCGCGTCGAGCAGGCGCTGGCGTCGGCGCAGATCCACAAGCGCGGGTGTGCGTTGCTGATGATCGATCTGGACCATTTCAAGATGATCAACGACAGCCTCGGGCATAACGTTGGCGATCAACTGCTCAAAGCGATGGCGGTGCGTCTGCAAGGCCTGTTTGGCCCCGGTGTTACGCTGGCGCGGTTGGGTGGCGACGAGTTTGCCGTGTTGGCCGAGAACTGTCCGCAAGTGGTGCAGGCTGCCGCGTTGGCGCAGCGGATCATTGAGGGCCTGAAAGAGCCGTTTTTCATCGCGGCTCACCCGTTGTTCATCAACGCCAGTGTCGGTATCAGCCTGTTCCCCAGCGACGCGCTGAGCGCCGAACAATTGCTGCGCAATGCCGATTCGGCGTTGTTCAAGGCCAAGAGTTCGGGGCGCGACGGTTATGCCTTGTACACCGAGGAGTTGACCGCCCACGCCCAGCACCGGGTCGAGATGGCCTTCGAATTGCGCCGCGCGCTGGAGCAGCAGGAGTTGCGGGTGTACTACCAGCCGGTGCATGACCTCAAGATCAGCCGGTTGATCGGCGTTGAAGCGCTGGTTCGTTGGCAACATCCGCAGCGCGGGTTGGTGCCACCGGGTGAGTTCATTCCGATTGCCGAGCGCACTGGGTTGATCGCCGAGATTGATGCGTGGGTGATGCTACAGGCCTGCCAGCAGATGTGTGCCTGGCAGAACGCCGGGGTGGTGTTGTCGTTTATTGCGGTGAACGTTTCTACCCGCCTGTTTGCCCGGCGCGAACTGTTTGAGCGGGTTGCCCAAGTGCTGCACGACACGGGATTGGACCCGGCGTGCCTGGAGCTGGAAGTGACCGAAAGCGCGGTGATGGACGATCCGGAAGTCGCGCTGGAACAAATGCATCGTCTGCGCGAACTGGGCGTGCGGCTGGCCATTGATGACTTCGGCACGGGGTATTCATCGTTGCTGCGGCTCAAGCGCCTGCCGGTGCAGAAACTCAAGATCGACCAGGGCTTTGTCGCTGGCCTGCCGTTTGATGAGGACGATGCGGCGATCGTCCGAGTGATCATCGCCCTCGCGCAAAGCATGGGCATGCAGGTGCACGCCGAAGGCATCGAGCAGGTCGAGCAGGCGGCGTTTCTGCTCGAACAGGATTGTGATCTGGGCCAGGGTTACTGGTTTGGTCGGCCGATGCCGGCTCATGAGCTGGACTGGGCGCGGGCCCCAGTGATTTTTCAGCACTGATCGTTCCCACACAGAGCGTGGGAACGATCAGTCTTTCAGTTATATAAACATTCTTAAATAGTATTTTTAAGAATATCTGCGCCTATCTACTATTGCCCTCACGCCGTAAGCAGTGCCGCCACTGCCAGGCACATCTCATTGAAGGAGCAGCACCATGAGCGCATCTCTACGTAGCGTTGACGGCCAGGACGAAGCAACCATTCTGCGCGAGATCCAGAGCGCATTGCGCGATCTGCGCTTTGGGGCAGTAGAAATCACCGTGCACAACGCGCAGGTGGTTCAGATCGAACGCAAAGAGAAATTCCGTTTGCAGAACCCAGGCAACAAGCCGAGCTGAAGCACTACTCAAAGGGCAACCCGATTCCGGAAACCATAAGAACAGCCAACACAAAAAAATTCAGGAGCTGCACCATGTCGTCGATTCGCCGTTACGCTTTGGCCGCTCTGGCCAGCGCCATTTTTACAGGTGTCGCGGTTGCCAAGGATTATGAACTGCTCAACGTGTCGTACGACCCGACCCGCGAGCTGTATCAGGACTACAACGCCGAGTTCATCAATTTCTGGAAGAAAGAGCACGCTGGCGACAACGTGAAGATCCAGCAATCCCACGGTGGTTCGGGCAAACAGGGCCGGGCGGTGATTGATGGTCTGCGGGCCGATGTGGTGACCCTGGCCCTGGCCGGTGACATCGACGAAATCGCCAAACTCGGCAAGACCCTGCCGGCCGACTGGCAAAAACGCCTGCCGGACGCCAGCACGCCGTACACCTCGACCATCGTGTTCCTGGTGCGCAAAGGCAACCCCAAAGGCATCAAGGACTGGGGCGACCTGACCAAAAACGGTGTTGAAGTGATCACCCCGAACCCGAAAACCTCCGGCGGTGCGCGCTGGAACTTCCTCGCCGCCTGGGCCTATGGCCTGAAAGCCAACGGCGGTAACGAAGCCAAGGCCAAAGAGTACGTGCAAACCCTGTTCAAGCACGTCCCGGTGCTGGACACCGGCGCTCGCGGTTCGACCATTACCTTCGTCAACAATGGTCAGGGTGACGTGTTGCTGGCCTGGGAAAACGAAGCCTTCCTGGCGCTGAAAGAACAGGGCGGCGCTGACAAGTTCGACATCGTCGTGCCTTCGCTGTCGATCCTCGCCGAACCGCCCGTAGCGGTCGTCGACAAGAACGCCGAGAAGAAGGGTAACGAGCAAATCGCCGAAGCCTACCTCAAGCATCTGTACAGCCCGGCCGGTCAGGAAATTGCTGCGAAAAACTTCTACCGCCCGCGTGACAAGGACGTGGCCGCCAAGTACACCAAACAGTTCCCGACTCTGGAGCTGGTGACCATCGACAAGGATTTCGGTGGCTGGAAATCTGCCCAGCCGAAATTCTTCAATGATGGTGGCGTGTTCGACCAGATCTATCAGGCGCAGTAACCTGAAATAGCTGATAAACGAGCCCCGATCTCACCGTCGGGGCTTTGCGCGCTCTTAACCAAGGACTTTTATGTCGCGTCGTATCTCCCCCGTCATACCCGGCTTCGGGCTGACGCTGGGCTACACCTTGGTGTACCTCAGTCTGATTGTGCTTATACCTTTGGCGGCGATGTTCGTGCATGCCGCTCAACTCACCTGGGATCAGTTCTGGGCAATCATCTCGGCGCCACGGGTGCTGGCGGCATTGAAGCTCAGTTTCGGCACCGCGCTGTACGCCGCGATCATCAACGGCATCATCGGCACGTTGCTGGCCTGGGTGCTGGTGCGTTACACCTTCCCCGGACGCAAGATCATCGACGCGATGATCGATCTGCCGTTCGCATTGCCGACGGCCGTGGCCGGTATTGCGCTGACGGCGCTGTACACGCCGACCGGTCTGGTCGGGCAGTTCGCGGCGGATCTGGGGTTCAAGATCGCCTACACGCCGCTCGGCATCACCCTGGCGCTGACCTTCGTCACGTTGCCGTTCGTGGTGCGTACGGTGCAGCCGGTACTGGCCGACATCCCGCGAGAGATCGAAGAGGCCGCCGCGTGCCTGGGTGCCAAGCCGTTGCAGGTGTTTCGCTACGTTCTGGTGCCGGCGTTGCTGCCGGCCTGGCTGACCGGTTTTGCCCTGGCGTTCGCCCGGGGCGTTGGCGAGTACGGCTCGGTGATTTTCATTGCCGGCAACATGCCGATGAAAACCGAAATCCTGCCGTTGCTGATCATGGTCAAGCTCGACCAATACGACTACACCGGCGCGACCTCCATTGGCGTGCTGATGCTGGTGGTTTCCTTCGTCCTGTTGCTGCTGATCAACTTGTTGCAGCGGCGCATCGAAACCCCATAAGGAGGCGCGAAAAATGTCCCAATCGTCTATTGCCGCCGCGTCTTCGGCCAATGCCGCCCGTCGCGGTAGTGCTACCTCGCGGCTGATTCTGATTGGCCTCGGCTGGCTGATTTTTGCGCTGTTCCTGTTGCTGCCACTGTTCATCGTGGTGTCCCAGGGCTTGAAGCTGGGCCTCGGCGCGTTCTTCACCGCGATCTTCGAACCGGATGCTTTGTCGGCCCTGAAGCTGACCGTCATTGCGGTACTGATTTCGGTGCCGTTGAACCTGGTGTTCGGCGTCAGCGCGGCCTGGTGCGTGAGCAAATACTCATTCCGTGGCAAGAGCATGCTGGTGACCCTGATCGACTTGCCGTTCTCGGTATCGCCAGTGATCGCGGGTTTGGTCTACGTGCTGATGTTTGGTGCCCAGGGGATTTTTGGCCCGTGGCTGCAGGACCACGATATCCAGATCGTCTTCGCCTTGCCGGGCATCGTGCTGGCGACGATTTTCGTCACCGTGCCGTTTGTGGCGCGTGAACTGATTCCGCTGATGCAGGAGCAAGGCACGCAGGAAGAGGAGGCCGCGCGGTTGTTGGGTGCTAACGGTTGGCAGATGTTCTGGCACGTGACGGTGCCGAACATCAAGTGGGGCCTGATCTACGGCGTGGTGCTGTGTACCGCGCGGGCGATGGGCGAGTTCGGTGCGGTGTCGGTGGTTTCCGGGCACATTCGCGGGGTGACCAACACTCTGCCGCTGCACGTCGAGATCCTCTACAACGAATACAACCACGTTGCCGCGTTTGCCGTTGCGAGCCTGTTGCTGATCCTGGCGCTCTTCATCCTGCTGCTCAAGCAGTGGAGCGAAAACCGTATTAACCGCCTGCGCGCCAGCGCCGCGGAGGAATAAGTCATGTCGATCGAAGTCCGTAATGTCAGCAAGAACTTCAATGCCTTCAAGGCGCTGAACAGCATCAACCTGGACATCCAGAGCGGCGAACTGGTGGCCTTGCTTGGCCCGTCCGGCTGCGGCAAAACCACCTTGCTGCGGATCATCGCCGGCCTGGAAACCCCGGACGCTGGCAGTATCGTGTTCCACGGCGAAGACGTCTCCGGCCACGACGTGCGTGATCGCAACGTCGGCTTTGTGTTCCAGCACTACGCCTTGTTCCGCCACATGACCGTGTTCGACAACGTCGCGTTCGGCCTGCGCATGAAGCCGAAAAACCAGCGTCCGAGCGAAAGCCAGATCGCGGTCAAAGTCCACGAACTACTGAACATGGTGCAACTGGATTGGCTGTCGGATCGCTACCCGGAACAACTCTCCGGCGGTCAGCGCCAGCGCATCGCCTTGGCCCGTGCCTTGGCGGTTGAGCCGAAAGTCTTGCTGCTCGACGAACCTTTCGGCGCGCTGGATGCCAAGGTCCGTAAAGAGCTGCGGCGCTGGCTGGCGCGGCTGCACGAAGACATCAACCTGACCTCGGTATTCGTGACTCACGACCAGGAAGAGGCGATGGAAGTGGCCGACCGCATCGTGGTCATGAACAAGGGTGTGATCGAGCAGATCGGTTCACCGGGCGACGTCTACGAAAACCCGGCCAGCGATTTCGTGTATCACTTCCTCGGTGATTCGAACCGTCTGCACCTGGGCGACGACAACCACGTGCTGTTCCGTCCTCACGAAGTGTCGCTGTCGCGCACCGAGCTGGACGATCACCACGCGGCGCTAGTGCGCGATATCCGTCCGCTGGGTGCGACCACCCGCATCACCTTGAAGGTCGAAGGTCAGAGCGAACTGATCGAAGCGGAAGTGGTGAAAGATCACGACAGCCTGACCGGGCTGGCCAAGGGCGAGACGTTGTTCTTCAAGCCCAAGGTCTGGCAGAAAGTCGCCAATCTCTAGACAGATCGTTCCCATGCTCTGCGTGGGAACGCCTAACCGGACGCTCTGGACGCGGAGCGTCACGGGCTGCATTCCCACGCGGGAGCGTGGGAATGATCTTTCAGACTGCCGCATTCTTGCGATTGACCCGTACCCCGCCAGCCCGCGCCTCGATCTGCTCTTTGAGCTCATGCCGCAACCCCAGCAAAAACGCCAGTTCCACCACCACAAACAACGGCCCGACGATCAATCCCGTCACATCATCGACAAACGCCGGTTTGCGTCCTTCGTAGTGATGGCCGACAAACTGGATCGCCCAGCCGACCACAAACATCGCGATGCCACTGCTCAACCAGAGCAAGGTGCTGTGCGCTGCGAGAATCTGGCCTAGCCAAACGGACAGGCCCAGTAGCACTGTCATCACCACCCCAAGGCGCACTTCAAGGCGCAAATAGAACCACGCCGAGGCCAGCGCCAACAGCGCCGCTGGAGACAGCCAGAGCCCGGCCACCGGCGATCCTGGCCGTGACAGCAACACCGCGACGGCGACCACGATCAGCGGAATGCCAATGAAGTGGCTGGCGATGTTGCGCGGGTCACGGTGGTATGCGGCGTATTGACTGAGGTGGTCAACGAGGCTTTTCATTGTTATTCCTCCTGTAGGGATCTCGATCATGCCCTGCGGTCCGTCGTTGCTCTGTCAGCCAGACGACAATCATCTCGGAGTTTTCATGGATATGCAGGCCTGGCGGTCACGCCTGATGAGAGGCCAGTGGTTCAGCCATTTGCCGCCCTTGTTACAGGATAGTCTGCTGTCCCTGGCCCGCGTGCGGCGGTTGTCGCCGGGGCAACGGCTGTTCAAGCGCGGTGATCCGCCGTGTGGTCTGTACGCGGTGCTCGAAGGTGCGATACGCGTGGGCGCCGTGAGTGAGCAGGGCAAGGAGGCGTTGTTGAGCCTGATCGAGCCGCCGTACTGGTTCGGCGAAATCAGTCTGTTCGATGGCCAGCCACGCACCCATGACGCCTATGGCGTGGGCCACTGCATTCTGTTGCACATCCCCCAGGCCCCGTTGCTCGCCTTCCTCGAAGAGCACCCGCAACACTGGCGCCAGTTGGCGTTGCTGATGAGCCATAAGTTGCGCCTGACGTTCATCAATCTCGAACAGTTGACGCTGCTGCCGGCCCCGGCCCGCGTGGCGCATCGCTTGCTGATGATCGCCGACGGCTACGGTGAGATCGAACCGGCACGGCGCACCTTGCAGCTGCCGCAGGAGCAGTTGGCGTTGTTGCTTTCGCTGTCGCGGCAGACCACGAACCAGATCCTCAAGGACCTGGAGAACCAGGGCATTCTCAACCTGAGTTATGGCGAGATAGAGATCCTCGATGCAGGTCGGTTGCGGGCGATGGCGAGCGTCTGAGTCGGCCGCCTCATCCGAAATAACCGTTAGTGATGGGCTTTGTGCACCAAGGCGCCTAGCCTGTGTTTACGATTATTCGAGGTGTGCCATGCGTTTGCTGTTAGTGGAAGACGAACCCGAGACCGCGAAACTTCTGGCCCAGGGCCTGAGCGAAGCCAGTTATGTAGTGGATGTGGCGGACAACGGCATGGCCGGTCGACGCTTCATCGAAGCGGGTGAGTACGATTTGATCATCCTCGACGTGATGCTGCCCGGCCTCAACGGCTGGCAGCTGTTGCAACAGATCCGCCAGCTCGGCGCAACGCCGGTGCTGTTCCTGACCACCCACGATGGTATTGAAGACCGGCTGCGCGGGTTGGAACTGCATGAGGATGACTACCTGCTCAAACCGTTCGCGGTGAGCGAGCTGGTGGCGCGGGTGCGCAAGTTGCTCAGACGTGATCGAGGGCGCTGAGGTCTCTTGGGCGCCTCGGGTCCCTGATGATTAACACGAACCTGCGGAGCGAGTCAGGCGAAAAAATGAGCTAAACTTTGCCTTAATAATGCATTAAATATGATGCATATTTAGCTATTTATTAGAAATGCACTGTATATGATGCATGGGGTTCGAATGGAAAGCCTTGGCGAACTGATCAGATTGCTACGTAAAGAGCGAAAGCTGTCACAACAAGACCTGGCAAAGCAGTATGGCATGAGCCGTGCCACGATCTCGGGTATCGAGAACAACACCCTCTCCGAAATCGGTATCCGCAAGGTTGAAGCAATTCTCAACGGCTTTGGGTACGAGCTCGCGGCCGTGCCCCGGCAATCGAAGCGTCCGACTCTGGATACCCTGAAAAAGGAAAACTTCCATGGTTGAATCGCAGGATAGGGACAGGTTGCATATCAGTGTGTCCGGCACCCCGGTAGGAACTCTGGGCCGCAGTCAGTCTCGCATTGATTCAGTGTTTACCTACACCGAAGACGTGCTGGAAGAAAACGCCGTCTCGCTGACCATGCCGGCTCGCCTCGAGAGCTATACGTGGGAAAGAGGAGTGCCACCGGTTTTCGAAATGAATCTGCCGGAAGGCTCTCTGCGCGATGAGCTGGTTCGTCGTTTCAGCAAGGCGGTTCGAGGGTTTGACGACTTCGCGATGCTAGCGATCATCGGTCCGCATCAACTGGGGCGGCTGGGGATTGCAGACACCCAGGATGCAAGCGACCGGCCACCTGAAACCTGCCTTGCGGACCTACTGGTGCATGACGGTGCTCAGGGTTTGTTTGAAGATCTGGTGCACACCTATGGTCAGTATTCGGGTGTTTCCGGTGTGCAGCCCAAAGTGCTTGTCCGTGACAGCGCGACAACCGTCGATCGCCTGACCCATCGAGGGGCAACTCATCTGGTCAAGACCTTCCGTCCAGAGGAATACCCTGAGTTGGCCGCCAACGAATACTTTTGTATGCGGGCTGCATTGCATTCGGGTCTTGAGGTACCGAAGTTCGAGCTCAGCGAGCGCGGCAAATTTCTGGTCGTCGAACGCTTCGATCTGAATGACCAGGGCTATCTGGGCTTTGAAGATTTCTGCGTGCTCAATGCCTGGCCTTCCAGGGCAAAATACGATGGCTCATACGAAGGTGCCGCCAGGCAGATCAAGGAATTTGTCTCCCCGTCCTTGCTTAACCGGGCCCTTGAGTCATTTTTCAAGATCGTTGTCCTGTCATCCGGTCTGAAAAATGGCGACGCCCACCTCAAGAACTTCGGTGTGCTTTACGAGCACTGCGGCGCCGATGCGCAAATCAGCCTTGCTCCGGCCTATGACATCGTCACAACCTCGGTCTACATCAAGACAGACAGCATGGCGTTGCTGTTGGGTGGATCAAAGGCATGGCCCAAATACAAAATGCTGATGCGTTTTGGTCGGTCTGCCTGCAGCCTGACCGAGGGGCGTTGTAATGAACTGCTGCAGCAAGTCGCCCACGGGATGGAGGTAGCGATGGCTGAGATGGTTGATTACATCAAGGCAAACAGTGCCTTTTCTGAGGTGGGTGAAGCGATGTTGGAGCAGTGGAAATCAGGCGTTGAGCGCAGTCTCGTGAAAGGCTGATCACCGCAACCCATCCCGAAACTGCCCCGGCGTCATCCCGGTCCAGCGTTTGAAGGCACGGCTGAAGCTGCTGGTGTCGGCGAATCCGAGCAGATAACTGATTTCGCTCAACGAGCACTGCGGGTCTCGCAAGTGCAGCAGTGCCAGATTTTCACGACACTCATTGAGCAGCGTATCGAACCGGCAACCTTCGTCCGCCAGGTGCCGTTGCAAGCTGCGTAAACTCAAGTGCAAGGTCTCGGCGATACGTTCGGCGCTGGGTTCGCCTTCCGGCAGTTGTGCTTCGATGGCATCGAGCACCTTGCGCTCCCAGGTCAGCAGGCGCAGTTGCGTCAGGGCGCGCTTGAGTACGGTTTCGTTGTGTTCGGCCAGCTCCGGGTTGGCGTCATCCAGATGGCTTTCGAAGTCTTCGATGGAAAACTCCAGCCGGTCTTCGTCAGCGGCAAAGAAGATCGGCGCGCGGAACACCGCGTGCCATTGTTTCGGGTCGACCGGTTCCGGGCGACGCAGGTACACCGCCAGCGGCGCATAGTCCCGGCCCAGACGGTTGCGACAGGTGCGCACGTAGATCGCGGCGAAGGCGTCGATCGCTTCCCGTGCTGGCGCCGGGCTGCCTTCGGGAACCTTGAGGGTGAAGTAATAGCGGTCTTCGCCACGGGTCAGTTCGAGGTCCAAGGCGTCGCTGATCACCTGGTGATACCGCACGATGCGCTCGAACACCTCACGCAGACTGCCACTGGCCACCAAGGCATAACCCAACGCGTGGAAGGTGGTCGGGCTGACGAACCGCGAAACCCGCAAGCCAATCGCCGGGTCGCCGCTGACCTCGACCGCCAGTTCCCACAGTCGGGTGGTGGCCGATAACGGATAGCGGGCATTGGGGTCGTCCATCAGTTTTGGGTCGAGCCCGGCTTGCAGGCACAGCGCGTGGCTGTCGAGGCCGAGGGCGTCGAGTTGCTTGCGCAAAGCGCGGGTCCAGCTGGCGAGTGAGGTAGGTTCAATCATGATGATTGGCGCTTCCGGTCAACAGGTTGGCGTTCACAGCTAACGCCCGAAGCAATCGCACAGGGCAGGATGCGAACATCAATAACTAAAGGATGGAAGCATGTACGGTACTTCTGCAAGTCCTGAACGCCTGAATGCACAACAACGATCAGCACATATTCGTGAAGTGGTGCTCGCCCGCGGTGTCGAACTGCGTCAACGCTACCCGATTCTCAATCATCAAGACGCGTTGGGCGCGGGCATTCTGGCCTTCGCCCTGGCCGGGATAATCGGCTCGGCGGCGCTCTACATGACCGGGCACATGGCCTGGTGGGTGTGTTTGCTGCTGAATGCGTTTTTTGCATCGCTGACCCATGAGCTGGAACACGACCTGATTCACAGCATGTATTTTCGCAAGCAACGCGTGCCGCACAACCTGATGATGGGCTTGGTCTGGCTGGCGCGGCCGAGCACCATCAACCCGTGGATCCGCCGCCATCTGCACCTCAACCATCACAAGGTGTCCGGCAGTGAAGCCGACATGGAAGAACGCGCTATCACCAACGGCGAGCCTTGGGGCATCGCGCGTTTGCTGATGATCGGCGACAACGTGATGTCGGCGTTTATCCGCATGCTGCGGGCCAAGACCTGGACGCATAAATTCAGCATCATCAAGCGCACGCTGAAGGTTTACGCGCCACTGGCGCTGGTGCATTGGGGGGCGTGGTACCTGTTTCTTGGTTTCCACGCGGCCAACGGCATTGCGTGTTTGCTGGGAACCTCGGTGGAGTGGTCGGCGACCACGCTGTCGGTGATGCAGGTGATTGATATCGCCGCCGTGGTGATCATCGGCCCGAACGTGCTGCGCACCTTTTGCCTGCACTTCGTCAGCTCGAATATGCATTACTACGGCGACATCGAGCCGGGCAACGTGATCCAGCAGACCCAGGTGCTCAATCCATGGTGGATGTGGCCGTTGCAGGCGTTCTGCTTCAACTTCGGCAGCAGCCATGGCGTCCATCATTTTGTGGTGAAGGAACCGTTTTATATCCGCCAGCTGACCGTGCCGGTGGCGCACAAGGTGATGCACGAGATGGGCGTGCGCTTCAATGATTTTGGCACGTTTGGGCGGGCGAACCGGTTTGTGCGCAAGGAGCTGCAGACAATCGAAACGGTGCGGGAAGCTCAAGCGTAGATCGTTCTCAGGCGTGTTCCTCGGCAGCCCTTTGATTCCGGGCGCTGGCAGGAAATGCTGATTTTTTTATACGATAAAATTATATATAAATCATAAAATATTACTTTAGGGGATAAGTAATTGAAGCGATGATTCATCCGTCGAAGCGGTCACGTGGGGGCGTCAGGCGCAGGCGGATCTATTCATTGAACCGCAACCTGTCCGTGTTAAACATTTGAAGATTACCGAGCTGTCGGTGATTACCACGGGTTAACAGATTTTCGATTTCCGGGGCCGTCTCCTTGGCAGGGTGCGGCCCCTTTTTTTGTCCTGAATCAACTGCCAACCAGTAACCCTGTGGGAGCGAGCTTGCTCGCGATGGCGCCGCCACATTCAACATTGATGGTGACTGATTTGCCGCTATCGCGAGCAAGCTCGCTCCCACAGGGGCAGGTTTTATATTCGATATAGATATTAATAAATATCTTCTTATTCCTTAACGAATATAAATCCCGTCCCTATACTCGATCAGGAACAGACACGCACAGGAGAGCTCCCCATGCGCAACGAATCAATTCGCTACCTGATTGTGCCGGGCTGGCAAGGATCGCCAGATGATCATTGGCAAAGCCATTGGCAGAACAGCCTGCCGAACAGCGCACGGGTGGAGCAGGCCGACTGGTTGACGCCACGCCGTGAAGATTGGGTCGCGGCGCTGGCCGAAGCGATTGATGCCGACAGCACACCGGTGATCCTGATCGCCCACAGCCTGGGCTGCATCACCGTTGCCCATTGGGCGGCCGCTGCGCCGTTGCAGGCTTTGCGTCAGGTTCGCGGGGCCTTGCTGGTTGCGCCTGCCGACGTCGAACGCCCGGCCTGCGCGCCAGCGTTGCGCAATTTTGCACCGATTCCGACGCACCTGCTGCCGTTCCCGAGCCAGGTTGTGAGCTCCGACAACGATGCCGCCGTCAGCGCTCCACGGGCGCTTGAACTGGCACGTAACTGGGGCGCTGAGGCGGGGATTCTGGCGGGGGCCGGGCACATCAACGTGAAGTCCGGCCACCATCGTTGGGAACAGGGTTTCGCCTACCTGTATCGCCTGCAAAACCGCATGGAACAGCACGCCCTGCGCCGCGCTTGAACCTCTTTTTTATTTAAACGCCCCCGTCTCCCGGCGGTTATGGGCGGGAGTCTGCCATGAGTTTGCATGAGTCTTTCGGTCAGCCCTTGCTGACTTTTCCCGACGCTGAAAAAAGCCCGTTGAGCATTCGCGCCAAGGCGCTGGTGTTCGTCGACCCACGCTCGCGTCAGCTGCGCCAAGAGCTGGAGCAACTGGCGCCGCGCTCGATCTCGGTGTTGATTCGCGGTGAAACCGGCAGTGGCAAAGAGCTGTTGGCACGGCACATTCACCGCGCCAGTGATCGTGGCGGTTTGTTCGTGTCGGTCAACTGCGGCGCCATTAGCCCGACCTACGCCGATGCCGAGTTGTTTGGTTATGCCGGTGGCAGCTTCAGCGGCTCGGCCAGCAGTCGCGCCGGGTGGTTTGGTTCGGCCAATGGCGGGACGTTGTACCTGGATGAAATCGGCGATTTGCCGTTGCCGATTCAGATCAAACTGCTCGCCGCCCTGGAGAATCACGAAGTCACCCGCGTGGGTGCCCAGCAACCGAGCCCGGTGGATGTGCGACTCGTGGCGGCGACCAGCATCGATCTGGCACAAGCCGTGGCGGCCGGTAAATTCCATGAGCGGCTCTACCACTACCTCAGCGAAGGTCAGCTCGAATTGCCGGCCTTGCGTGAGCGAGTCGGTGACATTCAATCACTGGCCGAGTATTTCCTCGGTATCTACAGCCAGCGCCTCGACCTGCCGGTGCCGTTTATCAGCGACGCGGCACAGCAGGTTCTGGAGCGACACAGCTGGCCGGGCAATACCCGTGAGCTGGAGAACGTCATTCACTTTGCGTTGCTGGTGAGCAGTGGCGAGGAGATTCTGCCTGCGCATTTGAATTTACCTCTAACACCCTCGCCGCTGGAGCAGGTCGAGCAGCAGGTGGCGCAAGTGATCAAAAACGGCACTGTTGACGAGCGATCCGCTTTAAAAAGCCGGCTGATAAGACTGACGCAAATCCTGTAGCAGCTGGCGTAGCCTGCGTTCGGCTGCCTAGCAGACGCAAAATGATCGAACTCATTTTTGCTGAGCAAATGCGGTGTCTGGATGACGACCGCTGCGCGGCCGAACGCAGCCTTCGGCAGCTGCTACAAAGTGTGTGGTGCCTGTATGAACAAAATGGAATATGAAAGTGAATAAAAGATATTGTTCGGGAATAAAAAATCTCGGTATTGTCCGCACCACACCAGCGATAGCACTTCACTGGCATTTCATTTTTTAGCCGTTGTCGATAACGACAAATAAGGACACTGCATGAAAAAGGTTCTGTTGTTCACCGCATTGGCGGCTGCCCTGACTGCGGGCCTGGCCCAGGCTGGCGAAAAACTGGTGGTTGCCGCAACGCCGGTGCCGCACGCCGAGATCCTCGAGCTGATCAAACCAACCCTCGCCAAAGAAGGCGTGGATCTGGAAATCAAGGTCTTCACCGACTACGTACAACCGAACGTGCAGGTCGATCAGAAGCGTCTGGACGCCAACTACTTCCAGACCCTGCCGTACCTGCAAAGCTTCAACGAAGGCAAAGGCACTCACCTGGTGACCGTGATCGGCGTCCACGTCGAACCGTTCGGCGGCTACTCGAAAAAGGTCAAAACCCTGGCTGAGCTGAAAGACGGCGCAACCATCGCTATCCCGAACGAAGGCAGCAACAGCGGCCGTGCGCTGATCCTGTTGCAGAAAGCCGGCCTGATCGAATTGAAAGACCCAAAAAACGCCCTGGCTACCCCGAAAGACATCGCCAAGAACCCGCACAACTTCAAGTTCAAGGAACTGGAATCGGCGATGCTGCCGCGTGTGCTGGATCAGGTCGACCTGGACATGATCAACACCAACTACGCGCTGGAAGCGGGTCTGAACCCGGCTAAAGATGCGCTGGTGATCGAAGGTGCGGATTCGCCCTACGTGAACTTCCTGGTCGCGCGTCCAGACAACAAGGACAGCGCAGCGATGCAGAAACTGGCCAAGGCCCTGACCAGCCCTGAAGTGAAGGCATTCATCGCCAAGAAGTACAACGGCGCGGTACTGCCGGCGTTCTGATTGAGCGGTAAACCCTTCAAAGTTTCAACGCCGACGGCTTTCGATAGCGTCGGCGTGATCATGCCTCTACGGACGCTCCGCGTTCGGCTCTGGATGTGACGCAGAGCGTCACTGGCTGCATTCCCACGCAGAGCGTGGGAACGATCATCAGGCCACTCTGGCCTTCAACGCCCGGCGCAACGCCGCCAATAACTTCACGATGTCCTGCGGATCCAGCCGCTGGGGTGTTTGCACATCTGCCATTTTTATCGTCCTTGTGATGGTTCGGCCGGGGGAGTGTGGCCGCACGCTGCTCGTCCTTGGAGGGGCAATCTGAAAAAAAGATCCCTCCTACAGCGCAAAGGAAAATAGCTGTCTCCCGCTGTCGCCGCCATTCCAGCAGATAGTTTTTTGCGTGATATCAATATGCTCTATCGGTATTTAAATGTTTATTTTTATACCTTTAAAGTCGATTCCTGCCGGGCTGTTATCGACAGCTCAATGGACTGCGCCACCGTCGCTTACCCTGCGGCGTTCAGGATCTTCAATGACGTTCGATTACGCTTTTATCCTCAGCACCCTGCCGGCGTTTCTGCGCGCCGTGGGCGTGACACTGCAGGTCGGTCTGATCGCCATCGGCACTTCGTTGCTGGTAGCCCTGATCAACGCGACGCTCCTGGTGTTCCGCACACCGTACTTGCAGCGCCTGGTGGCGTTGTACGTGGAACTGGCGCGCAACACCCCGCTGCTGATTCAACTGTTCTTCGTGTACTTCGCGTTGCCAGCGCTTGGGGTGAAGGTGTCCGGGTTTGCGGCGGCGATCATCACCATGACCTTTCTTGGTGGTGCCTACCTCACGGAGGTGCTGCGGGCCGGCGTTGAAGCGGTACCTGCGGCACAACTGGAGTCGGGGCGCTCCATCGGCCTGTCCCACTGGCAATTGCTGCGTTACGTGATCCTGCCGCAAGCGGGGCTCCTCAGCTTGCCATCGCTGTTCGCCAACTTCATTTTCCTGCTCAAGGAGACCACCGTGATCTCGGCGGTGGCGGTGCCGGAGATTCTCTACACCACCAAGAGCTACATCGCGCTGTACTACAAAACCTACGAAATGCTCGCCGTGCTGACGCTGATCTGCGTGCTGCTGTTCTTGCCGTTGTCGCTGCTGCTCAGCCGTCTGGAAAGGAGGCTCCAGCATGGCCAGTTCGGGTCTTGAATTGCTCTGGGTGTCCTTGCCGCAGTTAGGCAAAGGCGCTGCGCAAACCTTGTCGATTTCGTTTTTGAGCATCGCCATCAGCACGCTGGGCGGAGTGCTTTACGGCGTGCTGTGCAGCCTGAACTCGAAGTGGTTGAAGGCGATTTTGCGGGTTTATCTGGAGCTGTTCCGGGCAATCCCGGTGCTGGTCTGGCTGTATTTGCTGTTCTTCGGCCTGCCAATTTTTTTCGGCCTGAGCCTGCCGGGTTTCTGGTGCGCGGTGCTGGTGTTGTCGTTGTGGGGCGCCAGCGAAGTCGGCGAGGTGGTACGCGGTGCGTTGCATTCCTTGCCCCGCGGCCAGCGTGAAGCGGGCTTGTCGATCGGGCTGTCTGGCCCGCAACTCTTCGGTTATGTGCTGCTGCCCCAGGCACTCAAACGCATGACGCCGCCGACCATCAACGTCTACACGCGGATCATCAAGACCAGTTCGCTGGCGGTGTTGATCGGCGTGGTCGACGTGATCAAGGTCGGCCAGCAGATCATCGAGCGCACCTACGAATCGGTGTTGATCTACGGCGCGTTGTTCCTGTTTTTCTTCTTTATCTGCTACCCGCTCTCGGCCGCTTCCCGCGTGCTGGAACGGCGCTGGACGCAAGCATGAGCGCATTGATCGAGTTCAAGGGTTTCAACAAGTTCTTCGGTGAGCATCAGGTTCTGAACGGGATCGACTTGAGCGTCGAAACCGGCGAAGTGATCGTCATCCTCGGCCCCAGCGGCTGCGGTAAAAGCACCTTGCTGCGTTGCCTCAACGGTCTGGAAGTCGCCCACAGCGGCGAGCTGCGTTTTGCCGGGCGCGAGTTGCTGAGCAAGGCCACCGACTGGCGCGAAGTGCGTCAGCAGATCGGCATGGTGTTCCAGAGCTATCACCTGTTTCCACACATGAGCGTGCTCGACAACCTTTTGCTTGGCCCGCTGAAGGTGCAAAAACGTCCACTGCGTGAAGCCCGGGAGCAAGCATTGGCGTTGCTCGAACGAGTCGGTCTTTCAGACAAGCGCGAGGCTTTCCCGCGCCAGCTTTCCGGTGGTCAGCAGCAACGCATCGCCATCATCCGTTCACTGTGCATGAACCCGCAGGTGATGCTGTTCGATGAAGTCACCGCCGCCCTTGACCCGGAGATGGTCAAGGAAGTGCTGGAAGTGATTCAGGGCCTGGCCCGCGACGGCATGACGCTGTTGATCGTCACCCATGAAATGGCCTTCGCCCGCGCGGTGGCCGACCGCATTGTGTTCATGGATGCCGGGCGCATCCTCGAACAAAACCCCCCCGAGATTTTCTTTACGAACCCGCAAACCGCACGAGCGCAGCAGTTCCTGGAGAAGTTCTCCTACGTCGAAGCACTGCCTAAAAAGACACTTGCAAAGGAACTGGAACCCTCATGAAAACTGCCAAGTCTTCACTGCTGCTACTCCCCTTGTTCGGCCTCGCGCTGCTGGCCGGGTGCAACAAATCCGAACAAGCCGCCAAGCCTGCGGCCTCTACCGCCAGCGCGGCGCCTGCGGCCAGCTACCTGGAGAAAATCAAGGCACGGGACAAGCTGATCGTCGGTGTGTTCACCGACAAACCGCCGTTCGGCTTCGTCGATGAAGCCGGGCGCTACGTGGGTTTTGATACCGATATCGGCCGTCAATTCGCCAAGGATCTGCTGGGCGACGAGAACAAGGTCGAGTTCGTCGCGGTCGAGCCGGCGAGCCGGATTCCGTTCCTGCAAAGCGACAAGGTCGACCTGATCCTCGCCAACATGACCGTCACCCTGGAGCGCAAGGAAGCGGTGGAATTCACCAACCCGAACCTCAAGGTTGCGGTGCAGGCGCTGGTGCCGCAGGCAAGCACGGTCAAAAGCCTCGATGACCTGGCAACCCGCACCACTATCGTCACCACCGGCACCACTGCCGATATCTGGCTGACCAGGAACCACCCGGACTGGAAGCTGCTGAAGTTCGAGAAAAACACCGAGTCACTGCAAGCCCTGGCCAGCGGTCGCGGCGATGCGTACGCGCAAGACAATCTGGTGCTGTTCAGCTGGGCCAAACAGAACCCGGGCTACCGCGTGTTGACGGAGACCCTGGGTGCCGAGGCACCGATTGCGCCTGCGGTAAAGAAGGGCAATATCGAACTGCGTGACTGGGTCAACGCCGAGCTGGCAAAGCTGGGTGAAGATAAATACTTGCTCAAGCTTTACGACCAGTACGTGCGTAAAGAACTGAGCGATGACACCCAGCCTGAGAGCGTGATTGTCGAAGGCGGGAAGTGGCAGGGGTAAGTCCAGACCTTTGCCGTGATGATCATTCCCACGCTCTGCGTGGGAATGCCTCACCGGACGCTCAGCGTCCCTGGCTACATTCCCACGCGGAGCATGGGAACGATCTATGTAGGTTCAGTCCGGCCAGTTCCACGCAGGTGTATCCAGCCCATCCCCCTCGCCACAAGGCGCCCGATTGCCATACCCCCTCGATTTTTCAGTCTCCGGGTGCAGTAGCCAAACCCTGATCTAAGCTCTCACTCGTACCGTCACGTGTCCGCCCGCATCACGCCCGCCCGTATCACGCAAAGGAGCTTGCATGGCTGGTCTCGGATTGAAATGTATCGTTGGCCTGAGCCTGTTTGCTCTGCTGGCCGCGTGCGGCGATAAAAAGCCGGTCGAGAAGGAACGCCCGCGGGTGTTTGTGCAAGAGGTTCAACCGACCAATTTCGCCGCTTCGGTGACCCTGACCGGGGATGTTCAGGCGCGGGTTCAGACCGAATTGTCGTTTCGCGTAGCGGGCAAGATCATCCAGCGCATGGTGGATGTCGGCGATCGGGTTTCGGCCAAACAAGTGTTGGCCAGACTCGACCCGAAAGACCTGCAGACCAGTGTTGATTCGGCCCAGGCCCAAGTGGTCGCCGAGCAGGCTCGGGTCAAACAGACTGCTGCCGCGTTCGTCCGCCAGCAAAAACTCTTGCCCAAGGGTTACACCAGCCAAAGCGAATACGATTCCGCACAGGCTGCATTGCGCAGCAGCCAAAGCGCGTTGACCGCAGCACGGGCGCAGTTGGCCAATGCCCGCGAGCAACTGAGTTACACCGCGCTGATTGCCGACGCGCCCGGTGTGATTACGGCGCGTCAGGCTGAAGTCGGCCAGGTGGTGCAGGCCACGGTGCCGATTTTCAGCCTGGCCCGGGATGGCGAGCGTGACGCGGTGTTCAATGTCTACGAATCGCTGTTGAGCGCGCCGCCATCGAACCGCTCGGTGGTGGTCAGCCTGCTCGACAACCCGAAGATCAACACCACCGGCACGGTGCGCGAAATTACCCCGGCGGTTTCGGCGCAAACCGGTACAGTGCAGGTCAAGGTCACCCTCAGCGCATTGCCCGAAGGCATGCGGTTGGGCTCGGTGGTCAGTGCCACGGCCCAGGTGCCGGGCACGTCTGTGATCGAATTGCCCTGGGCAGCGCTGACCAAGAACCTCAGTGATCCGGCGGTGTGGTGGGTGGACGCCAATGGCAAGGCACAGTTGCAGGCCGTCAAAGTGGGGCGTTACCTGACCGGCAAAGTGGTCATCAGCGAAGGCCTGAAGGGGGGCGAAAAAGTCGTCACGGCTGGCGGCCAGTTGTTGCACCCCGATGTATTGGTCGAGATCGTTACGCCGCTCGCCGAAGGTTCGACGGGGGCCCAGCCATGAAGCGCGTGTTGCTGCTGTTTTCGATGGGCCTGCTGTTGGCTGCCTGCTCGAAAAAGGAAGTACCCCCGGAGCCGGTGCGCCCGGTGCTGTCGATCGAAGTGCATTCTCTTGACCAGCAGGACCTCGGGCGTTTCGCCGGGAGCATTCAGGCGCGCTACGAAAGCAACCTTGGTTTCCGTGTGCCCGGACGTATCGCCAGCCGCAATGTGGATGTCGGCAGCGAAGTCAGGAAGGGCGCGTTGCTGGCAACCCTCGACCCGACCGATCAGCAGAACCAGTTACGTGCCGCCCAAGGCGATCAGGCGAAAGTCGAGGCGCAGCTGATCAATGCCAAGGCCAATGCACGCCGTCAGCAGGAACTGTTCAACAAGGGGGTGGGCGCTCAGGCGGATCTGGACATCGCCCAGACCGACCTGACAACCACCCAGGCTTCACTGGACCAGGCCAGGGCGGCGGTCAGTCAGGCCCGGGACCAGCTCAATTACACCGAGCTGCGTACCGATCACGCCGCGATCGTGACGGCCTGGAACGCCGAGGCCGGACAGGTGGTAACGGCCGGCCAGCAAGTGGTGACGCTGGCGCGGCCCGACATCAAGGAAGCGGTCATCGATCTGCCGGCGGGCCTCGCCGAGCAATTGCCCGTCGATGTGGTGTTTGCAGTTGCGGCGCAACTTGACCCGAGTATCCACAGCACTGCCACCATCCGCGAGATCGAGCCGCAGGCGCAAAGCGCGACCCGAACTCGCCGCGCTCGCTTGACCCTGGCCGAGACGCCGCGGGGTTTTCGTCTTGGTACGGCGATCAGCGTGACCCTGAGTTCGGCCATCGAGCCGCGTATCGAATTGCCGCTGACGGCCTTGCAGGAAGTCGACGGTAAAACCCGTATCTGGGTGGTCGACAAACAGACCCAGACGGTTTCCCCACGAGACGTCACCCTGCTCAGTCGTGGCACCGACAGCGTAATCCTCGCGCACGGCGTCAAAAGTGGTGAACGAGTGGTCAGCGCCGGTGTGAACAGCCTCAAACCGGGGCAAAAAGTCAAAGTCGACGAGGGCAGCCCACAATGAAAGGGAGCTTCAACTTATCCGAGTGGGCCATCAAGCATCAGTCCTTCATCTGGTATTTGATGTTCGTCGCCTTGCTGATGGGCGTTTTTTCGTACCTCAATCTGGGGCGCGAAGAAGACCCGTCCTTCACCATCAAAACCATGGTGATCCAGACCCGCTGGCCCGGTGCGACCCAGGAAGAAACCCTCAAGCAGGTCACTGACCGTATCGAGAAAAAACTCGAAGAGCTCGACTCGCTCGACTACGTGAAGAGCTACACCCGGCCCGGCGAATCCACGGTCTACGTCAACTTGCGTGACACCACCAGTGCCAAGGACATCCCGGAAATCTGGTACCAGGTGCGCAAGAAGATCAACGACATTCGCGGCACCTTCCCCCAGGGCATACAGGGCCCGTCGTTCAACGACGAGTTCGGTGATGTATTTGGCTCGGTGTACGCCTTTACCTCCGACGGCCTGTCGATGCGCGAGTTGCGCGACTACGTCGAGCAGGCCCGCGCCGAGCTTCGCGACATACCGGGACTGGGCAAGATCGAGATGGTCGGCCAGCAGAATGAAGTGCTCTACCTGAACTTCTCCACCCGCAAACTGGCGGCACTCGGCATCGACCAGCGTCAGGTGGTGCAGAGCCTGCAAACCCAGAACGCCGTGACCCCGGCCGGGGTGATCGAGGCCGGTCCAGAACGGATTTCCGTGCGCACCTCCGGGCAGTTCGCCTCGGAAAAAGACCTGGAGACGGTCAATCTTCGGCTCAACGATCGCTTCTACCGTTTGGCCGATATCGCTGAAATCAGCCGTGGTTACGTCGACCCGGCGTCACCGATGTTCCGCTTCAACGGCCAGCCGGCCATCGGCCTGGCAATTGCGATGCAGAAGGGCGGCAACATTCAGGTCTTCGGTAAGGCACTGCACCAGCGCATAGACGAACTGACAGCCGAGCTGCCGGTGGGCGTCGGTGTGCACAACGTGTCGGATCAGGCTGAAGTGGTGGAGGAGGCGGTCGGTGGCTTTACCAGTGCGTTGTTCGAGGCGGTCATCATCGTGCTGGCGGTCAGCTTCATCAGCCTTGGCGTGCGTGCCGGGCTGGTGGTGGCGTGTTCGATTCCGCTGGTGCTGGCGGTGGTCTTCGTGTTCATGGAGTACAGCGGCATCACCATGCAGCGGATTTCCCTCGGTGCGTTGATCATCTCCCTGGGGCTGTTGGTGGACGACGCAATGATCACCGTCGAGATGATGGTCACGCGCCTGGAAATGGGCGAAACCAAGGAGCAGGCGGCGACGTTTGCCTACACCTCGACGGCGTTTCCGATGCTGACCGGGACCCTGGTAACGGTCGCGGGCTTCGTGCCGATAGGCCTGAACGCCAGCTCCGCCGGTGAGTACACCTTCACCTTGTTTGCGGTCCTTACCGCGGCCATGCTCGTGTCGTGGATCGTCGCGGTGCTGTTCGCCCCGGTGATCGGCGTGCACATCCTCAGCGCCAACGTGAAACCGCATGCTGCGGAGCCCGGGCGCATCGGCAAGGCGTTCAACGGTGGCTTGTTGTGGAGCATGCGCAACCGCTGGTGGGCGATCAGCATTACGGTGCTGTGCTTTCTGCTGGCGGTGTTTTGCATGCGTTTCGTGCAGAACCAGTTCTTCCCGTCGTCGGATCGCCCGGAAATCCTCGTCGATCTCAACCTGCCACAAAACGCCTCGATGGATGAAACCCGCAGGGCCGTCGACCGTTTCGAAGCGACCCTCAAGGGCGATCCGGACATCGTGCGCTGGAGCAGCTACATCGGCCAGGGCGCGATTCGTTTCTACCTGCCGCTCGACCAGCAATTGCAGAACCCCTACTACGCGCAACTGGTGATCGTCAGCAAGGATTTCAAAACCCGACAGGTGCTGAGCGAGCGCTTGCGCGAACGCCTGCGCAAGGACTTCGTCGGCATTGGCAGCTTTGTGCAAGCCCTGGAGATGGGGCCGCCCGTAGGCCGGCCGATCCAGTACCGGGTCAGTGGCAAAGACATCGATCAGGTGCGCAAGCACGCCATCGACCTGGCCAGCGAGCTGGACAAGAGCCCGCACATCGGCGAGATCATTTTCGACTGGAACGAACCGGGCAAAGTCCTGCGCATTGACATCGCCCAGGACAAGGCGCGGCAACTCGGGTTGTCGTCCGTAGACGTGGCGAACCTGATGAACAGCATCGTCAGTGGCTCGGCGGTGACCCAGGTCGATGATGATATCTACCTGATCAATGTGGTCGGGCGTGCCGTGGACGCCGAGCGCGGTACGCCGGAAACCCTGCAAAACCTGCAAATCGTCACGTCCAGCGGAACGTCGATCCCGCTACTGGCCTTTGCCACCGTGCGTTATGAACTGGAGCAGCCGCTGGTCTGGCGTCGCGACCGCCAACCGACCGTCACCATCAAGGCGGCGGTGCGCGACCAGATTCAACCGACCGACCTGGTGATGCTGCTAAAACCTGCGATCGAGAAGTTCACTGCCGGGTTGCCGGTGGGCTATAAGGTCGCTACCGGCGGTACGGTCGAAGCAAGCGGCAAGGCCCAAGGGCCGATCGCCAAAGTCGTGCCGCTGATGCTGTTTCTGATGGCGACCTTCCTGATGATCCAGTTGCACAGCGTGCAGAAGCTGTTTCTGGTGGCGAGTGTCGCGCCGCTGGGTTTGATTGGTGTGGCGCTGGCGCTGATTCCGACGGGGACGCCGATGGGCTTTGTGGCGATTCTCGGGATCCTGGCGCTGATCGGCATCATCATCCGCAACTCGGTGATTCTGGTGACTCAGATTGATGAGTTCGAGAGCAACGGATATTCACCGTGGGACGCCGTAGTGCAAGCCACCGAGCACCGTCGCCGACCGATTCTGCTCACCGCCGCGTCGGCCTGCCTGGGCATGATCCCGATTGCCCGGGAAGTGTTCTGGGGGCCGATGGCCTACGCGATGATCGGCGGGATCATTGTTGCCACCTTGCTGACGCTGCTGTTCCTGCCGGCGCTGTATGTGGCCTGGTACAAGATCAAGGAGCCGAAGAAGTCCTCGTAATGATCGTTCCCACGCTCCGTGTGGGAATGCCGCCATGGACGCTCTGCGTCTGCTCTGAATGTGACGCGGAGCGTCACGGGATGCATTCCCACGCAGGAGCGTGGGAACGATCAGCCTACACCGATTTACGCCAGACACTCGCCAACCAAGGCTGTTGATCCCTCGGCAATCCCGCCGGCCGGTAGTAATGCTCCAACTCGACAAACCCCGCCTCTGTCAGCAACTTTTGCCACGCTGCCAGATCGTGATACGCCCCAAAGCGTGGGCCATTCCAGCCTTCGCGGTTATCCCCGCGCGGATTCGAACTGAACAACACACCGCCCGGCTTCAACGTCTCGTGCAACTGCTTCAGCACCCGAGGCAACTCTTGAACAGGAACGTGAAACAGCACCGCGTTGGCGAAGATCCCGTCGAAGCGTTCGGCCGGCAGATCGAGTTTCAGAAAGTCTTGCTGCCAGACTTCGCAACCGCTGTCCTTACGGGCCATCTGGGCAAACCGTTCCGAACCATCGAGGCCGATGGCGATGTGGCCCATGCGGGTGAATGTCTGCAGATCGCGTCCGGGGCCACAGCCGAAATCGAGCAGGGTGAACGGCGCAGTGCCCTGAATGTGCCGCAACAGTGCGTCGATGTTCTGGCTGACATCGTGGTCGCGTGTGCCTTCACGAAAACTCTCGGCCACCTGATCGTAGTGGCCCAGCGTGGTCGCGGTGATCTGTTTGAGGTCGTCGGGGGTGTGTTTCATGGCGGCTGCGCAGGTAAAGGGTGATGTGCCGACTATAAGCGCTTTTGCGCCGATGAATCACCGTCGTACCTGTTACTTCTAACAGTATCGGCCAGACGAAAAATCGCTCAGGCTTCAGGGAGACTCAAGCGAGCGAGGGATCGCGATGACTGTCCAGGCAACTCACGACACGGCCACACCGACATTGTCGGTTATGGATCAGCGTGGGTTGGCGATTTGTAGCGTGGGGTACTGCCGGCAGTCCGCCGGGCAAGCCATGGATACGCGGGTTACCCGACAGGGTTTTGATGCGGCGGGGCGGCTGATCGAGAGCTGGGACCCACGGTTGTGGGGAACTGCGCCGAAGCCGAACCTGGCGACCGTCTATGGCTTGACGGGCCAGAGTTTGCTGACCGACAGCGTCGACGGCGGTTGGCAGTTGAGCTTGCTGGACGAAACGGGCCAATCGCTATCGAGTTGGGACAGTCGCGGCAGTCAGCGTCACACCCAATACGACGAGTTGCGGCGCCCGGTTGCGATTACCGAGTGGGCCAGTGACGGCGCTCCCCGAATAGTCGAACGTCTGGGCTATGGCGGTTCGGAGGCAGGAACCGCGGAACACAATCAGTGTGGCCAGCTGATTCGTCACGACGACCCTGCCGGCACTCAACTCTTTACCGATTATGCCCTCAATGGCTCAGCACTGAGCGAGAGCCGGCGCGTGCTCGCGGACCTGGAAACTCCCGACTGGCCGTTGGCAATCGACGCTCGTAACGCATTACTGGAAGAACAAACTTTCGTCTCGACACAAACCTGCAATCCCCTCGGTGAGCTTCAGACTCAGACCGATGCCAAACGCAATGTCAGAATCTTCTCCCACACCGTCGCGGGAGAGCTCAAGGCGGTTTGGCTAAAACAGGCCGCGGCCAACGAACCGCAGCTGCTGGTCAGCCACATCCGTTACAACGCCTTGGGCCAGATCGACAGCGAAACCGCTGGCAATGGGGTGGTGACCAACGCCGAGTACGCGGCCGATGACGGCCGGTTGATCAGGCTGGTGGCCGGTCTTGCACAGCAAAAAACCTTGCAGGACCTGAACTATGCCTACGACCCGGTGGGCAATATCGTCGAGCTGGAAGACCAGTCGCAGACGGTCAGTCATTTCAACAATCAGCGCATTGAACCGATCAGCCATTATCGCTACAACAGCCTCTATCAACTGGTCGAAGCCAAGGGCTGGGAGGTCAGCAGCCCAAGCCATGGCCCGGCACTGCCGGGGTGGTTGCCGACACCGCTGGACCCCAACCAGCGGCGCAGTTACACCCAGACCTTCGACTATGACCGGGCGGGCAACCTGATCACCCGCCACCACAGCGGCGCCCCTAGCTTCTCGATGTTCACGTCCAGCAGCAGTAATCGCAGCCTGGGCCAACGGGACGACGGCGGGTTGCCGGGGGAGGACGAAATTGCCGAGGGCTTCGATGCCAACGGCAATCAGTGCGAGCTGCAACGCGGACAAGCGATGAGTTGGGACACGCGCAATCAGCTGAGCCGGGTGACTTTGGTCAAGCGTGACGATGGACCGGATGACGACGAACGTTACGTCTACGACCGCCCCGGCCACCGCCTGCGCAAGGTGCGCCTCACGCACACCGGCACCCGGACCTTGCGGGCTGAAGTGCGTTATCTGCCGGGTCTGGAAATCCATCGGGATGCCGATGGCGAAGAGCACCACGTGATCAGTGTGGAAGCCGGCCGCAGCAGCATGCGCGTGTTGCACTGGCCGAAATCCGCGCCTGACGGTGTCGACAACAATCAACTGCGCTACAGCCTGAGTGATCACCTGGGCTCCAGCTCTATGGAGCTGGATGATCAGGCCGGTGTGCTGACGCTGGAGCACTATTACCCGTTCGGTGGCACGGCGTGCTGGGCGGGTAAAAGTGCGCTGGTGGCGAAGTACAAGACGATTCGCTATTCGGGGAAAGAGCGGGATGCGACCGGGCTTTATTACTATGGATATCGGTATTACGCGCCGTGGTTGCAGCGGTGGATTAGCGCAGACCCTGCAGGGAATATCGATGGCCTGAATATTTACTGTATGGTTGGTAATAACCCAATAAAACTCACTGATGAAAGTGGGATGTTCGGTGGGCTAGGTCGTTTATTGGGGGGTAGCCCCCGGACTGTAAATGACAGTGATGCAGAAGCCGCTAGAAAAAATCATTTCAAACAGCATCTGCTACCCAAAATACTGGCTGGCAAAAGTGCGGACAAAGATTTTGCAATTACTCAGATTAAGAAGTTGGCGAGAGTTCAGGATGCTGGAGCGGCGGAGGAACTTCTGGAAGCTGCAATAGTTATTGTATCCAACGCTCGGCTTACCGTTAATATCTCGCCTGATCAAATCCATGAGCTTAAAGGTGACGGGTTAAGAAATGTATGGGAGCAGGAGTCCGCGCCGAATTATGGTATGGATTTTAGAGATGGATTTGAAATGAATATGTTTGATTATACCCACTCGCCGTCAAAGGTAATCAGAGAGTATGGTTCTATAGAACATCCAAAATTCAATGGGAAAGTCCGACCGATTTACGGCGCACTTGAGCTTTCTGATAATTTCATGATTGCGGGTGGGGCGGCGAGCTACGGTGCGGCAGCCTTTTACTTGCCAGAGCAATCTCGGAAATATATGACATTGACAGGAGGTGATAGCTTCGATTTTAAAGCATCAATAAATAATCTGGCTGTATTTGAAAATCTGTACCCTATTTTTCACAAAATGGAATCGGAGACTTGGGGTGTACTAAGTCGTGCTGTTCATGGGCAAGAAAAAAGTTTTTACTTACCGGAAAATTACATTGAGTGGCAGTCCCATAGCTCTGCGAAGTGGAAGGATATGACGGACTTGGTATTCCAGAATCAGCAGGATCTGGAAAATGTACTCAGCCAGGAAGGCTCAAGACATTTTCTGAAAACAAACTCTATTCGCGTGAGTTCGATCCAGACTTAGGTCATGCTTCTGGTGATGGAGTCAGTGACTGGGAGTCAGCTCCCTCACCACAGTAAATACCAAAATTACTCTCGCCGCTTATTCAACCCCCGCGCCAACCGATCCCCTCCCAACTGAATCAGCGCCACCAACACCACCAGCAACACAATTACCGTCAGCATGATCTGACTATCAAACCGCTGATAGCCATACCGATACGCGATGTCGCCAAGCCCACCAGCGCCAATCGCTCCCGCCATGGCCGATGAGTTGATCATCGTGACCAGCGTGATGGTGAAACCACCGACAATCCCCGGCAACGCCTCAGGCAACAACACATGCCAGACGATGTGCCAGCGTCGGCAACCCATGGCCTGAGCGGCCTCGATCAAACCGTGGTCGACCTCGCGCAAACTGACCTCGGCGATGCGCGCAAAAAACGGTGTAGCGGCGATGGTCAGCGGCACCACGGCGGCCCAGACGCCGTAAGTGGTGCCGACGATCAAGCGGGTGAAGGGGATGAGCGCGACCATCAGGATCAGAAACGGGATCGAGCGGAACAGGTTGACGAAGGCCCCCAGCGCGCGGTTCAGCGCCGGTGCCTGGTAGATCCCGCCTTTGGAACTGGTGACCAGAATCACCGCCAGCGGAATACCCGCCAACAGCGCGATCAGCGACGACACGCCGACCATCAGAAACGTGTCGATAACGCCCTGCAGCAATCGATCAAACCACATAACCCAGCACCTCCACCTGTTGTGCCCAGTGACTGGCGCGCTGGCGTAACTCTTCGGCGCCCAAGGACGAACCGGTTACCGCCAATAACAATTGCCCAAGGGCATGCCCCTGAATCCGATCGACACCGCCTTGCAGCAAGCGCACGCGACCGCCAAGTGCACTGAACAGCGCCGCGAGGTCTGGCTCGTCATTGCTGTTGCCGGTGAACTGCAAGCGCAGCACTACCGCGGATTCCGACGATTGCGCTTGCGCCTGCAATCGGCTTTGCAGTTCTTCCGGCAAGCCGTGTTGCAGAGGCGCCAGCAGGGTTTTACTGACCTCGTGCTGCGGGTTGCCAAACACTTCCCAAACCGGCCCCTGCTCGACAATCCGCCCGTGCTCGAGCACCACCACCCGATCGCAGATATCGCGGATCACCGCCATCTCGTGGGTAATCAGAATGATCGTCAGTCCGAGGCGCTGATTGATCTCGCGCAGCAGGCCGAGGATCGATTGCGTGGTCTCTGGGTCAAGCGCCGAGGTGGCCTCATCGCAGAGCAGAATCGCCGGGTCGTGCACCAGCGCCCGGGCGATGCCGACGCGCTGTTTTTGCCCACCCGAGAGTTGCGCCGGGTAGGCCGTGTGTTTGCCTTGCAGGCCCACCAGTTCCAGCAGCTCACGGACCTTCTGTTCGCGCTCGGCTTTTGGCACGCCCGCGACCTTGAGCGGCAGCTCGACGTTCTGCCACACGGTTTTCGCCGACATCAGGTTGAAGTGCTGGAAGATCATGCCGATCCGCCGCCGCAGCGCCACCAGACGGTCTTCATCGAACTCGCCGATGTCCACCTGATCGATCAGCACCCGTCCTGTGCTCGGTTGTTCGAGGCGGTTGATGGTGCGGATCAGCGAGGACTTGCCGGCACCGCTGCGGCCGATGATGCCGAACACTTCACCGTGCTGGATGGCCAGGTCGATGCCGTGCAGCGCAGCGACCGGGCCTTGCTGGCCATTGTAGGTTTTACCCACACCGATAAAGCGCACATGGGCGCGGTTGAACTCAGGGTGCAGCTCAGTCCGTTCGGCACTGCGAGACGGCGGGATTTGCAGTTGAAGCTGGGCGTTGGCGGCATTCATGGTCAGCCTTCCCAGCCAGCTTGGTAGAGCTTGCCATGGGCTTTATCCAGGGCTGCACGAACCACCGGCGAATGCTGGTAGATGTCGACGAATTTGATCAGGCGCGGGTCGGTTTTGCTTTTCGGCTGGATCACGAACTGGATCACGTATTCCTTGTGGTCGAGGCCGTCGAACAGCAGCGCCGAGCCAGCATCGAAGGTCTTGGCCAGACGAATGTAGGCCGGGTAGCCCTGCACCAGATCGGCATCGTCATACGCGCGCACCAGTTGCACGGCTTCGACCTGAAGGATCTTCAGTTTTTTCGGATTGGCGACGATGTCGTCTTCGGTGGCCTTGTAGCCCACACCCGGTTTGAGGGTGATCAACCCGGCCTTGGCCAGCAGTTGCAGCCCACGCCCGCTGTTGATTGGATCGTTGGCGATGGCCACGCTGGCACCGACGGGAAGCTCGTCAAAGCTTTTGTATTTCTTCGAGTACAGGCCGACGTTGTTGATGATGCCCGGCGCAAACGGCACCAGGTCAAACCCGGCAGCGGCCTTGGCGTTTTCGAGGAACGGAATGTGCTGGAAGTAGTTCACATCGATGTCGCCCGAGGCCAGGCTGACGTTCGGTGCGATCCAGTCGCTGAACTCCACCAGCTCGACCTTCAGACCTTGTTTGCCGGCCTCTTCGACCGCTGCTTCCAATGGAATGGCGAAGGCTGCGGTGGTGCCGATTTTCAGCGGTGCGTCGGCGGCGAAAGTCACCGAGCTGAAGAGGCCGAGGGCCAGGGCCAGTGCTTTGACTGGGAGGGTGAGCAGGTTGTTTTTCATGGTGGTTATTCCAGTCAGGGCATGAGTGTGTGGTGTCTCGTCGGGCCTCATCGCGAGCAGGCTCGCTCCCACAGGGGAACGCATTCCAACTGTGGGAGCGAGTCTGCTCGCGATGCTTTTAGCGTCGGAACGCCGAGCCGGTGTGTTGCTCGGGCAAATACGCCTCGCCGTGAAACAGCTTTTCGCGCAACGTGCCCTCGTCATAAGCGGTCTTGTACGAGCCGCGTCGCTGCAACTCGGGAATCACCAAGTCGATGAAATCGACATAACTTTCCGGGGTGACGATGCGGGTCAGGTTGAAGCCGTCCAGGCCGGTTTCCGCGATCCAGGATTCCAGTTCATCGGCGACCTGCTCAGGCGAGCCGACCACGGTGATGTAGCGGCCGCCCAAGGCGTGTTGCTCAAGCAACTTGCGTCGGGTCCAGTCGTTGTTTTGCAGGTTTTTGGTGGCGGACTGGATGGCGTTGTTTTTCACGTACTGGATGGGTTCATCGAGTTCGTATTCGGAAAAATCGATCCCGGTGGACGCCGAGAAATGCGCCACCCCGGCCTCGGCGCTGGCGTAGCTCAGGTATTCAGCGTGCTTGGCCCAGGCCAACGCCTCGGTCGCGCCGACGATTACGTTCAGCCCCATGAAGACCTTGATGTCCTCGGGATTACGCCCGGCAGCTGCGGCGCTGGCGCGGACCTTGTCCACCTGCACCTTGGTCGAGGCCTTGTTCTGGCCGCTGATGAACACGCACTCGGCGTGTTGCCCGGCGAACACCAGGCCGCGATCCGAACTGCCGGCCTGAAACAGCACCGGCGTGCGCTGCGGTGAAGGCTCGCAGAGGTGATAACCCTCGACCTGATAGAACTCGCCGTGGTGTTCGACCTTGTGGACTTTTCCAGGTTGGGCGTAGACCCGCTGCTCGCGGTCGTTGATCACCGCGTCGTTTTCCCAGCTGCCTTCCCAGAGTTTGTACAGCACCTCAAGGTACTCATCGGCCTGGTCGTAACGCCGGTCATGTTCGACCTGTTCGCTCAGGCCCATGGCCTTGGCGGCGCTGTCGAGATAGCCGGTGACGATGTTCCAGCCGACCCGGCCACGGCTCAGGTGATCGAGGGTCGACAGGCGCCGGGCGAACAGGTACGGCGGCTCATAGGTCAGGTTGGCGGTCAGGCCGAAGCCGAGGTTCCTGGTCACCGCGGCCATGGCCGACACCAGCAGCAACGGGTCGTTGACCGGCAACTGGATCGACTCTTTGAGTGGCACGTCGACCGAGTGCTGGTACACGTCATACACCCCGACGATGTCGGCGATAAATAGCCCGTCGAACAAACCACGCTCCAGCAACTGCGCCAATTCAGTCCAATACTCGACAGTCTTGTACTGGGTCGAGTTGTCCCGTGGATGCGTCCACAGGCCGTGGTTGATGTGCCCGATGCAGTTCATGTTGAAGGCATTGAGCAGGATCTTTTTTCTCCTTGTCAGAGGTGAGGGCATCAAATAGTCCCTCGCAGCGGCGGGTTTTCATCGTTGAGGTAGTAGTTGCCAACCGCGTGGTACTTCCAGCGCACCGGGTCGTGCAGGGTGTGCACGCGGGCGTTGCGCCAGTGACGATCCAGCCCGTGCTCGGCCAGGGTGGCCTGGCTGCCGGCCAGTTCGAACAGCGTGCTGCCGGCCGCCAGGGAGATATCCGTGCTGATGGCGCGCGCTTCGGCCACGGCAATCGAGGCCGCCGCGATGGTCTCGGCATTGGTGTCGGCCTGGGCGCGGTCGAGGAATTCTCCTGCGCGTTCAAGCAGTGCTTCCGTCGCGTGCAGGCGAATGCTCAGGTGGCCGAAACTTTTGATCGTCAGCGGGTCTTCGGTGGCGTTGTCATTGCCGGAGTCGATCCACGGGCGGGTTTTGCTTCGCACGAAATGCAGCGCGTCTTCATAGGCGGCGCGAGCAATGCCGGTGTCGATGGCCGCATGAAGAATCTGCGCCAGCGGGCCGACCGGGGTTGGACGGTCGAAGGCGCTTTGAAAGGGGATCACGTCGTCTGCCGAGACGTAGACGTCTTCGAACACCACCGAACCGCTGCCGGTGGTGCGCTGACCGAAACCGCTCCAGTCATCGATCACCGTCAGGCCGTGGCTGTCATGGGGGACGAAGGCCAGTTGCTGGACGCCGTTTTCATCGACCACCGTGGTCGGAATCCGTTGCGCATAGATCGCCCCGGTGGAATAGAACTTGCGGCCGTTGATGCGAAAGCCGTCGCCGTCGGGAGTCAGGCTGGTGACCCGGTGGAGAGCGGTTTTGGTCCCGAGTTCGGCCAGCGCATTACCGAAGCGCTGACCGGCGAGAACTTCGGCGTACAGGCGTTTTTTCTGCTCGGATGTACCGTTTACGCGCAGCACTTCGAGGGCATAAAAATGGTTCTGCGGGATCTGCCCCAGCGAACCGTCGGCCTGGGCGATCAGCGCGATGACCTTGGCCAGGGTGACGTTGGAAACCCCCGCACCGCCGAATTCCCTGGGCACGCTGATGCCCCATAGGCCGGAGCGCGAAAAGACTTCCAGTTCGGGGTAGGGCAGGCGTCGTTCGCGGTCGCGCAGGGCGCTGTCGCGTTTGAAGTCTTCGGCCAGGTCGCTGGCGACGACAAGGGCTTGCTCATCGCTGGTGATGACCGCGACGGGGTGAGAAAGAGTCATGTGTTTCTCCAGAGATCTGGTCAAAAGTGTTCTGGTCGTTCAGATCCAGGAATGCCGGGCTGGTTTTGTGCCGTTCAGGTGATAAGTGCCCACGGCGTGGTATTTCCAGCGCACCGGGTCGTGAAGGGTGTGCACGCGTGCGTTACGCCAGTGGCGGTCTAGGTTGAACTCGGCGAGGGTGGCGCGGCTGCCGGCCAGCTCGAAGAGTTTTTCGCTGGCCAGCAGCGAGATCTCGGTGCTCAGCACCTTGGCTTCGGCGACCGCAATCGAGGCGCGTGCAGCGGACTCGGCAGTGACCGGTGCAGCGCTGACTTGATCGAGCACGTTCCCGGCTTTGCGCAGCAGCGCTTCGGCGGCGTGCAGTTCGATTTTCAGTTTGCCGATGTCGGCAATCACGTAGAGGTCGTCGCTGGCGCGTTCGACGTTGGCGTCGATCCACGGCCGTGCGCGTTCGCGAACGAAGCTGATGGCGTCATCGATGGCGCCACGCGCAATGCCGGCGTCGATGGCGGCTTGAATCAGCTGTGACACGGCGCCCTGGATGTTCGGGCTGTCGTTGATCCGCCAGTTATCCACCACCAGATCAGCATCGACCCGCACATTGTTCAGCAGCACGGTGCCGCTGGCCGTGGTGCGCTGGCCGAAGCCCGACCAGTCGTCGACGATGCGCAGCCCCGGAGTGCCGCGACGGACGAAGGCGATAACTTGCTTGCCATCGTCGTTCAGTGCCTTGACCGCGACCCAGTGCGCGAACAGTGCACCCGTGGAGTAAAACTTCTGGCCATTGATGATGTAGCCATCGCCGTCGGCGGTGATGCGGGCCTTGAGTTCCAGGGTGTTTTTGGTACCGCGTTCCGGGCCCGCGTTGCCGATCCGCCAGCCGTCGAGCACGCTCTGAAACAGCTGCTTTTTCTGCCGCTCGTTGGCCGTGTGCTGGAGCAGGTTGAGAATGCCGAAGTGGTTCTGCGGGATTTGCCCGAGTGCCGGGTCGGCCGCGGAAATGATCGCGAAGACTTCGGCGATGGTGACGAATGAAACCTCCGGGCCGCCGAACGCCTTGCCAATGGCAATACTGCCCAGGCCACTGCGGGTGAATTGTTCGATTTCCGCCCAGGGCAACTTGCGCTGTTGATCGCGTCGCGCGGCTTGCAAGCGGGCGACCTGAGCGAGTTCACGGGCTGCTTCGAGGGCTTGTGCGTCGTTGCGCAAAACGTGCGCGGGCAACAACAGCGGGGAAACGTCCAGATGACTCTGAACGTTTGCATCTGCCAGATTAGACATCAGCGCCGCTCCTTGGCTGCACGCAATGCCCTGGCGATTTGCACCGGGGTGATTATGTTCCTGACCATACCTACCTCGCATCTCATGGATAAGCCGCAGCGTGCGGCGAAATCAAAATCAAGAATGTCCGGTGGTCCGGTTTATATACCCTAAACGCGTATAAAAAATTAATAAACTAACTTTTAGGAATATGCATAGAAGGGTGTCGACATCGTCAAGATCGCAGGCTGCGCCAGCTCTTGCAGATCAACACCGATTGGCGGAGCTGGCGCAGCCTGCGATCTTTTGTCTCAACGACGACGATCTTCGGCAGTGCAAAGAACGTCCTTTGGTAGCACTTTGAGGCACGTATTGGCGCAGCCGACTTTCAGGGTGCGCACTGGAGCCCAGCGTGAGTTATTGCCTGCCCGATCAAGGATGCAGTAGGTGACTTCCAGCCGATGGTCTTCGCCGGCTTCGAGAATCACTGCCGACGGCACCCAGACGTTGATCGGGTGACCGACTTCGCCGGGTTTGATCTTGGGCAGGTCCATGCGCACATCGCCCCAGCGCAAGGTGATTTCATCATCAGCCGCCATGTTCAGATAGGGTTCGATGATCAGTGGCACGCCACGTTTGATCTGGTTCGGATTGACCCCGTGACGGCGAATCATCTCGGGAATGCCCAATGGCTCAAGGCGCTGGTTTTCATCGGCGCACAGGGTGTGGGGCTGACCACCCGGGCAGTCGAGTTTGACCTGGACCTGTTTCGTCGCGGACAGCGCCGGGCCGTGCCCGACTTGCATGAGCCGGTAGTGGATACGCGAGCTGCCATTGCGGATAAAACTCTCGGGAACCCGCAGGTTGAGTGGCTGACCGACATCTGCTCGGTTGAGCACCCTTGAGGCCACATAGCAGTTGTCCCAGAACAGTTCGATCAGATCACCTTCGTCCATGCCGGCATAAGGCGGTATTTCGATCAGCAGGTAAGCAGCGGAAGTGATGTTGATGGCGGAGCCGGGCGACTGCGTCAGGCCGGGAGCCGCCAGTTCAACTTTGTTCGACATACAAGTCATGTGTGTTCTCCTTGAAACATCGCAGCGAAGTCCATTTCGGAAGTGTCGAAGGCGTTAGGGTAGTAGGCGATTAACTATATTCAAGTACTGTGAAATACCTGTTAGCGCCTAGATAAGGGAGTGGCCGACGGGGTGTCAATAGACGCAAGTTAAGAACGTGGGAATGCCAGGCTATTCAGATATTTCCTACCTGTGATTAGCAATCGATGGACATGCTGTTCGGCTTTTTCCTGGGTGTGCTCGATTTGTGAACCAGTGTTTCCAGCGTTTTCTGGCATCGGATCAATCTGAGTGTCTTGGAGGTTACGTGACGGGAGGATGTTGCAGGAGGTATCTATATACCGCTTTTGACTGGGGTGATTAATTAATTATGGACGTCGGCGGAAGGCGGGAGAGGCAAGTCAAGTCGTGTGATAAATATCACTTCCGTCCGTGGAAGTTGACAGTGGTTAATACGTTTCTGAAGGTGATAATTAACTTCAGGAGTTGAGGAACTTATTGAGGAATTGCCGGGTTCGTTCTTCTTTCGGATTGGCAAACAATGCCTTTGCTTCACCTTGTTCGACGATGACGCCCTTGTCGAAAAACACCACCCGGTTCGCCACATCACGAGCAAAACCCATTTCGTGGGTAACGATGACCATGGTGCGTTTTTCTTCGGCCAGACTGCGAATGGTCGCCAGCACTTCGCCGACCAGTTCCGGATCAAGCGCCGAGGTTGGCTCGTCGAAGAGAATCACTTCCGGCTCCATGGCCAGTGCCCGGGCGATTGCCACGCGCTGTTGCTGCCCACCGGACAGCCTGCGCGGATAGGCATCTTCCTTGCCTGCCAGGCCGACCCTGGCCAGCAGTTTTCGACCCAGCGCCAACGCTTGATCCTTTGGCATTTTCTTCACCACCAAAGGGCCTTCGATGACGTTTTCCAAGGCTGTGCGATGGGGGAACAGATTGAAGTTCTGAAACACGAAACCGACATGCTGGCGCAGCCGGCGTACCAGGCTCTGCTGCTGGTTCAGCGGGCGACTGCCATCGATCTCGATGTCGCCGACCTTGATCCGGCCGCTGGTGGGTTCTTCAAGAAAGTTCAGGCAACGCAGGAAGGTGGTCTTGCCCGAGCCGCTAGGGCCAATGATGGCGACGACTTCGCCTTCCTTGACCTCGAGGTCGATCCCGTTAAGTACCACCTGACCCTTGAATTGTTTGGTCAGTTTTTCAACCACGATCATGCTTCAAGACTCCAGGTCATGCCGGTTGACCCGGTCTTCCAGGCGATTTTGAAAATGCGCCAGGATGCTTGCCAGTACCCAGTAGATCAGGGCAACGGTCAGATACATGGTGAAAATTTCGAAGGTGCGCGCAGACACCAATTGGGCCTGGCGGAATAGCTCGGGCACCTGGATGGTGGCGGCCATCGCCGTGTCCTTGACCAGCGAAATAAAGCTGTTGCCCAACGGCGGCAACGCCGTGCGCATAGCTTGCGGCAGGATGGCCCGGCGCAGGGTCTGCGCGCGGGTCATGCCGATACTGGATGCAGCTTCCCACTGGCCGCGCTCGATGGAGGCGATGGCGGCGCGCAGGATTTCACAGGCGTAGGCGGCCATATTCAGCGAAAAGCCGATCAGGGCCGCCGGGATCGGATCCAGCTCGATGCCCACTTGCGGTAAGCCGTAGTAGATCAGGAACAGCTGCACCAGCAAGGGCGTGCCGCGAAAGAACGACACATAGGCCCGGGCGAGCAAGCTCAGCCACTTGAAGCGCGACAGGCGCATCAAAGCCAGGCCGAAGCCCAGCAGCAAGCCGAAAAACATCCCGCCGAGGCTAAGAATCACCGTGTAGTACGCGCCCTTGAGCAGAAAGGGCGCGGAGTCCAGCGCGAGTTGGAAACCTGCTTCCATTATTGAGTGACGTCAGCGTTGAAGTACTTCTCGGACAGCTTCTTCAAGGTGCCGTCGGCACGCAGTTCGTCGATGGCCTTGTTCACAGCAGCCAGCAACTCAGGCTCGCCTTTGCGCAGGGCAATACCGGCTTCCTGACGGGAGAAAGCATCGCCAGCGGCGGCAGTGTCGGTGGCTTTTTTGGCATATTCCAGGGCCGCCAGGCGGTCGATCAGGATGGCGTCGGTGCGGCCGATGCGCAGGTCCTGGAACTTGGTTGGGTCATCGTTATAGGTCTTGATGATGGCTTTAGGCTGGTTGTCCTTGAGCCATTGCTCGTAGTTGGTGCCCAGGCCTACGCCGACTTTCTTGCCCGCCAGGTCGCTGGCGGTCTTGATGGTGTCGACGTTCTTTTTCAGGGTCAGCGCTTGAATACCGGAAACGGTGTAAGGCTTGGAGAAGTCGTACTTCTTCTTGCGCTCTTCCGAGATGGTTACCTGGTTGATCACGGCGTCCAGGCGCTTGGACTCCAAGGCGGCGAGGATGCCGTCCCACGGGGTAGCGCTGAGCTTGACCTTGACGCCCAGCTTCTTGGCCAGGGCTTCGGAGAACTCAACCTCGAAACCGGTGAGCTTGCCGTCTTCACCGACAAAGCTGAACGGCGGGTAGGTGCCTTCCAGGCCAACCTTGATCTCGCCGGCCTTTTTGATGTTGTCCAACTGCTCGCCGGCAACTGCCTGGCCCAACCAACCAGCGCCGAGAGCCAGCCCCAAAGTGCCAACCAGCAATGTGCGACGCAATACAGAAATAGTCATGAAGAGCCCCTGTGTTTTTTATGTTGAGCGAAGCAGGTGACGCGGTAGTCGTATCCTGCCTTAAAGCGCGAAGCGCGTCTTCGCCTACGGCGCGACTATAAAGCCGCTTTTTAAGACTTGAAAATAATATAAAAACACATTGCTATTCCATTGTGGAATAGCATTTCATTAGCGAAGTCGATCAAATGTGGGAGCAGGCAAGCCAGCTCCCCCATTGCCCGCGTTCATTCAGTTAAACGCGGCGCCATAAGCAAACAACGCCGGCGCCCCACCCGTGTGCAGGAAGATGATCGGGCCGTCATTGAAGCGCTGCCGGCCGATACCGTCGAGCAAACCGGCCATGGCCTTGCCAGTGTAGACCGGGTCGAGCAACAGACCTTCCTGGCTGGCCAGCAACTTGACGGCAGCCAGGGTGCCGGCGTTCGGCTCGCCGTAACGCGGAGCGAAATACTCGTCCCACAATTCAATCTTGAAACTCGCCGGCAAGCTCACGCCCAGCAGTTCGGCGGTGCGCTCGGCCAGGCCCTGGACCTTCGGCCGCTGGTCTTCGTCGCTGCGCGAAACGGTGACACCGATGACCGGCAAGTTCGGTAATACTTCGCTCAGCGCCAAGGCCAGACCGCTGTGAGTCCCGGCGCTGCCCGAAGCCAACACCACCGCGGCGAACTCCAGGCCGCTGTCCTCGATTTGCCCGGCCAGTTCCAGTCCGGCACGGACATAGCCCAGCGCGCCCAAGGCGTTGGAGCCGCCAATTGGCACAAGATAGGGTTTCTTGCCGTTACTGCGCAGACGCTCGGCCAGTGCCTGCAACTGTTGGTCGGCGTTATCGAGGTTCTCTACCAGCTCGACCTTGGCATCGAACAAGTCCAGCAACAGGCGATTGCCGTTGCCTAGGTAATTACTGTCATCAGTGCCGATCGGATTCTCCAGCAAGGCGACGCAGCCCAGGCCCAGTTTGGCGGCAAGCGCTGCCGTCTGGCGCACATGGTTGGACTGGATGGCACCGGCGGTGATCAACGTGTCGGCACCTTGCGCAAGAGCGTCGGCAGCGAGGTATTCGAGTTTGCGCAGCTTGTTACCGCCCATGGCCAACGGTGTCAGATCGTCACGTTTGACGTAGACATCGCGACCCAGCCAGGCCGACAGGCGTTCGAGTTTTTCCAGGGCGGTAGCATTGGCGAGAAGGTCCAGACGATTAAAACGAGCCAGCTGTTGTTTGATCATGGGACCGCACGGGTTGTGGGAGATGACTGGACTATAGGCAGGCCGATTTGCTCGGGCAACCGACAATATCGCTTATGCCAAAAAGTGCTTAACACAGCACTATTCGTTCTTAATTCCGCTTTGAGCGCATACCGTAAAGTGAACGCCGTTTAGGCGGCCTTACTGTCCGGCCGCCGCACGTGAGGAGTTTTACCGTGAGCCAGCGTTCCAGCCATTGGCAATTACAGACCATCGTCAGCCAACTGCGCACCGCCCGCGACCAGTGGCGTGCGCAGAACGGTCGCATCAGCGGCGAGCAGGGCGGGCGTGAGCTGCCATCGCGTGCGGCGATGGCGGAGATTCTCGAAGCATTGTGCGGTGCGCTGTTCCCGATGCGCCTGGGCCCGGTGGATCTGCGTGAAGAGAGCGAAGACTTTTACGTCGGGCATACGCTGGATGTGGCGCTGAACGCGCTGCTGGCTCAGGCGCGGTTGGAGCTGCGCTATGTCGCGCGACAAAGTGCCCGGGTCGATACCGAAGTCGAGGCGCGGGCGATCAGCCTGATCCAGGATTTCGCCCTGGCCTTGCCAGGTCTGCGCAGACTGCTGGATTCCGATGTACTGGCGGCGTATCACGGTGACCCGGCAGCACGCAGTGTCGATGAAGTGCTGCTGTGCTATCCGGGGATTCTGGCGGTGATTCACCATCGTCTGGCCCACCATCTGTACCGCGCCGGGCTGCCATTGCTGGCGCGGATCAGTGCGGAAATTGCGCACTCGGCCACCGGCATCGACATTCACCCGGGCGCGCAGATCGGCCGTAGCTTCTTCATCGACCACGGCACGGGCGTGGTGATCGGCGAAACCGCGATCATCGGCGAGCGGGTACGCATTTACCAAGCCGTGACCCTCGGTGCCAAACGCTTCCCGGCCGATGAAGACGGCCAGTTGCAGAAAGGCCATCCGCGCCATCCGATCGTTGAAGACGATGTGGTGATCTATGCCGGCGCGACCATTCTGGGACGGATCACCATCGGCAAGGGCTCGACCATCGGCGGCAACGTCTGGCTGACTCGCAGCGTACCGGCCGGCTGCAACCTGACCCAGGCCAACTTGCAGCATGATGACGGGACGCAGAAATAAACTCCTGAATCATTCGTCGACTGATTTGATCGTTCCCACGCTCCGCGTGGGAATGCCGCCAGGGACGCTCCGCGTTCCGCTCGGGAAGTGACGCAGAGCGTCACAGGATGCATTCCCACGCAGAGCGTGGGAACGAGAAAGCCCTCTCTTCACCGGGTACCGCCGAGCCTTGCGATTAGTCCTCACAGCTCATCCATGTTTAACTTGAACGTTCATTCAAGTTAAACCGGTGGTTCGCTGCCCGCTCACAACAGGAGGCTAGCCTTTGCTGAGTCCGTTATTGACAGCCACGTTTTACCCCCTCGAGGTGCACGCTTCATGAGTGCATCGTTCACCCCTCCAAGCGGTGAGATCCGCATGAATCCGCCGGTGTTCTACTTCGCGGCGACCTTCATTTTACTGTTCGGCCTGGTGGTCATCGCCTTTCCGCAACAGTCCGGCGCCTGGTTGCTGGCGGCGCAAAACTGGGCGGCCAACACGGTCGGCTGGTACTACATGCTGGCGATGACTCTGTATCTGGTCTTCGTGGTGGTCACCGCCTTGTCTGGCTACGGCAAGATCAAGCTCGGTGCCGACCACGACGAGCCCGAATTCAGTTACCTGTCCTGGGCCGGCATGCTGTTTGCCGCCGGGATCAGCATCACGCTGTTTTTCTTCTGCGTATCCGAACCGTTGACGCACATGTTGCAACCGCCCCAGGGCGAGGCCGGCACGGCGGATGCAGCGCGTCAGGCGATGCAGATTCTGTTTCTGCATTGGGGCCTGCACGGCTGGGGCGTGTTCGCTTTTGTCGGCATGGCGCTGGCCTACTTCGCCTATCGGCATAACCTGCCGCTGGCCCTGCGCTCGGCGCTTTATCCGCTGATCGGCAAACGCATCAACGGACCGATCGGTTACGCGGTGGATGGCTTCGGCATCATCGCCACGGTGTTCGGTCTGGGCGCTGACATGGGCTTCGGCGTGTTGCACCTCAACTCCGGTCTCGACTACTTGTTCGGCATGGCCCACACCCAGTGGATTCAGGTCGGCCTGATCACGCTGATGATGGGCGCGGCGATCATCGTCGCCGTCGCCGGCGTCGATAAAGGCGTGCGGGTGATGTCCGACATCAACATGCTGCTGGCCTGCGCGTTGTTGCTGTTCGTGTTGTTCGCCGGCCCTACCCAGCACTTGCTCAACACCTTGATCCAGAACCTTGGCGATTACCTCGGCGCCTTGCCGATGAAGAGTTTCGACCTTTACGCCTATGACAAACCCAGTGACTGGCTGGGCGGCTGGACGGTGTTCTACTGGGCCTGGTGGATCGCGTGGTCGCCATTCGTGGGCCTGTTCATCGCACGTATTTCCCGTGGCCGGACCATCCGCGAATTCGTCTTCGGCGTGCTGTTGATTCCGCTCGGCTTCACCCTGGCGTGGATGTCGATCTTCGGCAACAGCGCCATCGACCAGGTACTCAACCACGGCATGAGTGCCCTTGGCTTGTCGGCCATCGAGAACCCGTCGATGACCCTCTACCTGCTGCTGGAAACCTACCCATGGAGCAAAACGGTGATCGCCGTTACGGTGTTCATCAGCTTCGTGTTCTTCGTCACCTCGGCCGACTCCGGCACTGTAGTGCTCTCGACGCTGTCGGCCAAGGGCGGTAACGCCGATGAAGACGGGCCGAAATGGTTGCGGGTGTTCTGGGGCGCGATGACCGCGCTAGTCACCAGTGCATTGTTGTTTGCCGGCAGCATCGACTCGTTGAAGTCAGCGGTGGTACTGACCTCGTTGCCGTTCTCGCTGATTCTTTTGCTGATGATGTGGGGGCTGCACAAGGCGTTCTACCTGGAATCGCAGAAGCAGATCGCCCAGTTGCATTCCTTGGCTCCAGTCTCGGCGTCGTCACGACGCGGTAAGGGTGGCTGGCGTCAGCGTCTGAGTCAGGCCGTGCACTTTCCGTCGCGCGATGAGGTGTACCGTTTCCTCGACACGACGGTGCGTCCGGCGATTGAAGAAGTGACGGCGGTGTTCGCTGAAAAGGGCTTGAGCGTGGTCACCCAACCGGATCCGGCCAACGACAGCGTCAGCCTGGAAATCGGTCATGGCGATCAGCATCCGTTCATCTACCAGGCGCAAATGCGCGGTTACTTCACGCCGTCTTTCGCCCGTGGCGGGATGGGCTCCAAAGAGCTCAACAACCGTCGCTACTACCGGGCTGAAGTGCACCTGAGCGAAGGCAGTCAGGATTACGATCTGGTGGGCTACACCAAGGAGCAAATCATCAACGATATCCTCGATCAGTACGAGCGGCACATGCAGTTTCTGCATCTGGTGCGCTGACCGAGACCGGTGTGGCGCTCAGGCGATGTTCAAGGTCATGAACAGCACCAGAGCGGCCACCGGTACGCTGAACACCATGAAGCCCACCATCAATTCGGAGGTTAGCGGTTGCCCGGCGGTGATCATGCCGATAGCGCCGTTGATCACCGTCAGCGCCAGCCACAGGACGACGAAACTGTAGGTCAGGGTCTGGCGGCTGAAGCCGAGCTTCTCACCGATGAACAGCATCAGCGCCAGCAAGACCAGGCCGAAGGTGATGATGATCGTGGTGTGCATGATGGTGTGCTCCCGAGCCGGTGCTTGTCATACCGAGCATAGGCGTCGTTCAGCAAAATGGCGCTTAAACCAACCCACCGTCGGCACGCAGGAGGATGTGCCCGTTGACCCAGCCTGCCGTCGGGCACCCCCAGTGTCGGTGCCCTTCCTGCATAACCGACACATGTCGCCACGATTCGAGTGTTTGTGGATTGGGTGGCGCAGGTGTTTGCGGGGGCGGGTTAGCCAGTCGTCTGGTTAAAAAAATACGTGTTTGCGATGGGCTAATATTTAACCGAGTGTGTATGGTGTGTATTGGAGTGTCCGTTTGCCGGATAAAGTCGCAGCCGATGCTGACGACAAAGGGCGAAGGTGATGCGTAGTCGGGAAATGATCAGGATGATCGAAGACGACGGTTGGTATTTGGTAGCAGTCAAAGGTAGCCACTATCAATACAAACATTCGTGCAAACCGGGGAGGGTCACGATCAAGCACCCTGACGCGGATCTTCCAAAGGGAACAATCAACGCATTTTGAAACAGGCGGGCTTGAAATGAGCCTGGAGAATATCGATCAACGCCCCGATGGGGGCGGATTGGAAGGGCCTATCCCCATGAAATTCCCAGTCGTACTGCACAAGGATGCCGACTCAGATTACGGAGTGATCATCCCCGACGTTGCGGGTTGTTTCTCAGCAGGTGGAACGGTGGCGCAGGCGCTCGAAAACGTTAAAGAAGCGCTGGCGTTGCATTACGAAGGACTGGTCGCTGATGGCGATCCGTTGCCGCAGGTGCGCGAGATCGACGAGCACTTCGAAAACCCGGATTACGCGGGAGGTGTTTGGGCGGTGGTCGAGTTTGATGTGACGCCGTATTTCGGCAAGTCCGTGCGTTTCAATGCAACGTTGCCAGAGCAGTTGCTGGAGCGCATTGATCAGACGGTCAGACGCGATCAACGGTACAACTCAAGATCCGGGTTCCTGGCAGCAGCGGCCCTGCGCGAACTGTCGGCGTAAGGACCAAATCAAGAACTGTATGAAACGTTTCAACATTTAGTCGAACACCCCGTTTTGAATGCGTTGCCTGAGCGTATGCTGGGCAACTCTGACGACCTCGTCGCTCACAACAAGAGAGGGTTCGATGACTTACACCGCGGCTGCTGATCGTTACGACTCCATTCCTTACCGCCGCGTCGGTCGCAGCGGGCTGGTGTTGCCGGCGCTGTCCCTTGGCCTGTGGCACAACTTCGGCGACAGCACGCCGATCGATACCCAGCGATCCTTGCTGCGTACCGCCTTCGACCTGGGCATCAACCACTTTGATCTGGCCAACAATTACGGCCCGCCGTACGGCAGTGCCGAGATCAACTTCGGCCGTTTGCTGCGCGAAGACTTCAAGCCGTACCGCGACGAGCTGATCATCTCCAGCAAGGCCGGTTGGGACATGTGGCCGGGCCCTTACGGTCAGGGCGGTGGCTCGCGTAAATACGTGCTGGCCAGTCTCGACCAGAGCCTGCAACGCCTGGGCGTCGACTATGTGGACATCTTCTATTCCCACCGCTTCGACCCGGACACTCCGCTGGAAGAAACCGCCAGTGCGCTGGCCACCGCCGTGCAGCAGGGCAAGGCGCTGTACATCGGTATCTCGTCGTATTCCGGGGCGAAAACCCGCGAAATGGCTGCGCTGCTGAAGGAGTGGAAAGTGCCGCTGTTGATCCACCAACCGGCCTATAACCTGCTCAACCGTTGGGTGGAAAAGGATCTGCTGGACGCCACCGATGAACTCGGCGCGGGTGTGATTGCTTTCACTCCGCTGGCTCAGGGGTTGTTGTCCGACAAGTACCTTAACGGCGTACCGAAAGATGCACGGGTCAACCGTCCGGGCGGTGACTCGTTGCAAGCCTCACACCTGTCCGATGCCAACATTGCCCTGGTGCGCGCCCTCAACGAAATCGCCAAACGCCGCGGTCAAAGCCTGGCGCAAATGGCTCTGGCCTGGACCCTGCGTGACCCACGAGTGACCTCGGCGCTGATCGGCGCGAGTCGACCAGAGCAGATCATCGAGAACGTCGGGGCGTTGAAGAACTTGAGCTTCAGCGTTGAGGAGCTGGCAGAGATTGACCGGTTTGCCCAGGAGGGCGGGATCAATTTGTGGGAGAAGCCTTCGACGGCGGAGTAAGGCTTTAAAGATCGCAGCCTGCGGGGAAATGCATTCGCGTAGGAGCTGCCGCAGGCTGCGATCTTTCTAAAGGCGTCGCTTAATTACTGATCGCCAGAATGCTCGCCTGGTACGACCCGACAAACACGTCGAAATCGCCGACTTCGTTCTGCTCAAGCTCGGTTTGCTGAGCCAGCGACGAGCGTGCCAGTTCTTCAAAACGCGACTGCTCTTCGGCCGCCAGCGGCTCATTGCGGAAGAACTCGGCGTGCGCCTGGCTCTGGCGCAGGGAGAACTGGGCGAAGCTTTCCTTGTGCTCGGTCATCGCTGCCAGCACTTGCGCAGAAGGGGTCAGGGAAGGGTTCTGGATTTTCGCCAGTTGCGCGTCGAGGGCTTTGCTGTGGGCGTCACCGCCGTGGCTCTGATCGAGCAGCGCGGCCAGCGGGGCGATGTTTTCCAGCAGCTCGAAGGCCCACTCTTTCATGTCCACCGACTGGCCATCGCGTTGCAGTTGCAGGCCCGGACGGCGACCTTCCTTGACCACGCTGAGGAAGTTCGAGGTGGCGTTGCCGCAGGTGGTGGCGGTCAGCAGCGGGCTGTCGTTCAGCGCGCAATACAGCAGGAACGCGTCGAGGAAGCGCGCCTCCGGCAGGTCAATGCCCATCGGCATGAACGGGTTGATGTCTAACAGGCGCACTTCAATGTACTGAATGCCACGGGCCATCAGCGCCTGGATCGGCCGTTCGCCGGTGTAGGTCACGCGTTTCGGGCGAATGTTGGAGTAGTACTCGTTTTCGATCTGCAGGATGTTGGTGTTGAGCTGAACCCACTCACCGTCCTGGTGCGTGCCGATTTCGACGTACGGCGCGTAAGGCGTGGCCACCGCTTTGCGCAGGCTGTCGGTGTAACTGTTCAGGTCGTTGTAGCACGGCGTCAGCCCGGCTTGCGCGTTGCTCTGGTAACCCAGATCGCTCATGCGCAGGCTGGTGGCGTATGGCAGGTACAGGGTTTCGGCGTCAAATTGCTCCAGCTGATGGGAGCGACCGCGCAGGAAACCGGCGTCCAGCGCTGGCGAAGAGCCGAACAGGTACATCAGCAGCCAGCTGTAGCGACGGAAGTTGCGGATCAGCGCGATATAGGCCGCCGACTGATAGTCGCGGTCGGTGCCGACAAAGCCTTCAGCCTCTTTGAGCAGCGGCCAGAGCTTTTCCGGCAGGGAAAAGTTGTAGTGAATCCCGGCGATGCACTGCATGGTCTTGCCGTAGCGCAGGGCCAGGCCCTTGCGGTAGACGTATTTGAGCTGACCGATGTTGGAGGTGCCATAGTAGGCGATCGGGATATCTTCCTCGGCCGGCAGCGGGCACGGCATCGACGGACTCCACAGGTACTCGTCGCCGAGCTTGCTGTAGGCAAAACGGTGAATCTTGTCCAGGCTCGCCAGCGTGTCCGCAGGGTCCGGCAGGGCAGGCGTGATGAACTCCAGCAGCGACTCGGAATAGTCGGTGGTGATCTGTTCGTTGGTCAGCGCGGAACCGAGGCTTTCAGGGTGCGGCGTTTGCGCCAGGCGACCTTCGCCCGTCACGCGCAGGCATTCACGTTCGATGCCGTGAAGACACTGTTCGAGCAGAGAGAGGTTAGCGCGCTCGCCGAGCAGAGCCAGGCGGCGGTTGAGAAGTTCGCTCAAGTTGGATTCCTTCACGCGTCAGTCGCCCCAATATGGGGGTGGGCAGGACGGTCTACAAGGGTGAAGTTAAAACTGGCGTTTTCGCCTCATTATCGAGCTGCAATGACCCACTCGCAAAGGCCAATACTCCATCCCTGAAACTGGCTATCGCGCGCGAAGAAACGTCGGCGCAGCTTTCGCAGCGCCGAAATTAACTCAATTTGATGACAGGGAGCTACAGGACAGCGAACGTGCCTTGTGCTTTTGCGACCAGTTTGTCGCTTTGCATCACATCGGCTTCGACCACCAGCGTACGCCGACCCGGGTGAATCACCCGGGCGGTGCACAGGACTTCGCCTTCGGAAACGGCGCGCACGTAGTTGATCTTGCACTCGATGGTCGCGCTCTGCTGGTCGAAACCATGGGAACTGGAACAGGCCAGCCCCATGGCAATGTCCACCAGGCTGAACAGCGCCCCGCCGTGCAGCTTGCCGCCGCGATTGCGCAGTTGCGGCTCAAGCGCCAGGGCGACTTGCGCCACCCCGACCTCAAGGCTGTGCAAACGGCAACCCAGCAGCTTGAAAAAAGCGCTTTCGGTCAACCCCGCAGGGATTTCCATCAGCGCTTCTTCAACTGCTTGGCGTTGGCGAACAGCGACGCCATGGCGTTGTTGCTCGGCGCCGCTGCCGTGGTTTCCTTGCGCGGTGCGGGGCTCGAAGACTGACGCGGCGCCGAACCTGGACGCGCGCCACGGGCACCGTCGATCTTCTCGCCCGGGGTGTCGCTCATGCGCATCGACAGGCCAACGCGTTTGCGCGGGATGTCGACTTCCATGACCTTGACCTTGACCACGTCACCGGCTTTCACCGCCTCACGCGGATCCTTGATGAATTTCTCCGAAAGCGCGGAGATATGCACCAAACCGTCCTGATGCACGCCGATATCGACAAAAGCGCCGAAGTTGGTCACGTTGGTCACCACGCCTTCGAGGATCATCCCCAGCTGCAAGTCCTTGAGGTCTTCGACGCCTTCCTGGAACTCGGCGGTCTTGAACTCGGGACGCGGGTCGCGGCCCGGCTTTTCCAGTTCTTGCAGGATGTCGGTGACCGTTGGCAGACCGAAGGTTTCGTCGGTGTACTTCTTCGGATCGAGACGCTTGAGGAAAGCGGCGTCGCCGATCAGCGAGCGAATGTCGCGGTCGGTTTCAGCGGCGATGCGTTGCACCAGTGGATAGGCTTCCGGGTGAACAGCGGAGGAGTCGAGCGGGTTGTCACCGTTCATCACGCGCAGGAAGCCGGCGGCCTGTTCGAAGGTTTTTTCGCCGAGGCGGGCGACTTTCTTCAACGCTGCACGGGTTTTGAACGCACCGTTTTCATCGCGGTGGGTCACGATGTTCTGCGCCAGGGTCGCGTTGAGGCCGGAGATGCGGGCCAGCAGCGCGACGGAGGCGGTGTTCACGTCGACGCCAACGGCGTTCACGCAGTCTTCGACCACCGCGTCCAGGCCACGGGCCAGTTTCAGCTGTGACACGTCGTGCTGGTACTGGCCGACACCGATGGATTTCGGATCGATTTTCACCAGTTCGGCCAGCGGATCTTGCAAGCGACGGGCAATCGACACCGCGCCACGGATCGACACGTCGAGGTCCGGGAATTCCTTGGACGCTAGCTCCGAGGCCGAGTACACCGAAGCGCCGGCTTCGGAGACCATGACCTTGGTCATTTTCATCGCCGGGTATTTTTTGATCAGGTCCGCGGCGAGCTTGTCGGTTTCCCGGCTGGCGGTGCCGTTGCCGATGGCGATCAGGTCCACCGAGTGCTTGGCGCACAGGGCCGCGAGCACGGCGATGGTCTGGTCCCACTTGTTGTGCGGCACGTGCGGGTAAACCGTGGCGTGATCCAGCAGCTTGCCGGTGGAATCGACCACCGCCACCTTGCAGCCGGTACGCAGGCCCGGGTCCAGGCCCAGTGTGGCACGCGGGCCGGCGGGGGCTGCCAGCAGCAAGTCGTGCAGGTTGTGGGCGAAGACGTTGATCGCTTCAGTCTCGGCGCCGTCGCGCAGCTCACCGAGCAGGTCGGTTTCCAGGTGGGTGTAGAGCTTGACCTTCCAGGTCCAGCGCACCACTTCACCCAGCCATTTATCGGCCGGGCGGTTCTGGTTGGCGATGCCGAATTGCTGACCGATCATGCCTTCGCACGGGTGCATGGTGCCCGGCAGTTCGTCACCGACTTTCAGCGCGGAGCTGAGGATGCCTTCGTTGCGGCCACGGAAAATCGCCAGGGCGCGGTGCGACGGCATGCTTTTCAGCGGTTCGTCGTGTTCGAAGTAATCGCGGAACTTGGCGCCTTCCTCTTCCTTGCCGGCGATCACGCGGGCACTGAGGGTGGCTTCCTGCTTCAGGTAGTTGCGCAGTTTTTCCAGCAGGTTGGCGTCTTCGGCGAAGCGCTCCATGAGGATGTACTTGGCGCCTTCGAGGGCCGCTTTCACATCCGCCACGCCTTTTTCGGCGTTGACGAAGCGTGCGGCTTCGGTGTCTGGCGTCAGGTTCGGGTCGTTGAACAGGCCGTCTGCCAGTTCGCCGAGGCCGGCTTCCAGGGCGATCTGGCCCTTGGTGCGGCGTTTTTGCTTGTACGGCAGGTACAAGTCTTCGAGGCGGGTCTTGGTGTCGGCGAGTTTGATATCGCGCTCGAGTTGCGGGGTCAGCTTGCCTTGCTCTTCGATGCTGGCAAGGATGCTGATGCGCCGTTCGTCGAGTTCTCGCAGGTAGCGCAGACGCTCTTCCAGATGACGCAATTGCGTGTCATCGAGGCTGCCGGTCACTTCTTTCCGGTAGCGGGCGATGAAGGGCACCGTGGAGCCTTCATCGAGTAGCGCGACGGCCGCTTCGACCTGTTGTGGGCGTACACCGAGTTCCTCGGCGATGCGGCTGTTGATGCTGTCCATAAAACCACCTGACAAATTGTGAAAGCAGGCTCGCGGGCGCAGGGAATAAGGCCCGGCGAGTCTGGTTGAGCGGCCTGGCCAGCGCCGCTACCTGGATCAAAAGGCATCCCATTGACCCGTGGAATCGAACAATTACTGCCGGGTGATGAAAAATAAAAGCCGCCACCGGCAGTAACGATCAGACGTTGCCCGACACAAAAGGCCGCGCATTATAACCGCCGTTCTGCCCGATGGGGGCATCGCGGGCTGTAGGCATAAAGGCCATGTCGCTGGCGGTAGAGGAAAAATCTGCTAACAATGCACACGGTGCGTATAACGGCAGCTACGCCATAATGCGCGCCGAGATCAAAGGAGCATCCAATGAGCAGCACTGCACAAACTGCTGAAGGCGAAAAAATTCTTATCGTTGACGACGATCCGGGGCTCAGCAGCCTGCTGGAACGTTTTTTCGTCAGCAAGGGCTATCGTGCCCGCGCCGTACCGAACACCGAACAGATGGATCGCCTGCTGGCACGTGAAGTGTTCAACCTGGTTGTCCTCGACCTGATGTTGCCCGGCGAAGACGGCCTGACCGCCTGCCGCCGGCTGCGTGGCGCAAACAATCAGATTCCGATCATCATGCTCACCGCCAAGGGCGATGAGCTAAGCCGTATCAAGGGCCTGGAACTGGGCGCCGATGATTACCTGGCCAAGCCGTTCAACCCGGACGAGCTGATGGCGCGTGTCAAAGCGGTCCTGCGTCGCCAGTCGGCTCCCGTGCCGGGCGCACCGGGCAGCGAAGACGAAAGTGTGACCTTCGGTGATTACGAATTGTCGTTGGCGACTCGCGAACTCAAGCGCGGCGACGAAGTACACATGCTCACCACCGGTGAATTCGCGGTGCTCAAGGCGTTGGTGATGAATGCGCGTCAACCGCTGACCCGCGACAAGCTGATGAATCTGGCCCGTGGCCGCGAATGGGATGCCCTGGAGCGCTCCATCGACGTGCAGATCTCCCGCCTGCGCCGGATGATCGAGCCTGATCCGTCGAAACCACGTTACATTCAAACGGTCTGGGGCGTGGGGTACGTGTTCGTTCCGGACGGCACCGCGACCAAGTGATCGATGATTTGTAGGAGCGGGTCAGCCGGGTAACGTGTCGCCCGGTTGATTCGCGATCCGCAATTCTGCGAGCCTCGCTCGTTCCTGCAAAGTGTGTAGCGGTTGTCTATGAAAACCCCCGTGTGGTTCCCCCAAAGTTTCTTCTCTCGCACGCTCTGGCTGGTGCTGATCGTCGTGCTGTTTTCCAAGGCGCTGACCCTGGTTTATCTGTTGATGAACGAGGACGTGCTGGTGGACCGCCAATACAGTCACGGTGTTGCGCTGACCTTGCGTGCCTACTGGGCGGCGGACGAAGAAAACCGGGCGAAGATTGCCGATCGTGTGCCCCTGATTCGGGTAGTGGGTGCGGGTGTGCCCGAAGGCGAACAACATTGGCCTTACAGCGAGATCTACCAGCGGCAGATGCAAACGGAATTGGGCGCCGACACTGAAGTTCGATTACGCATGCATGCACCGCCGGCGCTCTGGGTCCGGGCGCCCAGCCTGGGCGATGGCTGGCTGAAAGTACCGCTGTACCCGCATCCGCTGCGCGGCCAGAAAATCTGGAACGTTCTCGGCTGGTTTCTCGCGATCGGCTTGTTATCCACCGCCTCGGCGTGGATTTTCGTCAGCCAGCTCAACCAGCCGCTCAAACGCCTGGTCGATGCCGCCCGGCAACTGGGTCAGGGGCGCAGCGTGCGCCTGCCGATCAGCGACACGCCGAGTGAAATGACCGAGGTCTATCGAGCGTTCAACCAGATGGCGGAAGACGTTGAACAGGCCGGCCGCGAGCGTGAATTGATGCTCGCCGGGGTTTCACACGACCTGCGCACGCCGCTGACCCGCTTGCGTCTGTCGCTGGAGCTGATGGGCAACCACAGCGAACTGAGCGACGACATGGTGCGTGACATCGAAGACATGGACGCGATTCTCGACCAGTTCCTGGCGTTCATTCGCGATGGTCGGGACGAGTCGGTCGAAGAGGTCGACCTGAGTGATCTGGTGCGCGAGGTGGCGGCGCCTTACAACCAGAACGAAGAGCGGGTGCGCTTGCGTCTGGAGCCGATTCAGCCGTTTCCGTTGCGCCGTGTCTCGATGAAACGCCTCTTGAACAACCTGATCGGCAACGCCTTGCATCATGCTGGCAGCGGCGTTGAAGTGGCGGCGTATGTCTCGGGAGATGTCAGCGCGCCGTACGTGGTGCTGAGCGTCATGGACCGTGGCGCCGGGATCGATCCGTCAGAGCTGGAAGCAATCTTCAACCCTTTCACCCGTGGCGACCGTGCGCGGGGCGGCAAGGGCACAGGGTTGGGGCTCGCTATCGTCAAGCGGATTGCTTCGATGCATGGCGGCAACGTTGAACTGCGTAACCGTTCCGGTGGTGGGTTGGAAGCGCGAGTGCGGTTGCCGCTTGGGTTGATGTTGCCTAGAGATGCGGTTTAATAGCAGCGGCAAGTTCCGATCGTTCCCACGCGGAGCGTGGGAACGATCGTCTGTTAACCCTTGCCCTTGGTTCGCGTCATATTCGGCCCGCCGTTCTTCTCGATGTGCTCAATGATGATCCCTGCCACGTCCTTGCTGGTGGTGGTTTCGATCCCTTCCAGGCCCGGCGACGAGTTCACTTCCATCACCAGCGGCCCGTGGTTGGAACGCAGGATATCCACGCCCGCCACGCTCAGGCCCATGACCTTGGCCGCACGCAACGCGGTCATGCGCTCTTCCGGGGTGATCTTGATCAGGCTGGCGCTGCCGCCACGGTGCAGGTTGGAGCGGAACTCGCCGGGCTTGGCCTGACGCTTCATTGCGGCAATCACCTTGTCGCCGACCACAAAGCAGCGAATGTCCGCGCCGCCGGCTTCCTTGATGTACTCCTGAACCATGATGTTCTGCTTGAGGCCCATGAACGCCTCGATCACCGACTCTGCTGCCGTCGCCGTTTCACACATCACCACGCCGATGCCCTGGGTGCCTTCCAGCACTTTGATCACCAGCGGTGCGCCGTTGACCATATCGATCAGGTCGGGAATGTCGTCCGGTGAGTGCGCAAAACCGGTGACCGGCAAACCAATACCGCGACGTGAAAGCAATTGCAGCGAGCGCAATTTGTCCCGCGAGCGGGCGATGGCCACCGACTCGTTGAGCGGGAACACGCCCATCATTTCGAACTGGCGCAACACCGCGCAGCCATAAAAAGTTACCGAAGCGCCGATCCGCGGAATCACGGCATCAAAGCCTTCCAGCGGCTTGCCGCGGTAGTGGATTTGCGGCTTATGACTGGCGATGTTCATATAGGCGCGCAGGGTGTCGATCACCACCATCTCATGCCCGCGTTCGGTGCCGGCCTCAACCAAACGACGAGTGGAATACAGACGCGGGTTCCGCGACAGCACAGCGATCTTCATGCAACACCTGTGGAAGAGGTAATGGACACCGGGAACACCGGCTTGTCTTGAACGTATTTAATGCCTGGATTGACCACCAACTGGCCGTCGATCAGGGCTTTGGAACCGAGCAACAGGCGATAACGCATGGACTTGCGGCAGGCGAGGGTGAACTCCACTCGCCAAACCCGATCGCCGAGCGCCAGGGTGGTACTGATCACGTAACGCACCTGTGCCTGGCCGTTGGAGCTTTTAATGGTTTTCATCGTCACCAGCGGCGCTTCGCAGCGGCGGTGACGCAACTGCACCACCGTGCCCAGGTGCGCGTTGAAACGCACCCACGTTTCCCCGTCGCGCTCAAACGGCTCGATTTCGGTGGCATGCAGGCTGGAGGTGCTGGCGCCGGTGTCGATCTTCGCCCGCAGGCCCGCGACTCCCAAATCAGGGAGCGCCACCCATTCACGCAGACCCACAACGGTCAAATGGTCAAATGTCTTCAAATGTGCTCAACCGGTGAGGAACCGTTCGCACCGCAAAACGGCCGAATTCGCGGTATTCACGCAGAATAATAGGTAAAAGGCGACAGATATCTACGGCCCGGATTTCTGGCTCCCGAGCGAGGCTCAGTAGCGTCGCGCATTGTATGCTGAACCGGTGAAATTCATGGCACGACAGAAACGGTAGTACAGTTCAGAAATATTTCAGAATGAGGAAAACCCATGGCACAAAAAAACGAAGAGGACGACAAAGTCCGTCTCGATAAATGGTTGTGGGCGGCGCGTTTTTACAAAACCCGTGCGCTGGCCAAGGCCGCGATCGAAAGTGGCAAGGTGCATTGCCGGGGTGAGCGCTGCAAGCCGGGCAAAGAACCGAGAGTTGGTGACGAGTTTCAGATTCGCGCCGGTTTCGATGAGCGCACCGTAGTGGTCCAGGCGCTCTCGATTGTCCGTCGTGGCGCCCCCGAGGCCCAGACGTTGTACGTTGAGACCGAAGCCAGCATCGCCAAGCGCGAAAACGCCGCAGCCCAGCGCAAGGCCGGCGCCCTGGGCGTCAGCACCGACGGCAAACCGAGCAAGAAACAGCGCCGGGACCTGTTCAAGTTTCATGGCAGCAGCAACGAATAAGGATTGGCCGCTAACGGGGCTAAACTACACCGCGTCAATATGCCGCGATTCTGCCTTGCTTGGAACAAACCCGGATTGTTCATAAAATGCCTGCCATGGCCAACATTAATGCACCGGAACGGTGCGCAAGGTGCGGCTTTCAGCCCTTGTCATCCTTTAGTCTTCACTTCAGATACCCAGACCTATGACTGATCTACCGGATACCGACTTCACCCAACGCTTCATCTTCGATGACAGCGACACCCGTGGCGAGCTGGTGGCGTTGGAGCGTAGCTATGCCGAAGTCCTCGCCAAACACCCCTATCCGGAGCCGGTCGCGCAACTGCTTGGCGAACTGATGGCGGCGGCGGCGCTGCTGGTCGGCACCTTGAAGTTCGATGGCTTGCTGATCCTGCAGGCGCGTTCCGAAGGCCCGGTGTCGCTGTTGATGATCGAGTGCTCCAGCGAGCGTGAAATCCGTGGTCTGGCCCGTTACGACGCAGACCTGATCGCCGCTGACGCGACTCTGGCCGACATGATGCCCGACGGCGTGCTGGCGCTCACCGTCGACCCGACCCAGGGCCAGCGTTACCAAGGCATCGTCGACCTCGACGGCGCGACCCTGGCAGACTGCTTCACCAACTATTTCGTCATGTCGCAGCAAGTCGGCACGCGCTTCTGGCTGCACGCCGACGGTCGTCGCGCCCGTGGTCTGCTGCTGCAACAACTGCCGGCCGACCGCCTGAAAGACGAAGAAGAACGCGCCGCCAGCTGGCAGCACATCACCGCGCTGGGCAGCACCCTGACCGCCGATGAACTGCTGAGCCTGGACAACGAAACCATCTTGCATCGTCTCTACCACGAAGAGCAGGTGCGCCTGTTTGATGTGCAGAAACTACGCTTCCATTGCAGTTGCTCGCGTGAGCGTTCTGCAAACGCGCTGTCCAGCCTGGGTCAGGAAGATGCTCAGGCACTGGTCGTCGAGCACGGTGGTCACATCGAAATCGACTGCCAGTTCTGCAACCAGCGCTACCTGTTCGATGCGGCCGATATCACCCAATTGTTCGCTGGAGCGGGTGTTGATACGCCGTCAGATACCCGTCACTGAAACGCTTCAGCGCAGGTAAATTCACTGGTAAACGCCGGAATAGCGCCGTCCTGACGGGAGGGCCCTACTATTTTTGGGCTTTTCTGGCATAATCCGGCCCACTTTTTTAGCGGTAGTAGTGCGCGACTTTCTACTACAAAACGTTTGGAGCACTCGGCCACTGGCCGACGGGGAACCTCATGACGCAAGCCAATAATGCTGTGTACACCGATCTGAGTGTTGATGATCTGGTTAAAGAAGCCCTGAGTCGCGGTGAGGGCGAGCTTGCCGATACCGGCGCTCTGGTGGTTCGCACCGGTCACCGTACTGGTCGTTCGCCAGTCGACCGTTTCATCGTTGAAGAGCCAAGCACTCAGGCCGCTATCGCCTGGGGCCCGATCAACCGCAAGTTCCCGGCCGACAAGTTCGATGCCCTGTGGGACCGCGTTGAGGCGTTCAACAATGCGCAAGAGCATTTCGTTTCCCACGTGCACGTAGGTTCGGCTGAAGAGCACTACCTGGCCGTGAAAATGACCACCCAGACTGCCTGGCAGAACCTGTTCGGTCGTTGCCTGTTCATCAACCCGGCCCAGTACAACCCGGCTGGTCGTGAAGAGTGGCAAGTTCTGAACGTCGCCAACTTCGAGTGCGTGCCAGAGCGTGACGGCACCAACTCCGACGGCTGCGTGATCATCAACTTCGCGCAGAAGAAAGTGCTGCTCGCCGGCATGCGCTACGCCGGTGAAATGAAGAAAGCCATGTTCTCGGTGCAGAACTTCCTGCTGCCGGCTGCCGACGTGCTGCCAATGCACTGCGCCGCCAACATCGGCGAAGCGGGCGATGTGACCCTGTTCTTCGGTCTGTCCGGCACCGGCAAGACCACCCTGTCCGCCGACGAAAGCCGTTACCTGATCGGTGACGACGAACACGGCTGGGGCGAGGGCGTGGTGTTCAACATCGAAGGCGGTTGCTATGCCAAGTGCATCGACCTGTCCGAGAAGAACGAGCCAGTCATCTGGAAAGCCATCAAGCACGGCGCCGTCCTGGAAAACGTTGTGATCGACGACGCCAAACACGCCGACTACACCGATGTCAGCCTGACCCAGAACAGCCGCGCCGCCTACCCGCTGGAGCACGTTGCCAAGCGTTCCGAGAAGAACCTCGGTGGCGAGCCAAACGCAGTGATCTTCCTGACCTGCGACCTGACCGGCGTGCTGCCGCCAGTGTCGATCCTCAATGAAGAACAAGCGGCCTACCACTTCCTGTCCGGCTACACCGCACTGGTGGGCTCGACTGAAATGGGTTCGGGCAGCGGCATCAAGTCGACCTTCTCCACCTGCTTCGGCGCACCGTTCTTCCCGCGTCCGGCTGGCGAATACGCAGAGCTGCTGATCAAGCGCATCCGCGGCTTCGGCTCCAAGGTCTACCTGGTCAACACCGGCTGGACCGGCGGCGGCTACGGCGTCGGCAAACGCTTCAACATCCCGACCACCCGCGCGGTGATCGCAGCGATCCAGAGCGGCGCGTTGATCGGTGCAGCCACCGAACACCTCGACACCATCAACCTCGACGTGCCACTGGCCGTACCGGGCGTTGAGACTGGCCTGTTGAACCCACGTAACACCTGGGCTGACAAGGCTGCTTACGATGAGGCTGCTAAGGCGTTGGCCGGTCTGTTTGTTGAGAACTTCAAGAAGTTTGAAGTGAGCGACGCGATCAAGGCTGCTGGGCCGAAGTTGTAAGAGTTGGTTTGATGTAATGAAAAAAGCCGCCCCTAGGGGCGGCTTTTTTATGTGTGCCCTTAAGCAATAATGATCACTGCTGAAAATAGTTTAATGATCGGTACTGAGAAGGTTTTATACTCTCGAAGCGAAGGTCCAAAGTTGATCACAATGGTTATGATGGCTATAAGTGTCGGTAACCACCCTAGTGCTCGGTACCAAAGTAGGGTCTTGATTAGATAACGCTCGTTCGCCTCCAAGGCTGTCTTAGCCTCCGTTATATCGGTGTTTAGATCGTCGGGGTAAGAGCTGGCTTTGCCTTGGAATGCTGTAAATGTTATTTTTCTAGAAGCGATTAATCTTGAGAGCTGCTTGTTTTGATTTGAAATGGCTGCAGTTGTTATAAATGAAAGTATAAGCAGGCCAGCAAAAATTAAAAGAGCTTCAGGTAGCGACTTTAAATTAAGTAGTCCGATTATGGCGGCAAATGATATTGGTATGCTTAGAACTCTTGTTGTTGTTTCGCTAGTAATTTTTGAAAGTTGTTCGGCTATAGATATTTGAGCGGATGCTACTTCTTTTTTTGCCTTGTGGAATGAAAATCCACTCAAGTAGGTGCTGAGATTATTGTTGTATAGCTTTAAAAAGACATCCCACTCGGTTATCAGCTTTTCAAAACGGTCCTCAGGTTTTGTAAGGTCGCAAAATTCAACTATTGAACTTTTAAATGTGTAAATTTTCGACTGGTGATGTATGTCGGACGACTCATCTTCTTGAGCTAGACTTGTTGCTAACGAAATGTTTATCGATCTAAGACCTTGGCTGGAAATTCGAGTTTTGATGGCTGTTGTTTTGCTGCTCGTATCTCCCTCGTATTGCGTGAATATTAAATTGAAGCAATTGGAGTCGTTCTTTTCATCGTGATAGTCAGCGATTACAGACAGAGATTTTATCAGGGTGCATATGGTCGTGATCTGTTGAATTTCAGTTGTAATCGGATCTGTGTCAGCATGATCTAGCGCCAGAATGTAATAGTGTTCTGGAAGATAACCTTTGCCCGTCGAACTGGTTAGTTCAGTAAGGTCGCTATAAAATTTACAGTTAGAGTTTGATGCCAGTATCCAAGTAAATTTTGCCACATCCCAATGAGCAGGAAGTTCTTCGCTAGGAAGTATTTCGGTATTATCGAGAGTCAGTTCTTCAAAGCGTCCAAATTCATGATCTTCATTTCTTAATGAATTTAGATACTCGCATGAAGTACTCGTGATCTCTCCCTTGAACCTCACACCTTCAATGAGTGGTTTTCCTGCTGCTCTGTACAGAGCTACGACTTCACCGAAGGACTGTGAACTAGTCATTTTCCGGCTACCGCTTTCTCAGATTTTTTTTGAGATAGCTCAGTTTCTAATAACTCCAATAAAGCCTTAGGTATATTGCTGAATGTAAGTTTTTTATTTGTTCTGTCAAAGAAGACCGCGGCGCTTGGGTCGTCTCCAAAGGAGAGCTTTTCAAATTTTATTTGTAAACTGTCATCTTTATAACTGACGTGTGTGAATTTCTGTACGGTGGCGTGATTAATGGGGAACTCGACTGGTATAGAGTGCTCGTCTCCATTTAGATACTCAAGGAAGTTTTCTGCAATTTTATCGGCTTGGCCTTGTTCTGTAGATGGGATGTATTTTCTTGCTAGTTGCTCTACCTCGGAAAGGCGAATTGAGTCTCCCGGCTTTTTGTTATTGAGATACTCTATGAGGTCTTGGCGAAATTTACTTTTAGATGCGGCTAGCTCTGGTGTTTTTTCAAAAAAAACGGAGCTTTCTTTTATTAGGGTTTTGGTGGCGAGAGCAGATGCAGTACCTTTTGAGCAGCCTAAAGCTGTAACAAAGTATCCGGCTGCAGATTGAGTACTGCTTGGGCTTACAAAGCTTAAGTAATTTATTTCTTGTTTGTCTGCTGGTGTGGCGGTCTTGTATGTTTTGTATTTGTTTAGGTTGATTCGGGCCGCTTGATTAAGTTTTGTTAGGTCGAGCTCAAGCAATTCTTCGGGCTCGAGATTGGCGCTAAGCCTAAAGCCTTCTCTTCCTTTAATCATGGCTATCATGAAGAAACGATTGCTAGAAATTTCATAATCCGAAAATAGGAGGTAGCCTCCTGATGCGGGAGTGATATCTTTTGCTGTTTCGTAAAGGTTTTCCATGACGGCACGGCTTATAGTCATGAAGTTTAATTCTGTAGGAGACAGTATAGAGGCATATTTGTCAAAGCTGTCCGGGAAGCCGCCGCGATCCTTACCACTGCTAAAAACGCCATAATGAGCGCTATTTTGCTTTCTGCCATATACATTGGTAACTTCGCCAGCTATTTTGCTGACCGTGATGTTTGTCGGATCTAACGGTGCTGCTCTGATAATCGACGGCTGAATCGATTTGTGCTGGACTTTTACAAGCTCATGTATTACGGCGAATTTTATTTTTAGATCGCTCATATGTAATCCAGATTATTTATGCCTAAAGCGGCTACACCCATTTCTGAGTTAAGTCTGATTTTCTTAGGGGGAATTAGGAGCGTTGCGTTGATGGATTCAATGCAGTCGTGGAAGATCTGGTTGTTTCTGGCTGTACACGACATTAGTTTTTCTCTTCTTCCTTGGGCCCTGTCGTCATCCTCTTGCGCCTTGAGACTAAACCGAAGTGCCTTCATTTGGCTATCACTCCGTGGCGATATCTTGAGATCTTCGGTATGGGGCTAATCTAGGTACACGGATCTTGGGTGAAAATTAATTTGGGAGCACCGGAAGCAATCCTTAATAAACGTAGGCTATTTCCGGACGGTGACCAGCAAAATGTAAGAAATATCCGGAGATTTAAACGTCACCCCTTCAAATGCAAAACAAACGCCCCACCACTCGCCCCTTCTCCAACCGCTCCTTGAAAAACACATATCCCAAAATCACCGCAATCCCGCCGGACAACGTGCTGATCGCAGTCACCACAGAAACCGAACTCTCCGCCGCACCCCAGGCGAACGACGAGAATCCGTCGAGGTTCATCAGGCTGACGTCCGTGAGGGTCATACAGTTTTGCAGTGGTGGGATTTTCAGACCGTCTTTGATCATGAGGTGCATCAACACCAGTATGCGGAAGCCGACGAGGTAAGCGAGCCAGAGCATGGTGATCAGGTCGAGAACTGGCAGGATGGTTTGGCCGTGCAGCCAGAAGCTGGTGCCGTAGAACCCAGCGGCGAGGAGGGCATAGGGGATGGGCCGGCTGGCGAATTACTCTTCCAGCGTCTGCACTATGCGCACGCCGCCTCATTCATTATTTTTGGGCCCAAGCTTCTTTTTCCTGATCAGCAATGCGGACAACGAGTGGGTGTTGATCGGAAAGGGAAGGGATTCGCCCGCGTTGAGGTTCGATTTCTCAGTGACTCCTGCTTCCTGCAAGCAGCTCGGTATCCGAGTATTAGTTTTGATCACGCTATGTTCACGTCCGAGCTTTTTAGCCCTAGGACCCGCTGCACGACTCAATCGAGCGTCCTGCAGATGACGCCCCACTTCATCCGCGGCGCCAATCGTGTTCAAGTCTTGCTCCAAACCCAATACGTGCATCACTGACAGATAGGCACCAATCGTCACCCCCGCTCCACCAGACTCCAGAGAGCGCAATGTCATGACTGACATGCCGGCACGCTCAGCCACTTGTTTAGCGGTCAGCTTTCTACGCAAACGAGCCAGTTTGAGGCGTTCGCCGAGGCCGGTAAGTAGCCGTGCAATGGACGGGAGCAGTGAGGCCGTTTTTCTAGCCATGAAGCTAATATTCCTTCACTTCTGCGGTGCTAGCGCCAGAATAATTGCAGTTGTGCGGACGCTTTCAGGTGTGGCATCTGCGCTATTGGTTTTCCAGTTCCTGCGTATCCCAGCGTTGCGCCTTGATGGCTTGGTAGAGCATGCCAATGGTCAACGGGACTTTTTCGCCACGACCCTTGGCCCTGCGCTTGAGGAACACGTCAAAGCCTTCGGGCTGGAAGTAGCGATAGGCGTCGTAGTCGACGAAGTCGATGGTGAACTGTTCTTCCAGGGCTTCCATCAGATGCCGGGCGTCTGAGCCATCGCAGTCGAGGTCGAAATTGATCGAGGTGTTGAGGCTGATGGTTTTGCGTTCGGGCAGGTCGAGTTCTTCGTGCAGCAGTTGCATGAGTAACTGCATGGCGTTGTCGTCGGGGAAGTTGGGGGCGAGGTTCATTGCGGGGCATCCGGTTGGGCTTAGGCGGATCTTATTGGCCGTCAGGCTTGGGGGGAAGGGCGGAATCAGAAGTTGGAGGCTCGTCTTGTCGGTACTTTGTGAGCACTTCTTCTCGTGTAGGAAGTGGTTTGTTGAGGTCCGCCGGTGAGGTGGCGAATCCGGCGAGGCGTAGGCTGGCCAAGTAGTTTGAGCGGCGAACCTTTTCGTAGTGCGCTTGTTTTTGTTTGAAGGTTAATTGGCTCATGACGGCAGTCTCGGGCTGCTGTTTCTTTCATTTATGTCTGAAAACACACGGTGCGCTCACCGCTGGCAAGCCAGGCTCCTACAGGAACGTGGCGTGCCTGCGCGTGCGGTGTGTCAGGTAGGCGCTTTCCAGTTCAGCATGCGTTGCTGGGCGATCTGGAGTAAGTCGCGGCCGTCCTGAGTCAGCAGGTAGAGGGCGTGGGTGATGTGGGGAATGTCTTTTACATCGCCGTGTTTGAAGCATTGGCAGTGCAAGGTTTCGAGCAGGTCGCTGGAGGCGTGGATGCGTTGCAGGGCTGCTTCGAGGATGTCCTGCGGGTTGGCCTCTGTGTCGATGATCAGAACCGGGGAATCGGTGAGGTTGGATTGGAGTGGGCGGTAGCGATCAGTTGTGAACGGATTATTCATAATGTGTAATCTCGAATGCATCAGAAGGAAGCGCCGCCATCGTGACCAAGCGATGGGAGACGGACTGTGTTCGGGTTGGTCAACCGGTGAGATCACACGCTTACCCGGCACGCCCGAAGACGTCCCAAACACAGCCGCCATAAAGCGTACTGACACAAAAGCGCCAGCAGCATACAACGAGTGAATGCGTAGATCTAACTCGGGTGACCAAGCCCGAGCCGCTGATTTGGCAGCGACGGTCACGACTATAGATGTGCTGCGCAGGCTGGCGATAGCCGACAAGGAGCACGAGGTTGTAGGACGGGGACGAAGATTGGTAAGGCCGTGTCTATCGGTCTGTCCGCCGACGTAGGACATCTCGTTTTTTGATCGTTCCCACGCTGAGCGTGGGAACGAGCAGTTGGCTACGTTTTCACCTCGTCATCCGCTGCCGAGCCACCTCAAGCAACTCGCTACCATCCTGAGTCAGCAGATAAAGCGCATTGACGATATTCGGAATGTCTTTCACATCCGCTTGTTTGAAGCACAGGCAATACAGGGTTTCGAGCAGGTCGCTGGAGGCGCGGATTCGTTGTCGGGCAGCGTCCAGGATTGCGTGGGGATGGGCCTCGGTGTCGATGACCAGAACCGGGGTTTCGCTGTAGCTGGTTTTGAGTGGGCGATAGCGGTTGTTTGATGGATCGGGCGGGTTCATTGAGGGATCCTTTAGGAAGTCGCTCCGGCTAGCCGACACACGGTGTTCAGCCGCGCCGCAAACTATAGAACCCCACCCCAAAACCTCGCAAGACAGCCCAAATGGACAGGTTGTGTAGGGGGTTTACTTGTTCGCAAGGCTTAGGACTACGTGCTACCCGAAGTTTTTTCAGCGATTCCCCTAGAGGTCAATTTTCCTACGCGATTGTCAGGCGAAACGCGGCAAATCTCTGTATGGTGCGCGCCAGAATCCGTGGGACGTTTCTAGACGTCTGTTTAAACACTTTAAAGGGAATTAGGTATGCGACTGCTTCGTATGGCTTCGATTTTCTCGCTGTGGGCCGCGTTTGGCTCGGCGCAGGCTGAACAACTGCCGATTGAGGTGTTGAGTGCGGTGGTCAAGGATCAGAAGATCGCCGACGCTGAAGTGCTGTTGCAACGCAACGGCGCGCAGAACGTTGTGGGGCGTACCAATGCTCAGGGCCAGGTCAGCCTGACCGCCGATTTTGCCGATGACGCCAGCAACCTGCTGATCATCAAGAAGCCGGGTTATTCCAACCTGGTGGTCAAGTGCCCGTGCAAGGGCATGACCTATGCCGTCAGCCCGGTGATGACCAACCTCGACGGCCTGCGTGTGGTGCTGACCTGGGGCGCAACCCCGCGGGACCTCGACTCACACATGATCTTCCCCGGCAACAACATCTACTTCGGCAGCAAGCAGGGCACCGACGCTCATCTGGATGTCGATGACACCACCAGCTATGGCCCGGAAACCATCACCCTGGAGAAAAAGCACTACGGCGAGAGCTACGTCTACGCCGTGCATGACTTCAGTAACAGCGGCAATCCGAACTCGCGTGCACTCTCCGACAGCCAGGCCAAAGTGTTCGTGTACATGGGGCAGTCGCTGGTGCGCACTTATTACGTGCCGCAAAACCGCAGTGGCAACCTGTGGACCGTATTCCGCATGACCGGCAGCGGCGACTTCCAGGACATCAACAGCTTCACGGGCTCGCAGGTCGATGCCAGGAACGTGTTGAACGAAGTCTCGCCTTTGCTCGATGACAGCGTGGCCGTCACTGCCGTGGCGGTCAGTGCTTCGGCACTGTCGGATGCGAAAAACCTGAACCAGAAAGGTGAAGTGGCCTACCACGCTGGCGACCTGCCACAGGCGATCGACTTCTATCGTCAGGCTATCGACTTGAACAACGGCTTCGGTCAGGCCTACAGCAACCTGGGTCTGGCGTATCAGAAGGCCGGCAACACCGCCGAGTCGATCTGGGCCAACCGCAAGGCTATCGCACTGGCCAGCGGCAATTCGGCTGCCACTGTTCGCGCCAGTTCCTACTACAACATCGCCCGTATCTATGAAGCGGCGAATCAGTTCCCCGACGCATTGCGTCATTACCAGTTGGCCAAGCAGCAAAAAGCCAACCCGGTGTATGACAAGGCGATCGAACGCGTGCAAAACCGCTGATCGGTTTGCGTTGAGTTGACCCCACAACGCGCCGCTATCGGCGCGTTGTGCATTTAAGGAGCTGGGTATGCGGTTGCGGGCTTTTACTTTTTTACTGCTCGGTTGCCTGTGGGCAAACACCGCACATGCGGTGGGTGCGGCGGTGTTCGCGACCATTGACCGCGGCGGCTGGCCGGGTTCGCTGGCCACTGAGGCGGGTTTCGATACGGCCTCGCGCGCCGAGATGCTGATGTTCGGCAAGGCGTTGCTGGCCAGCGAAGCACTGGACGAAAACGCCCTCAAGCAGCGTTTGGGTGTCAAGCAAGTCGAGTTCAAATCCGTGGAGCAAGTGCGCCAGCGTTTCTGGGGCCGGCTATTGAGCAACTACCGCAGCGCCAGCCAGAACTGCGAGGCCGAGCTGTTTTGTCCACCGGTGCGTGGCCTCGACGATTTGCGTCAGCAGGCGGCCGGATTCACCGGCGAGGTCAGCCCGGCCTATGTTGCATGGGCTGCGGGCAGTCGGGTGTTTCACGAGCAGTATTTGAACGAGCAACTGCGCCTGGCTGCATTGTTCCCGACGATCAGCAGCGAGATCGAGCGCTTCGACAGCGCCGAACTGACGGGCGATGAGCTGGCCGACCGGCAGTTTCTGCTGACGTTCGACGATGGCCCGAGCGGCATCGACAAGCAAACCGATACCGTGGCCAAAGTGTTGCGGGCGAACGATTTGCACGGCGTATTCTTTGTGCTTGGCGAGCCCTTTCAGGCACGCTTGCGTAAGTCTTCGCCAGACAAAATGCGCGAGTTGTACCAAGGCCAGTGCGTCGCCCTGCATGGCTGGGAGCACAAATCCCACAGCGCCTGGAGCGAGTGGCAGTCGTCGATCAACCGCTCGGTGACGCTGGTGCGCGGTACGGTTCCGGATGACTATCAGTCGTTGTTTCGCCCGCCGTATGGCCAGCGTCGCAGCGATAGCGCCGGGTTCTTCAAGGCTCAGGGGCTGAAAGTGATGCTTTGGGGCATCGACTCCCAGGACTGGAGCAAACAGATCAACGCAGACGCCGCGACCCAGCGTGTGCAGACCCTGATGCTGCTGTGGCGCCGCGGGATCATCCTGTTCCATGACATTCACGACAAGGCACCGAAAGCGGTCCCCGCGTTGATTGCGGCGAATCAGCGCAACGGCGTGCAGTGGGTCGACTGTCGGGCCCAGATGTAGGCCCGACGCTTTCGTTTACGATCGTTCTACGCCCTGCGCGGGAACGATCAGTGCGCCCGCAACATTCCCCTCCCTGTATCATTCCGTATTCCTTTTGCGCCCGACCTTTTCTCGACTCGCTGCATTCGCCGACTAGGCTTTCGGCATGGCAGCAGTCAACGGAGTGACAGCTTATGCACAACACCCTCGAACAGGTCTTTGGTTATCCACAGTTCCGGCCCGGCCAGGAGGCGGCGGTCAGTGCGGTGTTGGCCGGGCGCTCGGCGGCGGCGATTTTCCCGACCGGGTCTGGCAAGTCCTTGTGCTATCAGTTGCCGGCCTTGTTGCTGCCGCACCTGACGCTGGTGGTGTCGCCGTTGCTGGCGCTGATGCAGGACCAATTGGCGTTCTTGCAGCGCCACGGGATTGCGGCCGCAAGTATCGATTCGGCCCAGAGCCGTGACGACGCCAATGCGGTGATGGCGCGAGCCAGGTCTGGCGAGTTGAAGATCCTGATGATTTCCGTGGAACGCTTGAAGAACGAGCGCTTTCGCAACTTTTTGCAGCAAGTGCCGATCTCGTTGCTGGTGGTGGACGAGGCGCACTGTATTTCCGAATGGGGCCACAACTTTCGCCCGGACTACCTGAAGCTGCCGGACTACCAGCGCCAGTTCAACATCCCGCAAACCTTGCTGCTGACGGCCACTGCCACGCCCAAGGTGATCGCCGATATGCAGGCGAAATTCGCCATCGCGGCGGACGATGTGGTGACCACCGGTTTCTACCGGCCCAACCTGAATTTGCTGGTTGAACCGGTGCGTGGCCAGGACAAGCGTCGGCGTCTGGTGGAGTGGATGGGCCAGCGTGCCGGGCAGCCGAGCATCGTCTACGTGACCTTGCAGAAAACCGCCGAGCAGATTGCCCAGCACCTGAGCCAAAACGGTCTTCAGGCCGAGGCCTATCACGCCGGTTTGCCCCATGAACAGCGGGAAGCCATTCAACGTCGGTTCATGGGCGGGCAGTCCAATTGCATCGTCGCCACCATCGCGTTCGGCATGGGCATCGACAAAAGCGACATCCGCAACGTGGTGCATTTCGACCTGCCGAAATCCATCGAAAACTACAGTCAGGAAATCGGCCGCGCCGGGCGTGACGGGCAGCCTTCCGACTGCCTGGTGCTGGCCAACCGCGACAGCCTCAATGTGTTGGAAAACTTCGTGTATGGCGACACGCCGGAGCTGGACGGCATCCGCTGTGTGCTCGACGAACTGCAAGCGGCCGCACCGGATGGGCAATGGGAGTTTTTGCTGGGACCGTTGGCCGACCAGAGCAATATCCGCCAACTGCCGCTCAAGACCTTGCTGGTGCAACTTGAACTCAAAGGTTTGATCGCACCGCGTTACGCCTACTTTGCCGAGTACCGTTTCAAGTTCCTGCTGGAGCCTGAAGCCTTGCTGGCACGCTTTGAAGGCGAGCGTCGGGACTTTGTCGCGGCGATCATCCAGACCTCCAGCCTTGCACGAACCTGGGCCACGGTGAATTTCGAGGCGCTGTATCAACAGCATCAGGCCGAGCGCAACCGGGTGGTCAAAGCGCTGGATTACTTCCAGGAGAAGGGCTGGGTCGAGCTTGAAAGCAAGCAGATGACTGAGGTCTACAGCTTGTTGATGACGGACTTCGATGCCCAGGCGTTGAGCACCCAATTGCATGGTTACTTCACACACCATGAACGCACCGAAATCGCGCGCATCCACGCGATGCTCGATCTGTTCGCCACCGAGCATTGCCTGGGTTATCGATTGGCGCAGTACTTCGGCGACGAAAATGCGCCGCAGCAGTGCGGGCATTGTTCGGTGTGTCATGGGCAGGTTGCCCGTCTGCCGGATCCGCCTGAACTGCCAGCGCTTGTGGATAAAAATTTCGAGGCGCTGTGCGGCGACTTTATCCACAGGCATGAGGCGTACAACGGCCATGTACCCGGTGCGGAACGGCTGACCCGGTTCTTGTGCGGGATCAGTGTGCCGCTGTTTACCAAGCTCAAGGCGCGAACGATTCCGGGGTTTGCGGCGCTGGAGGATTATCCGTATGCCGAGGTGCGCGAGTGGGCCGGACGGCGTTCCGATGCTCGCGAAGAACGCTAATGCGGTTTTCGCCTTAGGCGGGCTGTTCAATTCCAGGGAAACGAAAAATCGCAGCCCGAGGGCTGCGATTTTTTGTGGAATCTCTTTCGTGACGCCAGGGATCAGTCGCGATCACGATAGTAGCGGTGATGCTTGCGATGGCCGTAAGCGTGGCCACGACCGCGGTGGTCATCATCGTAGTAGCGACGATCATGATCGCGATAGCCACGGCGACCACCTTCGTCGTTGCTCTGGTTGCCCATGTAGTTACCCAGTGCACCACCAGCACCACCGCCGGCTGCTGCGCCGATCAGGCTGCCCGACGTGCCGCCCATGCTGCGGCCGACCACGTTACCGCCGGCTGCGCCGAGCGCACCACCGATGGCGGCTTCGCCACGGCTGTGTTTGTTGGCACCTACCGCACTACCACCGGCGCCGCCCAGGGCCGCACCAATGGTCGAACCGGTGTTGCCGCCCAGCGATTGACCAACCACCGAGCCAAGTACCCCGCCCAATGCGCCGCCCACACCCGCTTCGGCGGTGCCACCGGCAGATGCGGCGCCACTGATCAGGCCAAGGGACAACAGGAGAATCGAGGAGAACTTCATTTAGCGGAGCCTCAAAGGGATGACGGCGCGATCCTGAGGCTGTGTCGCGATGGTTACAATAGAAATCCGACGAGTAACACGACTTGTGCACAATTCGCTAAGTTATTGTTTTATAGACGGAACTTAATGGATTTTCGATGGTCTTTAGCTACTTCGGACAGGCCGCTTTTATGCAAAAGCGGCCTTTTTTGTGGGCGTTTGGAAAGTGTTCTAACAGTGCCGGTCCCGGTATTGCGTGGTCGAACGCCATCGCGAGCAGGCTCGCTCCCACAGGGGGGCATTGTCGAACACAAAGTCTGTGTTCACTGAAGATCAAATGTGGGAGCGAGCCTGCTCGCGATGAGGCCAGACCAGACACCGTCTTAAGCCGACCTGGCCATGATCAACCCGGTCTCGCTCGCCGCTTCCAAACGGATCGCAACGAACTTCGAAGTCGGCGTGTGGCTGCCATCCCCGGTGCTTTCCAGTGGGACCAGCGGGTTCACTTCCGGATAGTAAGCGGCGGCTTGTCCGGAGGGAATATCGAATGCCAGCAAGGTGAAGCCTTTGACGCGGCGCTCACGGCCATCATCCCAGAGCGACACGATGTCGGCTTTCTGCCCCGGTTTGAAGCCCAGGCGAATGATGTCGGCTTCGTTGACGAACAGCACGTCACGCTGGCCCTTGACCCCACGATAGCGGTCGTCGAGACCATAAATGGTGGTGTTGTACTGATCGTGGGAGCGCATCGATTGCATGATCAGGTCTGGTAGTTGCCCGGTGGCGCGGGTGCGCTCGTGCACCAGATCGGCTGGCAGGATGTTCGGGCGGAAATTGGCGCGGCCCGACGGGGTGTGCCAGCGCCGGGTACGTGCGCTGTTGCCCAGATAAAAGCCGCCCGGGTTCTCGATTTTCTGGTTGAAGTCCTTGAAGCCCGGAATAGTATCGGCAATCAGTTCGCGGATACGGCGGTAATCGGCCACCAGCCAATTCCAGTCGACGGGCGTGGTGCCCAAGGTTGCGGCAGCGATGCCGGCGATGATCGACGGCTCCGAGCGCATCTGTTTCGACAACGGCTGCAGTTGGCCGTTGGAGGCGTGAACCATGCTGAACGAGTCCTCCACGGTCACCGCTTGCGGCCCTTCGGTTTGCAGGTCGATGTCGGTGCGGCCCAGGCACGGCAGGATCAGCGCTTCTTTGCCGTGCGCCAGATGGCTACGGTTGAGCTTGGTGCTGATTTGTACGGTGAGGTCGCAATTGCTCAGGGCCTGGAAGGTCCGTGGGCTATCCGGCGTGGCTTGGGCAAAGTTACCGCCCAGACCGATGAAGACTTTCGAGCGACCGTCGAGCATCGCGTGGATGGCCTCGACCACGTTGTGACCATTCGCTCGCGGCACCTTGAACTGGAAGCGGCGTTCCAATGCATCGAGGAAGAACGCCGGTGGGCGTTCGTTGATGCCCATGGTCCGGTCGCCTTGCACGTTGCTGTGCCCGCGCACCGGGCACAGGCCCGCGCCCGGCCGGCCGATGTTGCCGCGCAGCAGCATCAGGTTGGCGATTTCCTGGATGGTCGGCACCGAGTGCCGGTGCTGGGTAATGCCCATCGCCCAGCACATGATCACGTTCTTGCCTTTGGCGTACATGCGCGCGGCTTGCTCGATTTCTTCCAGAGTCAGCCCGGACTGCTCGACGATCTGCTCCCATGAGGTGTCGTCGATCTCACCCAGGTAGTCGAGCACGCCGGCGGTGTGCTCATTGAGGAAATCATGGTCGAACACCGATGGCGCGCTGGCCTGTTGCGCCTCACGTTCCCATTGCAGCAGGAACTTGGCCATGCCGCGCAGCAGCGCCATGTCGCCGCCCAACGCTGGACGGAAGTACGCGGTGTTGGTCGGTTTGTCACCGTTGGTGAGCATTTCGATCGGGTGCTGCGGGTGCTGGAAGCGTTCCAGGCCACGTTCTTTGAGCGGGTTGATGCACACCACCTGAGCGCCGCGTTTCACCGCTTCGCGCAGGGGTTCGAGCATCCGTGGATGGTTGGTGCCGGGGTTCTGGCCCCAGACGAAAATCGCGTCGGCGTGTTCGAAGTCGTCGAAGGTCACGGTGCCTTTGCCGACACCGACACTTTGTGCAAGTGCAACACCGCTGGCCTCGTGGCACATGTTCGAACAGTCGGGAAAGTTGTTGGTGCCGAACGCGCGGACGAACAGCTGATAGAGATAAGCCGCTTCGTTGCTGGCGCGGCCCGAGGTGTAGAACTCGGCCTGATCCGGACTCGACAGGTTTTTCAGGTGTTTACCGATCAGCGCGAAGGCCGCTTCCCAGCTGATGGGGGTGTAACGGTCGGTCTCGGCGTCGTAGCTCATCGGCTCGGTCAGCCGGCCTTGGTACTCGAGCCAGTAGTCGCTTTGTTCCAGCAGTGAGCTGACGCTGTGTTTGGCAAAGAACGCGGCATCGACGCGGCGCTTGGTGGCTTCCCAGTTGACCGCCTTGGCGCCGTTCTCGCAGAACATCACCATGCCCTTTTCCGGAGAGTCGCCCCAGGCGCAACCGGGGCAGTCGAAGCCGCCGTTCTGGTTGGTCTTGAGCATTATGCGGAGGTTTTTCAGCGCGTTATCGCTGGTCAACCAGGCCTGGGCGACGCTGATCAGCGCGCCCCAGCCACCGGCTGGGCCTTTGTAGGGTTTGTAGCGGGGGACGGGTTTCTGGTCGGCTTGACGATGTTGACTCACGCTTGGTTCTCCGTCGCAGGGCTATAGACCCGCGGCGCACTTTTTTGCGGCAGGTGGATGAGATTGAGGTTGTGCCGGCGCGCCCATTGCACGGCCAGGCCGGTGGGTGACGACAGGCTGACCAGGGTCTGGATGCCGGCGCGCAACACTTTCTGGATCAGTTCGAGGCTGCAACGGCTGGTGACAATGACCAGTCCGCCCGCCGTCGGGATGTTCTGGCGGATCAGCGCGCCAATCAGTTTGTCGAGCGCGTTGTGCCGGCCGATGTCTTCACGGCCCAGCAGCAACTCGCCCTGGTCGTTCATGAACACCGCGGCATGCACTGCGCCGCTGTATTGGCCCAATGGCTGGAATTCACCGATGCGTTGGCGCAGGCCTTCAAGCCATTGTGCGGGCGGTAATGGTGCGCCGGGCAATACGTTGAGTTGCGGCAAGGCTTGCTCCACCGCTTCGACGCCACAGAGTCCACAACCGCTGGTACCGGCCAGTTGCCGACGTTGCTGCTTGAGGTTCCAGAACGCGCGGCTGGAAATGCTAACCTGCGCGTACTGCGCTGAACCGGACCCGCTGAGTTGCAGGTCATAGAGGTCGGACACGTCACTGATGATCCCGCTGCCCAGGCTGAAGCCGACGATGAAGTCTTCCAGATCGGTCGGGGTGACCAGCATTACCGCCTGGCTGATGCCGTTGTAGGCGATCGCCAACGCCACTTCCTCGGCGAGCGCGGTGCTGGCTGATTCGCTGTGGTCGAGGTTGCAATACTGATAGTTCTGACTGGCGGCGGGCGTGGGCATTTCGAGGGCGGGCGCCCCGCAGACCGGACGCTTGGCTTTCATGGGGCAATACCGGCGGTTTATCCAGCCTTAAGCCTAGGCGCGTCAATGTGTCACGTCTAATCGCTATTACTGATCTGCCGATAGATGGCGTCGATCAAGAGTTCGTCAGTGATCTCTGATAGTGCGCGAAGCACGCTTCAGCCAGTGCCGAGCGCGGTGCACTGCGACGCATGATCAGCCCCAGTCGGCCAAGGGTTTGCGCGTTTTCAATCGGTTGCAGGCGCAAATGCTCGGTCAGTGTTTCGAGTCCGCCTTCCAGTGGCATCACCGCGCAACACAGGCCGCCATGCACGGCTTGTAACAATTGGTGCACCGCGTCGGTCTGCAACAACGGCTGCGGGCTGAGGCCACGGCTGTGGAAGTTGTGATCGATGGACTGGCGAAAGTGCATGCCGCTGGTGAGCATGCCAAGGGGCAGCTCGATCAGTGCTTTCCAGCTCAAGGGTTTTTCGCCGAAGCTGAAGAAGCGCTGGTCGTAGAGCAAGCCCATGCGGGTTTCGCTGAAGACCAGCGAGTCGAAGCGCTCGCTGTCGAGGCGCTCAAGATAGGAGACGCCGAGATCCAGGCGATTGTTCGCCAGTTGTTCGAGGATCTGCTCGGAGCTCAAGGCCGACAGTTCAAAGCGCAGGTTCGGGTGTTCGGCGTGCAGTTGCTGCATCAGTGGCAGCGGATCAAAACTCGACAGCGGCACCACGCCCAGGCGCAAGGTGCCGACCAGGTTGCCGCGACAGGCTGCGGCCTCGGCCTGCAAACCGTCGCAGGCGGCCAGCACGGTGCGCGCCCAGGCCAGCACCCGTTCGCCCGGCGCTGTGAAACCTTCGAAGCGCTGGCCACGATTGACCAGCGGCAGGTCGAGTTCTTCTTCAAGGCTGCGCAAGCGCATCGACAGCGTCGGTTGAGTGATATGGCAGCGCGTAGCGGCCTGGCCGAAGTGCCGGGTTTCGTCGAGGGCGATGAGGAATTTCAGCTGTTTGATGTCCATATTTACCCCGTCAGCCCTTCGATCAACTCGCGATAATTCCCCACCGCCGCAAACTCGGCCGTGTTTTTGGGGGCTTTACGGCTGTCCGGCTGGCTTACGGCCAACAGATGCGCCACGCCAAAATCCCGTGCGCTGCGCAGGATCGGTAACGTGTCGTCGATAAACAGGCTGCGGCGTGGGTCGAAGTCGATATCTGCACGCAAGGCGTCCCAGAATTGCGGGTTTTCCTTGGCGAAACCGTAATCGTGGGAGCTGATCAACCGCTCGAAGTAGGGCGCCAGTTCGACTCTTTCCAGCTTCAGCGACAAGGAGTCGCGATGGGCGTTGGTGATCAGGATCACGCGCTTTCCGGCCTGCTTGATCGCTGCCAGAAAGGTATCGGCGTCTGGCCGCAATGCGATCAGATGGGCAGTCTCGAGTTTCAACTCGCGTACCGGCAGCTTCAGCTCGGCGCTCCAGAAGTCCAGGCAATACCACTGCAACTGACCGGCGTTACGCTCGAACAACGGCTGCAATTCCAGCTCGGCCATGGCCCGACTGACGCCATGCAGCTCGGCATAACGCTTGGGCAGGTGTTCCATCCAGAAATGGTTGTCGTAGTGCAGGTCCAGCAGCGTGCCGTCCATGTCCAGCAGAACGGTATCAATGTCGCGCCAGGGCAGTGATGGCATTGAAAACTTCTCCAGCGGTAAAAAGATATCCGACATAAACAATCAAGAAAGCCGCGTTATAGTACCGCGTTCACGCCAAGGAGCCGTCATGCGCCAGAAACCCGAAGTATTAGCCCGCGAGATCGTCGCCACCAGCCGCTTGTTCTGCGTTGAAGAGGTGCAGCTGCGCTTTTCCAATGGCGTCGAGCGCACCTATGAGCGATTGGTCGGCAAGGGCGCCGGGTATGGCGCGGTGATGATCGTGGCGATGCTCGATTCCGACCATGCGGTGCTGGTTGAAGAATACTGCGGCGGAACCGATGCCTATGAACTGTCGCTGCCCAAGGGCTTGATCGAGCCTGGCGAGGATGTGTTGGCAGCGGCCGAGCGTGAGCTCAAGGAGGAGGCCGGTTTTGGCGCACGGCAACTGGAGCATCTGACCGAGCTGTCGCTGTCGCCCGGTTACATGAGCCAGAAGATTCAGGTGGTGTTGGCAACTGATTTGTATGAAGAAAGCCTTGAAGGCGACGAGCCGGAGCCGATGCGTGTGGATCGGGCCAATCTGCGAGAACTCGCGGCGCTGGCGCAGAATCCGCAGTTCACCGAAGGCCGCGCCTTGGCGGCGTTGTACCTGGCCCGTGATCTATTGACCCAGCGTGGAGTGTTTCAACCGTGAGTGATTTCCCCCAGGTGCATCCTTTGCTGGCCCCCGTGGTCGAGTTGGCGCTGAAGGCCGGCGAGGTCATTCTGCCGTTCTGGCGCACCGGTACGGCGGTGACTGCCAAGGCCGACGATTCGCCAGTCACCGCCGCCGATCTTGCCGCTCATCATCTGATTCTGGCCGGGCTGACAGCGCTTGATCCGAGCATCCCGGTGCTCTCGGAAGAAGACGCCGACATTGCGCAATCGGTGCGCGCCGGTTGGCAGCGCTGGTGGCTGGTCGACCCGCTGGATGGCACCAAGGAGTTCATTTCCGGCAGCGAAGAATTCACCGTCAACATCGCGCTGATCGAACAGGGGCGTGTGGTGTTTGGTGTCGTGTCGATGCCGACCAATGGCCGCTGCTACTTCGGTGGCGCCAGACTTGGGGCCTGGCGTGCTGACAAGGGAGCTGCGCCGCTGCCGATTCAGGTCCGTGACGTACCACCCGCTGGCGAGGCGTTCACTGTGGTCGCCAGTCGTCGACATTCAAGCCCTGAGCAGGAGCGCTTGCTCGCAGGCTTGAGTGCCAGCCTGGGTGAGCTGCAACTGGCCAATATCGGCAGTTCGCTGAAGTTTTGCCTGCTGGCGGAAGGCGCGGCGGATTGTTACCCACGCTTGGCACCGACCTCTCAGTGGGACACCGCTGCCGCACAAGGCGTGCTCGAAGGTGCGGGTGGCGAGGTGCTGGAATTGAGCGGAGAGCCGTTCAGTTATCCGGCGCGAGAGTCATTATTGAATTCGTTCTTTTTGGCGCTACCGGCCAAAGCCGCGTGGCGCGAAAAGTTGCTGGAACTCGCTCGTTCCTGAGAGCCAATGATCGTTCCCACGCAGAGCGTGGGAACGATCGGTGCGTGGAGGGCGTGAGAACGATCTAACGGTGCAACACATATTGCCCGGTAAACGTCACCGCATCCTCATCGCTATCGACGTTGACGACCCGCGTATGCAACGTCAACCGTGCCCGACCATAGCGCTGGTACATGGTCAAAAACTTTTTCCACACCGCCGCACTTGGCGCAGCGCAGATTGCGATACCGTCGCGGGTGACCGGTAGCGGATAGTTGATCCGACCTTCCTGAATCACAATGTGCCCGCCCTCGACGCCTTCTTCACGCAGGCGCAAATGCAGCCAGCCCCAACCGGCCAATACCGCTCCGCAATACAGGCTGCCGCCGAACATGGTGCTTTTGTGATTGAAATTGGCCGCCAGCGGTAACTGCAAGCGCAGTTGTTGTGATTGCCAGTCGAGCACCTTGAGGCCCATATCCCGCGTGAGCGGGATGTCGCGATGGAGGACGGATTCCAGGTGACGACTGTCGCTGTTCATGCACGGGCCTCGGGATTTGGAACGCTAATGTGAAGGTTAGTCGGCATGGCTCAATCGAGCTCGTCGGCATTGCTGTTGGCGCCAGCACCATCGGCGAAGTTCAAGCCGTGTTTGCGCAGTTTGTCATGCAGGGTTTTGCGTGGAATACCCAGCGCTTCGGCGACACTGCGCAATGAGCTGTGAGAGCGCGCCAGTTCGGCGGCGATCAGGTTCTTTTCGAAGCTTTCCACCTGCTCGCTCAGATTGCCGCTGAGCACAGCGCTGTGCGGCGCAAGATTGCCGTCCGGAGCACCGTTATCCAGCGCCAGTTCCAGACCCAGGGCGAAACGCTCTGCGGCGTTTTGCAGTTCACGGACATTGCCGGGCCAGGAATGGCGCAACAGCAGGGCCCGTTGTCCGGGTTGCAGTTCGTGGGGCGGCAAGCCATGACGCTCACTGGCTTCGTTGGCGAAATGCTGGAACAGCATCAGCGCGTCTTCGCCCCGTTCGCGTAGTGGTGGAATGCGCAGTGGTGCGACGTTCAAGCGGTAGTACAAGTCCGCACGAAAACGCCCTTGATCCGCCGATTGGCGCAGGTCTTCCTTGGTTGCGGCGATGATCCGGATGTCCAGCGGGATCAGCTGATTGCCCCCCAAACGCTCGACCACCCGCTCTTGCAGCAGGCGCAGCAGTTTTACCTGTACATCCAGGCTCATGCTTTCGATTTCATCGAGGAACAGCGTGCCGCCGTTGGCGAATTCGAATTTGCCGATCCGGCGCTTTTGCGCGCCGGTAAAGGCACCGGGTTCGTGGCCGAACAGCTCGCTTTCGACCACCGATTCGGCCAGTGCCCCGGCATTGATTGCTACGAACGGGCCATTGCGGCGGTTCGACAGGTCGTGCAGGGCGCGGGCCACCACTTCCTTGCCGGCACCGGTTTCACCGAGGATCAGCACGTCGGCCTTGGTCGGTGCCAATGCGCCGATCTGTTCGCGCAGGCGTAGCATCGGCGCCGATTGTCCGACCAGTCGCGTGCTCAGCTCATTGCGATCGCTCAAGGCCAGCCGCAGGCTGCGGTTATCCAGCACCAGTTGGCGCAGGGCCAGGGCGCGGCGCACGCTGTCGAGCAGTGCGTCACTGGCGAACGGTTTTTCGAGGAAGTCATAAGCGCCGGCACGCATCGCCTGCACCGCCAGCGGTACATCGCCGTGGCCGGTGATCAGCAACACCGGCAGCTCCGGGTCCTGGGCGTGCAGTTCATTCAACAGTTCGAGACCGTCCATGCCCGGCATGCGAATGTCACTGACCACCACGCCCGGCCAATCGCGCTCAAGGCGTGAGGCAAGGCCCTTGGCTTCGGCCAATGGGAGGATTTTCAGGCCGGCGAGGTCCAGCGTCTGGCTCAGGGCCTGACGCAGATGCGGATCGTCGTCGATCAGCACCACTTGAATCCGATTGTCGACATTGCTCATTCACTGCGGTCCTCGGACGGTTGCAGACTTACACCGGGTGCGCCCGCGCGCAGCCGCAGGGTGATCAGGGCGCCGCCTTCCTTGTGGTTGGCGAACGACAGCTCACCGCCGAAGGCACGCATCAACGTGTCGCAAATAGCCAATCCCAGCCCAAGGCCCTGAGTGCGGGTCTTGGTGGTGTAGAATGGTTCTCCGGCGCGACCGAGGGCCTCCATGCAGAACCCCGGGCCGTTATCGCGAATGTACAGGTTGACGCCGTCGGCGGTGGATTCGGCACTCAACCAGAGTTTCCGGGGCGGGCCTTTTTCGGTCAGGGCGTCGAGGGCGTTGGCCAGCAGGTTACCGAGCACCTGGCGCAGACGGGTTTCGCCGGCCTCGACCCACAGCGTGGCTGCCGGCAGGTCACGGATCAGTTCGACTTCCATGCTTCGCCGCCGCTTGGCCAGCAACGCCAGTGCATCGTCCAGCGCCGGCTGTAGCGCAACGCTTTCCGGGGCGTGACGGTCGCGACGGGCGAAGGCGCGCAGGTGGGCGATGATCGAAGCCATGCGCCCGGTCAGTTCGCTGATCAGTTTCAGGTTGCCGCGGGCATCGTCGGTGCGCTGGTGGTCGAGGAGCACTTCGGCGTTTTCCGCGTAGCTGCGAATGGCGGCCAGCGGTTGATTGAGCTCATGGCTGATGCTTGCCGACATGGTGCCGAGCGCCGAAAGTTTGCCGGCCTGGACCAGATCGTCCTGGGCGCGCACCAGTTCCTGTTGCGCCTGTTCGCGCTCCAGCACTTCCTGTTTGAGACGGCGGTTGAGCCCTTCGAGGTCGCTGGTTCTTTCGGCGACGCGGGCTTCCAGTTCGCGACGGGTCTTGGCCTCGAACGCGATGCGCTGCAAGTAGTGGCGACGGCGTTGCATCATCAGCCCCAGCAGCAACATCAACACCAGCAGCGTCGCTCCGCCGATGGCCACCACCGTGCGCACCGGGCGGTCGATCAAGGTCCTGGGCGCGAGGATGCTGACGCTCCAGCCGGTCTCTTTGATCTGCTGGGTCTGGATCAGCCAAGCGTCCGGGTTAAGGTGCAGCGGTTGCGGATCACGGGTCGGGTAGGGCTGGACGGCAGAGATCGCCTGGCGTTCTTCATCAGTCAGCGGTCGGGTTGCCCTGAAGCGCCACTCCGGGCGTGAGGTGATGATGACCACCCCATTGTGATCGGTTAGCAGCAGTTGTTCCGGGGTTTTGCCCCAGAGGCTTTCGGTGTGGTCGAGGTCGACCTTGACCACCAGAACGCCGATGATCTGCTCGCCATCGCGCACGGCTCCGGCAAAGAAATAACCGCGTTTGGCCGATGTCGTGCCCAGGCCGAAAAAGCGCCCGAGGCGGCCTTGCATGGCTTCGCTGAAATACGGTCGGAAGGCAAAGTTACGCCCGACAAAACTGTCGTGCTTGTCCCAGTTGGAGGCCGCCAGGGTCTTGCCGTGAGTGTCCATCAGGTACATGACTTCGGCGCCAGTCTGGGCGCGGATGTCCTTGAGCAGGCGATTGGCGTTGTCGGTGGCCAACGGCTGCTGTGGTGCAGCAAGAACAGCACGCAGGGCTGGCAGATCGCCGAGGATCTGCGGCAAGACTTCATAACGGTGCAGCGTCCCCAGCAGGTTGGCGACGTAGAGGTCCAGCGTCTGGCGGTTTTGTCCAACCAGCTCGCTGCGGTAATAACGCTCGGCCAGGTGCTGCAGTGGCCACAACAACGGCGCCAGGCACAGAGCGAGCAGCGCCAGGCTACGCCAGCGGGGTCTGCGGGGGAGTGGTGGAGTCATAAGCATCGGGCGCCTGAAGGTACAGGCGCATTATGCCTAGGCTTGTTCGGCAAGACACTCGCGCAACACGAGGCATCAGCCGCTGATTGGCTCAGGCGAAAACGTCGGCGTCTCTGAGCAGTTTGCCTGCCTGGTCCTTGGCCGACAGCTGCGGCGCTTCGCTAAGTTGCCAGTCGATGCCCAGCGCCGGATCATCCCAGCGAATGCAGCGCTCGGCCGATGGGGTGTAGTAGTCAGTGGTTTTGTAGAGGAACTCGGCGTAGTCACTCAGCACTACAAAACCGTGGGCGAAACCTTCCGGCACCCAGAGTTGGCGGTTGTTTTCAGCCGACAGGCGTACGGCGACCGATTTTCCAAAGTGAGGTGAGCTGCGGCGGATGTCCACTGCCACGTCGAGCACTTCACCGGCGATGACACGCACCAGTTTTCCCTGGGTATTTTCCAGTTGGTAGTGCAAGCCACGCAACACGCCCTTTTGCGAGCGGGAATGGTTGTCCTGTACGAATGTTGTTTTCAGACCAGTCGCGGCCTCGAAAGCCTTGGCGTTGAAGCTTTCGTAAAAGAAACCGCGTTCGTCACCAAATACCTTCGGCTCGATGATCAGAACACCGGGCAGGTCGGTGGTGACTACATTCATGGGGTTTCTCCAGCAATCGTGAGTTTGTGTTGATGGACGACATTCTTACTCGCAGTAGCGGTCGGAGCGAGAGATGCCGTGTTCAGGCGATCAGGTCTTTGAAGTCGCTGTTGCCCAGACGTTCACCTTGATAACTACCGTCTTGAACCCGTCGGCACCATTCGAGATTATCCAGGTACCACTGCACGGTTTTACGCAGGCCACTGGCAAACGTTTCTTCGGGCACCCAACCCAGCTCGCGTTGGATTTTGCCGGCATCGATGGCATAGCGCTGGTCGTGGCCGGGACGGTCTTTGACGAACGTGATCAGGTCGGCGAAGTGCGCGACGCCTTCAGGTTTTTGCGGTGCCAACTCTTCCAGCAAATCGCAAATACTGCGGACCACGTCGATGTTCTTCTGTTCGTTGTGGCCGCCGATGTTGTAGGTCTCACCGACTACACCGTTGGTCACCACGGTGAGCAGCCCACGGGCATGATCCTCGACGAACAGCCAGTCACGCACTTGCAGGCCATTGCCGTACACCGGCAGAGGCTTCCCGGCGAGGGCGTTGAGGATCACCAGTGGAATGAGTTTCTCGGGGAAGTGGAACGGACCGTAATTGTTCGAGCAGTTGGTCAGCAGCACCGGCAAACCGTAGGTACGCTGCCAGGCGCGGACCAGGTGGTCGGACGCCGCCTTGCTGGCGGAGTAGGGCGAGCTCGGCGCATAGGGTGTAGTTTCGGTGAACAGGTCGTCGACGCCATGCAGGTCGCCATACACCTCGTCGGTCGAAATGTGGTGAAAGCGAAAGCTGCTTTTCTCAGGCTCTGCCAGGCTGTTCCAGTAAGCGCGAGTGGCTTCCAGCAGGCTGTAGGTACCGACAATGTTGGTCTGGATGAAGTCCGATGGGCCGTCGATGGAGCGGTCGACATGGGACTCGGCCGCCAGGTGCATGATCGCGTGTGGCTGGAACCGCGCCAATACCGCGCTGACGGTGGCCTGATCAACGATATCAGCCTGCACGAACTCATAACGGGTGTTGGTGGCAATGCTGCTCAACGACTCGAGGTTGCCGGCGTAGGTCAGCTTGTCCAGGTTGAGCACTTCATGTTCAGTGTGGCGAATCAGGTGGCGAACCAGCGCCGAGCCAATAAAGCCGGCACCGCCGGTGATGAGAATGCGCATGAGGAGTTGCCTTTTCCGTCGAACGATTAAGCGATGGACCATAGCTTGTCGGCAGGAGGGGACGCGCACAAGAGGGGGGTTGGTCGGATTTTGGTTTTTATGGGTTTTTTGCCGGCTCAAGCTGCTCGCCAGTGATGTAATCGAATGACTCTATATGGATGTCTTCCCTGTCCCAAGGCAGCCTGAAGGAGCGGAAAAGCACTTCACATTCCTGCCGTTGACACACTGCGTGGGAAAGTTCACCGCGGTGTGGCGTGGCTTGAAAGCCCCCGCCGTTATCGCTCATGGACCGGTATAAGGGGTTGCGTATCGCGGTCAGCAGTGGCGATATAGACGCCTTATAAAAATTCCAGGGGTCGTTGTATGTTGCTCGCCACGTTGATTCACCGCGCCAGTCTGCCCAGCCCGCAAGTCACCGCGCAGCAAGCGCTGGAGCTGCTGCGCGAGCACTACGGCCTGTGCGGGACGTTGCGGTCGCTGGGCAGCCAGCAGGATCTCAACTACCGGCTCGACAGCGACCAGGGCCGTTTCGTCTTGAAAATCTGTCGGGGTGACTACGCGGCGCTGGAGCTGCACGCCCAGCACGCGGCACTCAAACACCTGGGCTCGCAGCCGGGTTTGCATGTGCCCCGGGTGATTCCGGCGAAAAACGGCGAGGACCTGCTGACCCTGGAGTTCGCCGGGCAAGCACTGCATGTGCGCTTGCTCGACTACATCGACGGTCAGTCGCTGACCCACCTCAAACACCTTGGTCATGAACTGGTTGCCGGCCTCGGCCAACTCTGTGGCGAAATGGACCTGGCGCTGGCCGGGTTCGAGCATCCCGGGCTTGAGCGTACCTTGCAGTGGGACGCCCGATACGCCAATGCGCTGATCAATCATCTGCTGCCAGTGATCAGCGATGAGCGACAGCGAGCATTGATCGCCGAGGCTGCGCAACAGGCCGAGCGGCGTTTGCAGCCGCTGATGGCGAAGTTGCCAGTGCAGGCGATTCACATGGACATCACCGATGACAACGTGGTTTGGCAACGGGATCGGCAACGTCACTGGCAGTTGCAGGGCGTCATCGATTTTGGCGATCTGATTCGTACCTGGCGTATTACCGATCTGTCGGTGACCTGCGCCGCGCTGCTGCACCATGCCGACGGCGATCCACTGTGTATTTTGCCGGCGGTGCAGGCTTACCACGCGGTCAATCCGCTGAAGCACGAAGAGTTGCTGGCGCTGTGGCCGCTGATCGTCGCGCGGGCGGCGGTGCTGGTGCTCAGCGGTGAGCAACAGGTCAGCATCGATCCGCAGAATCAGTACAGCCGCGACAATCTGAACCATGAGTGGGAGATCTTCCGCGTCGCGACTTCAGTGCCGTTTGAACTGATGGACGCGGCGATTCTGACAGCGGTCGGCCAGTCGCTGCCGGCGATTGCCAGTCAGGGTTTTGCGCCATTGCTGCCAAGCCTGGTGGGCCGTGAGTTTGCCTTGATCGACCTCGGTGTCCTGAGCCCGCATTTCGAAGCGGGCAATTGGGAGCAGGACGACATCGATCAACGTCTACTGGTCGAAGCGGCGGCAGCCCATGGTTTGGCGGCCAGTCGTTACGGGCAATACCGGTTATCGCAGACGCGTCCGGACAGCGCCGTCGAGCCGGACACTTGCCCGCTGCACGTTGACTTGCAGGTGCCACAGGGCACAACGGTTGAAGCGCCCTTTGCCGGCGTCGTGCATCTGAGCGCCGACGGCCGCGTGCAACTGGACAGCGCACAATTGAGCGTGCGCCTGTGGGGTGTCAAACCCTCACTGCACACCGGTGCGGCCGTGCTCAAAGGGCAAGTGCTGGGTGAAGTCTGCGGTGCGTTGAGGGTTCAGCTCAGCCGTGGCGCCGAGCTGAATCCGCCGCTGTTTTGCTCACCGTCCCGCGCACCTGCCTGGCAGGCGTTGTGTCCATCACCCGCGGCATTGTTGGGACTGGCCTGCGACGCTGAGGCCGAACTCGATCCGCACACTTTGCTGGCGCGTCGCGACGCAAGTTTTGCCCGTTCGCAAAAACACTATTATGTCGATCCGCCGCGCATCGAGCGTGGCTGGCGCAATCACCTGATTGACATGCAGGGCCGCTCCTATCTGGACATGCTCAACAACGTTGCCGTGCTCGGTCACGGTCATCCACGCATGGCGGCCGAAGCCAGCCGTCAGTGGTCGTTGCTCAACACCAACTCGCGTTTCCACTATGCGGCCATCGCCGAGTTCTCCGAGCGCTTGCTGGCGCTGGCACCGGACTCGATGGATCGGGTGTTTCTGGTCAACAGCGGCACCGAGGCCAATGACCTGGCGATTCGTTTGGCGTGGGCCTACAGCGGCGGTCGAGACATGCTCAGCGTGCTGGAGGCCTATCACGGCTGGTCGGTGGCCGCCGACGCAGTGTCGACGTCGATCGCCGATAACCCCAAGGCCCTCAGCAGTCGTCCGGACTGGGTGCACCCGGTGACGGCGCCGAATACCTATCGTGGCGAGTTCCGTGGCCTCGACAGCACACCGGATTACGTGCGCAGCGTCGAACACAACCTCGCGAAGATTGCCGAGCAGAAGCGGCAATTGGCGGGCTTTATCTGTGAGCCGGTGTACGGCAACGCCGGTGGGATCTCACTGCCACCGGGTTACCTGAAACAGGTGTATGCGCTGGTTCGCGCCCAGGGGGGCGTGTGCATCGCCGACGAAGTGCAGGTCGGTTACGGCCGTATGGGCAAGTTCTTCTGGGGTTTCGAAGAGCAAGGCGTGGTGCCGGACATCATCACCATGGCCAAGGGCATGGGTAACGGCCAGCCATTGGGCGCGGTCATCACCCGACGAGAAATCGCCGAAGCGCTGGAGGCCGAAGGCTATTTCTTCTCATCGGCTGGCGGCAGCCCGGTCAGTTGCCGCATCGGCATGGCGGTGCTGGATGTGATGAAGGAAGAGAAACTCTGGGAAAACGCCCGGATCGTTGGCGGGTATTTCAAGGAGCGGCTTGAGGCGTTGATCGACCGCCATCCGTTGGTGGGCGCGGTGCATGGCTCTGGCTTCTATCTGGGTGTGGAGCTGATTCGCAACCGCGAAACCCTGGAACCGGCCACGGAAGAAACCACCGTGTTGTGCGACCGCCTGCGCGAATTGGGCATTTTCATGCAGCCGACCGGCGATTACCTGAACATCCTCAAGATCAAACCACCGATGGTGACCACGCGACACAGCGTGGATTTCTTTGTCGATACCTTGTCGAAGGTGCTGGACGAAGGCCTCTGAACACACTCCTCCGGTGGGCGCGAGCAAGCTCGCTCCCACAGGGATTGCATTAAGTTCGATTGTTATCGGGTTTTTATAAAGTATTTTCGATGTGGTGAATGATTTTTGCTTTTAAGGCCGATTTTTATCGGTTATAAAGTCGCCTAACGTCACGGCGTGCATCACCGCGCCTGGCCGTTCCCATTTCTGTCATTGGTCAATGCCACAATCGACCCCCTGAACCCGCCCGGGAGATGATTCATGAGCCGTATCGTTACCGTCGCCGCTACCCAGATGGCTTGTTCCTGGGACCTTGAAGCCAACATCGAGACCGCTGAGAAGCTGGTCCGTGAGGCCGCAGCCAAAGGCGCACAGATCATCCTGATCCAGGAATTGTTCGAGACCCCGTACTTCTGCCAGAAGCCGAATCCGGACTACCTGCAACTGGCCACTTCGGTTGAAGACAACGTGGCCATCAAGCACTTCCAGAAAGTCGCCAAAGAACTGCACGTCGTGCTGCCGATCAGCTTCTTCGAACTGGCAGGCCGCGCACGCTTCAACAGCATCGCGATCATCGATGCCGATGGCAGCAACCTCGGGATTTATCGTAAAAGCCACATCCCGGACGGTCCTGGCTACCATGAAAAGTACTACTTCAACCCGGGCGATACCGGCTTCAAAGTCTGGAACACCCGTTACGCGAAAATCGGCGTGGGCATATGCTGGGATCAGTGGTTCCCGGAATGCGCCCGCAGCATGGCGTTGCAAGGCGCGGAAATCCTGTTCTACCCAACCGCCATCGGCAGCGAACCGCACGACAAGACCATTTCGTCCCGCGATCACTGGCAGCGCGTCCAACAAGGCCATGCCGGTGCCAACCTGATGCCGCTGATTGCCAGCAACCGCATCGGCAATGAAGAGCAGGACGGCTACGACATCACCTTCTACGGCTCGTCGTTCATCGCCAACCAATTCGGCGAGAAAGTCCAGGAGCTCAACGAAACCGAAGAAGGCGTACTGGTTCAGAGCTTCGACCTCGACGAGCTGGAGCACATCCGCAGCGCTTGGGGTTCGTTCCGTGATCGTCGCCCGAACCTGTACGGCGCAATCAAAACCCTCGACGGTTCCCTGGAGTCCTGATCGCTATGACTACTTTGTACAGCACACCCCGCGCTGACGGTTTTTACATGCCTGCCGAGTGGGCGACCCAAACCCAGACCTGGATGGTCTGGCCGGAGCGCCCGGACAACTGGCGCCTGGGTGGCAAGCCGGCGCAAGCCGCTCACGTTGCGGTGGCCAAGGCCATCGCGCGTTTTGAACCGGTGACCGTTGCCGTATCGGCGGCCCAGTACGAAAACGCCCGGGCGCGCCTGGACGTGCCGAATATCCGCCTCGTCGAGATGTCCAGCGACGACGCTTGGGTCCGTGATACCGGCCCGACCTTCGTCATCAATAACAGCGGCGAAGTCCGTGGTGTCGACTGGGACTTCAACGCCTGGGGCGGCTTTGATGGCGGTCTGTATTCGCCGTGGAATCGTGACTCGCAAGTGGCCGGCAAGATCCTCGAGATCGAGCGCAGCCCGCGTTACCGCACCGAGGGTTTCGTGCTCGAAGGCGGTTCGATCCACGTCGATGGCGAAGGCACGCTGATCACTACCGAAGAGTGCCTGTTGAACCGCAATCGCAATCCGCACCTGAGCCGTGCCGACATCGAAGCGGTACTCAGCGCACAGCTGGCTGTGGATAAAATCATCTGGCTGCCGGACGGTTTGTTCAACGACGAAACCGACGGTCATGTGGATAACTTCTGCTGCTACGTGCGTCCCGGTGAAGTGCTGCTGGCCTGGACCGACGATCCGCAGGATCCGAACTACCCGCGTTGCCAGGCTGCAATGAAGGTGCTGCAAAGCAGCAAAGACGCCAAGGGCCGCCCATTTACGGTGCACAAAATGCCGATTCCGGGGCCGCTTTATGCGACCGAGGAAGAGTGCGCCGGTGTCGACCCGGTGGACGGTACCCAGGAACGTAACCCTTCAGTGCGCCTGGCCGGTTCCTACGTGAACTTCCTGATCGTCAACGGCGGCATCATTGCGCCGAGCTTTGACGATCCGCTGGACGCGCAAGCCAAGGAAATCCTCCAGAACCTGTTCCCGCAGCACGAAGTGGTGATGGTGCCGGGGCGTGAACTGTTACTGGGTGGCGGCAATATTCATTGCCTTACCCAACAACAGCCGGCACCGCACAAAGGTTGAGTGAAGTTGTAACAATCGGTGGCACTGGATTGCTTCGTGTTATATCCGGTTCATGTGAGTGCCCCCCCCTATCTAGCCCGCAGCTCCTATGGGTTGCGGGTTTTTTTACGTCCACATGCCGACCTGGCAGTCACTTTGGCATAGCTCTTGTATCTGTTTGAGAGCAATTCTCGGGAATGTAGAACCGCGTTGTTCTGTCATAAACCTTGGATAAGTTAGCCGCTCACAAACCAGGAGAGAGCGCCGGAAATGAATATGGTCAGCGAGCGGACATCGCATCCCTTGGCAATGAATGGCGAATCGCTTCAGGTGCTGGCGCAATGGTTGAAATCCAACGGAACGCGACAGGTCAGAGAACCTGACCCGCGCAGGATGATGATCGAGCGTTATCCCGCTGGTTTATTCAGTGAGGCAGAACTTGAAGCCTTGTGGGATGTGATAGAAGGATAGAAAGCAAAGGATTGGTAAAGCGCTGTCCGGATGGCAGCGCTTTTTTTTGCCCTTGAAAACAGCGGGGTCCAGATTGCTCCAGCCTTCAGTGGCCCAAACTGAACATTTGACCGATCTGCGAAACAGACTAAAAGCTAATCCGGCGTTTTTCGTTCATCGACAGAGGAATAGTCTGCCGGCATCGAATTCCTACGACTTTGCTGGAGCTTTCCATGTCTACCGCGACCCTTCATTACATCTACGACCCACTGTGCGGCTGGTGCTACGGTGCCAAGCCATTGGTGCAAGCGGCGCAAGTAGTTTTGCCGGTGATCGCCCATGGCGGCGGCATGATGACTGGCGCCAACCGGCAAACGGTTTCGCCTCAACTGCGTGATTACGTGATGCCTCACGACCGACGCATCGCCGAGTACACCGGGCAGCCGTTTGGTGAAGCGTATTTCGAAGGCCTGTTGCGCGATCACACCGCCGTGTTTGATTCCGCGCCACCGATTGCTGCCGTACTGACGGCTGAGCAACTCGCCAGACGTGGGCTGGAACTGCTGGGGCGTTTGCAGAGCGCGCACTATGTGGAAGGTCGGCGGATTGCCGATGAGGCAGTGTTGCTGGAACTTGCCGTGTCGATTGGCCTGGAAGTTGAGTCCTTCAAGCGCGAGTTCAAGGACGCATTGGCGAACGAAACCCAGGACCACATCAAAAAAAGCCGTGCACTATTGGCGCAGGTTGGCGGCCAGGGCTTCCCGACATTGGTGCTGGAGCAGGACGGTCAATTCACCGTGGTCGACATCAGCCCATGGCTTGGTAAGCCTGAAGCTTTTGCTGCCTGGTTGAGCCAATCGGTAGCCACCCAAGTAAGCGAAACCGTTTCCCCGGTTCAGGCCTGTGGCCTGGACGGTTGTGCTCACTAATCTCATCGACTACGCGGAGCGACCCATGGATAACCTGAGCTTGATCAAAAGCACCTACGAAGGTGCCAACTCCCAGGAAAACGCACGCAACACCGCCGCCGCGTTGGCTGCCGATGCGCAATGGACCGAAGCTGCAGGGTTTCCCTACGCTGGAACCTACGTCGGTTTCGACGCCATCGTCGAGAATGTCTTCAAACGTCTGGGCACTGAATGGGAAAATTTTAAGTTCAAGGTCGAGAGCTATGTCGCGCAGGATGACAAGGTGTTTGCCTACGGAAACTACAGTGGAATCTACAAGGCCACGGGCCGTCCGATGAACGCTCGAGTCGCGCATTTGTGGACTCTGGCGAACGGTAAAGTCACCCATTTTGAGCAGTTTGTAGACAGCCACACCGTGCAATTGGCGATCGCTGACCAGTAAGTTCTTAGACGATTTTCGCCTAATCACAGATGATTAACGAAATTGACACATGCTGAGGGGCGCGGCTAGGATTTGCCCCCACGCCTGTGGCCAACCGCCACGACTCCAAAAAATAATAAGGGCCTGCCTCGCTTTTGCGTGGGCGGGCCTTTTGTTTTGGAATGAAAAAAGAGCGCCATAGCAGCCATTTCAGCCACCGGTCACAGCGCGTATCAACCCGTAATAAGGAAAATAACATGTTGAACATGCGGATCGGTCTGATCGCTCTGGGGATTTTTAGCGCGACTCAAGCCATGGCAAATGACCAAGCTGAGTCCAAAGGTTTTGTTGAAGACAGCAGCCTGAAAGTGCTGTTGCGCAACGCCTACATCAATCGCGATTACAAGGACGGTAACCCAGACAAGGCCGAATGGGGCCAGGCTGCCATCGGCACCTTCTCCTCGGGTTTCACTCAAGGGACCGTGGGTGTCGGCGTTGATGCTTTTGGTCTGTACGCTCTGCGCCTCGATGGCGGCAAGGGTCGTAGCGGCGCCGGTGGTATCGACTTCTTCAAGCAAGGCGACAGCGGCGAAGCAGCCGATGATCTGGCCAAGGCTGGCGCGGCGGTAAAATTCCGTCTGTCCAACACCGTGTTGACCTACGGCGACCAGATGCCGGAGCTGCCGGTGCTGAACTACGACAACGCCCGTCTGCTACCTGAAAGCTACACCGGCACCTTGATCACCTCCAAGGAGATCAAAGGCCTGGAGCTGAACGCTGGCCGTTTCACCGCCGAGTCGCGCAAGAGCGCCGAAGGTCGTGACAGCGGTGGCCTGAAATCGATCAACGTCTTGGGCGGTCGCTACCAGTTCACCGAACAGTTCAAAGGTGCGTTCTACGCGTCCAATGTCGAAGACGTCCTGAAGAAACAGTACGTGAACCTGAACTACGTGTTCCCGCTGGCCACCGATCAGTCCCTGACCCTGGACTTCAACGGCTACCAGACCAAGCTGGACAAGTCTTACGCTCTGGAACATGACACCGAAGGCCAGGACAACAAAATCTGGAGCCTGGCGGCGACCTTCGTCACCGGCCCGCACTCGTTCACCCTTGCGCACCAGCGCAGCACCGGTGACAGCAACCTCGGCTACCCGTACGGTGGCTACCAGAACGATCACAGTCGTGTCGGTGACGGTGGCAACACCATCTACCTCGCCAACTCCTACTGGTCCGACTTCAACGCTGAAGACGAACGCAGCTGGCAGCTGGGCTACGGCCTCGACTTCGGCGCTTTCGGCGTTCCAGGCCTGACCTACAACGTGGCGTACGTGCGTGGCGACAACATCACCACTGCCACCAGCACCGGCGGCACCGAGCGCGAAATTTTCAACCAGTTCAAGTACGTGGTCCAAAGCGGCCCGGCCAAAGACCTGAGTGTGAAAGTGCGCAGTTCGGTCCTGCGTGTGTCGCAAAAATCCAGCGACTACAACGTCAGCGGCAACGAAGTCCGTGTGTTTGTGGATTACCCGATCAATATTTTCTGATGATCGGCTGCGTGGTTGAGGCCTGATACAAGGCCGAAATGAGAAAGCCCCGAATGATTCGGGGCTTTTTTTCGCCCCATGAAAAAAAATGATATTTGATCAGCAGCGCCCTTCACGAATGTCGGACGTCTCTCCAAGGAAATGGAGATCCGGCTGATTTCCATCGACTACTCAACTGGCTGAAATATCGATTGATGCCTAGAGAGATGGTCGAATGAATGTGCAGGGAGTGAAGGAAACTCCAGACCAGGAAAACTGGAAGGACCTTGGCTTACCTGATATTCGAGATATTACGGTGGCCCTTGCGGTTCGCTCAGTGCAGGAACTACCTGGCGCTATCGATTTCGATACCGCTCTGGAGCAGGTAGCGTTGAGTTTTGGATTGCAGGAAGGGGTTGACGCTGTGTTGATCGAAACGCCGTATGTTCCGGTGACGGTTCGGCGTCAGTATCTTTCACACATTGTAGAAAAACGCCCAAACGCTCGAGAACGTTTCACCGGATTTGCTGTGGATACGGTGCGAAGTCCATTGGAAATTTGGCGAGTTTCCTACAGCGACGGGTCTTATCGTCTCGCATTCATTGGCGCTTACGACACAAAGTACCAGATGCTGGTGGTGATCCATGTTGAGCATGGGCACGTTCTTTGGAACTTCATGAACTGCGATAAAAAGGCGTTGAACAAGCACCGACATGGGGAGCTGGTTTATCAGCGATACCTCTTCCCCAAACAAAAAAAGCAGCCTGATTAGGCTAATGCCAGTCAGTTAAGCTGACTGGCATTTTTATTTTTGATCGGATACTTC